>NZ_JACHKT010000027.1 GCF_014204325.1 Arcicella rosea
CGCCATTTATGAATTAAGGTATAACCATTATTAGGATGGAAATTGAAACGTTCGATCGCTTGAGCAGGCGTTAATCGCTGCTCCTCTATTTCTCGGACTAACCAGCGGCGAAAAGCCACTTCATAAGTGAAATCTTCATCCTTTTGCTCGAAAGACGAAGAAACTAAAGTTGTATTAAAAGAAGATTCGGTCGATAAGGACATCGCTGTAAAAGTTAACTAAAACTGTCAAGCTTTTTTAGGATGTGACACCGAGTAGTGATATTTCTTTTCCGAGTAGTGATATTTCTTTAACCCAAAGGAGTGTTTAAATTAAACCTATAAGGATTTTGATGATTACCAGTTGATGAAATCTTTTAAATGAAATCCTTATAGGCTTTACTATCAACTAATTAACTTCTTAATGCAAAATTCTAAAAGTCATTTCTCTTAAAGCTTCACCATCGCTCAAAGAACCACTTTCAACGCCTTTTGATTTTAAATCTAATTTCTTAATCTCATTAATAATCTGGATAACCTTTGAAAGATTGTAGTTTCTTACAGCTAAGGTATAATCTTTTGTAAAAAAAGGATTTACACCCAATACTGATGCTAGATTTTTCTCTGTTTTATCGGCTGTAACATGCGTTAATAATACTTTCGTAAAAAAGTTGAACAGCATCATCACGATAGGAGCAAGTGGATTATCCTTCGGATTCGAAGCAAAGAAATTGACAATTTGGTTGGCTTTCAGCACATCACGGTTAATCAATGCTTTCTGGAATTCAAAATAATTATATTCCTTACTAATACCCACAAATTTTTCAACCACATGTGCATTGATTTCTTCATCCACTCGTAGGTTCAACACAATTTTATTGATTTCAGAAGCCAAACGTTTCAAATCGTTTCCTACGTTTTCAATCAACATTTCAATAGCTTTCCTACTGATTTTCAAGCCTTGTTCATGGCAATACTCCAATATCCAATCTGGAATTTTATTATCATAAAGCTTTTTAGAAGGCATCAAAACGCCAGATTTATCAAAAGCTTTCACCCATGCTTTGCGTTCATCGACAGCATCTTTAAACATCAGTACCAAAATCGTGGAGGAAAGTGGATTTTTAGCATAGTTTTCAAGGGCTGTTTGCATATCTTTTTGCTCTAATCCTTGAATTCCATGTGCTTCTTTCACCAAAATAAGCTGTCTGTCGGACATCATTGGGAAGCTTTTAGCATAAGATAGCAAAGAAGGAACGCTCAAATCTTTGCCAAATAAAATATATTGGTTAAAGCTTTTATCGCCTGTACCTAAAGCATGTTCTTCTAAATAATCAGCTACTTTTTCGGTATAATAAGGCTCGTCACCATGCAATAAATACAGTGGTGCATATTGTTTTTTCTTTAATTCTTTTAAAACTTCAATACTAGATTTTGGCATTTTGTTGTTTTGCTAAAATGTCTTGGCAATAGGAAATGAGTTCAGGAAAGAAAATCCTAAATTCTTCCAAATATAAATCATAATCTCTTTTTAAATCTTCTGTGGCGTTTTCTATGCCCGATACAAAGCGTAATCTTTGTGAAATTCCTTTTAAAGACCATTCAATTCCTTGGGATGTAGCATAACCATTGAACCAATCACGGGTTACCATCGAATGAATGAGTCTTTCTATATTAACGGGCATCTCATTTTTTCGTTCTTGAATCAAACGATAAAAGCTTTGACTGTAAACAGGCAAGGAAATGAGAGAGTAATCAGAGAAATTTTTGGCAAGGAGATGGTCATAAAATACATCAACAATGATTCCTGCACATTTATGATACTTAGGTTGAAGTCGATGAATACTTTTTCGGACAACTGGGTGCATATCTGTGAAAGAATCTATCGCTCTGTGTAAAATAATCCCATTTATGATGCCTTTATTTATCAAAGAATTTTGTTCGTTATCAAGATTTCCTTTGATAAAATCACCCATCAAATTCCCGATTTTTATGTCATCATCATCGCCAGAAAGAAAAGTATGTGCTAAAAAATTCAACTTTTATGGTTTTTTTATTGTTCTGAGACCATAAAGTTAAGGAAAAACCCTTACGTTTGTGGCAAATACGGTTTCCTCAACGAAAACACTATCAAAAAACTTAGTACAATGCAAATTTCAAATGAAAAGGTTGTTACCTTAACATACGAGCTAACAGTAACGGATGCTGATGGCGTAAAAGATTTAATTGAAACCGTAGAACAAGAAGACCCGATGGTTTTTATTCAAGGTTTAAGTGGTTTACCAGAAGCTTTTGAAGAAAAAATTCAAGGACTTTCAGCAGGTGATACTTTTGAGTTTTCAATTCCTGCTGAAGAAGGTTACGGCGAATACGACCCATCGGCTGTGGTTGAATTACCCAAAGAAATTTTTAAAGTTGATGGCGAATATGTAGAGGAGATGTTAGAAGTTGGAAACTTTTTACCAATGACTGATGATGCTGGAAATCGTTTAAACGGAAAAATTATTGCTGTAGAAGATACCTTAGTGAGAATGGATTTTAATCACCCATTGGTTGATAAAGAAATGTTTTTCAAAGGAACTATCGTTGCGGTTAGAGAAGCTACGCAATCTGAATTAGACCACGGTCACGTTCATGGCGACGGCGGAGTACATCATTAATAGTTTATGAGTTTAAAGTGTATGAGTTTATGAGTAAAAAAACTACTCATAAACACATCAACTCATAAACTCATCAACTTTAAACTCATAAACTCAAAAAGAATGCAGAAACCTGCTTTTGATGATATTTTTATGGATTTGGCTGTTAATCTTGCCAAACGTTCACACTGTGTGAAAGCTCAAGTAGGAGCGGTACTTACAAAAGATACTAGGATTATTTCGATTGGTTATAACGGTCCACCCGCTGAAACACATAACTGTGATGTAGAATTTCCGGTTGAAGGCTGTGAGAGAGACTCAAAAGGAAGTTGTTCTTTAGCATTGCATGCAGAGCAAAATGCTATACTTTATGCAGTAAAAAATGGTTCAAGTATTGAAGGTTCAACTATTTATGTAACCCTTTCTCCTTGCATTGCTTGTGCAAGAGTAATTTTTACCATGAAAGTTGCCAAAGTTGTTTACCTAAATTCTTATGCTGAATACAAAGGAATTCCAAAAGACGAAGGAGTGGAGTTTCTAAAGAAATTTGGGGTTGAGGTGGTTAGGTATAAAAAAGACTAAAGGACTTAAAGACTGTAGGACTTGAAGATTGGAGGACTTAGTGACTTTAAGACTTGAAAAGACTTAAAAAACTAAAAGGACTTAATAACTCAAAGAATAAAATCTTAAAGTCATTAAGTCCTCCAGTCCTAAATCCAAAAGTGTAAAAACTACCCAAGATAAGTTTTCAACGCTTTACTTCTTGAAGTATGTCTCAAACGACGAATCGCTTTTTCTTTGATTTGACGAACACGTTCACGAGTCAAATTGAATTTTTCTCCAATTTCTTCTAATGTCATAGCGTGTTCTCCGTTCAATCCGAAATATAAAGTAACCACATCTGCTTCACGTTGTGTTAAAGTAGATAAAGCTCTTTGTACTTCACGACGAAGTGAATCATTAATTAATCCTGAATCTGGTTTGTCCTCACCGTCATTTTCCAAAACGTCCAACAATGAATTTTCTTCACCTTGTACGAATGGTGCATCCATCGAAACGTGACGACCCGAAATTTTTAATGTATCAACAACTTCACCAGTAGAGATTTCTAATACTTCTGCTAATTCTTCAGGAGTTGGCTCACGCTCGAACTTCTGCTCTAATTCAGAAAAAGTTTTAGAAATTTTATTTAATGAACCCACACGGTTCAAAGGTAAACGTACAATACGAGATTGCTCAGCTAAAGCTTGCAAAATAGATTGACGAATCCACCAAACAGCGTAAGAGATAAATTTAAAACCACGAGTTTCATCAAAACGTTGAGCAGCTTTAATCAAACCTAAATTACCTTCGTTAATTAAGTCGCCTAAGCTAAGCCCTTGATTTTGATATTGTTTTGCTACGGATACCACAAAACGAAGGTTTGCCTTCGTTAGTCTTTCTAATGAAAGTTGATCCCCGTCACGAATTTTCTGAGCTAAAATAACCTCCTCCTCTGGTGTCAATAAATCCACCTTACCAATCTCTTGTAAATATTTATCAAGTGATTGACTCTCTCTGTTAGTAATTTGCTTACTAATTTTTAGCTGTCTCATATTATACTTGTTATATTTTTAAAATGGTTAACAAATCCAAATGGTAAAAACCAAACAATTATATAAAGACGAAATCTTCAAAATATAATCGTTTGGTAAAATATATTTTTAATGCGTTATCAAGAGAACGTAATAAAATTCGGATTTGTTCTAATTCTTTTCTGGTTTTGGTAAAAGAGCTTTACGTGATAAACGGAACTTTCCAGTTTTCTTATCCACTTCAATCAATTTTACTTTTACTTGTTCGCCAATTTGTAATACACCTTCTACTGTTTCTAAACGTTCCCATTTAATTTCAGAGATGTGTAATAAACCATCTTTGCCAGGTAAGAATTCAACAAATGCACCAAATGGCATAATTGATTTTACAATACCATCGTAAACTTCTCCTTCTTCTGGAATCATTACAATTCCTTTAACCATTGCAACAGCTTTATCCATTGACTCTTTGTTGGCAGAGAAAATAGAAACATAACCACCGTCTGGTTTTTCTTCAATTGTAACAGTTGCTCCAGATTGTTTTTGAATATCTTGAACGATTTTACCTCCTGGCCCGATTACAGAACCAATTTGGTCTTTCAAGATTTTAATAACCATTGCTCTTGGAGTATGTGGTTTCATTTCAGCTCTCGTAGTTTCGATAGCTTCTTTCATTTTACCCAAAATGTGTAAACGACCACGTTTTGCTTGATCCAAAGCTTCTGCCAATACTTCATAAGAAAGTCCGTCAACTTTAATATCCATTTGACAAGCTGTGATACCATTTTCAGTACCAGTTACTTTGAAGTCCATATCTCCTAAATGATCTTCATCACCTAAAATATCAGAAAGGACTGCATATTTACCAGTTTTAGGGTCAGAAATCAAACCCATTGCAATACCAGAAACAGGTGCTTTGATTTTCACACCAGCATCCATCAAGGCTAAAGTGCCAGCACAAACAGTAGCCATTGACGAAGAACCATTTGATTCTAAAATATCAGAAACTACACGAATTGTATATGGATTATCAACATCAGCAGGTAAAACTTTTTTGATAGCACGCATCGCTAAGTTACCATGACCGATTTCACGACGACCTGGGCCTCTGTTTGGTCTAACTTCACCTGTAGAGAAACCTGGGAAGTTGTAGTGTAACATAAAACGGTTATACCCAGACGTCATCGCTTGATCAACGATTTGTTCATCTAATTTCGTTCCTAATGTTACTGTTGTAAGTGATTGAGTTTCACCACGAGTAAATACTGCTGAACCGTGTGGAGAAGGTAAATAGTCAACTTCGCAAGTAATTTGACGAATTTCGTCTAATTTACGACCATCTAAACGATAACGTTCGTTCAATACTAATTGACGAGCCGCCTCTTTTTCGATGTCGTGGAAATACCATTTTGCTAAAGTTTTATTAACAGTATTATCTTCTGGCAATGAAGTGAAATATTCTTCTTCAATTGCTTTGAATGATTCTTTTCTGCCATTTTTACTTGGGTTCGCTAATTTTACTGCATCATAAAATTTAGTAAAATAAGTATCCCAAAGGAATTTCTTCAATTCTTCATCATGTGTTTCGTGATTGTAAACACGCTTTTCTGTTTTACCAGTTTCAGCAGTTAATTCAATCAAAGCAGCACATTGAATTCTAATAGCATCATGGGCAATTTTCAAAGCCGCAAGCATATCAGTTTCAGAAATTTCATTTCCTTCACCTTCTACCATCAAAATATCGTTTACGTTTGCTGCAACTAATAATTCTAATTCAGCATTGGCGATTTGTGATGAAAGAGGGTTAACAATGAATTCTCCGTTGATTTTCGCTACACGTACTTCTGAAATTGGACCATTGAATGGAATATCTGATACTGCTAAACAAGCTGCTGCCGCCAAACCTGCAAAAGCATCAGGAGTGATTTCTGAATCAGCAGAAATCATCGTAATCATTACTTGTGTATCAGCGTGATAATCTGAAGGGAAAGTAGGGCGTAAAGCTCTATCTACTAAACGACTCACTAAAATTTCATAATCAGAAAGTCTAGATTCACGGCGTAAAAAACCTCCAGGGATTTTTCCAGCAGAGGCGAATTTTTCTTGGTAATCAACTGATAATGGTAAAAAATCAGTTCCTTCTTTGGCTGTTGGGCTTGATACCACAGTTGCCAAAAGCATCATGTTTCCGCTTCTCACGACCACAGACCCATCTGCCTGTTTTGCGAGTTTACCTGTTTCGATGGTAATTTCTTTGCCATCGGGCATTATTATTTTCTTCGTAATTACGTTAAAAGACATATATTTTGATTAATTACCTTGTTGGATTAACAGTTTAACGTATCGAACAAGGTTTTTGTTGGATGTTGATTCGCAAATTCTCTGTTCGTCAATGTTCAATTTATCGTTAAATTGTCTAGAGAAAATACTTTACTGACGAACCACAAAAAATTGACGAGTACCCAAAGAGAGGAAATGTAAGCAGGGAATCTTTGTTAAGATTCCCTGCTTTGAAAGAAAATTACTTTCTAATGCCTAGTTCAGCAATGATAGCACGGTAACGAGTAATATCTGTTTTGATTAAGTAATCTAACAAGCTTCTACGTTTACCAACCAACTTCAAAAGACCCATACGAGTAGAGTGATCCTTTTTGTTTTTCTTTAAGTGTTCTGTCAAATGAGAGATTCTGAAAGTAAACAAAGCGATTTGCGACTCTGCAGAACCAGTATCAATTTTTGACTTCTCATGTCCACGAGATTCGAAAATCCCCTGCTTTACTTCTGAAGTTAAATACATCTTCAACCAGTTTTAAATTGTTATATAATATGAAAACGTGCAAAATTAACGTTTTTTTTAGCTAATAGCAAATCTAAACCTTAATTATTAAAGAATCTCTTTGAAAACTTTAGTTTTTTGAAGCTTTCTTTGGCTTGATTGAAGTAAACAATGTAAGCATCGCTCTCAAAAAGGCGAGAATCGTTTTTAGCTTTGTTAAGAAAGTATAAACCTATAAGAAACAGTACCGTATTTGAAAGCCAAGCACCAATTTGTACAATTACTCTACTTTCTTTAGCTGCTTTATCTCCTTGCTGTGTCATTACATACATTAAAATAAAGAATACAATAGCAATAACTACAGGTAAACCGAAACCACCTTTTTTAATAATTCCGCCCAATGGAGCACCAATTAAAAACATCACAAAAACTGCAATAGCATTGGTGAATTTATGATGCCATTCAAGATTAGTCTTTCTGAGATCTTCATCTTTTGACTTTAAGGAAGAGACGTTACTTTCAGCAAAACTTAATACATTATTAGTTTGGGAAATCGCAAAATCTAGTACTTGATATGGATTGGCAGTTCTATTATCTCTTTTTTTAATAAGTGAATCCAAACTACTCATCTTCATTTTTTTCAGTTTCTTTTGCTCAGGCGTTAGTGGAAGTGGTAATTTATTCATTTCAAAAAGATAATATGAACGAGCATTATCATAGAAATTATCTTTGATTCTATTATAATCTCTTTTGAGTGAATCAGCATCTTTGGCTAATTCATCATAACTCCTCATCATTTGGTAATGCTTAAATTGTTCTTCCTCGGTTTTGTGCATGTCAAAGGCAGCTAAACTCATCACAACTTTACTTTTTGTAAAAGCATGAGCTACCATATCCGTCTGGTCAGTATTACTCGTTTTGTCTGCATCTTCTACATAATCATTACCATTAAAAAGTTCGAAAATTAAGTATTGTTTATCCATGATGGTGTACATCAATGCAGAATCTGCCAAGGTTAGATGTTTGTTGCCATCATTTTTCGTGTGGTCGAAGATGACAATATTTTTTAAGGTTTTATTATCAGCATATTTTTTTGAAACTTTAATACTGTATCCAGGCAAATCATTATAAAAAATACCTTCTTTGATATTTAATGTAGTTTTTGTGGTTTTGATGTCATAGAGTAATCTGTAACCTTTTAGATTTGCCCAAGGTAAAGCCACATTATTAAACCAAAATGCAAAAAGGCTAATGAATACAGCAATGACAAACATGGGTTGCATGGCACGAGTAATGGAAATGCCAGCACTTTTGATTGCTGTTAGTTCAAAAAATTCACCAAGTTTTCCATAAGTCATCAATGTAGAAAGCAGCATTGCCAAGGGTAAAGCGATGGGAATTGTGATGAGACTAAAGTAGAAAAAAAGCTCGAAATATACCTCAACACCTAAATCTTTACCGAAAAGGTCAGCGAAATACACTAAGATAAGCCTCATCAAAAAAATGAAAATGACAACAGCTAATGTTAAAATAAAAGGTTGCCAGAAGGCTTTTATAATAAGTTTATCAAGTTTCTTAATCATATTCTATAATTAAAACGCTCGTATTTCATCAAATGAAACACGAGCGTTGTGTGCGTCTGTTCAAAGAAACGCAAAATTAAATATTTTTGAGTTGAAACGCTTGTTAAATAAGCTTAATTGCCAACAATTTCTTTGAGCTTATAGATTAAATCTTCCCATAACTCAGTTAATTCATTCTCATCAAAATTGTCAGAGTAATCAACAATTTTTAAGTAAGTAGAGCCTGTTAAATCACTTACATCCATCTTGAATTCGATATAATTATGGTCTTTGTCTTCAGGACTGCTAGGTAAAAAATCAAATTTTGCTGATTTATTTAACCTCAGTTGCGAAAGCTTTGCAATATGGCTATCTCCATCCCAAGAGAAATCGAAAGTTGAACTGTCTTTCAATGTGACTTTCTCTGCAAACCACTGTTGTAAGCCAGATGCCGAGCTGATGTAAGGAAAAAGTACCTTAGGAGAGGCTCTCAATTCAAATTCTACAATAAATTTATGTTTGCTCATAATCCTAACATTTAAAGGTATTGAAATCACTAAATTACTCGTCTCCATAATTTAAGGAGATAGGGGTCGAGTAATTGACTACCGAAACTCTGTTTTGGCAAAGGTATAAATGTTAGAGAAATACGCAAGCTTTTTTTTTAATTTCAAAAAATTTACTTTTTTTTTGTTTAAAATAGCGTTTGCTTTCCTTATTGATATTCAATTATTTATAATGAATATTGATTGATAAATGATTAAAAGAAAAAAATATTTTCAATAAAAAATGAAAGTATTTGTCAAATCACTTTGCATTTGAATACAAAAGTGCTAATTTTGCACCACAATACGACAGCGGGATAGCTCAGATGGTTAGAGCGTAGGATTCATAACCCTAAGGTCGGCAGTTCGATCCTGCTTCCCGCTACATATTTAAAGCGTAATTAATTGAAATTCAATTGGTTACGCTTTTTTCTTTTTTTGTCTTTTTGAGTGTTTACCAATCTGTAAATATCTATGCTTTTACAACCCATAGTAAATCTTGTAGAAATTCTTTCGAGAAAAGGTGTTAATCATGCCATCATTTCACCCGGTTCACGAAATGCTCCGTTGACGATTGCTTTTGTTCGTCATCCAGATATTAAAACACTATCAATTTCTGACGAACGTTCGGCCGCTTTCATTGCCATGGGAATGGCACAAAACCTTAAAAAGCCTGTTTCAATTTGTTGTACTTCTGGTTCGGCAGCTTATAATTATGCTCCAGCCGTTGCAGAAGCTTTTTTCCAAGAAATCCCACTAATTATTCTTACTGCGGATAGACCCAAAGAGTGGATTCATCAACATGATGGACAAACGATTTATCAAACAGATATTTTTGGAAAACATGTAAAACAAAGTTTTGAATTAGGAGCTGACTATAGTCATCCTGATGCAATTTGGCATATTGAACGTACTGTAAATCATGCTATTAATTTGGCGGATACTTTCCCGAAAGGTCCAGTTCATATTAATATTCCGCTCAGAGAACCTTTTTATCCTGCTGAAAATGAGCAAATTAATTTTGATAAAAACGTCAGAGTTATTGAAAGATTAAATACAGAAAATACGCTTTCAAAAGAAATTTGGGCTACTCTTTTACAAAATATTGAACAATACGAAAAAGTACTAATTGCTGGAGGACAACATGAATATGACCCAGCTTTAACAGCCGTTTTACAGAAACTACAAGAGGAATTTAATTTCCCCGTACTAGGTGATGCAATCGCTAATTTAAAGTTTGATTCAATTTCTCATCACGATATTTTTCTCAATCAAGATATTGAAAACTTAAAACCAGAACTCTTAATTACTTTTGGGAAATCCTTTATTTCAAAAAGCTTCAAAACATTTTTGAGGAAAAATAAAGCTATTGAGCATTGGCATTTAAGTCTTGATAATCACTTGATTGATACTTTTCAATCTTTGACGAAAGTAATTCCTGTGCAGCCTCAGTACTTTTTTGAAAAATTACTTGAGGATGTAGATTTTGAACAATTTAGAAACGGAGATGATGAGGAAAGAGATGGGAGCTATTTAGAGGAATGGAAAAAGAATAATATGAAAGCTAAAAGTTATCTTGAACATTTCTTTTTAGCTGATTTTCATAAAAAGCAACTCAATGAGTTTTATGCGATTAAGAAATTATTTGATGCCTTGCCAGCCGATAGTCAATTGCATTTAGCGAACTCTATGTCGGTACGTTATGCAAATTATATTGGAACAGATTATAATAAAAAGATAGAAGTATTTGCTAATAGAGGAACAAGTGGAATAGATGGTTGTGTAAGTACTGCTTTGGGTGCTGCTTTGAGTACAGATAAATTAGTTTATTTATTAATTGGAGACTTAGCTTTCTTTTACGACAGAAATGCTCTTTGGAATCGTTATGTTCCTAATAATCTGCGTATTATTTTAATCAACAATCATGGTGGTGGAATTTTTAGAATGATAGATGGACCAAGTAAACAAGCTGAATTAGCTGATTATTTTGAAACGGTTCAATCTTATAATGCTGAAAAAACTGCTATTGAAGCTGACATAGATTATTTTAATGCAAAAACAGTAGATGAATTTCATACCTTTTCAACAGTTTTTCTTGAACCTAACGGTAAAGCGAAAATTTTTGAGATTGAAACCAATAGCGTTTACAACACAGAAATATTCAAACAATTTAAGGCTGGTTTTTCTGATTAATGTATAACAAAAAAGACTTTACGCACATCATAAAGTCTTTTTTGTTATTTAATTTCTATACTGTTGTCAAGCTTTTTGGCTTCGGAGAATTTGGCTTGAGCTTCGGTTTCTTTCCCAATTTTTCTAAAATAATATCCTAAATTCCTCAGTGTATAAGCGTTTTCGGGGTTAATCCTCAACGAGCGTTCCAAGGTTTCTTTTGCTTGTTCTAATTTCCCTAGTTGTAATAAAATATTGCCATAGTTATTCAAATAAATGGCATCTGTTGGTTTTTGGGCAATAGCTTGTTCTGAATAAACCTTTGCTTCTTGAAACTTTTGTTCTTCAGAAAGTATAAAAGCAAGATTATTTAAAGCAAAATCTTGTTTTGGATTAATTGCGATTGCCTGTTGAAAATCTTTCTTCGCTAAATCATACTGCTTATTTTCAAAGTAAATAAAACCATGATTTGAATATGCTTCAGCATTTTTAGGATTGATTCTTAATGCTTTCTCATAATCTGCTGTTGCACCTGATGAGTTGTTTAGTTGTACTTTTACGTTTCCTAAACTCACAAAGTAAAAAGAGGAATCTTTAAAGGGAACAGCTATTTTCTCTAAATCTACCAAGCTGTTTTGAAAATCGCCTTTCTGAAAAAATATTTCTGAACGATTATAATAAGCTTCCCAGTACTTTTTATCAAGTTCAATGGCTTTATCTAAATCTGCCAAAGCTTCGTCTAGTTTATCTAATTTCTGATAAGCCAAAGCTCTGTTATTAAAAGCATCTGCAAAATCTGGATTTTGAATAATGGCTTCATCGAACCAATGAATGGCTTCTTGATACTCTTTATCTTTTAATTTATAATTCCCTCTTTGAAAGAATTTGATGGCTTCTTCTTTTTTATCAGCTCCGCAAGATAAAAAAATCACGCAAGAGAGTATGAATAGGATTATTTTATTTTTCACTAATATTTATGTGTTTGTTTTGACAAGAGTATATTTAATTGTTGAATTGCATTTTTTACATTCAATTTCGGTTTCAAAATTACTACAAATTGTTGAGAACGACTCATGCTAATTATTTTCAATTGTTTTTTGAAAAATTTGGAAGACTGATTTTGAAACTATGACTTTAACGCTTTTGTTTCTAATTTTGTGGGGGCAGTTCTCTGCCTTTATTTTAACTTAAAAAAATATTACAATGATTAAAGCTGAAATGCTAACCGACAAAGGTTTAATGGTGATAGAATTTTACGAGCAAGATGCTCCAATTCATGTTAAAAACTTTGTTGATTTATCAAAAAGTGGATTTTACGATGGCGTAACATTTCATAGAGTTTTACCTGATTTCGTTATTCAAGGTGGAGACCCAACTGGTACTGGTGGCGGTGGCCCTGGTTATACTATTCCTTGTGAATTAACTGGAAATAATCAATACCATGACCGTGGCATTTTATCGATGGCTCACCGTGGAAGAAATACTGGTGGTTCTCAGTTTTTTATCTGCCATAGCCGTAAAAATACTGCTCACCTAGACCGTAATCATACTTGTTTTGGTAAAGTAGTTGAAGGTTTAGACGTAATAGATTCAATTCGTCAAGGTGATACAATTCAAAAAATTACAATTATTGAAGACGTAGTAGCTTAATTCACACAATTTAAATTTATCTGATATGTACTTTATTGGCGAGTTGAAAGGTTCTAGTCCTGATTTGAAAATTTCATTATACAAATGGAATTCAAAGTTTTTTGTAAAATTTGAAACTCCAGATTTGGAACAAGTCTATAAAATTTCAGAAATGGATGTTTCAGAAGACGAAATTCGGGAAATGGTGAACGAAGAATTTATCGAAAAAATAATTACTCGTTTTAAAGAAATGTATCAAGATTTAGGTGAATTGATGGGTGATTACTGAGAAATTCTCAGGATAGCGAAATAGATTTTTATTGCCAAACATGAGTCATTCCTAATTTTAAAATCACAAAAAAGCGGTCAAAAAACTAATTTCGACCGCTTTTTTATGATTGATGGGCAACGAATTCCTACTGTTTGAGCGAAGCGAGTTTAGGAATTCTTGAATTTCTTTTGTTACTTTTCTTGTTTCAAGACAAGAAAAGTAAGGATTGTACAATAATAAATAAAAAAACCTCTAAAATCGTCCTAAACCTCACTATTCTAAGAAAAAATTCGGGATGACTCATGTTTTGATTTTAACGGAGAGATATTTAGTGATTCCGAAGAGATATAAATTGTCATCGGAGACATAATTTGTGATTCGGAAGAGATAAAAAGTGTCATCGGAGACATAATTTGTGATTCGGAAGAGATAAAAAGTGTCATCGAAGACATAATTTGTGATTCGGAAGAGATATAAAGTGTCATCGAAGACCTATTTTGTGATTCTGAAGAGATAAAAAGTGTCATCGAAGACCTATTTTGTGATTCTGAAGAGATAAAAAGTGTCATCGAAGACATAATTTGTGATTCCGAAGAGATGAAAAGTGTCATCGAAGACATAATTTGTGATTCGGAAGAGATGTAAAGTGTCATCGAAGACCTATTTTGTGATTCTGAAGAGATAAAAAGTGTCATCAATGACATATTTTGTGATTCGGGAATCTCAAATGATTTTTCCACAAAAAAGGCTTCCTGTTTTGAACAAGAAGCCTTTTTTTGTGGAAATACTATTAAATTATCTTATAAAAATAACCATTTTTTATAAAGTGCTTGTTGGGCTGGGCTTTGATTTGCCAAAGGTTCAATCACGAAATTTTTGTTAGGATTTCTCAGAATGGTAATCGGATATGTTTTTTCTAAACCATCACGTTTTACTTTAACGGTCAATACTTCTCCAATTTTTTTGTTACTCACTGCTTTCAAAACATCCTCATTTTTAGTAACAGCTTGTCCGTCGATTTGAAGAATGTCATCACCCACGTTCAATCCATTGATATAAGCTGGAGAATCTTTGATTACACCTGTAATTTTTAAATTGGCAGTTCTGCTAAATTCTGCACCTAGAAAAGGCTCGTTTTTATCAGTGTTTTTATCCACTAAATTCATTCCAACTGCTTCTAAGTAAGTATTATATGGAATTGTTTCCGTTCCGAAAATATATTTTTGAAAGAAATCATTCATACTTTTTCCAGCAATTGTTTCAACTGTTTTCTGGAATTCTTCATCAGTAAAACCTCTACCTTGTTTTTTGTAATATTCATTGTACAAAGCTCTCATTACATCATCAAGATTTTTGGCACCTTTAGTCGATTGTAAAATAATAAGGTTCAATACTCCGCCCAATACAGCACCTTTGTCATAATATGAAACAGTACTGTTTTTTGAATTTTCGTTCGGGCGATAATATTTTATCCAAGCATCCCAACTAGATTCTGTTACAGATTGTACTTTGTTGCCAGGCTGATTTTCAATCGTGTTAATTTCAGCCGCATAAGTATTAATATAATCTTCTACACTTTGAATATTCGCTCTACGCAAAATATAACTTTGGTAGAAACTTGTACAACCTTCCGAGAACCACAACATGTGTGTATAGTTCTCGTTCTCGTAGTCGAATGGACCAAGTGCTTTTGGACGAATACGTTTTACATTCCATAAGTGGAAATATTCATGAGCTACCAAACTCAATAAACTTTGGTAACGTTTTGGGTCAGCATAACTACTTCTTGAAGTTTGGCAAGTGGTTGAGTTTAAGTGTTCTAATCCACCGCCACCTGCAGTTAAATTGTGAATCAAGAAAGTATAATCTTTACATGGATGTTCGCCTACTACTGACAAAGCAGCCTCGCATACTTTTTTGAAATCAGCAGTTACTTTGGCATCATCAAATTTAGCTTCACCATACATTGCAATTTTATGAGGAACTCCATTCAAATCAAATGAAAGTACTTTTTGTGTTCCAATTTCGATAGGAGAATCAATCAAAATATCAAGATTTTCAGCTTGATAAGTAAAAGTACCAATGTTTTTTAAGCCAGTAGAAACGGTATTCCAGCCTTGAAAAGGCTTAATTATGAGCGTTGAAGGAACTTGTTTCCAAGCATTAACGTATAAGAATACACTTGCAGGGTTCAAATAACCATGAGTATCATCTAAGAAAGATGTTCTAACTGATAACTCATAAGCATATACTTTATAGGAAATATTTACCTCATTAGTGTTTTTATCGATTTGAACTCGCCAAGTATTTTTATTGATTTTATCTAATTTTAAAGCATTCGTTTTGTTAGAAGCTTTTACAGTTTCTACGTTTTTGGCATACTCACGAACAAGGTATGAACCGGGTGTCCAAACAGCCATTTTGAAATCAATATAACCTTGAGTTTTTGTTTTGATGTCAAGATTAGACACTTTCAGGTTTACATCAAAGTAATGCGTTTGAGGTTGTTCCATGGAAAGTGTGTACTCAATTTTAGGCTGACTTATGGGGTTCTGAGCCCTCAGAAATTGGCAAATGAGTAGAAATACGGCTAATATTGATTTTTTTTTCATAATTTAATGTTTGTTATGAACGTTTTAAAATTAAATAATACTTTGCTGTGAAAAATGCTTGGTGACTTTCTAAATTTGCTTTCCAATTCAGTATAAGCAAGCATTAAAGACTTTTCACAAATGTCAAAAGTAATAATCCATAGCTTGTTTAACAAATTATTTTCTATCTAAAAATAATCACATTTACATTTTCTGATAGATTAAACACCCTAAAAATCATCTCTAATGAAAAGATTAACTTCGTTAGTAATCTCAACACTTCTTACTTCAACAATTGCTTTCCAGACAACAACTTTGGCACAAAGCACTTTAAGCTATTCAGATATTTCTGTACATTTTAGAAATGGACGAGAACATTTTGAATCGAAGAATTATGAAGCCTGTAGAGCAGAACTAGCACAATACCTTGAAGCAGACAGAACCTTTTTGGAAAAAGAAGATGCCAACAAAGTGTGGGCAGAATATTATTTAGTGAAATGCAGTTTGTATTTGAATTATTCGGATACTGAATTATTAGCCAGCAGATTTGTTAGAAATTACCCTGAACATCCTATTGCGGCAACGCTTTTTACCGAGATTGGAAATTACTTTTATGACCAAGGCGATTATGCACGTGCAGTAGATTACTTATCGAAAAGTCCGAGATCAAACGAAGAAGCTCAGTATCGTTTAGGAATTTCACATTTTACGCTTCAAAATTACAGAGAAGCATTAAATATTTTTAGTGCCATCAAAGGCGGACAAGGTGCTTATGCTTCCTCAGCTTCTTATTATTCAGGAATTATCAATTTCCGTGATAAAAAATATGAAGAAGCCATTTTTGATTTTAAACAAGCAGAACTTTCTACGGCGTACTTCTCAGAAATTCCAAGTTGGTTGGCTCATAGTTATTACCGCCAAGGAAAATATACAGAAATGTTGGCTTATACTGAGCCTTTGTTAAGAGAGAAAAATTCAGGAAAGAAATTAGACGATGTAGCTTTATTAAGTGCAGAAGTATATTTTCAACAAGCTAACTACGTAAAAGCTGAAAATTATTATACCATTTATAAAAACTATAAGTCGCAAGGAATGCCTCCAACCATTGCCTATCGTTATGGTTATAGTTTATATAAAACAGACCAATTTGCACTCGCCAGTGAACAATTAAAAAATGTAGCAGCCAAAGGAGATACGCTAGGACAGTACGCCGCTTATATTTTAGGAATTAGTTATTTGAAAGCCAATAATCCAAATTATGCTTTAGGGGCATTCGATCAAGCTAGAAAAACAAGTTTCAATAAAACCGTTACCGAAGATGCAGATTTCAATTATGCCAAAGTGTTATTGGATTTGCAAAGAGGAGCGGAGTCTATCAAAGCTTTTGAAGGTTTTCTTGCAAAGTATCCCAATTCAAAATATGAAGATGAAGCCAATGAATTGGTGAGCGAAGCGTATTTATATTCTAATAATTATCAAGCAGCGTTAGCTTACATTGAAGGTTTAAGAAAACGTACGCCAAGAACCAATGGTGCTTATCAAAGAATTTCGTTTAACCAAGCAGTGAAATTCTATAACGATGAGCGTTACATTGATGCTCTTCCTTACTTTGAGAAATCTTTATTAACCCCAGAAAGTGCTGAAACTAAATACGCTGCTATTTTCTGGAAAGCAGAAGCTTTATCAGCAGAGAAACGTTATGCAGAAGCAATTCCTTTGTATCAATTGCTCATTGGAACTTCAGACCCATCTGTAAGTACTTTGGCTGAACTGCAAGGAAAAAGCAGATATTCTTTAGCGTATTGCTATTACAATAATAAGGAATACGATAAAGCGAATCGAATTTTCAAAGAGTATGCAGATTTGACGAAATCTTCTGGAGATTCTCAAGCATTTCAAGATGCTTTGGTTCGTTTAGGAGATACTTATTTTGCATCTAAAAATTACGACCAAGCGATTTCTTATTACGACCAAGCCATTGCTGGCAATCGTTCTGACCGTGATTATGCTACTTTCCAAAAAGGTTTGGTTTTAGCATTGAAAGGAAATGAAGCTGGTGCAAAAGCAGCTTTCCAAAAAGTACAATCAGATTTTCCACAATCATTATATTTTGAAAATGCACTTTATCAAGAAGCAAATCTTGAATTTGTAGCTGGTAGATACATTCCCGCTATTACAAGATTTACACAGTTGATTAACAATAAACCGCAAAGTAGATTGATTCCTAATGCTTTATTGAAAAGAGCTGCGGCTTTCTCGAATACTGCGAATCATGAAGCGGCCATTTTAGATTATAAAAATATATTGAAGAACTTCCCAACGCTTCCGCAAAGTAAAGATGCTTTGACTGGCGTTCAAGAAGCATTGAACGAAGTTAATCGTCCAGATGATTTTTCAATGATTTTAATGGAGTATCAAAGAACGAACCCAACTGATAACTCAGTCGTTGGGTTGGAATATGAAACGGCTAAACGTCTTTTCTATGCAGATAGGTTTGATAGAGCCATTCCTGCTTTAACAGAATACATTCGTAAAAATCCAACAAGTGTCGAATCGTATGAAGCGAAATACTTGATTGCAGAATCTTACAATAAGTTGAATGATAGAAATCAAGCATTGAATTATTATTATCAAGTAATTGCTGATAATAAATATAAATCAGTCAATAAAGCCTTGGTAAAAGCTGCTGAGATTGAATTTAATGCCAACAATTTCAATAGAGCGATTACGAATTACAGAAGCATTTTAAGATTAGTAGCTGATAAAAAAGACCAACAATCAGCATTAATAGGTTTGATGGAATCTTATTATAAAATATCAAGAACAGATTCTACCATTTATTATGCCAATGAAGTAGCCAATACTCCTGATTTAGTATTAGGGGCAAAAAGTAAAGCTAAACTTTACACTGGTAAAATTTATTTGGATAGAAATGATTTTGTAAAAGCTACCGATTTCTTTAACCAAACCATTGCGATTGCCAAAGATAATTATGGAGCAGAAGCACAGTATTTAATTGCGAAAATGCTATATACTCAGAGAAAATATAAAGAGTCCTCTGATATGATTATCAGTAAATTTAGATCAGATTTTGTAGATGCGGCTGATTCAATTGTTGGAAAAGCTTATTTATTGCTGTCTGATGATTTTCTAGGGATGGATAATATCGTTCAAGCTCGTGCTACACTAAACTCTATTATTGAAAATCTTCCAGATCAAGAAATTGTCGCTGAAGCAAAAGCAAAATTAAAGGCTATCGAAAGAAGATAGTATTGTATCAAACAGACAGAAAATTGATTAGGTCATTAAAACCTTTCTTAAAATGCAAAATAGCTCATTCAATACCATATATACCAGAATTCCTCTTTTAATCATCGTACTTGGTTTTTCACTAAAAATGAATGCCCAGAAAAAAGAAGGAGAAGTAAAAACAGATGAAATTGAAGTTTGGAAAGAAGCAAAAGTAAATTTGCCGCAAGCCAACAGAATTTTTGAAAAGATTTCAACGGCAAAAATTGATAATAGTAAAAAGCCAATTCGATATGAATTTACCGAAAGAAGGTTACCTGTAGAAACACCAGAATTCAGTCCAGTTGTTACCATGCCCGATAAAGGAAGTACCAAAGAAGATGAAAATGCTGAAAGATATAATAATATCATTAGAGCAGGTATTGGTAATTATGGACATACTTTTTTAGAAGGGCACGCTGGGATTTCTACAGGTGAAGATAATTATCATGGAATTTATCTAAAACATAATGCCTTCAGACTTGGGCCGATTGGGGCAAATTACTCTGGTCAATCTCAAAATTTAATCAAAGTACATAGCCGTACTTCATTGAGTGCACTAAAATTAGCAGGTTCGTTAGGTTGGGAAAGAAGAGGTTTTGATTTTTACGCTTACAATAGTCAAGTAAACTTCAATTTTCCAGAATCTCAAATTTTTAATTCATGGAATAAATTTAATTTCACAGGAGCAATCAGTAATAATAAAAAAGATGCAAAAGTAGATTATGTATTTAATTCAAATCTCTCTTATTTATTCACTCATCTGAAAGCCAATGAATTAGTTTGGAACGCAAGTATGAAAGGTGTTTATCCATTAACAGAAGAATTGTCCGCTTTAATGGAGGGAAATGTTGTAATAGCTCAACGACAAGATTCACTTACTTTATACCGTAATCTTTACAAGCTAAAACCTACTTTTCAATACAAAAATGATTTATTTTCAATTTCAGCAGGTTTAAATATTATCAATGACCGTGAAAAAAATACTTTCAATCGCAGTTATTTGTATCCAGTTATCAAGCTTGATGTTCAGCCCTTGGAAGGTATAAAAGTATTTGCAGGTTATGAAGGAGATGTTTATGCCAATAATCTATCTTCTTTATTGACAGAAAATCAATGGCTAGGTCGATTTACTCAATTGAGAAATACAAGAAAAACGGCTGATTACTTCGTTGGAGGAAAAGCTACTTTATCTAATGGACTTTCGGTAGAAGCCAAAGTAAGTTATGCTCGTTATAAAGATTTCTATGTATTTAATAGTAATTCTACAGATAGTTCACGTTTTGAGGTAATGTATTCAAATGATACAACTACTGTAAAAGTAACTACTTTTTCGGGTCAGGTAGGTTACCAAATTCAAGATATTTGGCAATCAAATTTTAAATTTGATGTAAATGTTTACAGTGGTTTAGGTAATCTTGAAGGTGCATGGCATCGTCCAGCTTTCAATGCAATTTGGACGAATACCTTTACTGTTAAAGACAAGTTATTATTAGCTTCTGATTTTTATATGATGACTGGATTGAAAGGTAAAAATTACGTTACAGACCGTGAAGTAAAGCTTAAATCAATCATTGACTTAAATTTCAAAGCTACTTATTTACTTTCTGATCATTTGAATTTGTTTATTTCAGTAAATAATATTTTGAATAAAAGCTATCAACGTTACTTATATTATCCAACACAAGGGGTAAATTTTCTTGGTGGTCTGTCATATTCTTTCTAAATTCGTAAACAGAACATAAAACAATTATTTGAATTATTTTAAAATTTATGACAACGGTACAAAATCATATTAGAGAATTACTCTTTGAACAAGATTGTGTTGTAATCCCAGATTTCGGTGGATTCGTTACCAATTTTGATTGTGCTAAGGTTGATAAAGCTGAAGAATATATCAAGCCTGCTCAAAAATGGTTGGCCTTCAATGGTTTACTTAAAAATGATGATGGTTTGTTGAGTAACTATATTGCCAAGAACGAAGGAGTTAGTAGAGATGTAGCTAATCTCAAAATCAAATTATTTGTAGAAACTGCCAAAAAAGGAATTCGTTTCGATCAACGATTTGATATTGCTGGGGTTGGTACTTTTACTGAAAATGAAGAAGGTAAGATACAATTTAATCCTTCTGAAAACAGTAATTTTCTTGGTGAAAGCTTCGGATTGGAAAAAATAGTAATTAAGAAATCTACTTTTATTCAACCAATTATTCAAGTAGAATCAATTAATACTAAGGTTTCTCAGAAAACTATACAGCAAGTTTTTGCAAGTAATGATCGTGAAACTTCAGCACAAGAGATTAAGGTCGTTGGTACACATAAAGTAAGTCTTAGAAAAAATAGAAAAGGAACTGTTGTGTTGAAATTTTTATTAGGAATGTTTTCAGCGGTTCTATTTGTTTCAGCAATCTATTTATACGATAACGAGAAAAACAGTTTAAGCTCATTTAATCCTTTTCATTTTTCACAAAAACAAGTTAAGGAAGCCTACGCAGAGCCAGTAGAAAAAGTAATTCCAAAAGTTGAACCAGCTAAATTAACTCCTGTATTAATTGATAAAGATACCTTAGTGAAGGTTTCAACGCCTATAATAAATGATACGGAAAATCGTTTCTTTGTAATAACAGGCAGTTTTGGAGAAACAGAAAATGCAGAGAATCAATTGAACGTTTTAAAAAGTAAAGGTTTTTCCAAAGCTTCTATTTTAAAGCCTGGTAAAAAAGGTAGATTAATCAAAGTTTCTGCTGGAGGTTTTACAGACGAAGAAAGTGCAAATGAAGAAGCTGTTAAAGTTGCTAAAGCAATCAATCAAAATGCTTGGATTTTTAAGAAATAATTTGCGTGAATCTATAAATACTTTATTAATATGAACTCCTATCATCTCGAACAAGAAGAAAGTAAGAATAGGCAAAGAGCACTAATTATTACTGTTATCCTCAATGCAATCATGTTCTACTTGTTTTGGTACATTACAGTATGGACAGGCGAGGAGAATAAAAAAGAAGAGTTAGCTGGTGGTGGTGGTTTTGTACTAAATTTTGGAACGGATAAATCAGGAAGTGGTAATGTTTATACTAGAAATAAAGCCAGTGATTTGAAAGAAGCAAATGAATCCAAACCTGCTCCAGAAGAAAAGAAAGTAGAAAAGGTAATTACTAAGCCAGCTCTAGTTGCTCCAGAAGTAGAAAAAATAAAAAAAGTTGTAAAATCACCGAAGGAAGCACCATTAGTAAGTAGTAAACTTAGCAGTCCAGTTAAAGTAAAAGAGAGTTTAGTTACTAAAGTTGACAAAAAGGTTTTATCAGCCAAACCAGCAGAAGTAAAACCAACACCAACTCCTGCCAAACCCGTTGAGAAAATCAATAACTCAGCTTTGTTACCAACAAAAAAAGGAAGTTCATCTTCAAATGGAACTACAGGTTCTGATTCAAGAGCTGGTGGTGCGTCAGATGGAAATACTAGTGGGAAAGGTAATCAAGGTCAGCCAAACGGACAATTAGTTCAAGGAGGAGAATATTCTAAAAAGCCACTCGGAGATGGCGGTGGTGGAACAGGAGGGAATACTGGTAGTGGAAGTTCATTAAGCTTAACAGGTTGGACATGGTTTAGCAAACCCGTTGTAGATGATGATTCAAACGATACAGGTATCATTCGCTTTAAAATCAAAGTTGATTCTGATGGAGATGTTGTTGATATAAGTGTTTTAGAAAGTACTGTTAGCCCAACGGTGATGCAGAAGTACAAAAGAACAGTTCAAAGAACTAAATTTAGACCAACAAGTGATGGCGATAAGCCAGAGTACTCATCTGGAACAGTAACATTCAAATTGAGTCCACGATAATTATAAAGTATGATTTTTAGAAAGTGTAAGTCGAAAGATTTACACTTTTTTTCTTTTAAGGAAGTTCATCAATTATCTTTGTTCATCATTCAATAAAGATAAATAATCGGGATTATTCTCCAGTATGGTTTACTTCCGATTTTTGAAAAAATGACTTACCAAGAAACAATCAATTATTTATATCAGCAATTACCAGTATTTCATCGAATAGGTAAAAAAGCTTTCAAGGCAAATCTTGATAATACACTTACTATTTGTAATCATTTAGGAAATCCGCAGGAAAAATTTAAGTCTATCCATATTGCTGGAACGAATGGAAAAGGAAGTACTTCTCATTTTTTGGCAGCAATTCTACAATCTGCGGGATACAAAACGGGTTTATATACTTCCCCACATTTAAAATCCTTTACTGAACGGATTCGTATTAACGGACAGCCAATTCCTGAAGAAGAGGTTATTTCTTATGTTGCTGATAATCAAGTTTTTTTAGAAGATTTAAAGCCTTCATTTTTTGAAATGAGTGTAGGTATGGCTTTTGAATACTTTGCCAAACAGCAAGTAGATATTGCCGTAATTGAAGTTGGTTTGGGTGGACGCTTAGACTCTACCAATGTCATTAATCCTGAATTATCAGTTATTACTAATATTAGTTTTGATCATACCGATATTTTGGGCGATACTCTTCCACAAATTGCGGGTGAAAAAGCTGGAATTATTAAAAAAAATACGCCTGTTGTCATCAGCGAGTTTCAAGAAGAAACAAAAGATGTCTTTATACGAAAAGCTCAAGAAGAAAAAGCAAAGATTTATTTTGCAGAAGATGATTTTGAAATCAAATCGTATAAGAATAAAGGGACTTTTTTAGAATTAGAAATTTCAAATAGAAAAACTGATTCAATAAAATCATTTGTCTCTCAACTAACTGGAAGCTATCAATTAAAAAATATTCTTGGTGTATTAAAATCTGTAGAAATATTAAATGAACAAGGCTTTAATATTTCAGAAGAAGCTGTTTATCAAGGAATTGAAAAAGTTGTATCAATTACTGGCTTAAAAGGTCGTTGGCAAGTGTTATCAGAAAAACCTTTGATGATTTGCGATACAGCTCATAATTTAAGTGGAATTACTGAAATCCTATCAAGTATTACTAAGGTTAAATATAAGCAGCTTTGGATGATTCTCGGATTTGTTTCTGATAAGGATATTGATGGAATTCTAGCATTGCTTCCCAAAGAAGCAAATTATGTTTTTTGCCAAGCCAATGTTCCTCGTGCCCTAGAAGCCAAATTATTACAAGAAAAAGGAGAAAGCCATGCTTTAAAAGGAGAAGTTATTGAGGAAGTGAATAAAGCAATTGCATTTGTAAAAGCTAAATGTTCAGAAGACGATTTGATTTATGTTGGCGGAAGTACTTTTGTTGTGGCAGATATTGATGAATTATAGTTTTTAGATTGATAAGTAAAATAATGAATATTAAATGGGAAGACAAAAAGCAATAAGATTTGAAAGTAATATTACTCAAGAAAATGTTATACAAGAAGGTAAGCCACTTTTTGAAAAAGTAAAAGGAGAGTGGAATAAAGAAGTTTTTAAAAATCCTAATCCAATTGTACTTGAATTAGGTTGTGGAAAAGGAGAATATACAGTGGGACTTGCTAAATTATTCCCAGACAAAAATTTTATTGGAATAGATATTAAAGGCGATAGGATAGCAGTGGGAAGTATAAAGGCTACAGAAGCGAATTTGAACAATGTTGCTTTTCTTAGAACGAAAGTACATGAATTAGAATCATTTTTTAATGAAAACGAAGTCGCTGAGATTTGGATAACTTTTCCTGACCCGCAAGTATTACAGAGTGGCGAAAGGAGAAGGCTTACAAATCCTCGTTTTTTGGAGATTTATGCTAAGATTTTAGCCTCTGGAGGCTGTTTACATTTAAAAACTGACTCTGAATCGTTCTTTAAATACTCTGTATCAACGCTTCAAAACTTTGGAGTAAATGAATTAACCAAAACCGAAGACCTTTATAATTCAGATTTGAATGTAAAACATTACAATATTAAAACGAGATTTGAGGAGATTTTTACGGCTAAAGGATTCAATATTAACTATTTGTATTGTTATTTCTCGTAAAATAATTTAGTAAACAAAGCAAATAAAAAAGGTGACTCTATGGATAGAATCACCTTTTTTATTTTACAAAACTGATTAAATTATTTAATCAATTGAGCGAAATAGTTTACAGTACGTACTAATTGAGAAACGTAAGACATTTCGTTATCGTACCAAGATACAGTTCTAACAATTTGAGAATCACCTACGTTTTGTACTTTAGTTTGAGTTGCATCAAATAATGAACCGAAAGAAGTACCAATTACATCGCTACTTACAATTTCATCTTCTGTGTAACCAAAGCTTTCGTTTGATGCCGCTTTCATTGCTTCATTGATTTCGCTTGCTGTAACTTTTTTAGCTAAAATTACAGTAAGTTCAGTTAATGAGCCAGTGATAGTTGGAACTCTTTGTGCGGAACCATCCAATTTACCTTTCAAAGAAGGAAGTACTAAACCTATTGCTTTAGCAGCTCCAGTAGAGTTTGGAACGATGTTTTCAGCAGCAGCTCTTGCTCTTCTTAAATCACCTTTTGGATGTGGAGCATCTAAAGTATTTTGGTCATTTGTATAAGCATGAACTGTAGTCATCAAGCCATTTACAATACCAAATTGTTCTTCTAACACTTTTGCCATTGGAGCTAAACAGTTAGTTGTACATGAAGCACCACTAATTACTGTTTCAGAACCATCTAAAATATCGTGATTTACGTTGAATACGATTGTTTTTGCATCACCAGTAGCAGGAGCAGAGATTACTACTTTCTTAGCACCAGCAGTGATATGAGCAGAAGCTTTTTCTTTGTCAGTAAAGAATCCTGTACATTCTAATACAACATCAACTTCGTGTTTACCCCAAGGAATAAGTGCTGGATCTCTCTGTGCATAAATCGTTACTTCTTCACCATTTACAGTTATTGTATTTTCGGTAGAAGTAACTTCTGCATTGAAACGTCCTTGAGCTGAGTCATATTTCAATAAATGAGCTAATACTTTAGGACTAGTTAGGTCATTGATTGCTACAATATCAATACCTTCCATGTTATAAATTTGACGATAGACTAAGCGTCCTATGCGTCCAAAACCGTTGATTGCAACTTTTACCTTTGCCATTTTAAATAAGGGATAATGATTAAATCTACAGTACAAAAGTAGAGTTTTAAGAAGAATAATACAAGTGTTTTCTTTTAGATAAACAAAGTAACATGTTTAGTATTCAATAGTAATAAAATTAGTAATTACACTAAAAATATAGTAGATTACTAAAATTAATAGTTATTGAATCTAGTTTTACTAATCACTACACTCACTCCCTATAGCTTCTTACTTAAGAGACTTCTTACAAAATACCCTTGAAAAATATAGCTTTAGACAGCGATTATAAAAGCTACACAAGGCAATCAATCGAAATAAAAGGGTAGGAGAAGGCTCTCTCTTTAATAACCATTAGCAGTCAAGTAATAGGAAGAAACTCTTTATTGATATTAATTTCAATTCTATAACCGAGACAAAAGTGATGTAGCTCAAGTACTATTTCGAACAAATAATAAATAAGTTCATCTATCACTAATAATGAACATGATTTCAATTCTATGACAGTTTGTCACATAATTGAACAACAATCTTACCAAATATTATTTTGACAATCACATTTAAGTAAGAAATTATAATATATAAAAGGCTCAAAATCATATATTTATATACAGCTATGTAAAGTATAAAATAAGATTAAATATAAAGATTTTAGTCTTACGAATTCACTCAATGATTAAATATTCTATCTAAAATATTCATCCTAAAATGTAGAAATTTACTGACTTTGCATAAAAACAGTTTATCTTTGCACACTAAATTATAAGTAACGATATTCAAAATATTTCAATGGAAAATTTAAAACAAATTATTGAAAACGCTTGGGAAAACCCTAGTCTAAGGTCTTCTGATGAAACAAAAAAAGCTATTGAAACGATAGTTGATAAAGTAGATAAAGGTGAACTTAGAACGGCTAATCCAAACGAAGATGGTACTTGGACAGTTAATGAATGGGTAAAGAAAGCGATAGTAATGTATTTCCCAATTCGCCAAATGGAGGTTCAAGAAGTTGGCATATTTGAATTTCATGACAAAATGAAATTAAAAAACAATTATGCTAATTTAGGCGTTCGAGTGGTACCACCAGCGGTAGCAAGATATGGAGCATTTTTAGCAAAAGGAGTTATCATGATGCCATCTTATGTAAATATTGGTGCTTATGTAGATTCTGGAACTATGGTTGATACTTGGGCTACAGTGGGTAGTTGTGCTCAAATAGGTAAAGATGTTCACTTGAGTGGTGGTGTTGGAATAGGAGGCGTTTTAGAGCCACCTCAAGCGTCTCCAGTAATTATTGAAGATGGTGCATTCATTGGCTCACGTTGTATCGTTGTAGAGGGTGCAAGAATTGGCAAACGTGCTGTATTAGGTGCAGGAGTAACCATCACAGGAAGCTCTAAAATTATAGATGTAACAGGTACTGAACCTGTTGAATATGTTGGTTTCGTTCCTGAAAATAGTGTGGTAATTCCTGGAAGTGTTACTAAGACATTTGCTGCTGGTGAATACAATGTCCCTTGTGCACTTATCATTGGTAAGCGTAAAGAAAGTACAGACCTTAAAACGTCTTTAAATCAAGCTTTAAGAGAAAATAATGTAGTTGTATAAGTAATTCGTTTTACTAATAAGCAAAAAAGTCGTGATAACTCACGACTTTTTTGCTTATATCAATCTACGTTAGATGAAATCAAAATATATACTTATATTTCATTTGGGTTGTTTTAAACAGAAGTGTCAATACAAACTGAACATTCATTCTAATTTAATACATAAATAAAAATAACATGATTAATGATATAGCTCCTTTACAATTAGGGAAATATAATAGACTCCAAGTAATTAAAGAATTAGACTTTGGCTTATACTTAGATGGCTTTGAAGGAGAAGAAATTTTAATCCCTAGAGTTTATGTTCCAGAAGGCACAGAAATAGGACAATTCTTAGATGTATTCATTTACAGAGATTCAGAAGATAGGCTTATCGCTACCACATTAAAGCCTTTGGCAACTGTGGGAGAATTTGCTTATTTGAAAGTAAAAGATGTGAGTAAATTAGGTGTGTTTCTTGATTGGGGATTGATGAAAGACTTATTCGTTCCATTCGGTGAGCAACTTTCAAAAATGGCTGTAGGAAGATCTTATTTGATATATATATATATTGATGAAGAGACGCAGAGAATCGTGGCATCTGCTAAAATTGATAAGTTCCTTCCAGAAGTTGGCCAAGTATTTGCAGAAAAGGATGAAGTAGAGTTATTACCATATGAATATACTGACCTTGGAATAAAAGCACTTGTCAACAAATGTAAAATAGGTATAATTTACAAAAACGAAATATTTAAGATTGTAAATCTAGGGGAGTTTACAATTGGATATATCAAAAAAATAAGAGAGGATGGGAAGCTCGATTTAACATTGGAAAAAATCGGATTTGACAGGATTGACAATGTTAAACAATCCATCTTATCCCTTCTAATAGCTCAAAATGGCTTTTTACCATATACCGACAAAACGGATGCAGGGGTAATCTACGCCAATTTACAAATGTCAAAAAAGGATTTCAAGAAAGCTATCGGTGGTCTATACAAAGAAAAAAGAATCTTTATAAAAGAAGATGGTGTTTACATAATTCAATCCGAATAATTTTAGCTATAATTTACATTTGTTTATATCAAGTCTGCATTGTAAATTTACATAAATAAACACAATTGTAAACTTCACACATGTAACATGGATTTAAATAAAAAAATAGAACAGATAATAATTGATAAAGGTTTGTCGCCAAGTTATTTTGCAGATGCTATCGGTATTCAAAGAAGTAGTATTTCTCATATTCTTTCTGGCAGAAACAAACCAAGTTTAGACATTGTACAAAGGATTTTGAAGGTATTTCCTGATATTGACAGAGATTGGCTACTTTTTGATAATGATTCTCCTAATGTAATTATGGCACAGAATAGTAATCAAATAGCTAATTCTCAGCCTAATAGACAGTATTCAAATAGAGAGATAAAGTCATCAGAATCGATTAAAAATGTTACTCCTGAGCAATTATATGTACAAACGCCTGCTAATGCCTTACAAAGGCGTAAAACAGAGCGTCCTGAGATTGAAGCACCAGCACCTTCTGGAAAGCAAATCGAAAGGATAGTAATCTTTTATACTGATGGAACTTTCATGGAAAGTAAGCCTGTTTGAGATAGGAGATAATTGTACTTTTTGAAGATATGTAAAAAGTGTCTTTCCAAAAAATAGGAGGTAGATAACTTTTTATGAAATACTATTATGAAAAAATATGGTAGGATAGAGCCTTCTAATAACCTTTATAATATCCTATTTTTTTAAAATCAGGATATAGTTTGCCATAAAAGGAATATGCTCTTAAAATTGAAAAATAATATTAAAAAAGGTTCATGAAAATTATTTAAAAAAATAGAACACGATTTTTTTAAATAATCAAACATAAAAATCAGATTTTAAATTATATTTTTCTATCAGACTTTAACATTTTTGCTATAATCCATAAGATATTACTCCTGATATTACAGATATTTATTCAATTCTTATCTATTATTTATAGTAATTCGTTTCACGATTATGCAAAACAATTATTGTATGTATCTGATTATCAGCTACATAAGAGTAAGTGTTCCACGTGAATTTATAAGTAATTGAATATTAAGCACTTATAAATTCCTTAGTAAAACTAAACAGTAATTGCTCATGTTTCTGTTTAACTTCAATTCATTTTTTAATAAAACAATATTTTTAAAAACATGCAAAGTATAGATTCTCTTAATCAAGTCGCTGAATTTCATCGTACATTCAAAGCCCCAATTCTTGATACTCCACAAATTCCTTCTAAAGAACGATGTAATTTAAGAGTAAGCCTTATCGCTGAGGAACTAAAAGAATTGCAAGAAGCAATTGAAGCAAATGATATTATAGAAATCGCTGATGCTCTTTGTGATATACAATATGTTCTTTCTGGAGCAGTTTTAGAATTCGGTCTCGGCAATAAATTTGTTGAATTATTCAATGAAGTACAACGATCAAATATGTCTAAGGCTTGTAATACTTATAAAGAAGCTGAGGATACAGTAAAATTCTATTTTGAAAAAGATGGCACTTTAGCTGAGATTGTAAAAGATGGAGATAAATTTTTAGTATATAGAATTTCAGATAACAAAGTACTTAAATCTGTAAAATATTCTCCGGCTGATTTAAAAAGCATTATCACAGCATAAATATAATTTCTGTCTTGAATATTTAGTCGCTTTAGAATTAAATATTCAAGACAGAAGTAATCGCTATGATTTCTATTGGATTCTCAGCGATTAACAAAAAGTGCTTACAAATATAATATTAAGCATAACGTGTTCATTATCAATACAAAAGAAAAGCCACTTATTTCGTAAATCATTCTATTACACCTTATTTATAAGCTTAAATTAATAAAAATTAAATGCTTCATAATTTACATTATGTTAAATAAAACAAAATTAAAAGTAGAACACCATGAAATTGAAAGATTCTAGGTTTAATAACGTATTTTAAAATAAAGTAATGACAAAATAGAAGACCTCAGGTTTCTGAGGTCTTCTATTCATTTAAACAAGTTGCTTAGAATTATTCTCCTAAAGCTTTAAGTTTATCTTCCATTTTCAAAATTTGATATAAACTTCTCAAACTTGACTTCAAATCATCTTCTTGCTTAATTGAGTATGCTTTTTCAAAATATGGTAAAGCTTCTCTAAATTTCTTATCTGCTTGCTCTTCGATTTTTTTACCTTCAATCTTGTAAGCAGCCATATCTAATAAATCTACCTTTTTCTTAATCTCAACTGCCTCATTGAAGCTCATTACTCCTAAGTTAAAGTTAACGTCGTAATTATTAGGATCAAGCTCTAAAGATTTCTTATAGAAATTCAAAGCAGATTCTTTAGCTTCTTTTTGTTTTGCTTCTAAATCAGCCAATTTTTTAGTTACTTCTTCTACATTAACGCCACTTGAAGCTTGTTTTGCAGCCTCTTCATTAAGCTTAGTCAATTCAGCTTTTTGTTCATTTTGCATTTCTTTTACAGATGCAATTTGTTTTTTTGAAGCTGCTGCACTCTTTGGATCTTTCTTGATTTTATCAGTTAAACGCTTAATTTCTTCATCATAAGCTCCTACTTTATCTTTTTGTGCTTGAATTTTTTTCTTTAGAGCATCTGCATTATTATCAGATAAAGTTTCTTTTAAAGAGCGAATTTCAGGAGCAAATTCTTGTGCTTTGTTTTCATAAAGAATCCCTAAGTTTAATACTTCTTGTGGATTACTATTGCCTTTAGCGACTGAACTTTCAAGTTCTTTAATAGCTAAATCAATCTTTTTGAAAGATAAAAGTAAATTGATTTTTTCTGACTTTAAATCTTTGTTATTTGGATGAAGAGCAATGCCTTTCTCTAATGTTGAAATTGCTTTTTCTTCATTTTTTTCGTTTCTATAAATCTGAGCTAAAGCATAAATCATCGCAGGATCCTTCCCTCCTAAGTCTAGGAACTTTTCAAATCCAGCTTTTGCAGCTGCATCATCTTTCGCCATTTGACCAATCACACCAGTGTACATTGCTGCTGTTGTATCTTTTGGGCTAATTTCAGATGCCATTTGCAAATCTTTTACTGCACCAGTAAAGTTTTTAGCTTGATATTTAGCAATACCACCATTCATGAAAGCACTAAATGTTTTTTGTCCTTCAGCTTCTGGCTTTCCATCTTTTGCATAAGTAAGTAAAAGATATTTTTTTGCTGCAACACCAGATGGGCCATCTTTTTCTAGTGTAATCGCTTTTTTGAAGTACTCTACCGCTTTGTAAGCTGCTAAAGGCTCCCCTTTTGTCAATACTGAATCCTGAGAATTAGCAAGGTCTAAATATGCTTCTCCACGAGTCAACCAAGTTTTAGCTTTTGCCGAATCTTTCTTCGTAACTGCTGCATCAGCTTTCTTTACTGCATCGGAAATAGTTTTACGATTAGCCTCAACCATAAGTTTGTCCATTTGAGCAGAGGCTGCTCCTGCTGTCATCAGTATTGCAAAAAGAGCAAGTGTGATTTTTTTCATTGTTCTGTTTGGAAATGGTTTCTATTTATTAAATTATTGAAAAAGTAAAATCGCATTTTACTGCGATTTTACAAAGGGTACTCTCTTAAAATAACTATTCAGATTCAGGAGTTACTTCACCTTCATTAGATGCTGAGTCAACATCTTCTTCAGGAATAATATCCGTGATTATTTCTTCTTCAGGTTCTTTAACAATTTTTGTTACAGAAGAAATTTCATCTGATTCATTTTTCAAACGAATCAATTTAACACCTTGGGTATTTCTGCCCATTACACGTAAATCGGCAACTGCAATACGGATTAAAATACCTGATTTTGTAATAATCATTAAATCATTACTATCTGTTACTTCCTTGATTGCTACCAAGTTACCAGTTTTATCTGTTAAATTAAGAGCCTTCACTCCTTTTCCACCACGGTTTGTTAAACGATAATCTTCAACATCCGAACGTTTACCAAAACCTTTTTCAGAAACAACTAATAACTGTTGTGTTTCTGGGTCTTCGATACATACCATTCCGATTGCTTTTTCGTCAAGCTTATCTTCGTCTAACCAAATACCTTTTACACCAGCTGCTGAACGACCCATCGGGCGAACACGTGATTCTTCAAAACGAACCGAACGACCAGTATTGGTTGCTATGATAATATGATTATTCCCGTTCGTTAACGATACATCTAATAATCTATCGTTTTCTCTAATCGTAATAGCAATGATACCATTCTGACGTGGACGAGAGTAAGCTTCCAAGGTAGTTTTCTTAATCGTTCCATCCTCAGTACACATCACAATAAAATTATTATTGATGTAATCTGGATCAGTAAGCGATTTTACATTGATTACTGCACGGATTGAATCACCACTTTCAATATTCATTAAATTTTGAACTGGTCTTCCTTTTGCAGTTTTTTGTCCTTCAGGAACAGCATATACTCTTAACCAGAAACATTTTCCACTTTCAGTAAAGAAAAGTAACCAATTGTGCATGGTTGCAGTAAATAGATGTTCTGTGTAATCGCTATCTTTTGTAGCTACTGCACGAGAACCTACTCCTCCCCTTCCTTGCGCTTTGTATTCGCTGATTGGAGTACGCTTAATATATCCTTGATTCGAAACAGTGATTAACATTTCTTCATCAGCAATCATATCTTCAATCGAGAATTCATCATCCGTCATGTTGATTTGTGTACGACGAGCATCACCATAACGTTCTTTAATCTCAATCAATTCATCCTTGATGATTTGCAACTGACGTTCTGGTCTATCCAAAATATCTTGCAAATCTTCCATCAAGCGTTTAATTTCTTCGTATTCAGCCAAAATCTTGTCACGCTCCATACCAGTAAGGCGTTGAAGACGCATTTCAAGAATTGCTTTTGATTGAATCTCTGAAAGATTAAACTGTTCCATCAAACCAACTTGAGCGGTATGAGGATCACGAGATTCACGAATTAGTTTGATTACAGCATCTAAATTATCAAGAGCAATGATAAAGCCTTCTAAAATATGTGCTCTTTTTTGGGCTTCACGTAAATCGTATTGAGTACGACGAATTACTACTTCGTTTCTATGTTCAACGAAATAATGAATCAAGTCTTTTAATGTAAGTGTATAAGGACGACCTTTTACCAAACAAACATTATTTACCGAAAAAGAAGATTGTAATGCCGTTTGTTTGTAAAGATTGTTCAAAATTACATTTGGAACAGCATCTCTTTTCAAATCAAACACGATACGCATACCGTCACGGTCAGACTCATCTCTGATTTCAGAAATTCCTTCAATTTTCTTTTCATTCACCAAATCAGCACATTGTTTAATCAATGAAGCTTTATTGACCATGTAAGGAATTTCAGAAACAATAATTTGTTCTTTACCTGTTTTTGATGTTTCAAAAGTAGCATTTCCACGCACTACAATTCTACCTCTACCCGTAGCAAAAGCATTTTTGATACCCGAAACACCATAAATAGTACCTCCAGTTGGAAAATCTGGAGCTTTGATATACTGCATCAAGCCTTCAATGGTAATATCTCTATCATCAATGTAGGCAATAATTCCTTCAACTACTTCTGTTAAGTTATGAGGTGCCATGTTGGTGGCCATCCCTACAGCAATACCAGAAGTACCGTTTAATAATAAATTGGGGATTTTTGAAGGAAGTACTGTTGGTTCTTGAAGAGAATCATCGAAGTTATTTTGGAAATCGACTGTATCTTTATTAAGGTCTCCTAAAAGCTCTTCAGCGATTCTTTTTAATCTAGCTTCTGTATAACGCATCGCAGCAGGTGAATCACCATCAACAGAACCAAAGTTCCCCTGACCATCAACGAGTGGATACCTTAACGACCATTCCTGAGCCATTCTCACCATGGTGTCATATACTGAGGAGTCACCATGTGGGTGAAATTTCCCCATTACTTCACCTACAATACGAGCAGACTTTTTATAAGCTTTGTTGTAATTCACGCCTAATTCATCCATACCAAAAAGTACTCGGCGGTGAACAGGTTTTAATCCATCACGGACATCTGGTAAGGCACGAGAAACGATAACCGACATTGAATAATCAATGTAAGCACCACGCATTTCGTCCTCAATGTTAATCGAAATAATGTTACTATGTTGTTCTGACATATAAATAAGGTTTGGTTGAAGGGACTTACGTACCTTTTTTGATTTTTCTCAATAACAAAATCAATAGGTATAATTTTAAGTACCCTTAAAATGCCATTTTATACAAATTTCGTGAAATTTTAATGGTTTTGCAAATTTGAGAGGAACGAGAATACAAGCTTTCTGAGAAGATTATCCAAACTTGATTGAATTATAATTCACGGCTAATTGATTCTATCAAAAACATGACTAAGTTGGCAGTAAAACATATTTATGATGATTTTTTTATTAAAAAAAATATTGTCAAATAAAATTCAAAACTTCTTTTGTAGTTTTACCAAAACTATCCTCAACTATGAAAAATCTATTACTTCGCTCTATCTCATTTTTAGCACTTTGTTACATTACTTGTTTTTCAGCAAACTGTTTTTCTACTGAAAATGTGCTTATCCACAATCACAATTCCACTGTTGAAACGAGTGAAAAAACTTATTATTATGAAGTACTTACTCAAAGTACACCAACAAATAACAGTAATCAGCATGTAATTCCCCAACAAGCAATCGTAGTATTGAATTATGTTCGAAAAAATGGACGTCCAATTAATGGCTATGTAGGAGGCAGAAAATTTGGAAACTACGAAGGTTTTCTTCCTAAAAAAGACAAGTACAATCAAAATATTAATTATAAAGAATGGGATATTTACCCAAAAATTGAAGGTAAAAATAGAGGTGCTGAAAGGTTAGTTACGGGTTCCGACAAAAAAGCCTATTATACCAAAAATCATTATCAATCATTTGTTGAAATAAAATAATACAATGGCAAATTATTACATTTTAAAAGAAGAATATACTCAAATATCTCAAAACAAAATTTTAGCAGCCGTAATAGATGGTGAAAAAGCCGATACAGCAGAGGCTTTCTATAAAATTCTGGGAGAAGCTCTTCGTTTTCCTGATTATTTTAATCATAATATGGATTCGTTTGATGAGCTGATTAATGATTTAGATTGGTTAGAAGAAAATGATATTCGCATTATTTTCAAAAATTATGACAATTTTCTAGAAGAAGAGAATGATGAGATTAGAGAAATTATCTTGACAGTGCTGGATGATGCTGCCGAGGAATGGAAACGAAATGATAATACAAAACTTTTAAATATTTATATTGAACCTTCTGAATTAGCTGAAGACGATTTAGAAACTTTAGGTATTAGCTATATTGACTAAAGACATTAAAACTTAACAACATAACACAATGCAAATTAAAAGAAATGCTACTGCCCAATGGATTGGAGCAGGCAAAGACGGAAAAGGAACATTAACAAGTCCAAGTGGAGTTTTGAATAACACACAATACTCTTTCAATACTCGTTTTGAAGATGGTATCGGTACAAATCCAGAAGAATTGGTTGCGGCTGCTCATGCAGGTTGTTTTTCGATGCAATTAGCATTTAATTTACAAGGTGCTGGCTTTGTGGCTGATGTTATTGATACAAACTCACAAGTAATTTTAGAAAATGGTGCAATCAACGAAATCAAATTAACAACTTCTGTAAAAGCAGCAGGCTTGACACAGGATAAATTTGAAGAATTGGTGAATCATGCAAAAGTAAATTGCCCAATTTCAAAACTTTTTAACGCAACTATCAGCTTAGATGCTACTTTGCTTTAGAATAACAAAGCCCGAAGAAACATATTGATTTCTTCGGGCTTTGTTATTTCCTATATTATTTTAATCGTTGTGAAGATTCTCTGACAATTAACTGGGTTTTCAAAATTTGAATTTCAGGTTTAAAAGTACCTGCAGTATCTTCTATTTCATTAATCAACAAAGCTGTTGCATTTCTTCCAATATCCAAAGTAGGCTGTGCAACACTAGACAAAGTTGGTGTAATAACAGTACAAATTGGCTCGTCATTAAAACTTACCACAGCTACTTCCTCGGGGATTTTGATATTTCTTGCTTTTAATGCAGAGATTGCACCAACAGCTAAACGGTCGCTTACAACAATTAGTCCGTCTGGTCTATTTTCAAGATTCAATAAATGGTGTGTAATTTCTACTGCTTTTGACAGAGCATACTCTCCGTGAACAATCAGTGATTCTTCAATTAAGATTCCATGATCTTTTAAAGCATTTCCGTAACCTTCCAATCTTTGATTACTCACCGTAACACTTTGTGGACCAGCTAAAAAAGCAATTCTTTTACAACCATTATCAATTAAATGTTTGGTGGCTTCATAAGCAGCACCCACATTATCAACCATTACTTTAGAAACATCAAGTTCCTCAGCATCTCTATCAAAAAAAACGAGAGGAATACCTTTTCGCTGTAGCCGTTTCAGATGGTCTAAATCTACCGTTTCTTGAGAAAGTGAAACAACAAAACCTTCTACTTGACCTCTTGATAAATTTTGGACATTGATTAATTCTCGTTCGTACAACTCACTGGTTTGGGTTAACAATAAACTATAACCACGAGCAAATGCTTCTTCTTCAATTCCTTTAATAACTGATGCAAAAAAATGGTAGGCCAAATCTGGCACAATTACACCAATCGTCTTTGTTCTACTCTTCACCAAACTTGTTGCCAAAATGTTTGGTTGATAGTCCCACTCCTTTGCTAATTGTAAAACGGCCTGACGAGTTTCTGGTTTTATTTCTGGCATGTCACGCAAAGCACGAGAAATTGTTGCCACTGAAACATTCAAATGGCGAGCTAAATCTTTAATCGTTACTTGATGTGCCATAAATTTATTTATCCTTTCAGGGTTACTTTTGCTCTTGTACAAACACCTCCGATAGGTGGATTAAATTTGGATACTGAAACTTCTATTAATTCTACTTTTGGATAGCGATTCCGAACACTTTTGATAATCAGCTGAGCAATGTGTTCTAATAATTTTGCTTTTATTTTCATCACACCAGAAATGATTTCATACACATCTCCATAATTTACCGTATCGCTAAGTTTATCATTTTCAGCAGCTTCAGAGAAATCAGTTGTAATAGCAATATCTATTTGGTAACGATTTCCAATTTTTTGTTCTTCAGCATATACTCCGTGATATGCAAAAAACTCAATGCCTTCAAGGGCAATTATTCCCATTGTTTTTATTTCAGAATACTTTCTAACTATTCTATTTAATTTCAAAAATCTATAAATCATCAAAAAAAGAACCGCCACCGTTTGAGATTCCACTTGAATTATCTTTTCCAAATTCTTCCATGACTGATGAAACCGTTGGGAGTCCATCATCTTTGCCTGGTTTTCTTGGTTTTACTTTTATGGTTCTCATTTCTCTTACCAATTCGTCTGCTTTGGCATTAAAAACAACTTGTTCTTGCTTTTCTAATATTTTATGTACTTCTGGCAATTCTTCGTTTTCATCATCAAAACCATTGGCAGGTTCAAAAAGAATTTCTGTTTCATTTTTAGATTCTTCACTTTTAGCGAATAAAGGTGCATTTTCTACAAAAACTTCTTCTTTAACTGGAATTGTTGGTGTTTGTTTTGCTGGTTCTTCTAAAACCGTAACTTTTACTTCGTTTGGAGGCAAAATAGTAGAAACGGATTTCTCAACAACATTTTCAATTTTCTGAAACGTAGTTCTTGTACTTAAATTATCTTCAAATTTGGCAACTTTTTCTAAAGTATCATTAGCAAAGCGTTTGAGTTCAACAACCAAAAACTCTTTGTATTTTTCCATTGCTTTGAAGTCACGTTCATAATTTTTCAAATCATTTACGGCTTCCTCAACCAAGAATTTAGCTTTGTTTTCTGCATCCGAAACAATCATTTTAGCACTTTTACGAGCTTCATTCAATATTTCTTCCGCTTCTATTCTAGCATTTTCTTTTAGTTGTTCTACTTCACTTTGAGCTTTGATATTAATTTGGTCTTGAGCTTCCTCAGCAGCTTTCAGTGTTTTGAAGAGACTATTTTCAATCTCTTTCATTCTAACAATTTCACGTTCAGCTACTTCTAGTTTTTGTTTTGATTGACGCATGTCATCACCAACACGTTCCCATTCTTGCGAAAGCGAAAGTAAAAAAGCTTCAACTGATTCTGTATCGTAACCTCTAAAGCTTTTATCAAAAGTATGTTTTTTTATTTCTAATGGAGTAATTCTCATTTTCTTAATTGTTTAATTTGGTCGCAAAATGCTTGGCTTCTAAAAAAGACTCATTCTAGCTTTTCAATCCCCAAACAGCAATTTGCTTGTCGTCGGAGGCAGAAATCAACTGATTCTCGTAAGTACTCCAAAAAAGTTTATTTACCGATGTTCCATGTCCAGCATGTCTGGCTCTATCAATTACTTTCAATAATTTAAAAGTATTGGCATCCCAAATCTTGATGGATTTATCCATACTACAAGTTGCAAAAAAATCACCAGTTGGGTGGTAGGTAATATGGTTAATCGCAAAAAGATGTGCTACTATATTCTCTTTTAATTGATAATTTAAAGAAACATCCCAAACCTTTAAATGGGCATCTCTACCTGTTGTCAGTAAATATTTTTTATCTGGTGAATAACAAACGGAAAAGATTGAATTTGAATGTTCATTTATCACTAATTTCAATGAAAAATCCTGTAAATCAAAGATTTTTACAGAAAAATCACTGTATCCTACTGCAAATTCATTTGTCTTTTCATTTATATCAATACTTCTAACACTTTTTTCAGAAGCTTTTATATGCTTTTTAACGCTAAAAGTATCCACATCCATTACAACGATAATGCCATCTGACAAACCTACTAAAGCAATGTTTTCGTGTATTTTTATATCGAATATGGAAGCTGAAGTAATTTTTAAAGATTTAATTTCTTTTTTAAGTACAACATCAATAAGATGAATTCCGTCAAAATTTTGTCCTACCCAAAGCTGATTTCGCTGTTTATCCAAACAAATTGCATAAACAGAGGCAGGAACTTGTGCGATTAATTCTCCTAAATCTGGCTTTTGCAAATTCCATCTTACCACAAGTCCATCGCCACCTGCTGAAAAAAACTGAGTAGCATCTGCACTAGCTTCAAGTGTATAAACACAGTCACGATGACCAGAAAATGTATCTATTCTATCAACTTGCATAAGTAGCGTTTAAAATTTTAAATCTTTATTTAAGCAAAAATAGTTTATTTTGCGTCCAATGACAACAATCAAAGGTGTTCAAGCTCTTCAAGAGTTTGTATTGCTTTGAATTACAGGATAGTTAAATGGCAATAATTTTTTGTAAAAATATTTCTGAAAAAAGTATCTTAACTCTTTGGAAAATTGAGGAGACAGTATCATTCTATTTGGAGTATCTTGGTATTAATGAAAAAGACTTGATTAGTCTTTCAAATGTGAGCCATCCCACCAAACAGTTAGAATGGCTAGCCAGTAGAACTTGTGCAAAACACACAATGAATTTGTTTGATTTAAACTATCATGGCATTGGTAAAGATTCATTTAAAAACCCGTATCTGATTAATAATCACACCGCCTACATTTCGTTAACACATACCAATGAGTATGCTGCTGTGGTAATTAGTTTAGACGAAGAAGTAGGAATTGATTTAGAAAGAATCTCTGATAAATTAAGTAGAGTTGCACACAAGTTTTTGAGAACATCTGAACTTGAGCATTCAGAAAATGACTTGTTGAATCTTTGTATATACTGGTGTGCCAAAGAAAGTTTATATAAATGGTATGGTAAAAAGAATTTATCCTTCAAAGAAAATATTTATATCGAGCCATTTGAAGAAAAGCCAAGTAGATTAAGAGGCGAAATATTTATTGAAGACAAACTGAAAACCGAACACGAGCTTTTCGTGATTTACTTTGATGATTATGTTTTGACAGTTACTTAAAGAATGATTAATTGTGAATTGTGAATTTGTTGCTAAAAACCTGTATTTGAGCAACAAATTTTTACTTCATCATCTCTTTCAGAGCTTTTTCGATTTCTTGTACTTTATCGTCATCCCCTACTTTTTCAAAAGCTAAAGTCAGATTTCTGAGTACTCGTCTGATAATATCCAAATTGCTACAAGGCTGATAAAAAATATCATTTTGAGCTATATTTAACTGAGAAATATAATTATCGATATCCACTCTACTAAAAACTAATCCTCTATTAAAAACATTGACATAAAATTGCATTTGTTCAGATTTATAAGTCAAAATAAACAAATTAGGAAGATTTACTCCCCAAACAGGCAATTTCAGTTTTTGGGCAATCAATAAATAAATCACACATAGTGAAATAGGATTTCCCTTTTTTGATTCCATCACTACATTCAGCATTGAATTAGAAGCTGAGTGAAAATGTTTGGTATTAGCCCCAAATTTTAACTTTCCAAAAATCACAGAATTCAACGTTTTGATTTGATCCATCGGGTGCATATTATCTCGAATTTCTAACCAAACTTCATAATAAATCTGTTGTAAATCTTGGCGAAGTTTTTCGATAGAAAGCTCAGGATATTGATAAGTAGCAATTGCCCACATACCTTCTAATAAATCTTCTGCACCATTTTCTTTCCAAGTAACTAATCTTGAAAAAAAGGCTTCATATTGTAAATCATGAATCAAATCTTCAATTTTTTTCTGGGTATAAGGACTCAAAGAGGATTCCTCCCAACGGTCTTCTAAAAATGGAATTACCGTCCCACCCAAAGATCTAATTTTATTTTCTACAAGATTTAATACTTCGTTATCATCGTCCTCTAGTAAGGAAACTAAAGCCTTAATTTCTGATTGCTTCATATTGTCACGTTTAAATTGATTAAAAATACCATTTCTTATTGAAAAGTGCAAATTTGTATCTTAGGTTCTTTTTTAATGCTAATTCATATTGAAAAAGCAATTATATATTTTTTGTTTTAGAATGGCTTTATGCTAAATTTGTTTTTCACAACCTCATGCTTATTATCAATTGGTGCAGAATATTTTGTACAAGCGATAATAACTTGACTTAACTCTTCCTTTTTTCTGGATTCACTTAAAATATGAAAATTTTAGTAACAGGTGGTGCAGGCTTTATTGGGTCTCACACAGTAGTTGAACTTCACAATGCTGGATACGAAACAGTCCTCGTTGACAATTTTTCAAACTCTGAAAAAAGTGCTATCACTGGCATAGAAACTATCATCGGACAATCAGTTACTTTGTATGAAGGAGATATTTCTGAGGCAGCTACATGGGATACGCTTTTCACAGAACAAAAAATTGATGGTATTATTCACTTTGCTGCCAATAAAGCAGTTGGTGAATCAGTAGTAAACCCTTTGAAATATTATAAAAACAATATTTCAGCAACAGTATTGATGCTTCAAAAAATGTTGGAATATGGTGTACAAAACTTGGTTTTTTCTTCATCATGTACAGTTTATGGACAACCAGACACTCTACCAGTAACAGAAAACTCAGCAGTACAGCCAGCAATGTCTCCTTACGGAAACACTAAACAAGTTTGTGAGGAAATCATTAAAGATACTGTGAATAGCGAAAAGGACTTTCATGCTATTTCATTGAGATATTTTAATCCAATTGGTGCTCATGAAAGTGTATTGATTGGCGAATTGCCACTCGGTGTGCCAGCCAATTTAGTTCCTTTCCTTACACAAAGTGTCGCAGGATTGAGAGGATCATTAGCAGTATTTGGTGATGATTACCCAACACCAGATGGAACCGCTGTTCGTGACTATATTCACGTAGTTGATTTAGCAAAAGCACACGTTTCGGCACTCGATTTATTGTTGAAACAAGGCGAAGGACAATATTATGATTTCTTCAATATTGGAACAGGAACAGGTAGTTCGGTTCTGGATGTAATTAACGCTTTTGAAGCTGCAACTGGGCTAAAAGTTGATTACACGATTAAACCAAGACGTGATGGCGATGTTGTAGCTGTATATGCAGATTGTACAAAATCTAACGAAATCTTAGGTTGGAAAACGGAAAAAACCTTAACAGATGCCTTAGGCGACGCTTGGAACTGGCAGAAAAAGTTAATTGAAAAATAAGGAATTAGCCATTTACTTACAAAATACTTGTTTATGAAGAAACTATTAATCACTGGCGGAGCAGGATTCATTGGCTCACATGTTGTCAGACTATTTGTTACGAAATACCCCGATTATCAAATTTTCAATTTGGATAAATTGACTTATGCTGGTAATTTGGAGAATTTGAGAGACATTGAAAATCAACCTAATTATACTTTTGTAAAAGGTGATATTGTTGATGCTAGTTTCATCGACGCTTTATTTGCTGAACATCAGTTTGATGGGGTTATTCACTTAGCTGCTGAATCTCATGTTGATCGTTCTATTTCTGAACCAATGGCTTTTGTCATGACCAATGTTGTAGGTACTTGTAATTTGTTGAACGCTGCTAAAAATACTTGGAAGGCATCTGGTTATGAAGGTAAGCGTTTTTATCATGTTTCTACGGATGAAGTGTATGGAGAATTACATAATCCAGAAGATTTCTTTACAGAAACAACTCCTTATGACCCTCGTTCTCCTTATTCTGCTTCAAAGGCTTCTTCTGACCACTTTGTAAGAGCTTATGGTAATACTTATAAATTGCCAGTTGTGATTACGAATTGCTCTAATAACTACGGACCAAATCATTTCCCTGAGAAATTATTGCCATTAATGATTCACAATATCTTGAACAACAAACCTCTTCCTGTTTATGGAAAAGGTGAAAATGTAAGAGATTGGTTATTTGTTGTTGACCATGCTAGAGCCATTGATACAGTTTTTCATGAAGGAGTACTGGGAGAAACTTATAATATTGGTGGCTTCAACGAATGGAAAAATATTGACATCGTTAAATTAGTTTGTAAAACGATGGACAGCAAACTTGGAAGACCAGAAGGTACTTCAGAGCAATTAATCACTTATGTAACTGACCGTGCTGGACATGATTTGAGATACGCTATCGACGCTACAAAAATTATGAACGAATTAGGCTGGAAACCATCTTTACAATTTGAAGAAGGGCTTGAAAAAACAGTAGATTGGTTTTTGAACAACCAAGAATGGCTTGATAATGTTACTTCGGGAAATTATCAAAAGTATTACGATTCAATGTACACAAACCGATAGAAATGAGAATTAAAAGTTTTTCATATAAGGAAGATTCTTGGGAAATCAAAGACCTTAATCTTGAAGCAATTAATTTATTAGTTGGTCAGAATGGTACTGGTAAATCAAGAACTATTTCTAAAATTGATAGATTCGTTAAGATACTTACTCAGCAAGAAAAAAGGTTTGAATCAGAAGAATGGTCAATTGAGTTTATGACCATTGAAAATGAAATCTTACGTTATGAATTAAAAACATTAAAGACTAAGAATGAAGTTGTTAAAGAGATATTATTTTACAATAATGATATTATATTAGAAAGAAAAAGAGGAGAATCAACATTTAAGATTAGGAAAGATTCGAAATCTAAATGGGATACATATTCTCCACCATCCCAGAAATTAGCAATTTATTCTATAAATGATATTCTTAAATACCCTCAAACTGCACAGATTCTAAATTGGGCCGAAAACTCATATGGCTTTGAATTTAGTTTTGCGACTAAATTTGCCTTCCTAAGAGGGGAGTTTTTAAATGTTACTGGAGATATTCCTGACTTGTTTGATTTACTATCAAAAAAACAAAGGAATACTGTCATCGAAAATCTAAATGTTATTGGATTTAAAATTGATGATATTGAGGTTAAAAATCTACCATCATCTGATAAAAACTTTTTATTGATTAATGAAAAAGACTTAAAGTACTTAATTTATCATGATGACTTATCACAGGGGATGTCTCGGGCTCTATCTTTAATTATTTATATTGAGTATTTGATAAGTCGTAAAAACCCTGCGACAATAGTTATTGATGACTTTGGAGAAGGTCTAGATTACATTAGAGCAAAAGAACTTGGAAAGCTTGCTTTTCAAAGATGTTTAAAAAAGAATGTTCAGCTCATTGCAACAACAAATGATAGTTTTTTAATTGATGTCATCAAAATTGACTATTTGAATATCTTAAAAAGAGATGGTAAAATTGTAACATCATTCAATAAAACTAACAATCCAAAATTATTTCAAGAGTTTAAATATACTGGTCTTTCTAACTTTGATTTCTTCTCATCTGATTACATTGATAGCCATCTATGAAAAAAGTAGCAATATTTGTTGAAGGACATTCAGAGTTGATTTTTGTAAGAGAATACTTATTAAAGAAGTTTGAATATCAAAATATTGATTTAGAATGTAGAACACTTTTTAGTGATAATAAATTATTAAAGACTGACTATGATGTTCCCAATACTGATGCAACTCATCATTTTCAAATTATAAATGTGGGCAGTGATTCAACTGTGATTACAAGAATTCTTAAAAGAGAACATCTACTTTGGAACGCTGGATATGATAGGATTGTTGGGCTACGTGATATGTACTCAGATGAATATAAAGAAGCAATGGGGCAACCTCGTGAAATAAAACCATTGATAAATGAAAAATTTATCAATGGTTTTAATCAAACTATAAAAACGAGAGCAATCAAACCTAACAATATTTACTTTTGCTTTGCAATCATGGAATTAGAAGCATGGTTATTAGGTATTCCTAAACTCTGGAAAAATAAAGGTATAACCAGAGCTATAATTCTTGAAAAATTAAATATCGACTTCTTTAATACCGACCCAGAGACTATCTTCCTCCATCCTACGGAAATTATAAAAAGTATTTTAGCCTTAATTGGTGAACAATATGATAAACATGGGCATGAGGTAAATTCTTTTTTAAGCTACATTCAAAAGGAGGATTTTGAAGATTTAGAAAATAGTCAAAAATGTAATTCATTCAAATGCTTTGCAAAAGCTATAAATTAAAAATACAATGAAAGGAATTATTTTAGCAGGTGGTTCGGGGACTCGTCTTCATCCATTAACCTTGGCAGTAAGTAAACAATTAATGCCTGTTTACGATAAACCGATGATTTACTATCCACTTTCAATTCTGATGTTGGCGGGTATTAAAGAAATCTTAATTATTTCAACTCCTCACGATTTACCACATTTCAAAAAGCTTTTGGGAGATGGTTCACAAGTGGGTTGTAGATTTGAATATGCAGAACAACCTTTACCAAACGGATTAGCTCAGGCTTTTGTAATTGGAGAAGAGTTTATCGGTGATGATAAAGTAGCCTTAGTTTTAGGAGATAATATTTTCTACGGAAGTGGATTAAGTAAATTACTTCAATCTAATAATGACCCAGAAGGTGGTGTAGTATATGCCTACCAAGTTCATGACCCAGAAAGATATGGCGTAGTAGAATTCGATGATGATTTCAATGTACTTTCTATTGAAGAAAAGCCTTTGAAGCCAAAATCAAATTATGCAGTTCCAGGTTTGTATTTTTATGATAACTCAGTGGTTGAAATTGCTAAAAATATCGCACCTTCACCAAGAGGAGAATATGAAATTACGGACGTAAACAAAGAGTACTTGAAACAAGGAAAATTGAAAGTTGGTGTATTGAACAGAGGAACTGCTTGGTTAGATACTGGAACTTTTGTTTCGTTAATGCAAGCAGGACAATTTGTACAAGTCATCGAAGAAAGACAAGGATTAAAAGTAGGTTGTATTGAAGAAGTAGCTTATAGAATGGGATTCATTGACGAAGAACAACTCAGAAAAGTAGCGGAACCACTAGTTAAAAGTGGTTATGGGAAATATCTTTTGGGGTTGCTGAAATAAAAATAAGAAAAGCCATTTTGGAGTAACATCTAAAATGGCTTTTCTTTTAAAAGATAAAACCCAATATTAAGCCTCCCAAGAAAATAAAAAAGCTTGGAATCTTGGTAAATTGTAAAATTAAAAATGTAGCAATTACGGTTATCAAACCAACAATATCTACTTGTTTTACCATAGGAACAATAAAAGTAATGGCAGCCGCCAAAGTCAATCCGATTGAAGTAGCATTTATTCCGTCCAAAGAGGCTCTAATTCCTCTGTATTGTTTTAATTGTCCCCAGATTCTGTAAACAAAAAATATCAAAAAAGTACCCGGCAAAAAAATACCAGCCGCTCCAACTGCACTTCCTAATAATTGTTCCCACCAAGTGCCTTCTTTCATTACTAAAGTTCCTAAATAAGAAGTAAATGCAAAAACTGGTCCGGGCAAAGCTTGGGAAAGTGCCATCCCAGTTAAAAAATCATCCGCTCTTACTAATTCTTTAAATTCTACAAATTCAGTATAAAGAATTGGTGCAAGTACTTGTCCTCCGCCAAAAACTAAACTTCCATTTCGATAAAAATTTTCAAATAATCGAATAGGTTCATAATCTGTGAAATGACCTAGCACCGCTAAAAACAATAGAAAAATCCAAAACAAATTAAAATTAGCCCAAGGAATAACCATCTTATGTTTTGTTTGATGGGGATAGTCTTTGTAGTTGAATGCTGTAAATGTTCCTCCAATTATCAATGAAATAGGAAAAACCCATGGCGATTGAAAATAAAATGCAAAGCCAGCAGCAAGTATCATTAAAATTATTCCAGAAACATTTTTAATGACTTTATTACCTAAAACAAAACCCGCATGAATAATGAAGGCTACTCCTATTGGCTGTATAAACCTAATAATATCTCGATTTTTAAGATAGGTCATCCCGAAAGCAGCAGCAGTCATAATTGTTACTGCAGGAGTAATCCATACAAGTAATGTTAAATATGCTAAATTTGGTCCACCAATTTTATAACCTAAAGCTGTAATCGTTTGAGTTGAAGTTGGGCCAGGAAGGAATCCACATAAAGCTTGAAGTTCAAGCAATTCTGCTTCTGTGAGATAATTTCTTTTCTTTACAAAACGGTCAATAAACATTGCCAAATGTACTTGTGGCCCCCCAAAAGAAGTACAAGCAAGAATCAGAACGTCTTGGAGAAAGATAAGTCTTCTGATTTTTTTCATTTGGAGTATAAATAGCTTTTGTAAATTAAAAAATAAATCCATGAGATATTCTATAATCTCATGGATTCTAAATAAATAATAAAATTACTTCTTCAAGCCTAATTCAATTAGTCTTTCATTTAAAAACTCACCTGCTGTCATATCAACATACATTTTTGGATGATTGGCATCAACACAAGATTCCAAACAAGTCAAATTCATTTCTGAACGTGGGTGCATAAAGAAAGGAATTGAAAAACGTGAAGTACCAAGCTTTTCTTTGGGTGGATTTACCACACGATGAATCGTTGATTTCAACTTATGGTTTGTAAGCCTATCTAACATATCACCCACATTTACCACAACATAATCTGGCAAAGAAGTAATCGGAATCCAAACCCCATCAGCTCTTAAAACTTCTAGCCCCTCCGCTGAAGCCCCCATCAATAAAGTAATCAAATTAATATCTCCATGAGCTGCGGCTCTCACTGCTCCTTCAGGTAATGCTTCTGGATTAAGAATTGGGAAATAATGAATGGCTCTTAAAATAGAATTTCCATGCTTTACTTTCTCTTCAAAATAATCTTCTGGTAATTCTAAATATAAAGCAATTGCTTTTAATAAAGTTTTACCCGCAGTTTCTAAGGTTTTGTAGGTATGAAGTGTATATTGTTCAAAATCTGGTTGTTCTTTTGGAAAAACATTATCTGGATATTCTTCCCAAATTGGGTCGCCATCATTAACTTTGGGCTGACCAACGTGATAAAATTCTTTTAAATCTGGTACTTTAAAACCTTTTGCAGTTTCTTTCCCTTTTGTGATGTAACCTCTTTGTCCTGCAATTCCTTCGATGGCATATTGCAATTTTAATTCATCTGGAGAAAAGAAAAACTGCTGAACATTATCATAAAGCTTTTCTGTATCATCATTGGTTAAACCATGATTTTTAATGGCTACAAAACCAATATTATTAAAAGCAGCTCCTAAATCTTGTACAAATTTTTCTTTAAGTGTTGGATTACCCGAAAGAAAATCTGCTAAATCAAGTGATGGAATTGTGTCGAGAAGTGTTTCAGAATTCATATTAGTAAATGTTATTTATCAAATTTCACAATGGTTTTAAAAATGATAAACGTTTTCAAGCTTTCAAATTTGGTTCTGTACACAAAGTATGTACAGAACCAATTATATTATTTTGTGATGTTTTCAAAATTCTTTGAAACTGCATCCCAATTTACAACATTCCAAAATGCAGTAATATAATCTGCACGTTTGTTTTGATATTTTAAGTAGTATGCGTGTTCCCAAACATCTAATCCTAATATTGGAGTACCTTTCTTCTCGGCTACATCCATCAAAGGATTATCTTGATTAGGCGTTGAAGTAATGACTAGCTTTTTATCTTGAACAATTAACCAAGCCCATCCCGAACCAAAACGAGTAGTTCCTGCTTTTGCAAATTCTTCTTTGAATTTATCAAATGAACCAAAAGCTTTGTTGATTTCTTCCAACAGTTCTCCTTTAGGAGTACCTCCGCCTTTAGGTGACATTACATTCCAGAAAAAAGTATGATTCCAATGACCGCCAGCATTATTTCTGATAGCTGCTGGTGCTTTTCCAGCTTCTTTCAGAATATCCCACAAAGTTAGTTTTTCATAAGGAGTTCCAACAATTGCTTTATTAAGGTTATCTACATACGCCTTGTGATGACGACCATGATGAATTTCCATCGTCAATTTATCAATACTTGGCTCTAAGCTTTCAGGAGCATAAGGCAAAGCAGCTAATGAAAAAGGAGCTGACTCTAAAACAACTTCATCCAAAGTAAGCTTTGGTAATTTATCATTATAACTTCTTCTTAATGAAAAACTAAATGAATTTAAACCAGACAATGCAAAAGCTGATGCTAAAGTTGTCTTTAAGAAATTTTTACGGTTCATTGGAGATTTTGTTTGAAATGTTAATGAAATCTAATTTCCCTTTTTTAATAATGCTGAATTATTATCAGGAGTAATTCGATTCGGTTCTTTTGGAGAAATAATTACTAAATGATGATAAGTATCTGTCGGTGGTTGCACAACTGGCATTTTTGACATTTGTGCTAAATCAGGTTTTACAATAATTAAGTTATCAATATTTTCTACTGATTTTTTAATTTCTGATAAACCAATCGGCTTTTGGGGAAATTTTTTGATGTTGTTCTTCTGCTGATAGGAAAGTAAATAATCTTTCATCATAGGAGATAACAACGATGAAGCAGATGAATCTGGTTGAGCTTTTAATAAAATTTGGCTTTTAACAAGCGTTGGAATGATAGCTAAAAGCAGAATAATTGAGATTTTTTTCATGACTAACAGGTTTTACAAATTTTATCATTAAGGTTTACTCATATACAATTCTGCTTACTATACTTCTACCAAGTGTAATCTCATCTGCATACTCTAAATCTCCACCAATTGGTATCCCTCTGGCAATTGTAGTAATTTTTACATTAAGCGGTTTAAGTCTCTTTGTAAGATAGAACGCCGTAGTGTCTCCTTCCATTGTAGGACTAAGCCCTAAAATAATTTCTTTTATTGCAGAATCACTATTTTGTTTCTCTGCGATACGATTAAGTAAAGAATCAATATTCAAATCTCCTGGACCAATTCCTTCTAATGGTGAAATGATTCCTCCTAAAACATGATAGAGTCCACGGAACTGAGAAGTGTTTTCAATTGCTAGTACATCTCTGGTATCCTCAACTACACAAAGTACAGATTCATCTCTTTTCGGATTTGTACAAATTCCACATAAAATATCATCTGAAATATTATGACATTGGCGACAATACTGTGTTTTTGTTCTCATAGCCGTTAAGGCTTCAGACAGATTAAGTGTCTGCTTTTCATCTCTTTTTAATAGATGTAAAGCCATTCTCAATGCTGTCTTTTTTCCAATACCTGGTAATTTAGAGATTTCTTCAACAGCATTTTCTATGAGTTTGGATGGATAATTCAAGAGTTTGGGGAATGTTGATTATGAAGTAATTGAAAAATTAAACTGAAAAGAAGCACTTATTGAACCTCGGCTGCAATTCCACGACGACAAATATCATTTCTCATCGGAGCGAGTTCTTCGAAAGTACCTTTTTTTACAGCACATTTACCCTTGAAATGAATTAATAATGTACATTGTTCTGCTTGTTCAGCCGAATGTCCACAAACATCTATCAGTGTTTCAATCACAAACTCAAATGTATTTACTTCGTCATTAAACACAATGAGATCGCATTGATCTACGCCAACAACTTCTTCTAATACATCAACTTCTTCTTCGAATTGTTCAAATGGTCGCATTTGTAAAAATATTTATCTTTTAAAATGATAGCAAATTTAACAAAAAATATCAAATTTGATGTTCACAAAACTGAATACCAAAAATTTATGACTACAGGATTAGCTTTCGGGATTTTAGCCGTTTACTTTCTAATGCTTATAATTGTTGCTCATTATACTTCTAAAGGAGCCGACACTAATACTTTTTTTACAGCAAATAAACAATCTCCTTGGTGGCTTGTAGCTTTCGGTATGATTGGAACGTCAATTTCTGGGGTTACGTTCATTTCAGTGCCGGGTGATGTTGGTAAAGTATCGCTTTCATATTATCAAATTATATTAGGCAATTTAGTCGGTTATTTTGTAATTGCAACGGTTTTACTTCCTTTATATTACCGGCTGAATTTAATTTCTATTTATACGTATTTAGATAAACGATTAGGGAAGATGTCCTATAAGACTGGTTCTTCTTTTTTCTTGTTAGCACGAACTTTGGGGTCGGCCGCCCGCTTATTCTTGGCTGTTCAAGTACTTCAATTAGCGATTTTTGATGCTTGGAACATTCCTTTTTGGATTTCAGCTTTGGTGACTATTGCACTCATTTGGGTTTACACTTATCGTGGTGGCGTAAAAACAATTATCGTTACAGATACTCTACAGACATTCTTCCTCTTAACAGCATTGGTATTAACAATTTTCTTGATTGCCAACAAACTAGATTTAGGTGTTGGCGGATTAATTTCTACCATTCAAGAAAGTAAATACTCCAAAATGTTTTTCTTTGATGATTTCTCTTACAAACATCATTTCAGCAAAGATTTTATCGCAGGTATATTTATTGCTATTGTAATGACTGGACTGGACCAAGATTTAATGCAAAAAAACCTTACTTGTAAAAACATCGGCGAAGCACAAAAGAATATGTTTTGGTTTTGCTGTACTTTCGCTGTAACTACTTTGCTATTTGTTTGTTTGGGAGCTTTACTTTATATCTATGCCGACAAAATTGGTTTCCCAATTCCAGAAAGAACAGATTTATTATATCCAAAATTAGCTTTAGGTGGAGAATTTGGTGTTTTGGCTGCTGTTACTTTCTTATTAGGCATTACAGCTGCTACTTATGCAAGTTCTGATTCTGCTTTAACAGCACTGACTACTGCTTTTTGTATTGACTTTATGCACATTGAGAAATATGAGGAAAAACAAAGAAACAATATCAAGCATTATACTCATATTGGTTTCTCTGCTCTTTTCTTTATTATCATTTTGATATTCAATGCAATAAGTAGTCAATCAATTATTTCAACGGTATTCAATATTGCTGGTTATACTTATGGACCACTTTTAGGTTTATTTTCTTTTGGTCTTTTCACTAAAATGCCAATTAAAGACAAACTTGTACCTTATGTTTGTGTCGCCGCTCCTATCCTAACTTATGTAATCGACGTAAATTCAAAGGAATGGCTAAATGGTTATCAGTTCGGATTCGAAAAATTACTGGTGAATGGAGCAATTACTTTTATCGGGTTACTCATAATTAAAACAAAATAAAATTCTTGGTCTTCACAAAAAAGGGATGTCAACATTTGATTGACATCCCTTTTTTTATAGATTATAATGAGAACGAACAACGCCCGTATAACCTTGTTGTGAAAGCCAAGCCGTTTTTTCGTTCGCTAACTCTTTTGAATAATATTCCCCAAATAGTAATCTGTACAACTTGCCATTTTCTTTAAGAGCAACTTGTATAAAAATCTCTTCTTTGGGTATTCCCATTTTTAGCAACTCATCATACAAATCTCTTATAAATCCTAAATTTGACAATGCCGTAACCTGAACTGCATAACCTTTTGGAAATTTCTCAATCCCATCAATATCATAGGTTCTTTCTGGCGAAAATGGAACATTTGAGGAAACCGATTTTATTTGTATGTTATCGTAACTTTTAATATTATCCCTTGAGAACACCTCTCTCCTCTCAGGCATAATACTTTCAGCAATTCTCTCTGAAGGTCTTTTGTAAACATTTGAAGTCAGGGTACTAGTACTTAGCGAAATTACTTCAATGCGAACTCTAGCTTTTCCACTTGCCATCATACCAAGCCTTGATGCAGCCTCTCTTGATAGATTAATAATCTTGTCTTCCTTTTCACATTCACAATAATCATTAACCCTTACCTCCACAGAATGATTATTTTCTAAATTAGTAACCTTTAGATAAGTATTCAAAGGATACCTTGAATGAGAGGCGGTTAATTGTGTATCGTCATATTTCTCGCCAAAAGAGGTATATTTACCCTTGAGATTGGCTGCATAATAACGGGCAATCCCTTCTTCGGCAAAGCTTTTTGTGGGGATTTCTTTAATGATTGAGGCAAAAGACATAACTTTTACCAATAAAAATAGGGTTGAGTAAGCGATGATCTTTTTCACAGCGTTTTTTATTTTATAAATTTAAAGCTAACTATACACTACTTAAAAATCTTAATTAAGTACAATTTTTACATTGTATAGTAAAAAAATTATACTTATATCTTATAAAATCAGGCAATCATGTGAAATTAATGACTTTTTAGTATTATTTCGTACTATTTTAACAATTTCAACGCCATTTTTTTAGTCTATTTTTAAAAAATTGTACTGCTAAGTACTTTATAATTAATTTTTTAACCATTTTGATATACAAATATGATTTCAAAAACAATTCAAGGACAGCAAAGGATTATTATCGAAAATCTAAGCCCTCAGCTTGATGCTGGACGCTTTGCTGTAAAAGCATTTGTCGGCGATACCATAAAAGTTGAAGCCGATATTTTCTTAGATGGACATGATCAACTTGCTGCAAGATTACGCTATAAGTTTTCAACAGATGAAACTTGGACAGAGAAAAAAATGACTTTTGTGAATAATGACCGCTACGAAACTTCTTTTGAAGTTTCAAAAAATGGTTTTTATACTTATACTATTGAGGCATGGGTTGACCACGCTGCAACTTGGGAGCATGAAATTGATATGAAAATCAAGGATGGTCAACAAGTGAATGTAGAGCTTTTGATGGGTGCTAACATTCTTGATAAAATGTCTAAAATAGCGTCAAAGGAAGATAAAACTGAATTAAAAGCTACAGCTAAAATTTTCAGAGATAACAATACTTATAATGAAGCCATCGCATTTACGCATAGTGAAAAAATGCACAACTGGATTGAACAATATCCAGATAAACAGTTTACCACTACTCATAAAGAATTAAAGCTTTGGGTTGATAGAGAAAAAGCAGCGTTTTCATCTTGGTACTCAATGTTCCCTCGTTCGGCCTCCTCAAAAAAAGGACAACATGGGACATTTAAAGATGTTGAAGAAAATGTACTTCCACGTTTAAAATCTTTAGGTTTTGATGTTTTATACATCCCACCAATCCATCCAATTGGGACACAGTTTAGAAAAGGTAAAAATAATAGTACAACTTATTTAGAAGGCGAACCGGGAGTTCCTTATGCCATTGGCTCTGAATTAGGTGGACATACTGATATTTTACCAGAACTCGGAACTTTAGATGATTTAAAACATTTGATAGCTACTTGTCAGGATATGGGAATTGAATTAGCAATGGATTTAGCCATTCAATGCTCTCCAGATCATCCTTGGGCAAAAGAACATCCCGAATGGTTTAAAATCCGTCCTGATGGAACGATTCAATACGCAGAAAATCCTCCGAAAAAGTACCAAGACATTTACCCAATCAATTTTGAGTCTGAAAATTGGCAAGGACTTTGGGAGGAATTGAAAACTGTAATTATGACTTGGGCTGAATGGGGTGTGAGAATCATCCGAGTTGATAACCCACACACTAAAGCTTTTGGCTTTTGGGAATGGATCATTGCCGAAGTACAAGCTGTTTATCCTGATATGATTTTCTTGGCTGAGGCATTTACAAAGCCAAAAGTAATGGCTCAATTAGCAAAATTGGGTTATACACATTCATATACTTATTACACTTGGCGAAATACAAAAGCTGAATTAATAGGTTACATGAATGAATTAACTAAAACTGAACAAGCTTTATACATGCGTCCAAACTTCTGGGCAAATACGCATGATATTCTTCCTTGGTGCTTACAAACTGGTCTTGAACCAATGTTTATCATTCGTTATTTCATGGCGGCTACGCTTTCGGCCAATTATGGAATTTTCGGGCCAGTTTACGAATACATGTTTAACGAAGGAAATCCGAACAAAGAAGAATATAAAAATTCTGAAAAATACGAAATCAAATATTGGGATTGGCAAATGGAAAACAAACTAACCCATGTTATCCGTAAAACCAACGAAGCAAGAATTGAAAACTCTGCTTTGCAAAGAACAAATAATATTACTTTCTGTGATATTCAGAATGACCAAGTATTGGCTTATTTGAAAACGCATCCGAACGGAAATAAGATTTTATCAGTCGTAAATCTTGACCCATACAATCGTCAAGGAGGAAATGTGAGAATTCCATTGAATCTTATTCATAAACACCCTGACCAAGAGTATATCGTTCATGATTTGATTACTGGTGCGAAGTACGTTTGGCGTGGCGAATACAATTTTATTGATTTAGACCCGCACATTATGCCAATGCACTTATTTAGAATTGAAGATATTTAGAAAAACTAAAGAGCTTTTCTCCAGAAATGAGAAAAGCTCTTTTAAAATCATCTCAACATGAAAGAAGCAATATTAACACTATTCCAAAGAGATTTAAAAGTTCTTCTCAAAGAAATAGAACAGTATCCTGACGAAAATCTTATCTGGCAAACGGTAAAAGGGACAAGTAATTCTGGTGGTAATTTAGCTTTGCACTTAGTAGGAAACTTGAAGACTTATATCGGGAAAAATTTAGGAAACATCGATTATCTCAGGAATCGTGAACTTGAATTTTCGGCAAAGAATATTCCACGACAAGAAGTACTCCAAGCTATCAGTGAAACATTTGAAGCTGTAACTATTACGCTCACACAGTTAAGTCAGGAAGAATTTTCAAATACTTATCCAGAAAATGTCTTGGGTTACGAAATGAGTACTGAGTATTTTCTGATTCATTTACACGGACATCTTACTTATCATCTCGGACAAATCAATTATCATAGAAGAATCAGCAGTGAAATGTCATAAAATTATTTTGATGAAATATTTTCTAAATTAAGTACTCCACGAGGACAAACCTCTGAGCAAATGCCACAACCAACACAGGAAGCACGTACGATGTCTTGTCCTTTTTGTGCATAAGCTCTTACATCAATGCCCATTTCACAAAAAGTAGAGCAATTTCCGCAAGAAATACATTGACCAGCATTGACGCTAATTCTATATCTTGATTTATATCGCTGAACAATTCCTAAATAAGCTGCCAAAGGGCAACCAAATCGACACCAAACACGGTTGCCCATTAATGGATAAAAGCCCGTTCCGACCACTCCTGCAAAAATACTTCCTATCAAAAAGCCATAAATGTATCGGATAAAATTAGTGTCGATAATTCCGAATAGCTTACTTTCTTTGGTGAAAAAAGTATAAAGTACTCCACCAGTCATTATTAAAGAGAAAGCAAGTATTCCATAAATTGAATAGCGTTCAATTTTCCACGCCTTCAAAGATTTATCTGATAATTGTCTGAATGGGTCTCCTACTGTTTCAGCTAATCCTCCGCAACCGCAAACCCAAGAACAATACCAGCGTTTTCCAAAAAAGTATGTCATTACAGGAACGCCAACAACAAACAAAAAAACGCCCCAAGCCAACATAAAGTAACCAATTGTACCAGCAGCTATTTTCTTTTCGATGTTATAATCAAAAAAGAAAGCATAATCTAACGGAAAAATATTTTTAAAATCTTGATAAGGTAAATTCAAACGAGCAAGTAATTCTGGAATTAAAAAAGCAAAACAGGTTTGAAAGAACATCACTGAAATCGTTCTTACTTTCTGATAATTGTTGTGGCGATATTTACTAATCATTCTGATTCCCATTCCTAAAATGGCAATCGTATAAATAAAACCATAAAAAAACCATTGGTCAGCTACTTTCCCTTTAATGAATAAACTTATTGGGTCTGTCAAGGAAATAAGCCATTGAATGGATGTTGGGAACCAATAAAGAAGTATGTAAAAAATAATCAGCAAGCTCCCAATTAGCATTCCAAGCCATCCTCTGTTTGTTGCTGGGTTTTGAAAAATATAATTATTATTCATTGCGTCTAATTAAAAATCTTTGAAATAAGATTTGTGATACTTTTCTTCTTTTTTATCAAGATGGGATTTTCAGGATACTCTTGATTATACTTTTCAAGCATAGCGTTGATAAAAGGTTTTGAAAACTCTGGATTAAAATTGGCTTCTTCTAAATGTTCTAGTACATATTGAATTGTACATTTGTCCCGAATCCATTTTTCACATATTGCTTGTCTTAAACGAATGCCCAAAGCATGAATTCCAATGATACTGTTACTTTCAGCTTCATAATTAATTCTTAGACATTTGTTATTTTCAGTATTTTTCCAATAGAATGTTTGTTCATTCGCAGATAAATTCTGTGTTATTTTACCATAAACTTGATATTCTATCTCAAAAAACTTGGCAGAATTATAAAAAATATCTGGTTTATACTTCGTCGGACTTCCACAAATACTTTTAGCGACAGTTTCTCCCATTAATTTCCCTGAATACCAAATTTGCTCAATTGCCTTTCTTCCACTCAGAGGATTTTTGTGTTCTACACAATCGCCAATAGCATAAATATCTGGTTCGTTCGTTTCTAAATATTCATTAACAAGAATACCTTTTTGGCTTTCAATTGAAGTATTTTTTACTAAATCAATGTTTGGACTCACTCCTATTGTCAATCCAACAAATTCACAAGCTATTTTTTCTTCTTTTGAAGTTAAAATACTAACAACACGCTGATTTATAGAAGTATAAATCTCTTTTAGTTCAGTATTAATTAATACGCCAATACCCATTTTTTTCAGATGCTGAGTAACAATATTAGCTTCTTCAATCGGCAATACATTTCCCCAGAAAGTATTTTCACGGATTAAAAAAGTAACTTCTATATTCCTAGAAATCAACATTTCGGCTAATTCTACACCAATCAAACCTCCTCCTACAATTACCGCTTTATTAATATTTTTTGTATTTTCTTCTAATTTCTCTAAATCTTGTAAATGATAAAGCCCTTGTACTCCTTTTATCTCTGGATTAATATTTGGCAAAGTATTATAATTTGAACCTGTCGCTAAAATCAGTTTATCGTATTGAAGTAATTCTTTAGTCAACTGTAGATTTTTTCTTTGAATATTGATTGATTCTACTTTATCATACTTTAATTCAATACGATTTTTCTCCCAAAACCAATCTTCATAAGGTTTTATATGTTCGTACTTCATTTGTCCCATGTAAACATACATCAGTGCTGTTCTTGAAAAAAAGTATTTTGATTCAGATGAAATAACTGTGATTTTATAATCGCTTAGTTTTCTGATGTGTCTAGCCGCAGTAATTCCCGCAATTCCATTTCCTACAATAACAATATGTTTCATGCTTGATGCTTAAAATCTTTTTCGAATTTACGATAAATTGATGGCTAGTGATTGTTCAAAAGTATCATAAAATAAAAATTTCTACTTCCATCATTCAGCAATCCGTAAAGCATACTATCTTTGTGCCACGATTCTCTGGCATCGAGGTCAATTAATCACAAAAACTCAATGCAACACAAACTCATCTTATCCAGTCCTCTACTAGGTATTACCATTAGTCGTCTCTGTCAAGAATTGATTGAGAATCATCAGAATTTCGAAAATTCTGTGATTATTGGCTTGCAACCGAGAGGTATTTTCTTTGCTGAAAGAATACATCAAGAATTAGAATCAATTACTGGTGTTAAAATCCCGATTGGTTATTTAGACGCAACTTTCTATCGTGATGATTATCGTCGTCGTGAATTAGTGAAAGCCAATGCCACCAAAGTACCTTTCATCATCGAAAACAAACAAGTAATTTTAGTTGATGATGTTCTGGCAACTGGCCGAATGGTAAGAGCCGCACTAGATGCTATGACAGCATTTGGTCGTCCGAGCAAGGTTGAATTATGTGTATTGATTGATAGAATTTACAACCGAGATTTACCCATCAATCCTGATTATGTTGGTAAAAAAGTAAACACCCTTGCTACTGAAAAAGTATTAGTAGAATGGAAAGAACAAGGGCATGAAGCCGATAACATTTGGTTAATTACAAAATAGCATGCAAAAACTAAGTACTCGACATCTTTTGGGGATTAAGGATTTAACACCCGACGACATCGAACTCATTATGGCAACTGCCAGAGAGTTCAAAGAAGTAATTAATCGCCCCATCAAAAAAGTACCTTCCCTACGTGATGTAACAATTGCAAACGTATTTTTTGAAAACTCTACTCGTACTAGGCTTTCTTTTGAATTGGCAGAAAAACGCTTATCTGCCGATACCATCAATTTCTCTGCTTCTGGAAGTTCTGTTAAAAAAGGAGAAACACTTCTTGATACCGTAAATAACATTTTGGCAATGAAAGTCGATATGATTGTGATGCGTCATGCTAGTCCAGGCGCTCCTCATTTTCTTTCAAAACATATCAGTGCCAATATTGTCAATGCTGGAGATGGAACGCACGAACATCCAACACAAGCATTACTAGATTCTTTTTCAATGCGTGAAAAATTAGGAACAGATTTAGCTGGAAAGAAAATCGCAATTATTGGAGATATTTTACATTCAAGAGTAGCCTTGTCAAACATTTTTGCACTTCGCAAACAAGGAGCAGAAGTAACACTTTGTGGACCATCAACCTTGATTCCACGTTATGTGAATGAACTAGGTGTAAAAGTGTCACATAACGTAAAAGAAACCTTAGCTTGGTGTGATGTAGCTAATGTATTGAGAATCCAATTAGAAAGACAACAAATAAAGTATTTCCCTACACTCAGAGAATACTCTTTATACTTCGGTATCAACAAAAAAATGTTGGATGATTTAAACAAAGAAATCATCATAATGCACCCTGGCCCAATAAACCGTGGGGTTGAACTTACTTCTGATGCCGCTGACTCTCATCATTCAATTATCCTCGACCAAGTTGAAAATGGTGTTGCTGTAAGAATGGCAGTACTTTATTTATTGGCTGGACAAAACTAATTTTCCTTACTCATAGTATTCCTACAATGCTATGAGTAAGCTTCTTTCTTCCTTTTATTTTTCTCATTGAATTTTCCTGTTTTTATAAAATTATCATACAAGCTCATAAAAAAGGTAAAATGGTGTATATTTGATAAAAAAATAGATTATTCCATGAACGAACAAACAAAAAAAGATAATCAAACTCATATCAATTTTATTATCGGTACTTTACGGTTCGCTAATCAATGATGAAATAAAATTCTGTGAGCTTAACCGAATCTATTTCAAAAGAAATTTTATATTTACAAAAAGACATCCATTGGCTTTGCAAAAAATCCATTAACCATAATTAAAATGGCAAAAACGTCCAAAACAACTACTCAACCAACCGAAACAACTAAGAAAAAAGTAAGTAAAAAAGAAGTTGTAGAAGTACCAGAAGAAACCCAAACACCAAGTGTTCCAGTAATTCTTAAAAATGTAGAAGCATTCAGTCGTTTTTCTGATTTCGACATTAATCTTTTTAAAGCTGGAAAACACTACCGATTGTTTGAAAAATTTGGCTCACACATTACAGAATTTCAGGGCGTACAAGGTGTTTATTTTGCAGTTTGGGCTCCTTCGGCAAAATCCGTATCAGTGATTGGTAATTTTAACTATTGGGATAAAAGTAGCCATCATCTATTTGTACGTTGGGATGCTTCTGGCATTTGGGAAGGTTTTATTCCTTACATTGGTAAAGGAGAAACCTACAAATTTTGTATAGAAACTCAAAGTAATGGTTTCATTGAAAAAATGGATCCTTATGCACAACATTTTGAAATACCTCCTCGCACAGCATCAGTAGTTTGGGATAATTGGTATGAATGGACAGATTCTGATTGGATGGCAAAGCGTCATACAAAAAACTCTTTGGCTTCACCGATGTCTGTTTATGAAGTACATGTGGGTTCTTGGAGAAGAAAAGAAGGGAATGAAAAACTTTCTTTTGTAGAATTAGCAGACCAGTTAGTTAATTATGTGAAAGAAATGGGCTTTACGCACATTGAATTCATGCCAGTAATGGAACACCCTTACGAGCCTTCGTGGGGTTATCAAGTTCTTGGTTTTTTTGCACCATCATCACGCTTCGGAACACCGCAAGATTTCATGTACTTGGTAGAAGAATTCCATAAAAATGATATTGGTGTATTACTCGACTGGGTTCCTTCGCACTTCCCGGGTGATGCTCACGGTTTATACGAATACGATGGTACTCATTTATTCGAACATCCAGACATGCGTAGGGGTTATCATCCAGACTGGAAGTCATATATTTTCAATTATGGTAGAAACGAAGTACGTAGCTTTTTAATTTCTAATGCTATTTATTGGTTAGAACGCTATCATGCCGACGGTTTAAGAGTTGATGCCGTTGCGTCGATGCTCTATTTAGATTATTCAAGAAAACATGGCGAATGGGAGCCTAATATTTTTGGAGGAAATCACAACCTTGAAGCCATTTCGCTTTTTAAAGAATTAAATGAAACTGTTTATGCTCAGTTTCCAGACATTCAAATTATTGCTGAAGAATCTACTTCATTTACGGGTGTTTCTAGACCGATTTATGCTGGAGGTTTAGGTTTTGGTCAGAAATGGATGATGGGATGGATGAATGATACGTTAAATTACTTTCAAAAAGACCCAATGTACCGTCGTCATCACCAAGACCAGTTGACTTTCTCTACGGTATATGCTTTTACTGAAAATTTTATGCTTCCACTTTCTCATGATGAGATTGTTTATGGCAAAAAATCTTTAATCGGAAAAATGCCTGGTGATGAATGGCAGAGATTTGCAAATTTAAGATTACTCTTTTCATATATGTTTACTCACCCAGGAACTAATCTGATTTTTATGGGTGGAGAGTTCGGACAAACATCTGAATGGAATTTTGAAAAAAGCTTAGATTGGTGGTTGTTAGACCATGCTCCTCATAAAGGTATCCAAAACCTCATGAAAGCCCTGAATAATCTGTACAAAACAGAACCAGCTTTATACGAAAAGCAATTCTCTCATGAAGGCTTTGAATGGATTGATACTTCTGACAGAAATAATTCGGTAGTTGTGTATGCGAGAAAAGGCAATGTTCATAAAGAACAGCTCATCATTATCTTGAATATGACACCAATTCCTAAAGACAATTATAGAATTGGAGTACCAATGCAAGGAGTCTGGACTGAAATTTTCAATTCTGATGAGCATCATTTCGGAGGAAGTGGGAAAACCAATAAATCAGTAATTATGGCTGAGGAAATTGCATGGCAAGGTAAAGCTTATTCCATTTCTTTAACGATACCCCCACTCGGAGCAAGTATTCTAAAAGTTAAGTAATAAAAAAGGGATGATACAACAGTAAGTATCATCCCTTTTTTTGAGGCACAAAAAAAAGACCTCTGAATCCGCCAATTCAAGGGTCTTTTCAAAATCATCTTACAACAAATATGTTATTTATTGTAAATAATATTTATAAACTCTTTTTTACCGCCATAAAACAGAATCTAAAAATATTACTGTTAGCACCAAATAATAAATTACCGCCATAATTTTGTTATTTGATAAAGTAAAATTAACACAATTCCAGCGATGTTGTATTTAAAATGCTATGATTTTTACAAGAATTACACGAAGTAAGAATTTAGTCATTCCAAGCTAAAATTTTGATGTGAATTTTAAGAATTTCTTGTTTGAGCGAAAAAATATCATGATTTAAGTCTCTTTTATTTTAGTTTTTCAAATCAAACATTTATAAATGATTCTGTTAATCGCTGTAAAATTTATAAAAAAATAAAGACTCGATGCATCGCTCCGAGTCTTTACACAATCCGCCTAAGTAGTAATCGTTAGGGCATAGCCCAATATTTTTTACATATTTTGATGATAAACCATAAAGGTAAATCATAGAAAATTAACAATTCGTAATGTTGGATTGATACCGCAAGATGAAAGGATTCTTACATGAAGAAGTTTGTAAAGCTATTATGATTAAAAGCCTTTATTTATCCTAACACTTGGCGGAATGTTATTAAGTACAAGTACTGTGAGAGCATTAATTATTTTTAAAAAAACTACATCCTGATTAATATTCTCTATAACAAATATATGATTCATTTTACAAACAACAAAAATTTATGAGATTATTTATTATATAAAGCAAATAAGTACTATTAAAAATAATTTTCTTTAATTTTTGGAACCTCAAAGTTCATCTTAAAATTACTTATTTGAATAGTTAGCAATGGTGATAACCGAGAAACATCTGGAAAGTAATTAGGATTAGTCAATACTGTATTAACTTTTGAAAGTTTAATTTTTCCATTAAAATTGAAAGGTGTAATCAGTAAATCATTCTCTGACTTCTGAGCCAATTTAAAAGAAAACCAATTACTTTTTAAAGGAAAAGACAAAAAGTTTTTCTTAAACTTTGCTTCAAAAATTACCTTATGGTCTAATCTTACTTTAACACTTGTTTTACCATCAGCTTCATTTAACCATTCAAAATCAGCTTTTTCTTTGGGTATTCCCCAATTTTTCCTACCGTTTAAAACACTTTCATCAGATGACACATAAATTTTACTGATTGAAAATACTTTTGCCCAATCAAAGGTAAACATACCGGAAATAAACAGTAATTCTTGATATTGACCAACATTTGAAGATTGGTAATCTACTAGCATTACTGTTCCAAAATAGCCTAAAAACCTACTTTTTTGAAAATCTTCCATAAATCCATTTTCCATAACAAACTCTTTTGGAAATTTATAGATCATCGCATAAGCATTCCCTGATAATTGCCAAGGAGCTTCGGCAAGAAGCTTTATTTCACTTTGATTTTGCATATTGATGGTTTTATAAAGAAGTATTTTTATAAATAAGCATTCAAATAAACTTTCATTTCTTCTTGAACTTTCTTTGCTTCTTGAGCTGCCTTTTCAGCAAAATCTTCACCCGATGAAGCATAAATAATTGCTCTTGATGAATTAACTAACAATCCACATTGTTTATTCATTCCAAATTTTGATACTTCTTCCAAACTTCCACCTTGTGCACCTACACCCGGTACCAATAAAAAATGTTCTGGAACAATACTTCTAATTTTCTGTAGCATAGCTGCTTTAGTAGCACCAACTACATACATTAATTGTTCCGAACTTCCCCAGTCTTGAGATTTTGTAAGAACTTCTTCAAAAAGCTGTTTTTCATTGGTTAGTGAAAGCGTTTGAAAGTCTTTACTTCCAGCATTTGAAGTAAATGCTAACAAGATAACCCATTTGTCAGCAAATTCAAGAAAAGGTTTTACTGAGTCTTCTCCCATGTATGGGGCGACCGTCACAGAATCAAAATTTAATCCTGATGATTGTTCATCAAAAAAGGCTCTGGCGTATAAACCAGAAGTATTTCCAATATCACCTCTTTTGGCATCAGCAATAGTAAAGCATTCTTTTGGGATGTATTCTAATGTCTTTTGAAGGCTTTCCCAGCCTTTGGCACCAAAAGCTTCGTAAAAAGCAATATTGGGTTTATATGAAACTGCATATTGATGTGTAGCATCAATAATTTGTTTATTAAACTCAAAAATTGGGTCTTTGGCTTGAAGTAAATGCTTTGGAATCTTCTGGATATCTGTATCTAAACCAACACACAGATATGATTGTTTTTGTAAAATTTGCTCAAAAAGCTGCGACTTTGTCATTTATAATAATCTTAGTTTTCTTTCTAAAAAGTGCTAAGTTTAATTGGAGAAAGAAATTTGCTTAATCTTCTGAAGAAGTAAATTTTATGAGCAATATTAACCTGTTCGCCGTCAAAAAACAAAAAAACTTACACATCTAACCTTTTTTCCTTCAAATTCAATTTAAAATACCCTAATTACAGACTTGGTAGAATTACAGGAAAAAGTTTTTTGGTAATTTCCCTCATCAATAAAATTGCTACATTTTTAATTTCTCAATTTCACGAATTACATTCACAATTCCTTTTAAAGGTATTTTAACCCAGTCGGGTCTGTAATTAATTTCATAGCCTAATTCATAGACTGCTTTTTCCAACAAATAAATCAACATTAAAAAGTTTATTTCGTTATTGTTCTTGAACAATGGATGCGGATGCCCAAAAGTATCCAAATACTTATCCATAAAAGTTTGCTGAATTAATTTATACCAACGGTCAGCCACAGTTTGAACTCGATGAGCATCAAATTTTAAAACAATTGAGTCTTTTAACATTTTAGCTGAAATAGCATAATGATAACTCCGAATCATTCCAGCCACATCTTTTAAAGGAGAATGTTTGATTTTTCTGTCAGTAATAGAGCTTTCTGGTTCTCCTTCAAAATCAATAATAATATAATCGTTCTTAGTAGCCAATACTTGTCCTAAATGATAATCTCCGTGTATTCTAATCCTTTGTGAAAGTATTGGTTTGGTTAAAATACCATCTGCAAATTCATCAATTAATTCTCTGGCTTCCATAAAATCCCAAGCTAATTTTCTGGTCACAACATCTGTGATTTTTGTATAATTATCAATGAGCAGATTATATCTTTTATCTAAAAGATTGGTTAGTCTATCGTGCAAAAACTTACGATACGATTCATCAAAATTTTCGGGAACAAACATTTTTTCAGCACCAGTATTATACAAAGCCAAGTGCATTTCAGCAGTTCGTTGCGCCAGTAATTCTACTTGTTGAAATACTTCTTCCTTAATCGAAAATGATTTTGCCATAAAAGCATCTACAAAATCTTCCAATTGTTCACCCGTTTGTACCCAAGTATCTGCTTGATTTTCTACCATTCGCTGCATCATGCCAAGCGTAATATCTGGATTGAGGTCTTCTTTCCATACCAAACTCCCTGCAAAAGCAGGAATAAAAGCAAAATTAGAGTGTTCGGTAATGAATTCAACCATATCTACTTCAGGATTTGTTTCAGTAAATAATTTCCTGTAAAGCTTCAGGAAATACTTATCTCCAAAAACAATCGCAGAATTTGAAGAATCAACTGGCAAAACTCTTGAAGAAATCGGTGCATTGATATCTTCTCCTAAAAAACCCTTTCCACGAGTGAAATCTACTTTGCCTTTGGCTTGCTCAATATTTTCAGCATGAGCTAAATGGTAAAAAATTGCTTGTTGAAAACGTTCATCATAAATCGCATCTACAATAATTCCTCTTTTATTATTGATATATGCTAAAGTAATGATTCCTTTGGGAGCAATATCTTTATTGTGACTAGCGTCAATAAATGAAACAGGTAATAAATAATTTTCAATCTCACCATCTTCATAAGTAACAGTAACAATCATCAACAATGCCATTGATTCTTCAATTGGAATTTCCAGTGCTGTTGTTACTTTAAAGGACTTTTGAATTCTGGCTTTTCCAGCAAACCATCTACAAGTATTCATGTAGGCTGGTAGAACATTTTTTTCAAAATTATCGAAAAGCTCAGTATCAGCACGGATTTTTTCCCAAGCAATCTTTGAGTTTAGTGAGTTTATTTTTGACTGAATCATTATTTAGGAAGGAATTTCGATTTATAAAAATGGTATTTTCTGAGTTTAAATTTAAAATATATTTATATTTAAAAAAAGTAGAATATTGGTTTCATTATTATAAAAAATATTTTTCAAAAAATACACCCTACAATGTTTTGATTATCAACAACTTTAACAATTTGTTTTCTTTTTTTTCATTTTGTGGTTGTGTATTCTAAATATTCTCCCTACCTTTGCACCACGAAAAACGAACAGCGATACCAAGTATTGAAAAAGTTTTAACCCAATGGTCCGTTCGTCTAGGGGTTAGGACACGTCCCTTTCACGGATGAAACACGGGTTCGATTCCCGTACGGACTACAAGAAGTTAACAAGCCCTTCATATCAATATGGAGGGTTTTTAATTCTAATCACAAAAAATGTTTTGTGACAATAAGTGAAATTTTTATAACCCAATGGTCCGTTCGTCTAGGGGTTAGGACACGTCCCTTTCACGGATGAAACACGGGTTCGATTCCCGTACGGACTACAAAAACAATGTTCAATATTGTTTGAAGTTCATTAAAAGTAAATATTATCATAACCCAATGGTCCGTTCGTCTAGGGGTTAGGACACGTCCCTTTCACGGATGAAACACGGGTTCGATTCCCGTACGGACTACAAAAGCTATCTCAGCTAAAACGACACTTTCTAACCGAAAGTGTCGTTTCTTTTTTCTATAGTTTTAAAACTTTTCCACTCATATTAAGTATTTTTAAGCTTCTTTCATTTAGGTTTTTTAATCTTATCTGCGGAAAATATGTTTCTAATATTTAATAAAACACGCTAGTTCGTATTCTTATTCGTTATCATTACAATTTAGACTTACATTGCAATGACGCTCACTATTTATGTGATGATTTGAAACTAATTCCTTCAAAAATGAAAAAAACATTCTCGCTATTCTTTCTCATTTCTTTTGTTTCATGTGCTCAACAAACGGATAAAAAAAATAATGATATTGTAAAAAAGACGCTAGCTCTTCCCACAAAAACAATCTCCAATTCTCCTTTATCAATTAGTAATGTAGCAAAGGAAATTGCCGTCCAAACAAAAGTAAATGAACTTCCATTGAACCTTATCGGGACTTTTAAAATACCAAGCTATATAAACGCACAAGGTTATATAAGACCCAAATGGGCAGTTTGGTGGAATTTTTGGGGAAAACCTTTTTCAGATAATCAACTTAATCCTTGGGATGTAGGTTTGATGGGCAATGCTACCATTGTGCCAGAGTTTTATCATGGAAATGGCAAAAGAGGTTTTGAATACATTTACTCTTACGACTTGGAACATGGAAAACCTTGGCAAAAAGATATTGACCCTGTAGTTGGCAAAAGTTATCAAGACTTTATTAGTACAATTCCATATCAGCATAGATTTTTTGAAGGAAGCTTGGAAGGTGGAAAAAAACTTTCTAGTATAGGTATCGAAGGTGCTTATGATTTTGGGCGTTCTACTGTTTTGGATGCTACTATGGGTTGGGGAGATAATATCAAAGGAAAATCTCATAGAGGATTAGTGGCTATTGATGTAGAAGATGGAACAGCTGATTATGGTGATGAACTTCACAGAGCATTACTTATCGGCATGGCAGAAAACACAACTGGGGATATTTCTTCGGATTATGGTGGACCAATAAATACTTTGGGGTATATCCACGATAGAGAAACTGGAGAAAATGCCATGTTTTATTATCCAGATGCTGAAGGAAATTATACAAGTAGAAAGGCAAAGTTTTCAGAAGATTGGCAAGCTTCTACCCCTCCTATTTCAATTCCTTCAAAAGGTGTTGTCAATAAAAGACCGATTGATTACCCCAATATTATTCCAAGTAACGAAGTATCATTTTATGCAAATGAGTTTTTTAGACAAGGCGAAAATTTTGATTTAGGAAATGGAAATAGTATTGTTATCAATAAATACGGCGTAACGAGAAATACTGAGCATTTTCTAGCCAGAGCGGGTACTTTATTGGAATGGCAATCATGGTATTGCAGGTACAAACTCAATAATCGCAGGAATAAGATGTTAACAAAAGTGATTGCTGATAAAGGGCCAATAGGTTTAAATCCTTATGTAAAACTATCTAATGGAAATACTGTTCCAGATGCAGTAATGGAACATAGAGGTAAAATGGCAGGAAGACGCTATGCTTTTGATATTGTTACCATCAATTATATGAATAATGTTGATTTACATCAATGGGATAAAAATTCATTTATTGATAATAAAGCTCATGACACTTACATTGGTTTTTTTGCAGGTATAAAAATGTTAATGACAAATGGTGGTGCTGATGCTTATCTTGATATGGTTCCTCAATATTGGGAAACAGAACAAAGTTATGACCATAAAAACTGGGCAAAACACAAAGCTGTAGAATGGGCTGATTCCCCAAATATTCTACCTTGCCGTACCAAAGTGGGTAAGAAAAAACTAGAGGCTATGTGTTGGAGAACGGAAGGGATAGAACCAACAGAAGTATGGCTTAGAGCAAATGTAGATGGCGTTTATCAAGAAATACACATTACTCCTGATGCTTGGGAAACGACCAATCCTATTTACAAAAACACAGCTTTGAAACAAATTCCAAAAGCTGATAAAGATTATTTTTATACTTTCCAGAATTTTAAATAACAAAACGTCTTAAAAAGAAAGCGGGTGAAGAAATAAATCTTCACCCGCTTTTACTATATTGTATCTAAAGACTACACTAACAATTTGTAAGGATCTTCCAATAATTGCTTGAAAGTCTGTAAGAAAGCAGCTCCTGTTGCTCCATCCACTGTACGGTGGTCGCAAGTAAGGGTTACTTTCATCACGTTCGTTGCATAGAATTGTCCGTTTTTCACACCAACTGTTTCTTTGATACCGCCGACAGCCAAAATACAAGATTCAGGCTGGTTGATGATTGAAGTAAACTCGTCGATACCGAACATACCTAAATTACTTACGGTGAAAGTATTACCTTCCCAATCTTTAGGTTGTAATTGTTTATTTTTAGCTTTTCCACCTAAATCTTTCGCTTCCGCTGAGATTTGAGAAAGAGATTTAGTATTTGCAAAACGAATTACTGGTACTAATAAACCATCTTCAACAGCCACAGCCATACCGATGTGTACGTGGTGATTGATTCTGATTTTATCCCCTAACCAATAAGAATTCACTTTTGGATGTTTCGTCAAAGCCACAGCAACCGCTTTAATTACCATATCATTAAATGAAATTTTCACTGGTGAAATTTCATTCATTGATACTCTTGCTGCCATTGCCTTATCCATGTTGATTTCCATGGTTAAATAGAATTCTGGTGCAGAGAATTTAGATTCTGCTAAACGACGTGCAATCGTTTTACGCATCTGATTCACTGGGAATTCTTCGTAACTTTCTTCGCCAGTAACTACAGGAACAAATGCAGGTTTAGCCGCAGCAGCTTTTGCTGGTGCTTCTGCTTTTGGTGCCGCAGCAGCTGGAACAAAGTTATCAACATCAGCTTTCACTACTCTTCCGTTTTCACCAGTTCCTTTTACTTGAGCAATATTAATACCTTTATCTTTCGCTAAAGCTTTTGCCAATGGAGAAGCCTTTACTCTTCCATCTGCGTCAGATATAACCACAGTTTCTTCTGCTTTTGCTGCTGGTGCAGGTGTTTCAGAAGCAACAGGAGCCGCCACAGCTGGTGCAGAAGCTGTTTTCCCACCACTTAATAAGGCTTGAAAATCAGCACCAGGTTCTCCAATTACAGCGATAACATCATCAACGTTTACTGTTTTACCTTCTTCAATACCGATATACAATAAAGTACAAGGATTGTATTTGGTAACATCAATGAAATTATCTAAATCAAATTCCATTGTCGCTTTATCGGTTTCAACTTCAGCTAAAAGAGCATCTCCCGCTTTGATTGAATCACCAACTTTCTTTAACCAAGTAACCAAAGTACCTTCCATCATCGTATCCGACATCTTAGGCATTCCGATTACTTCTGCTTTAATGTTAGAAGTATCAACGGCTGGAGCAGCACTTGCAGTAGCCACTGGTGCTTCTGGAGTAGCAGGAACTTCTACTGCTGGTGCTGTAGCACCACCCAAAAGATGTTCATAAGCTTCACCGTTTTCACCAATAATAGCGATAATACTATCTACTGGTACGGCCTTACCTTTCTCTAAACCAATGTATAAAATTCGGCAATCTTTGAAATTGCTCAAATCCATTCTTTCGTCCAAATCAAGCTCCATTGTCGCTTTATCTGTTTCGATTTCTGCAATCAAGCCGTCACCAGTCTTTAAAGGGTCACCAACTTTTTTGAGCCATTCTGCAACAACACCTTCTGTCATGGTGTCGCTCATTTTGGGCATGGTTATGATTTCTGCCATTTTTATTATTATAGGAAAATTTACTGTTTTTGGTAAATGGTTAAATAGCTATTTGCCAAATTGTGATTAACTCTGATAAAATTTGGGTAAATCAACAACTAAAAACTAATAAAAACAACTACACAACCAATTTAGAATTCAAAAATAAGGCTAAACACTTGCTTTCAAAAGCTATCTTGAAAAAATATAATTTTGTCCTTGTTTTTCAATGTTTATTTATTTTTTTAGCCTTACAATAAAAGCAAACAAAGTACTCTACCCGAAGATTTTGTTCTTGAAAACAAAAAGGCTGAAATTTGAGCGACCAAGCATCAAAACAGCCTTTAAGGATGAGAAAAATCATCAA
>NZ_JACHKT010000028.1 GCF_014204325.1 Arcicella rosea
TTCGCTCAAACAGTAGGAATTCATTGCTCATCAATCACAAAAAAGCGGTCAAAATTAGTTTTTGACCGCTTTTTTGTGATTTTAAAATTCGGGATTACTCATGTTTATTTCAAAACTCGGAATGATTCATCTTGTTTTAATGTCAATGAATACTTACTTCCCCAACTGACTAGCTATTTGCTTTAAAGTAATCTCTGCAATTTTGGCTGTGTAGCTTAAATTATTTAAGCGATAGCCAGAGTTTTCAAAACTTTGTTGTGCTTGTTTTACGTCGATGATAGTGGCTTGTCCTAATTGAAAACGTTGATTCATCAATTTCAATAATCTATCTGCCAACTCATAATTTTGTTTTTCGGCTTCAATCAATTGCAAAGTATTGCTATAAGCTTCCCAAGATTTTGCCGCAGTATTTTCAAAATTTTGAATAATTACTTCTTTCTGTAAACGAGCTGTTTCTGTATTAATTTTTGCTACTTGTACTTGGCGAGTATTAACTGTTCCTGCATAGATTGGAATACTGGCATTAATTCCTAAAAAAGGCCCATAAGTCTGGTTTAATAAAGTAAAACCTGCACCACTTTGGTTACGTCCGTAGTTATAACCAGTGTTCAAATTGACGGTTGGGTAACGTCTGGCATTGGCTTCTCTTTCTAACAAAAGATTCACATTGACTTGGGCTTCTGCTGATAAAATACTTGGATGTTTTTTGATATTAGTTTCTATGCTTTCCCATTGAAGGCTTTTATCTAACTCAATTGTATCTGTAATCGTAATTACTGTTTTGGGATTCAAAACCAAGCTACGAAGTAAATCTGCTTTGCTTTGTTCAATCACAATTTTTTGTGTTTGTAAAGCTTGCGTTTGTGCATTCAAATCTAAACTCGCCTGTAAGAATTCCGCTTCGTTGGATAAACCAACACTTTTACGAGCTTCAATCAATGAAAGTTTTTGTTTTGACACTTCTATGGATTGAAGTAAAGTAGTAACAAAATTTTGCTGTTGAACTACTGCAAAATACTTCAACATCACATCCGCAATGACATTCTGAACACTTGTATTAAGCTGTTCTTGACTTAGTTTTTGTAATTCTTCCAAACGCTTTTGAGTAGCCATTACTCTACCCCCATTATACAACATCATAGTAGCCGTAACACTCATATTGGTATTGTTCGACACTACGCCTGTTCTATTGGTACTTGTTCCATTACTTAATTCTTGGTTCAAACCAGTTACTTGCTCGTTGGTATTGAACGTACCTGTAACTGTTGGCAAGCCACCTGCCACACCAATGTAATTATTGATCGTACTGGCGTTAAGCGTATTCTTTGAAATCTGAATATCTAAATTGTTTTTTAAGGCAGTTTCAATGGCTTGGCTTAGTGTAATTTGTTGTTGAGCTACACTTGTACGAATGCCTGTAACCAACAAACAGCACGCTAAAGGAACAGTATATTTAAGAAAGATTCTCATGTTTTTTCGTTGATTTTCAAATTATGGGCTTAACAGTTTAAGCCTTTCTTGTAGTTAGATTAAGCTATTCCTTAATCTAACTCTTCTGCCAATTTTGATTCTTCCGTTTTGTAAGTTTTGCTAGAAATAAATGTGTAAACCGCTGGAATCACGATTAAAGTAAGGATTAAAGAGAATAAAATCCCTCCCACAACAACAGTTCCCAAAGGAATACGGCTTGTTGAGGCAGCACCTAAACTTAGAGCAATCGGTAATGCTCCTAATGAAGTAGCCAAACTTGTCATCAAAATCGGACGTAAACGTTGAGCCGAAGCTTCCACTACCGCATCAATTCTTGACAGTCCTTCGGCACGCTTATGGTTAGCAAATTCTACAATCAAAATACCATTTTTCGTTACCAAACCAATCAACATAATCATCCCGATTTGCGAGAAGATATTCAACGTTTGTCCGAACATCCAAAGACTACCTAACGCACCCGCTAAAGCCAAAGGTACAGTAATCATGATAGTGAATGGGTCTTTGAAACTTTCAAACTGAGCGGCTAATAACAAGTAAATCAAAGCCAAAGCTAAACCAAAAGCAAAAGCTGTGTTTGAAGAACTTTCAGAATAATCTCTTGAAGGTCCACTCAATGCTGTTTGGAAAGATTTATCTAATACTTTATCAGCAATGGCTTGCATCGCTTTTACACCATCACCAATTGTTTTTCCATCAGCTAATGAAGCCGAAACCGTAGCCGATTTCAAACGATTAAAGTGAAATAATGTAGAAGGATTACTACTCTCTTCCAATTTTACCACCGCACTCAAAGGAATTCTTTCACCACGAGCGTTAGTCACAAAAAGGTTTTCAATGTCTGTTGGTTCTTTTCTTTCTTTGCGTTCTACTTGTGCAATTACTTCGTATTGACGCCCATTCATCGTAAAATAAGCTAATCTTCTACCACTGAATGCACCTTGAACAGCACTTACAACATCTTGTGTGGTTAAACCTAAATCCTTGATTTTAATGCGGTCGAAAGTCATTAAAATTTCAGGTTTGTTGAATTTTAAGTTTACGTCAACATTTTGGAAAGTTTTATCATTACGAGCTTCCTCCAAAAACTTAGGAATCGCTTCTTTAATTTTCGCAAAATCAATGTTTTGTAATACGAATTGTACTGGTAAACTACCTCTCGAACCTAAGCCTACCGAAATAGTTTGTTCTTGAATTCCAAATACACGAGCGTTATTAAAACGGCTCATTTTTTTGTTCAATAACTTCGTCAATTCATCTTGGCTTCTTGTTCTTTGGTCTGGGTCAACCAAACCAATACGAGCAGCAGAAGAGTTTGTACCTCCGTTTCCGCCAAAACCTGGCACAGCATTAAACACGAAGTCTTTTTCAGGAATAGAATCATTCAAGAAATTAGTCACTTCATCTGAAACCTTCTGAGTAAATAAATAACTTGAACCTTCGGCAGTACTTACCGTAAAACGAATACTGCTTTTATCTTCCATTGGGGCAATTTCACTTTGTAGATTTTTACCAGCAAGCCAAATCAACACGCCACAAGCCACAACAATTATCCACGCAACCCAACGAACTTTCATGAAGCCTTTCAGAATGTTTTTGTAGCCACTTTCCATACCCGTAAAGAATGGTTCAGTTTTGTCGTAAAGCCAACCGTGTCCTGCTTTTTTACGAGTTAAATACACATTCAGTACTGGTGTAATCGTCAGGGAAACAAAAGCAGAAATCAATACCGCCGCAGCTACCACAATCCCAAATTCACGGAATAAGCTTCCTACGAAACCTTCTAAGAAAATAACAGGAAGAAATACCACCGCAAGTGTTAATGAAGTAGAAATTACGGCAAAGAAAATTTCTTTACTTCCTTCCAAAGCCGCTTTCCGAATAGGCAAACCTTGCTCTAATTTTCGGAAAATGTTTTCAGTAACAACAATCCCATCATCTACTACCAAACCTGTTGCCAGTACGATTCCGAGTAATGTCAAAACATTAATCGTAAATCCGCAAATGTACATGATAAAGAAAGTAGCAATCAGAGAGATTGGAATATCAATCAATGGACGAATGGCAATTAACCAATTTCGGAAGAAGAAGAAAATTACCAACACAACCAAACCAAATGAAATCACCAAAGTTTCTTCTACTTCTTTCAAAGAACGACGAACGTTTTTGGTGTTATCAATCAATAATTTAAACTGAATATCAGATTTGTTTTCCTTCTGAATTTCTTCTAAACGTTTATTGAACTCGTCGGCAATTTTAATATAATTCGCTCCAGGTTGGGGAACAACTGCCAAACCCACAGAGTAAACGCCATTATATTTCCAACTTTGTTCAAGTGTTTCAGGACCTAATTCTACATCTGCAATATCGCCCAAGCGAACAATTCCTGTATTACTTTCACGGATAATTAAATCACGAAATTGTTTTTCAGTGGTTAATCTTCCTATGGCACGAATCGTCATTTCGGTATTGCTACCATAAATTTTACCTGCTGGCAATTCTACGTTTTCACGTGCCAAAGCTGTTTGAATATCCGTAAACGATAAAGCATAAGCATTCATGCGGTCGGTTTTCAACCAGATACGCATGGCATAACGTTTCTGTCCTAAAATATTTACACCACTTACGTTATTGATGGTTTGGAAACGTTGCTGCAAAACGTTTTCGGCATAATCACTCAGTTCCAATAAACTTTTACTTCTACTTTGGATTGCCAAAAGCAAAATAAAATCACTGTTAGCATCTGCCTTAGAAACAACTGGCGGAGCGTCAATATCTTGAGGTAAACCTCTCACGGCTTGTGCTACTTTGTCACGCACATCACTGGCTGCCGCTTCTAAAGGTACATCCAAATTGAACTCCACCGTAATAGAGCTACTACCAAGCGTACTTGATGAAGTAATTGAACGAATACCCGGAATACCATTAATTTGTTTTTCGAGCGGTTCAGTAATTTGGTTTTCGATAATATCAGGGTTCGCACCAGTGTAGGAAGTCCTTACGGTAACAATGGGCGGGTCGATGGCAGGGTAATCTCGTACTGCCAAAAATGAAAATCCCACTACCCCAAAAAGGATAATCAAGACGTTCATCACCGTGGCAAATACGGGTCTTTTAAGAGATAATTCTGAAATATTCATGAATAATGCTGATTAAACTAATCTCGTCTCTACTAAAAGCTTGATTAATTTTATGAAATCTTTTGAATGATAATTTTGAATGAAGAAAGTAGAGTGCTTATTGTTTTCTTACACCTCTTACTTTAACAGGTTTATCTTGACGAGCAAATAAAACACCATCAACAACAACAGAATCACCTTCACTCAATCCACTCGTAATTTCAACAACATCTTCTTGTCTGAAACCCGTTTCTACTGTTACGTAGCTTGCCTTTCCATCTTTCACAACGACCAATTTTTTAGTTTTGTCATCTGGAATAATAGCATTTGTCGGAATCAAAATACTGTTTTGGGCAGCGCCAGCACTGAAATATACTTTAGCGAAAGTTCCCGGATTAGCAGTGCAATTTGATAACAAAGCACGCACCAATAAATTACGAGTAGTTTGGTTGATTTGTGGCTCACGAGCAATCACAACAGCTTTACAACGAGCATTCTTTTGTCCTTCCACTTCTACTTCCACAACTGTTCCTTTGCGGATAAGTTGCGTGTATTCTTCAGGAACAGTAAAATCAACTTTTAATTTATTGACTTGCTGAATGGTAGCAATAATGGTAGTAGGTGCAACATAAGCACCTTGACTGATTTGACGCAAACCCAATACGCCAGTAAACGGAGCTTTCAGTACTGTTTTTTCAATCAATACTTCTGTGTAGGCTAAATCTGCTTTTAAGCTATTTACTTGGTTCAAAGCAGTATCGTATTCACCTTGATTAATCCCATTAATTGATAAAAGTTTAGCCAAACGTTTTTCTGTTTTCTCGGCTAAATCAAGCTGAACTTTGGTTTTATTTAATTGAGCTTGTAAATCCGCATCGTTGATTCTTGCCAAAACTGTTCCTTGGTTTACAGTAGTACCTTCAGCAATATTCAAATAAGTAATTCTTCCGCTAACTTCAGTATGAAGTTCAACGAATTCATTAGCAACGATAGAACCATTGGCTTCAACATCCGAGCTAATGCTTTGTTTTTTGGCAATAACTACATCAACGATGGCAGGTTGTTCTTCCTTTTTATTAGTGTCTTGAGGTTTCTTACTATGGCAACTAGCCAAAGCTAAACAGATTGATGCTCCAACAGATACCATTGAGAGCGTATTTTTTTGGTTCATATTGTAAGTTTGTATGAATAATTTTCTTGCTAATTTTTTATAAAGGTACTTTATAAAGAATAACCTTTTGTCCAGATTTACTTCGTAATCTTAATATATTTCGACTAACTTATCATTTCCATAGATAAGTGAATTAAATATACCAATTAACTACCTAGTAATGAGTAATTCTTGTTTCATGAAGTTTTAAAATTGGAGGGATAAAAAGCAAATATATATAACTCTCCAATACTGAGTCTTAACTCACTAAAACTGCATTGTAACTCAGATTTTCTGTATTAGCTTACAGATTTATCGAGCTGGAATACGGAAAATCGGAGTTGAAGCTCGTCAAAACTGTATTGAAGCTCCCAAAATCTGAGTACCAGCTCACTCCTACTGAGTTAGTACTCAATAAATACGAGTTAAAGCTCTGTCAAACTGAGTTGATAGTCAGTTTGACTGTATTAGAACTCAATTTTTGTGTATTGGTAGATTTATGAACATTTTCGACGTTTTTTTCACCCGTGGCTGGTCTCCCGACCAGCCACCAAGCAACATTATTTTTTTGCAAATACTGCTCAGAATAGCGTTCAGGATAATCAATGTGGACTGGTCGGGAGACCAGCCACGGAAACAAAGTCCCCCAAAATCCATTTAAGCCTGCCGCAAACCATTCTTCACAAAACGGAATAATTTCATTAGGTTTTCTACAAATTTGGTTCATGAACTTAAACATCTGAGTTCATGAATCAACCAAAACATACACAAAAAAAATGGAAATCTCTATTACCACCGTTATCAGCATAGCAATTCCTTTGCTTTGTTTAGTTTTCTACAAATTTATTTTTCGTTTACTGGGTATTATCATTATTCCAGAAGACAAAATTGGTTTAGTCACGAAGAAGTTTGTACTCTTTGGCGAAAAAAAATCTCTCCCCGAAGGACGTATCATCGCCACCGAAGGCGAAGCGGGTTATCAAGCTAAACCTTTAGCACCGGGTATTTACTTTTGGTATTGGATTTGGCAATACGACATTACACTTCAGCCACTTACCATTATTCCAACGGGTAAAATTGGTTTAATCTTGGCAAAAGATGGGAAAGAACTTGAAACAGGTTCGATTTTAGCCAGAAAAATTGAATGTGATGGTTTTCAAGATACAGAATCTTTTTTAAAAAATGGCGGAAGAAAAGGACGACAAACAGCCGTCATTACTGCGGGTTCGTACAGAATTAATACTTTTTTGTTTGAAGTAGTGATTACTGATATTACCGAAATCCATGAAAATATGGTTGGGATTATTACCACGATGGACGGTGCTTCTATTGAAGCAGGACAAATTGCTGGTAAGTCAATTGACGGTCATAATAATTTTCAAGATGCTGATACTTTCTTGAATAAAGGAGGCAACAGAGGTTTACAGCAACAAGTAATTTTAGCAGGTTCGTATAACTTGAATCCTTGGTTTGTGAAAGTAGAAGAAATACACATGACTGAAATTCCGATTGGTAATGTAGGCGTTGTGATTTCTTATGTAGGCGAAGAAGGCGTAGATATAAGTGGTTCAGAATTCAAACACGGAAACATTGTTTCAAAAGGCTACAAAGGCGTTTGGGCAGAAGCTTTTGGACCGGGCAAATATCCAGTAAATACTTATGTTCAGAAAATAGAAGTTGTGCCTACAACCAATTTAGTATTGAACTGGGCAAGTGCAAGGTCGGAGTCGCATCAATTGGATAAAAACCTATCAACCATTACGGTTCGTTCAAAAGATGGTTTCCCATTCAATTTAGATGTTTCGCAGATTATTCACATTCCGAATTACGAAGCTCCAAAGGTAATTGCCCGTTTCGGGAATATGAACAATCTTGTCAGCCAAGTACTTGAGCCAACGATTGGTAATTACTTTAGAAACTCCGCTCAAGATTCAGACGTAATTTCTTTTTTGGGTTCAAGAAAGGAACGTCAGGAAACAGCCAGACGCTACATTGGAGAAGTACTTTCGCAATACAATGTAAACGCAGTGGATACTTTGATTGGTGATATTGTTCCGCCAGAATCATTAATGAAAACTTTGACTGATAGAAAATTAGCCGAAGAACAAAAGGTTACTTATGAAACCCAGAAAATGGCACAAGAAACTCGCCAAGCTTTGGAAAAAGAAACAGCGATTGCCGACATTCAAAAAGACATTGTAAAAGCCGACCAAGGTGTTGTGATTGCAGAAAGAGTAGCCGATGCTTCGGTGAAAAAAGCACAAGGTGAAGCACAAAGTTTGAAATTGCAAGCAGGGGCAGAAGCTGAAAGAGTAAGAGTACAAGCCAGTGCGGAGTCTGAAAGAATTAAGTTAATTGCCAATGCCGAAGCTGAAAAAATCAGTAAAACGGGTACTGCCGAAGCTGAGAAAATTTTAGCGATTGGTAAAGCTGACGCAGAAGCCTACAAATTGGCTGTTTCGGCAATGGGCGAAGGCAACTTTACACAATTGAAAATCACCGAAAGTATTGGTAAAGAGAAAATAAAAGTAATGCCTGATATTTTAATTACAGGTGGCTCGAACGACCAAAACGGAGCTTTGAGTGGTTTGTTAGGACTACGATTGATGGAAGAAGTAGGTAAAAAAGTAGAGAAAAATTCTGTTGGTGTTCAAACTGATAAAAAAGAGTAATCCGGAATCCTCATAGTTTTACCCAAAGGTTTTTTTTGTATTGCCTTTGGGTAAATTACCCCATCTAAAGCCATTACTTATGAATCTACGCAATGGTTGTTCTAAAAAGAAATAACTTAAAGCAGATACAATACATAAACATAAAAGGTACGAATAAAATCCGTCTGGAATTCCCATGCGTTTACAAATTGCTGGAGAATAGACAATTACTGGATATTGAAGAATGTAAATACCATAACTAATTTCTCCTAAAAAAATAGAAAGCTTACTTGTAAGTATTGGCATTGACTTTTCAACTAACGATAGAGAAAGGATAATTGGCACAAATAATATTGCAAGTAAGCCATTGTGGAAATTTACTGGCGGGGGATACTTTAATAATAAGTAAAGCAAAATCAGTAAAAAAATCAATAATAAGTGATAAAAATCAGAGTGCCGTTTTTTTTCTACTAGATATAAATAAAAAATACCTGTTGCATTGCCAACAAGAAAGCTACTCAAGTGCATAGAGGGAAAATAAAAAAGTAAATCGTGACTAAAAGATGAATCACTCTTATAATAGGTATTTAAACTGTAATGAAAAAATAACTGCGTTACGAGCCAAACAAGAATCACACTTATAAGGATTTCTTTCTTATGAAACTTTTGATAAAAGTAATGTAGTAGGATTGGAAAGCACAAATAGAAAAAAACTTCTACAGAAAGAGACCAACCTGTAAAATTAAAACTTGTAGCATAACCTGGAAACCATGCCTGTATAGCAAATACATTTAATAAAAAAGCCCTCCAATTAATTGGGAAATGATGAACAATTTGAAAAAAGAGAATGAGTAGCAAAGAAAAAAAGTACGCAGGAAATATTCTTGCAAATCGGTTAAGGTAGTACTGTTTAAAATCTATTTTTTTGTGTGAATAAGCAATCATCATAACAAAACCAGAAAGAATGAAGAAATAACTTACTCCAAGGTTTGCTTGCTTAACAATAGGGGCGGTGATATTACTAGAAGCTAAAATTGTATTATTCCCAAAATGAAAAAATACAATTAAGATGGCTGCAATGAATCTAGTAAACGTCAATTGGTTTAATTTCATCCTTAGGTTAAGAATCTTATTAATTAATAACAATGTAAAAATATTTACAAAGGTATTTTAAAACATGCTATTATTCCAATCTATCTGATTGGAATAATGTTAATTAATTGGTAATTCTAAAAGATTAATTAAGGAATAACCTATTAAATTATATGCTTTCTTATAAACAATCATCTTTTCACAAATATCATGAACTATTCTAAAGTATTTTTTCGTTATATTTTTCCCCATCTAAAAACTAATGAAAATATACCGAATAAACTGATATGCAGAAACTTAATTTAACAATCACCCTCGAAACATACAATAACGACACTGAGCTGTCGGTATTAGAAAATAAATTATTAAACGAAGCTCGCAAAGCTACTTACAAATCGTATGCGCCTTACTCTAATTTCCATGTGGGTGCTGCCATTTTATTAGACAATAACGAAATCATTACTGCTAATAACCAAGAAAATGCGGCTTTCCCTTCGGGTTCTTGTGCTGAACAATCAGCAATTTTTTGGGTCGGGGCAAATCATCCTGAACGAATCATTAAAGCGATTGCAGTAATTGCTCGTCCCGGGAAAGAAGATATTTTCAGAGGTGTTCCGCCTTGTGGAGCTTGCCGACAAGCGATGTTGGAGTATGAAGTCAGACAAAAATCACCAATTCGTTTTATTATGGTGGGAGCAAATCAGCAAATTTTGATTACCGAATCTGTGGGCGATTTACTCCCAATTAAATTCACTGATTTCTAAGTTTTTTGTAGAATGCTGTTACGGCTTCTATCTTTGTAAAATGTTAGATTTCCTCCAGAAAAATACTTTTTCAATAGTTTATACTTTTTTTTTAGGCTTGATGCCCATTTTTGCTAGCTCCAGTATAAGCTATTGGCTCATTATGCACGAGCAGGAAGTCCAACATTTTAAAATACTTCAATGGGTTTTGGTTTACGTGGCTTCATGTTTTAGCATGGCATTTGCTCTTACTCCTACTACTTTTATTGCATTATTGAGTGGCTATTTCTTGGCTTGGAATGCCTTCGCTCCTATTGCTATTAGTTATTGGGTAGCTTCATACTTGGGTTTTAAAGTAGCGAAATTGATAGACGGTGGAAGATTCCTAAACAAACTTTCAGAAAAACCTAAAGTAAAACAAGTATTGGATAATCTTCAAAAAGACGAATTCAAGATTATTTTATTGGCTCGTCTTTCGCCTGTTTTGCCTTTTGCCGTTACCAATGTGTTGTTTTCCTTCTCTGGAACAAAGCTAAAAAACTTTCTAACCGCAGGTTTTATCGGAATGCTTCCAAGAACTATTCTATCAATTTGGTTAGGAACTCAAGCACAAGAAATCCGTAAACTGATAGAACACCCAAGTCAAGGCAGTGGCATTCAGTTTTTTGTTTTTGGTTTGATTCTAGTGTCGATGTTGGGATTGGGATATTTTATTAAGAAAGCTTTTTAGGTTTCGGCTATCGGACTTCGGATGTCAGATGAAAAAATCAGCGTCAATCTTCGGTTTTAAATTTCCACAAATCAGTGGCTAAAAACAAAAAATGGTGATATTGGAAATCTCCAAAGCCACCATTTCAAATTATTCTATTTTAAGTATTCTACTCTATATCAATCACAACGCCAGCCGTTTTAGGATGCGCCACACAAGTAAGAATATAACCTTGTTGTAATTCTTTATCGGTAAGTCCGTCTTCTTCGTCCATGTGTACTTTTCCAGAAATACATTTTCCTAAACAAGCAGTACACATCCCTGCCTGACAAGAATAAGGTAAATCAATATCCTCACGTAAAGCCGCTTCTAAAATTGTTTCATGCGGTTTTACTAACACTTCGTACTCGTTGCCTTCGTATTGAATCGTTACAGTTTGTGGTTTGATAGAATCATCTTCGTCTTCTACAAGAATTTCACTTGATGTACTTCCGCCAAAATGTTCTTTATGAATATTGTCCGTAGAAACATTAAACATTTTCAAAGCAGTTTCTACTTGTTCCATCATTCCTTCTGGTCCACATAAATAATACTCTGCTTTAGCAATATCAATCGCAAAATCTTGTTTCAAGAAAATTACTGCTGAAGCTTGATTGATACGAGTTTTGTAGCCCGTCCAAGTATAAGAAGGTTGTGTCAGTACGTGCAATACTTTAAAACGGCCTTCATATTTTAACTCTAATTCAGTTAACTGTTTCTTGAAAATTATATCTTCTTCACTTCTTGAACCATACACTAAACATACTTTTGTACCTTGTTCAACGGGTAAAACAGACTTTAAAATAGACATTAAAGGAGTAATTCCTGAACCACCACCAAATAAAACGATAGTACGTTCTTTCATTGGGTTGGGTTCAATGATAAAATGCCCCATCGGTTCCATTACTTCGATGGCATCACCAACTTTAACCGAATCACACAAATAATTAGATACTAATCCGTTTGGTACTCTTTTTACAGTTACAGCAATGGAAGCATCTTTATTAGGCGAGCTTGACATTGAATAACTTCTACGCACTTTTTGTCCGTTGATTTCTGGAATTAAGGTAAGAAATTGACCAGCTTTATAACTTACAGATTGATGTACTGGATGCCAAAAAGTAAATGTTTTAGTATCGTGCGTTTCGTCGATGATTTCTTTTACTGTGAGATGAAAATATTTTACAGACATTTTATGATTACGAAATATTTTATGGAATGATATAAATCTAATTAGATAACGAAAAATAAGCCTTAGGGTTTTCCGAAGACTTGGTTATAGCGACACAAAGGTAATGAAGAAAATACTTTTGGACACGTTTCGAGCTGATAATCACACAAAACAATAAATCTTATTTTATGATTTTGATGTAAAAAAAAACCGTACTTTTCGACGTTTTCATGAATCATATCCTTATTTCCCGTTTAAATTTTTGATACTTATGATGCGTATTATTACTCCTTTCTTGTTTTTGGTGACACTTGTCCTTTCATCTTGCAATACCAATAAAGTATCGTTGAAATCTGCGGCTAAATTAATTCAGCAATCAACAACTTTTGCTCAGAACCAAACTGGAATTGTTTTTTATGATATTTCCGAACAAAAAACGATTTTTGAACAAGAGGCAAATCGCTATTTCATGCCCGCATCCAATACAAAATTATTTACTTTCTATGCGAGCTTGAAAACTTTGGGCGATTCTATTCCTGCTTTTCATTATCAAGTATTAGGTGATTCATTGATTTTGTGGGGAACTGGCGACCCGTCTTTTCTTAATCCAGATTTAGCAACAAGTAAAGTATATGATTTTTTGAAAAATAGTTCTGAAAAAATCTATTTTTCAAATGATAATTTCACAGGAACTTTCTTCGGGCAAGGTTGGGCTTGGGACGATTATAATGATTATTATGCCGCTGAAATTTCAGGATTTCCAATTCATGGAAATGTGGTTAGATTCAAAGCAAATTCCCCAAAAGGCTTGACTGTTACACCTAAACTTTTCGAGAATAAAGTTTACGATTGGTCGAATGAAAATACTTTTTCCATTCAGCGGGATTTAGGAGCGAATTTATTTAGCCATCCGAGCACTCAAAAAATGAAAGCAAATTTTGTACAAGATGTTCCCTTCAAAACTGGCGTAGAAATTACCGTTGCTTTATTAAGCGATACTTTGAAAAAAGAAGTAACGATGATTAACAAAGCACTGGATAAATCAGCCAAAGTATTTTATAGTTTGCCAGCAGACAGTTTATATAAAAGAATGTTGCACGTCAGCGATAACATGATTGCCGAACATTTAATGTTATTAAATGCCGATATTTTAACGGGCGAATTGAATGTTAGTAAAGGAATTGAAGCAGCAAAAAAACAATTGATGAGTGATTTACCAGATGCTTCAAGATGGGTAGATGGCTCTGGACTTTCACGCTATAATTTATTTACGCCAAGAAGTATCGTGAAACTTTTGCAAAATATTTACCAAACAGTTCCACAAGAAAGACTATTTAAACTACTTCCTGCTGCTGGAAAATCGGGAACTTTGAAGAGTTTACCATCCAACGAAGAACCTTTTATTTTTGCCAAATCAGGTTCTTTTAGTAATAATTATAACCTGAGCGGTTACTTAATTACTAAAAAAGGGAAAGTATTAATTTTCAGCATCATGAATAATAGTTTCTTGAAACCAATGTCAGAAATCAGAAAAGAAGTAACGAAGATTCTGACTGAAGTACATGAGAAAAATTAATCACTTCAATTCATATACAATTTCAGAGTATCGTCTGGCTACAGGAATCACAAAATCGCTTTCGTTCAAGTGTAATTTATAGCCTTGTGCATTGCCTGTTACTTTGTCAACTTTATTAAGATTAACGATAAACGAGCGGTGACAACGAACAATTTGTGTTTGAGAAATCTGATTTTCAAGTCTTGTTAAACTACTTCTGATTAATTCTTTTTGAAAAACATTTTCATTCAGAAATACAACGGTCGAATAATTATCGCTTGATTCTATGTAGAAAAATGAATCAGGCTTTAACATAATGCTGTCTTTTCCGTTCTCGGCAATTAATATTATTTCGTTATTTGTAGATACTTCTTCAAGATGTTTTTCTGGAAGATGACTTGGCTGAGGAGGTTTACTGTACTGTTTTAAGTAAAAAATATAGTTGATTAAAATTATGCCTGTAGCTGGAAATACGCCCAACACGAGCGTATAAATTACCATTGAAACCAGATTCAGCATATTAAAACCATTCGAGATATAATATTGTGTATAAAGTACATTGATTGTCATGATTGAAAGTACATTCAAGGCAACCATTCCTATTTCTCTGCCAACCGTCCATTGTTCTTCCTTAAAGTAATTTGGAAAAAGACTTTGAACACCAAAATAAATAAAAAGCATGGTGTCAGAAGTAATTATTCCAAAACCCATTAAGATGTAAACCTTGGCATCATCGTGCCAATTCGCAATGTCAAAAGGTTGAAAAAATAATAAAAAAGCACTGATAAAAATACCCGCAGCGAATGAAAGAAAGAGTTTTCGACGTGTAGAGTCGTTGTGTGGATATGGTTGTTGAAGTACTTTTAGCATTTATGATAAGCCAATGTTATTTAGAAACCAATCATTGGATTACACGAAATTAATAAGAAGACTGCCAAAACAAGAAAATGGTGAAAGATTAATCAAAAAAATCCCCAACATAATTTTATGCTGGGGACTCATTTAAGCGATTGGATATTCCTTTAATACTTCTCTGGCAATTACAATTTTCTGAATTTCAGAAGTACCTTCGCCGATGGTACAAAGTTTTGCATCTCGGTAAAATTTTTCAACGGGGAAATCTTTGGTATAACCATATCCTCCAAAAATCTGAACAGCATCCGTTGCTACTTCTACCGCTACTTCCGACGCATAATATTTTGCCATCGCAGCTTCTTTTGTGAGATGCGTTCCTTCCATTTTAAGGTCAGCAGCGTGAAGTGTCATCAATTCAGCTCCATGAATTTTGGTCGCCATTTCAGCCAATTTAAAGCTGATTCCTTGAAAATTAGCGATTGCTTGTCCAAATTGATGACGTTCTTGTGCATAACGAGCGGCGGCTTTCATCGCACCTTTGGCAATTCCTAAAGAAAGTGCTGCGATGGAAATACGTCCACCATCCAAAATTTTCATGGCTTGTTTAAAGCCTTCTCCTTCATTTCCTAAACGAGCCGAAAGTGGTACAACACAATCTTCTAAAATTACTTCTGCCGTTTCAGAAGCACGCATTCCTAATTTATTTTCTTTTTTACCAAATTTCAAACCAGTATTTGAACGTTCTACAATAAAAGCTGTAGCATTATCTCTTGTTCCTAATTCGCCAGTTCTTGTCATTATCACCAAAACATCGCTTGATTTTCCATGAGTAATCCAGCATTTTGAACCATTAATGACATAATTATCGCCTTCTCGACGAGCAATGCACTGCATTCTGGCAGAATCTGAACCTGTATTGGCTTCGGTCAAAGCCCATGCTCCGATAGAATTACCTGAGGCTAATTGTGGCAAATATTGTTGTTTTTGGTTTTCTGAACCAAATTGTAAAATATGGTTGGTACACAAAGAGTTATGTGCCGCCACCGATAAACCGATTGAACCACAAACCTGAGCGATTTCATCGATAATTGCCACGTATTCATGATAGCCTAAGCCTGCTCCGCCATATTCTTCTGGTACGAGTACGCCTAGAAAGCCTTGTTCGCCTAATTGTTTCATTAAATCAATCGGGAAAATTTGGGCTTCGTCCCATTCCATGATATGTGGACGAATTTTACGTTCTGCAAACTCTTTAGCACTTTGTCGGACTAAAGTTAATTGTTCTGATTTGTACATTTTCAAGTTGAATTGTTTGTTGAGATTGTTTAATTTACGACAATGGCATCATATTTTTCTTTTCAAATGAGCCATTTATAATAGCGTACATTTTATATTATTCTATTAATTATTTGTAATTTAATGTTATTAAAATAAAAATAGTACTGTTATATATAAAAATAATTTTATTATGGAGAATAAAAAAGAACATTCCATTCAAACGATATTGAATAATGAAGGTGTGGCAAGGTTAATATTTGGAAATCCGCCTACCAACTCAATGTCTATTGTACTTTTGGAAGAATTGGCATTGACCATACAAAAATTAGGAGAACAAGAAGAAGTACGAATCATTATTTTGCAAAGTGAGGGAGATAGAACTTTTTGTTCGGGAGCAGATTTTACAGAATTGATGGCGATTGATGATGAAGAGTCTGGAAGAATCTTTTTTTCGGGTTTTGCCAAAGTAATAAATGCTTGTCGAAAATCTCCCAAAATAATACTTGGCCGCATTCAAGGAAAGGCTGTTGGCGGTGGTGTAGGCTTGGCTGCCGCCACTGATTATTGTTTTGCAACCCAATTTGCTGCTATTAAATTAAGCGAACTAAGTATCGGAATTATTCCCGCAGTAATTGAACCTGCCGTGGAACGTAAAGTTGGACTTTCCTCATTTTCGATACTTGCTTTAAAAGCAACAGAATTTTTTTCTGCGGATTGGGCAAAAGAAAAAGGTTTGTACATGGATGTATTTGAAACAGCTACAGAAATGGATGAAGCTATTCTTAGTTTGGCAAGAAGGTTATCAAAATATAATCCAGAAGGATTGAAAGAACTTAAAAGAATACTCTGGAAAAACACAGATCATTGGGAAGAACTCTTACTTGAAAGAGCAGAAATCAGTGGAAAGCTTGTACTAAGTAATTTTACTAAAGAAACTTTACAAGCTTTTAAAGCCAAGAATGGATAGATGTTTATTTCAAATTGCAACATTTTCAGTTTGAATTGAGCATTTTTGATTTTACAAAGTAATATATAACCGAAAAGTATTTACAGTCATTAATTATCTCAGTTTTATACTTAGTGCCTATTTTTGAAGATGAGAAATATTACTCATGAGCATCTTTTGTATTTTGTAAAAATAATTACTTAAATCCATCTTGCATCTTAGTGGAAAATTTGTAATATTAGAAGAAAGAGTATGACTTCCTAGTCGTCAATAACAGCAGATTCTTTCTATCGTAATAGAGTTTTAAGGAGCTTTTTTTGTAAAAAAATAATTGAATTGACGAAAATCCCCTAAAACTCCAAATATTAAATTTTCAAAAAAAAATCTACCAAATTTTCAATTCTTAGGATATTACAATAAATTTGAATGGCGGAAGTATTTTGCCCTTAAATAATTATATAACACTTTTTTACATTTAATTTTGGAATTTTACATGGATTTATTAGTTTTGTCCAAAATTAAATGCTCTATAATTCCAATTACCCAAATTTCGATGCAAAATGGAAGATTATAATAAGATAATTGAATCGCTAGGCGTGAAGTTTATCAAGTCACGTAACATTAGAATATTACAACCTATCCGTATCAAAAACTTTTATGATGTAGAAAATACACTCTTGATTTTGTACAACGGAGAGGTTTCTTTTGGAGAAGAGGCTGTTCATGCAGAGGTTGGTGATATGCTTTTTATCCCTGGTGGTAAAATGCTTTCAATAACCTATGGTAATGCTGACAAGCCAAAAGCTATATCAAATGAGGAATTTATGACTCACAGAGAGTCTTATTTTGAATATAACCTTGAGCCTTCAAGAATCGGGCAAATGGAGAATTCATTTGGTATGGTTGCTTTTGAGGCAAAAGTTTTTGATTCGGTAAACTTCTTTACTTCTTTAGATATTCCACCATTCTTAATCAAAAGAGACGACAAACTAGCACACATGCTAGCGGAGATTTTGAAAGAAGATATGACGGATATTCTTGGTAAAGGTCGTGTCATCAAAATTAAAACGGAAGAGATTGTTATCGAAATTATTCGTTATATCATCAAAAACCGTTTGTTTGTTGAACAATTAGCTACCAACAGTACTTATTTCAAAGATCCACGTTTGATTGATATTTTTGCTTATATCAAAGATAATATCGGTGGAGACTTATCAAATAAAGTATTAGCGAACGTAGCAAACGTTTCTGAAGACTACGTTGGTCAGTACTTCAAAATGTTGACAGGTATTAATCCACAAGATTATATCGAATACCAAAGAATGGAAGCGGCTGTAGGTTTGTTAAGAACTTCTAAGAAATCTATCCGTGCCATTGGTGCTGATGTAGGTTATAAAGATACTGCGTACTTCTGCCGTCGTTTCAAAATGATGTTTGGTATTCCTGCAGGAAAAATGAGACGCAGAGAGTCGTTGATGAATTTGTAATTAGTAGCTGTTAGCTTTGAGCGACGAGCTTCGAGATTATGTTTATAAAATTGTTTTGATATTAGAAAAGCCGCTGAATTTCAGTGGCTTTTTTGATTTTTGTCTATTTTATCGCCAAATGAATGTTTATTCGACCGAAAAACAAATAAAAAAGCTCCGCAGAAATAAATTCCACGAAGCTTTTTTACAATTTTGTAAATGATAACAGAGTAACTTGAGAATAAAGCTGAAAGCTTAAAGCCGACATCCGAAGTCTGAAAGCTATCTATTTAAAAAACTTCAACTTCACCACTTCTCTTTCTGACAAGAAACGCCAAGTACCTCTTGGTAAATCCTTTTTGTTTAAGCCAGCAAAAGTAGTTCTATCTAGTTTTAATACTTCGTATCCTAATGATTCAAAAATACGTCTAACAATTCTGTTACGACCCGAGTGAATTTTGATACCAATTACCATTCCATCTGGAGTAACCATTCCTAGTTCATCAGCTTTGATTTCACCGTCTTCTAAAGTAACGCCCGCTTTGATTTTCTCGAAATGTTCTTCTGTCAAAGGTTTATCCAATTCTACTTGGTATAACTTTTCGATTTCGTTAGAAGGGTGAGTCAATTTATCCGCTAATTCACCATCGTTCGTCAATAATAAAAGACCTGTCGTGTTTCTGTCCAAACGACCTACTGGATAGATACGTTCTTCACAAGCATTTTTCACTAAATCCATTACTGTTTTACGGTCGTTCGGGTCTTCAGTCGTGGTGATAAAATCTTTTGGTTTGTTCACCAAAACATACACCATTTTCTCACGATTCAATTTCTTAGTACCATACTTAACAATGTCACCAGGTTTTACTTGATAACCCATTTCAGTAACAACTTCGCCATTTACTTTAATTGCACCCGCTTTGATTAAATCATCTGCTTCACGACGAGAACAAACGCCTGAATTAGCAATATAGCGGTTCAAACGTACTTCTGAAGTAGATTTATGCTCAGATTTTTCAATCAATTTCTGAACTTTTCTTGGGGCAGTATCTTTGTACTTATCAAGTTTGTAGTTCGGTGTCCATTTATCAGACTGTTCTACTGGTCTGTGGGCTTTGAAAAGATTATCTCCTCCGAAATTTGCTTTGGCAGAACCAAAAGTTTTTTCGGGTCTATCGTCTCTACTTTTTTTTTCAAAACTTCCTGCATCTGGACGAGGTTTGTTAAAGTCTCCTTTATCAAATCTCTTGCCAAGAGGCTTTCTTTTATCTACAAACTCTTTGCGTTCAAAAGCTGGCTTATCACCTTGTGGTTTAAAGTCACGACGCTCTGAGTTAAATTCTCTTCTTTCTCCTTGAGGTTTGAAATCACGACGTTCTGAGTTAAATTCTCTTCTTTCTCCTTGAGGTTTGAACTCACGACGTTCTGAGTTGAATTCTCTTCTTTCTCCTTGTGGTTTGAACTCACGACGTTCTGAGTTGAATTCTCTTCTTTCGCCTTGTGGTTTGAACTCACGACGTTCTGAGTTAAATTCTCTTCTTTCTCCTTGAGGTTTGAACTCACGACGTTCTGAATTGAACTCTCTTCTTTCACCTTGTGGTTTGAAATCACGACGTTCACCTGAGTTAAATTCTCTTCTTTCGCCTTGTGGTTTGAACTCACGACGTTCTCCTGAGTTGAATTCTCTTCTTTCGCCTTGAGGTTTAAATTCACGACGTTCACCTGAATTGAATTCTCTTCTTTCTCCTTGAGGTTTGAACTCACGACGCTCTCCCGAATTAAATTCTCTTCTTTCTCCTTGTGGTTTGAAATCACGACGTTCGCCAGCGTTGAATTCTCTTCTTTCGCCCTGTGGTTTGAAATCACGACGTTCACCTGAGTTAAATTCTCTTCTTTCTCCTTGAGGTTTGAACTCACGACGTTCGCCAGCGTTGAATTCTCTTCTTTCTCCTTGAGGTTTGAACTCACGACGTTCGCCTGAGTTGAATTCTCTTCTTTCGCCTTGAGGTTTGAACTCACGACGTTCACCTGAATTGAACTCTCTTCTTTCTCCTTGAGGTCTCTCGCCTCCGAAAGGCTTTCTTGCAGGCACTTCACGTCCTAATTCACGGCTTAACTCGTCTTTTCTGTCACGAGTTTGTTGTCTTCTCTCGAAGCCCAAATCTTCTTTTTCGATTCGCTTTCTCATTGTTAATTTTATCAACGATTCTAGAAATTATCTGTTCATAAATCGCAGATGTCTTAGTTAAAATATTGCAACATCACTGCTGTAAAATATTTTTCTCAAATTTCTGATTGAATAAATAAAATATTTAAAATTTGAAAATAAGTTATTCACTTTCAGAAACTTAAAAAAATCCTTTTAATAAAAGGCTCGCAAAGGTACGATAAAATTTATATTTAAAATACTTATTAAAGTACAAATTTTGAAATATTTTTTTACCGTATTTTTTTGTAAAATTTTACTCATTTGAAGCCACGTTTATTTCAACAAAACCAGCCATCAAAAATTGTATGAGTCATTGATTTTATCTTCCTGAGGTTTTAAGCCTAAATTAAAATCTATCAAGTACAATCATTTTAGGCAAAAACACGTTTATAAAATGGTTATATTTACCGTATCTGAGCAAAAAATATTCTTTTTATGATTTCAATAAAATTTTAAAGAATACACTTTCAAGTTTCTCAGATTAATCAAATCAATTCTCTTAAAGAAAACTATGCAAAAATTTCGTCAACTTATAGCTCTTTTTGCAGCGATTATCTTGTTGAATAGTTGTAATTCAGCACTTCAATCGTTTAAAAAAGGACAGAAAAAATTTGACAATGGTGAATTTGAATTAGCCATTAAAGAATTAAAAAAGGCATCTGCTGCAAATTATGAATTGGCTAAAACAAGTTATTTAATAGCAGAGTCATATCGTTTATCGAATCGAAGCATTCTGGCGGGAGAGTATTATGAAAAAGCATTGGCTGCTGGAAGCAGAGAGAACGATTTGCGTTATCATTTAGCGACCACCCAAAAAATGCAAGGAAAGTATCAAGAAGCTGCCAAAAATTTGGAAAAGTATCTTTCTGGCGTACCAAGTAAATTGTTCAAAAGCAAAGCTCAAGCTGAAATCGACCAATTAGAAGAAGTGGAAGCTTTAGCCAATAAAAAAACGTACATCGAATTAAAACCTTTGAATATTAATTCTACTGGGGCTGAATTTGCACCAATTATTCAAGGAAACGATTTGATTTTTACAGCTTCACGCAAAGATATTGTCTATAAAAATAATGGTTTGCCTTACTTGGGTTTATACAGAGCGGCTTTGAATAGCCCAACAGAATTGGGGAATCCAACACTTTTCAGCACAACAATCTTTAAAAGTAATGCTAACGAAGGCACGCCAACCTTTTCGAAAGATGGGAAAATGATGGTTTTTGCAAGAGGAAATGCGGGAAAACGTTCAGATGAATCTCCAGATGTAGATTTATACATTTCAAGAAATATTGACGGCGTTTGGACAGAACCTGAAATGATTTCAGTATCAGATTCATTGGCTTGGGATGGTTGTCCATCTTTTTCGGCAGATAATAAAACACTCTACTTTGGTTCAAATCGCTTGGGTGGAAAAGGTGGAATAGATTTGTATCGTGCTAATATTGACAATGCTGGCAGATTTGGCAGAGCTATTAATTTAGGAGCAGACATTAATACTGCTGGCGATGAAATGTTTCCTTATGTTTCGGCAGATGGAAAATTATATTTTTCTTCGGATGGACACGCAGGTTTAGGAGGGTTAGATTTATTTGTGGCAACTCGTAAGAATGGTGAAATTTCAGTAGAACATTTAGGTATTCCATTAAATTCTCGTTTTGATGATTTTGGTCTGGTTGCGATAGATTCTACCAAAGGATATTTTGCTTCCAATCGTGATTCAGGAAAAGGAGATGACGATATTTATTATTTCGAGAATACTCAGCCAGATAAAAAGTACGATGTACCAGTAATTGCTAAAGAAACGCCAAAAAAGAAAATTATTCGTTATTTCTTAGCTGGAAGTATTACTGATATGAACAATCAGCCATTGGATGAAGTAAAAGTGGCAATTATTGATAATTCAACGAACCAAGCCATTGAGGAAATTTACACAAAATCGGAAGGCACTTTTGGCAAAGTAAAAATGGAAGAAGATAAATCTTATACGATTGTCACTGAAAAAAATGGTTACTTCACCAAACGTGAACCTTTTACGATGCTTGGGAAATCGGTACCATTAGAGCTTCTCACAAAAGCAGAAACAGATACTACTTTTTATGCAAGTATTAAATTAGATAAACCAGAAGTAGGGAAAGAAATCACAAAAATCTTTCAAATCGCTCCAATTTATTATGATTTAGATAAAGCTGATATTAGAAGCGATGCTTCGCCAGAATTGGATAAAATCGTTCAGATTTTGAATGATAATCCAACCATTAGGTTAGAATTAGGTTCACATACCGATTCAAGAGCGACGACAGAGTATAATGCCAAATTATCACAAAGAAGAGCAGATGCGGCAGTTGCTTATATTATCTCAAAAGGAATTGCTGCTGCTAGAATTGTAGCAAAAGGTTATGGTGAAAGTCAATTAGTAAACAAATGTGCTGACGGAGTAAATTGTACAGAAGAAGAACATCAGCTAAATCGTAGAACAGAGTTTAAAGTATTATCGGTGAAGTAAGTAACTGAGTAAACAACATAAACATGAGTCATCCCGAATTTTCTCTTGAAAAAGTGAATTTTAAAAGATTTCAATGTTTTTTGGATTGGTTCTCGTCCTTACTTTTTGCCTTGATGCAAAAAGTAACAAAAAAATCAAGAATTCCTAAACTCGCTTCGCTCAAACAGTAGGAATTCGTTGTTCATCAATCACAAAAAAGCGGTCGAAATTAGTTTTTCGACCGCTTTTTTGTGATTTTAAAATTCGGGATGACTCATGTTTATGACTAATTTAAAATTGCTTCTCGCTTATCTTCAGGAAAAATAAAATTGATTGGCTTTGAAACCTTTTCTTCCATCAAGGCAATTTTCAGTACTTCATCTACCATATCTACATAATGGAAAGTAAGATCTGAAATATAAGACGGCGTGATTTCTTCGATGTCTTTTCTGTTTTTATGACACAAAATAATCTCTTGAATTCCTGCACGTTTAGCCGCTAAAATCTTTTCTTTGATACCGCCAACTGGCAATACTTTTCCACGTAAGGTTACTTCGCCAGTCATAGCTAAATTAGGCTTTACTTTACGCTGTGTTAAAGCTGAAGCGATAGACGTTGTCATCGTTATACCTGCCGAAGGGCCATCTTTAGGAACTGCTCCAGCTGGTACGTGAATATGAAGGTTATAATAATCGAAAATACGATAGTCAATATCATATTCTTCTGCATGAGCTCTCAAATATGAAAGTGCAGCCATCGCTGATTCTTTCATTACATCACCTAACTGACCCGATAAAGTAACGCCACCTTTTCCACGATTCAAGATTGATTCAATGAATAAAATATCGCCCCCAACGGGAGTCCAAGCCAAACCTGTAACAACACCAGCAGTATCATTTGTTTCGTATAAATCTTTATCGAAATACTCTTGTCCAAGCAATTTCACCACTTCCTCTGGTTTAATCACCTTTGGATATTCTTCTTGCATGGCAATTGATTTCGTTACTTTTCTAATCAATTTACCGACTTGCTGTTCCAGTTTTCTAACGCCAGATTCACGAGTGTAGCCTTCAATTAATTTTTGTAAAGCGGCATCCGTAATATTCAAAGTTTTATTTTCTAAACCATGTTCTTCTTTTTGTTTTGGAACAAGGTGTTTTTTGGCAATCTGTACTTTCTCCTCCATCGTATAACCGCTGATGTCAATGATTTCCATACGGTCACGAAGAGCTGGATGAATACTATCTAAAGAGTTTGCAGTAGCAATAAACAATACTTTAGAAAGGTCATATTCAACCTCCAAGTAATTATCCATGAACGCATTGTTTTGCTCTGGGTCAAGTACTTCTAATAAAGCTGAAGACGGGTCTCCACGATGGTCTGAACCAACTTTATCAATTTCGTCCAAAATAAAAACTGGATTTGCAGAACCTGCTTTTTTAATATTTTGGATTAATTTTCCCGGCATAGCACCGATATAAGTTTTACGATGTCCTCTGATTTCAGATTCATCATGCAAACCGCCCAATGCCATTCTTACATATTTTCTACCTAAAGCTTTCGCAACAGATTTCCCTAATGAAGTTTTTCCAACACCTGGAGGGCCGTATAAACATAAAATTGGGGCTTTCATATTGCCTTTCATTTTTAATACGGCTAAGTATTCTATGATTCTTTCTTTTACTTTTTCTAGTCCGAAATGGTCAGAATCAAGTACTTTTTGGGCTTTCTTGAGGTCGAAATTATCTTTTGTAATTTCGTTCCAAGGTAAATCAACCAATAATTCAACATAATTCATCAACATCGGATATTCTGCCGACATCGAATTAGTACGTTGTAATTTGGCTAATTCTTTTTGGAAATGATCACTGATTTCTTTGCTCCACTTCTTATTCGCTCCTTTTGCTCTGATTTTATCAAGTTCTGCTTCTGGACTATCAACGCCCAATTCTTCTTGCAAAACTTTAATTTGCTGACGCAAATAATAATCACGCTGTTGTTGGTCAATATCGCTACTTGCCTTACTTTGAATTTCACGCTTGATTTCCAATAAATCAATATCGGTCATCATCAATTCAAGTAATTTTCTAGCCTGCTCAAGTCCATTAATTGTTTCTAACAATTGCTGTTTTTCAGCTAATTCAGCATTGACATTGGCAGAAAGGAAGTGAATCAGAAAGCTTGGAGATTCAATATTATCTAAAGCGATTTGTGCTTCACGAGGAATTTCTGGGTTCAAGAATAAAATTCTTGTAGCCATTTCTCGCAAAGACTGAATCAAGGCTTTGTTTTCTTTATTGAGTTTAGCAGGTAAATTATCTTCTAAATACTTTACTTTCGCAATAAGATTTGGCTCTGTTTTGATGTAATTCTCTACTTCAAAACGCTTACGTCCTTGAACAATAATTGTTGTATTTCCACCCGGTAATACAATCATTTTGATGATATGTGCTACCGTTCCAACTTTATACAAGTCTTCGCCAACGGGTTCTTCTTTATTCGGATTAGCTTGTGTGATTACACCAATGGTTCTATTTCCTTTGTAAGCTTTTTTGACAAGTCTAACAGATTTTTGTCTTCCAACAGTAATTGGAATTACCATTCCCGGGAATAAAATAACATTTCGAATAGGTAATATTGGTAATTCGTCAGTAAGTTTTCCAAGTTTTTCATCATCAACTCCTTCTGAACCAAGAGGAATCAATTCAATGCCATCGAAATCAGAAATTTCGGCAAGCTTAAGGTTATTTAAAAAGTTTTTATCTAGACTCATATTATGTATTATGCAAATTTGGAAATATGTAATGTGATGATGTAGCCAAAGCTTATCAAATACTATTTAATTTAAGTGGAGAATAGTTTAAAATTGTGTGCCGACTATTTCCAAATTCAAATGAAATGTTCTGCCACAATGACAGAAGTTATAAAATTACACTTAAAAATTATACAAACAAATTTCATTTATTAAACGGTCAAACCTTATGCCAATTGACATATTGGCATGGGTTTAATAGGATGTACAAAGGTTTTTATACTCTTTTACTGCTTTTTGTTAAAAATTATGCTGAAAGACTAAAGCCAAAATCCTTTCGTTATGATTGAAACAAAAAACAATCATTTAAAATCTCATATTGATTATTTTAAATTAGCGATAAAGTAGTGGTTTTATGTGGAACCTCTTATGCTATTTATGATGAAGATGATTTTGAAATGTTTGGGATTCGATTCATTTGAAATAATTACCTGACCACTTTTACAAAATCCCGATTCAGCAATGGACGGGATTTTTGTTTTTCATCAGAAAAAGGCTATGTTTAATGAGTAATTCGGTACTTCAAAAACAATCTAAAATCATTGTTGATAATTCAATAATGAACCTTAAAACATGAAAAAGATTAAACTGATAGAATGCCCACGAGATGCCATGCAAGGCTGGGAAAGGCAAATTCCAACTGAACAAAAAATTACTTATCTCAAGCAATTATTACAAGTTGGTTTTGATACACTTGATTTCGGCAGTTTTGTTTCACCCAAAGCCATTCCTCAAATGGCAGATACAGAGTTAGTGTATCGTGCTTTGGAAGAAAGTAATTCTCCGACAAAATTACTGGCAATCATCGCAAATTTACGTGGAGCAGAAAAAGCTGTTACATTTGAAAAAATCAAATACTTAGGTTTTCCATTTTCTATTTCAGAAACCTTCCAACAACGCAACACGAATATTTCTGTTGAAGAAGCTTTTAAAACTGTAGAAGCCATTCAAGCACTTTGTTTGAAGAATAATAAAGAATTGGTTGTATATTTTTCAATGGCTTTTGGGAATCCTTATCAAGATGCTTATGATGTTGAAATTGTAACGAATTGGGCGGAAAAGATGGCAAATATTGGTATTAAAATTATTGCACTTTCGGATACCGTAGGCTTGGCAAATGCTGAAATTATTTCATCAATTTTCAATACTTTAATTCCTGCCTATCCGAATATTGAATTTGGCGGACATTTTCATGCCCGTGCTGATGCTTGGTTACCCAAAATACAAGCGGCTTATGAAGCAGGTTGTACTCGTTTTGATGGAGCCATTGGCGGTTTTGGCGGTTGTCCGATGGCGGAAGATGAATTAGTTGGTAATATCAACACTCAAAACTTGATTGACTTTTTCGAAAATCAACAAATTGATATGGGACTAAATCTATCAGCTTTTAAGAAAGCTGTTCAAGAAAGCTGGCGTATTTTTGTTTGAGATTTTGGAAATCTACAACATGATAATTACCTTGTTTACATTATTTTTCTATAACAATTTATACATACCTTTCTATGAAAAAGCTACTATTTATTCTACTACTTTTACAAAGTACATTTTCTTTTTCCCAAAAATTTGGAGCAAGAATTGGATTGAGTTTTTCTGACCAAATTATTAGTTTGCCCAACATCGGTTTTTTGTATGAAATACCACTATCAAACAAATTATCACTTAGTACTGAGTTAAATAGAACTGTGAGAGGGCATATTGTTAAGGTAACCTATTTAGATGGTATAGGTAGGGCTTTAGCTTATGGAGATGAAGGAATAGTTAATTCCTTTGTTGAATTGCCATTACATTTGAAGCTTCATCTTAACAAAAACAATAACCCGAACACTGGCTTTTCATTAAAAGCAGGTCCATATATTGGTTATTCACTAAAAAGAACGCTTTTTTTAAAAAGTGGTATAATGGATAGTGACTGGTTGAGGGATAGAGCAAAAGAATTTGATGGTTCTACGATTGGTGCCTCAAAAATTGACTATGGAATAAATCTGGGATTAGTATATGGCTTAAAGAAAATTTCGTTAAATTTTGAATTGAGATATTACAAAGGCTTTTCTAAACAAGAGCGACAAAATTTGTATTTTTATGATAAGTTTCAACCAAATGACCCTTTTGACAATGGTTTGAAAGATTATGTTGATGGACCCAAAATAAATGATATTGGTGGCTTTGAATGGGCTGTAGGATACAGGTTTTAATGTATATCCTAACATTCCGTCGCACTCAAAGCTAAACCAGCTTCTGAAGTTTCTTTGTATTTTTTAGACATATCTTTTCCAGTTGCTTTCATTACTTTAATCACGCTGTCTAAAGAAATTTTCTGTAAAGAACTATCGCCAGCAGTTGCCAGTAAAAAAGCATTATAAGACTTTACGGCTCCCATCGCATTGCGTTCGATACAAGGAATCTGGACATAACCACCGATTGGGTCGCAAGTCATGCCTAAATGGTGTTCAATACCAATTTCAGCAGCCGATTCCATAGCGTTAATATCTTTTGTCGCACAATAAGTCAACATCGCTGCAGCCATTGCCGATGCCGAACCGATTTCTCCCATGCAACCCATTTCCGCACCTGAAATACTGGCATTATGTTTTACCAAAAAACCAACTGCCGCCGCCGCCCACATGCCATCACGCATTAAGGAAGGAGCATAATGAAAATGATTTTTAATCAAATAAGTAATGCCGGGAATTACACCAGATGCACCAGAAGTTGGTGCGGTAACCACAATATTTCCAGCCGCATTTTCTTCGGAAGCTGCCAGACAATAGGCATTTAAAAAAATCAAAAAACTATCGCTCGTAATTGCTAAATTCTTGGCTCTTTGATAAAGTAAAGGAGCTTTCCTACGTAATTTGATCGTACCGGGTAATACTCGATTATCCTTCAAACCACGTTTTACAGCTTTGTGCATAAAATCTAAAATGGTATCAATCTTTTGTTCAATTTCTTTTTTTGAAGCACCTGTCAAAGCCATTTCATTCGCTAACATGAGTTCCGTTAAAGTAATTTTTTCACGACTTAAATGTGATTTTAATTCCTTCATACTGGTGTATGGAAAAGGAAGTATTACAGTACTTTTTGTATTTTGTTTCTCTCCTTTTCGATAAATAAATCCGCCACCGATTGAATAATATTCATGCTCAAGTATCAATTGCTCTTCATCTTTCAATTTTAAGACCATCGTATTAGCATGAGGAGAATCGTATTTTTCTTTGTGAAAGAAAAAACTATCGGCATTTACTTCAATAATATATTCATGGAATTTGACTGGATATTTTTCAGTAGGATTTTTCAGAATTTTCAGAAATTTAATTGGGTCGCAAGCATCTGGCTTCCAGCCCAATAATCCCGCAACGATGGCTCTGTCGGTGCCATGTCCTTTACCTGTAGCACTTAGCGAGCCGTATAAATGAATTTCTATCGTAAGGTTTTCGGAAGATATTGGTGCTGATAAAAGATTGATTTCTTTCAGGAAATCGAAAGATGCTTTCATCGGCCCAATTGTATGTGAGCTTGATGGCCCAGGGCCAACTTTGAATAAATCAAAAATGGAAGTAGTAATCGCTTGAGAAGACATAAGTTTGTTGAAGTATTGAATTTTGATGTTAAATATACATCTTTTTAATAATCCAGATACTTATTCATCAACTAGGTTTATTAATTGCTCAGAAAGAGTAACACAAAAAAAACATTCAAACAAATAGAACCCAAAAAGTTAAGTTGCATCGTGTGTTTGTAATCAGCTAATTGTTCATTTTTTAATACTTTCAAAAACCAAACATTGAAGAAAATTAAGACCGGAGACATTACAAGTAAATAAACAATAAAAGCAGAGAAGTCAAAGATTTCCTTTTCCTGAAAAAAGAAGAAAAAACCAGCAGTAACCAATAAAAAAATACCTGCAGTGAATAGAAACGTACCTCTGATTCCCAGTAACCTACTCATTGTTAAATCACCTCGTTTGGCATCTTCTTCGTGTTGGTAAATTTGTGTCATTGGGTAAAATCCTAATAAATTAAAGCTACTTAACACAGCAGGAAACAAGTATTTTTCTTGCATTAAATCTCTTAACGAAACATTATCTAAGGCTTGAATAACGGTTAAATAAGTAAAAGCTCCTTGAAAAATACCGACAGTAATCCAGCTTAGAATGGGATATTTTTTGAGTCTGATTTTATCGTTAGAATAAGCTTTTGAAATACTGCTGTAAATAAACAAAGCCAAAGCTAAAATCCAACCAGAAAGAAAGTAGGCAATAATTATCGCCAAAATATCCAAAGCCCAAGCTACATAAAAAAGTTCTTTGCTGACAGGCGGCGGATTTTCTAAACCACCAATTGAGCCTTCATCTTTATCGTAATAACTGTTGTAAGCGTTTGAAGCTGGATAAATCAGTAAATGCAAAAGGATGAAAACGCCAATGCTAATTCCTGTATTTGCATGATTTGTTTGGCTTAAAGCAAACCAATAAACGGGCATGAGGAAAAAAGAAAATGGAATCCTGAGATGCAAAAGAATATTTTTCATACTTTGATTATTGCGTGATTGAGCGAGTTAGTGAATGAGTGATTTTAATATTCCAGCTGAGCATAATCTGTAAATTCCTTGATTCTCGTCGACAACCGAGATGATTACTAAAAATTTTATAATCACTCCGAAATCAGAAATCGAACATCATCAAGTGTTTTTCCAGAAATTACGACTATAGATTCGCTCAAAAGTCCAGCCTTTGGCTTTTAAGCCAGCTGGAATGTAGGCAAAAGTCTCTTTTGGAGAAATATGTTCATAATACAAATCATCGTCAGTCAAGATAAGTGATTCGTATTTTTCTCCCGTTTTTACCGTAATATCAGCAAATGGCAATTCTTTAACATGTTGCTGATTGTATTTGGCAATCTGTTCTTTCAATAACCAATTTGCTTGATAATTGGTTGAAGAAAATGGTTTCGGTTTATAGTTTCCTTCCGACACCGATAAAGCATATTCTAAATAGCTTTTCAATAATTTTGGTCCTTCGTTGAGCGTATCGCCAACATTTAATTGATGTGGCAAAATACTGCTGACAATCAATATTTTTTCTTTGGCACGAGTAATCGCCACATTCAAACGGTTTTCGCCTCCTTGCTGATTCAGTGAACCAAATTGCATACTCATTTTTCCGTTCACGTCAGGTGCATAAGCAATTGAAAAAATGATAATGTCTCGTTCATCGCCTTGTACATTTTCGATGTTTTTTACAAAAATTGGTGCAATATCATCAGCTGAATAATTCAACGTAAAAGCCTTTGTTTCTAATAAATCCTGAATTAAACCTTGTTGTTTAAAATTAAAAGTAACAATGCCAATTGATTTTTGTGGAAAATCATTTTTGAGGTTTTCAACCAAATTAATAATCGTTTCGGCTTCTTCAAGATTACTGTTATTTTCCCAAATACCATTTACTTTTAAGTATCGAATCGCAGGTTCTGCTTTGTTGATTTCATGAAAATCTGGCAAAAGTTGGAGTGTATTGTTATAAAAATACTCATTTGAAAAATCAATTAAATCCAACGAACGACTACGATAATGCCCACGCAACTGCGTTTGTGGCAAGTACTGACAAGCCAAATCTAACAAAGAGTCAATTTCTAAAGCTGGCGAATCATCCGTGTCATTTTCAAACTTTAGTCTGTATAAATCATTCGGTTGTAATTGTTTTGAATCGCCCGCAATCACTACTTGTTTCCCTCTGAAAAGTGCAGGAATTCCTTGTTCGGCAAAACATTGTGAGGCTTCGTCAAAAATGATTAAATCGAAAAATGGTTTTTCAGTTTCCATCGGGAAAATAGCTGAAACTGTTTCGGGAGAAGCCAACCAACAAGGAACTAATCTGAAAATTTCATCTGAATAAGCCGTAATTAGTTTTCGAATCGCCCAAAGTTTACGTTTCTTCGCTACTTGATGTTTCAACTCTCGATAAGTAACTACATTTTGTAATCGATTTTTTTCTAAATTCTGATAGCTGAGTGTGCGTAATTTGAGTAATAAAATCTCTTTACTCAACTGCTGTTTTTGAAGTACAGCATCTTGTAATTGACTTTCTAATTGGCCAATTTTCAAAGAACTTACTCCTCTTAAAATCGGATTTTTAATTTCAATATCTTTAATCCAAGCCAGTTTTAAACTATTTAGAAAACACTCCAATGGATTTTCCTCATCAACAAATAAGTGAATAACCGCTAATTCTGTATGGCCGCAATCGGCTTTCAAAGCGTCCAATTCTTGCATATCGTCAAAATGTTCTTGCAAGTATTTTATCACCAAAGTTCCTTGCTGTAAATGAGCTAATTCATTGATTTGAATCTGTGATAAATTTACTTGCCAAAGTACTTGCTGTTCTTCTAATTGATTTGATTTTTCAATCAAGAATTTTACTTTTTGCTGAAAATCTGACCATGAAAAACTCGTCCATTCATTCAGCGGAACATTTTTGATACTTCTAAAAATCGTTTCTGCTTTGGCTACTTGATACAACATTTGAAAATGACGTTCAAACCAACGATAACCTTTTCTGAGCCAAGTAACTTCTTCGCTACTCTCTGCATTTTTTGAAAAGTCATTTCCGAATAAATACGCCCATTCCTTCCACCATTTTTCTAAACCTATTCTATTTTGAATTCTTTCTTGCAGTTTTTTCAAATCATCTAGCCCAATACTTAACCCGTTGGCGATGGCAAGATGCTGAATGTCTTTTTTTTCTTTTGAAAATATCGACCAATAAATACTTTCAAAAGTATTGCTTTTGGCATGGATGGCTTTGCTTATTTTTCCAGAAAACGTCAATAAATCTGCACTTGGCAAAGTGATTTCTATGCCTTGTCCCGCAAAAAGTTGGGCAACTTCTGCTTCTAAACTTGAAATTTTAGTCGTATTGATCTTGATTTTCTGCGACAAATTTCTGCGAAGAAGTTGATATACTTTGTCTGTTGAAATACCATTTAACAGATTTTGTAGTTTTACTTTTTCCAGTGAAATGTTTTGCAGTGATTCAAAGGATAAATTTATATCAAACTGCTTCTTCGCTTGGAGTTCGAATTCTTGCACAAAAGTTACTAAATCCTGAATCGTCTTAATGATTAAAGAAATATCTGAAGGCTGACGATGCTGAAATGAAAGGCGATTTTGCCAAAAAAGACTAACATCATTATTTCCCAACTTTTCTTGATAAGCGAAGTACAACTTAAATTTCTCAACAAAATCTTTGATTTCGGTGAAATTGAAATATTTGTAATAAGCTTCTAAATCAACAAAAGTATCGTTTGGAGCACTTGTTAGATACAATTCTTTGACAGAAATGCCACATTCATTTACGGCAAATAAAGCGTCTTTAAAAGTCTGTAATTCTTCTGAAGTTTTATCAATTTGTTTACTCTGCTGGCTGAAATTTCTTTCAATAAAAATAGCATCTAAGCTCTGATTTTGCTTTTGATATGTATCGACTTGCTCAATCTGATGCAAAATTTGTTCATAAAGTGCTTTTCTGTCATTTTTAAAATCATGAACATTGCCAACAAAAGCACGCATTCCAACTTTTGCGAGGCGTTCCTGCACAACATCCAAAGCGGCTCGTTTCTGACAAACCACCAAAACCTTTTTGCCACGAGCCGTAAAATCCGCAACGAGATTGCAGATTAATTGAGATTTCCCCGTTCCCGGAGGACCTTGAACGACTAAAGATTGTCCAGCTTTTACTTCTCGCAAAGCTTTTTCCTGAGAAATATCAATTTCGAAAGGCGTTAGCAATTGTTCTTCTCTAATCTGAATTACTTCTTCAAAAGCATTAGGAAAAAGATTTTCAACAGTTTTATTTTCACTTTGGGCAAAAGTATCTATCAAAAATTGATAATCTGGCACTAAAAAAGAACCCGCTTGCGGGAAAATTCCTAAAACAGCTTGGGGAAATAAAGTAAGTTCACCATTGCGTTCGGTACTTTCTAAAGTCGTTTTAGCAATCTTTTCAAAATGCGTTAATTGATTGGTAAAATTATCTTTGTTGAAATTGATTTTCAGGGGAGAGTTTTTCAAATACTCATACAATTGTGTTCTAAATTCAAGTGCATTTTTTGAAAAATCTTCTAAAGTATTATCCAAAAATTCATCTTGAATCTGTATTTCATTGAAATAAGAGTATGCCAGCAAAAAACTACGATTAATCGCAAGCGGTTCATCTCGCTGTTTAATTTGCCAAAACTCACTGAGTGATTCATCTGTTCCAGCATTTTTCTGAGGAAGCAACACACAATCAAGATGAACTGGAAAAAAGAGTAAAGGACAACGAACCACAGTTCCATCAGAAAACTTACCTTTTACAATCGGATAACCAATGTATAAATCTTCCGAACCACGCTCTTCTTCAATCAGTTTTTCATGCCTTGAAATCTTACGTAATTTCTTACTGATTTCATTTACTTTTTCAAAACGTGGGTCATGTTTTTCGCAAAGCGTAATGGTATTTTTTTGAGCAATTAGCTGCTCAATAAGTTGAAAAGAAGGAGTATTTTGCAGAAAATCAAGTTCGTGAATATCCAAAAATTGCTCAGTAGCCGACAAAAGCAACAAAGATTTATTCCTAGTACTCAGGTTAGTAAGTCTTTTTTGATATGATTTCAGGATAGAATGTAAAGTATTTTCTTCCACGATGCTTATTAGATGAACAGATTTATTCAAATTTACAGGAAAATCTGGAAATTAATATGAAAACAGCGATAATCATCGGTGCTACTGGCTTGGTAGGTAGTACATTGGTCAAACAAATACTTGATAACCCCAATTACTCAAAAGTAACGTTGCTACTTCGCAAACCATTGGATATTCAACATCCAAAATTGCAACAAGAAATCGTCGATTTCGATAAACCTGATGCCACAAAAATAGTTGGCGACGATTTGTTTTGTGCAATGGGAACAACTTTAAGTAAAGCTGGTTCAAAAGAAGCACAATACAAAATTGACTGTACTTATCCTTATGAATTTGGAAAAATTGCTAAATCTAATGGCGTAAAACAGTACATTTTGGTTTCATCCATTGGCTCGGATGCCAATTCAAATACTTTTTATTTGAGAACAAAAGGAGATTTAGAACAGAAAATTAAAGCACTCGACTTTGAAAGTTTCATCAGCGTTCGACCATCTTTTATTTTGGGTGATAGACAAGAATTTCGTTTAGGCGAAAAAATTGGCATTGTGTTAGCCAAAGCAATTTCACCACTTTTAATTGGAAGTTTGAAAAAATACAGAGGAATTGAAGCCACACAAATTGCCAAAGCGATGCAAATATTAGCTAATAACAATTTAAAAGCTGTACATTTTTTTGAATCGGATGAGCTACAAGCATTCTAAGCTTTTGAAGATGTTCAAAGCTCATTGAGTATCTTTGTGAAAAAATATTGTTTATGACACCACTCGAAACTTTTCAATCTCGAAAAATTCATTTCCAAAACCTTGCCGAGCAATTCCAAAAACAGTACAATCAATGGGCTGTTTTTAGGGCTATTGTGTTTGTGGCAGTTGCTTCAATTGGCTATTTCTGCTACGAGTTTTACGATATTGCTTACACGCTTTTAGTACTCATTATTGGCATTGCTTTATTTTTATTTTCTGTAACAAAACATTTAAAAATAAAGCATTTAAGAGATAAAAATAGAATTTTAAGTACGCTGAATGAAGACGAAATCCAGCGTTCAGAAAACCGTTTTACTCGTACAGAAACAGGAGAAATATTTGCAGAAGAGAATCATTTTTATGCAAGTGATTTAGATATTTTCGGGAAGCAATCTCTCTATAAATTACTAAATCGTACGCATACTTTTGGTGGGGCGAAAATATTGGCAAATTGGCTTTTGCATCCAGCAGAAACGAATGAAATTATCAATCGACAAAAAGCTATACAAGAATTATCGGAGAAAATAGATTGGCGACAAGATTTAGAAGCCTCCGCCATGTTGATTGAAGAAATATCCGAACCAACTCATCAATTACTGGCTTGGAACGATGCACCAGCCAATCAAAAAATCCAACAATCTTTATTTCAAATTGCTCGCTTTCTGCCATATATCACCATTCCTGTGGTATTGGCTTGGATTTTGGGATTTGTGCCTATTTACATCGTGTTGGTTTTGATGGGAATTCATGGTTTGATTTTAAAACAAATATTTAATGAAGTAAGCGTTGCACTCGACCAAACAACTCGTATTGCTGGAGCGATGAAAGCCTATTCAGCTTTATCAGAATTGATTGTTAGTGAAGATTTTCAAGAAGAAAAACTACAAAACCTAAAAAGTAAAATAGCCGAAGCTAGCACTGCAATTCTTGCTTTAGAAGATATTCTAAACAAAATGGCAAATAGAGTAAATCCTTTTTTCGCTTTCGTGGTGGGCATTCCAACTTTGTGGGATATTCAGTATTTTATCAAATTAGAAAATTGGAAAGAAAAACACCGAAAAAATTTGCCTACTTGGTTGGCTGTTATTGCCGAATTTGAGACCTTGAATAGTTTGGCGGGCTATCATTTTGCTAATCCCACCTTTATTCAACCAAGTGTAATATCGGGTGGAGTATTCCTAAAAGCAAAAGCATTGGGGCATCCGATGATTCGCCACAACAAAAGAGTTTCAAACGATATTGAACTGATTGGCGGAGGAAAAACCATTATCATTACAGGGTCGAATATGTCGGGTAAAAGTACTTTCCAAAGAACGGTTGCGATTAATGTTGTTTTGGCACTAACGGGAGCTGTTGTTTGTGCTGAAAGCTTTCAATGTTCGCCTCTCCAAGTATTTACCAGTATGCGAAGCAATGATTCTTTGGAAGAAGGGACTTCGTCTTTTTATGCTGAACTAAAACGCTTGAAACAATTAATTGATGAAGTAGGAAAAGATGATAAGAATACCACTTCGATACTCTACTTTTTAGATGAGATTCTGAAAGGAACAAACTCAAAAGACCGCCATGAAGGAGCTAGAGCTTTGATGTTACAATTGCACAAAACCTCAGCATCTGGTTTTATTTCTACACACGACGTAGCATTAGGAGATGAATTTGATGAACAAGATTTTGTAAAGAATTATAGCTTTTCATCCGAAGTAATCAACGATGATTTAGTATTCGATTATAAACTCCGCCAAGGCGTTTGTCATAGTTTCAATGCGAGCGAGTTGATGAAGAGAATTGGGATTGAGATGTGAGGGGAAGGTATTACTTCACATCCCCCATCTTCATAAAAACAGGAAAATTCACCTTGAAAATATCTGAACTTTTATAGATAGCTTTTAAACTTTCTATAAAATCATCTACAGGATTTTTATGGTGAATTTTGATGTACTTCTGTACACTCGACCAAGTATTCAAATATCCTTCCAATTCAGCAAGCGTCCATTGATAGTTCATCGCAAATGTTGGACTTTCTTTCATCTCAAAAGGGAAAGGAATACTTCTGTATTCTTCATCAATAAACCTACGTTCCGCATCCCAATATTCACCAATTTGTTCTTGATAAAAATCCTGAAACAGCACATTGGCTTTTTCATTATCTATCGTCAAAGTACCATAACCCCAAGCCGCAAAAATAGCTTCTGGCTTAGCAACACGATGTACTTCTTGGAAAAATCGCTCAAAATCAAACCAATGAATGGCTTGTCCGACAGTAATTAAATCAAAAGTATTATCTGGGAAATCTGTCTTCTCTGCCTGAGCAATCGAATAATGAATATTATCCGCCTGATGAGCATTATCTAACTGCTTTTGCGAAATATCCGTCGCAAAAACTTCTTGAAATATTGTTGATAAATGCGAAGCCACTTGTCCATTTCCCGTGGCACAATCCCAAGCAGTTTCAAAGCTTTTCACCTTTGTCAAAACAAAGTCATATAATTCAGCAGGATATTTAGGACGAAATTTAGCATAAAGTGCTGCTTGTGTCGAGAAATTATCTTTAGGCATAATGCTTATTGTTTAGGTTTAAGCTGTTTATGATTAGAATTGATTGGATAAAAGTGTTTCTATACTGTTTTATGTAGGAAATGATTAGATACAAATGTTTCTATGCCGTTTTATGTAGGAAATGATTAGATACAGATGTTTCTATACTGTTTTATGTAGGAAATGATTAGATACAAATGTTTCTATGCTGTTTTATGTAGGAAATGATTAGATACAAATGTTTCTATACTGTTTCATATAGGAAATGATTAGATACAGATGTTTCTGTAGTGTTTCTTACAGTAATTTATTGGATACAAAAAATACTGTGTTCCACCACATTGAAGGAAGGTGCTAGCTTCATCAAACTTGCAAAAAACCTTTGAAAAATCTTTTGTAAGCTACATACTTTCAATCATTCTGCATAAATGTGAATTCTATACATAGTTAATTCCCCTCGTATTTTTCTAAAATCAACAATATACCAGCATCATTCATTGTTGTTTCTTCTATTAATGATTTTAATTCAGGCTTACTTTTTGTAATTTGTTTGAGCTTATTTCTGTAACTATTAAATTCTCCCATCTTAACTTCTTCACCCAATTCATTTTTGAGGTAATCGGTATTTATTTTTGAATAATTGTATTGATAAGATTCTCTAAGCCAAGTTATTTTACCATTATACTTCAGTTCTGCCAACTTACCTGAGTTTTGCACAAAGGTTCTTTTTTTTCCATTGAGGTCAACAAACTTCATTTGTTTTATGAAATCGGCATCTATTTTATGTTTATTCCCATCTCCGTCCAAAATACGAACGGATTTATAGAAATTAAGCTCATTATTAAAAAAACCATTATCTATCACCGTTGCGTAAATTCTAATTTTTGTCCTGAGGGTATCATTGCTAGTTAGAATAATTTCTGTATCAAGTGTTTTTTGAGCATAAGAAATAAAAGAATAGGTAAAACTTAGGATAATAAACAATGTTTTTGTTTTCATGGGGTGATTATTTTATAATTCGGATATAAGGACTTTAATATTTATAATTGATTACAAAATTCTAAAGACTTCATGATTTTTTCAAGTTTAACACTTTTTATTTAAAAATAATCTCTGAACCTTTTTTTGTCGCATATCCGTCTTCAACTAAAATAGCTCCAAGTATATAGGCAATCTGACTTGTTTTTAAGTTTTTTATAATCCATTCTCCCACACTCCCCATTGGCGGTTTATCAAGACTCGTTCCTATTGGAACCGTTTTCCCCTTAAACTCTTTAATCAGTTTTTCATAATCTTTTTTAGAAAGTTCAACTTTCCACTTTAAATCAGTACCATAATAAATGCTAATTTTTGAACTATCAGAATCCTCATATTCAAAGAAGGTTCTTTTCCCCCAAGTTTTAAGTCTTTTCATATTAGATTTTAGGCTTTACAATATATCAGCTAAAAAGTATCTATTCAAAAATTACCGCATTTCCATTTGTCCTTAAAAACTGACCAAATGCAAAAAAAGCTTCATCAACATTTTTTAAATTATAACCTGTTAATCCATCTACAAACTCTAAATAAGTACCAAAGTAAAATTGCTCTTTTTCTTTACCTGAAATTGTATTTGATATTGTGTAGTAATCAAGTTCACAAATAAAATTATATGCTCGGTGTACATGTTGATCATAAATTGGATATCGATTTGGCTTGATTATGTGAAGTAAAAATATTTTCCAAACTGCTGATACATTATTAAAACTTTCTCTGAAATTTACAATATTAACTTCATTGCTACTTTTAAGAGTATTTATAAGATTCAACTTACTTTTAATTTTATTATCAAGAGAATTTTGTTTTAACTGACTTAACTCCATTCCATTTTTCCATGTAAAAAGTTGTTGTAAGTCTGCTTCGTTAAATTGTTCTTTATAAATAATATCCTTATACAGATTTTCTGATGGATAAGAGTATAATCTTGACCAAAAGTCAACAAAACTTCTAAAATCACTGGTTTCTATTCTAAGTATCGGAAATTGTTTCATGTCATTTACTATTATTGATTCATCATTTACTGTATATCCACGCTACAAAAGTTCACAGATAAGTTCTTGTGAAATTCCTCTAATTTCCTCAAAACACCAAAGAAACAGCCTTATCTTTTTAGAAAAATTATTATCTGGTAAAAGCATCATTTTGATGAGATTTAATGAATAAAGTATTTCTTAAAACTCTAATCATTTATTATTAAATTTGAATCAATAAGACCAATAATGATATGGAAGCAGCATCAAAACTTAATTCAATGCAACTCTTCATGCTGAAAATATTTGAAAGACCTATCAGTAATCAGCAAGAAGAAGATATTAAACAATTGTTGGTAGATTACTTTGCCAGACAAATTGATATAGAGATGGAAAGAATTTGGGATGAAAAAGCAATGACTCTGGAAGACTTAGATAAAGCATTAGTTACTCATAAAAGAACTAAATATCAGTAATGCGATTAGTCATTGATACCAATTGCTTAATGGTGAGCATTCCAAAATCATCAAAAACAAGGTGGTTATTTGAAGCAATGATTGCTGGATTGTTTGAGGTAGGGATTACCACTGAAATATTAGAAGAGTATGAAGAGATAATAGGTGATTTTTACAGTCCTACTTTAGCAAGTAACGTACTTGAGTTACTACCCAATTTGAAAAATACTATTTGGGTAACAACTTATTATCATTGGGAATTAATGCTTAATGATGTTGATGATAATAAGTTTGTTGATTGTGCTATTGCTTGTCAGGCTGATTATATCGTTACTCATGATAAGCATTTCAAAATTTTAGAGAATATCCCTTTTCCTAAAGTACGAGTAATTAGCATGGATGCTCTAAAACAGCTTTTATGAAATTGTAAAGTAACATATTTCATTTGTCACAATAACTTTTCAAAGACCAACAAAACCAAAAATCAATTTCTATCAGTAAAAATTTAACAATATTTTTTGAATCTAATTTTTTAATACTAAGTTTGTACAAATAAAAATCAGACAATGACAACAAATTTCAAAAATACTTCATGGTGGTGGCAACTGACGAACGTCCGTTGAACAGAATCATAATGTATTTTCGATAAAGATATATTTCTTCACGAAGAGGCTTACTGTTCAACCAGTAAGCCTTTTTCTTTGCTCTTTAAAATCACTAAAAATAAGCATGACTTTTTCAGTAAAAACCACCCAAAAGAAACGTTTAGCCGATACCATTACGCCCGTTGGAATCTTTCTGAAATTGCGTAATAAATTCAAAAATTCGGTCATTTTAGAAAGTGCCGATTATCACGGAAAGGAACATGGTTATAGCCATATCGCCTGCGACCCTGTGGCAAGTATTATCATTGATAATGATATTGTTACACAGACTTTTCCTGATGGAAGTATCGAAACTTTTACACTGGCACATCGAAAAGATGCCGTAAAAGCTTTGATGGATTTCGCCAAACGCTTTGAGTGGGAACGTCAGCCTGATTATGCTCCGATGGCAAACGGAATGTTTGGTCATATTGCTTATGATGCCGTTGAGTATTTTGAAGACATCGAAATTCAAGAGAAAAACGAAAACACAGAAATGCCTTCTATCATTTACTATGTGTATCGTTATGTGATTGCCATCAATCATTTCAAAGATGAAATGTACTTGTACGAGCATCAGTATAGTGGAGAAAAAGAAAAAGAATCTGACAAAGTAAAAGGCTTAGAAGTGCTTGAGATGTTGTTGGATATGCCACATTATGCTACGAAATCTTTCAAACTGACGGACGAAGAAGCGACAAATTATACGGATGATGAAATGCGAGTAATTATTCAGGAATGTATCAAACATTGTTTGCGTGGTGATGTTTTCCAGATTGTACCTTCTCGTCGTTTTAGTCGTACTTTTGAAGGCGACGATTTCCAAGTCTATCGTGCTTTGCGTTCTATCAATCCATCGCCTTATATGTTCTATTTCGATTACGAAAATTATAGAATATTTGGTGCTTCGCCTGAAAAACAAATCGGAATCAAGAACGGAATGGCTGAAATTCATCCTATTGCTGGTACTTTCAGAAGAACTGGCGATGATGAAAAAGATGCAGAATTGGCTCGTGAACTCTTGGCTGACCCAAAAGAATCAGCTGAACACGTGATGTTGGTTGACTTAGCCAGAAACGATTTGTCAAGAAGTTCGGATGTGGTAAAAGTGGAGACGTTTAAAGAAGTACAGTTTTATTCACACGTAATTCACTTGGTTTCTAAAGTAACAGGAAAAATGACGGCAGGAACAAATCCGCTACAATTGGTGGCTGATACTTTCCCTGCTGGAACGCTTTCGGGTTCGCCAAAACACAATGCGATGAGTATCATCAACCGTTTAGAAAACGTAAATCGTCATATTTACGGCGGAGCAATTGGCTACATGGATTTTGTCGGAAACTTCAATCATGCCATTGCTATTCGTACTTTTATGAGTAAAAACAATACGCTTTATTACCAAGCAGGTATGGGCGTAGTAGCCAAATCGGTGATTGAAAACGAAATGCAAGAAATCAAATTGAAATTAGGTGCATTAAGAAAAGCCTTGGATATGGCAGAAAGCATTTAGCCGATAGCTATCAGCTTTGAGCTGAGGATTATCAACATTCTGTCAAATTAAAATATAAATGATTAATAAAGCTCAAGGCTCATTGCTCAAAGCTGACAGCTCAATACAACCATGAAAATATTAGTCCTTGATAATTACGATTCATTCGTGTATAATTTAGTCTATATCTTGAAAGATTTAGGCAACGATGTGGATGTATTCCGCAACGATAAAATTTCATTAGAAGCCGTAGGGAAGTATGATAAAATCTTGCTTTCGCCTGGCCCAGGAATTCCAGAAGAAGCAGGTGTTTTATTAGATGTAATTCGTGAATATGCTCCTACAAAATCTATCTTTGGGGTATGTCTGGGTCATCAAGCCATTGGTGAAGCCTTCGGAGCGAAATTGCACAACATGGGCGATGTATTGCATGGCGTAACGACGAAATGTATCATCACCAACCCAACAGAAGTACTTTTTCAAGGCGTACCCAATGAAGTAAATGTCTGCCGTTATCACTCGTGGACAGTTGTAAAAGATACGATGCCCGCTGAATTGAAAGTAACCGCTCTCGACGAACAAGGTTATGTAATGGCAGAAGCACATAGTAAATATGATGTAAGAGGTGTTCAGTTTCATCCAGAAGCCTATTTAACAGAGTACGGTGTGAAAATGGTAGAAAACTGGGTTAAAATCTAGTAGCAACAAAAACACTACTTACCGAACACAAAAATGAAAAATTACTTACAAAAAAGAACCGAAGGTAATTCCCTGACGCAAGAAGAAGCCCAAGCAGCATTGGGAATCATTGCCAGAGGAGAAGCCAATAATAGTCATATCGCAGCATTTCTAACAACCTATATGATGAAGCCGATTACTTCGGAAGAATTAGCTGGTTTCCGAGACGCTATGTTGGATTTAGCCTTAATTATCGACCTTTCTGCCTACGACCCAATGGATGTTTGCGGAACAGGTGGCGACGGCAAAGATACTTTCAATATCTCTACAACATCCTCTTTTGTAGTGGCTGGTGCTGGACAAAGAATTGCCAAACACGGAAATCATGGTGTTTCTTCGTCGGTGGGTTCTTCAACTGTTTTGGAGTACTTGGGCGTAAAATTCAGAAATGAAGAAGATTACCTTCGTCAGAAAATAGAAACTTCTGGAATATGTTTTTTACACGCTCCGCTGTTTCATCCTGCTATGCGTTTTGTAGGGCCAATTCGTAAAGAATTGGGCATGAAAACTTTTTTCAATATGTTGGGGCCAATTCTGAATCCTGCTAAAGTTGAAAAACAAATTACAGGTGTATATAATCAGGATGTTTTGAAACTTTACGGAGAATTATTACAGAAATCGTACAAAAATTTTGGTGTAGTTTACGCTTTAGACGGCTACGATGAAATTTCGCTTACTTCTGATTTTAAACTGATTACTGCCAAAGGAGAAGAAACGTATTCGCCAGAACAATTAGGCTTTACAAGGTGTAAACAAGAAGATTTACATGGCGGAAGTACCGTAGAAGAATCAGCGAAAATCTTATTTAATATTCTTGAAAACAAAGGAACACAAGCCCAAACACAAGCAGTTTTGGCGAATGCAGCCGTGGCATTGTATTGTGCCGACGATACTTTAAGTTTGTCGGATGCCGTTTTGAAAGCCAAAGAGTCTTTAGAAAGTGGTAAGGCATTAGCAGGTTTCAAGCAATTTATTCAGTAAAATACTTAAAGAGAAATGACAATTTTAGATAAAATCATTGCCCATAAAGCACAAGAAGTCGCCCAACGCAAAGAGCAAGTTTCTGTAAAGGAATTAGAAAAAAGTGGCTTTTTTGCTAAAACAAACAATTCACTAAAGACAAGTTTACTGAATCCTGCTTCTTCTGGAATCATTGCTGAATTTAAAAGAAAATCGCCTTCAAAAGGCATCATCAACGGAAATGTAACGGTAGAAGAAGTAACGGCGGGTTATGTAAAAGCTGGTGCAGCTTGTCTTTCAGTACTGACGGATTTTGAGTTTTTTGGTGGTACAAGTGAAGATTTTCTAAAGGCTCGTCGCACCAATCCAACGATTCCGATGATTCGTAAAGATTTTATGATTGATGAGTACCAAATCATTGAAGCTAAATCTTTGGGAGCAGACGTAATTTTATTAATTGCTGCCAATTTAACACCACAACGCATCAAGGATTTAGGCAAACTCACTAAAGAGTTAGGCATGGAAACATTGTTAGAAATCCATGACGAAGAAGAGTTGAATCGTAGTTTGAATCAGTACATTGACGTTGTGGGCGTGAACAATCGTAACTTGAAAAACTTTGCTGAACAAAATGTAGATGCTTCTTTAGAATTAGCTGAAAAAATTCCAGCAGAATGTATCAAAATTTCAGAAAGCTGTATTTCTCAAGCAGCAACGATTAAATTATTAAAGTCAGTTGGCTACAAAGGCTTTTTAATCGGTGAAACCTTTATGAAAACCGAAAATCCTGCGGAGGCTTTGAAGAATTTTATTGATGAGGTTAGGAAATAGCTATTTAAACATAGATGAAGTACTTTAGTATAGGTAAAGTTTTATTAGGAGTCTAAATATACAGAAAATGATTACAAGAGTCTTAATTAATAATTTTAAGAAATTAGAAAATGTAGAGTTTCCTTTGTCTCAGTCATTAGTAATTATTGGTCCCAATAATTCTGGAAAATCTACAATCTTTCAAGCTTTATGCTTGTGGGAAATCGGTGTCACTAATTATATTATTGCACATAAGAAAAATGATTTAGACAGACGTGGTTTTGTTGTTATCAATAGGAAAGATTTATTGAATAGCCCCATTTCAGATGCCAGATTTCTGTGGAAAAATAAAAAAGTAACTGAGCATTTAGATAAAAAAACTCAGCATATCAAATTAGAGATAGAACTTCAAGGTGAAAATGATGGGGCAAAATGGAACTGTAAAGTTGAGTTTACATTTACTAACGCAGAGTCTTTTACTTGTAGAATTGTATCTGGTCTCAAAGAAATTACGAATTTATACGAAAATGATAAAGGTATCCATTTTGGTTTTTTACAACCGATGTCAGGAATTTCTTCTGTTGAAGATAAACTCCCTCAAGGAGCCATTGACAGAAGATTAGGAGAAGGCAAAACCGCTGAAGTTCTTAGAAATATTTGTTATGAGGTGCTATACCCAGAAATAAACAAATTGGATTCTGAAGGTAACTGGAAAAAACTTTGTAGTGCTATTAAAACAATGTTTGGAGCTGAACTCCAAAGACCTGAGTTTATAAAAGTAAATGGAACTATACAATTAGAATATGTAGAAAATGGTATCCGTTATGATATTTCTTCAGGGGGAAGGGGCTTTCAGCAGATGTTACTTTTGTTAGCCTACATGTTCGCTTCTCCAAATACTATTCTTTTACTTGATGAACCTGATGCTCATTTAGAAGTAATTAGACAAAGACAGGCATTTCAATTGATAAATGAGTTGGCACATAAAAACAACACACAAATTGTAATTGCCTCACATTCAGAAGTAGTGTTGGACGAGGCTGCTGATGCCTCGAAAGTTATTGCATTAATTGAAAATCAAGCTATTGAATTAAATACAGCCACCAATTCTCAATCTCTACGATATATCAAAAAGGCTCTTACAGAAATTGGCTGGGAAAAGTATTATTTAGCAAAACAGAAAAAGCATATTTTGTACGTTGAAGGCTCTACCGACCTCCAAATGATTCTACAATTTGCTAATAAATTAAATCATAAAGTTGAACCCATTTTAAGGTTAGCAAATGTACAATATACTGGCGATAATGTACCTAATACAGCCGTACAAAACTTCAAAGCTTTAAAAGAGTTTTTCCCACATTTAAAAGGACTTGCTTTGTTTGATAGAATAGAAAAAAATACTGATGATATAAAGACGTTAAAAATTTATTACTGGAAAAGAAGAGAAATTGAAAATTATTTTGCAAATCCGAGTACTCTATTAAAACATGCAAGTTTGTTAAATCATCAACACACACATCTCAAAAGTACTTTTTTAAAAAAGACAATGCAAGACTGTATTGAATTGTGTACTTTACCTTTATATTTAAATGATTTGAATCATAAGTGGTGGAAAGATGCTAAACTAAGTAGTGATTGGCTTGATTTAATATTTCCAGAATTTTATAAACGACTTGATTTACCTCAAGATTTTTACAAAAGAGATTATTACCAACTTATTAACCTAATATCAATAGATGATATTGATAATGAAATTACTGAAAATCTAGATTTAATTTATGAAATAATAAAATAAAACTGGTTATAAAATTCCTGTAACCAGTTTTTATTTCTTAAAATAACTCTCCATTCCGATACTTCGGAACAATTCCTAAATGAACGTAGGCACGTTCTGTGGCTTCTCGTCCACGAGAAGTACGTTTTAAAAATCCTTCCTGAATCAAAAATGGTTCATATACTTCTTCAATCGTTTCAGCTTCTTCTCCACAAGCTGTTGCAATGGTTGATAAGCCGACTGGGCCACCTTTGAATTTTTCTACAATGGTCGTAAGAATACGAATATCCATTTCGTCTAAACCATTTTGATCAACATCCAAAGCCAACAAAGCCATTTCTGCAATTTCGATTGTGATGACTCCTTTTCCTTTTACTTGTGCAAAATCACGAGTTCTTCGCAAAAGATTATTGGCAATACGAGGTGTTCCTCTACTTCTACGTGCAATTTCAAAAGCACCTGCGTCGTCAATTGGCGTGTTCAAAATCTGAGCGGAACGTTTTACTATACTTGTCAACAATTTTGCATCATAATATTCCAAACGACAATTAATCCCAAATCTCGCTCTTAAAGGCGAAGTCAGCATTCCTGCACGGGTCGTTGCACCAATTAACGTAAAAGGATTTAGTGAAATTTGAACACTTCGGGCATTTGGTCCCGAATCTAATAAAATATCAATTTTGTAATCTTCCATTGCTGAATATAAATACTCTTCAACGATGGGATTCAATCGGTGAATTTCATCAATAAACAACACATCAAAAGGCTGTAAGTTCGTAAGTAAACCAGCCAAATCAGAAGGTTTATCTAGTACTGGGCCAGAAGTAATTTTGATATTTGCTTTTAATTCATTGGCTACAATGTTTGAAAGCGTAGTTTTACCAAGTCCTGGAGGACCATGCAAAAGTACATGGTCGAGAGCTTCCTCTCGTAACCTTGCCGCTGTTACGAATACTTGTAAATTTTCTAATACTTTATCTTGCCCAGCAAAATCATCGAATGAGAGCGGTCTGAGTGCTCTTTCAATTTCCTTTTCTACCGGTGAAAGTGTTTCTTTATTTCCTTTTAAATAATCTTCTCGCATATTTTAATGAAAATTAATTGAAATGTGGAATTTGTATCAAATCCATTTTCAATATCATTTCTTTTTGATTCGTTCTGAATGTTCAAAAATACGCCATTTTCTAGTCTGATAAAAACATTCTGAAAAGGCTTTCGCTTTTAACATTTCTACAACATTATATTTAGAAAATTTGCTTTAATTTGTACAATTAAATCTTAATAAAAAACTATTAAACGATTAAATACCTAACCAACTATGAATTCAGCGCTATTAGGCGAGTTTGTCGGCACGGCAGTATTGATTTTTTTAGGCAATGGCGTCGTTGCTACTGTATTATTAAAAGGCTCAAAGGGAGAAAATGGTGGTTGGATTTCCATTACCGCAGGTTGGGCTTTTGCTGTTATGATGGGTATTTTTGTTGCTACCAAATTTGGAAGCCCAGCAGCACATTTGAATCCAGCCGTTACGATTGCTGAAGCTGTAAAATCAGGAGATTGGTCAAATGCTTTAGGGTTTATTCTTGCTCAAATTTTGGGAGCGGCACTCGGTGGAACACTTGTATGGTTGCAATATTTGCCACATTGGGCAATTACAGAGGATAAAGGGCTAAAATTAGCGTGCTTTAGTACTGCTCCAGCCATTAGAAACCCTTTTGCCAATGTACTTGCCGAATTACTTGCCACAGCTATTGCCATTATTGCATTGGGTTCATTTGGGAGTATTGAAACAGGTTTAGGCCCTTTTGTTGTTGGAATTTTGGTTTGGTCGGTCGGGCTTTCTTTGGGGGGAGCAACGGGTTATGCTATCAATCCTGCGAGAGATTTAGGGCCAAGAATTGCCCATGCTATTTTACCAATTGCAGGCAAAGGTACTTCTGATTGGTCTTATGCTTGGGTTCCTATTGTTGGGCCAATTTTGGGTGCAGTTTTAGGAGCATTGGTTTTAAATGCCATTCAATAAAATCAAAGTATTTTAAGCAAGTTAGGATGATTTGTGATTTAGAAGTAATTTTAGATAAGATAAAATCTTGCTAAGATAGTAGATAACTCATTCCAAATTCTATCTTTTTTTTGTCGTGATAACTCATTTTTGTTCAAGATTCATAAAAAAGTACTAACTTACTGTATGAAATTTTCTATAGAAATACTACATCATATATCTTGCGTATTCAAATGAAAATTTACTTGGGGAAATATCGCTTTCTGCATTTGGTTCTCTGTTTTCAACATCAACTAATATCCTTTAGAAAGTAAAAAAGCCCTTATCGCCTAAAGGTCATTCACGCAAGTCTCTCTAAAATGAAAAATATGTTAAAAAAAGAAGTACAAAGCAATGATATTAAAGGGGTTTCTTTTGAAGATGGTTTTGGTCGTCTTACAAATTTGGCATCTCTACTTTGCGATGTGCCATTAACATATATTTCACTTTTAGATGAAAACTTAAAATGGGTTGCAACAATTCCGTTTTTAGAAGATTTGGTATTTGTTAACAAGTTATCATTACTTGCTCAAGAAGTAATCAATTCAAAGTCAATTGTAATTATTGATGATATTTCAAGAGAGCAAATATTCAAACCTTATACTTCTTTCCTTACAGAACATTCCTTTCTTTTTTATGCTGGATTTCCTTTGGTTAATACCGCTGGAGAAACTCTAGGTGTACTTTCATTATTAGGCAATGAAGTCAAAACGCTAAAACCGAAAGAAATTAATGCTTTAGAAAATGTAGTGGCTGAAATTGCGGATAAACTTTCTGCTAAAAAAGCGTTGCAAGCCTTTGTAAAAGACTTTAATAAATTACAACAAATAACAGTAAGTGTATCAAGATTTACTGAAATGTTAGAGGAAATCAACAGTGTAGCTCGTGTTGGTGGATGGGAAATAGATTTAGTAAAGAAAACTTTCTTTTGGTCGGATGTTACTCGTGAATTGCATGAAGTACCGAATGACTTTAACCCAAGTTTCAAGGAAGCTTTACATTTTTTTAGAGATGGAAAAAGTAGAAACGCTGTTATAAGAGCAATTCTGGATGCTATGAAATCTGGAAAATCATTCGATATAGAAGTGCAAATTCTTACCTATCAAGGACTCAAAAAATGGGTAAGAGTAACAGGGAAAACAACGTTTGAACAACAGAAATGTGTGCGATTCTATGGTACTTTTCAGGATATTCACGAGAAAAGGACTAAAGACAAACAGATTTCTTTAAGCGAAGAAAGATTCAGACAAACTTTTGATAATGCAGCAACAGGAATGTTTATTGCCCAGCTTTCATCGGGCTTTTTTATAGAAGTAAATGAAGTCTTTGCCGCAATTACTCAGTACGATAAAACAGCACTTTTATCTTTAAGTCTTAGGGATTTAATCCATCCAGAAGATTTAAAAATGAGTGACGATTACTTTTTTAAGTTAATAACAGGAGGCTCATCTGTCATAACGGTTCAGAATCGATATATCACTAAAAATAATACAGAAGTTTGGGTTGAATTGGTCGCAACCATCGTTAGAGACCATAAAGGAAAACCTTTAAATGTAATCGGTCAAGTTCAAGATGTTACTGCCAAAAGAACTTGGGAAAGAAAACTATTATTAAGCGAAGAAAAGCACAGAGGTTTTTTTGAAAACTCGCAAGGTTTGATGTGTACGCACGACCTTGAAGGGAATTTTCTGACGGTAAACCCTGCTGGAGCAGCTTTACTTGGTTATACAACCGAAGAATTTTTATCAAAAAATCTCTTTGATATTACTCCTCAAAGAATACAAGATAAAATGACCACTTATCTTGAGGCGATTTCCAAATATGGTTCTTATAAAGGTTTGGTAAAAGTTGTTCATAAAAATGGTTCGTTTAGAACGTGGCTTTCGAACAGCGTACTTTCTGAATTATTGGATGGCAGAAAGTATGTAATTGGCAATGCCGTAGATATGACGGAACGCATCAAGATGGAGCGGGAATTAATCAGTGCCAAAGTATTAGCTGAACGAAACGCCCACGCTAAGGATGTGTTTTTGGCAAATATGAGCCATGAAATCCGCACACCGATGAATGCGATTACGGGTTTTGCCAATTTATTAAAAGAAACCAAATTAGATTCCGAACAAAAGGAGTTTGTTTCTAATATCAATACTGCAGCTGAAAATCTACTAGGAATTATTAATGATATTCTTGACCTTTCTAAAATAGAGTCAGGACATTTGGTGATAGAATCTGTACCTTTTAGTTTGTATGAAGTTATCAAAAATATAACATCGGTACTTACTTACAAAGCTCTCAGTAAAAATCTGGAACTTGATTATCAAATTCCAAATGCTATTCCTCATACTGTACTGGGAGACCCGACTCGCTTAACCCAAATTTTATTAAACCTCACCAATAATGCAATCAAGTTTACAGAAACAGGCTCTGTGAAAATTGTACTTGATTTACAAAGTGAGAATGATGACGAATATGCTATTTTATTCAAAATTATTGACACAGGAGTAGGTATTCCACAAGATAAATTAACCGTTATTTTTGACCGTTTTGCACAAGCAAATTCAGATACAACTCGAAAATTTGGCGGAACAGGTTTGGGTTTAAGTATTTCAAAATTATTAATTGAATTACAACATGGAAATATTTTTGTAGAAAGTGAAGAACATGTAGGCTCTACTTTCTATTTTAATCTATTATTTAAAAAAGTAAAAGAAGAAGTAGTTCAAAAACAAGAAACCCATCTTTTACCAATTGACCCACACAAAAAAGTAAGAATATTATTGGCTGAAGATAATCCTTTAAACCAAAAGCTTGCCATGAAAGTATTAGAGCGATTTGGTTTTTTCCCAGAGCTTGCAGAAAATGGAAGAATAGCAGTATTGAAAGTACAGGAAAAAGAATTTGATGTTATTTTGATGGACTTACAAATGCCTGAAATGGATGGTTATCAAGCTACACAGTTTATCAGGACAAAACTTAACAATAATACGCCAATTATTGCTCTGACGGCACATTCATTAATTGGAGAAAAAGAAAAATGTATCGCTGTAGGAATGAATGATTATATCACTAAGCCTTTTTCGCCCAAAGATTTGTTTAATAAAATAGCGAGTTTTATTAATATACCAGTTGCTGAAAACGTACAAATTGTAGAGGTTTTGAAATAGAAAGTACAACGAAATGATATTTAGATTTTATAAGTAGAAATAGACAATCAATTTTTAGCTAATTTTTACATAAAAACAATGATGAATGTTTCGTTTTCCCCTGTAAAATTCTTTGATGAATACTAAGTCATTAACTGGAATTGTTATTACTTTTGAGTAATTGTTACTAAGTTTTGATACTTGTCGATTTGTGAAATCTATAATTGGCAGCTCCTTATTTATTTTAATATACTTCAATCATGGAGAAAAAAAAATTACCAATACCAGAGAATGAAGACTTGCGGTTAAAAGTTTTAGAAGAGTATAATATACTTGATACTTTACCAGAGGAAGAATTCGACAGGCTAACAAAATTGGCTTCAGTTATATGCGGTGTGCCAATTTCTTTGATTTCATTGATTGATAAAGACAGACAATGGTTTAAATCTAGTGTAGGTTTAGATACCAATCAAACAGCTAGAGATATTTCATTTTGCCAATATACCATCATAGGAAAAGATATTTTTGAAGTAGAAGATGCAACAACAGATGAAAGATTTAAACATAATCCATTAGTTGAGAGTCTCCCTGAAATACGATTTTATGCAGGATTTCCCCTTATTGATCCAGATGGCTTTGCATTAGGTTCTCTTTGTGTGATTGATACCAAAGCAAAAAAACTAGATGCAAATCAGCAATTAGCATTAAGAATTTTAGGGAAAGAAGTTGCAGCACAAATCGTAGCTCGCAAAGAAAGAGCGGTACTAAAGAACTATGAAAAACTGTTCTTAGAATCAAAAGATATGATTTGTATTGCAAAAACTGATGGACTTTTCAAAAAGATAAATCCAGCATTTTGCAAGACTTTGGGTTGGGAAGAAAACGATTTAATTGATAAGTCTTTTTACGAATTTTTACATCCAGATGACTTCAAAGAAACTAAAAAAGAAGTTGAGCGTCTTGATAATAATGCACATTCTTTAAATTTTACCCATCGTTTCAGAACAAAATCGGGTGAGTTTAAATTTTTGGAATGGGTTGCCACTCCTGATTTTTCAACAGGAACACTTTATGCGATTGCCAGAGACATTACAGATTACAAACGCCTAAAAGTAGAAGTAGAAAAACTTTCGGAGATTCAAAATATCATTTTGAACGGAACAGATTATTCAATTATTTCAGTTGATACCAACAGTGTCATAAAAACCTTTAATCGTGGTGCAGAAAAAATGTTGGGCTATTCAGCAGATGAAGTAGTAGGAAAAGTAACACCTGAAATTGTTCATGATAAAGAAGAAGTTGTAAAAAGAGCAGCAGTATTATCTCAAGAATTAGGAATCGTTCTTGAACCAGGACACGAAGTGTTTCATGCAAAAGCTAGACTAGGCGTTGCAGATAGTAATGAGTGGACTTATATCAGAAAAGACAAATCAAAATTAACCGTAGAACTTTCTGTTACTTCCTTGAGAAATGACGATAATGTTATTACTGGTTTTATGGGAATTGCCAAGGATATAACCGAGAAAAAGGTTTGGGAGAATCAATTGCTAATTAGTGAAAATAGACATAGAGGCTTTTTTGAAAATACACAAGGGTTAATGTGTACGCATGATATTTATGGTAATTTTTTGACAATTAACCCTGCTGGAGCTGAACTGGTGGGTTATAGCAAAGAAGAGATTTTACAAAGAAGTTTGTTTGATATTGTTTCAGAGTCGTCTGTTCAAGGAGTAAAAGCATATCTTGATGAAATCCTCCATACGGGCAGAAGTAAAGGGTTGATAAGGGTACTCCATAAAAATGGTACATCCAGAACTTGGATGTACAATAACGTTCTATCAGAACTAATAGATGGGCAACAATACATAATTGGTAATGCTGTAGATATAACCGACAGAATATTGATGGAAAAGGAATTGATAAAAGCAAAAGAAAATGCAGAGAAGAACGCTCTTGCAAAGGATACTTTTTTGGCGAACATGAGCCACGAAATCCGTACTCCGATGAATGCTATTATTGGTTTCTCTAATTTATTAAAAGATACAGAACTAGAAGAAGAACAGCGTGATTATGTATCAAATATCAATATTGCTTCTGAAAATTTATTGGGGATTATTAATGATATTTTAGATATTTCAAAAATTGAATCAGGACATATAGTCATCGAAAAAATCGCATTCAATATTAAAGACTTATTGAAAAATGCAAAAGCTGTTTTAAATCACAAAGCACAAGAGAAAGGCTTGGAATTGAGCAGTGTTGTAGATGAAAATATTCCAACATTTGTTATCGGTGACCCTACTCGTTTAAATCAAATTTTACTTAACCTGACTAATAATGCCATTAAATTTACAGAGAAAGGAAGAGTAAAAATTTTGGTTGAACTCGTTAAAGAATCATCAACAGAGTGTACAATTTTGTTTAGTGTAATGGACACAGGGATTGGTATTGCTACCGATAAATTAGATTCTGTCTTTGATAGATTTACACAGGCAGATAGCGATACTACTAGAAAATATGGAGGAACTGGTTTAGGGTTAAGTATTTCAAAATCTTTAGCAGAACTCCAAAACGGTAACTTGTGGGTAGAAAGCACCATAGGAAGAGGTTCTACTTTTTATGTGAGCTTGCCTTTTGGCATTGATGTAAAGGATAAAAATAATGAAAGTGACGCTAAAAATTTGCTAGCATTAAAAAGTGAGCGTGAAATAAAAGTGCTTTTAGTTGAGGATAATCCATTAAATCAGAAATTAGCCTTAAAAGTTCTTAGTAAATTTGGCTTCGCAGCTGATTTAGCTGAAAACGGAAGAGTTGCCATAGAGAAAGTTCAGAAGAACCAATATGAAGTAATTTTGATGGATTTACAAATGCCTGAAATGGATGGTTATCAGTCAACAATATATATCAGAGGAACATTAAAAATTGACACGCCAATTATTGCTATGACAGCACATTCATTGGTTGGTGAAAAGGAAAAATGTCTTACAATCGGGATGAACGATTATATACCAAAGCCTTTTGTACCTCAAGAATTATTTGATAAAATAATCACTTATGCAGAAATAAATGGTCAAAACAACGAAAATAATATGGAAGAGAACCTAGAAGAAATCGTAGATTTAACCTATTTGAGGGAATTATCTGACGGAAATAAGGAGTTTGAACAGGAAATTATTGAATTATATTTGAGCCAAATGCCTATTGATATTGACATACTCAGAAAGGCAATAGATACTATTGATTATGTACAAACGAAATCAACAGCCCATAAGTTGAAGTCTTCATTTTCGTCAATGGGTGTTAATGAAAATGGATTGTTAAAATCAATTGAAGATAAAGCGAAAGAAATGGTTGATATTTCAATTATCAAAGCTGAATTCACTAAGTTAGAAGTAATAGCAGACTATTCAGTAAAAGTATTGCAAAGAGTACTTGAAGAAGAGTAATAAAAATGGAGGCGTAAAAGCCTCCATTTTTATTTTAAAATTTCTCTGGCAATCACCATTTTCTGAATCTCAGAAGTACCTTCATAAATCTGCGTAATTTTAGCATCTCGCATCATTCTTTCTACGTGAAATTCTTTCACAAAACCGTAACCTCCATGAATTTGTACGGCTTCTATCGTAGTATCCATCGCTACTTGCGAACAAAATAATTTTGCCATCGCCGCCGACTGTACGTAACTTCTGTGTTGGTCTTTGTCGAAAGCCGCTTTAAAGCAAAGTAATCTGGCGGCTTCAATACTCGTTGCCATATCTGCTAATTTGAATTGTATCGCTTGATGTTCGGCAATGGCTTTTCCGAAAGTTTTTCGTTCTTGAGCATACTTTAGCGATAATTCGTAAGCACCAGAAGCAATGCCCAAAGCTTGTGCTGCTATGCCAATTCTGCCACCATTTAAAGTGGACATGGCGAATTTGAAACCAAAACCGTCCGCCCCGATTCTGTTTTCTTTCGGTACTTTTACATCGGTAAACATCAAAGAGTGTGTATCTGAGCCACGAATACCCAATTTTCGCTCTTTCTTTCCGATTTGAAAACCTTCCATGCCACGTTCTACAATCAGGCAATTAATGCCTTTATGACCCAATTCTGGATGCGTTTGTGCCATTACCAAATATACACTGGCTCTTCCGCCGTTGGTAATCCAGTTTTTTGTGCCATTCAATAAGTAATAATCGCCCATATCTTCGGCAGTGGTATGCTGAGAAGTAGCATCCGAACCCGCTTCGGGTTCAGACAAAGCAAAAGCCCCAATTATTTCGCCTTTTGCCAAAGGCACAAGGTATTTTTGTTTTTGCTCTTCCGTTCCGTAAGCTTCTAAACCATAACAAACCAAAGAATTATTGACAGAAACCATTACCGAAGCAGAAGCATCAACTTTTGATAATTCTTCCATCGCCAGCACGTAAGAAACAGTATCCATGCCTCCGCCACCATATTCTGGCGAAACCATCATGCCCAGAAAACCCATTTCGCCCATTTTGCGAACTAATTCTTCTGGAAAAAATTCTTTTTCATCACGGTCAATTACTTCTGGAAGTAATTCTGTTTGAGCAAAATCACGAGCTGCTTGTTGTACGGCAAGATGTTCTTCACTTAACTGAAAATTTAAGCCTTGAAATATTTGATTACTCATAGTAGATACGATTTTTAGTTTTTTGAGATTAATACTCAAATATATAAAAATAGTATGCGTGCATAACAATTTTGTGAAATTATTTTCTATTCAATAAAAAAGGAGGCTCTTGCGAAGCCTCCTTGTAAGGTTTTGTTTAGTTCTTTGGGAAAGATTGTGGAAATTTCTGATGTCGGATATAAGGTTTTTTAAAAAGCCATTATAGCCAAATTCCGAAATTTCAAATGGTATATAATCTTTCCTACCCTTACTTGACGTAGTAAAAAAAACAGGTATCTGGTTTCTATTTTAAAACAGTGCTTTTATCAAAAATATGAAGCGTATTATCTCCATCTAGTTGATATAAACTATTGCCATGAATTTGCGGAGTATCGGTTAGAGGCAACCCATTTTTACTCCCTTCTATTTGGATTCTTTGAATAACGTTTAGTGTGGCTTTATCTAATAATAAAATAGCATTGTCGTAATGCGAGGTTATGGCTATTAAATCCTCTGTAATACATGGACGTGTTAGCCTGTAATCTCTAAAATTATTTTGAGCAAAAATTTCTTTATAACTTTGTTGCCTTAACAGCTTGCCTGTAACTCCATCAATTTCATAATAAAACTCAGCAAAGCCATAAAATATTCCCTTATATAAAGTTGGTTTAATTGGTTCAATATCTTTGTTCACTTGCCAAAGGATTTCACCTGTTTCTGCCGATACACCAGCAATTCCTTTTTGAGCAAATTCAATTACAATGATTTCTTTATTAATACTATAAAGTTCATTGATAATACCATTCCTTTTCGAGCCATCATAAGCGATCCACATTCCGATTTCTGAATAATCAAAATGCCACTTTTCTCGACCTTCATTCGTTTGAAAACAGTAAATATTATTATTTCGAAACAAAATGGAATTATAAAAAAAAACTTTAGACAAAATAAAGTCTTCTAAACTCCATTTAATTGATAACTTGAAATCATTTGTATCGACTTCAGCAAAATAGTAATTATTCTCATTATCTCTGAAGTGGCAATAAATGGTGTCATCACATTTCATAATGGGTCTAATCCAGCCATTTATAGTTGAAATAATTTTACCATTTGTTAAATCTACTTTCTTAACGCATTTTCCTAAGTCATAAGGGAAAATATAATTCAATCCAAGGTAAACAAGATGTTGTGTTTCAAATTTTTCAGACCACAAAGTTTCCATACTTGATATATCTGTGAGATATGAAACGGATTTTGAATCAAAATAAAATATGTACTTGTCCTCTATTATGTAGTATTTACTCACATTATTTAAGTGAGAATATGGCTTTAAAAATGTTTTCATCATCTAATTGTGTTATAAAATCATCGACCCCTCGCTTGGCATAGTGTTCTACACTACGTCTTGTATTCAGCAATGTTACATTGCAAAAATGCAACGCATTTTATAATTATTCTCAAGTTGTGTACTCATATCCACTAATTGTTGCGGTCTAAGCCTCGCCTTCTAAGAAGGCATGACAAACACTACACCAAGCGAGAGTATTTTTTTCTACAATTTCCGAAATCAGAAATCCCAAATCAGAAATTGCTTTTAATCGTACAGTCCTAATTCATAACTCATAACTCATATTTACTCCAAAGCTATCTTCCAATCATCTATCAAATCTTCTATATTTTCTAAACCTACCGATACTCTAAGTAAATTATCAGGCGTTGGGCTGTCTGTTCCTTCTACTGATTTTCTGTGTTCGATTAGACTTTCTACGCCACCCAAACTGGTTGCTGTGGTGAAAAGTTTGAGTTTTCCCGTTAATGCCATCGCATTTGTAGCATCACCTTTTACTTGTACTGAAAGCATTGCTCCGAAACCGCCTAACATTTGTTTTTTAGCAATTACATGTTGTGGATGTGTTGCTAAACCTGGATAATGTACGGCTTCAATTTGTGGATGAGTATTTAGAAAATCAGCTAATTTCCCAGCATTTTCTGTTTGTGCTTTTACTCTTAAAGCCAAAGTTTTGATACCTCTCGCTACTAACCAAGATTCAAAAGGTGAAGGTACTCCGCCAGTTAATTTCTGAATTGTTCTTAATTTATTTGATAATTCACCTTCTTCTTTAATGATTAACGCACCACTTAATACGTCACTATGTCCGCCAAAATACTTGGTGGTTGAGTGCATTACAATATCAACCCCTAAGTCTAAAGGTCTTTGTAAAATGGGCGTTGCCCAAGTATTATCAACAGCTACTAAAGCCCCAATTCCTTTAGCGATTTCACTAATGGCTTGAATATCGGTAATTTTTAATTGCGGGTTGGATGGCGTTTCTATCCAAAATAGTTTGGTATTGGGCTGAATGGCAGATTTTACGGCTTCCAAATCTGTCATATCCACCGTTGTCATAGACAAACCCCACTGTCCGAAAACTTCTGTGATTAATACATTGGTAGCATAATAGGCATCGTCGGGCGTAATGATATGGTCGCCTGATTTTAAACTTTGAAATAAAGCCGTAGTTGCCGCCATTCCCGAAGCAAAAGCCAATCCGACAGCTCCGTTTTCGAGTAAAGCAATACTTTTTTCAAGTAATTGACGGTTCGGATTATCGGCTCTTGAGTAAATATAACCGTGTGCATAAGAGCCATCGGTTTCTCGCTCAAAAGTAGTGGATAAATAAATGGGTGAAATAACAGCACCTGCATTGGCATCGTGCATTTGGGTTGACTGTATCGCTAATGTTTCAATTTTCATTTGAATGAAGTGTTTGTAATTCTTTCTTCAAAATAACATAATCAATTCCTCATATCACAGTATAAAAGCTAATTTAAACGAGTGTATCTTTAATAAAAAATCAAGAAATTACTAAATTCAATAATCATTATCAAACCAAACTGATTCAGTTGCCCAGTAAAATCAGTAAAATCTTTAAACCACTCCTAATTGGGCAAAGGAGTTATTTAATATGGAAAACAATACAAGACGGGATTTTCTCAAGAAAAGCTCATTAGCAATGGCGGGTTTCTACATTGTACCTCGCCATGTTTTAGGTGGAAAGGGCTTCATTGCTCCTTCTGATAAACTCAATATTGCGGCCATCGGTTGCGGAGGAAAAGGTTGGTCGGATATTATGGGAGCTTATGACAGCGGACGTAATAACATTGCAGCACTTTGCGATATAGACGACCGCCAAATGAAGCAGTCTGTCGAGAAATTCCCAGCGGCTAAAAAGTATAAGGATTTCCGCATTATGCTGGAAAAAGAAAAAGATAATATTGATGCTGTAACCGTTTCTACGCCAGACCATACGCACTATGTCTCGGCAATGGCAGCGATGAGTTTGGGCAAACACGTCTATGTACAAAAACCTTTGGCACATAATATTTATGAAGTACGTAAAATGACTGAAGCCGCAGTACAACAAAGAGTTGTGACGCAAATGGGAAATCAAGGTTCTTCGGGCGATGGTGTACGAAGAATGATGGAATGGTATAAAGCGGGTTTGATTGGTGAAGTATCAAAAGTACACGTTTGGACAAACCGCCCTGTTTGGCCACAAGGTATTGCCAAATCAACAGCGAAAGTAGAAGTGCCTAAAGAAGTAGATTGGGATTTATGGCTTGGCCCAGCAGCTTGGGAGGATTACCAACCGGGCTATCATCCTTTCAACTGGAGAGGTTGGGTAAATTACGGAACTGGTTCTTTGGGCGATATGGCTTGCCACATGATGGACCCTCCGTACAGAGTATTAGGCTTGGGCTACCCTTCAGAAGTAGAATGTAGTATTGCCAATACTTCTTGGACTGAACCTTTCAAAGAAGGATATTTCCCAGAAAGTTATCCTGCTGCTTCAATGATTCATTTGAAATTCCCAAGAAAAGGAAAATCTGATGTAAAAATGACTTGGTACGATGGCGGATTAATGCCTGAACGTCCAGAAGAAATTCCTGCTGATGTAAAATTAGGAGACTGGAGCGGTGGAGTATTATTAATGGGCACTAAAGGTGTAATGATGTGCGGAGTGTATGGTTCAAATCCAACACTTTGGGGAAGTGAAAGCTTGAAAGCAAAAGGTGAAAAACTACCAATTACGATTGAAAGAGTAGTAGGAGCAGATGGTGCAGGGCATTATCAGCAATGGTTACAAGCTTGTAGAGATGGTTACGGAAAGCATAAGCCTTTAAGTTCATCATTTGATTACTCTGGTCCAATGTCAGAAGCGGTTTTGATGGGGAATTTAGCCATTAGAAGTTACTTCTTCCGTACTTCTAAAAAAGACAAGCAATGGTTACAAGAATTTGATTATAATGGAAGAAAGAAACTGCTTTGGGACGGAAAAGAAATGAAAATTACCAATTTCGATGACGCCAACCAGTTTGTGAAGCGAGAGTATCGTCAGGGTTGGAATTTATAATAATAAAAAAGGAGGACAAATTATCTTGTTCTCCTTTTTTATTATTATTGCCCAAGGCATATATTTCAAATCCAAGCTAATAAATCTAATTGCCCAAGGTGTATATCTAAAATCCAATCTAATAAATCTAAATGCCCAAGGTGTATATCTAAAAGCCAAACTAATAAATCTAATTGCCCAAGGTGTATATCTAAAAGCCAAACTAATAAACTTTATTGCCCAAGGTGTATATCTAAAAGCAAAACTAATAAATCTAAATACCCAAGGTGTATATCTAAAAGCCAAGTTAATAAATCTAAATGCCCAAGGTATATATCTCAATGAGGTAAGGAATATTATCATTCAACTAGGTAATTTTAATCGATAGCTCCTTCAATTCACCAAATAAGACCTTTATTTACTCTATACAGTTCTTCATTTTATCCTTTATCGTCTTCAATTTTTAAAGTTCGTCCTAGCTACTAAGCGATTAGTCCTGTGGTTTATCATCTCTTAATATAATCATGACAATACCAACATCTAAAGTATTTATCAAGGCTTTACTTTTGTCGTATTGATACTCAAAACTTACAATCAAACAAGGAAAATAATGGAAAGAAGATCCGTCATTAAAAATATTGGAGGCTTATTTTTAACACCAGCTTTAAGCCCTCTCTTGAAAGGGAAAAAGCCAGTACTAAGAGTGGCACATCTTACCGATGTTCATTTAAAAAATGAGTTAGAAGCTCCTGCAAAATTTGCTAAATGCCTGCATCACGTTCAGCAACAAAGTCCTAAAGTAGATTTTATCTTGAATGGTGGCGATATAGTTTTTGATATGAATAAAGAAAACTTGAGCAACATCAATAGTCAATGGAAATTATTAGAAGACATCATCAAAGCAGAAAGTTCTATTCCTGCTCATTACTGTTTAGGAAACCATGATGTTTGGTGGAGTGAAAATAATAAAGGACAAGCCGTTTATGGTAAACAATATACTTTAGATAAATTGAGTCTTGCCAAACCTTATTACAGTGTTGAGAAAAATGGTTGGAAATTTATCATCCTCGATAGCGTACACCTCGATGTTGATAATACTTGGTATATTGGTAAACTAGGTGATGAGCAATTTACTTGGCTTGAAAATGAGTTAAAGAATACCAATCCAGCTACACCGATTTTGGTATTAACGCATATTCCAATCCTTACCGCTACTTTGATGATTAAAGAAAAAGTGGTAAACAGATGGGAAATGTTAGGAGGCGATATGCACACCGATACCGCTAAAATAATCAATCTATTTTATCAACATCCCAACGTGAAAATTTGCTTGAGCGGACATGTGCATTTACGTGATAAAGTAGAGTATAATAACGTGACTTATATCTGTAATGGTGCCGTAAGTGGTGCTTGGTGGAAAGGCAACAACAAGCAAACCGCTCCGGGTTACGGACTATTAGACTTATATGCCGATGGTAGCTTTGAAGAAAAATATGTTAATTATTGATATATGGGGAAGTATTAAATAATCTTCCCATTGTTTTAATTTAATATAGATAAGGTTTTCATAGCTTGATAATAAGCTATGGAAACTTTATTTCTTTTCTAATCAGCTTTGTGAGCTCGCTCGTAGTTATTTTCCCAGACATAGAAACCATTACCAAGCCAATCAAAAGATTCTTGACTTTTCTTTACAATATCAGGTTTAGTAACTAACTCGTTTCTCACAGATTAATCACATCCATGAAAACCAAGCATTAAGTTTGGTCTTTTATTATACATTAGGAGGCAGAAACATTAACAACTTTTTTTAAATGACTGTAATGACCAGTGAAGTTTTCGTTTTTTGTTAAGATTTTGGCAGACTAGTAAAGAGGCTATCACTTTAGCCCTTTCTTTTCTCTCAGATTTGATTTTTTTAGCCAGCGAAGCTAAAAGTTTAACTTGATTTGTTTCCATGATAATTTTGTTTAAATCGTCTACACAAACTTACCTAACTCTTTTTTCCAAACTTACGAAATGCTTGGACTGTTTGATAGACAAAATAAGCTAAAAAAATACGGCTTATGTAATCCCAAGTTCTAGCAAGGCTTAACCAATTTTCATTATCAGTGATTTTTATTACATTTTCTAATTCTGTTGATTTCCTCAATGGATTTATAAATTCAAAAGAGTAAGAGAAAAGCTTAAAAAAAAGTTGAAAATCGTTTCCCAATCTATTACCTAATAGAAAACTATAAACAGTGAAAAAGAAGAACGTCGCTATTAAAGTAACAATAGTACTCCTCAACCAATTATTACCATAGTAGTTTGAGAATCTGTTTAACATTAAATTAGTCCGCTCTCCAAAATTATTAAACCAATCTCTTGTAAAAATTGATAGTGACTTCTTTTCTTGGGTTAATAATTCTCTGTAAATGTCTAATTCTTTAGCTTGATATATACTTGCACTAACACTATCCCCTCTATTTTCAAATATTTTTTTAAATTGACTAAATCCAAGTCTTTGTTGCTCTAAACTTTCGTTTTGATATTCTTCTGGAACAGAAATAATCGTTGGTAATTTTGTTCCGGCTATAAACATCTCTAATATTTTTGTATTGAAAAAGACAAATTTATTGAACTTCTCTAATTCACATTCAATCATTGAGAATTTCCCTAAATCGGAGTGTAAAAATTGTACTTCTGAATTTCTTTCTATTCTGTTAATACTATATTTATGCTTATCATCTCTATAATACTTATGGTCCCTCTTTTTTATATGCCACTTAGTATAGTAATTGATAGGTTTAATACCTTTTAAGCTTATAACCCCTAAATTTAAAGTTGACTCAAATAAAAAGATATTTATCTTACAATTATTTATTTTAATGATACTGTCTCTTGTAATAACTCCGTGCTTAATTTGTAATGTTCCTATTTGTGAATCCTCTAAATCCATACTTATTGTTGAATTTGGAGCAATTGTTAAGTTTGAAATTCCAGAACCATCGTCAATATTAATTTGTATTTTCTTACTATAATTCGTAACTACCAACTCATCAATTCCACAATTATTAATTGCTACTTTTTTACGAATATCAAGTTCTTCAAAAATAACTTTTGGGAGTGTCATAATGAAAAAGACAATTTCTTCTAATCCCTTCAAATCCTCAAAACTTAGAATTCCACATAAAGATTTTTCTAATTCAATATGTCCAATCTCTGTATTAGAGATAGTTATATCACCTGTTTTGATGTGTTCGATATGGAGATAAGGTATTTTCGAGTTTAATATTAAAATATCAAGGAAATAATCATCTTCATCAATATAATCATAGATATGGATAGGTTCAACAAATTCTATATTATCAATAATTACTCTATTTGCATGTCCTTCATGGTCAAATTGATAGAACTTTTTATATTTTTGTTTCGTCGAATAATAGCCGAGCCAGATATTAGTAAATTCGTCGTTAGTAAGTTTTTCCTTGTTAAGTGTATCCATTATATCGTTATTTAGGATACTAATATAGAAGAAAATAGGCAACTTTTTAGGGAACAAAACCGTAATATTTACTAATACTAAAATTATACACAAGTATTTAATTCTTTATCTCTTCCTAATTACATCCCCTCCACTTTGTCAAACATCCCAATCTCTTGTTCATTTCCCCAAGTATTTTACCATTTTGTGAGGTGGCCCTACCTTTGAGCCATTCAAAAAATAAAAATCTAAACGTAAATCACAAAAAGATTACTCTGATGGAAATAGTTTTAAAAATGGCATTGTATGTTCATATCGCAGCTGGTTTTACAGCACTTACTACAGGTTTAGTACCCATGTTTGCCGAGAAAGGTGGGAAGGCACATGTATTTTGGGGCAATGTATTTTATTGGGCGATGTTCTTGGTAGCGTTAACAGCTTTGATTCGCTTCAAAATGGAATTTCGATTGATATTCTTAGCAGGAATTGCAGTTTTTAGTTTTTACAATACTTTCACGGGTGCAAGGTTGGTACGTATGAAGAAAAATTTAGCTCCTGAATTAATTGATTGGATTGGTGCTATTTTAACCATCATCAGTGCCTTCGCCATGATGACTTTTGGAGTATTGGCTTATCAAAAAGGAATTACTTTTTATGCTATTTTATTTAATGTTTTTGGCATCTTTTCGTTGTTGATGGCTACAGAAGATTTGAGAGTATTCTCAGGCAAAAAAGTAATAGACAATACTGTTCCTTTTCAGGCAAGATATTGGTTTCAAAACCATATTTCAAGAATGGGCGGAGCTTATATTGCTACAGTAACGGCATTTTTGGTTGTGAATAATCCACCATATATTCCAGGTTTAGTAGTTTGGATTGCACCGGGAGTAATTGGCGGAATGATTATTAGTAGAACTCGGAAGTATTATATGGAGAAGGCAAAACAGTAGGCTTTAGGCAAGTACACTCATGGCATGACTAACACCATATTTTTATTCTGAAAATAACTTACTAGTCATGCCATGAGTATTGACCTGAATAAAAAAGCTCATTGCTCGAAGCTTACAGCCTAAATTATCTTTCAAACAACATTCTTTTGCCAGTAATACTTTCGTCGAAAGTACCTTCTTGGAAAGCTAAATGTCCTGAAACGATTGTATGCGTAATTTTTGAATGCAAAGTTTTTCCTTCTAATGGCGACCACCCGCATTGATAATAAACATTTTCTTTGGTAACGGTAGTACTTTCGTTCAAATCTACCAATACCAAATCTGCCCAGTAGCCTTCACGGATATAACCTCTTTTTGAAATCTGGAAACAGTCTGCCACAGCGTGCGACATCTTTTCGGCGATTTTCTCCAAAGTAATTTTTCCTTCTTTATAAAACTCCAACATTAAGTTCAAAGGATGCTGAACCAATGGCAAACCTGCTGGAGAAGACCAGTAAGGATTTTGTTTTTCCGCCCAAGTATGCGGAGCGTGGTCGGTAGCAATTACGTCGATTTTATCATCCAACAAAGCTTGTAACAATTGTTGTTTATGTCCGTCGGCTTTCACCGCAGGATTACACTTGATTTGGTTACCCAACGTTTCATAATCACGAGCATCAAACCAAAGGTGATGAACACATACTTCCGAAGTAATTCTTTTTTCTTTTAATGGAATTTCATTCGTGAACAAAGCCGTTTCTTCCCCCGTTGTGATATGTAAAATATGCAAACGAGCATTATGGCGTTTAGCTAATTCAACCGCCATTGACGACGATTTATAGCAAGCCTCTATATTTCTAATTTCAGGATGTACTCTTGGATGTGGATTATCGCCAAAACGCTCTTTGTAAATAGCAGAATTGGCACGAACCGTAGCTTCATCTTCGCAATGAGTAGCAATCAGTAGCGGACTGTTTGAGAAAATATTCTCTAAAGTTTTCTCATTATCCACCAACATATTTCCCGTAGAAGAACCCATAAAAATCTTTACTCCACAGACATTTTGGATATTGGTTTTCAGTACTTCTTCGATATTATCGTTAGACGCTCCCATGTAAAAAGAGTAATTCGCCAAAGAAGTACGAGCAGCAATTTCGTATTTATCAGCCAATAATTCTTGGTTCAAGGCATTAGGAACAGTATTGGGCATTTCCATAAAAGAAGTAACTCCACCAGCTACACCAGCACGAGCCTCTGAATGAATACAAGCTTTATGCGTAAGACCGGGTTCACGGAAATGTACTTGGTCGTCGATTACTCCCGGAAAAAGATATTTTCCAGCAGCGTCAATCACCGTGTCGGCTGTTAAGCCAGAGAGATTTGTACCAATTTTTTCAATCAAACCATCTTTTACAAAAATGTCTGCCGATTGAATTGTGCCTTCGTTTACTACTTGGGCATTTAGAATGAGGATTGTTTTCATGCTTAAATGAGACTGAGATTTTACTTTCTTAACTTGTCAATTTGTTTGGGTACGATGTCAATTGCTCTTTCAACTACTTTCGGAGCGAGCGGTTGAACGAGCGGATAAAGATATACTTTTTCAGAATCACTTTCTGGAATTTTGATACCAATTGCTGTGATTAACCAAATGAAAATACTGATGCCAAAAGCCCAAGTAAAAGCCCCAACCACAGCACCTGCAAAGGAATCAAAATTACCCAAAACGGTATAACGGATAGATTTCCGAAGAACCCATCCTAATTTATTAATAAGATAAACAATCGGGAAAAATACAGCACCAAAGCCAATATAAGGCATGATTTTATGGGTAAGACCATTGCTCATATAAGGCGAAGCCAAATCGCTGGCAAAACCAAGCGTTTTGAAACCAATGATGACAGAAAGAACGAAAGCGACAATAGAAATGATTTCAATAATAATGCCTCGTTGATAACCAATGTAAGCTCCCCAAAGAGTAGGTAGCAGTATAAAAATGTCGATTGGTTGCATAGAAAAGAGATATGTTACCTCATCCCCCAGCCCCTTCTCCATTTGAGAAGGGGAGAAAAGCTTTGAGTTCAAATCTCCCCTCTCAACAGGAGAGGGGTTGGGGGTGAGGTGAAAAACTAACTCAAAATAGCTTTCACCATGGCAGAAACTACTTTGCCATCAGCTAAACCAGCCAATTCTTTGGTAGCAACGCCCATGATTTTACCCATGTCTGATGGAGCAGAAGCACCCACACGTACCTTAATTTCTTCTAATTTAGCACGAAGTTCATCGTCTGTTAATTGCTTTGGTAAAAACTCTTCGATGATTGTAAGTTCGATTTGTTCTTTCTCAGCCAAATCTTCACGACCTTGCCCTTTGAATATTTCTAAAGAATCTCTTCTTTGTTTAGCAGCTTTTGTCAATAATTTTAATTCAACATCCGCTGGCAAGTCACCACTGGCATTATTTCCAGAAGTTTCTTCTAACAGAATTAAAGCTTTCAAAGCACGTAAAGTACGAAGACGGTCTTGGTCTTTTGCACGCATGGCATCTTTAATGCCGCTTTCAATATTGGTTTTTAATGACATGATTTTATTTGAGATTTTGAAAATATGTAATTTTGAAAATGTTTCTTTTTCAAAATACTTATCTTTGAAGCTTCTAAAGAACAAACATCTTCACAGAAATGTTCTTTTTGCAAAGGTACTAAAACAGTTATCAGGAATTGTTTTTCGCTTATCAGTATTTTGAAAAAATGGTAAGACTAAGCAATAGAACGTATTAATGACGAGCATTATGACTAAATTAAGTGTAAATATTAATAAGATTGCTACTTTAAGGAACTCAAGAGGAGGCGACAATCCAAATGTTGTGAAAGTAGCCTTAGATTGCGAGCGTTTCGGAGCAGAAGGAATTACAGTACACCCACGCCCAGACGAACGCCATATTCGTTATCGTGATGTATTTGATTTGAAAGAAGTAATAACGACAGAGTTTAATATAGAGGGAAATCCGTCAGAGAAAAAATTTGTAGAATTGGTTTTAGCCAACAAACCGACACAAGTAACCTTAGTACCAGATGCTTTAGGAGCAGTTACTTCTAATGCAGGTTGGGATACCATCAAACATAAAAGTCTTTTAATTGATTTAGTAGCTCAGTTTAAAGAAGCAGGAATCAGAACGTCCATCTTTGTAGATGCCGATGTAAGAATGGTAGAAGGAGCCAAAGAAACAGGTACAGATCGTATCGAACTTTATACAGAACCTTATGCCGAAAACTATTTCAAAAATAAAGCATTAGCCATTCGTGATTTTGTTACTGCCGCTACCAGAGCCAACGAATTAGGTTTAGGCTTGAACGCAGGACACGATTTGAGTTTAGATAATTTACGATACTTTCAGCAAAACATTCCTAATCTTTTAGAAGTATCCATCGGTCATGCCTTGATTTGCGATGCACTTTACTTGGGTTTAGAAAATACTGTACAGTTGTATTTGAGGGAAACGAAGGCGGAGGATTAGGTATTAGTGTTTTAGAACAAAAAGCGGTCGAAATTATTTTTTCGACCGCTTTTTTGTTTTAAAATTTAGGATGTAAGTTTTACTTACAATCATTAGTTACATAACTTGCCACGACTTGAACTCTGCCAGTAGATGTGTTGTATGATGTAGTTCCAGTAATACCTGTTCCAGTAGAAGTAACAATTTTTGAACCTGTTTTATTAAATGTTACTTTTCCTGAGTAGTATTTGCCACCATAATATGCACCAAAAGTATATTCTCTACCTTCATATACAACAATTGTAGCTTTTCCACTTCTCATGTATCCAGATATATAACGCTCGTAATAGCTACGACCACTCGGGTCGTATAGACCTACCCAAGCAGACGGTTTAATATTAACGCTCTTATTTTGACATTTTGCTGTAAAATCAACATCGACTACAATTGGTGTTGGCGGTGTTGGGGCATTAATTGTAATTGGAGTTTGGGTATTTGCACATGGATTAAATATGCCAGTTGTGCCAATTTTGGCATTGTTGCTATAAGCATATACATCAATTCGGACACGAGAGCCATTTGGGGTATATAAGCCTATGTACTGATTTAACTCCCCATTTTTAGCATTAAAACCGTAAGCTTGATAAACATATTGAAAGTTATTAGAATTGGCAGGTGCCCAATAAACTTTGGCATAATAATTACTAGAAACAACATTTGTAAGTAGGTTTGATGTAACTTTCAAGGCAAAGCTTGGTCTGCATCTTGGAAGATAATAAAACCAGTCAATGTTCCAATAAGATAAGTGTGATGCCTTAAAGGTTGCTGATAATTTACCATCACTCCCCTTTACAACAGTAGCCATCCCTTCTTCTTTCCATTCTCCTGTAGAACTTTCAAAACTCCAAGTAGGGATTTGGTCTCCTTCTTTTACTTTTTGGTCAGTTTCAGGATTAAATAATTCTGTATTGATTCCTACATTTACATCAATCGGTTTTGTGAAACTTTTAACTTTTTTTCCGCCTGCTTCCATGTCAATAGCAACAAAACCTGCTGATACAAATGTTCCTGCGGTGGAAGCACCAGTTTGCAAAGTAACATTTTCGGGTGTGAAACTTCCAGGGAAACTGTTTAACGATTCCTCACTGCCAGTACCATATTGAACAATTTGAGCATTAACAGTATTTGAAGGAATCACATTGCCTGATTCATCTTTTACTTGAGTGCCAGGTGCTATAGTTATTGTAGCAACTTCAGGCTTATCAGCTGTTGCAGGTACTGTTAATGTTTGTCCAGTTGTTAATGAAAGTGTTTCCGTTTTAGCAGCTGTACCTTCTGGTGTTGCGGCTACGTTTGTCAAGGGAACGGTGAATTCAAGAGATTTTGTGGGGTCTGTGATAGAAATAGTTTGACTAGTTGAAACATAGCCAGGAGCAGTTACAGAAACGGTAAATTCAACTGGATTTGTTTCTGTTGGTTTCGCATCTTTATCCAATACTAGAGATAAAACATTACCAGCGGCGGTATAATTTTTGCCTCCTAAATCATCAAAAATTAAATTTTTACCAGGACCAGAAATTGAGACTGAGATATTTTCAGGCAATTTGGTAGCATCGACATTTGCATCAAGGAAATGAATTAAAATTGGAGCTTGATAAATATCAGTATTCACCGTCAATTCAACATCTTCAAAAGGATTGATTTTCTGGCAAGCGAAAACCAGTGAAAGTCCAAGAAATATATATATTATTGGACGAAATATAGAAGTAAAAAAGTTTTTCATCTTTTTAGAATAAAGTTTAAATGATATGATTGAATTAGTCGAGTTTTACAGCTAATCTCAAGTTTACAACTGGCCAATACTGCCAATCTTTCATATTTTCTTGTACTTTAGCTTGTTGTTCGCTCATGCTACTCAATCTT
>NZ_JACHKT010000029.1 GCF_014204325.1 Arcicella rosea
ATATGACAGATTACTTTTTTATCCCATTTTGAAGTAAATACAAAATTGTACTTTTTTAAGCAAATAAAAATCTTTTGCAAGATATGAGCTTTTTAGGTTATTTTAGAAAAAAAGCTCATAACTCACTGCTTTTCTAATAAAAGATAAACAAAAATAACGAACCCAACAATGCAATATAGAAAATTAGGAAAAACAGGTTTCGACATCTCAGAAATCAGTTTAGGTACTTGGCAAGTAGGTGGAAAATGGGGTGCAGATTTTAGTCATGAAACAGCAGATGCTATTTTAAATACTGCCGTAGATGCTGGTATTAATTTTATTGATACTGCCGATGTCTATGGCAATGGCGAAAGCGAAAAAGCAGTTGGAAGGTTTGTAAAAACTCGTTCTGAACGCCTTTTTGTGGCTACAAAATGTGGACGTCAATTAAATCCTCATGTAAATCAATCTTATCAACCTGCGGTACTTCGCAAATTTGTGGAAGATAGTTTGACCAACATGGGTTTAGAAACCCTTGATTTGATTCAACTACACTGTCCGCCAACGGAAGTATATTATCGTCCAGAGATTTTTGAATTATTCGACCGTTTGAAAGATGAAGGAAAAATCTTGAATCTAGGTATCAGTGTCGAGAAAGTAGAAGAAGCTTTGAAAGGAATCGAGTACGATAACGTTACTTCGGTACAAATTATCTTCAATGTTTTCCGTCAGCGTCCTGCTGAATTGTTTTTTGAACAAGCCAAGAAAAAAGACATTGGTGTAATTGTAAGAGTACCTTTGGCGAGTGGTTTATTGACTGGAAAATTCTCTAAAAATTCTACTTTTACCGAAGGCGACCATCGTAATTTCAACCGAAATGGCGAGCATTTCGATAAAGGTGAAACTTTTTCGGGTATCGACTACGAAACTGGCTTATCGGCTGTGGATGAATTGAAGGCTTTATTTCCAGAACACCCGAACTTAGCACCAATCGCCTTGCGTTGGATTTTACAACACGATGCCGTAAGTACAGTTATTCCGGGGGCTTCTCGTCCAGAACAAGTATTATCAAATTTAGATGTTTTCAACATTGCTGACTTAACAACACAACAAGTTTCTAGTATCAATCAAGTGTACCAACAGCGTATTAAACCATTGGTTCATCAATTGTGGTAGTATATTCTAACTTAATTCTTAACAATTCAAAAATGAAAAATAACCTCCTTAGAAGTACGCTGATATTTTTGTTGGCTTTGTCATTTACTAGCACCACTTTCGCACAGCAATTTAAAGTGTTGCTTTACACTAAAACTGCTGGCTTTCACCATGAATCAATTCATGAAGGCGTAGCAGCGATTCGTCAATTGGCGGCTCGCCATAATTTCTCGGTTACTTGGCAAGAAAATGCTACTGTTTTCAACGATAAAGATTTGGCAAATTTCAGTGCTGTAATTTTCTTAAACACAACTGGTGATATTTTGAATGATGAACAACAAGCAGCATTCGAGAAATTTATTCGTTCAGGAAAAGGTTATGTGGGAATTCATGCAGCATCGGATACTGAGTACGATTGGACTTGGTACACTAAAATGGTGGGTATGATGTTCAAAATTCACCCTGCACAGCAAACGGCTTATTTGAAAGTTGAAGATAGCAACTTTCCAGGAATGGAGCGTTTCCCTAAAAAATTCCTTTGGACAGACGAATGGTATGAATTTGGCGACCTAAAATCAACAGATTTACATTATTTGATTTCGGTAGATGAAAAATCTTATGAGCCTTATGCAAAATGGGGAACAAACGAAGGAAAAGGAATGGGCAAATTCCACCCAATTTCTTGGTACCATAACTACGATGGCGGTAGAGCATTCTATACTGCTTTAGGACATATTCCATTGACGTTCTCTGACCAAACTTTCTTAGATCATATCTATGGCGGTATTTACTGGGCAGCTACTGGTAAAGGTTTGTAGAACTTATCTGTTTCAATGAATTGATTCGAGTTTATACCTCAAAAAAAATCCTCATATCAACGATATGGGGATTTTTTTGTTTGCCCGAACAACCACAAGGCTTTGTATATACAATGATAATATGTTCCAAAATGATTGACCTAATCCACATTTGTATCTAAGCATTTCTTAACAGAAACAGATGAGATACAAGTGTTTCTAAGTATTTGTCAATAGAAATATATTAGATACATATATTTATAAAAATTTTCCCACAGAAACATAATGGATACAAATGTTTCTAAACATTTTCTAACAAAAACAGAATAGATATAAGTGTATCTGAGCATTTTCCGACAGAAATAGAATAGATACAAGTGTTTCTAGTCATTTTCCAATATAAATAGATTAGATACAGGTATTTCTTAGCATTTTCCAACAGAAACAGATTAGATACAGATGTTTCTGAGTATTTTCCACTGAAAAATACTCAGAAACATTTTTTGATTTTCACATGAATTATGAAGGGAATGGTCATCATCATATCAATCGCTAAAAATGCTCAAAACTGACAGCTCATCGCTGAATACTATCTTACAGCCCCTTTAAATAAGTAATACTCAAAGGCACATTTTCTAATTCGTGTTCGCTTTCGTCTTCAATAAAGTAATGTTTGATACCAATCTTTTTGGCTATCTTCAAAATCGCTGGCCAATTGGCTTGTCCTGTTCCCAAAACCACATCATTCTCTGCTGGAGTATGTCCAGAAAAATCACCTACTATGCCTTTTTTCAAATCTTTCACGTGCATCAATTTCCAGCGAGAACCATATTTTTGTAACAAAGCTTCTGGATTCGCTCTGCCATGAAGTGTCCATAAAACATCCATTTCAAAAGACACATAAGCAGGATTGGTATTCTTTACCAAATAATCGAAAAGTGTTCCGTCTTCATAAGGTCTGAATTCATAACCGTGGTCGTGATAACAGAAAGTAAGTCCGTTTTCTTTCAATACTTTTCCTGCCTTGTTGAAAACTGCTACCGCTTTTTTAATATCCTCAATGGTAAATTCATTGCCTTTGTGGGGAATCCATGCACACATCACATATTTTGCACCCAAAGCCTTGGCATTATCCACAACCTCTTGCGTGTTGCTCTCCAATTGTTCATAACTACAGCCCGCCGAAGGAATACTAATACCTCTGTCGTTACAAAGTTTTTTATAATCAGCATTACTCATCCCTTTTGCTCCGCTACTTTCTATCTCTGTAATGCCCATTGCTTTGATTTTATCCAAAGTATTTTCAACAGAAACAGGGAAATGATTACGAAAAGTATAAGCTTGCACACCAAATGGAAAGTTAAATAATGGTTTTGCTTTTTGGGCAAAAGTATCGCCGATACTCACCAAGAACAGCAAAGTAAGAGCGATAGTATAAAATTGTTTTTTCATGATTTGTGAAATTTATAATTGAATTGGATGATTGAATGCTAAAAAAATAAGAGACGTAAGCCAGATTCATTTTTGTGTAAAAACTCCGCCGTTTTAGCAATTTGTTCTTTAGTTCGACACGAAAAACCACTAAAATCAACAGCAATTACAGCAGGCTTTTGGTTTCTTGAATGGCTTTTTGTCGATTTGTGCTTGAGCAGATTCCACAAAAACAATACAGAATAACAGAAGTACAAGTAGTTTTTGCATGCTTCAAAGCTTTAAATGGAGGAGATAATAGATAATTCTTTAAAAATATTGCGTAGAAAATCAACATCTACCCTTTTCTGAATGTAAGCATACAGAATAGAAGCATAAATTGCATTTTAAAAATATTTTTTAAAATCATTTAGGGATTTTGGCGACTTGTTTGACTATACATCAAATATTGATTCCGGAACAATCACATGAAGCATTCACAACTAAGCGATGAACAATTGATAGACTTTCTGAAGAGGGACGATAAAAAAGCCTTTGAGGAAATCTATCATCGCTATTGGTACAAACTTTTTGGCGTTGCCTATCACGAAACAGGCACTAAAGAAGAAGCTGAAGAGCTTGTTCATGATTTGTTTGAAAGTCTTTGGTTAAAACGAGAACAGTTGAATATTCGTTTTTTGAGTGCCTACTTGGTGGTTTCGATAAAACACTTAACAACCAATTATATCAAATCCCAAATCACGAATAGAAAATTTCAGGAGTACATCATTTTCCATGAAATCAGGCAGTCGTTCTCTACAGAAGAAATTGTACATTTTGCAGATTTATCAAAAGCAGTAGATGAAGTATTGAAAAAATTACCAGAAAAAACCTGCGAAGTATTTAAGATGAGTCGATTTGAAAATCAATCTGTCAAAGACATCGCCCAACGTTTAGCTCTAAGTGAAAAAGCGGTAGAGTATCACATTACCAAATCGCTGAAAGTACTTAGAGAAAACTTAAAAGTATATCATGCTGATAATTAATTCTTCAATGCCTATTGTTTACAATTTCACATCAAATTCCAGCAAATACGAAAGATGAACCAATACGATTTCGATAAATTACTAGAAAAATACCTTGAGGGCACTTGCACAAAAGAGGAAGAAGCGATAATAAGGGAGTGGTCGGATAATATGCTAAAACATAGCGAACTTAGGTTGAATTCAAACGAAAAAAGCAATATTGAACAACAGCTTTGGGCAAGAATTCAACAAAGTTTATTTCCTAAAAATAAAACCGTACTTCGCTTCAAATGGACGGCTGTTGCCGTGGCGGCTTCCTTGATTATAGGTATTTTTGGCATATTTTATTATCAAAAAACTACGGCATACAGCCATTCATTCACAGAAAGTATCGCCAGCAATTTAGGCGTAATTGAAGTAAAAAATACCTCTAATAAACCACAAAAAATTAAATTAGAAGACGGCAGTGAAATCGTACTGAAAGCAGAAAGCAGCATTAGTTATCCAGAACATTTCAACGATAAAACCCGCAGTGTCTATTTAAAAGGTGAAGCATTTTTCAAAGTAAAAAGAAACCCTTCAAAACCATTTATTGTACATACCCGTGATTTAGTGACAGAAGTATTAGGCACAAGTTTCACCATCAAATCTTACGATGATTCAAAAGCGATTGAAGTCTTAGTAGCTACAGGAAGAGTATCGGTTTATGAAAATTCAGAAGATAATGTTACTCATAAAAATGGCGTAATTCTAACCCCAAACCAGAAAATTGTTTTTGATAAAGAAACGAAAAAACTGATTCCAAGTTTGGTTGAAAATCCAGTTATCGTGAATATTCCTGCTACAACATTAGATTTCATTTTTGAAGAAACTCCACTTACAGAAGTATTAGAACGTTTGAAAGAAGCTTATCAAATAGAGTTTGTAGTTGAAAATCATGAACTCAATAAATGTGTATTCACCGCAGATTTAAACGAAATTTCTTTACATAACCAGCTTGATTTAATTTGTAAATCGGTCAACGCTACTTACGAACAGCGTGGAACGGTGATTTTTATCAACGGTACAGGATGTCAGTGAAGAATTGTGAATGATGAGTTATGAATTGTGAATTAATAATTTTTACTCCCGATTCACAACTCATCATTCACAATTCACAACTTAAAATTCCAAATTCATAACTCATAACTCAAAACGCTTAATTCCCTTTAACTCCATGAAAACATAGTCGCTTTCAAATGAAAAAGCCGATAATGTTACGAGCATTACCGGCCTAAGAAACCCCACCAAACGCCAATTCGGTGACATCAGGACGATGTTCAGGGTTTGTTTTTCCACATTTCACAGTTTAAAAACAGTTAAAAGTATGAAAAAAAAATTATCATTTAAAAAGATTCTCTCCAAAGCGATGCGAATTACCATTACTCAATTATTCCTCTCGATTATTTGTTGCGGAATTTCCCTCGCCAACAATGCTTTTTCGCAAGAGGTACTCAATAAAAGTATTACGCTAAGAACTGGGACGAGTACTGTTAAAAAAGTATTATTCCTGATAGAGAAGAAAGCAGATGTAAAGTTTGTGTATAGTCCAAATGCCATTCAGGCAGAGCAAATTGTGTCTTTTGATTTTACTGATGATAAATTATCAAAGGTTTTAGAGAAACTTCTTAGTCCATTAAATATTTCGTATGAAGTAATGGACAATCGTATTCTTCTTCGTAAAAAGACGGTTACTGAAAAAGAAAATATTCAAACAATCATCCCAAACGAAATAATCGCCGAACAAAGTATCACGGGAACAATCACCGATGAAAAGGGACAAGTATTACCTGGCGTTTCGGTTCTGGTAAAAAATACCAACAGAGGTACTGCAACAGACAACAAAGGTCAATATAAAATTGCAGTGCCAGACGGTAACAACACCTTGGTTTTCTCATTTGTGGGTTATCAGAAACAAGAAATTGCGGTGGCTGGTCGCTCGGTAATCAACGTTTCGATGTTGGTTGAAAACCAAAGTTTGGAAGAAGTTGTAGTAGTTGGTTATGGTACGCAGTCTCGTAAAAACTTAACAAGTGCTATTACAACCATCAAACCAGAAGATATGAACAGAGGTGCCATCAGTGATGTTGGTCAGTTATTACAAGGAAAAGTACCAGGATTGAACATCACAAGAAGTGGTGACCCTAACCGTGCGGCGGCTATCATTTTACGTGGAGCTTCTTCATTACGTGATGGTGCACAATCACCCTTATTCGTTATTGACGGTGTGCCGGGTGCAGATATTTCTTTGATTGCTCCAGATGATATTGCCACAATGGATATTTTGAAAGATGCTGCTGCAACTGCAATCTATGGTAACCGTGCTGCTAATGGAGTAATCATGGTTACGACCAAACGTGCTAATAAAGGACAAATGCAGGTTTCGTATAGTTCATATATGGCAATCGACAAAGTATCTAAGCAGTATGAAATGATGGACGCCAACCAGTTGAAAACATTTTTAACAAAAAATGGACAAGCTCTATCCCCAGAAGATGATTTAGGTGCTAATACCAATTGGCAAGATGCCGTACAACGTAGTTCAGCCATTAGCCAAAACCATAATATTTCTTTTGGTGGTGGAAACGAGAATACAATTTATAATGCAAGTATTAACTATTTCGACCAAGAAGGTGTCATTAAATCAAGTGCTTTAAATCGTGTTGTCGCAAGATTATCAATCGAACAAAAAGCGTTTAATGATAAGTTGAAATTGGGTTTATCAGTAACCAATTCGGTAAGTGATGCAAAATGGGTTCCTTATAGAAACACTGTTTTAGCCCAAATGTTGACTTATTTACCGACGGCTCCTATCCATAATGAAGACGGTTCTTTTTATGATAACTTTAGTAAATCAAGTTATTATAATCCTGTTTCATTAATCGAAAACGCAGAAGAACGTTTGAAGTACAAGAGTTTAATAGGAACTTTCTTCGGACAGTTAAAACTTCCTTTAGGTTTTACTTATGATATAAAATTCTCGTACCAAAACTTTCAAACAAATTATGGAGCATACTACAACAGTTATTATACCCAATATTATAATAACATCCGTAGCACACCAGAACCTCCAGGAAACCCATCTTTCATCAATTTAGTGGGTGCAAATGGTTTGGCTACCAGAAATGCGTATCAGAATACTCAGAGTTTATTAGAAACGTATCTTACTTGGGATAAGCAAATCGGCGACCATTCATTAAACGCCGTTGTAGGTTATTCTTGGCAAGAAAGTATCAATGGCGACGGTTTTCAAGCAACCAGCACCAACTTCCCTGTTGATGCCGTTGGTTATAACAATTTAGGTTTAGGAAACCCTTATGCAGTCAATTCTTTCAGAGTAAACTATGGCGGTGATAATTACCAACAAGTACGTTTGATTTCAGATTTTGGTCGTTTTAACTATAACTACAAAAACAAATACCTTTTACAGGCTTCTGTACGTAGAGATGGTTCATCGGTCTTTGGTTTGAACAGACAATGGGGTTATTTCCCAGCAGTTGGTTTTGCATGGAGAATCGACCAAGAGGCATTCATGGAAAAACAAAACGCATTTAGTGAACTTAAACTCCGTATGAGCTACGGAACAACTGGAAACTCATTAGGTTTCAGTCCATATACAACCAAATTGATTTACGGTAATGTTGGTACTTTTTATTACAATGGAAGCCAACAATCTGCTATCGGAGCTTTACAGAATGAAAATCCAGATTTAGGATGGGAAAAAACTGCTACCGCTAACATCGGTCTTGATTTTGCCATTGCTAAAGGAAAAGTAAGCGGTACTTTAGAAGTATATGATAAAACAACTTCTGATTTGATTTGGACCTATCCAGTAAGTACTGTGTTATATCCAAATGGTTCATTAACGGCCAATGTTGGAAAAATGAGCAATAAAGGTGTTGAATTTACCTTGAATGTTAATGCCGTAAAAACCAACAACTTTTCTTGGAATACAACCCTCAATTTAGCACATAATCAAAACAAGATTGTCAGTCTTTCAAATTCAACGCTGAAAACAGATTCTGTAAAAATTGTACAACCTGATGGCGGTGGACAAACTGGTGAAACCATTCAATTAATTGTGGCGGGTCAACCAATTGGGCAATTTTTTACTTATGAATATGCTGGAAAAGATGCTAATGGCGTTTCGCAATATTACAATGCAAAAGGTGAACTTACGACCAAACCCGTTAGCGTAAAAGACTACAAAGCTTTGGGAAATGCTCAACCAAAATTATTATTGGGTTGGTCGAACAACTTCACTTATAAAAACTTTGATTTGAATATTTTCATGAGAGCTGTTTTAGGTAATAAAATCATGAACGTTACTCGTGCTGATTTGTTCAGACCAAGTACTGCCAGATTTACTAACATTCCTGTTGAAGTGGCCGAAGAATCAGCAAACGATTTCAACTCTTATCGTTACTCATCTCGTTTCTTAGAAAACGGAAGTTATTTACGTTTGGATAATGCTACATTGGGTTATTCCTTCAAAAATATTACAAAAGAAATCAAGCGTATTCGTTTGTATGCCTCTGTCAATAACTTATTTGTGATTACAGGTTACAAAGGTATCGACCCTGAAATCAATCAAGGCGGAGTAGCCCCAGGTGTTGACTCGAATAATTTTTATCCTAAAACTCGTACTTTCTTGTTTGGGTTATCAGCTTCTTTTTAAGAACAATAAAATTATTCAAACTGTACTTCAAGCCCTAGCGATGAGTAAGAGCTTTTTACCAAATTAACAGAAGTTTAAAAATTCTGAAAAATGGCTAATAAAGAAGTACTGTTCAAAACTATTAATTCTAGCAACAGATGAAAAAAATATTTCAATTCTTAATAACCATTGCCAGTGCAGCTGGGTTGATGTCCTGCCATGACTTAGACATCCCCGTAACGACCGCATTAACGCCAGAGATTTTTCCGCAAACGGAAACACAATTTATTCAGGCGGCTGGTCCAACTTATAATTCATTCAGACAAAGTTTTGCGGTTGAGTATTGGTTTTTACAGTCATTAAGTACCGATGAAGCTATTTTGCCCGCTCGTGGTGGAAACTGGTTTGATGGCGGACGTTATGAACAACACCATAAACACACTTGGAATCCTGATAATGCACACGTACAAGGTTCTTGGAACTGGTTAACAACAACAGTTAGTACAAGTAATCAAAACATTTTCTTGATTTCAAAAGCACCAGAATCTCCTGCTAAATCAACGAGTTTGGCAGAACTAAGAACCATGCGTGCGATGTGTTATTTTATGATGATGGATTTATGGGGAAATGTACCTATTTCAACTAAATTTGGTGATACTACAACAGCAAAAACAAGCCCAAGAGCAGAGGTATTTAAGTTTATTGAGAAAGAACTACAAGAAAGTATTCCAAACCTTAGTGCTGTGGTTGGTCAAGAAACTTATGGTCGTCCGAATAAATTCACAGCTTATGCTATTTTAGCAAAAATGTATTTGAATGCTGAGGTTTATACAGGTACTCCACGTTGGAACGATGCCATTATTGCTTGTGATAATATTATCAGTTCTGGAAAATACGCTATTGAAAGTGATTATCGTAAAATGTTTTTTATCAATAATGGGCCGCAAATCAAGGAATTTATTTTCGCTATTCCTTATGATGCCTCCGCTCCTAACGGTTATATGTTTTATGCTAGATACTCACTACCAAGATCTTTGCGTGCGAAATACAGCTTGCCTTTTACACCAAGTTCAGCAGCAAGTACACTTCCAGAATTTTATAAGTACTTCAACGATGCAAAAGATGTAAGAAATCAGCAATGGATTACTGGAAAACAATTTGATTACAAAGGCAATCCAGTAATGGTAAGCACAACTAAAAAAGGCTTTGACGAAGACTATCAAGGTGCAGATGCTGGAGTAGGTCTATCTTATCAAGTTGACATAACGCCAGATGTTATAATTAAAAAACCTGCAACATTCGATTTAGGTAATGATGAAAAAGCTTGGAATATGGGTTATCGTAACAACAAATTCTATGCTGATAGTACTTCGGCAACTAGAAACCAAAATAACGATGTACCCATTTTCAGATATGCCGATGTATTGTTAATGAAAGCTGAAGCAATTGCTAGAGGTGGTTCTGCGACAAACGGACAAACAGCCATCTCATTAGTAAACGAAGTAAGAAGTAAACGTACAACTTCAGCCGCTTGGACTTCAGTTACTTTACAACAACTTTATGAAGAAAGAGCAAGAGAATTTGCTTGGGAAACTTGGCACCGCAATGATATGATTCGTTTTGGCAAATACGAAGATACTTGGGCTGCAAAAACGGATAAAGATGTTAAAAAACGCCTTTTCCCAATTCCAACCAATGCTTTGCAATTGAACAGATCATTAACGCAAAACCCTGGTTATTAAAATTTATTTGACTGACTAATTATCAATAGCTTTGCATCAAGGAATTTTCTTGATGCAAAGCTATTTTTTCAAATAATCGTTATTGTTCAAGCTGAAAAATCACCATAAAACGTATTAGTAACATATTCTAAATAAACATGAATTATAAAAAAATTCTTTTTACACTGTTATTGCCTTTCGGAAGTATAGCACAAAAACAGCCCGCAGATTATGTCAATCCGCTGATTGGTTCAGCACCAAGTACCACAGAAAGTGCCAAGAAACACAGTGAAGCAGGTTCAGAAATGAAAGGGCAAATTGTACCAGCCATTGGCGTGCCACAAGGTATGACTTCGTGGACTCCTCAAACCAGAGCAACCGAATTAAAATGTATTCCGCCATTTTATTATAACGATACTAAAATTCAAGGTTTCAGAGGAACACACTGGATGAATGGCAGTTGCGTGCAAGACTACGGAAGTGTTACCATCATGCCAATGTCTGGAAAATTAAATATAAATACGACCGACAGAGGAAGTGATTTTGATCGAAAAACAGAAATTGTAAAACCATCTTACTACCAAGTAACGCTGAAAAATGGCAACATTAAAGCGGAAATGACGGCTCTTTCTCGTGCTGGATTTTTACAGTTTAATTTCAGTCAAAATCAAGAAAATTATATTGTTGTTGAACCAAATTCAGATGAAGGCGAAGGTTTTGTAGAAATTCATCCCGAAAAAAATGAAATCGTAGGTTATAATCCCGTTCACCGAATTTATCAAGGTGTTGGAAAACCAGCAGGTTTTAGCGGTTATTTCGTTATCCAATTCGACCAACCTTTTACTGATTTTGGCGTTTGGAAAAACAATGAAATCACTTCAAACATAACAAAAGCACAAGGAAACGGACAAAAACAAGCTGTTGGTGCTTACGCACAATTTGGCAATAAATTAGTAAAAGTACGCATCGGTACTTCTTTCACAAGTTTGGAAGGAGCCAGAAAAAATTTAGAAAGTGAAATCAATCATTGGGATTTTCCCAAAACTCGCCAAGCATCCAATAACGCTTGGAACAAAGCTTTGGGCAAAATTCAAGTAAAAGGTTCGGAGTATGATAAAACCTTGTTTTACTCAGCCCTCTATCATGCCAAACTTACTCCAAGAGTATTCTCGGATATTGATGGTACTTACACTGGTTTTGCCGATGATGATAACATTTATCAAGCCAAAGGATTTGATTATTATGAAGATTATAATCTGTGGGATACTTATCGTGCGGTACATCCTTTGCATACTTTATTAGAACCAAAAATAACGGCAGATATGATGCAATCTTTGGTTAAAAAAGCTGAACAAGGCACTTGGTTGCCCATTTTTCCATGCTGGAATAATTATACCGCTGCCATGATTGGCGACCACGCTACCGCTGCCATTGGCGACGCCTACATCAAAGGCATCAAAGGTTTTGATATAAAAACGGCTTACCAATTCATGCGAAAAAATGCTTTTGAAGTAAATATAGACCAAAAAAGTTATGAAGAAGGAAAAGGCAGAAGAGGCTTATCGTCTTATTTACAGTACAATTATATTCCTTTAGAAGATTCTGTTTGGCAGGCATTTCATAAAAGAGAACAAGTTTCACGTACTTTAGAGTACGCTTATGATGATTTTGTATTGGCACAAGTAGCCCAAAAATTAGGCGAAAAAGCGGATTATGAAACGCTGATGAAACGTTCTAAAAATTATCAAAACGTCATCGACCCACAAACTGGCTACGCTCGTGGACGTTATGCCAATGGTACTTGGATTAAACCTTTCGACCCATTTGCACAGCGTAGTAGTTTCATTACCGAAGGCTCACCAGCCCAATATACTTTCTATGTTCCACAAGATGTGGAGGGTTTGATTAAACACATTGGCGGAAAAAAACGCTTCATTGAAAAATTAGACACATTGTTCGAACAAGGTTATTATTGGCACGGAAACGAGCCGAATAATCAGATTGTATATTTGTACCCTTTTGCCAATCAGGCTTGGAAAACACAGGAAAAAGTACGCCAGATTATCAGAGAAGAATACGATATTACTGCTGGCGGAATGAGTGGAAATGAAGACGGCGGGCAAATGTCGGCTTGGTTGGTTTTCAGCATGATGGGCTATTATCCTGTTTGTCCGGGTACGCCAAATTATATCATTGGTAGCCCAACATTTGAAGAAACGACTTTGAATTTACCAAATGGAAAAACCTTTAAAATCATCGCCAAAGGCAACTCTGCCAAAACACCTTACATTCAATCAGCAACACTCAACGGAAAACCATTCACTCAAAATTTCTTGACGCATCAACAAATTATGGCAGGTGGAATTTTAGCATTGAAAATGAGTAGCCATAAAAGTTTATGAGTTTAAGGTTTATGAGTTCATGAGATTAATATTTATAGTTTCAAAACTAAACTTTGTAACCATTAAAATATACTTAAAACCTCATAAACCGTAAACTCATACTTAAAACCTCATAAACCGTAAACTCATACTTATGACCTCATAAACCGTAAACTCATACTTATGACCTCATAAACCGTAAACTCATAAACTCCATAAACCTTAAACTCATAAACTCCATAACAACACAGGGTAGCATTAAATTATTTCATTAAAAAGTTTAGTTCAACGTCAATTGATACTGTTTTTTTCTTTACTTTACTATCTAATAAAAACTACTGCGTACAGCTTTCAATAAAAATCTAATAATCAATCATTTAACTAAAATATGAACCGTAGAGAAGCCGTCCAACGAGTTGCCCTTCTGATGGGAGGTGTGCTTTCAGCCCCTTTAATGGCAGGAGTAATGGGACAAATCATCAATACAGGAGACAGCGTATCCGTAAGTATTGAGCAAGAAACATTACTAGCAGAAGTAGCTGATATTATCATTCCAACAACTGACACTCCGGGTGCAAAAGCTGCTGGTGCTGAGAAATTTATTGTACGTGTAATGCGTGATTGTTACAAAAAAGAAGATCAAGATAAGTTTTATACAGGTTTGGCAAAATTAGATGCTGATAGCAAAACTAAATTTGGTAAAGGTTTTATTGAATTAGATATAGTTCAGAAAAACGAAATGGTAAAATTGAACACTGTAAATGACAAACCTTTCTTTATGAGAATGAAAGAATTAACAGTAACTGGCTATTTTACTTCTGAAATTGGTGCAACTAAAGCGTTAGAGTACTTGCCTATTCCGGGGAAATTCCAAGGTTGTGTTCCTTTGAAACCGGGACAAAAAGCGTGGGCGTTGTAAAATTATGAGTTAAGAGTTATGAATGATGAGTTTTAGTGTTTGTTCTCCAAATTCATCAGTTATTCCTCAAAATCATTATCTAATTTATCTTATAAAACCAAAAGCTAGTAGCTCATCGCTCACAGCTTAAAAATATCAAGAGATGTCTAATTTGAATATAGATGCAGTGAAAGGAATGACTTACGATGCCATTGTAATTGGTTCGGGCGTTTCTGGTGGTTGGGCTGCTAAAGAGCTAACTGAAAAAGGTTTGAAAGTACTTATGCTCGAAAGAGGTAAGCAATTAGAACACGTTACTGGCTACGAAAATGCCATGAAAGACCCTTGGGAAATGAAATACAATGGTCGCTTAACGATAGAACAAAAAGAATCTCATCCAAAATTAGCCCGTGATTATCCATACAACGAAATGACGGAAAAATACTGGATGAACGATTCAGACTCATTGTATAAAGAAGAAAAACGTTTCGACTGGTATCGTCCCAATATTGTTGGTGGGAAATCAATCATGTGGGGTCGTCAATCTTATCGTTTAAGTGATATTGACTTTGAAGCAAATTTAAAAGATGGTATCGCAGTCGATTGGCCAATTCGTTATAAAGATATTGCTCCTTGGTATTCTTATGTTGAAAAATTCGCTGGAATTTCAGGAGAAAAATTAGGTTTACCTCAATTGCCAGACGGCGAATTCCTTCCTCCAATGGAAATGTTCTGTGTGGAAAAAGAAGTAAAACAACGTCTTGAAAAAAACTTCCCAGGTCGTAACCTAACGATGGGACGTGTTGCCAACCTTTCGGAAGCAGCAAAAGAACAATTAGGAATTGGTCGTTCTTCTTGTCAATACCGTAACAAATGTTCTTTGGGTTGTCCATTCGGAGCTTACTTTAGTACACAATCTTGTACTTTGCCTCCAGCAGCTAAAACAGGTCGTTTAACTTTACGTCCTGATTCAATCGTAACAGAAATCATGTACGATGAAAACAAGAAAAAAGCAACAGGTGTGCGTGTTCGTGATGCAGTAACGATGCAAGACCGAGAATTCTTCGCTAAAATCATTTTCGTTTGTGGTGGAGCTATTGGCTCTACTTCATTGATGATGAATTCTACGTCAAATCGTTTTCCTGAAGGTATGGGTAATGATTCTGGTCAATTAGGACATAACTTGATGGATCATCACTTCCGTACGGGTGCTTCTGGTACTTGGGAAGGTGATTTAGATAAATATTACTACGGTCGTAGAGCGAATGGAATTTATGTACCTCGTTACCGTAACATCGGTTCTGATAAACGTGATTACTTACGTGGTTTTGGTTACCAAGGTGGAGCAAGTCGCCAAGGCTGGCAACGCAATGTAGCAGAACTTACATTTGGTGCTGACTACAAAAACGAAGTAACACAACCGGGTAACTGGTCGATGGGCTTAGGCGGTTTCGGTGAAACTTTACCGTATTACGAAAACAAAATGTACCTTGACAAAACCACTAAAGATAAGTGGGGATTGCCAGTAGTAGTATTCGATGCAGATTTACGTGAAAACGAAAAGAAAATGCGTGTGGATATGATGAACGATGCTAAAGAAATGCTAGAAGCATCAGGTGTGAAAAATGTAAAAACGTATGACAATGGTTCTTACTTAGGAATGGCTATTCACGAAATGGGAACAGCTCGTATGGGACGTGACGCTAAAACTTCGATACTAAATTCGCACAACCAAGTACACACTGTGAAAAACGTATTTATGACTGACGGTGCTGCTATGACTTCTGCTTCATGTGTAAATCCATCGCTTACTTATATGGCTTTAACAGCAAGAGCAGCAGATTTTGCTGTTAAAGAATTAAAGAAATTGAATCTTTAGTAATATTCAATCCAATAAAAATCCCTACAGGAATTGTTTCTTGTAGGGATTTTTTTGTTGAGTTGAATCCAAACTTATCACTAGGGCTGGACTTAAGTCCAGCCCTAGTGATAAGTTTGGATTCAACAATTCTATTTCGTCTGCTCTGCCACAACTGCAATACCTTCTTCAAAACTCACTGGATTGTATCCCAATTCAGCAATAGCTTTATCCAAAATAAACCCCGTTCTTGGTGGGCGTTTGGCTGGCTGAGTAAAATTACTTGAATCGGCTTCGCTAATCAATGACTTATCTAAATGGAAAAAATCTGCTGTTTTAATCGCCATTTCATAAGGTGTTAAAAAGTCTTTTCCTGAAATATGAAAAATACCTTCCGCTTCTTTGTTAGTCATCAACCAACAACCTTTGGCTAAATCTTCTGCCAAAGTTGGTGTGCGAAATTGGTCGGTAACTACTTTGATATTTTTGCCTTCTTCCAAAGATTTTTTTACCCATAAAATAATATTACTTCGGCTCATATCCGAAACGATACCATAAACCAAAACTGTTCTGGCAATACTCCAACGACATTTGGAACGCTTCACCACTTCCTCAGCCGCATACTTTGTCCAACCATAATAACTTACTGGACTAGGTTGTGCTTCTTCAGAATATGGGCCAGCAGCTCCGTCAAATATAAAATCTGTTGAAAGATGGCAAAGGTAAATATCGTGCTTTTCACAAACTTCTACCAAATACTCCACAGCCTTTACATTCATTGCCCAACATAAATCTTTTTCAAATTCACATTGGTCAACATTCGTCATAGCGGCGGTGTGGATAATGGCATTTGGTTTTACTTGTTCAATTACTTCTGCTACTTGTTCAGCATTTGTAATATCCATTTCCTGATATTCGTAGCCTTCTGTAAATGGTAGTCGGTTTTTGCCACGAGCCGTAGTAATTAAATGAATATCGTTTTGGTTTGCCAATAACGAAACTAGCTTTTGCCCTAGCAGACCATTTGAGCCTGTGATGAGTATTTTCTTTTCTGACATATTATTCTCTTTTCAAGATTTACTCTTCAAAACTATAAGCGTACAGTTTCGTAATCTTCTTTTTACGCATTTTTTTATAAGTAATTTTCATCGGAATATCTTTTAAAGGACGATTATTTTTATCTCTTGCCTGATTTGCTACCGAATCTACCACCCATAAATTATCAATTACTTGTCCGAAAACGGTATAATTTCCATCCAAATGTGGTGTTCCGCCAATGGTTTTATAAACGTTTTTTTGTTCCTCCGTATAAGTTCTCAAAGGACTTCTCGCCATTTGTTTTGTCAAACTTGAATCATTCCAAACCTGACCTTGTACGATATAATACTGACAACCCGAAGAAGCTTTTTCTGGATTATTGTCACGAGCAGCGGCTAAAGCTCCCTTTTTATGGAATAATTCAGGTGTAATTTCTGCTGGTACTTTGTAGCCTACATCGCCATTTCCTAATAATTCTCCTTCTTTTGCTTTTTTAGAATTTGGGTCTCCGCCCTGAATCATAAAAGACTTAATAACACGATGAAAAAGTAAACCATCATAGAATTTTTTATTCACCAATTTCAAGAAATTCTTTTTGTGCTGTGGTGCTTCATTGTGCAAAATTGCGTGCATTTCACCAAAAGGCGTGCTAAAAGTAACGAGGTAATCTTTTCTTTTACTTTGTGAAAAAGTTTGTAAAGAAATGAATGATGCAAGTAAGAATAAAAGCGTTTTTTTGTTTGAAATCATGTCAAAAGAGACTATTTGAGTGAGATGAAATGTTAAAAAATAAATGTACTATTTTTTTCTTGATGCACAGAATCGCAATCATAAAAACCACTACAGGTTTTAGAGTAGCAATGTTGATAACTCGCAAATCATGATTAACTTCAAGTATATTTTGTCAGGTCTTGAAACTGATTCAATACAATCTCAAATTTTAACAACTATGAAAAAAACACATTACAGCTTACTTTTTTCATTACTCCTCAGTTCCTCTGCTTTCTCGCAGGAAGTCACCAAATTGTATTCAGGCAAAGCCCCAGGTTCTGAAAACTGTACTTGTTAGGAAGAGGCATCAGCGGGCAAACTTCTCCACAAACTTTATTGCGTTTTCGTCAGGATGTGGTGGATTTGAAACCAAAAGTAGTCATTATCAACATTGGTATCAACGACATTGCAGAAAATACGGGCGATTATATGCAAGAATATACTTTGGCAAACTATAAATCTATGATCGAAATCGCCAAAGCAAATAATATTAAAGTGATTTTGGCTTCGGTGATGCCTGCGGCGGCTTTTCCGTGGAGAAAGGAAATTAAAGATGTACCCAGTAAGGGAATTGCTTTGAACGAAGGCATTAAACAATTGGCGAAACAATACAACTTGGTGTACCTTGATTACTTCACGCCTTTGAAAGATGAAAGAAATGGATTGAGCAAAGAAATGGCAGAAGACGGCGTACATCCAACAATTGCTTGCTATAAAATCATGGAGAAATTGGCGAAAGAAGCTATTGCAAAGGCTTTGAAGTAGTTTTTTTAATTTGAAGATTTGAGAATTTGAAGATTTGAAAATGTTTTTTTAGCAATTATCTATCAATAAGTAATTTTCAAATTACCTCATTTTCAAATCTTCAAATCACTAACTGTTTAGCCCCGCACGAATTTCTTTCAAAATTCTATCTCCGCCTAAACTTAAAATCTTTTCCGCTAAAATTTCGCCTATTTCAAGGGCATCTGTTCCTGATACTCTTTCTTTCAATACTTCCTGTCCGTCTAAACTGATGATGCCGCCTGTCATAGTCAATTCTCCATTTTCAGCAGTTTGTGCCAAGCCAAAAACTGGAATACTACAACCACCTTGCAAGCGTCTCAAGTAAGCACGTTCTGCCAATAATTGTTGTTCCGTTTCAGCATGATTACACAATTCACGAATTTTTGCTTTCTTTTCAGCATCCAACGAAACGGCACATTCTATCGCCACAGAACCTTGTCCAACGGCTGGCGTAAACTTATTTAATGAAATCAACTCTGCGATATGTTCTTCGTAGCCCATGCGATGCACTCCTGCATAAGCCAACAACAAAGCATCGCAAACGCCACTTTCTAATTTACCCATGCGAGTTTGCAAGTTGCCACGCATATCTACGGTTTTGATGTGCGGATAAAAATGCTTCAACATCGCTACTCTTCGGGTCGAAGAAGTACCTACTACAAAAGGTTTTCCACTTTCCAGCGATAAGCTTTTATCATAACTTACCAAAACGTCGTTTACTTTTTCACGCTCGGTAAAGGCAATTAATGCTAAATCATCCGCCAATTCCGATTGTAAATCTTTGGCTGAATGCTGTGCAATATCTATTTCGCCAGAACGAAGTTTTTCTTCTAATTCTTCCGTAAATACTCCTTTTGAGCCAATTTTCGACAAAGAACGGTCTAAGATTTGGTCTCCTTTAGTATTGATAATGACGATTTCAACAGATAAACCGCCTTTTTCTAATGTTTCTTTGATGAAGTACGCTTGCCAAAGTGCTAATTTTGACCCTCTCGTTCCTAATTTTATTGTACTCATGGTTGGATTATTAGCCCTGAGCTGTGAGCTTTGAGCTTTTATTGTTAATGATTTTTCTAACTTTTAAACAATCGGGCGATGCTTAGTGATAAATCTAAATGTAAAATCTTCGCCCTTGCGTTGCGTTCTAAATAATAATATACTTGACTGAATTCTTGTACAATCAGTTCGATGGCTTCAATTTTTACTGCTTTTGAAAAATTTTGTACAAAAGTAAGTTCCTCTCCTTCTAATCTTACCAAAGCTTCTGCTCCGTTTTTCCAAAGTAACAAATCTCTAAAAATATTCAAGCCGTACTCCATCATGCCTTTTTGGTCTTCTTTCGACATTGCGTCAAATTCATCAGCCAATTTTATCAAAGCTTGCACATTTGGTTTGTACGCCATTCGCATCCAATTAGCAAACCATTCGTGCTGTACTTGTCCTTCGTGCGTAGTTAAAGCTACTGCTTTTGAAATATTTCCTTCGGATAAGTATGCAATTTGTTTGGCTCTTTCCATGCTTACTCCTGTTTTTTCGGTAAGGTATTCAACCGTATTTTCATCCGAAAAAGCAGGAATCATTACTCTTTGCGTTCTGGAGAGTATCGTTGTTAATAATTTGTTGGTATCGTTACATACGAGAATAAACAGCGTTTTGGTAGGCGGCTCTTCTAAAATTTTTAATAAAGAATTCGCCGACTCAATGTTCATTAATTCTGGTTGCCAAATAATCAAGATTTTGTACTCTGCTTCAAAAGCCTTGAGCGAGATTTTCTCAATAATATTATGAGCTTCCTTGATAGGAATAATTCCTTGTTTGTTGCCAGTTGCACCCGTAAACTCCAACCAATCCGTTAAACTTCTATATGGACTTTCAATCAAAAACTTACGCCAAGTGGGCAATAATTCCAAAACGGTTTCCTTCGCACTCGGAGTCGGAAAAATATGGTGAATATCAGGATGCACCATTTTCGCCATTTTGATACAAGACGCACAAGACCCACAAGCATCAGTTTCGGTCTTGTCTTCGCAATTGATATAAGTAGCATAAGCCCAAGCCAAAGCCAAGTTTGCTCCGCCAATTGCTCCATGAAACAATTGTGCATGAGCCACATGGTTCATTTGCACCGAACGAATCAGCGTATTTTTAATGGCACTTAAACCTGGGATTTCCTTAAATAACATTTATTCTTTTCAATTTGAAAATGTGGGAGAATTTGAAAATTTGAAGATTTGAAAAAGTGGAAGAATTTGGAAATTTGATGATTTGAAAATTTGAAAATAAGTAGCTTACTCAAATTTTATTTTCAAATTACCACACTTTCAAATCTTCAAATTTCCAAATTTTCAAATCATCTCAAAAATTGCTTTCAAAATTTGTTCTTCAACAGCATCAAATTCTTTTCCTCTACGTTCCAAAACAGCACGAGCTACTTGGTTTGCTTTCCGCAAATGATACGTTTTGAAAGTACCATTTCCATTACTCCACGAAAACGAAGGAATATGTTTTGGTTGAAAATCTGCTCCGAAAATATTACAATTCACACCCACAACCGTTCCAGTGTTAAACATCGTATTGATACCACATTTAGAATGGTCGCCCATGATTAAACCCACAAATTGCGAACCTGTATTTTCGTAGCGATTACTTACATAACTCCACAATTCTACTTTTGAATAGTCGTTTTTCAAGTTAGAATTATTGGTATCAGCTCCCCAATTACACCACTCGCCAATCACAGAATTTCCCATGAAACCTTCATGTCCTTTGTTTGAATTGCCAAAGATAACGGAATTACTGATTTCTCCGCCTACCTTACAATGCGGGCCAATGGTTGTATTTCTACGCATTTTTGCTCCCATATTCACCACCGAATTTTCACAAATGGCAAAAGGACCTTGAATCAAAGCTCCAATGCTTAGGCTTGCGCCTTTGCCAATATAAATCGGACCGTGCGTAGCATCGAGTACAACCGATTTTAAATCAACACCTTCTTCAATAAAAATCTGTGATTCATTATAAAAAGCCGTAAAGCGGTCGTTGATGGGCTGCGAGGTTCTTCCTGATGTGATTCTCTGAAAATCATTAATAATTTGCTCGCCGTTGTGTGTATAAATATCTATGGCGTGACGAATGATTCGTACAGTTCCCTCAAAAGTAATCGTATTTTCAAAAGTATCCTTGGCTTCTTTACTTCTATAAGCAAGAATGGTTTCTCTTTGAAGCAAAGCAGTATCGGGTGCTAATTGTTGAATGGCTTCAACTAAAGTTTGCGTCGGACAAACGGCACCATTAATAAATACATTGTCGTCTGCCAAAATGACGGGGAACTTGGTCTGTAAATAATCTTGCGTATAAAATGAAATTTCGCTTTGTAGGTACGCCTGCCATTTTTCGCTGATGGTTTGTATTCCGATACGAATTTCACCGACAGGACGAGTAAAAGTTAGAGGCAACAAAGACTGACGAATCTGGAGGTCATCAAAGAGTATAAAATTCATACATTTAATACGGAGTATCCCATCCGCTGGGCAAGATTAGTTAAGCATTTGTAATTGTACAAAATTAATGAAAGTACTACATTTCACTAATTTTCAGTGTTATCTGTTCATCATTAACAAATAATCGCCACAAATATAAGTTATATATTACCGATAACTAAGAGTGATGAATTAAGAATGATGAGTTACGAATTTAAAATATTAATATTTAGATTTTTAATTTACAAAACCGATTCTTTTTTCAACATTCCATGAATTAGGCATAAAAAAAGCCTTTCAGATTGCTCTAAAAGGCTTTTTTTCAATTTCGACACCGATTGGGTAGAAGAATTATTTCTTGCCACCGAAACGCTTGTAGAATTTATCAACACGACCCGCAGTATCCAATAATACATTTTTACCTGTATAGAATGGGTGCGACTCAGAAGAAACCTCGATTTTGAATACTGGATAAGTTTCTCCTTCAAATTCAGTTGTTTCAGTTGTTTTTGCACATGATTGTGTTAAAAACTTGTAATCAGCAGACAAATCATGGAAAACCACTGGTCTGTAATCTGGATGAATTCCTTGTTTCATGATAATATTTTGATTTTGAGACGATTCCCCGCCGTCTCTGGATTGTATATAATGAGTCGATTGCTAAATTGGGAGATACAGTATTCAAGATGTTTAGATATAATTAAACGAATTACTGATAACAATCGACAAAAGCACTTTTCTATTTGAGGGTGCAAAATTACATTTTTTTTGGTGGTTTCAAAAACTTTTTTAAGGTAATTTGATTTAACTTTTCAAGAAAAAGTATTCTGATTTTTTTGTAAAAAAATTCTTTATAATTATTCCAAGGCTGATACTTGGCTGAATGGCACTAGGCTTGAATTTCTGTTGTACATAACAAATAGTTTAATTTTTTCTTGCTTTTTAATAGCTTGTTATTCGTTGCGAATAGATTAAGAAATTGTTATCTTTGAAGTGCATACCAAAATCATTCATTATTAACGTTTCTGTTTTATTTAAAGATCTAGCACATCGAATCAATCCTTGATTTCTTTGAGATTGCTAGTACAAAAATTCTTAAAATTTTAGCCGAATTAATTCTTAAATCATTTTTCATTTTCAAGAAAAAACAATGATTTAAGTAAAAAATAATGGATATTAAGGAATGAAAAACAAAAGCTTTGTGTTGAAGAGAACACCCACAAAATGGTTTCAACGATACACTCAAGGAATGATTATTTGATTTCTTTGAATGATTATATTCAAGCCTTCTTTCTTTATTTTAATAAAACTGAACACAATAAAAAACCCGAGTTAATATGTACGTTATTAAAAGAGATGGCAGACGTGAGTCTGTAAAGTTTGACAAGATTACCGCCAGAATCGAAAAACTTTGCTATAGTCTCGATCCATTCTTTGTGCAGCCCCTCGAAGTAGCCAAAAAAGTTATTACTGGGCTTTATGATGGAGTAACCACGAGCGAATTAGATAATTTGGCAGCAGAAACAGCTGCGTCGATGACGACCAAGCACCCAGACTATGCCGTGCTTGCAGCTAGAATTGCTGTTTCTAATTTGCATAAAGGGACTTTGAAATCGTTCTCAGCAACGATGAAACGTCTTTATAACTATACAGACCCAAAAACTGGAGAAAATGCAGCACTTTTATCAAAAGAAGTGTATGATATTATCAAAAAAAATGCAGGAGAATTAGACGCTGCTATTATTTATGACCGTGACTTCGGTTATGATTACTTTGGGTTCAAGACTTTAGAAAAATCTTATCTTCTAAAAATGGAAGGTAAAATTGCTGAACGTCCGCAACACATGTTGATGCGTGTTTCTATTGGTATCCATGGAAATGATGTTGAAAAAGCCATTGAAACTTACAATTTATTGTCAGAACGTTGGTTTACTCATGCTACTCCTACGCTTTTCAATGCAGGAACACAAAAACCACAAATGTCATCTTGTTTCTTATTAACGATGCAAGACGATTCAATTGAAGGAATTTATGATACATTAAAACAATGTGCCAAAATTTCTCAATCGGCTGGTGGAATTGGTTTATCAATTCATAATGTTCGTGCTACGGGTTCATATATTAAAGGAACAAACGGTACTTCAAACGGTATTGTACCGATGTTGAAAGTATTTAATGATACAGCTCGCTACGTTGACCAAGGTGGTGGAAAAAGAAAAGGTTCATTTGCTATTTACTTAGAACCTTGGCATGCAGATATTTTCGATTTCTTAGAATTGAAAAAGAATCATGGTAAAGAGGAAATGCGTGCTAGAGATTTATTCTATGCGATGTGGATTCCTGATTTATTCATGAAACGTGTAAAAGATAATGATACTTGGTCATTATTTTGCCCGCACGAATGCCCAGGCTTGGCTGATACTTATGGAGACGAATTTGAAAAACTTTACACTAGCTATGAGTTAGCAGGAAAAGCACGCAAAGTAATCAAGGCTCAGGATTTATGGTTCGAGATTTTAGAATCTCAAACAGAAACTGGAACGCCTTATATGTTATTTAAAGACCACGCCAACCGTAAATCAAACCAAAAGAATTTAGGTACAATCAAGTCTTCAAACCTATGTACTGAAATTATGGAATATACTTCTAAAGATGAAGTAGCGGTTTGTAATCTAGCATCTTTAGCTTTACCAAAATTTGTAAAAACTAACGAAAGAGGTTTCCAAGAGTTCGACCACGAAGCTTTATATAAAGTAACAAAGGTTGCAGCGAAAAACTTAAATAAAATCATCGACCGTAACTATTATCCAGTTGAGGAAGCAAGACGTTCAAATATGCGTCATCGTCCAATTGGTTTAGGTGTTCAAGGTTTAGCAGATGTATTTATTTTGTTAAGAATGCCTTTTGAATCGGCAGGAGCAAAACAATTGAATAAAGATATTTTTGAAACCATGTACTATGCAGCCATGGAGGCTTCAATGGAATTGGCAATTCAAGAAGGTCCTTATGAAACTTGGGCAGGTTCACCAATCTCGCAAGGTATTTTCCAATTTGATATGTGGGGAGTTACACCAGAGTCTGGTCGTTGGAATTGGGAAGAATTAAGAGAAAAAGTTAAAACACATGGCGTAAGAAACTCATTATTAGTAGCACCGATGCCAACGGCTTCGACTTCACAAATTTTGGGAAATAACGAATGTTTTGAGCCTTATACTTCAAACATTTACGCACGTAGAGTACTTTCTGGAGAATTCGCTGTAGTGAACAAACATCTTCTTCGTGACTTGGTGAAGTTGAACTTATGGAATGATTCAATGAAAAACAAGTTGATTTCTGCCAACGGTTCGGTTCAAAACATTGCTGAAATTCCGCAAAGTTTAAAAGATCTTTATAAAACAGTTTGGGAAATCAAACAAAAAGTTATTATTGAAATGGCTGCCGACAGAGGTGCATATATTTGCCAGTCGCAATCATTAAATATTCATATTCAAGACCCGAACTTTGGTAAACTTACTTCGATGCACTTCTACGCATGGGAAAAAGGCTTGAAAACTGGGATGTACTATCTCAGAACAAAAGCTGCCGCCGATGCAATCAAGTTTACAGTCGAGAAACAAGCCGAAGTGGCCATTGAGCAAGCAAATGTTGTGCAAGAGCACGAGATGAGTTATGAAGCTTATGCCGCACAAGCAGCACAAGCGAAATCATCAGCTGCCTCACTCGTTGTAGGAGGCTTAGACAGCGTAGTCGAACAAAATTGGTCGGCGATGCAATGCTCAATTGACGATCCAGATGGATGCGAAGCCTGCGGGTCTTAATCATTTCAGTATCAAAAAGCCCTCTTTCCAAAAGATTGAGGGCTTTTTTTATAAACTTCATCTAAAATACTGAAAAGAGTAACAGAAAATTATTAATTTAACTGTTCATTCTTTGAAGTAAATAATAATACTTTTAATGATGATTAAATCGCTTAACACAAAAACAAATCAGGTTGCCCAATGAAAGCCAAAAAATACTTAACACTTTTACTCGCTTTATGCTTTTCTATTTTCTTACATATTCATGAAAGTAATGCACAATACGGACAGGGCTATGGGCAAGGAGGATACGGAGGAGGCTTAGGAAGAAGCAGAATCCCCCAAGCAGGTGAGGGTATGCAAAGAAAGCCAGAAAGTTTAGACCCCGAAAAAATGGCTAATGAGGATACTCGTTGGATGATAAAAAAATTAAAATTGACAGAAGAGCAAATTCCTAAAGTTGAAAATGCCAATATTAACTTTGCCTTTAAACGTTTAGATTTTTCGGAAGAAGTAAAGAAAATTGTACCTCCAATTACAGAAGAAGTACGTGCTAAAATCAGAACAAAAGCACTTGGTATCAAAGAAGAAAGAGATAAAGAAATGAAAGCGATTCTAACGGAAGAACAGTTTCAAATTTATCTGAAGAAGAAAGATAATTACTAAACTGGAGCCTGAAGTTGAGCAATCAGGAAGTATAAGTATCTTGATTAAGGTAAAATATAACAAAACATCGAAAGTCATCAGCATATATTGTTGATGGCTTTTTTTAATGTTAAAAAAATAATCAAAAAAAATAAAGGTTAATTCACAAAAATACCTAAATTAGTGAATAATTCTTTACCTCCCTAAAAACGTTAATCATGACAAAACTACTATCCTACTTATCCCTTGTTCTGCTATTAAGCAGTTGTTTTCACCTTGATAGTCCCCCAGAATTTCCAAAAACTAGCGAAGGTTACCGACCTATTTATGCAAATGCTGACGAAATAGAAAAAGTACTTATCACCACTCCTCAGCCATTAAAATCTCCTGGTAAAATTTATATCAAAGACCAGTTTTTATTTGTGAATGAGCTTGGTAAAGGCGTTCATATTTTTGATAATAAAGACCCAAAAAGCCCTAAAAAAATTGCTTTTTTACAAATTCCAAGCAATGTAGATATTGCCATAAGAGGAGATATTTTGTATGCCGACAACCTGAAAGATTTGATAAGTATCAACATTAGCAAGCCTTCGGAAGCCAAGCTAGTACATCGCCTAAAAGATGTGTTTGAATCTCAGAATTATCCACCAACTACCAATGTACGTTTTGAATGCGTTGACAGTAATAAAGGAGTAGTAATTGGCTGGGAAAAAGTTTTACAAGTTGACTACACGCTAAATTGTTACAGATGAAAAAGACACAATTATTATATTGTATTTGGGGATTAATATGCCTTCAAAGTTGCCAACAAACAGCAAATGATTCGGTATCTCCCTTTGGAAATGGAACAGGCGGTTCTATGGCTCGCTTTACTTTAGGTGATGGCTATCTTTACACAGTAGGCAATAGCAATATGTCTATTTTCGATATTAAGAATACTTCTCCTCAAAAAATCAAAACTATCAATTTGGGCTTTGGGTTAGAAACCATCTATCCTTATAAAGACATGCTCTTTATTGGAAGTAATACTGGAATGAAAATTTTCAATAGCCAAGACCCAGCCAATCCCGTTTTACTTTCTACTTATACGCATATACTTAGTTGTGACCCCGTGGTGGTGCAAGATAATTATGCTTATGTGACTTTAAGGAGTGGAACTGGCTGCCAAAGAGGAGTAAATTCTCTGGATATTGTCAACATAAGTAACCCTTCAAGTCCTATTTTGGTAAAATCTATTCCAATGAAAAATCCACATGGATTAGCAGTAGATGGAAAAAATTTATTTATTTGTGAAGGTAGTTTTGGTTTGAAATCTTTTGATTTATCAGACCCCGTAAATCCTGTTGAAAAGGAGTTTTTGACTGATGTAGTTTCGTATGATGTTATTCTAAATCAACAAAAACTGATAGTAACTGGTCAGAATGGTATTTATCAATACGATTACAGCGACCCAAAAACATTAAAACTTCTAAGTAAAATACCTATCGAATGAAATATTCTATCTTAATAATATGCTTAGCTTTTAGCCGAATCTTCACATTTGCACAAAGCGATACCATTTCGCATCGACACTTACTTTTCAAAATAGCACCATTGACGTACATTGGAACACATGCAGCTATTCAGCTTGGGCTTGAAACCAATATTAGCGCTAGAACTACCATTGCATTTGATTATGCCTATGGCAATGCTGATATTTCATTAGCTGGCACAAAGGGTAGTTATGATGAAGGAGAAACATCACAACGATACAGAGTAGAATTAAGAAGATATACAAAACCATTTGCCTTGAAAAACAAGCGTATTAATTCTTTTTATGGGCTTGAACTCTTCAACCGCACCAATACTTATCCAAGTACTACAACTATTGGTAGAGGAGGAAATTCTTGGAATAATTGGAATAATGGGTACAAGTATTATGAAAAGCTTTCTGACGATACTATTTATAACGTTTGGGGAGTTTATGGAAAAATAGGAGTAATGGGACAAATAAGTGAGCGATTTTGGCTAGAATGGTATGGAGGAATTGGGATAGCAACTCATACAAATACAACTGGTAAATACACATTAGCACCAAATGATCATGTTTTCTCTGAGAATGGGCGTCCAAGGACGATATACTTTAATTTTCATAGCCCACTAAACTTTAAACTAACAGGTGTGGATTTTTTATGGTCTTTAAAATTGAGCTATCAAATTTTATAGAATGTCTAATAACAATTGAGGCTAACAAATCCTGATTTGTTAGCCTCAATTGTTATTTATTTACTAATTTCTAACATTGCTTTCAACGCCTTCAAAGCAGGTACTCTTACTTCTTCAGGTACTTGAATTTCTGGTAATTCATAGAACATTGCATTGTAGAGTTTTTCCATCGTATTCATTTTCATGTATGGACATTCTGAACAAGCACAAGCATTTTTTTCATTCGCTGGCGCAGGAATCAGCTTTTTATGAGGCACAGCCATTTTCATTTTGTGCAAAATACCTGCCTCTGTCGCCACAATAAATTCCTGACAATCTGATGTTTGAACAAAACTCAACAAAGCAGTAGTTGAACCTACAAAATCCGCTTGCGATAAAATCACTTCCTTACATTCAGGATGGGCAATCAATAAAGCATTGGGATTTTCTTCTTTCGCTTTTTTCAATTTCTCCAGTGAAATATCTATGTGAACAATACAAGCACCTTCCCACAGAATCAAATCACGACCTGTTTTTTTCGCTACATATCTTCCTAAATTAGCATCAGGAGCAAAAATAATTTGTTTGTCGGCAGGAATTGATTCAACGACTTTCACTGCATTTGATGAAGTACAGATAATGTCGGTCATCGCCTTAATATCTGCCGTACAATTGATATAACTCACTACAACAGCATCAGGATATTTTGCTTTGAAAGCCGCAAATTCCTCTTTCGGAGCAGCATCAGCCAAAGAACAACCAGCGTTTAAATCTGGCAATACTACTTTTTTATTCGGGTTAAGAATCTTAGCTGTTTCACCCATGAAGTGTACTCCACAGAAAACAATCATGTCAGCATCGGTTTGTTCTGCTGCTTGTGCCAAGCCCAAACTATCGCCTAAAAAATCCGCAATTTCCTGAATTTCAGCATCAACATAATAATGAGCCAAGATTACCGCATTTTTCTCTTTTTTAAGTTTTAAAATCTGTTCTTTTAAATCTTCTCCTTTGAACGGAACAGAGCGACTCACGTAGCCAACTCGTTGAGATTCTTCTAATAAATTCATTGTTAAAATTTTATATCGTGAGAAAAGACACCTTTTTATTGAGTGAATGAGTGATTTTTGATTGAGTGATTAAGTAACATATTATTAAAATCACCAATCACTCTAGTAAGCTTTTAAGCTTAAATCCAAACTATTTACATGATGTGTTAAAGCACCGCAAGAAATATAATCTACACCACAGTCAGCATATTGTCGAACGGTTTTTTCATTAATTCCACCAGAAGCTTCAGTTGGATATTTACCATTAATTAATCTTACAGCTTCACGTAAATCATCAAATGAAAAATTATCTAACATTATTCTGTTTACTTGTCCTATTACTAGCACTTCCCGAAGCTCTGCTAAGTTTCTTACTTCAATCTCAATGCTTAATACACGTCCTGTTTCTTTCAAATAATCATTTGCTTGTTTGATGGCATTATGAATTCCTCTCGCATAATCCACATGATTATCTTTTATCAATATCATATCGAACAATGCGTAGCGATGATTTTCGGCACCGCCAATTTTACAAGCCCATTTTTCACAAAGGCGAAAGTTTGGCGTTGTTTTACGAGTATCCAATAATTTGGTTTTCGTTCCTTCCAACAATTTCACCATCGAATCGGTATAAGTAGCAATACCCGACATTCTTTGCATACAATTCAACACTAAGCGTTCTGCCTTTAAAATTGATTGCGAAGAACCTTCTACCGTCAAAACAATTTCTCCTTTTTTTATCGTCGTGCCGTCTTCCAGCAATACTTTTACTTCAAGGGCTTTATCAACTTCTTCAAAAATCATCGTTGCTAAAGTGACTCCCGCTAACATTCCATCTTCTTTTACCAATAATTTTGCTCGTCCAGTGGCTGTTACAGGAATCGTCGATAATGAAGTATGATCACCGTCACCAACATCTTCGGCAAGAGCAGTTTGAATGAATTTTTTGATATATGATGGTTCTAAATAATTAAACATTTCTACGCTGTTTATGAATGACGGCTCAAAAGTAAGAAATAATTTCTAACAGGTGGAACAATTATTTTAAGTGAGAATTTGGAATTACCAAACAAAAAGTGATAGTTTTGTAATTCAGAATGCAAAAAAACACCCACATAGCTCGTTTATTCAGCGTCTTTTTGATGTCGCTCGTTATTGTTTTTACCGTTTTTGGTAAAACAATAAGTGCTACGCCGAAAAGCCAAAACTTGCTTAGTAAAGTAAAAACAGAACAAAAACAGGACAATCATACCCCTAAACAATGTTCCGTTTCTGAGCTTTCGGTAATGCAGGTTTCTGTACCTGTTAATATTGATTTTGCACAAGAATTCATTTTCCATCCTTGTGAATTTGCTTTTTTATCGTTTGAACGCACTTTTCAATCTGTTCAAAATTTAGCATTTCGCCTTCCGCATCTCGAAGTACTTTTCGAGCATTTTATCGTTACCAACGCCCCATAATTTTTTCTTGATAAATTTTATTGATAGACATTTTCTATCAAAGCAAAGACGTTTTGCCATGTCGGCTAGAATGTTACAACCCTAATCATCCGTTTATTTACTCACAATTACTTTTTCCCTACAACAATGCGTTATAAAAGTGCCATAATTTGGCTGACTGGAATTATTTCAGCCTTATGTTTATTTTTCCTTTCGTTTACTTGGAAAGCAAGCTCAGTTCGTGAAGATGCTATTAATTATGCTACTTCAAAATCTGGAGAATTAGATCCAGCAAAGAAAACTCATTACATTGACTCGCTTTGGAAGCAACCTATTTACTTAGGCTTTACTTTACAAGAAGTAACTACTTATGCACTTCATAAAGGTTTGGACTTAGAAGGTGGTCTTCATGCAGTGTTAGAAGTTTCTCCAGTAGAAATTCTTCGTGCATTGTCAGGAAAAAGCAATGATCCTAACTTTGAAAAAGCAATTCAAGCAGCATCTGAGGCACAAGCAACTTCAACAAAAACCTTCAATGAATTATTCTACGAAGCTTTTGCTAAAATTGCTCCAAATCAAAAATTAGCATCAATTTTCGCTAACTCTGTAAATCGTGAAAAATTAAATTCTAATTCTTCAGATTCACAAGTAAAGAAAGTAATCAACGATGAAATTGATGGCGCTGTTGATCGTGTTTATAAAACAGTTCAAACTCGTATTGATAAATTAGGGGTTGCCAACCCTAACATCCAACGTTTACCAGGAACAAACCGTATTCAAGTAGAATTACCGGGTATTGATAACCCTGAGCGTGCTAGAAAATTATTATCAGCAGCATCAAAATTAGAATTTATCGAAGTAGCTGAAATTTCTGAATGGGGACCAGGCTTAAATTCTTTAGGTGAATATTTAACTGCGGAAGAAAAAGCTAAAAAAGCAAGTACTGCAACGGCGACAACTTCTACCGATACTACAAAAGCTGGCGGATTGGCTGGTCAATTATCTGGTACTGCTAAAGTAGCGAAGAAAGATTCTGCTGTAAAAGATACAACTGCTGGTTCGGCACTTACAAAATTGTTTTTGCCTTTGGATAACCAAGGAAGATCTTGGGGTGTTTTCCGTAAAGATACTGCTCGTGTAAATGAATTATTCAGTCGTCCCGAAGTAAAAATTATGTTCCCTTCAGGTCTTCAATTTGCTTGGAATGCCATTGGAATTCCTGCTACAAATGGTGACGAAATTATTCCTTTTGAATTCTTGAGAAAAGCAGAAGGACAAAAAGCACCATTGGATGGAGAAGTAATCACAGATGCGGCTCAAGATTTCGACCAAAACGGACGCCCAGAAGTAACCATGAATATGAATGGTACGGGTGCTAGAATTTGGAAAAACTTAACAGCTGCTAATGTTGGAAAACGTATTGCGATTGTACTTGATGGTTATGTTTACTCTGCTCCAAATATTAACGGAGAAATCGCTGGTGGTCGTTCATCAATTTCTGGTTCATTCACCGTTGAACAAGCAAAAGATTTAGCCAACGTAATTAAATCAGGTAAATTATCTGCTCCTACTCGTATTGTTGAAGATGCTTTTATTGGTCCTTCATTAGGTGCTGAGGCTATCAACCAAGGTTATTTTTCAATGGCATTGGGTTTATTGTTAGTGGTTATCTTCATGATTGGTTATTATGGTAACCCAGGTTGGATGGCTAACGCTGCACTTTTCTTTAACGTATTCTTCATTGCTGGGGTATTAGTACAAATTCAAGCAGCATTAACATTGCCAGGTATCGCAGGTATTGTGTTAACATTAGGTATGGCGGTTGATGCCAACGTATTGATTAATGAGCGTATTCGTGAAGAACTTCACCAAGGAAAAGGTTTATTAGAATCTATCAAACTAGGTTACGAAAAAGCACTTTCGGCTATTATTGATGGTAACGTTACAACCATCATCATTGGGGTTATTTTGATTATTTTTGGTTCAGGTTCTGTAAAAGGATTTGGTGTTACTTTGTGTATCGGCTTAGTTACCTCTGTATTTACTGCTGTATTTGTTTCTCATGTTTTTGTAGATTGGATGGCAAATCGTGCAATCAAAGCAGGAAAAGAAAAAGACGTTACTTTTGAAACATTCATTTCTAAAGACCTTTTCAAAGGACTTAACTTTGACTTTATCGGAAAACGTAAGTATTCATACTGGTTCTCATGGGGTTTAATTGCTGTTGGAGCTATCGTATTAACAATCCAAGGTGGTTTTAACTTAGGTGTTGACTTCAAAGGTGGTCGTTCTTACGTAGTTGAATTATCAAAACCAGTAGAAGCAGGAACTATCAAAGATGGTTTAGCAGACAGCTTTGAAGGAAAAGGTGTTGAAGTAAAAACTTTTAATGGTGATACTAAATTAAAAATCACTACGGCATATTTAGTAGAAGACGAAACGATTCAAGCAAACCAGAAAGTTCGTAAAGCTTTAGAGAATGGTTTGAAGAAATTTGCTGATGCCAAGCCAACTATTGTTTCAGAATCTAAAGTTGGTGCTACTATTGCAGATGATATTTTAAAACAATCATTCATTTCAATTCTTTACGCTTTAGTAGGTATTTTCATTTACATTTTATTACGTTTCCGTAAATGGCAATATTCATTAGGTGGTATTATCGCCCTTTTACATGATTCATTAGTAGTGTTAGGAATGGTTGGTATTACTCGCCTTTTCGGATTTGAATTAGAAGTTGACCAAATCTTTATTGCAGCGGTATTAACTGTAATTGGTTACTCTATTAACGATACCGTGGTAGTATTCGACCGTATTCGTGAAGAAATTGGTCTTGATGCCGATTTGAGCAACAAAGAATTGATGATAAAAACAATTAACCAGTCTATTAACCATACCATGAGCCGTACAGTAATGACAGCTACAACAGTATTCTTGGTAGTAACGGTATTATTGATTTTTGGTGGAGATATTTTAAGAGGTTTCTCATTCGCCATGTTTATCGGTGTTATTTTCGGTGCTTACTCTTCAATTTTCGTAGCTGCGCCAATCGTTATCGATTTAGGTACAGGTAAGAAAAAAGTTGAACCTGCTGCAAAAGCTTAAATACTATATCAAAAGACCTGTAAGTTGATTGACTTGCAGGTCTTTTTTTGTTTTGAGGCAAAATATTCTGTATCTTCAAGGATGTTTCAACAAAATATACTTTCGTAGAATGAAGTATTAATAGTTTTTTATCTCGAAAGGATTTCTTTGAACAAAAAAACAGATTTATTAACTAACCAAAATCTAAAGATCACTTCAAATTCACACAAAAAACTAAAACCCTATGAGCAACAGTATTTGGCGTAAAAAACCAATGTCAGCTTATGAAGCTGATATTAAAAACAATAAATTAAATAAAGTGCTTGGCAAATGGAGCCTCACTGCAATCGGTATCGGAGGTATCATTGGTGGAGGTATCTTCGTATTAACAGGTACTGCTGCCCACTATCATGCTGGACCTGCTTTGGCATTATCATTTGTTGTTGCCGGTATTGGTTGTGTTTTTGCTGCATTATGTTATTCTGAATTTGCCTCGATGTTACCTGTAGAAGGTTCTGCGTATGCGTATGCGTATGGTACAATGGGCGAAATTTTTGCATGGATAATTGGCTGGGGGCTAATTCTCGAATATGCAATGGGTGCAATGACTGTCGCCGTCAGCTGGTCCGGTTACTTTAATAAGCTACTGCATCTCTTTGGGATTACAATGCCATACTATTTAACGAACGACCCTTTTTCTGGAGCCCAGTATGCCATAGATAATAATATAACAGAACCCGCAGCATTTTCTTTTAACTTACCTGCTTTCTTGATTACATGGCTAGTTACTTGGATTTTAGTAAAAGGAGTTAAAGAAGCTGCCAATACAAATAACCTAATTGTAATTCTTAAATTATCAGCTATCTTATTTGTAATTATTGTAGGTGTATTCTTTGTAAATGTTGATAACTGGCATCCATTTATTCCTGAGCCTGAAATGGTGAAACACGCAGATGGTAAAATGCAAGAAGCCTATGGTATTAAAGGTATTTTAAGTGGAGCAGCAGCTATTTTCTTTGCTTATATTGGTTTCGATGTTGTTTCTACTTCAGCAGGAGAAGCTATCAATCCTAAAAAAGATATTCCATTTGCTATTATTGCTTCATTAGCAATCTGTACGTTATTATATATTTTAGTATCGCTAGTACTTACTGGTATGCTAAATTATAAAGACATTACTGGCGATGCACTAAAAGCTCCAGTGGCTTATGCTTTCGACCAAGTAGGACAGCCTTGGGCGGTATTTATCATTACTACGGCTGCTACTGTAGGTTTGGTTTCAGTAATGTTAGTTATGATGCTTGGACAAACACGTGTTTTCTTAGGTATGGCTAAAGATGGTTTATTACCAGATTTTTTCAGTAAAATTCATCCAACTTTCCAAACTCCTTGGAAAAGTACTCTTCTAGTAGGTTTAGTTGTTTCGTTGGTAGCCTCATTTACTCCTATCGGTGTATTGAGCGATATGACTAGCTTCGGAACGCTTTTTGCCTTTGCGATGGTTTGTTTAGCGGTATTAATTTTACGTCAACGTGAACCTAATCGTGAGCGTCCTTTCAAAACTCCTTTATTGATGTTAGTTGCTCCACTTGGTATTATTACCAATGTCGCATTGATGTCTTTATTAGATAGCAAAGCTCAATTATTTGCATTCGTTTGGATGGGAATTGGTCTTGTAGTTTACTTTATTTATAGTAAAAGCAAAAGTAACCTCAACGAGTAGAATAACATATTATTCTTTTAGTTTGATTTTAAAACCTCACAGAAAACAAAATTCTGTGAGGTTTCTTTTTTTATGAGTAATTTTGCAAATTATTTAAAAGATTTTCAGGATTGAGATGTATTAAAGTACTCAATCACTCATTTATAGATTGACAATGGCAACCATACAAGAAGAAATACATAAACGCCGTACTTTCGGTATTATCTCTCACCCCGATGCGGGAAAAACGACGCTTACCGAAAAATTACTTTTATTTGGTGGAGCTATCCAAACGGCTGGTGCGGTAAAATCAAACAAAATTAAAAAAGGAGCAACTTCCGATTTCATGGAGATTGAACGCCAAAGAGGTATTTCGGTGGCTACTTCTGTAATGACTTTCGAGTACAATGACCTGAAAATCAATATTCTTGATACGCCTGGTCACAAAGATTTTGCTGAAGATACTTATAGAACTTTAACGGCTGTCGATTCGGTAATTTTGGTTATCGACTGCGTAAAAGGTGTGGAAGAGCAAACTGAACGTTTGATGGAAGTTTGTCGTATGAGAAATACGCCTGTCATTGTTTTCATTAACAAAATGGATAGAGAAGGACAAAATCCATTTGATTTATTAGATGAATTAGAACAGAAGTTGAATATCAAAGTACGTCCGCTTACTTGGCCTATCAACATAGGTTCAAACTTCAAAGGTGTTTATAGTATTTATGACAAATCATTAAATATTTTCAATGCCAACAAAACGAAGATTGAAAAAGAAGTAGTAGCCGTTGATATTTGGTCGGAAGAATTAGATAAAAAAGTAGGCGAAAAAGATGCCAATCAATTACGTGAAGACATCGAATTGATTGAAGGTGTTTATGGAGATTTTGACAGAAGTGTTTACCTTTCTGGCGAAGTAGCTCCTGTTTTCTTTGGTTCGGCAGTCAATAATTTTGGTGTACAAGAATTGCTAGATACTTTCACCGAAATTGCTCCAAGTACGCAAGCTCGTAAAACAGATGTAAGAATTGTAGAACCAGAAGAGAAAAAATTCACTGGTTTTATCTTTAAAATTCACGCCAACCTCGATCCAAAACACCGTGATAGAATTGCTTTCTTGAGAGTATGTTCGGGGACATTCGAGCGAAATAAATTTTATAAACACGTTCGTTTAGATAAAAATCTTCGTTTCAACAATCCATATAATTTTATGGCACAAGAAAAAGAAGTAATCGACGAAGGTTTTCCAGGCGATGTAATTGGTTTATATGACACTGGAAATTTTAAAATTGGCGATACTTTGTCGGAAGGAGAATTAATGCAATACCAAGGTATTCCAAGTTTCTCCCCAGAGATTTTCAAGGAATTAATGAACCTTGACCCAATGAAATCAAAACAATTGGAAAAAGGCATTCAGCAATTGACAGACGAAGGAGTTGCACAATTATTCGTTCAACCACATTTGGGAAACAGAAAAATTGTAGGAACAGTCGGTGAACTTCAATACGAAGTAATTCAATATCGTTTGGAACATGAATACGGAGCGAAATGTCGTTTTGACCACCGTGATATTGCCAAAGCTTGTTGGGTAACTTCTGATGACGAGAAAAAACTGACAGAATTTGTTCGCTTAAAAGCACAAAACATTGCTCAAGATAAAGATGGAAACTTTGTATTCTTAGCAGAATCAGAATGGATTTTAAGAATGAATATCCAAAATAATCCTGATATTCAATTCCACTTTACTTCAGAATTTAAGCGAGCGGTGGAAGCATAATTATAACTTTTCAAAGAAAATCGACCGTATAATAAGTTTTAAAAATTTGTTAACAACACTTATCAGTATTTTAGCTATATTGTTGTCTTAAAAGATTTAGAACTCACTTAAAATCCTGTCTTTTCCATGAAAAAAATTGTCATCTTATCTTCTATGCTGTTTTTAACAGTATGTTCAAAATCATTCGCTTCTACGCCAAGTGAATATTTAGCTAATGATGCTACCATAGAAGCAACATTAGGCAATGGTGTTGAAGTAGCAAGTTTAATACCAACTGTTAATGCCGAGACATCTAACAATGTATTGGCTACAACAAGCAGCTTACCTACAACTTCAGTAGCTGGTAGTAAAAATGCAGCAACAGCATTTATATTATCAACTTTCTTAGGAGGTTTGGGTATTCACCGTTTCTACATGGGTACAGCAACATTAACTGGAGTAGGTTATATCCTAACTTTGGGAGGTTGCGGTATTGTAGCTTTTGTTGACTGGGTAGTGTTGTTAATCGCATTAGTTAACGACGAAGGTATTTCAAAATATGAGGACAATCCTAAATTCTTTATGTGGTAGAATTTAATAATCTTCATATTTTACTTAATAAAAAGCCAAGAACAAGTATTTGTCCTTGGCTTTTTCAGTTTTCAAGTGCTATTAATGCCTTCGTTACTTTCGTTGTATATAAGTCTATCAATTGGCGATTCTTTTGTTCTGCTAATAATTCTGTACGCCTGATTCCGCCAAAATAAAAAGCTTGAAATAAGCCAAAGCCAGTAAAAAAACCAGACAAATAATATCCTTTGGAAATATTATGAAAGCCAAAACCAAGTGTGGCAATTTGTAAGCCTAATGAAACTAAACCTTCTGTAGTATTTCCAACATAGAGCATTCCTGCTCCGGGTAAAAAAGTAGCCAATGTCGCTGCTTTTTTCACACTTTTAAATTTGTTTGATTTTTCAAATGCAAAAACGGAATCTATATTCATTTTTACATTTTTTGCACTGGCATAAGCACCAAATACTTCTTTTGCTTCTGGGTAACGTTTAAGTTGTGTTAAACAAAGTATTTCCCACAGTTTGCTATTTTGTGTTAGTAAAGAATCTTTCACAAAAAATCTTAATTGTTGAATCTGGCTAAGTGCATCCTCATAAAATCCTGATAAATAATAATTTACAATTAACTCATTTCGCAAAATAAACTGACTTGAATCTGATAAGTTTGCCAAATCGAATCTCAAAGCTGTTTTCCCAGCCTCCTCAAACTTTCCCATCGCTTTCAGGCAATGGACTTTCCTCAATAAACAAGCATTTTTCGCTTCTTGTAAGCTAATTGCTGAAAGTGTAGTATCTGGAAATTCTACTAATTCAAAGTAATTCTTTTCATAAGCCAACAGAGCAACATCATATTGTTTGTCCAACAACAAGCTATCACCTTCCCGAAAATTCTGCGTATAAGATTTAGTTGAAAATAGTACGCAAAGGAATGTGCATATCAAATAATATTTGTTCATCTATCTTATCGTTAAATTCTTGTCTTTTGATTTTTACACTCAAAGCACTTCCCCAAATATTGCCTAAATAAAATAAGCTAAACAAACCTCCATAAATAATAAATCTAGGGCTTGATACTCCGTCTTTTCGCAAACCTTCGTAAGCTTGCAGACCCAATATAGCATTTTGTATAAATGTTGAAATGCCTTGTCCTAATTGCCCTCCTACATATATTTTCCCTGCTCCGGGTAAAATAGCAGATAGTAAAGCGGCTTTCAATGGCGACTTCCGTTGTTGTTTCTGAATAATTTCTCTGTAATCGCTAAAATTACTTTGTTGCTTTTGGAGTGGATAGTATTCCTCTGAAAAATGGTTCTTAAGAGAATCAAATACACTAAGGTTACGGTTTAGAAGATTAAGCCCCGCCAACTCAAAAGTACGAATAGCTCTAGTAAGGCTATCTTTTGCATCAACAGCCAGAAACAATTTTTGAGCCTGATTAATATTACGAAGATAACTATATGATATGCCTGACAAGAATACTGATTTTTTAAAGTATTGACTCGAAGCGTTTACTTTTGAAAAGTAAAAAGTACAGGAATCAAGTTTTTTGAGTGAGTAAAAAGCTAATCCTTTCCAATATGGAAGTTCCAATCGTTGTTGCGTAGTATCTGGATAACGAGTTTGTAATTGAGAAATTAAAGTAATAGCATCACGATGTTCATCTTTGGCTAATAAATAATGCAAAAACAAACTATCTTTTTTAATTTGAGAACAAGCGATTTTAGGCATCATAAAGACCAAAAACATTAAGATTATGCTTTTTGAGGCCGATTTTCTAAAAAGAGAATTGTGTAGTTCCATTATTCTATTTTATACATCTTTGGAGAATCTATTACTTTACCTTGTTCGTTTACTCTGAATGGATTAATCGTAGTTCCACTTATTCTATTACATCTAGCCAAGCGGTCAGCAGTAAGAGCCAGTCCTTTTACGATACCATATTCTTGAATAGCAGATTGGCTAAACCTTGAACATGAAAGTTCGTATAAACAATTGGCTGAAAATTGTGGAGATATTACTTTCTGATAAACCTTTAATGAACCATTCAAAAATAGTAATATCGGATTGAATGTTTTAGGTTTTTGTGTTTGAACCAAAAGTTTTGCACTACTGTCTTTTTGAATCAAATATGTTAAATCCGTTTTTAAACTTTGAGACCTAACTTCTCGAACAAGTAAAAAAAAGAAAGCTAACAAAATCACATGTACCGAAACTTTATTTAAGGACTTTTGCATTGGCAGGAATCGTAAAATCTGAAAGTTTGCTATTCACAGCTTCATTGACTTTTATGTCAGCGTATGTTGTCTTTGCAATGACAGAATCTTTAGCAGAAAAATAATCTATTTGAGTAACAGTAAGCGGGAAATCAAGTCCACCAAAGTTTTGATAGTTGTAGTAATACATCTTTTTAATTACTTGCCCATTCCCACCGATGTACTTCGTATAAATTGGATTCGCACCATCATGAACTAACTCGACAGACTTAATATCTTTCGCCAATCGTGCTGGAGCAGTCCAAGTACTTATCATTAAGTTTTTTTCGAATTTGGTATTTTTATTAATAAATCCCATCGCTCTTAAACCTAAATCTGCTTTTTGGTTATTCAGGAAATAATAAAATTGAGAAGTCTCTGTACTAAAAAGATAATTCACTTGTTGAATTACTGTATTTTTAACAGGATCGTAAATAGAAATTTCCCCTTTTGAAGTATTGATGATATACTGATTACTTGGTAGAGAATAATGACTAATCATTTTGCCCCCAGCTAATTGATAAAAAATATCAGCTTTTACAGTAACGGTTTTCCCAGCTCTCACTGAACGAGAAATCATCGATGCTCCTATTTTTTTGATATTACTAGAGGAAATAAAAGCTAGTGAGAAGAAGGTTATCAGAAACCCAAAAACGATGGTTGATTTTTTATTAAGCATAGTTAAAATGAAATAGGGATTTCAGGTTCAGTTTCTTGGTGAGAATTAAATTAGGCAAAACCTAATTTATAAAAACAATAGTGATGCAAAAACGATGGTTCTTACATCACTATTATTTTATGATTTATTTACTTTAAACCCAAATCCTCTTGAATCGCTGAAACCTTTTGTTTCAATTTCGCAAGAACAGCATCAAAATCTTCTGCTTTTTCTAAAGGCTCATTTACCGAAACATAGAATTTAATCTTAGGTTCTGTTCCTGAAGGACGAGCAGATACTTTTGTTCCATCTGCTAAAACCAATTGAATTACATTGGATGCTTCCATACCCAAGCCTGTTGGAATATTGGTAATCGCTCCAGATTTCAAATCGGTTGAAGTAAGGTTCGTATAATCAATTACGGTTACTGGTTCTGAACCTGCTACTGTTGCTGGAACATTACTGCGTAAATCAGCCATCATTTTTTGAATTTCTTCAGCACCAGCTTTTCCTTTTTTCGTTAACGAAATCAAGCCTTCATAATAGAAATTATTTTCCATGTACATACTCGTCAAGAAATCGAATAATGATTTGCCATTATCTTTTGCATAAGCCGTCAATTCAGCAATCATTGCACAAGAAGCGATGGCATCTTTATCACGAACAGCATCACCAATTAAGTAGCCATACGATTCTTCTCCTCCACCAATAAACTTCTCTTTCCCTTCTAATTCACGAATTACCGCAGCGATAAATTTAAAGCCAGTCAAAGTGTTATAACATTTCACACCTTGTGTTTCACACATTTTATCAATGATATTCGTCGTAACGATGGTTTTTGCGATGAACTCTTTTCCTGTCAATTTACCCGCTTTTTTCCAAGCATCTAACAAGTAATAAATAATCAAGCTTGCCATTTGGTTACCGTTCAAAAGTACCCATTCGCCAGCTGGATTTTTAACCGCTGCTCCTACTCTATCCGCATCTGGGTCGGTAGCAATTACCAAATCAGCATCTATTTCTTTTGCCAAATTCATGGCTAAAGTCATTGCTTCGGTTTCCTCAGGGTTTGGATAAATTACTGTTGGGAAGTCTCCATTTGGTTCTGCTTGTGCTTCAACGACGTTTACATCTTCAAAACCTAACAATTTTAAAGCTTTTGGCACAAGTGTAATTCCTGTTCCATGAATTGAAGAATAAACAATTTTTAAATCTTTCTGACGAGTAATTACATCAGGATTGATAGAATTGGACTGAATTGTTTTCAAATACTCTGCATCAATTTCTTCGCCAATTGAAGTAATCAAATCTGGATTTCCCGAAAAGTTGATTTCATCTACAGACTGAATTTTGTTTACTTCTGCAACAATATTTTTATCATGAGGAGCAACCACTTGTGAACCATCGTTCCAATAAGCTTTGTAGCCATTATATTCACGTGGGTTGTGCGATGCCGTGATTACCAAACCAGCGTTACATCCTAAATACCTAACAGCAAATGATAATTCAGGCGTTGGGCGTAATTCTTTGAATAAGTACACTTTAATACCATTTGCCGAAAAAATATCAGCCGCTACTTGAGCAAAGTATGCAGCATTATTTCTTGAATCATGAGCAATCGCTACGCTAATACTTTCGCCTGAGAAATTAGCTTTCAAATAATTGGCAAAGCCTTGTGTGGCAGAGCCAACAGTGTATTTATTCATACGGTTTGAACCTACTCCCATTTCTCCACGCATTCCACCCGTTCCAAACTCTAAGTCTTTATAGAAAGAATCTGTCAATTCTGTTTCTTTTCCTTCATCTAAAAGTTGTTGGATTTTGGATTTTGTTTCGGCATCATAATTTCCCGAAAGCCATGTGTCAACCTTTTGTTGGGTAAGTGCGTCTAAGCTAGCAATCATAATATTATTTGTTAAGTTAAAGTCTGAGATTTTTTCTACCAACAAATATAAAAATTATTTGTTGTATTGAATAGAGTTCCTTTGCTTTAGTGTTCTGCGATTTATTAAACGGTTTTTTTTAGGAATTACCAAATAAAAAATAGGGTTTTATAGTTTTTACATAGTTAAATAATCACCATAAATGTTATCTTTGAGATAAATCTTCATAAAAATTCGCTAATCTATTATTAATAATTTAAGAATAGACTCTAGTTCCCATCATTATACTCTTCTAGTTTAAGATTTAAAGTTAAGATTAAAACTAATCGTTCAAATTAAACAACCAAATCAACAACATGAACAGAAAATTACTAATGATTTTTGTGCTGATGCTGACTTTAACGCTCAAAATAGCGGCTCAAGACAGAATAATCTCAGGAAAAGTAACCTCCTCTGAGGATGGAGCAGCACTTGCAGGTGTGAGTATTTCAGTAAAAGGGACATCCAAAGGAACAACCTCTGCAGCCGATGGTTCGTATAAAATTAGCGTTCCAAACAATGCGACATTAACCTTTGGGTTTGTTGGATTTATTAAACAAGACATTACAGTTGGAACAAAAACGATCATCAACGTTGCTTTAGTAAATGATATTACAGACATCGAAGAAGTTGTTGTGGTTGGATACGGAACAACAAAAAAACAAAATCTTACGGCTTCTCAAGCAAATATTTCAGGAAAAGCTTTAGAAGGAAAAGCTGGGGGTTCAACATTTGACAATCTTTTGCAAGGGAAAGCGGCTGGTTTACAAATTACTTCGGTGAATGGTCGTCCTTCAGGACAAAACTTTATCCGTATCCGTGGGGAAGGTTCATTAACGGCGGGTTCTCAACCACTAGTCGTAATCGACGGTGTGCCAGTTGCCAATAGTGAAGCACAAGGTGGTATCAATGTTTTAAATACGATTAACCCCAATGAAATTGAAGATGTTCAAGTATTGAAAGATGCTTCTTCAGCGGCAATCTATGGTTCAAGAGGTGCCAATGGCGTAATTCTGGTTACGACAAAACAAGGGAAAAAAGGTTTACCAAAAATTACTTATTCTTTCCAAGCTGGATATTCAGAAAAAACACCTGACAATTTCAAAATGATGACTTTTGAAGAAAAGCTTCGTTATGAAAAAGACTTGGGTTATACCAACGGTTATTTTCTGGATGATGTAAATACTATGACTGATGCAGAGTACCAAGCAGAGGTAACAAGATTATCTGCTGGTAAAACAGATTGGTTCAAAACATTACTACAGAAAGGTCAATTAAGAACACATCGTTTGGGAATTAGTGGTGCTAATGATGCTTTTTCATATAACATCGCTTTACAAACTTCTAAAGTAGGTGGTTTGGTAAATGGTTCTAACTCTGATTTGAACACAGGAAGAATCAACTTGGAATACCGTGCTAGTAAATGGTTAAAAACTGGGAGTAATTTACAGTTTGCATCAATCCAATCGAATGAACAAAGAGACCGTTATAATGTGCAAAACCCTTTTTATGCCATTTATGCTTATAATCCTTACGAACCAGAATTCAATGACGATGGTACCTATAACCTTACCGTTAATGGATTTAGTATCTCGGAGGCAATCGTAAACAATACAGAAAAGCAAACAGTTGTCAATGGATTAGGTAGTTTTTTCATAGCCTTAACACCTATCAAAGATTTAGATATTCGTTCACAAATCGGCTTAACTTATACGGACTATTACAGAGAATATTATATCAAACCAAACTCAATTCTAGATCAGTATGTTGGGGACCCAGCAGCGAGAGGCTCAAAAACAGATAATGGTTCACAAGGCTTTAATTATGTTTTTACTAATACTGCTACTTATTCTAAATCTTTTGATGATACTCATAATTTCAAAGTATTAGGTGGTATAGAATTTACAAGAGATAGACTAAAAACCTATACATTGTCATCAAAAGGCTTTCCATCAGATAAAGTAAGTACTCAAGATAACTCATCAACACCAACGGGTGCATCTACTGGTAAATCAGATTGGGCATTGTATTCATTATTTGGTCGTATCAATTATGATTTTAATCAAAAATACTTCCTTGATTTATCCGCTCGCCGTGACGGTTCTTCTCGTTTTGGTTTGAATAATCGTTATGGTTTATTTGGAGCTGTTAGTGCTGGCTGGCATTTAGATAAGGAATCATTCATTGAAGATTTAACCTTTATCAATTCCTTAAAACTCAGAGCTAGTTATGGTTTAACAGGTAACGACCGTATCGGTAATTATACTTCATTAGGTTTATATCGCTACAATAGCTACGGTTTAACTTCTGCGACTTTTCCATCGCAAGTAGAAAACCCTGATTTAACTTGGGAAAAACTAGCAGCTACTGATATTGGGATTGACTTCTCTGTATTGAATAATCGTCTTTATGGTACGATAGACTGGTATAACAAAAACAATTCATCGTTACTGTATGACCGCCCTTTATCTTCAACAACTGGTTTTCAATCAAGAACAGAAAACGTGGGAGCAGTACAAAACAGAGGTGTTGAATTTACCCTTGGTTATAAAATTCGTGATACAAAAGACTTGAAATGGGATGTGAATGTGAATTATTCTATCAACAACAATAAGGTTACAGCACTAACAGAAGATGGAATTATCCGTCCTGGAGGTCTTAGCAAACTTCAAATCGGACAACCAATTGATGTTTATTTTATGACTCGTTATGCAGGTGTGAATTCAGCAACGGGTGCTCAACAATTTTATAATATCAATGGTGAAATTGTAGAAAATTATAGTCCAAGTGATGCTGTAATTTTAGAAGGGAAATCACGCTTGGCGACTCGTTTTGGTAATTTCCATACAGATATTAGCTATAAAGGTATTTCGTTAGGTGCTGATTTATACTATTCAGGTGGAAATTATATCTTCAACTCTATGTGGAATGACTTAACGTCTGATGGTGAATACATTTATAATAACCAAGCGGCAGATGCTTTGAATTATTGGAAAAAAGCTGGTGATACTGGTGTCCTTCCTGTTCCAACAGGCATTAGTTATACAACAGACCGTTATTTACAAAAAGGTGATTTTATCCGTTTGAGAAATGTCACTTTAGGTTATACAATTCCTACAGGTATTACGAAAAAAGCAAAAATTCAATCTGTAAGAATTTATGCACAAGCTCAAAACTGGTGGTATCACGCATTTGAAGCAAAAGGTGACCCTGAAATTGGTTTCGGACAAGCAGAAAGTACAGGTGGACAAACGCAAGGTTTATTCCGTGGATATAGCTATCCTGTTGCTCGTCAATTGACATTCGGTATTGATTTAACCTTCTAAATTCATCCACAAAATAGACTTTCAAAATATGAAAAAATATATTTTAACTCTTGGCATTTTTACTCTGATAGGAGTAACAAGTTGTAGTGATAAAGAACTTGAACTAAGTCCATACAACTCAGTAACGGATTCACAAGCATTTGAAACTGAAACAGATTTTGGTAATGCAGCACGAGGAATGTATGCTCGTAATGTTGGTGGATTATCCGGATTATCGGGTGGTTCATACTATGCTGGCTCATCAATTAGTCTTCCTGATGTTATGTCTGATAATGCTATCATGAGCCGTACTGGTCGTTTATCAAATCGTTTTTTTCATGAATGGCGATATAATGGCGACATCGCTTGGGATTTATGGACACAAGCATACTCTTCAATTCGTAGAGCTAATGGTATTCTTGTTAACATCAATAAATTACCTGATGGAACTGCCAAAAATAACTTCAAAGGTGAAGCCTTAGCAGTAAGAGCTCTCGCTCATTTTGACATGGTTAAATTATACGGAAAAGCTTTTACGCAAGCAAGTGATGCTGACTTAGGCGTCCCTTTCGTAACAAGTACTGACCCAACAGCCAGACCAGCTCGTGAAACTGTTAAGTCTAATTATGCAAAAATTGAAGCTGATTTAGTAGAAGCTGCAAGCTTAATCGGTAGTGGAAATGGTATTTATCGTTTCAACAAAGCCGCAGTTTATGGCTTACTTTCACGTTTGTATTTGTATGAAGCACAATGGCAAAAAGCAGCTGATGCAGCTACTCAGTCTTTAGCATTAAGTTCAAGCCCAGGTTCTCTTGCTAACTTCTCAAGTATTTGGAAAGATGCAAGTAATGACGGGGTATTACTGAAATTACAAATTGTTGACAAAGATGGTGTATCGCCTGGCGTTGAATACAGCCAAAGTTCAGCATCGGGAGTACGTTCAGAATATGTTGTTGATTTTGAACTTTTTAGGTTATACAAAGACAATGATGTTCGTAAAACGGCATATATTGGTTCAAGTACTTTCGGTGGTTTCAGATATAACAATATCATCAAATATTTTGGACGTGCTACAGGTAATGCAAACGTAGTTGACCCTAAGGTAATCAGAGTTGCAGAAGTATTATTAAATCGTGCAGAGGCATTGGCTCAATTAAATAAAGATGCTGATGCACTTAGAGATTTGAATACTTTAAGAGCAAGCCGTTACATTGGTTTTGTCGCTGATGATAACCAAGAAGGTGGTACTGCATTGAAAACAGAAATTGATTTACAGAGACGTCTTGAATTAGCTTTTGAAGGACATCGTTTCTTTGACATTAAACGTAAAGGATTGTCTATTGCTCGTTCAAATTGGGGGGACAGATTCGACGGAACAGGAACAACTTATGGTTTCAAAACCTTGACCGCTGGCGATGCTAAATTCCAATTGCCTATTCCAACTAATGAGATTCGTACAAATGCAAATGTTACACAAAATCCTGGTTATTAATATTTAAAATAAATTTGTTAAAAAGGCTTTCTTGATATAAAAAGAAAGCCTTTTTTTTCGTTTAAATATTGTTTACTCCTTGATTAACTACCGTTTCTAAATCCTTTATCAATTTCTATCAAAAATAGTTATTATCTTGTGTAGCAAACACTTCAATTTCTATTTAATAAGTCTCCTAAAAACATTTGAATATGAGAAAATTATTACTTTTTACCTTCTTTATAGTGGGAAGCATTCAAGGTTTCTCTCAAAAAATCAAAATTGAGTCTATTCCAGGTACTCAAATTGTTGATTATGCCCAAACACCAGAGCAAGCTAAAGAACGTGTTTTGCCAATGGGTTATACTGAGATGATGAAAGCTAAATTAGAAGCCGACAAAAAGCTCGCAGCCAATACTCGTCAAGCAGCAAGCCAAACAGCCAACTTTCAAGTATTCTATGAACAAGGCTCAAACTTGCCTACAGAAGTAAAAGCCATATTCGAAAGAGCGGCAGCTACTTGGGCAAATGCTTTAAATTCTGATGTGCCTATTAAAATATTGGTGCGATGGAGAAGTCTTGCTTCGGGTGTTTTAGGTTCGGCGGGTGCTTCTACCTACTTTCGTAATTTTCCTGGGGCGGCAAAAGCTGGAACTTGGTATCCAATTGCTCTTGCTGAAAAAATGGCGAGAAAAGATTTGAATGGAGAAGACCAAGCTGATATCGTAGCTACTTTCAATTCAGACCGTACCGACTGGTACACTGGCGAATCTACCCCAACACGATTACAGTATGACCTCTATTCAGTTGTTTTGCATGAATTTGGTCATGGACTCGGCTTTATTGGTACTTTCGGAGCTAATGAAACAGTAGCAGGTTGGGGAAGTGGAAGTTTTGTAGGTTCAGCAGGTATTTTTGATAATTATATTGTAAACAGTACAGGCGTTTCTTTAATCGACTCTACTTCAATAGAAAACTTCTCAGAAGCCCTTCGTAAGGAAGTTGTAGGCGGAAAATTATTTTTAAATAGTCCATCAGCCACAAAAGCTAATGCTAACAAGCAAGCTAAATTGTATGCTCCAACAACTTATAGTGCAGGTTCAAGTATTTATCACGTTGACCAAGCTACTTATCGTATCGGTGACCCAAATGCTTTGATGACACCATCCATTTCTGCGGGAGAATTAACCCGTGACCTCGGACCAATCATTTTAAATTTCTTTGCAGATATGGGTTGGAAAAGTAGCTCTATTACTCATGACCCATTCACTGATAATGAAGATACTAATAAAGATTATGTGTTTACCGCTAAAGTATTCGGAGATACTGCTATTAAAGATGGTTCTGTAAAACTTTACATGACTACCTCCAAGTTTATTGCAGATGCTAAGGAAGTACCTTTAACTAAAAGTGGCAATCTATATTCTTACACACTTCCAAAATCAGCGGATAGAAGACAAATTAGTTATTATTGGCAAGGAGAAGATTTGGCAGGAAGAAAATTAGCGACACCAGCCGAAGCTCCATTGAGCACCAAAGGCTTTACTAATTTCTATCAATTTACAATTGGTGCTGATACTGTAAAACCTGTTATTGGCTATACCAACAATATTTACTCTATTTACACGACCGATACAGAAGTAAAATTACCACAAGGACAAGCCTTTGATAACATCGGGATTGATAGTGCTTATGTAGAATATTATATCAATGATGTAAAGCAAGCACCAATTTTATTGACCTACACCACTGAAGATAGAACCATTACTTTTGATGGCAGTTTTAAATTCACTTCAACACAATTCAAAGGAAATGATGTTGTAAAATATCGTATCGTCGTAAAAGATAAAGCGAAAGCCAGAAATACAAGATTCTCTCCAGAAACTGGTTTTTACGAATTCAAAGTATTGAAATTATTCCCAGCAGTGAATACCTACAATAATAATTTCGATACTTCGCCTGCTGCTCCTGAAGATTTTTATTTGAAAGGTTTTACTTTTTCAAGACCTACCAATTTTACTAGTATAGCTTTAAATTCAGATCATCCTTATAAAAATGGTTCGGAAGAAGTATTTGAATCTGATGGAAACCTTTTCTCAAACTACATTGCTCAATTGTTAAGACCAATTACTTTGAGAAGTGATACAGCTAAAATCTATTTCGACGAAGTAGTTTTAGTAGAAACAGGTGCTGCTGGTTCTGTATTTCCAGATAGAGAGTTCTTCGACTACGTTGTTGTAGAAGGCTCTAAAGATGGTGGTAAAACTTGGCAATGGTTCCAACCAGGTTGGGATTCTAACGACGACCCTGAATGGGCTAAAGCTTGGACGGCATTGAATCTTGATAAAGACCAAAACTCTAAGACAGTCGGCAATCCTAATCTTTTCAGAAAAAGAGAAATCAATATGCTAAGTTCTGGCGATTTTAGAGCGGGTGATAATGTTCTAGTTCGTTTCAGACTTTTAGCTGACCCATTAGCTCATGGTTGGGGCTGGACTGTAGATAACTTAAATATTCAAGGGCCATCAGGTAAACCTGTTACGCCAACCAATCCTACCGTTTTGGGTAATGAAATAAGTAATGATATTGAAGTAGCAATTTCTCCAAATCCATCAACTACTGGCGAATACAAAATAAAAGCTAGTTTTGCCAAAGCTACCAAAAACGTAACAATCAATGTAGTAAATATATTTGGATTATCTGTTTTCAACGAGCAACATAACAACTCAGGAAACGAATTCAACCATATTATTAACCTTGGTGGAATATCAAATGGTACTTATTTATTGAAACTTCAAACTGAAAATGGAGTAATCAATAAAAAGATAATTCTAGCAAAATAATCTTTTTGAACAAATTCAAACGAGCCTTTTTGTGTATTCAATCAGGCTCGTTTTTGTTGTGACTTATACAATTTTTCACAAAAATGTTATAAGTCGAATCGCAATACCTTATCTTTGCGAAGATTTTTCCATTCCTAAAATGGATAAAGCGACATCACAAACTTGGAACAAAAGGCTTTCAATCTTTAACATTTGAATTTAGCAAACATAAAATATGTCTTGGTTTACCAGAAAAGATAAGGGTATTTTAACCCCTACAGAATCAAAACGTGAAGCTCCAGATGGGCTTTGGTATCAGTGTCCATCTTGCAAAAAAGCAATGCACACTCGTGAACATCGTTTGTTCGCTTATACATGTTCAAACTGTAATTATCATGAGAAAATTGGCTCACAAGAGTACTTCGAGCTACTTTTTGACCAAACAAAATATACAGAATTGGATGCCATGCTTTCATCAGGTGATCCTTTGAATTTTGTGGATACAAAACGATATCCAGATCGTATCAAGGCTACTGAAAAGAAAACAGGGTTGAAAGATGCCGTTAGAACTGCACACGGTAAAGTGAACGATATTGAAATCGTTGTTTCTGCAATGGACTTTTCATTTATTGGTGGTTCGATGGGTTCGGTTGTAGGTGAAAAAATTGCAAGAGGTATCGACTATGCACTTGCACACAAAATCCCATTCTTGATGATTTCAAAATCCGGTGGTGCAAGGATGATGGAAGCAGGTTTTTCTTTGATGCAAATGGCAAAAACTTCTGCAAAATTAGCCCTATTAGCTGAGGCAGGAATTCCTTACATTTCTTTATTGACAGACCCAACGACTGGTGGTGTTACAGCTTCTTATGCCATGCTTGGAGATTTCAACATCTCTGAACCCGGTGCTTTGATTGGTTTCGCTGGTCCAAGAGTAATTCGTGAAACCATTGGTAAAGATTTACCAAAAGGTTTCCAAAGTGCAGAATTTGTTTTAGAACACGGTTTCCTTGATTTTATCGTAGATAGAAAAGATTTAAAAGATAAGCTTTCTTCTTTATTGGGAATGTTAGCGTAATAGCTTTAAGCCTTGAGTGGTGAGCTTTTAAATTACAAAAGGGTTGTTGATTTTGAATCAGCAACCCATTTGTATTTTTAAAGCTAAATTATTTTTAATAATCAAATTATGTACGGCGAATATTCGTACATTTGCATTGCTAATTCGAAAGTCTATTCTGAAATATTTTCAGTTTGTCATACGTCTGTCGCACAATATTGGCTAATAAAAGAAATAACTCAATCAACTTCAAACAAAAAAATATGATTAAAAAAAATTAGAAACGATAGAAAAATAAAAACTTAAACAAAAAACAAGAATTAAAGATTTAAAGATTTAAAAAAATGGGAACAATAATTAACGATAGAATTGATGTTCGGATTAGCAAAGAACAAAAAGAGTTCGTTAAATACGCTTCTGAAATTAGTGGATTTAAAAATTTGTCTGAGTTTATAATTTATTGTATCAATAAACAAGCAAATGAGATAATATTAGAAAACAACTTAATTCTAAAGTCGCTTGAAGATAAAAGAGTTTTTGTTGATGCGATATTAAATCCACCACAACCTAATAGCAAATTGAAAAGAGCTCAATTAAACTACAAAAAATTTATAGAACAAAATGCAAGCTCAGATTCAGAAATTAGCTAATCTACATAAAAAAGACACATTTAGCTGTGGTCAACCACTGTTAGATAATTATATAAGTAAACAAGCAAACCAAGATGTAAAAAGGAAACTATCGGTGTGCTATGTTTTAGTGGATGATGAACAGACAGTAAAAGGCTATTATACATTATCTGCCAATGCAATCAAAAAAGACTCTTTGCCAGAAGAATTGAGCAAAAAACTACCCAAAAGCTATGAAGATTTACCTGTTATATTACTGGGTAGGTTAGCCATTGATAAGTCATTTCAAGGAAAAGGCTTTGGCGAAATTTTACTCTTAGATGCTCTCAATGAATGTTATCAATTATCTAATCAATTAGGAACAATTGCAGTGGTAGTAGATGCCATTGATACAAAAGCTCAAGCATTTTATGAATCTTACGGTTTTATTTTGCTACCAAGTTCTGGGAAAATGTTTCTTCCAATGAAAACAATTGAGGATTTGATTTTTAATGAGCATTAAAATTATTTTTCCATAAAAACCCATTCCATGAACTTGACACATGGAATGAGTAATAACGGTAATCGCTTAGTGAGCTGAACCACCTTTTTTACAGCAAGAAGGTAATTTGTCATAACCTTTTGCATCAGCTGCTACTTCTTCTGCATCGTAACCTACTTCTGAAATCGCTTTCTTGATTTTGTCCACAGATGTTTTCTTTGGATTGAATGTTACTGTCACGACTTTGTCTTTACTTTCTACATTCAAATTAGATTCTGATACTCCTTTAGTAAAAGCTAATTTTTTCTCAATGCGTTCTTTGCACATTTCACAAATGGCAGAAGTTTTGATTTTTACAGTTTCTGTCTTAGGTGTTTCTGCAAAAGTGAACACTGAAACCAATAAAAGGACGAATACTAAAATGTTCTTTTTCATGTTGTTGTTTGTTTAATTGTTTATTATGTTTTTTAAAATTTGTTTCTGTTTTATCTGATGAGTTTTTATTCCCAGCTTTGTCAACTTTTTGAAAGTTGACAAAGCTCAAACTCAAGTATTTAAGCTACCGCTTTTAGAATATAAGCACCTTCTCGGAGAATATGACAACCCACTCGAAGAATGTAAGCATCCTCTCGGAGAATATGACCACCCACTCGAAGAATATAAGCACCTTCTCGGAGAATATAGCCACCCGCTCGAAGAATATAAGCACCTCCTCGGAGAATATGACCACCCACTCGGAGAATCTAAGCACCTTCTCGGAGAATATAGCCATCCGCTCAGAGAATATAAGCATCCGATTTCTAGTTTTGTCAACTTTTCAAAAGTTAACAAAACTTACTAACAGAGCTTGTTCAGAAACCTAAATCGCATCAATGGCTTTTCTTTTATGATTTTGCAATTCTTTAAAGCGACTGGGTGTTAGTCCCGTTACTTTTTTGAACTGATTCGATAAATGTTGAACGCTACTATAATGCAATTGGTCGGCAATTTGGCTTAATGTCAATTCATCGTAAATTAATAATTCCTTCACTTTTTCTATCTTCTGGAAAATCAAATATTGTTCTATCGTCTTTCCTTCTACTTCCGAAAACAGCGTACTTAAATACTTATAATCTCTGCCAACACGTTCTGAAATCAGAAAAGAAGGCGTAATTTTATCAACATCCGTACCTGACTGATGCACCATTTCAATCACTACATTCTTTATCTTCTCAACAATCTTTTTACGTTTATCATCCAATAATTCAAAGCCAATACTTTCTAATTGTTTCGCTAAAGTAATTTGGATATTTTCGTCTAAATCCTGTTTAATGCTTACTTCACCCAGTTCCATTTGTTGTACTTCTATATTTAGCTGAGTAAGTATTTGGCTAACCGCCATTTTACAGCGGTCACAAACCATATTTTTGATGTATAATTTCATGACAGCCTATTTAATTTTATAACGCATCCCCACATAAATCATTCGCCCAATAACTGGCCCCCAAACCATTGAGGCATCGAAATTTCTACCGAAAGGGTCATTCGCCGCAATAATCGGATTGCTTTGGGTAAAGTTGTTTAGGTTTTCTCCTCCCACATACATTTCCCATTTCAAGAAAGCCTTCGTAACCTGTGCATTAATATTTGAAAAAGCAGGAGCGAAAACAGAAGGAGAAGTCGCAGAATGAACGTGTCCTTCGCTACTATTAGGAATACGACGCTTGCCATTCCATTGCCAAGTGAAATCAAACTTCCATTTGTTATAAGGCAAGGCATACGCAATGTTGAATAATACTCTTTCACGGTTTACAAACTGTTTCGGCAACAAAGTAAGCTCGCCAGTTGGTGTCAAAACATCGTTTTGAACATCAAATAAGCGATAAGCCAATTTGGTTTCGATGCGTTTACTTGGGGCATAATTTACTTCTGCCTGAAAACTATTCGAGAATGAGCGACCTTTTAAATTATAGAAACGGACTAAATCAGCATTTTCCATATCTACGATTAATTGGTTTTGGAAGTTGGTTCTATACACATCTAAAATGACTGTTCCTTTTTTGCCAAAGAGATAAAAATCGTTACTCAAGCTCGCCCCGAAATTCCAAGACTCTTCTGGACGAATAACTTCTGGCACAGACAGTTGTCTAGAATTGACTAACATCCCGAAGTTTTCAGCAATGGCATTGGGCATTCTCCAACCCTTTCCTGCACTTAAACGAAGATGCGTTTCAGAAGTAATATCATATTTCAAATGCACACGAGGCGTAAATCTTGTTCCATAAAGATTATGAAAATCTACTCTTCCGCCCAAAACAAGCGTTAATTTTTCAGGAATGGTTTCAGTATATTCTACAAAAGCACCCGGTACAGATTCGGTTCTTTTGAAAGTAGAATCAAGATACTTTTCATTATAATCGTCTAACAAATAACTTAAACCAGCTTTGTATTGATGATTGGTATTTCCGAAAATATTTTGATAGATTAAGTTAGCGTACAAACCCTTTTGAGTACCAGAATAGTTTTTAAAACCAAAATAAGAGACGTTATCATGATAAACTCCATTGACGATAAATCCTAAACCTTGATAAGGCTTTGTTTGATAGAGTTTGGCGGTTTTACTAAAGAATTCATAGCGTTTGGTAGTACTTCCAAAACCATAAGCTTTGGCAGTATTGCGGTCGGTATCAGGATTAAAATTTACTTGTCCGCCCAAACGATCTTCATAAAGTGCTTTAATTCCAAAAGAAGCCATCATTTTATCACTTTGGTACTTCCAACGATTGATGGCATTGTATTGTATGTAAAGTGGTAAGTCTAAGAAGCCATCTTTGTTTGGGTCTAACTTCGTTTGCAAAGTACTGGCGTGCGTCAACAAACCAACAGACCATTTTTCATTGATTTTATTGGCTAAATTCAAATTGATTTCTCCCCTACCCTGACTGTTCAAGTAAGTATTCAAGTACAATTTTTCGGCTGCATCAGGTTTAGCTAATTCCACATTCAAAGCACCCGTCATCGACTCGTAGCCACTTACTACCGAACCAGCCCCTTTACCAACATCAATCGAAGAAATCCAAGTACCGGGAATATAATTCAAACCAAAAGTGCTGTTTAATCCACGAATCGCAGGAATGTTTTCAACATTCGTTTGGATATAATTGCCCGATAAACCTAATAATTGGATTTGCTTTGCCCCTGTTACGGCATCTGAATAACTTACAGAGACGGAAGCGTTGGTTTCAAAACTTTCGGATAAATTACAGCAAGCCGCTTTGGCAAGAGCCTTTGAAGTAATGATTTCGGTATGAATAGGATTCATTCTATCCATAGAAGTAGCTTCGGCTTTTACAACAACTTCCGCCAAAGCCGCATTTTCTGGATTGAGATAAATCTCTAAAAATGCTAAGGAATGAACCATCAACGTATCAGTTTTATAACCTACTGAACTAACGATTAATTGATGATTTTGTGGAGCTTTTGATAAGGAGAATTCTCCTTTTTCATCAGATGAAGTACCTCTTTGTACATTCTGCCAACGGAGTGTTGCACCGATAATGGCTTCTTTTTTCCCGTCAGATTTTTTTTCTAAAACGATTCCACGAACAATTTCTCCACTTTGAGAAAAAGTTTGAAAACTAAACACTATATTACTGATTATAAGGACAATAAATCCAGAGAGTCTTTTTAAAGCGACAGTAGAATTCATGATTTTTTGATGTTAAAATTTTAAAACGAAGAGGCTTTTGCTTATTTATCAACAATAAGATAACACAATTACCTGAAAGATAACGTTTGAGATTCTAACAAAAAATCAGATTAAGAAAGACTGGATGAAAATAAGGCGTTCTCGCCCAAACAAAGGCGGAGCAGTATTGTAGTAATGTGGAATTTTAAAAGAAACCGACTGTGAAGCCCAAGAAAATGTAGGTAAAACAGGCGTTTCTGCCAGCCAATCGAAAGCAGGGAAATGAAAATCTAAATGTACTCCTTGCGAAGCATTCGGCGAAATTTTATAATGCGTAACCGCATCAGAACAACACTTCGCTCTTTTGATGGTAGTCTTAGATGAATTATTGGTCATCTTAGCTTTACTGGCACAACAAGAGCGTTTGGGCTGAGTATAAGTAATTTTACTTTTGCCACTAATTTTACAAAGATGCTCATACATAGCAAATCCAACGCTTGCGAAAAGCACTTGGAACGCCATCAAAAGGCAAAATATGCGTATGAGTATTTTTTTCATTTTTGGCTTTAAGAATAAAGCTATTAGTCGTCTGCCATAAGCTTTCGGATAAAATATAAAAAGAAAACTGCTTTTATACCTGATGCTAAATCTTACTTTTAAACTAAAACTGATAGCCGACGACTGAAATCCGAATGCTAAAAGCTTCCACAAAGATACACATTTACAACATTACAAGTATTTATATTTGTTTCTGATAATGTTGCATAATTTTCTGATTTAAGAAGTATAAATATTTTCATCCTTAAAAACGAAGTATTCACCCATGAAAAAGACAATTGGTGTATAATTATAGCCAATATTCAGAAAATCAATCCACCTTTGATTCACAATGAAACACAAATTCAATATCGAACTAATTTTCTGGCTGGGTGCTTTAATCTGGTTGTTTTTGGATAATCCTCTGGAAAATCATTTTACGCTTTGTCCGATAAAAAATTTAGGATTTTCATTTTGTCCGGGTTGCGGAATTGGTCATGCTATTTCGTTTTTATTACACGGAAATTTCAAACAATCATTTGACAGTCATCCACTTGGCATTTTCGCATTGATTGTGATTATTCACAGAATTATTATATTAACAAAAAAATACTTACCAACATTTAAACATACAAAACTATGAATCCGAACTTAATGATGATGCTTTCTAATCTTGAAGCCGAGGAAGCCATGTTTATCCAAAATTTAATCAAAGATTACTCAGAAGACCAACAAAAAACCTTCGTGATGATGTATCAAAACAAACGCCGAGATACAACTCTTATTTTAGTAACAACCATTGTTGGTTTCTTTTGGCTTGCAGGAATTCAACGTTTTTTAACAGGCCAAATTGGAATGGGAATACTTTATTTCTTTACTTTAGGTCTTTGTTTCATTGGTACCATCGTCGATTTAGTAAATTATAAAAGCTTGGCTTTTGAATACAATCAAAAAGCTGCTTTCGAGACATTACACATGATGAAAACTTGGAATCAATAAATTGATATAATTTCCATAAAAGGCTTTCTATCAGGTATTAAAAACATTAATATCTTGTTAGAAAGCCTTTTTTATTATTCTTTTCGTGTATCAACAGAGATTATCAGGATTGTTTTTTCAAAAAAATATCCTAAATTTCATAGAATTTGAGTATTAATTCTTTCAGCTATACTCTTTAGGTTCAAATCAGGAATAATATAAACTATGGAAAAAACTTTTTCACGCCGAGCGGCTCTACAGGGAGTCGGTGCGGTAACTGCAACCATGCTTACTTCTTCGCTCAGCAATCGCATTGAAGCGGCAGACACACAGATAGGTGCCGCATTAAAGGGTAGAGTAAATCACTCAGCCTGCCGTTGGTGTTATTCATCTATTCCTTTTGAAGATTTATGTAAATCTGCGAAAGAAATAGGAATGCAAAGTCTTGAATTGACTGGGCCTTCGGAATGGGAAATCTTAAAAAAATATGGGCTTACGTCGGCCATTGGTTGGCCAGAGGCTAACAACTGGGGAAATGGAATGGGTTTAACAAGCTGTTTCAACAATGTTAAAAATCATGATGCTTTAGTCGCTTTATACGAAGACTTAATTCCGAAAGCAGCTAAAGCTGGTGTTAAAAACTTAATTACTTTTTCTGGAAACAGAAATGGTTTAAGTGATGAAGATGGATTGATTAATTGTAAGAAAGGTTTGCAGAGAATCATGAAAACAGCCGAAAAATATGATGTAACCATCACGATGGAGCTGTTGAACTCTAAAGTAAACCATAAAGATTATCAATGTGACCATACTGATTGGGGTGCAGCTTTGTGCGAAATGGTTGGTTCTGATAAATTCAAATTGCTTTACGATATTTATCACATGCAAATCATGGAAGGGGACGTAATTGCAACGATTAAAAAATATCACCAATACATTTCTCATTACCACACTGGTGGCGTTCCGGGTAGAAATGAAATTGACGATAGCCAAGAATTATATTACCCAGCCATCATGAAAGCAATTGTTGATACTGGTTACAAAGGTTTCGTTGGACAAGAGTTTATTCCAGCAAAAGCTGATAAAATTGCTTCATTAAAACAAGGTGTTTTAATTTGCGATATATAAAAAAGGAAAAGCCTTTTAATTCAAATCAAGAATTGAAAGGCTTTTTTATTTCGAGTTGCTATACTTAGTTCATCACTAATACTTTCTTTACTTTTTCAAAACTATCTGTTTTTAGTTTAATATAATAAACGTTGCCGATTGAACCCGTCAGCTTTATCGTTTTCGGCGTATCAAATTTCCCAATTTTGAATTCATCAATAATTTTCCCTTCCATGGTATATACAATCAATTCAGCGCCTACTAAATCCTCCACCACTTGAATCGTAATATCGCCAGAAGCGGTTGGATTAGGATAAACATTTACTCCTTCAAAAGATAAATCTTGAACATATTTATAAACTACCGAAGGTTTTGAGTAACACATGAGTTTACCTGAAGGCAAGGCTACTTGGTTGTACAAAACACTTGATTGTACTTGATAGTCACCATCTTTCTTTACTTTGATAGTTTTTGAGAGAAAGTTTTTTTGGACGTCGTTGTTGTACTTCCAAATATAGCCTTCCTCATCGCCATTACTTTGTGCTTCTAAATAGAAAGCTCCAGCTTGCGTGATAACTGGCGTACTTGGAAGCGAACGTACATCAACCGTAATACTATTAGAAGGAGCTGAAAAACATGAATTTTTATCTTCTACCCTCGCAAAATAATTCCCTGATTTATTGATAGTAATCCTATTGTTTGAACCTGTTCCAAGAGAGTCATTCGTTGTTTTAAACCAATAAGCCTTATTTGTATTGACAGTAGATAAAGTAACGCTTTCTCCATCGCAAAAAACAGTACTTGAAACATTAACAATTTGCGGGGCAGTAGGCAATGGATAAGTATTTAAAATAATCGGTTGAGATGATTTAGAAAAACATCCAAAAGCACTTACTGCCTGAACCGTTACATTGCCAGCCGTATTTACCGTAATTGTACTGCTAGTACTTGAAGAAATACTCCATTTATAACTATTAGCCTGTACACCGATGGCAGTCAAAGAAACATTTTTATCTGCACAGAATGGGTTTGAACCTCTGATGGTTATTGATGGTGCAGATGGTAATGAATTAACAGTTGTTTTTATTGTATCGGAACTTGCCACAGATTTACAACCATTTGTATCAATGATGGCTACGCCAATTGAATTGGCTTTTTTCCAAACAAAAGTTCGTCCATTTATATTGTTTTGTAATTGTCCGTCAACTGTCCATTGATAAATATTTTTACTGCCATTTGTTGTGGTACTTGGTAAACTTGCTTGTAATAAAGTACTGTCGCCATCACAGAAAATTTTAGGGCGAACAATTGTTAAAGTAGGTTTATTCGGCAATGGATTTACCGTAACTTTCAGTACTCTGGAATAAGCAGAGAAACAACCAAAAACATCTCTTACTTTCACAGAATATCTTCCAGAAGTATCGGTTGTAATAGATGAAGCAGTTGCTATTTCCTTTTGATTATCTTCATTTCTCCAACTGTATCGGTCAACATTTCCGTTGGCAATCAAAGCTCTTAAAGTAACATTTCCACCTTTACAGAAAGTAGCTATTGGCGATGCCAAAATACTAGCTGGCTGTGGTGCTTCACGCACATTTACTTTTACACTTTTTGATATTTTAGAAACACATTTTTTTACACTAATAGCCTGAACAGCATACTCTCCGGGTTCTGCAATGATAACAGCTTGTGTTTTATTGAAAACTGTGCTATTAAGCGTATTCGTCCAAATATATTCAGTTCCAATTACAGAAGATGACAAAGTAACAGTAGAATCTGGACAGAAAATTAATGGTCCATTGGCTAAAACATTTGGCGTATTCGGTAAAGGATTAACAATAACAGTTACTGGATTTGAAGCATCTTTTGATTTACAACCTTTATCAGAAACAGCTATCACAGAAATGATTGAGGACACTTTTACATCAATTTGAGCACTTGTTTGTCCATTACTCCATATATAACCTGAAGAAACTGATGACCTCAACGTAGTAAAATCTTCATCACAAAACTCTAATGGTCTGGTTGCAGTAATGGTTGGTTTTGCAGGCAAAGGATTTACCGTTAATACTGTAACTAATGAAGGAGCAGAAGTACAAGTATTTCCATCAGTATAAGTTAAGCTATAATTCCCAGCAGTATTTACGGTAATACTTCTTGTTTTCTTTCCATTATTCCATGAATACACTCCGTTTCCTTTATTGTTTGCATTCAATACTGTGCTATCAAGATTACAGATACTGACTGCTGTTCCCTCTAATACAACTGGCGGACTTGGATTTGCATTTACTGTAACAATCTGAGGTTCAGACGAAACAGAAAAACAACTATAAATATTTTTTGCCTTTACTGTGTAAGTATTACTTGTCGTTACTGTAATGCCATTTGCTCCAGAGGTTTGTATATCTGTTCCATTTATTCTACTCCAAACATTCTCATTACTGGTATAGGATGAAGATAGAACTACACTTCCTCCATCACAAAAAGTGGTAGTACTCCCAGCAATAATGGTAGGTTTGGCAGGATTGACAGAAAGTACTAAAGCTTGCACTGCTGAAGTATCAGAAGAACAACCAACGATGTTTTTTAAGGTAACTGTAAAATTGAAAGTTCCGTCTGTACTTACATCGCTTCTTGCAACAGTTATCGTATTTACTTTTGATGAAAGAATCGTTCCCCCACGTTTCCAAATATATGAACTTCCTCCGCTGGTAGCAGTCAATATTTTAGTTTCTGAACCACAAATCAAGGTTGAACTTGGGGTAGTAATAACTGGTGTAGCTGGTTTTGGAGAAACTTTTAAACTGACAGCTACTGAAGTATCAGATAAACAACCTACAGCATTTTGTAAGACTACTTTATAAGCATAAGTACCTGCTTTTAATACATCATTCCCAGTAATAATTAAAGCATTTATTTTTGAAGACAGAGTGGTAGTATCTCGTTTCCAAATATAGGATGTACCGCCAGTTGTTGCTGTAAGTGTTTTAGTACTTATACCACAAATGGCATTGGTATCAACAGGAGCAATAACAGGTTTGACTGGCTTCGGTGAAACCTTTAAACTAAATATGACCGAAGTATCAGAAACACAACCAATTGAATTTTTTAAAACAACTTTATAACTATAAGTACCAGCCGTTAAAACATCCGTTCCTTTAACTGATAAAGTATTAATCGCTGAAGCTAATGTAGTAGTATCTCTTTTCCAAACATAAGAAGTACCTCCACTTGTAGCTGTTAATGTTTTCACTTCTGTTCCACATACTAAATTTGGACTGACAGATGAAATCACTGGAGTAGCAGGCTTGGGAGAAACTTTTAAGCTTATCGCTAACGAAGTATCAGAAAAACAACCTGCAGCATTTTTTAGCACAACTTTGTAATTATAAGTTCCTGCCACTAAAACATCTGTCCCTTTAACTGATAAAGTATTGATGACAGTACTTAGCGTTGTTGTATCACGTTTCCAAATATAAGAAGCACCACCACTGGTAGCAGTTAAAACTTTTGTAGTAGTGCCACAAATTAAATTAGGAACAACTGGCGAAATGATTGGTGTTGTGGGTTTCGGAGAATATGTTAAATTGATTATCGCAGAAGTATCAGAAGCACAGCCAACTGCATTAATAAGTACTACTTTATACTTATAAACTCCCGCTGTAACAAGGCTAGCTCCGCTGATTGCTAAACTATTGGTCGTTGAACTAAGTACTGTGCCATCTCGCTTCCAAATATAAGACGTTCCACCCGTCGTTGCGGTTAATGTTTTTGTATCAGTTCCACAAATTAAATTGGGACTGACTGGTGAAATTACTGGCGTTGTTGGCTTAGGCGAAACCTTTAAAGTAACAGCCACCGAAGTATCAGATGCACAACCAACTGAATTTTGAAGAACTACTTTGTAATTATAAGTCCCTGCAACTAAAACATCATTTCCTGTAACAGCTAAAGTATTTGTACTAGAACTCAATACTGTTCCATTTCGCTTCCAAAGATAAGAAGCTCCGCCAGTTGTTGCGGTTAATGTTTTTGTATCAGTTCCACAAATTAAATTGGGACTGACTGGTGAAATTACGGGCGTTGTTGGTTTGGGAGAAACCTTTAAAGTAACAGCCACCGAAGTATCAGATGCACAACCAACTGAATTTTGAAGAACTACTTTGTAATTATAAGTGCCTGCAACTAAAACATCGTTTCCTGTAACAGCTAAAGTATTTGTACTAGAACTCAATACTGTTCCATTTCGCTTCCAAAGATAAGAAGCTCCTCCCGTCGTTGCGGTTAATGTTTTTGTATCAGTTCCACAAATTAAATTGGGACTGACTGGTGAAATTACTGGCGTTGTTGGTTTCGGTGATACTTTTAAACTAACAGCAGTACTCGTTGATGTACAACCTGTTGTACTATTAGTTGTTGAAACGCTATAAGAATAAGTACCCGCAGTTGTTACAGAAGTTCCTGCAACTGATAACGTTGCTGTGGCGATACTTAAAGATGTTCCGTCTCTTTTCCAATCATAATTGGCTGCACCACTCGCTACAACGTTTCTAATACTTGAACCACAAACAGCCGTTGTAACATCTGTCGGTGGAGTAACCGTTGGAGCAGTAGGAACAATTTGTGTAACCGTAAAAGCACTTACTGAAATATAAGAACCAATCGCAGTTTGTTTTACTTTTGCCGTATAAGTTCCGGGCGTAGCAAGATAAGTTTGTGTTGTAGCAACTAAAACATTGCTAGCATTATACCATTCATAAACAACATAACCACTTGGTAAAGTAAGTTTTGAAGTTCCCGTAGCAGTACACGTATAAACACCAGAAGCTGTAATTATTGGCGTTTGTGCAGACGATACCTTTAATGATAGGATCAACCAAATCATTAAAAGATATGAACAGCTTGTTTTCATAGTTATTGAGTTGATTGCTTTTGTTACAAACGGATGCTGTAATCTAATGAAGTTGATGGGTACTATAATAATCTACATTTCAGATAAAATCAATGAAATGTAGATTATAAATATTTTATTCAGAATCGCTTTCAAGTTTTTCAACATCTTCAGTAGCTTTTTCCACTGCTGGCTGAGCGTTCTGTAAAGTTGTCCACAATAAATCTTTCAATTCTGTTAAGCCTTGTTGCATCACCGAAGAAATCAGGACGTAAGGTAAGTTTTCTGGAATTTGCTTGAGAATTGCTGCTTTTTCTTCTTCAGAAGCAATCAAATCCATTTTAGAAATCGCCAAAATTCTTTCTTTATCTAGTAAAGCAGGATTATATTGCTTTAATTCATTCAGTAGGATTAAATACTCCTCTTCGATATTTTCTACCGAAGCTGGTACCATAAACAACAAAATAGAATTTCGCTCGATATGTCTTAAAAATCTAGTTCCTAAGCCTTTACCTTCAGCAGCACCTTCGATAATCCCTGGAATATCAGCCATGATAAACGACTTGAAATTTCGATAAGCCACCACACCCAAATTTGGTGTTAACGTAGTAAAAGGATAATCTGCAATTTCTGGAGTAGCAGCCGACATTACTGAAAGTAAAGTTGACTTTCCTGCATTCGGGAAACCAACCAAACCTACGTCTGCCAATACTTTAAGTTCTAAAACAACCCACATATCTTCGCCTATTTCACCCGGCTGCGCATAGTGTGGAGCTTGATTTGTTGATGATTTAAAATTAGTATTTCCTAAACCGCCTCTTCCGCCTTTTAATAAAATTACTTCTTCGTCGTGTTTTGTAACTTCAGCTAATACTTCCCCTGTTTCTGGGTCTTTTACGATAGTTCCTAATGGAACATCAATGATTGCATCTTCTCCTTGAAGCCCCGAACGGCGTCCGCCTTCGCCACCTTTTCCGTCTTTCGCAAAAATATGTTTTTGGTATTTTAGGTGGAGTAAAGTCCAGTGTTGTGAGTTTCCTCTCAAAACAACGTGTCCTCCACGACCGCCATCACCACCATCTGGACCACCTTTAGGTACGTGTTTTTCACGACGGAAATGGCTAGAACCGCTTCCTCCGTGGCCCGAACGGACGTTAATTTTTACGTAGTCAATGAAGTTGGATGCCATGATATTTTGATATATATTATTGATTGATTTAAAAATGGGTAATTTGTAGAAATCTAAAAATCGCTACAAATTACCCACAGATAAATTATTTTACTGCATCAATTGCAGTACAGATATTAGTAAAAATTTCTTCGATATTGCCGATTCCATTTACTTTTGACACTTTGCCTTGGGCATCGTAATATGGTAAAACATGAACAGTTTTAGAGAAGTATTCGTCGATACGCTTCAACAATTTATCAGCATCGTCATCAGCACGACCCGATACTTTTTGTCTTTCAGCAATTCTATTTTTGATTTCGTCTTCGTTAACATCTAACTGAACTACACCATTTATCTTTTGTCCATTTTTGGTCAAATAAGCATCTAGTGCTTCTGCTTGTGTTACAGTACGTGGAAAACCGTCAAAAATAAATCCTTTTGCCTCAGGATTATTCTTTACTTCTTCTTCTAACATATCTATCGTCACCGAATCTGGCACTAAAAGCCCATCAGCTAAGATTTGTTTCACACGTTGCCCGAGATCAGTATTATTAGAAATGTGCATGCGAAACATATCTCCTGTAGAAATATGAACTAACTGATACTTCTCAATTAATTTAGCTGACTGTGTTCCTTTACCTGCACCTGGAGGGCCGAATAAGACGAGATTTAACATTGGTTACACCGTTATTTTTAAAGTTCTTTATTATCGTTTTGTTATAAGACTACAAATTTACGAGAACCATAATGAAATATCAGCTAATTGTCTGATAATTTAGCAAATGAGGTATAGATGAATCTTGTAAACCCTAGTTTTTTCAGTAAAATTTGGTAGTTTTTTACTTATTTTGTTAGAATAAATTTATAAACAGACTCCCAATAAATAATGTTGAATGTTGCACTCATTGGTTTTGGTTTATCAGGCAGATACCTCCAAGCCCCATTTTTCTCGGTAAATCCTAATTTCAATCTTAAAACGATTGTTTCTAATAGTCAAAATCCAAAAGAATATTTCCCAACTGTTGAAGTAATGAAAAGTTTGGAAGAAGTATTAGCCGACGATGATATCGACTTGGTAAGTATTTGTTCACCAAACGCCACACATTACGAATTTGCCAAGAAATGTCTGTTGGCAAACAAGCACGTATTGGTAGAAAAACCTTTCACCGCTACTGCTGAAGAAGCCGAAGAATTGATTCAATTAGCTAAAGTAAGAGGTAAAATCATCTCTATTTACCAAAATCGCCGTTTTGATAGCGATTTTATGACGGTAAAAAAAGTAATTGAAGATGGCTTATTGGGAGATTTACTAAGCTACGAAGTACATTTCGACCGCTACAAACCAATTTTAAATGCCAAAAAATGGAAAGAAACCAACAATGCCGCTAATGGTATTTTGTATGATTTAGGTTCACATATTATCGACCAAGCGATTGTGCTTTTTGGTACACCAGAAAAAGTTTGGGGCGAAACCTGTACAGAAAGAATAGGCTCTGAAATAGATGATTCTTTTGATATTAGACTCAATTATGGTAAACTAAAGGTTACTTTAAAGTCAAGTTTGTTAGTGCGTGAAGAAGGTCCAAGATATATTTTGTACGGAACAAAAGGTTCTTTCGTAAAGTATGGAATAGACGTACAAGAAGACCATCTAAAAGCGGGCATTATGCCAAATATGGATGCTTTCGGCATTGAGCCAGAAAGTAATTCGGGCATTATTAATACAGACATCAACGGTTTACATTTCAGAGGAACGATTGAAACCCTAAAAGGCGATTGGGGAATACTTTTCCAAAATCTTTATGAAGCCATAACTGGTAAAGCTGAATTATTAGTAAAACCAGAAGAAGTTTTAGAGCAAATTAAGATTATGGAGCAGATTAAGAGGTATTAGTGGGTAGCTTTCGGTCTTCGGCTGTCGGTCAATTGCATGAAGTTCACTCGAAGCGGTATTATAGAGCACTCCGAGTGCATAAGAGTTCACTCGAAGCGGTCTTGTAGAGCACTCGGAGTGCATTAGAGTTCACTTAAAGTGGTCTTATAGAGCACTTCGAGTACATTATAGTTCACTTAAAGTGATCTTATAGAGCACTCCGAATGCATTAGAGTTCACTCAGATTGGTCTTATAGAGCACTCTGAGTGCAATAGAGTTTACTTAAAGCGGTCTTTTTCAATGGGCTTTCCTTGAAAATTGTTTTTCAATATTCATTCATAATAAAATCCACTCATATTCTGGGTGGATTTTTCATTTTATTTGAGGTGATTTACTTG
>NZ_JACHKT010000030.1 GCF_014204325.1 Arcicella rosea
GATATGACAGATTACTTTTTTATCCCATTTTGAAGTAAATACAAAATTGTACTTTTTTAAGCAAATAAAAATCTTTTGCAAGATATGAGCTATGAATTTTGATAATCGTGCTAACAAAACTAAAGCTCAAAGCTCACGGCTCATAGCTTATAGCTCACTCACAGCTTCCAAACTTTTCTGCCAGCACCATTCTACACTTTCTGGTGTAATACCACTATTCATTGTTGAAGCAGGTTTCGATTTGGTGAAGTAATATCCATTTCTAAATCTTAAATCTTGAATATCAGTCGTTGCCAAATAAATAGAAGTAGCCGCTCCTTTTTCTACAGAAATCATAAACGGACGAGCTAATGCAAAACCAATTTTCAAGAACCCATTCATATCACTTCCAAAATTGGATTTAACAACGCCTGGATGCACACTGTAAGCTGTAATAGAAGAATCCTTATAATATTTCGCCAATCCTTTTGTAAATAGAATATTGGCTAGTTTTCCATCGCCATAAGCTCCCATGTCAGATAGTTTTGTATTATTTTTCTCGAAAAGGCGATTTACTTTTCCTAAAGCATGAGCCGCTGAGGAAAGATTGATTATTCTACTTTCGGGAGATTTCTTGAGTAAATCAATGAGGTTCATCGTTAAAATAAAATGCCCTAAATGATTTGCCGCAAATGATTTCTCGTAGCCATCCTTCGTAAAAGAAATTCCTACAGGCGAATATCCAGCGTTATTAATCAATCGGTCTATTTTACTGTATTTCGATTTTACTTCTTCCGCCGCTTTTTTCATTGAAGAAAAATCCGCCAAATCTGCAATGATAAAATCCATTTTTGCCGTCGGAGCAACTTTCAGAATTTCTGATTCAGTTGCTTTTGCTTTTTCTTCACTTCTAACTAACAAAATCAACTCAAATTTTTCAATTGCCAAAGCCTTTGCTGTAGCCAAACCAATCCCAGAGTTTGCACCTGTAATCAATGCTGTTTGCATAATGAATTTATTTTTAGGTTTCTATGGATAAAAAATAGGCATGACCTCTAAAAAGCCATGCCATAAAATTTTAGTATTTACAAAAATGATAGATTACGCTGTTTAATTGTAAACGAATTCAAGCTGATAAAGTTGCTTTTGTTTTTTCTTTACTGGCGGAATCATGTTGATTTTCAAGGTAATAAAATCGGTATCTGTCGAAGAACTATAGTTGGTGTCGGTATTACTTTGTTCCGTCCAATTTCTGGTAAGTACTTGTAATTGCTTTTTCAATTGCTCGAAATTGGCTTTTACTTCTTCTTCACTTTCGCTTTCAAATAATACGCTTTTGTAATTGGCAGTTTGTCCATTATTATCTTTAAAAATAAGAGCATTTTTACCACTTACTAATTCAAAATTAGTCTTAAAACTCTCTAAACCAGCCGTTTTATCTTTCTTTTCTTCTTTTTTATCCTTCTTGATTTTCTCGCCAGTAATATTTTTAAAGTTCTCTTTTTTCGATTTCTCTAAAGCCTTAAACTGATTCGCAAAAGTTTGGTCAAGCCCAGATTCTATGGCTGTAGCCGTGGTAATGGTTTTTGCAATTTTATATTTTCCTAATTGCCCAGCATCCATAGAAGTCGCCAACAAAGTATAAGTCCCCGTTACTGGAGCAACATAGTGAAATTTATTGATGCTATTGCCTTTGAAAGGCTGAGAATCGTAGCTAAGTTCTTGCTTGTCTTTGGCAGGTGTTTTCAAACTCAACATTACTCTAAAACTAGCAGAAGAATGTTCTAAAAAAAGTTCTTCACCAGCGTGTAAAAGCAATTTATAAGAATCATAATATCGTTTTTCGCCGTTTTGATTAGCCGTTAAATCTTTTGGGCTAAGACTCGCCTCCACAAAATCCTTCGCTTGTTGCACACCAGCTTTCAGCGGATTTTTATTGAGTAATTCAGTAGAATCAATCTTTGAAACTTTAACCGCTGGAGCTTTTTTAGCAGGCTTTTTCTTTTGAGCAAAAGTATTAAAACAGAAAGTAAGAGCAAGTAAAATAAATAACAACTTTGTTTTCATTGTATGGGAAATTTTGGGATTTCACGCAAGAAGGCACAGAAAAATAAAACATGCAAATTTTGAAGTGATTTTGAGCGAATTTAATATCGAATAAATAATGTGAAAGCTAACATTTGTGGATAGCGTTTCAATGTGTCGATTTGCTCCTGCACGATGCAGGAAGGAATTTCAACGTGTCGATTGTCTCCTGCACGTTGCAGGAAAGAATTTCAGCGTGCCGATTGTCTCCTGCACGTTGCAGGAAGGAATTTCAATGTGCCGATTGCCCCCTGCATGATGCAGGAAGGAATTTCAACATGTCGATTTGCTCCTGCACATTGCAGGAAAGAATTTCAGCGTGTCGATTTGTTGCTCCGAGTTGGAGGGAGGGATTTCAATATGTCGATTTGTTGCTCCGAGTTGGAGGGAAGAATTTCAGTATGTCGATTTGTTGCTCCGAGTTGGAGGGAAGGATTTCAGTAAGTCGATTTGTTGCTCCAAGTTGGAGGGAAGAATTTCAGCTTGCCGATTTGTTCCTTCGAGTTGGAGGGAAGAGTTTATATTGGAAAGGAGTATTGTCAACTTTCTGAAAGTTAACAATACTGAAAAACAAAAAGCCCAATTATTCAAAGGAACAACTGGGCTTTTTGTTTAATAAAAAAGATGTTTATTCCTCAAACTTAATTTTATGGTAAATATCTGCTAAAGAAATACTGCTGTTTGCTACGCTAAGTGCATCTTCAAGGCTATAAAAATCTTGATTAATCCAAGTATTGGGGTTTTCGGAACGGATAAAAGTTGAAACACTTACTTTTTCTGGATTAATGTAAATCACTTGTTGAAGGCTACTCATTAATTTGTATTCTGATAGTTTTTCTGATAAATCAAAGGCTTTGGTGGCTGGCGAAAGTACTTCTACGATAATGTATGGATTAATAATGATGGCACGAGACTTTTCTTTAAAAGCTGGATTTCCTTTTACTACCATTACGTCGGGCATATAATAGCCACCTTCAAACTTGGGAATTTGTACACCTGAATTACTGCCCAGAATATCAAAATCCTCTTTTTGTAAATTAAATAATTGGAAAAGTAATCCTATAAAAGTAGCAGTGATTTTTTCATGCCAATATGATGCTAATCCCATAGTAACAATCTCGTTTTGGTGATATTCTATTTTAAAAGGCAATTCCTCAGCCACAGCGAAAAATTCTTCCTCTGAGGCAGGAATGCGTACCAATTGCTGAGTATTTAACTCTGTTAAAATGGTTTCTTTCAAGTTTTTAGCAATCACCATAGCCTTGTTTTTTATCAAATTTAAACAATTTTGTTTTAGCTTTGACAAATGTTGAAATTTGTCAAAGCTAAAACATCAGTCAATTTAAAATTCATCTTCGCAACCAATCGGAGCCCCCGGAGGTAACTCTTTATGAGCCGTTACTTTGGCTGCCGAAGGATTTTTCATTCTTTCTAAAGCATAATCCAAATGTGCTTGGTAGCTGGCATCTTTTACGCTTTTCTTGGTTTCTTCGATATAGGCTTTTAATTCTTTCAAACTTTTGCCCATCAATGCTTTTACTTGGTAATTCGCTTTTTCATTTACGCTCAAAGCCAACAAATGTGTCAGTAAAATTTGTTCAGTTTGATATTGTACTTCTAATGCCAAACCTGTTTTGCGTGGAGTTTTCCAAGTATTTTCAATTAATTGCGTATTGAGTTCGTCTAAAGTAATGCCTTCGCCACGAGCTGCATATTCTATCATTCTTGAAGCACGTTCTGGTTGTAATAAAAATTGTAAAGGAAAATCTGCCGCAGATTCCGCTGCTGAAAGTGCATCAAAGGCTAAACCTGTTCTTTTCTTAAATAATTCTCTTGAAGTATTATAACCAGCAGGACGAGGAGGAATTAATTTAATAATGTTTTCTGGAAGCGTTAAAACTTCGGGACTCAAACATTGAATTGCCGCTTTTAAGGCTTTTTGTTGCGTTTCTTTTGAAACTAAAACCGTTGGAATTTGTCCGTCACCACGCACTGCATAGCGATAATCAACGCTACCCACAATTTTGGCAACGGCTTCAATTTGGTAACGATGTAAATTATACACTGGCACTAAAGCATCTTCCAAAAATGCCATTGGTACGCCTTCACGAATGGTTTTCTCGCCAAAGTTTGCCAATGCTTTTTCTCTTACTTTCAACAAAGCATTTAAGTTTTCGATTGGGTCTTTGCCTTCATCCCAAAGATGAGCATTTGGACTTGCTGAACCAGCAGGACGAGCATCTTGGTCGGTCAAAAATAATAGACCTTTGTTGCGTGCATCTTGTAAAATTTTATTCAAACCAGCTTTTTCATCTGTTCCTTTCGGGAAATCTTGGTAGCCAAAAGTAATAGAAGCTTTGTCCCATTCGCCAATGCCAACAGCATAAGCATCTGATAAATCTACTTCACCTTTTGCATTCAGACTTACTCTTGGATGCGGATAATCCATCACCGAAGCACGGTTATTAGTACTTGCCGAATAGTTGTGCATAATGCCCAAAGTATGACCAACTTCGTGAGCAGCTAATTGTCTTAGACGTGCCAAAGCCATTTTTAACATTGGGTCTTTTTCTGGGTCTAATTTCTTGCCATTTTCAAAAGGAGAAAGTAAACCTTGGGCAATTAGATAATCCTGACGAACACGCAATGAACCTAAAGTAACATGACCTTTCAAGATTTCGCCAGTGCGTGGGTCAATCACCGAAGCACCATAAGACCAACCACGAGTAGAACGATGTACCCAGTTAATCACATTGTAGCGAACATCCATCGGGTCGGCATCGTCGGGCAATAATTTTACTTGGAAAGCATTTTTATAACCAGCAGCCTCAAAAGCCTGATTCCACCAAGCCGTTCCTTCCATTAATGCCGAACGAATAGGTTCTGGCGTACCATTATCTAAATAATAAATGATGGGTTTTACCGCTTCCGAAACTTTAGCATTCGGGTCTTTTTTCTTTAAACGGTGTCTGACAGTATAATACTTCTCAACAGGTTCGCTCACTGGGGTTGAATAATCGAAATAAGAAATCGCATTGAAACTTGAACGTGGGTCAAATTCTCTTTTTTCAAATTGATTATCGGGCAATTGCACAAAACTGTGGTGCATTCTCAATGTAATTGCCTCAGCACTTGGCGTAACAGATTTGACAAATCTACCTGCATCGCTTCCGCCTGTAAAAGTGAGGCTTACTTCAAATTCTGAGTTTAAAGGAAAATTTTTGGTACGTTCAAAATACATGGCTGAACGAGATTTATCCAAAGAGTAAGAACCTTCGCCCATGCCTTTGATACGGTCGGTAACGCCCATCGCATCTTGCATTAATAAATCTGTAATTTCTATCAAGTACTTGCCATTTTCTTCGGCTTCAATTGTGAAACCTGCTAAGGTCGATTGAGCGAAAGATTGCATCACAGCACGCTTTTCGTTGGCATCGTTTGTAATGGCACGGTATTTTAAATTAGGTTGAATCAATAAAATTTTTCTACCAACTTTATTGAAAAATACTACTTTTTCATCGCCCAATAAACCACGGTCGAGACCGATGTCGTTTGAGCCTAAACCAGCAGGTAACGAAGAAATATATAAAAATTCTTGGTTAAGATTTGATACTTCTAGCCAAACTTTTCCATTGTCTTCATCCCACCAATAATTCATAAAGCCTTCATATTTTTTGAAGGAAGCAGTCTTTTCAGTAATACTTGGGAGTTTGTCAGCAAAGGTTTGAAAGCAAAAAAAGAGTAGGATTAATAAAGGTAATTTTTTCATGTTGAATGAATTAATAATTGTTTGTTGAAAATATAGAGGACTGTATAGAGTGCTGAATTTCGAGTGTGGAGTGTTGAGTACAAACTATTGAAAATTAATTTATTGAAATTAAAAATTCTAAGACAAATTTGAATTTAAATAATTCTCTATAAATCAACTACTTAAATTCAAAACTCCGCACTCATAATTCCGTACTCTTATTTAAGCCTTCTTAAATTTCGTGAAAAAATCTCAAATTTGGGGTATGAATCAACAAAATCATCAATTAAAAATCTGGGCGGGCTTAATTACTTTGTATTTAGTTTGGGGTTCAACCTATTTGGCTTTACGTTTTGTCGTAGAAACAGTTCCATCAATGATGGCTTCTGGCTTTAGAAACCTTATCGCAGGAATAATCCTTTTTACATTTTCTATCATCAGTAAAAAGTATCAGAAACCTACTCGTAAAATGTTGGTTACAAGTATTTTTACTGGTTTTTTGATGCTTACTTTTGGCAATGGATTGTTTACTATTGCCGCAAAATGGATGCCTTCAAGTTATTCTGCCTTATTCTCCGCACTAGGGTCAGTGATTTTAGTTTCTTTGCTTTGGATAATCAATCATGAAAAACCAAAACCCAAAGTACTTGCAGGTGCTTTTCTTTGAATTGTTGGCGTAGGTATTTTGATGAGTCTAAAAACATTGGCTTTGAAGGGCTTTGAGCAGTATTATATGCTTGGCGTATTATTCTTGTTTTTAGCTACTTTTGCTTGGAATTTAGGCGTTGTAATTGTTAAAAGAGCGATGATTTTTGATTTTCATGCTTCGCAGATTTCAGGGATGCAAATGATTACTGGAGGCGTTTTTTCGTTGATGATTAGCTTAGGTTTAGGGGAATTCAATCACTTTGATATTTCAACCATTCAGCCTAAAGCATATTTATCTTTTATTTATTTAGTAGTTTTTGGTTCTAGTTTGGCTTTTCTAGTTTTTAACTGGTTATCTAAAGTAACTTCACCAACTTTGGTGGCTACTTATACGTATGTAAATCCATTGGTGGCAATGATTTTGGGTTCGTTATTTGCTGGCGAAAGCCTTCATCCATTAATGCTTTTGGCAGGAGCAATTATCATTACCGCAGTAATTTTAATTACAACAGCAAGAAGTAAACCCAACACGGAAAACATTTAAACAGCATTATTATTTTTACCTTTCAAAACCAATCTTATGAAAAAAATCATTTTAACATTTACTTTTTTATTAAGCATGAAGTACGCACAAGCGCAACAAGAATCACCTTTGTACCCAAATGGCGTTCCAAATGCTAAACAAGTACCTAATACACAAAAATCTGTTACTGATAAAAATGGCGTACTCCGCATTTCAGAAGTGACAGTACCAACATTAACAGTTTATCCAGCTGATGCTGATAAAGCTAATGGAACTGCAGTGATTATTTGTCCGGGTGGGGGATATGCTATTTTGGCAGCTAGTCACGAAGGTTCAGATGTGGCAAGTGTTTTTAATAAAATGGGCGTTACTGCTTTCGTTTTGAAGTATCGTTTGCCGAACGATAATGCCCAAATTGATAAATCAATTGCACCTTTACAAGATGCACAACAGGCATTAAGAACTGTGCGTAAAGATGCGAGTAAGTACGGAATCAATCCGAATAAAATTGGCATTATGGGTTTTTCAGCAGGTGGACATTTGGCTTCAACGGCAGGAACACATTTTGATAAACAAGTAGGAGAGGTAACGAGCGAAGTTTCTGTTCGCCCTGATTTTATGATTTTGGGTTATCCTGTAATTACTTTCAAAGATTTTGGTCATGCGGGATCAAGAATTAATTTAATTGGTAAAACAGCAGACCAAGCCTTAATTGATGAGTATTCAAATGAATTGCATGTTACGAAAGATACTCCACCAACATTTTTAGTTCATGCAGGTGATGATACAGCTGTGCCTGTGAAAAATTCATTGGTTTTTTATGAAGGATTACAAAAAAATGGGGTGTTGGCTGAATTGGTGATTTATCCAAAAGGCGGACATGGTTTTGGTTTAAACAATAAAACTACCAATGAAAAATGGATGGATAACGTGAGGAATTGGATGGATTCTTTGGGATTATTGAGTAAATAGCTTTTTAGTATTGAGCCGTGAGCTTTGAGATTTTTCTTAAAATCACGGCTTTTTGTTTTAGATATGTTTAATTTTTTTAATGACTATTATTCAAAACTTTACACTATTTAAGCGTCAGCATTTAACGAATTTATACTGTTTGAGCGATAGCGAGTTTATAAATTCTTGACTTTCTTTTGCGGCCGCCGCTGCGGTTACTTTTCTTGTGTCAAGACAAGAAAAGTAAGGTCTTGCGAAAGGAGATATTGTATTTTTGGTATCAATAAAATATGGTTTTAAACATATTTTCCAACGTAGGCACGTTTTCGAGTGAAAGCGATAACAGCATTCGATTAACCCATAACTTCAACTAACGAAATCTTACATCAATATTATCATTCGCTTCAATTTTGTAAAAACCTTTTATTTTGAAAACCATTTTCCAAAAGAATTTCAAAAAAACTAATGTTTTCAAGGCAAATATTTTCTGACTTCTTAGCTCAAAAAACGGATTTCTGAGTTTAGAAATATTCACAGAAATTTTCCATAAGTAAAAGAAAATGGCTAGTGAAGTATAATGAAAAATCAATAAAAGGTAAAACGCCAAACCATACTCTTTACGAATCCAGAGTAAGTTGGATACTTGCATTTGCGTACCAAATCGATTGATAGGAGAGATGTTCGTTCTTCTAAATGGAGAATCTTTTTCTAAGTGAATAAATTGGATTTCTTCAAAACAGCAGATTTTGCCTACTTTTCTCAATCTGCCAGCCCATTCAAAGTCTTCGGCATACATAAAAAAGTCTTCGTCCATTTTACCAGCTCTTTCAATGGTATTTCGAGAAACCAACATAAAAGCTCCACAACATAATTCAGATTGATTCGGGTCTTCAAATTGTGGTTCAGGGAAAATCTTTTCTAAATACTTGTTCAAGGAATTTGGTGCAATGATCAAGAATTTCAAAAACTCATTTCTATTTCTGAAGTAAGGCATTTTTACCAAATCAGCCGTTACTTGTATTCCTCCAATGGCAGAAATATCTTGATTATTTTTAAGTTTTTGCCAAGCTTTAAAAATTGAATTCTCGAAAAGTAAGGTATCGGCATTCAGCAATAAAAAATAATCTCCTTTAGCAACTGCCATTCCTTGGTTATTTCCTCTTGAAAAACCTGAATTATAAGTACTTGTCACCCAGACAATATCTGGATGAGACGCTTTGATTATTTTTTCAGAATCATCCTTAGAATCGTTGTCAACCACAATTATTTCATAAGTAACATCTTGCGTAAATTTTTTGATAGAACTAACACAATTAACTGTTAACGTTGCTGATTTATAATTGATAATAATAATCGAAACATCCATGCGAAAATGAGTATTTGAAGATTTTAAGGGCAAATTTTCTGTAAAATTACAATTAATTCGGTTGGTGCTTTGTTTTTTTGAAGGAGTAATTTGATATATTGCGTTGTTTTTATGAAAAGGTAGTAGGTATTGAATACAAAAAAGCCCGATGCCACAGACATCAGGCTTTCTAAATATAATCCTTACTTTATTTAATGTTATTGTCTTTAAATCGCTATTAAATTGTATCTCTCTCACATATTCTCTTCGTTACAAAAATAATAAAAAATCCAAATAAATAAACATATAGTGCAATTATTTGTAAGAATTATTTATTTTTTTTGATTTAGCCTTTATTTTTCATGAAAAATGGCTTCATCAATATCTTAAATCATACAAAATATAGCTACAAACCACTTTTTTGGTACAAATCTGGTCTTCTAGTTTTAGTGCGTTCGATTGATTGTTCGAATCTCCATTCATTAATTTTGGCTTCGTGTCCTGATAAAAGTACTGGCGGTATGCCAACTCCCTCAAATTCGGCAGGACGAGTATAAACTGGTGGTGCCAAAAGATTATCTTGAAAAGAATCTGTCAATGCCGAAGTTTCATCATTTAATACGCCTGGAATCAATCTAATAATGGCATCCGCACAAACTGCCGCTGCCAATTCTCCACCAGAAAGTACATAATCGCCAATGGATATTTCTTTGGTGATAAACATATCTCGTACTCTTTGGTCAACGCCTTTATAATGTCCACAAAGAAATAAAAGATTCCCTTGTAATGACAATTGATTGGCTGTTTGTTGATTAAAAGTTTCACCGTCGGGCGTCATATAAATGATTTCGTCGTAATGTCTTTCACTCTGTAAATGACGAATACAACGAGCAATTGGCTCTACACTCATCACCATGCCTGCACCACCGCCAAAAGCATAATCATCTACTTGGCGTTGTTTAGAAAGAGAATAATCTCTTAAATCATGCAGCACTACTTCTACATGACCAGCCTCTTGCCCACGTTTTAAAATTGAATGAGCAAAAAAGCTTTCCATCAATTTAGGTACTACAGAAATAATATCTATTCGCATGGTCGGAATCTGGAATTAGTCTTCTAAATACACTTCTAACAAACCTTCTGGTAAATTTACATGAAGTATTTTCTGTTCTTTTTCTGCTTGTAATACAATTTCATCAATCACAGGAATTAATACTTCTTTGCCTTTATAATCCATTACCAATAAATCTTGGGCTTGCATAGAATGCACAGTTTGTACAGTTCCTAAATTGCCTAAATTTTTATCAACTATTTGATAACCAATAATTTCGTGATAATAGAATTGGTCATTTTCAAGTTCAGGAAGTTCGTCTAATGGTAAAAAAGCTTGAAGATTAATCATTCCTTCTGCTTTTTCAAAAGTATCAATATCTTCAAAATGTACAATCGCACGATTGCCCGAAAGGCGATAGCTTTCAATAAAATAAGGAACTAATTCTCCTTTTACTTCCAAGAAAAGGCTTTCTAAATCTTCATAATCTTCAGGAAAATCTACATCTAACCAAAGGATTACTTCGCCTTTTAGTCCATGTGTTTTGGTGATTTTTCCTAGTTCAAAACAATCTTCTTTAGTCATTGCTATATTTTTAGTATCGTCGGATACTTGCTGTCTTTGTTGGAATGAACGAATGTGTACAAATAAAAAATGATACAAAACAGCTTATTGAAAGAGTTTTGTATCATTTTAAATGAAATTTCTTTGAGAAAATTACTCAGCAGATTCTGTAGTAGCTTCTTCACCTTCAGCTGCTGGAGCTTCAGTTTCTTCTGCAACAACTTCTTCTTCTACAGTGTTTTTCTTAGCAATTGCAGCAGCACGAGCAGCATTGATTTCTACTTCTCTTGCTAAACGAGCAGCTTTATCAGCAGCTTTGCTTGCATCAAGACCATCAGCTTTACCAGTGATTTTTAAATCTTTGCTAGTTTTCCAGTCATTGAATTTTGAATCAGCAATATCTTGAGAAATAGCACCTTTGTTAACACCCACTTGCAAGTGTTTTTTCAACAATATACCTTTATATGACAAAATTGCACGAGTAGTATCTGTTGGTTGAGCACCGTTTAAAACCCATTTCAAAGCACTTTCTTCATTCAAGTTGATTGAAGCAGGGTTTGTATTTGGATTGTACGTTCCGATTTTCTCAATGAATTTACCGTCACGTGGAGCTCTTGCGTCAGCAATAACGATGTCGTACATCGCTAATTTTTTACGTCCACGACGTGCTAATCTAATTTTAACAGCCATTTTTTATTTACGTTTTAGTGAAGGAACCCGTCCTTCGGTTATGGTATTTGTAAATTGGAGTGCAAAGATAGTTAAAATTAAGGATTTAACAATGACAGATTGATAAAATATTTTATAATAAAAAAAAGGGTGCTATTTAACGTTGATTGTTGCGATTAACATTCAATCAGACAAAACATTTTTACTTAACATTTACTTAAAATTATTCCTGCACTGACTTACATGGTTAGTAAAAAGTACTTTAGCGAAAAATAATGCAAGTTTTTGCAATATAAATGTAATTTTACGTTCGGATGATTATAAACAAAACTTAAATAAATACATGAAAAGAAGAGACGTAATTGCCAGAATGGCCTTAACGATGGGAGGAATTCTATCGGCTGGCACTTTGGCAACAGTTTTAGAAGGCTGTAAATCAGGCAGTTCATCGGTGGCTACAGGTGTTAGTTTTTCACCTGAACAGAGTGCAATGATTGCTGAAATTGCTGATATTATTTTACCTCGCACGCAAACGCCTGGTGCAATAGATGCAAAAGTACCTGAGTTTATCCAGATGATGTTGAAGGACTGCTATAAAGAAGATCAGCAAAAAGCTTTCTTTGATGGTTTAACTAAATTGGATGAAGACGCTAAAAAAGCTAACAATACAGAATTTTCTAAATCGACACCAGCTCAAAAACTGGCTTTGATTAAAGTAGAAGATTCGGCGAAGGAACGCTCTGAATTCTGGAAAACAATGAAAGATTTGACGATTTTGGGATACTTTACCTCTGAACCTGGAGCAACAAAAGCTTTAGAGTTTTTAGAAGTACCTGGTAAGTATGAACCAATTAAATTACAAAAAGGACAAAAAGCTTGGGCAATGAGCTAATTGTTTTTAGAAAGAAGTCAAATTTTAATTCATTCAATTTCAAATCAATACGAAAGTGGAAATTACAGGAACAGGAAATAAAGCAAATACCTACGATGCCATTGTTGTTGGCTCAGGAATATCAGGCGGTTGGGCTGCCAAAGAATTGTGTGAAAAAGGTTTAAAAGTAATCATGCTTGAAAGAGGGCGTGATATTAAACATATTCAAGATTACCCGAATGCTACGAAAGCTCCTTGGGAATTTGAACATCGTGGTCGTGTAGATAACAAATCTGCTGAGGAACATTATATCGGAATTCGTACTGGTTATACCGTGAATGAACCGTGGAGAGATATGTTTGAAAACGATAAAGCAAACCCAATTATCGAGAAAAAACCAATCGACTGGATTCGTGGATACCATGTTGGTGGTCGCTCTTTGATGTGGGGTCGTCAGTCTTATCGTTTGAATGAAACTGATTTTGAGGCAAATGCTAAAGAAGGTATTGGTACTGACTGGCCAATTCGTTACAAAGATTTAGCTCCTTGGTATGACCACGTTGAGAAATTTGCAGGTATCAGTGGTAACAAAGATGGCATTGATGTTTTACCGCATGGCGACCATTATTTACCAGCGATGAACATGAATGCTTTGGAAAAAGAGTTGAAGAAAAGAATTGAAAAAGAGTTTTCTTCACGTCATTTCATCATGGGGCGTACTGCTCACTTAACAGGCGAATCTAAAATTGCTTATGATTTAGGACGTTCGCAATGTCAGTTCCGTAACCGTTGTATGATGGGCTGTCCTTACGGCGGATACTTCTCAACACAATCTTCAACTTTACCAGCAGCAGTAAAAACTGGAAATTTAACACTTCGTCCTGATGCTATTGTGCAAGAAGTAATTTATGATGATAAATTAGGTAAAGCTGTCGGTGTAAGAATTGTTGATCAAAATACTTTACAATCAATTGAATATTTTGCAAAAATCATTTTCTTGAATGCTTCTGCATTTGGAAGTACAGGAATTATGTTGAATTCAAAATCTCAACGTCATCCAAATGGTTTAGGTAATGAATCAGATCAATTAGGTCGTAATATCATGGATCACCATTTAGCGGTTGGTGCAAGAGGTGAATTTGAAGGTATGGAAGATGATTATTACTATGGTCGTCGTGCAAATGGTATTTATATTCCAAGATACCGTAACTGGGGAACTGATAAACGTGATTATTTACGAGGATTTGGTTATCAAGGTGGTGGTTCTCGTGAAGACTTTGGTCGTGGTGCTGGACAAGAAGGCGTTGGTGCTGACTTTAAAGATGCTTTAAGTTATCCAGGTAAATGGACATTCAATATTGGAGGTTTTGGTGAAGTATTAGCAAACCCAGAAAACAGAATGACATTAGACCCAACCCAAAAAGATAAGTGGGGAATGCCATTATTTGTGTTTGATGCAGCTTATGGCGACAACGAACTGAAAATGCGTGTTGATATGAAAAATGATGCAGCAGAAATGTTAGAAAAAGCAGGTTTGAAAAACATTGTTGCTTATGATGACCAATCTAAACATTTAGGAATTGGTATTCACGAAATGGGAACTGCTCGTATGGGTACAGATGCTAAAAATTCTGTGTTGAACAAAAATAACCAAGTTTGGGGTGCAGACAATGTATTCGTAACAGACGGAGCTGCAATGACTTCTGCTTCATGTGTAAACCCTTCACTTACTTATATGGCTTTAACAGCAAGAGCTGCCGATTATGCCGTTAATGCTTTGAAAAAAGGTGATTTGAAATAGATTTCGGATTGCTGATGTCTGATTTCAGTAAAGTAAATATCATTAAACATAAAGTCCTCAATTTTAATTAATTGGGGATTTTTTGTTTAATGAGGAATAGTTGTGAGTGATGAGTTGTGAATTGAAAATTTTAATTCATACAAAACACCCTTTGTTTCATGAATATTTCTTAGAATACTTAAAATTGTTTATATAAATTATTTAGTATAAAAAGCCTAAAGCTTACCGCCTAATGCCTAAAGCAATTCAACGATAATTGTCCATTAATTTATCTTTCAGGAAGTTTAAGCCTACCTTTGTGATAATAATCAATTTACGGTCATGACTTTCGAAGAATTAAATCTTAATAAACAATTACTTAACGCCCTCAACGATTTGGGCTTTACTTCCCCAACAGCTATCCAAGAAAAAGTTTTTTCGGTAGTGATGTCTGGTAAAGATGTCTGTGGAATTGCACAAACTGGAACAGGGAAAACTTACGCTTATCTATTGCCTTGCCTTCGTCAGTTGAAGTTTTCAAAAGAAAAAGACCCACAATTAGTTATTATCGTTCCAACTCGTGAATTGGTAGTACAAATTGTAGAAGAAGCCCAGAAACTCCTTACTTATATGAGTTTCAAAGTTTTGGGAGTATATGGTGGCGTAAATACAAAAATACAAGTTGCAGAATTATTGGAAGGTGCTGATATTTTAGTAGCAACGCCTGGAAGATTGGTCGATTTAATATCAGTAGGTGCATTTACTGGAAAATCTGTCAAAAAATTAGTCATTGATGAATTTGACGAAATGTTAAACCTTGGTTTCAGAGCGCAATTGAAAGTTGTTTTTGGAAGGTTACCTCAAAGAAGACAAAATTTACTTTTCTCTGCTACGCTTAATGAAGAAGTAGAACAATTAATTGAAGATTATTTCAATAGTCCAGTAAGAGTAGAAGCAACGCCCGTTGGCACGCCTTTGGAAAACATCAGTCAGTCTTATTATGAAGTACCCAACTTTTATTCAAAGGTTAATTTCTTAAACTTATTATTAGAGAAAGATGAAACTATGAGTAAAGTACTGGTTTTTGTTTCTACCAAACATTTAGCAGATGTGTTGTACGAACAAATGAATCCAGAACAAAGTGAATCAATCGGGGTGATTCACTCGAATAAAGCACAAAGACATCGTTTTGACAGTGTGATTAAATTCCAATCTGGCGAATGTAGAGTATTAATTGCTACTGATATTATTGCGAGAGGATTGGACGTAGCCGAAGTAACGCATGTTATCAATTTTGATTTACCTGAAATCCCACAAAACTATATTCATAGAATTGGTAGAACGGGTAGAAAAGAAAGAAAAGGAATTGCAATTTCATTTGTGGTAGAAAAAGAGAAAGAATATCTTTCTGAAATCGAAAATTTGATGAATTACCAAATTCCAAAGCTTGATTTACCAGAAGATTTAACACTTTCAACCAAGATTTTACCTGAGGAAATTGAAAGAGTAGCCATGAAAACAATTCAAGTGAAAGCACCGAAAAGAGAAGAAGGAGGAGCGGCGTTTCACGAGAAATCTGAAAAGAACAGTAAGGTAAATGTAAGAAGAAATCATGCTGATGAAATGAAAAAGAAATACGGAAGAGCTTATAAAAAGAGAGAGTAAGTAAGAGGGTTGAATTGTGAACGATGAATTATGAGCTGTCTATCTGATATAGTTTAATGGATTGATTATAAACATAAACATGAGTCATCCCGAATTTTAAAATCACAAAAAAGCGGTCAAAAACTAATTTTGACCGCTTTTTTGTGATTGATGAGCAATGAATTCCTACTGTTTGAGCGAAGCGAGTTTAGGAATTCTTGAATTTCTTTTGCGGCCGCCGCTGCGGTTACTTTTCTTGTTTCAAGACAAGAAAAGTAAGGATTGTACAATAATAAAGATAAAAACCTCTCAAATCGTCCTAAACCTCACTATTCTAAGAAAAAATTCAGGATGACTCATGTTTATTTTTCTACAATTTCACATTCAACAAATGTGGTCTTTCCTTCTCTATCTTCAGCATTAATTCACCAAATAAAGTATTTGCCCAAGCAAACCATTTACGAGTAAATTTAGTAGCATCATCTTTATCGAAAGACTCGTGCATAAAACCTGTATTGGCATGTGTCTTTTTCAAGAAACGTAATTGTGCTAAAATCTCTTGGTCATTCGTAGAAGTCATCGCACGCATGATGATACTCATAGGCCAAATCTGGTCAATTAAAGTATGCGGACTACCAACACCTTCGGCTGCTTTCCCTTTGAAGAAATAAGGGTTGTTTTCACTAAAGATAAACTTGCGAGTATTCTGATAGATTGGGTCTGATAATTTCAAGGCTCCTAAATAAGGCAAAGCCATTAAATTCGGTACATTGGCATCATCTTGCAACAAACGGTTACCATATCCATCTACTTCCAAAGCATACATTTGTCCATAAACAGGATGCGTAATAATGGCGTGTTTCTTTACAGCTTGTTCTACTTGACTAGCAAAATCTGTACATTCTTTGGCAAAAGCAGTATCCTTATAAACCTTCGTAGCAATCTCCGCAATCTGACGGAAAGAAACGACTGCGAATAAGTTAGAAGGAATTAAATAAGGAAACGTTGTGGCATCATCTGAAGGACGGAAAATACTATTAATCAAACCATTTGGTTTGGTTGGGTTTCCGTAGCCATTTCCCGGAACGGTATCGGTTGACCAAGAAGTAGTTCTTCCAAAATGATATGGGCCTTTGCCCTGAAAACGTTGTTGTTCTCTACAAGTAGCAATAATCAATTTGGCAGCTTTCAACCATTTCTCATCAAAAATACTGGTATCATTTGCCGTTTTCCAATAATGAAAAGCTAAACGAACGGTATAACACAATGAATCTAATTCCCATTTTCTTTCATGCAATTCAGGTTTCATGTCGGTATGGTCAGAAAGCCATTCAGATTTCCCCGGCCCATCATTGAAAGCATTCGCATAAGGGTCAATCAAAATACATTCCGTTTGGCGGTTTACTACGCCTGCAATTAATGCTTTTAATTGTTCATCTTCCTTGATTAAAGGCATATAAGGCCAAACTTGAGCCGTACTATCACGCAACCACATCGCATGAATATCGCCCGTGATGACAAAAGTATCAGGACGATTGTTTTTAATTTGATAATTGACCGTCGTATCTAACGTATTCGGGAAACAATTTTCAAACATCCAAGCCACCTCCGCATCTTTGATGCTGGTTTTCATTCTTTTGATGGTTGCTTCAATGATTGGACTGCTGAATTTTCTTTGGCTCAGTGCCACACGAACGGTAGGATATTCATTGGCAAAAACGGGAGAATTTGCCAGTAAACCAGCACTTGCAATGGACGAAGCCTTGATAAATGTTCTTCGATTAATGTTCATAAACGTATTGTTTTATAATTGTATTGAATTGGATAAGCCTTCAATATCGATGTTTTTTTAAGTCTATCTGACCTTTTTTGTAAAGATAGAATTTTAGATTAGTACTCAATAATAATGATGGTTTTAGTGACAACTATCAACTCATCCATCCTGTAAGGATTCTATATCGGTAGTATCGATAAAACAGCGATTTAAGCCTGCTGTTCCGTAGGAACGAAATATTATGTTCTTACGGAATGTAGTTAGGATTTTATCATTAATTTCTACCGATATTTCACTACTGACGGAGTTGTTTTTGTAAAAAAGCAAAAAGTCTAAAAAACCCGCCAACTCATCTTTTTCATAGCCCAACCTATCAAAAAGAAACAACAAGCTATCTCGAAGATAGGTTATCCCATCTTTTTCATAGCCTAACCCATCAAAAAGAACTAACAAGCTATCTCGGAGATAGGTCATCCCATCTTTTTCATAGGTCAAGCTATCTCGGAGATAGCTTGACCCATCTTTTTTGCGGTTTTTTGCGTGAAAAAGATGGAACATCCTATCTCGGAGATAGCTTCGCCTATCTTTTTCACGCAATTTCCCGTATAAAAGTGAAGAAAACCGTAAAAATAGAATATCGATTTTTCTACCTAATAGCAATATAATTATTGGACTATAAATAGCCTAAACAAGCGAAAATATCACTTATCTAATAAAATCGACCGTAAACTAAATTATCGACAATAATATCAGTTAAAGTACTTATTTTCAATTGTTAAATAGCCTCTACCCTTATCTGATAATAAACCGTCTATAAGGCTTATTATACTTCTTGTGGTGATGTTATTTGGCTTCATAAAACATCCATTTAAACCCCTCTAAAATCATGGAAAACCGTATCGCTTTCTCCTTGACCGAAGCTGAAGAAACTCAGCTTACCCAACATCTTTTAGCCATTGTGCAAATCATTCAACCCAAAAGCATAGTATTAAGTGCTAATGATATAAGTGGTTTGGCAAAGATGGCAGATGGCAATTTACCCTTTACCGAAAAAGCCATAGGCTATATGGCTACAGCGCCTCAGTTTAAACCCCCTTTTGTAGATGCTTCCGATGCAGAAATCGACTTAGAAGCTTACAAAATCAGCAAGCATTTTTTAATCTATGCGCTACAAATTTCTAAAAGCATCGGAGATATTTCCTTGCTTTCAGGCTCAGAAGCCTATGAGGCTGCTTTGGCATATTACAAGAATGTAAAATTTCATGCAGATGCCAAACAACCCGGAGCCAAAGAAATCTATGACGATTTATCCAAACGTTTTGTAGGTTTTAGAGGCAAGAAGGCTTAAAACAACAACGGTCAGGCAATACACCTGACCGTTATTATTTTAAAAAGATTCTTTACTGAAGATTTTGTATTTAATAAACTTTGCTTAGTGAAAATGATAGGTCTTTTAATATATCTCTAAATCGTAAATTCTATTTAAAATAGTTTCATTCTTTAAAATATTGTATGAGTACTTCTTTTAGTAAGGGCTCCCCAAACTCTACAATAAAGTTTTCATCATTCCAAGATAAAAGATATTCACCTATTTTATTGTGTGCTATACTACATCTAATTCTATAAATCCAATATGCTGTAAGTTTACAGATAAATTTTGGATAATCAGATGTCACTTTGAGTAACCTAAGGTTTTCTTCTGTGAAATTCCCAGAATTAACAACACTCCTAAATTTGTTAATATCAGTAGTAAGGTGATTTGGTGAATTGGATTTACCAAAATGAATAAAAATATCTTCTGCTATTTGTTGAAATGATGAAACTAAAGACAACTTTTGTCCCAAAGAATTAATATCTATACAATTTGTTTCTATTAAATCACTAAGTCGTTCAATTTCTTTGTTAGAATATTCATTTAATATTTTTCCAATATTATTGGAATCGTGAGGGATAGTAAGATTCTTTATTTTATTAATCACAAAGTAGTCAAACTGTAACTCTAATAAATGATATAGTTTCAAAAATCTTTCAAAAGCATATGGTTGTTCTATAGCTCTTACGCAACTTTCATAAGAATAACTATCTAACTCTTTTAGTTTATTTCCAATTTCTATACTATTTAAATTAATTCTATATCTCGAAGATGGAGAATCAGAACTTAGTTTATGAACAAATCCACCCCACAACATTGATGTTTTCTGATAAAAAGATATATAATCAAGAAAAAAGTTAGCCTCTATTAATAAAAAATCAGCCTCAAATTTATAGGATTGTTGTGAATAATCAGAATAGTTTGAAACTGTCAGAAATGAAATGAACTCAAATTCACTCATTAATGATATTTCTATACTTTCTCTCTCTTTAGTAAAAATCAAATATCCATTGACAATACCATTTAAACTTATTGGTATTGGATTATCTTTTTCATATGAATTGGAAACCCTATCTACTTTTAGGCACACATAATTGTTGATGACAATAAACTCCTCTAATTCAAATACATCAGTAATTTGGACTGGAGAATGAACATCAGATTTAATAAGTTCAATTTCAGATAGTAACATAGATTAGCTCGCACTTGATTTCCAACATTCTAAAAATGATTCTTCGCCTTCATTCATGAAGAACTCTCTAAAACCTTCCATTATCAACTTTCTTGTTCCATATCCTACATTTACTTTTTTGGAATCTATACCGCCTTTTATCTCCTTAAAGTGTTTTAAAAAAAAAGGATCATGATTACCCCCTTCTCTAGACTCTTTTAATTCTGAATATAATTTTTCTAATGAAGTATCAACTCTTTTAATTTTTCGGTCTTCAGTTGCATACTTACCCAAAGCTGCAAAAAAAGCATTTATTGTATTTTCTTCAGCTAACCAATTTTTAAAAGAACTTAAATCTCCATTGTTATTACTATATATTCTATAAAATTCTATGTCTATACTAGTATAAAACTTTAGGTATTTAATGAATAAACTATAAGAACCATTCAACTCTTCTTCCTTAGATGAAAGAATATCATCTTCATTCATCTTTTTTACGACTAAATTATCTCTCTCTATTTCTGGACTCTTTGTAATATAACTATAGTACCCATTTACTATTCTATCAAAGGGAAACTTGTTAGAATGGTTTCTAATTGTTGCCTCTTTCTCTAAATATATCTCTAACCCCGGAATTTCTTTTTCTATATCTCTTTTTAATGTCATGAATAAAAGCTCAACTTGGTGTCTCATAGACATCGGTTTTTGACCAGAATTAAGAACTATTAATCTATAAATTAGGTGTTCTATCTTTTCTTCAAACCAAATTTCAAGGAGAATTTTTTGTTCTTTTTGAAAAACAATGCCTTCATCCACTAAATCTTTGATTATGTAGCTTCGTTGTAAACCATCTAAAATATAAATATCTTCAGATTTATTCAAAGTCATTTGCAAAGTTTCAGAATCTTGGCTTTCAACAGAATCCAAAAACATGTTTACTTTTAAATAATCAATGGCGAGTGTAATTCCTGGCAACAGTGCCCCTTTTGATATATCATCTTTCAATCTAGCATATTTTTTGGGTTCAACCCGCTTCCTTTGAATTTCAAATTTATCAAAATCTGTTCCTACTAAACTTAAATAATCGTTCATTAAGATTTCTGCATAAACAACAGAAGTATTTGTCCTACAATCCTTAGTATATCCTAAAATTTTCAGTGAGCTCATTTTCTTATTTGATATGTTTTAAAATTTCTAATGCTATTGCTTTTGCCATTAAGGGTGGTACTGCGTTTCCAACCAAAGTGTACTGAGGTACTGTGTGTTTTCTATCTTTCCCGCCTGTTGTGCGTTTTCCTTGAAAAACAAATGAATCATCAAAGGATTGTAGCCTTGCCATTTCTCTAACCGTTAAAGGTCTCGGACTTGAAAAATGTATATAATCGTCTGGTATTGTCATTACTGTTGGACTCTGACTATCGGGCTTTAACACATTATAGTTTCTTTTTTCAGAATCAAGTCCAATTGCTTTTAATTCTTTTTTGGCCTGTTCATAATCTCCAGTATTCAAAATAACGCCAAGCCTTTTAATAACATCATCATTTTGTTTACTCGTTTTATGATTATGTAATGGTGCTACAAGAGACAAATTATCATTTAGCTCTTCAAAATTCCTTACATAAAAAGGCTTTTTGGCATTAGCAAAACGTTTACTCAATCTTCCTTTTCTTGACCATTCTGCATAAGACAAACCAGATTTCTCATTAACCTTACCATCTATTGTTCTCTTCTTCAATAAAGCTTTCATTTTTTGAGTAGAACCATTATACTTTGCTTTTAAATCAATCTCAGCATATTGAAATTTTTCATCATCATTTCCTACGAAATCTAAATCATATAATGCCTCAAATACTGTAACTTTTTCATCTTCTGAAACCGTAGGAGGAATATCACTAATCAGTTTTTGGTCTTTTCTACATCCTATAAATAAAACTCTTTCTCTGTTTTGTGGTACACCATAATTAGATGCCAATGCAACAAAAGGTTTTTCGATTTTATACAAACGAATATGTGATAGTATATCTTCAAACTCTTGTTCTTTATTACTATTGATGGCAAACTCTTTCAATCTCTTTACACATTCATCAAAAGAGTAATTATAAATTTCAAGGGCTTCTGTAATCTCTTTTACTTCATCTGAATATGTTTCAGATGGCTTTAAATTGCCAAATGCCATTTTGATATTTTCTAAAATAGAATCTGGGTCAATAGCTATTAAAAAATCATCAAACTTCTCGGCAAAAAAATCATTATCCAAATCAGAAAAAGCTTTCTCTGCTATTACTTTTTTACGAATATAGGCAAGTTCATTACTTCGTTTTAAGAGATTAAAACCATGACGAATTGTAGCAATGTTTTTGTCTGTCTTACTTGTTTTGTAATCAACAATTTTGGGTGTTAATACTCTAAATTTATTCTCAATATTTTGTATGTAACTGTCTCTTAATTTTTCAAGAGGTTTATCAATGACGGTCTCGAATTGTAAACGAAGATTATAACAATCTAATAAAAAGGGTTGCTTTTTTTCTACTTTCTTCAAATGGCTCACAAAAGTCAAAAGTTGCTCAAATTCTTGTAAATCAACAATAGATTTTATTTCTTGTAAAATCATATCGCAAATTTTCCCTTCTTCTTTTGTTAAAATTCCTTTTACATTTTCCATCACAAAATACTTAGGTCTTAGCTGTCTAATTACTTTGAGATAATGAGAAAACAAATCATCTTTTTTATCAAATTTTTTTCTTTTACCTGCCAAACTAAAACTTTGGCAAGGCGGACCTCCACACACTACATCTACCGTTTTACCATTTAACTTTTTTAGCAAATTATCCAAAAAATCTACTTCTGTAATATCTTGACGTAGAAATTCAGCATCAAGTTCTAATTGAAAATTATATCTTGCGAGATGTGTTAATTCGCAGTTTTCATTAATATCACTTCCTAATAAAAAGTCATAAATCCGATTCCCATTTTCAGCTTGTAAAAAACCTTCACTAAAACCTCCTGCCCCTGCAAACAAATCGACAAATGTTACTTTTTCTTTCTTTTCAAATTCAATTATATCTTCACAAATCATTATTTTTTCTGTATTTGCTTTTCGACTATTAACAAGTTCCGAAATCATTTCTTTAATTTTTTTATCCGTATGGTGAGAATGTGGAGCATTATCAAAATACTTTTCTACTTCCTGTTTTAGAAAGAGTAAGAATTTATTAATTGATTTATGTCTATAATCTGAGCCCTTCACTAATTGGTTTTTCCCATCCCAATCTTTTTTCATTATTTTTTCCCCTGTTGAGACTTTCACTTGAGCCTCTTTTTGTCTTAAAACAAGATGAATTGGAAAGTTCTTGCTCTTGTCTTCTTTATCAAGGTAAAATTTTACATTTATCATCTTAGTATTATATTTCAAAGCGGACAAATTTACGGACAAACTTCACATTTACAATAATTTAGTTTTAGCAAAAGAAATTATCTCCTTAATGTCTTTGCAACAACTCCTTGCCATCGGTTTTTATATTTTGACACATACCCCACAAAAACCAATTAAATGGGCTAAAAGCATCTTAAACTCAACCTTAATCATCTAAAAGGTATATCAATCCATCAAAAAGAACCAACAAGCTATCTCGAAGATAGGTCATCCCGTCTTTTTGATAGGTCGAGCTATCTCAGAGATAGCTTGACCTATCTTTTTTGCGGTTTTTTGCGTAAAAAAGATGGAACATCCTATCTCGGAGATAGCTTCACCTATCTTTTTCACGCAATTTCCCGTATAAAAATGAAGAAAACCGCAAAATGAAATAAGAGAATATTGGTGTTAATTACATTCTTGCAAAAAGCCATGAGTTTGGCTAAGGTTTGTAGGAATGGCAGGCTTGGGTTTTAAGCTTTTTTACTTTCGGATGAGTTGATGGAAAATAGAAAGCAGACTTACGGAAGCAAAACCGAAGGTAAACATGGTGTGGAAAAACATTAATTGGTAGTCCTGAAATTGCCAGTCTCGCCAAGTTGCCCAGCCGAAAAATATCATCAAAAACAATTCTATAATGGTTAAACTACTGATGGTGCCTGATAAATATTTGTTAGTTGTCCACGATGTACTTTGGTTGACAATATTAAACTTAGGAGTACGTACAAATGGTGTTTTTCTACCAAAATAGCCTTCTAATACTGCTAAAGAATTATGTAGCGAAAGTCCCATCATAAAAGATAGGAACAAAGGAAATTTTATCAAAAAGACAGTAAAATGGACAAACTTTCGGTTTCCAAACCAATAAAAAATGGCTAAAAACACTAAGCTTATCTGGAAAAAGCCAATCAACTGAAAGTAAAAATGGTATTGATTTGAACTTTTAACGATGCTTTGAATGACTACACTCAGCACCGATAAGGTCAACATACAAATAAAAGCGGCTGAGTTCAAGAGGTGAAAAAAAGCGTGAATTTTAGTAGTAAATGAAATATTGGTAGCCTTCAAGACATTCCATAAATGTTTGCGAGCGCATTCTGCCGCACCCTTCGACCAACGTCTTTGTTGGGTTTTCAAGGCATTCATTTCAATGGGTAATTCTGCGGGAGAGGCTAATGCTTCTAAATAATGAAATTTCCAACCTTTCAATTGTGCTCTATAACTTAAATCTAGGTCTTCTGTAAGGGTATCTGCCGACCAACCGCCTGCATCATTAATGGTATTTTTTCTCCAAATACCCGCAGTTCCGTTAAAATTGATAAAATGCCCCCCAAAATTCCTTCCCACTTGTTCTATACTGAAATGTGCATCTAAACCAAAAGCTTGCAAATCAGTAATCATCGAAAAGTTTCGATTGAGGTGCGTCCAATGTGTTTGTACCATTCCAATCTTTTCATCTTGAAAGTATGGGATTGTCTTTTCTAAAAAGGTTTTATCAGGCAGAAAATCGGCATCAAAAATGGCAATAAATTCGCCTTTGGCAATCAACAATCCTTCTGCCAAAGCACCTGCTTTAAATCCAACACGATTATTCCGCCTGATATGCACAAGGTCAAAACCCAAATTTTGATAGTATTTTATCCTTCCTGAGATTATTTCTGTGGTTTCGTCGGTAGAATCGTCTAAAATCTGAATTTCTAAGCATTCTTTTGGATAATTGATTGCACAAACTGCATCAATCAAACGTTCTACGACATAAAGCTCATTAAAAATGGGTAATTGAATCGTTATAAAGGGTTGGAAAGATTGATTGTTTGCTGAAATACTTTGTGTTTTCCGATGTGCCAAAAGATATAAGCGTACTAAATCGAGCTGTATGAGACTATAACAGAAAACAAATAAGAGGGGAATTGTATAGAAAATGATGATGAGTTTGTCCAAAATTATAGATACTTAAAAATCCAACTTAAAATTTTATAACCCGCCATGATTGTCCCTTTCAGCGTTCCAGAAACTTTAGAAATCCCAATCCTTGAGCGGTAATTAACGGGTACTTCAGCTACTTTTAGTTTCATTTTAGCGGCTTTCAATTGCATTTCTACCGTCCATCCATAAGTAGTGTCTTGCATTTTCATGGCAATAAGCTTTTCAAAAGTAATCGCTCTGAAAGGACCTAAATCTGTATAAGTAACCCCGTAAAATATTTTTATCAGATTGGTAGCAAGCCAATTACCAAAAATTTGTTGGGGAGTCATTGAGCCTCTTTCTCTTTTTCCTAAAGCTCTCGAACCAATGACCATATCGAAATTTTGTTCGATAATGGGTTTAATTAATCTGGACATTTCTTCTGGATAGTCAGAATGGTCGGCATCCATAAAAACCGCAATATCTGGCAAGATGTTTTGCTGTTTACAATAGTCAATTCCTTTTAAACAAGCCCATCCGTAACCTTGTCGGTTTTCGTTTAACACTGTTGCTCCAGCTTCTTTGGCGATTTGGGCTGTTTGGTCATTAGAATTATTATTTACGACAATGATTTCAGCGACCAAGTGCTTAGGAATTTCCCGAATTACAATGCCAACCGCATTTTCTTCATTAAAAGCAGGAATAATGACAACTATTTTTTTCATGGTTTTACAAAGATAAACCTTGAAAATTGAGTTTTTTTAGGATTTCCTTGATTAATATTGTGTTAAATTATGAGTTGTCTATCTAAATGACTGTAGTATATCCGCCAAATACTACACTAATCACAATAACATATCTTGAAAATTTCATTTATTGGTTCTGGAAACGTAGCTTGGCATCTATCTCAAGCACTTGAAAACATAGGTCATAGTATTGAGGAAGTATATAGCCGTAACCCTAAACATACAGAAGCACTTACAAAAGTACTTTATAATGCTAGCGTACATAATTCGCTAGACTTTAGAAATTCTGAAGCTCAATTATTTTTCTTATGTGTTTCTGATGATGCCATTGCCGAAGTTATCAAACATTTGATGCTTCCATTGGATGCAATACTTATCCACACTTCTGGGAGTAAGTCACTCCACGACATGGATGAATTACTCCGTGTTTATAGCGACATCCCTATCAAAACTGGAGTATTTTACCCCGTTCAGACCTTCTCTAAAACGTTTCACGTGGATTTTAATACAATCCCAATCTGTATTGAATCAGAAAATGAGGCTGTGGAAAACATGTTGATAACTCTTGGACAAGAACTTTCAGACATCACTTATGCTGTTAATTCAGAAGAAAGAAGGATACTCCATGTCTCAGCAGTATTTGCTTGCAACTTCACCAATCACCTCTTAGGAATTGCCCAAGAACTACTAGAAGAAAACGATTTAGAGTTTGAATTATTAAAACCGCTGATTCAGGAAACTTTCAAAAAAGCCATAGATGCTAAGAGCATTTTTAAAGTACAAACTGGGCCAGCCGTTCGGGGCGATCAAAAAATTCTTAATCAACATTTACTTTTCTTGAAACAACAGCCCGACTATCAACATATTTATCGAGCTTTATCCGAAGGGATTGCTCATCAAAGAGACAAATGAATTTAGAAGCTTTTAAAAAAATTACCTCTTTCGTCTTTGATATTGATGGCGTTATGACTGACGGTTCAGTGCATGTACTTGAAACTGGCGAACATTATCGTACTTTTCATATCAGAGATGGTTATGCCATAGAACGTGCCGTACAAGCGGGTTATCGTTTCTGTGTGATTACTGGTGGAAAACATGAAGGCGTTAGAAAAAGACTCCAAAACCTAAAAATTCATGATGTTTTTATGGGTTCTGGTGGAAAAAGTAAATTACAGATTTATCAAGATTGGTTAGCTAGTGTAGATATTCCAGAAGATAATATTTTATACATGGGCGACGATTTACCCGATTATGAAGTAATGCTTCGTCCAGATATTTTTGCTACTTGTCCTGCTGATGCTTGTGAAGAGATTCTATCCATCGCCAATTATGTTTCTCCACAAAATGGAGGGAAAGGAGCAGTAAGAGATGTTATTGAACAAGTAATGAGAGCAAAGGGAGAGTGGTTGAAGTTTTAAGCGATGAGAATTATAATTAAAAAGGCTTTCTCTGAAAACAGAGAAAGCCTTTTTAATTACTAACAAATTATGAATCAATTACTTGATATACTTCTGATAAGTTTCCAAATCCTTATCGCCACGTCCCGAAAGATTGATTACTACTACTTCGTCTGGTTTCGCTCCTAATTTTGGTAAAACAGCTAAAGCGTGTGACGATTCAAGGGCTGGAATGATTCCTTCTAACAAAGAAAGTTCCATTGCTGATTCTATTGCCTCGTCGTCGGTTACATCAAAGAAAGTTGCTCTTTTACTTTCGAATAAATGTGCGTGCATTGGACCAATTCCTGGGTAATCCAAACCTGCTGAAATAGAATGTGGTTCTACTACTTGCCCGTCTTCTGTTTGCATCAAAATACTTCTACTTCCATGCAAAACTCCTGGTTTTCCTAAGAAAGTAGTCGCTGCCGACAGCCCAGAACTGATTCCATGTCCTGCTGCTTCTGCGGCAATTAATTTTGTTTCTTCGTCGTGCAAGAAATGATAAAACGCCCCCGCTGCATTCGAACCTCCGCCTACGCAAGCAATTACATAATCTGGATTTGTTTTACCTGTTTTCTCTTTTAACTGCCATTTAATTTCTTCAGAAATTACCGACTGAAAACGAGCAACCATGTCTGGATAGGGGTGAGGTCCCACTACCGAACCAATGATATAATGCGTATCAACAGGATTATTAATCCAGTGACGCATCGCTTCGTTGGTGGCATCCTTCAAAGTTTTTGAGCCACTTGTTGCTGGCACTACTTTCGCTCCTAGCATTTTCATACGTGCCACGTTTGGTGCCTGACGCTGAATATCTATTTCGCCCATGTAAACGATACATTCTAAGCCCATTAAAGCACAAACCGTAGCAGTAGCCACACCATGCTGACCAGCACCTGTTTCAGCAACAATTTTGTGTTTGCCCAAACGCTTTGCCATTAATATTTGACCAATAGTATTATTTACTTTGTGTGCACCAGTGTGGCAAAGGTCTTCTCTTTTTAAATAAATCGTTGTATTATATTTTTCAGAAAGACGTTTTGCCAAAAATAAGGGAGTAGGACGACCTACATAATCTTTCAAAAGTGCTTCAAATTCTTCTTTAAAAGAAGGTTCAGCCATGATGCTGAGGTAAGAAACTCTTAATTCTTCTACGTTGGGATACAACATTTCTGGAATAAATGCTCCACCAAATTGTCCGTAATATCCTTTTTCGTTTACGTTATATATTTCTGGTGCTATCATATTGATGTTAAGATTGCCTCTGTTGGTTTTAATATTTTAATTAATTCACTTAATTTCTCTATGTCTTTCAATGCTGGTGATATTTCAAACTTACTGTTTACATCCAGCGAATGAATCTTTAAGCCTGCTAACTCCCTAGCTTGGGCGGCGTTGTCTAAATCTATGCCCCCGGCCAAAAAAAATGGTTTATCGTTATCATATCGGCGTAAAACCGACCAATCGAACGTAATTCCGTTGCCTCCTTTTAAATCACCTTTGGTATCAAATAAAAAGTAATCACAATAGGGTTTAAAATTGAGCAGTTTACCAAAATTGAATTGATTATCGACCGAGAAAGCTTTGATGATATTTACTCCTTTGAATTTAAGGTTTCTACAAAAATCGGGCATTTCTTCACCATGCAACTGTACATAATCTAAAGCGTACTTTTTTACTTTATCCAAAATATATGCCTGTGTTGCATTCACAAAAACTCCAACCTTTTTAACCGTATTAGGAAATGATTTCAATAAATCTTCATCTAATTCTTCCCCCACAAAACGGCTTGATTTTTCGTAAAAAATAAAACCCATATAGTCGGGGCCAAGTTCTAATAACTCTTTGATATTATCAGAGTTACGCATTCCACAAACTTTTAATCTCATCTCTTTAAGTGGTCGATTAATTATTATTCTATTTATGCTTGATTAATAACAAAGTTAGTGAAAATCAGGGATTTTTGTTACTCAAAAATCAATAGAAACTCAGAACATTCATCTATTTTATCGCATAAACATGAATTATAATACCGAAACCCTTTGTTTATCAAGAAGGTTTTTCTTTTTAAAGGTATATTTTTGATGATTTTGTGTTCGCTTCAAAAGTACACTCTTTTGTATTTTACTCATAAAACACCGAAATTAATTCTGCTATACAAACGGGTTTTGGTTGTCCTTCTATTTCAAAAATACAATTCATCGTTACTTTCAAACCTTTGGGTTGTACTTCTTCAGCTTCCAAAATGCTTGCCTTCATACTTACTTTACTTCCGGCTGGAACAGCTGCCGTGAAACGAATTTTATTAGCACCATAATTCAAACCCATTTTTACAGATTCTACTTTTAATAATTCTGCTAAAAATTTAGGTGCTAAAGCCAAAGTAAGAAATCCATGAGCAACTGTTTGTTGAAATGGAGAGTATTGCTTTGCCATTACTTCATCTACATGAATCCACTGAAAATCATGCGTTGCTTTTGCAAAATCATTAATCATTTCTTGTGTAATAGTCATGAATTCAGTTGTACCAATTTCAGTACCGATGCTATTTTTTAGTGCTTGAAGGTCTTTGAAAATTACCATTGTAAATATTTGAGTTGAACATGATGTTCACAATTTACGGCTTTTGAATGAACAATAAAAAAGCCTCCGTTCCCGTAGGTTGGAGGCTCGATATTGCTAGAGGTTAAAAAATCTTATCTGATTGATGCTCTTAAAATGTACTTGTATCCGTAATCAAAGTATTATTGCTGATTTGTAGTGTCAAAATAACGACAAAAACTTGAAGGTATTTCTCAATGAAATGTTAAAACTTGTTAACGAAATGTTAAAATGTTTTTGATAAAAATAAAAGTCCCCAAAATTGATTTTTGGGGACTTTAGGGAAGAAATGCTTTAGATTTTACTCTTTATTATCGGGTAAATTTTTCTGATTGAGTTTCATTTGATAGAAGTAAGAAACCAACAAACCTAAACCACCAAAAATGAAAATCATTGAAAAGTGAGCTACATCATCATCAATATTCAAAATACTTTCTAAAAGGCTACCCATCAATAAGCCTACGCCAAAGCCTATCAACACAAAGCCCCAACGCAAAGAGTGACTCGGATTGACATTATAACTTCTTGAGCTTTTATCGGGCGGAGTAATGCCTTTAGCAATCATTGCCATTTTTTCATCGTTTTCGTACTTTCTTAAAAATACAATCATTGTAAAAGTGCTGATAATTGCTACAATTGGCACCATAATTCCTACTATTGGAACTAAGCTATCTAAATTTTCCATGTTATAAAAAGTTTTTTGTTTTCGTGAATTTTTAAAATCTTGCCGATATGATGTGAGAAACTTGTTTGAGGTTACAGGTATTTTTAAAAATAAAAAATGTTTATCTTGTTGTAACCTTTCGAACGATTGTTGCATCTCATCCGTGTGAAAACCAAAGAAACAGATAATCAAATCATCCAACGCATATTAACGGGCGACCAGTCGGGCTACAGAGAGCTTGCTAATCGCCATAAAGATTATGCCTTTACGGTTGCCTATAAAATTGTAGGCACACGTGAGGATGCCGAAGAGGTTTCTCAAGATGCTTTTATGCAAGCTTTTAATGCTTTACCGAGTTTTAATCAAGAAGCAAAATTTACTACTTGGTTCTACAGAATTGTATTTAATGCTGCTTTGATGTTTAAACGGAAGAAAAATATTGTGGCAGAAGACATCAGTATTTCACAAGCTGCACAACAAGCTCCTGCTGATACAAGCGATAATTTAAAAGTAAACGAACAAAAAAAGTACATTCAAAAAGCCTTGAACCAGCTTTCTGCCGACGATGTTACGATGATAACACTCTTTTATTTGAAAGAACAATCGTTAGAAGAGATTGCTCAAATCGTTGGAATTTCTGCCGAAACAGCCAAAGTTAAACTTTGCAGAGCCAGAAAACGATTAGCAGAAGAAATGAAAAGGATTTTAGGAAATGAAGTAAGAACATTAATCTAAGTTTGATTTTTCAAACGCACAATAATATGAAAGACGAAGAGATTTTTGACATTCTTGATGGCATTGCTTCTGAGGAAACAATTATCCGTCATCAAAATCTATTGCTAAGCGACGAAGTTTATCGTTCTCTTTTTCAAGAGTATGCAGCAACGCACGCTATGTTGGATGTAATGCCTGTTGAAAAAACTGCCGTTAATTTTACCGATAAATTAATGGATAAATGGGAATTGGCACAAGCAGAAGTATTTGAAAGAAAGACCAGTAAATTACCTTTTTACTTTTTAATTGGTGCAGGTATCGTACTTATCCTTTCATTAATGATGGTGTTTTCAATAAGCAGTCCTTCAACGATGAAAGTTGATTTGAATCCTATTTTGAATATTCTTCAAAATAAATTCTTTATCAATGGATTATTGACGATTAACACATTGGTTTTACTGAAGTTTATCGACAAAAAATTCTTGAAACCTTATTTTGAGAAACATTATCATGTTGGAAGCTTTTAAGTTTTATATTCTCAATAAAAAACATGAGTCATCCCAAATTTTAAAATCACAAAAAAGCGGTCAAAAAACTAATTTCGACCGCTTTTTTATGATTGATGGGCAACGAATTCCTACTGTTTGAGCGAAGCGAGTTTAGGAATTCTTGAATTTCTTTTGTTACTTTTCTTGTTTCAAGACAAGAAAAGTAAGGATTGTACAATAATAAATAAAAAAACCTCTCAAATCGTCCTAAACCTCACTATTCTAAGAAAAAATTCGGGATGACTCATGTTATTTTATACTAAAACACTTTATACCAATAATTTATCTGCTTTCACTGCTTCAAATTCGCTTTTTTCGCTTTCACACATTGGGCAACAATAATCAGCTGGTAATTCCGAGAATTTTACTCCTACAGCAATACCATTTTCAGCATCTCCGAATCGACTATCGTAAATGGTAAAACACGTTTTGCATTGATGTAATTCTGCTTCGGTTTCTTCTTTATTAAAAGTCGCCTTTTTCACTACTGCTGTATCTACTTTCTTAACTGCATAAAAGCGTTTTGATAAACGTTGCAAAATTTCTGGAACGTGCGCTCTGTTTACACCTTTCTCAAATAAAGTTAAAGTACGATTGTTCGGATTAAAGTCATCTGTATGATAAATATCAAATACATGAGAAATTCCTGCAAAAATCTTTCTTTTCTTAATGACAACAGAACCAAATACTTCCGATTTTGAACGTGTTTGAATGGCAAAACTTAGTCCAAAAGTACGAACGTCTTCATCATCAAATTCACGAATGATGGCTTTTTTCAATGATAAACCTTCTGGTGATAAATCTTCTACTTGCCAGTTCAATTCGTTAGCAGCATGACGAACGTTGATGCCGTACCTGCCTAATAATTTATCCCAAAGGTTTCTATGTTTGTTTTCAATTCCTTTGATAATCAATGATTTCCAAGGTGTTGTACAAATCTGACCAACTTTGGTTTCAAGGCATAAATCGCAAATTTCAGATAAAAATGCTATCGGGAACGTTTCATTTCTTCTATAAATTCCTAACCAAGTTTTTTCGCCATAACGATTAAAGCCTTCATAATATGGCAATGAAAATTTGGGTAAGACTAAATCTTCATGGATAACTTGCGAGATTATTTCACCTTTTGAAATTACTTTTTCATAGACTTCATGCTCGCTCATTTCACCAGCATTCAAAATTACGTCTTCTATGCGTTTGCTTACTTTTGGGATTTCTAAAGAATAAATCAATATCGGAAAACGGAAAATTTTGTTGGATTGCTTGAAACGTACGTACAAGTGCCAAAAGTTTTGAATATTGGAAGCAATAAAATTTAGATTCCCCGTAAAAAAAGGCGTAAAAGACTGTTGAGAATCTGAAATATTTATTTTCAACTGTGGTTCATAATCGAAACCATCAAAAATATCTTTATAAATCCCTTCCGAAATCCATTGACCCGTTGGGAATACTTCTTCTGCACAATACGAAGAAATAATATTAGGTTTTGAATCGCTATCCTCCTCAAAAGAAATATTAGTTTCGTACAATTTTTTCTTAAATTCTAAAATACTACTTCCACGAACAATTTCAGACTTAACATACATCAACAATTGTTGCCTTGCTCCGAAGCTTACTTCTCTTACGCCTGCTAATTTTGCTCCTAAAAGAATACTTTGCAAAGTACCCGGAGAAACAATTCCACCAATTAGATTTATTTTAAGTAATGTGTAATCTTTCATGTTGAATATCATTTTAATAATTTATCAAATATATAAATAATTAGCGTAACATCGTAGTCATTTATACTTAATATACTGAAAATCAAATATGTATTATAAGTAAAAACTTCATATAACTATTTTAATATTTTATATAAATAGCATTTTTTAAATTGCACTATTCCTATAAATATGATTTTTTTTAGAGGAACTTTCTTGAAAAAGTGAAAATAATTACTTCTTCATGATTGACATATCAAAATCCTTTTCTAAGTTTACATCGTCAAACGAATGACACGGATAAAATTCTAAGCGCTGAGTTGAAAATTAAAATCAATTTCATTTTCCAAACGAAAGCATCTTTTATTAAGTGACGTCCAAATAGAAAATACTTTTAATACAGAAAAATAAATTCTTAGAAAAATACAAATTATCCTTTTAATAAATTTTATCATTAATAACAATTAAATAATAAAGTCATGAAAAAGAACACAGTTAAAGCATTTATCGTAGCAGTTACTATGGTTTGTTTATCAAACGTAAATACATTCGCTTCAAATTTTGACGAATCTGCTGGCTTAGTAAAAAGCAAAATCGCTCAAGTAAATAACTCTTTAAGTTTCAATGTTTGGGTTGATAATGTTGCTAGTAAAAAAGTTGTAGTTGTAGTTACAGATGCTGACAAAAACGAAATTCACCGTGAATATGTTGATACTAAAGGTGGTAAATTCGCTAAAACTTTCGATTTCTCTAGCTTAGCAGATGGAAAATATACTATCGAAGTTATCAGCCAAAATGTGAATGTTGTTGAATCAAAAACTTTTGAAATCAAAACTAATCTTATCACAAACCGTGACGTTGTTGTAGCTATCCGTTAATCTTTAAACATTAACGAATATGACAAAACAGTTTTTTAACCTCCGTACAATGAATTTAGGGAAGTCTGTCTAACGATAACTTCCCTATTTTTATGTCCATATTAAGCTTCTACTAAAGTATCTTTATTAAATTCTCTAAAATTACTCTTACTTCAGGTCGGCAACTTCCACAACCCATTCCAGCTCCTGTTTGTGAACACAAAGCCGTAAAATCTTTACAGCCATTTACAATGGCATTTTTCAAATTCCCTTCGCCTACATTATTGCACGAACACACCAATTTTCCCATTACGGGGTCAGCTTTTTTGCCACTTCTCAATAATTCCAAACGCTTATCGGATAATTCTATGCCCTTGCCGATTAAGTCTTTGAACTCCAAGAACTCAGATTTATCGCCAATCAAAATTGCACCAACCAATTTATCGTTGTGAATGATACATTTTTTATAATAGCGTTTGGCTTTGTCGATAAAAATAATCTCTTCATAATCAGGCGATTTAGGCGTATCAATCATGCCAAGCGAGCATAATTGTACTCCTTGAATCTTCATAATATTCATTGAAAGCGAGCCTTTGTAATAATTGGCAAAATCTCCAGCAATATATTTGGCTATAATATCGGCTTGTTGCTCGGCAGCGGCGGTAATTCCCCACATTTGACCACGCCATTGAGCGATTTCTCCAGCGGCAAAAATACTTTCATCAGAAGTTTGTAGGTAATCGTTCACGACTACTCCTCGGTTTACTCCAATGCCTGCGGCACGAGCAATTTCTACATTGGGCGAAGTACCGATAGCAAAAACGGCTACTTGTGCCTCTATTTTTCTTCCAGATTTCAAGCGAACACCTTGAAATTTTTCTGTTCCGTAAAAGGCTGATACTTCGTCGTTGAAAAATATTTCTATGCCCAAGTTTAAAATTTCTTCTGCCAACAATTCAGAACCTAATTGGTCTAATTGTCTGTCCATAAAACGGCTTGTACGCTGTACAATCGTTACTTTGATATTCATTTCACGCAAAGAAGCCGCCAATTCAAGTCCCAATAAACCTCCGCCAACAATCAAAGCGTGCGGATTTTCTTGTTTCAAAAATGGCATTAAACTATCGGCATCTATCCGAGAACGCATATTAAAAATTCCTGCAATTTTAGGAATTGAAGGTGGCATAAAAGCCCTTGAACCCATTCCCAGAATTAGCCTGTCGTAAGTATGCTCCTTGCCTTCTGAATCAACAATTGTTTTATTTTTTCGGTCGATATTTAATACTTCTATGCCTTTGTGTACTTGAATGTTGGCTTCTTTGAATTGGTCTTCACGCAATTTTACTAATTGCGACCAGTCCTGAGCGCCAGAAATATAATCTGGCAACATTACTCTATTATAAAAAGGATAGATTTCTTTTGAAAAAACATGAATCTCGTCAGTCTTATTTAGTTCTCGATAAGACTTTATAAAGCCTAAACCCGCAGAACCCGCCCCGATGATGATAATTTTTTCCTGTGATTTGATGTATGCTCGTACTTCTACGGCTGTAAACTTAAAATCTGGTTCTTTTGAACGTGGGTCGTAAAGGCTATTGGTTAAATTATTGGCTCTTCCGAAATCGCTTCCTAAAATTTTACCGAAGTGCATCGGCATAAAACAAAGTCCTTGTTTTACGTCGGTAGTGACTTTGGCTTTTACTTGTGTTTTTCCTCTGCGACCAATTACTTCTACAATTTGATTATCGACAATATTTCTTTGCGAAGCATCTTCTGGATGAATCTCAAGATAAGGTTGGTCAATATGTTGATTCAATTTATTGACTTTCCCCGTTTTGGTCATCGTATGCCATTGGTCACGGATGCGACCTGTGGTCATTACCAAAGGGAAGTTTTCATCTGTACTTTCCGAACGGTTTTCGTCTGGAACAGCATGAATTTTTGCTTTTTGATTGTAGGTGTAGAACCTGCCGTCTGTAAACAAGCGTTTTGTTCCTTGCTCATTTTTTAATTTTTCAAAAACTTCAGTTTCAATTTTTCCCGATTGATTATCAGCAGGATAAGGCCATTGAACACTTCTTTTTTCTTTTAAAATTTCATAATTAAGCCCAGAAATATCAATATTTGTTCCTTTGGTAGAACGACAATGTTCGTCGTAAACCTCCGAAAGTGAAGCGTAATTAAAGGCTTCTGCAAAGCCCATTTTTTGTGCGAAAAGGTTAATAATTTCTGTATCTGATTTTGCTTCTCCTGGAGCATCCAGCATTTTTGGTAAATGAGTAATTCTTCTTTCAGAGTTGGTCATCGTTCCTTCTTTCTCCAACCAAGCCGCCGCAGGTAATACTACGTCTGCGTATTTTAAAGTATCTGAACGATTTGAAATATCTTGAACCACAACGAATTTGGCTTTTTCTAAGGCTTTTTCAACCAAAGTGACATCGGGCATACTTACTAAAGGATTGGTACAAACTACCCAAATCGCTTTCATTCTGCCGTCTGACAAGGCTTCAAACATTTCGGTTGCGGAAAAACCTGCTTTATCCGAAATTTTTGTGCCTCCCCAAAATGCTTGTACCTCTTCACGGTGAGCGGGATTCAATAAATCTCTGTGGGCAGGCAACATATTTGCCAAACCGCCTACTTCTCGTCCGCCCATGGCATTGGGCTGACCTGTTAAAGAAAACGGACCATTGCCTTCACGACCAATTTTTCCTGTAATTAAATGTAAGTCAATCAAGGAAAGATTTTTATTTACGCCAATAACAGACTGGTTCAAACCCATTGTCCACATTGATAAAAAACCTTTTGCTTCGTGAATGTACTTGGCTGCCAATTCAATTTTTTCAACAGAAATTCCGCAAATGTCTGCGGATTCTGCCACGGTTTTTTGAAATACTTGTATTTGATAGGCTTCAAAACCTTCGGTGTTGTTAGTGATAAAATTTGTGTCAATCCACTGATTTTCAATCAATACTCTACCAATGGCATTGGTCAGTGTAATGTCTGTACCGGGATGAATCTGTAAATGTAAATCTGCTTGCGATGCCGTTTGAGTACGTCGTGGGTCAACTACAATGATTTTTACATTCGGATTAGCTTGTTTATGAGCTTCTACCCTTCGCCAAATAATCGGATGACACCAAGCTGGGTTTGCTCCAGTCACAAAAAAACAATCTGCTAATTCAATGTCATCATAACAAACTGGCACAGAATCTTCGCCCAGCGTAAGTTTGTAACCAACCACTGCCGATGACATACAAAGGCGTGAATTGGTATCAATATTATTAGAACCAATAAACCCTTTGATGAGCTTATTGATTACGTAGTATTCTTCGGTAAGGCATTGCCCAGAAACATAAAAACCGACAGAGTCGGGGCCGTACTTCTGGATAAATGTTTTAAAAATGGCAGCGGTGCGGTCGAGGGCAGTATCCCACGAAACACGCTGTAAAGGCATACTTCGGTTGAATCTCATTTCTGGATAGAGTAATCTATCCGATTTATCCATTGCAGTATAATGCAAATTCATTCCTTTTGAGCAAAGCATTCCTTTGCTTGAAGGATGTTCTATATCGCCTTCAAGCTGTAATTTGCCATTTCCCAAATCTGTTATTTCCACTCCACAACCAACTCCACAATACGAGCAGGTGGACTTATATTTTTTATGATTTGATTTACTGCTCATTTTTTATGGTTTAAAATAAATTATCATTTATTTCAGAAATAGGCCTGTGATTTTGTTTAAAATTTATTGGAAAAAAGCAAGTAGCTTATATATCATTTTCCGAGTATATATTCTGAAAAATAAGTAGTTAGACGGACAATAATTTGTTTTATTAAATTATTTCAAAAAAAAATTATATTTTTTTAAATAAAACACTTGTAAAACTGTATGATATTTCTTAGATTTGTTTAGGTCTCAACTAAGAATATTTCATCATATCATACTTGTGACATATAGTTAAGCTCATTACCCATTATGAGATACCGCTATATCTCGACTCCTTAAACTCTTGTCAACAATTTTACTCAAATTCCAACCGCCAATGGAAAGAGTCTCAAATCCCGAAGTTAAATACTTCGGGATTTTTGTTTATTGGCTTTGCTAATCTTCAATTGAGAATTTATCGAATAATAAACTCAATAATTCATCATGTACGCTGATATATTCTGGGTCGTGGGTAATATCTTTTTTGTTTCTTGGGCGTGGCAATTTAATATCCACAATTTTCTTGATGGTTGCCGCTGGGCCGTTGTTCATCACGACTACTTTATCCGCTAAGAAAATGGCTTCTTCAATATCGTGTGTTACCATTACGATGGTTTTGTTACGATTATCCAAATTCCAAAGTTTCAATAATTCAATGTGCATCGAACCTTTTGTCAGTGCATCCAAAGCCCCGAAAGGCTCATCTAATAAAAGAATACTTGGATTGATAGCAAAAGCACGAGCAATAGCCACACGTTGTTTCATTCCTCCAGATAATTGCCCTGGCAATTTATCTTTATGCGGTGTTAGGTTCACCATTTGAATATAATGGTCAACAACGGCGTGTTTTTCAGCTGAAGTTTTGTCTTTCAAAACAGAATCTACGGCTTCGTAAATATTCTTATAGACTGACATCCAAGGTAGTAAAGAATAATTTTGAAAAACGATACCTCTGTCTGGCCCAGGGCCTTTTACGATATTTCCGTTGGCAATTACTTCACCCGACGAAGGTGTTACCATGCCTGAAATTGTATTCATCAGCGTTGACTTTCCACAACCTGAGTGACCAATCAAGGCTACAATTTCTCCTTTTTTTACTTCTAAACTAATGTCTTTTACCGCCGTAAAAGTACCTTTTGAACCATTGAAAGAAACCGTTACATTTTTAATGTCAATGGCATTTTCTCGGCTATTTATTTTGTGGAAATCACTTGCAGAATCAACAAGTTGATTTGGATTTACGATGTTTGTCATTTTGAAATAATTTTTTGAAGCGTTTACTTTTTCTCCCAAGTGAAAGCGTTTTGTAAAGCATTGAATGCTTTGTCGAACAACAAACCAACTGTTCCGATAATCAGAATAGCGACTAAAATTCTTTCCAAAGAAAGACCGTTCCAGCTATCCCACACAAAAAAACCGATACCTACACCACCCGAAAGCATCTCGCCTGCAACAATTACCACCCAAGCAATACCGATTGACAAACGTAAACCTGTAATAATATGCGGAAGTGCGAAAGGCAACATGATTTTGGTTAAATACTTCCATTTAGAAAAACCGAAAGCTTTGCCCACATTTTTATGGTCGTCGGGAATACTTGATACGCCAAAGGCTGTGTTAATAACGGTTGGCCATAAAGAAGTAATGGCGATGATAAAAATGGTTGCTCCGTCAGAAGCTTTGAAAGCCAACAAACCTAATGGAAACCAAGCCAAAGGCGAAACTGGACGAAGGATTTGTACGATTGGATTTAATAAGTTCATCCCAATTTTGGTTGAACCCATCAATAATCCCATCGGAATAGCGATTAAACTTCCTAAAGCAAAACCCGTTGATACTCTTCCTAATGAACTGAATAATTGAATACCGATTCCTTTGTCGTTGGGGCCATAATCATAAAATGGATCTGCAATAAGTTCTTTAAAAACAATCCAAGTAGAAGCTGGATTAGGAATTTCGGCTTTTGTGATGACTGAAATTAGCTGCCACAAACCAAGCAGGATTGCCATGCTGGCTAAAAAATAAGCAACATTGGTGGCGATTTCTTTGATTGAAATAGATTTCATAATCTTGGTGTTTGTTATCAATTTTCGGTTAATACTTAGAAAATATTAACCGAAAATCGCTGACAAACTTTATTTTTTAGTTGCCTTTAAGTAATCGTCAATATTAGCTGGGTCGAAAACAACGTCATAAGTAGTTTTGAAAGGCTTCATATCCGCTTGAACTGGAACGCTCATTTCTTTGGCTACTTCTGCAAACAAATCATCAAGAATCAATTTTTCAGTAATGGCTTTATAGTTTGGTTCGGCTTTCAAGTATCCAAAACGAACATACTGAGCCAAAAACCACATAGCGTGAACTTTACGAGGAGTATTCACCACACCGTTATTATAGAAAGTCATGTAATCACCTTTGTATTTCTGAACGCCCAAATCACAACCTAAATCACTTGAACCCAACAAACGAGCTTCAATTACTTGTAAAGGTGCATTTACATAATAGGGTTTTGTAAGCCAGCTTGCCGCTTTTTTACGATTACTCATATTATCCAACCATTTACAAGCTTCGATAATAGCTTTCATTACATTTTTCAAATTTTCTCTTTCCTCTGCCGCAAATTTTGAATTTACTACCAAAGCTTTTTCTGGGTGATGCTGCCAAATATCTTGTGAAGCAATTTGTGTAAAACCAACATTCTGAGTAGCCGCTACGCCATTCCAAGGTTCGCCTACGCTGAAACCTTCCATGTTATCCACACGCATATTGGCTACCATTTGTGGCGGTGGAATCGTGATAATACCTACAGATTTTTGATTTACACCTGCGGCTGCTAACCAGTTTCTCAACCAAATGTCATGCGTTCCGCCGGGGAAAGTCATGGCAAAAGTTACTTCTTTTCTAGTTTTTACGTCTTTGATAGCGGCTGCTACTTTACCCATTTCTTTGTAACCAACCAAGCCACAGAAATCTTTTGAAAGCGTAATGGCTTGACCGTTATTGTTCAGAACCATCGCAATTTTCATTTCTGAACCTGCTTTTCCACCAATGCCTGTATAAACAGAAAGTGGCATCGAAAACAAACAATGAGCTCCGTCTAATTCACCATTTAATACTTTATCACGAATATTTGCCCAAGAGGCTTCTTTTGAAAGTTCTACATCAACACCATATTTGGCAAAAAGACCTAATTCTTTTGCAGCCACCAATGGAGCACAGTCGGTAAGTGGAATGAATCCTAATTTAATTTTTCTTGGCGGATTATTTCTAAAAGCTGATACAGCCGTAAAGAGTACCAATAAACACAGTACAGTAAATGATTTTTTTAACAGAGTTTGCATAATATTTTTGTTTAAGTATTTAGAAACACTCCCGTTTCGACCCCCATCGAAACGAATCTTTATTTAGTGAGTTGTGATTGAGTGAATTAGTGATTGTTTTAGTAGTACCTACTAATTAGGTCAAAGGATCTAAACCTTCACACACTACAAATCACTCATTCACTAAATCACTCAATCACTAAATTATTTTATCGCTACTGGTTTTGTATAAAAGAAATCTGGACGAATATTAATCATTGCATAAAACCAAGTTCCTGTTTTATTAAAATTGGCGGCTGCAACATCGGTAGTGGCTTGTCCTTTTGCAAAAGGCATATTGGCGGTTGCCATCATTACAGAATAACCCAGTTCCAGATTGGTGAATTTGTTCATATTATAATTTAATGTGAAATCAATTTCATTGCCCAAATCTTTACCTACCAATGTTCCATCGCCTCTCGTTGTTGCTTTATTTAAAGCAAATGTGTGGAAATCAGCACCGAGCGTTAATACGTTTGTGGTATATTTTGCTTTGAAGTAACCATTATTCAATCCGCCCGCTGGTGAATTTGTTCCTACATAAAAGTAGTCCATATATCCCCAGTGTTTGTGTGGTGTTCCATAAAGTGGGTCAAAACGATTATTTTTTCCCGAAGAACCTTTATAATTATTAGTAGCACTCGAACCGTCATTGCCAGAAAGTACATCATAACCTAAAGTAAATGCCCATCTACTTTTTTGGTAAGTTGCCGCCAAAGTATAGTGATAAGCATCCATATCGTTGCCTTCACGGTCTTTACCAGTTTGTCCGTAATACGCTCCTTGTAAAGCGATTTTTCCAAAACCTGAAGCATTACCTATCGTATGATTTATCATTAATCCATACGTTGTACGACTGCGAGATTGGTTATAATCGAAAGCATCTGCTGCACTTGAAGCTACGAACCTTCTACCATACACGTAACCTGTTGAAGCATTACCGACAGAGTCTAAACGATAAGCACTGAAATCATCTTGAAAGAACAATCCCGAGAATTTTGTCTGGTTGAATTTTCTACTGATATAAACACTTTTGAATGATTTATAATCTTGAGAAGCACCATTGGTCGATGGAGGATTTATCCATGCCAAAGCACCGCCTGTTTTTACTGAGTTCGCTCCGATTCCTCCGCCAACTGTTAAAGGAATTATTCCTGCTGGTGTTGGCACTAAAACACCTGTTGAAGTTCTTGTCGTTGGACTTAAATTGGCAGGTACATAACTTGTATTTGTGATTCCGAAAGCATCTGAGTTTTGGTTATAAGCCAAACCAATATCAAACTGCCAACCATGATGCACACCTTTTAAAAGCACCATATCATGACGGCGAGCTTGTTGTAACCAATCAAGATTACCGATTAAACGAACATCATCATAAATCAATTCTTGACGACCAATTTTGATACTTAATAAATCAATCGCCTTGAATTTAATTGTTGTATCAGCTTTATTAGCCAAAGTTACTTCTGCCCAACCCTCGTGAAGCATCAATTTCGCTCCGTCGGCATTTGAAATAGAAGAAGCATCTTGTCCCCAAACACGCACATCTTGAATAGCCGCACCAAAAGTTACTCTATCCCATTTATAACCAAAATTTAATCTTGTTCTTTGAGAAGTAAAAGCCGCTGATTTAGCATCATTTGGCACTAAATTCCCCAAACCGTTTCGTACCTCAGTACGAGTTCTCATTTGTCCTTGTAATGTGAATTGGGCATTTCCTGAAAATTGGGTAGAAATACCCAACAATAAGCCCAGAGCAAGTTTAGAAATGTAATTTTTTTTCATACTTTTGTGATTGATTGTGAAATTTTTAACAGAGTTTACGCAATTTCGCCCGAACCGAGACCCCCATCTCGTTCGGGTTTTTCTTTTGTGATGAGATAGAAACCTCAAAACAGCATAATAGCCACATCGTAATTATTAGCTCATTATTTCAAAAAACTTTTTCCAAGAAAAAAATCTAAACGCTGATTATAGAATTTTCAATGGATATTGCAGGAAAAACAATTACTTTCCTATCAGACGAATACACTCCCAAATAAGTGCCTAAAGCTTATAGCCTACCGCCTAAAGCCATTTCATCACTAAACTTTTCAATGAATGAAGGATGTAAACTCACTACTTCACCGATAACGATAACAGCAGGATTTGAAATTTGCTGTGCTTTTACTGTTTGAGTCATCGTAGAAACTGTTCCAATTGCAAAGTTTACATTTTTGCGAGTGCCGTTTTGAATCACCGCCATTGGCGTTTCGCTCTTTCCATGCGAAGAAAATACTTCACAAATTTGAGCCAACTTACTCATGCCCATCAAAATCACGACTGTTGCTGAAGACTGAGCCGCCAAAGCTATATCATTTGATAGCGTTCCTGCTTTGGTTGTTCCCGTAATCACCCAAAAACTTTCTGCAAAACCTCTGGTCGTTACTGGAATGCCTATCGAAGCTGGTGCTGCAATCGCAGAAGTTACACCCGACACTACTTCACATTCAATATTAAAATTTCGAGCGTATTCGATTTCTTCAAAACCTCTTCCAAATACAAATGGGTCGCCTCCTTTCAATCTTACCACATGACCATACTCTAAAGCTAAGGCTACTATTTTCTGATTAATTTCTTCTTGTGTATAAACATATTTCCCCAAGCGTTTTCCTACATAAATGCGTAAAGCATTGGGTTTGGCAAACGCTAATAATTCTTCATTAGCAAGTGCATCATATAAAACTACATCCGCCGACTTTATAGCACGTATTCCTTTCATCGTCACCAAGTCTATGTCACCTGGGCCAGCACCAATTAAAGTTAATCTTGGAATATTCATGTTTTAGTGTTTTATACTTTGTGATACTTGGTAATAAATACTTAGTTTTAATTCCGATACAAACATGGGGCATAATTGTTAAAAATCAAAATATTTGATTGAAAATTTATTTATTTTGATTAAAAAATTGCAAAATCATAAAAAATAGGTTTAAATTTGAATGCAAAGTAAGTGTTTTTACGTTTTTTATACAAAAATAGGTTTATAATTATAGTACAATATCTGATAGTTATATTTTTTATAAAAATAGTTACAAATACTCAATTTTAGCATTCAATACAGAATCATCTTATCATATTTTATAATAAATACTTAATACCAATTAAGTCAATAAAAACTAAGACATTCTGTATAAGTATTAATCATCAAAAATGTTAATCGTAATCTTGTATCATTTATGAAAAAGAAAATTGTCGTAGTGGGGAACGGCATGGTCGGTTATAAGTTTTGTGAAAAACTTATCTCAAAAGATGTGTCTAAAAGTTTTGATTTGGTCGTATTTGGCGAAGAATCTCGCCCTGCTTACGACCGAGTACATTTGTCGGAGTACTTCGCAGGAAAAACCGCAGAAGACCTGACGATGGCACCAAGTAGTTGGTACAAAGAAAATGGCATTACTCTTTATCTTTCCGACCCAGTGGTTGACATCAACAGAGAGGAAAAAATGGTGCGTTCGCACCATGGAATCGTAGAAAATTACGATTATTTGGTATTAGCCACAGGTTCAGCCGCTTTTGTTCCGCCGATTCCGGGTGTTGAAAAAGATGGAGTATTTGTATATAGAACCATCGAAGATTTAGATTTGATGCAGTCGCACGCCAAAAAAGCTAAAAAAGGAGCCGTAATTGGTGGTGGTTTATTGGGCTTAGAAGCGGCAAAAGCTTTATTAGATTTAGGATTAGAAGAAACGCACGTTATCGAATTTGCTCCGAGATTAATGCCCAGACAAATTGATGAAGCAGGTTCAAAAACACTTCAATCGAAATTAGAAGGCTTAGGATTACAAATTCATTTAAGTAAAAATACTCAAGAAATCACTGGAAATGGCGTAATCGAAAGTATGAAATTTGCTGATGGCTCAGTCCTTGAGGTTGATATGTTGGTGATTTCGGCAGGTATTAAACCACGTGACGAAGTAGCTAAAATTGCAGGCTTGGAAGTGGGTACTCGTGGCGGAATTATTGTAAACGATAAACTTCAAACTTCTGACCCCAACATTTTTGCGATTGGTGAATGTGCTTTGGCTCATCAGATGATTTATGGTTTGGTAGCTCCTGGCTATGAAATGGCAGAAGTAGTTGCTACTTCAATCGTTGGTGGAGAAAAGGAATTCAAGCCTTTTGATATGTCCACTAAATTAAAATTAATCGGTATCGACGTAGCCAGTTTCGGGGATGCTTTTATTCAAGAACCCAATGCTCAAACGATTGTATTTGAAAATACGGCAAAAGGAATTTATAAACGCATTAATATTTCAAACGATGGCAAGTATTTATTAGGTGGTGTTTTGGTAGGCGATGCAGAGCAATATAATATGCTTTTGCAGAACACAAAAAACAAAACGCTTTTACCTGCCGACCCAGAAGATTTGATGTTGGGTTCAAGAGGAGGTGCAGAACAGGCAAGTTCGGGCGTAATGGCTTTGCCAGATGAAGCTTTAATTTGTTCATGCGAAGCAGTAACCAAAGGAAATATTTGCCATGAAATCATCGAAAATAAAGTAACTACGCTTGATGGCATCAAAAAATGCACAAAAGCGGGTACAGGTTGTGGCGGTTGTGTGCCAATGGTGAAAGATTTGATTAATGAAACGATGAAATCGCAAGGCGTTTTTGTAAGAAATATTCTTTGCGAGCACTTCGATTATACTCGTCAGGAATTATTTGATTTGGTGAAAATCAAAGGCTTCAAAACTTATGACGACGTTCTGGACAATTTAGGAAAGGGAGATGGTTGCGAAGTTTGTAAACCTGCGGTAGCGTCTATCATTGCCAGTTTATGGAATGAAATGATTTTGGAAAAAAATGCTACCGTTCAAGATTCTAACGACCGTTTTTTGGCAAATATCCAAAAAAATGGTACTTATTCGGTTGTTCCAAGAATTCCTGGCGGAGAAATTACGCCTGAAAAACTCATTGTTATCGGACAGGTTGCTCTAAAATATAATCTCTATACAAAAATCACAGGCGGACAAAGAATTGATTTATTCGGGGCTCACGTTAGCGACTTACCAGATATTTGGGAAGAATTAGTTAACGCAGGTTTCGAGTCTGGTCATGCTTACGGAAAATCTTTAAGAACCGTAAAATCTTGCGTAGGCTCTACTTGGTGCCGTTTTGGAGTACAAGATGCCGTTTCGTTTTCTATCGAAGTTGAAGAACGTTACCGTGGTTTGCGTTCTCCGCACAAATTAAAATCTGCGGTTTCGGGCTGTACTCGTGAATGTGCCGAAGCTCAATCAAAAGATTTCGGAATTATTGCTACTGAAAAAGGCTGGAATTTGTACGTCTGCGGAAATGGAGGCGTAAAACCTCGTCATGCTGAATTATTAGCGACAGATATTGATTCAGCAACTTGCTTGAAGTACATCGACCGTTTCTTGATGTTTTATATCAAAACTGCCGAACCGCTTACTCGTACAGCTCCATGGTTAGATAAAATGGAAGGTGGCATCAATTATTTAAAATCAGTCATTATCGACGATGCACTTGGCATGAATGCCCAGTTCGAGCAGGAAATGCAGTTTTTGGTAGAAACCTACAAATGCGAATGGAAAGAAGTAGTGACCAATCCAGCACTCCGCAAGCGTTTCACGCACTTTGTGAATGCTCCGAAAATGAAAGACCCTTATGCCAAGTTTGAACCCATGCGTGAGCAAGTCAAAGCAGCAGAATGGAAGTAAATCACTCAATCACAATTACGACAATGATAGCAGAACAAACCATCACTTGGCACGTAGCGTGCAGTGTTGAAGATATTCCAGAAAACGGCGGAGCTTGTGCCTTAATCGAAAACGAGCAAATTGCCATCTATAATTTTACTCGCAGAGGCGAATGGTACGCCACTCAAAATTTATGTCCGCATCGCCAACAAATGGCTTTGTCAAGAGGCATGATTGGCTCGACTGGTGCAGATAATGAACCAAAAGTTGCTTGTCCTTTCCATAAAAAAACGTTCTCATTGAAATCTGGCGAATGTTTAACTGGCGATGAATACAGCATCAAAACCTATCCTGTAAAGGTTGAAAATGGACAAGTATTTGTTGGAGTCTAGCAAAAAGATTTTACAAATTGATATTCACAAACTTTACTAATTATCAATTTGTAAAATCTCATTACATAATTTTTTAAAGATTTTTTTTCAACAATCTCATAATCAGCAAATTACTTGAAAACTATAAATGATTTTTTCCGAAAGTTTGGTATATTTCAAGTTATGAAGCCACTTGATAGTCAAATTTTCAACAGACTTACTCGCCTCTATGTGATTGCCCTCACGATGGTGGCGTTGCTTTCTATGTCTGGACAAATTATTATTCAAGTATTTCTGAATTCGTTGATTGATGATTCTCATGTGGTGAATATTGCCGGGCGACAAAGAATGCTGAGCCAAAGGCTTTCAAAAACGGCAATTCTGTTATGTCATCCAGATATTTTTCAGGCAGATGCGGAGTATTATTCAGGAGATCTAAAAGAAATTATTGCTTTATGGAAGCAGAGCCACGAAGGATTAAAAAATAAAAATTTAACCACAGAAGGTAAGGTTTATACCGTAAGAAATAGTCCTAAAATTGATAGCATGTTCAAAGAAATAGACCCTATTTTCAGAACTATTCTATCAAACGCTAAATTAATCAGTGAACGCATCAATAAACCTCTGGCAAATCAGGACGAAACGATGCAGGCTGCATTACATCAAGTATTGGTCAACGAAAGGCTTTTTCTGAAAATGATGAACAAAATTGTTTTCCAGTATGATTTAGAATCAAGATCAAGGGTTAATTTGACCAAAAATATTGAGCTGTTTTTATTCCTTGTTTTATTCAGCATTCTTATTTTGGAAGGAATAGTTATCTTCCGCCCGATTGCTAATTATATTCGACTTGTCATCAAAAAATTGACAGATTCGGAAAGTGTATTACTCCAAACCAATGAAACGCTTCTCAAAACGCAACAAGCTTTGGTACAAGCTACAGAAGAGAAGTTTAAATTACAATTAGCCGAAGAAAAAGTACGTTCTGCTTCCTTGATGGAAGGACAAGAAATGGAACGCAAAAGATTAGCCAGAGAATTACACGATGGAATCGGACAAATGTTGACGGGTTTACGATTGCATGGCGAAAAAGTAAAAAGCTTTTCATTCATCAATCCTAAACAAGATAAATCGTTTGATGAATTACAAAAGCTGATTCAAGAAACCATTGAAGCAACTAGAACTGTGGCATTTAATTTAGCCCCATCTGTGCTGAGCGATTTTGGCGTAATGCCAGCCATCAGAATCTTGACGGAACAAGTAACCAAAATGTCGGGTATTAGTATTGAATTTCAAGAAAAGAAAATTCAACGATTACCAGAAGGAGTAGAAGTTTGTCTTTATAGAATCACGCAAGAAGCGATTCATAATGCAGTAAAATATTCAAAGTCGGAAAAAATAAAAGTAGAAATGGCAGAGAATGAGGGTTCCATTCGATTAACCATTGCTGATAATGGAATTGGTTTCGACTTACCAACTATCCGAAAATCTTTGGGTGGTAGTGGTTTAAAAAATATGCAAACAAGAGCCGAATTATTAAATGGTACTTGCAAAATTCAATCAAAAATAGGAAAAGGAACTAGCATTATAGTGACGATTCCAATAACCACCAACAACAAACTAATTACTAAGCGGAGAAAAAATACTGAGCGAGTATCCTAGCGTTTAAGTTGAATATCTTAAAAAAAAATGATAAATTCAACATTAAAAGCATTATAAAACGCTGGTAATAAGTATTTTAAAATTACTCTCTGTATATAATCAACAAAAATTATGAACCCAATTACAGTATTATTAGCAGATGATCACGACGTTGTCAGAAAAGGGATGAAAATGCTCTTGGAAGACGAAGAAGGCGTGAAAGTAATCGGAGAAGCGTCTGATGGTTTAGACGCCATCGAGAAAGTAAAAGCGTTGTCGCCCAATGTTGTTATTTTGGATTTAACAATGCCTAAAATGACTGGCATAGAAGCAGCCAAAATTATTTCAGAAGAATATCCTGATGTACGCATTCTTATTTTTTCAATGCACAACAACCGTGAATACATCATCAATTCCGTTGAAAATGGTGCAAGTGGTTACTTGCTAAAAGATACTGGTAAAGAAGAACTCATGCGTGCCATTAATGTGGTTTCGGAAGGAAGAAAGTATTTTCCACCAGAAATTTCAGAAGTAATTATTGACGAACTTCTTTCAAAAAACTCTGGAAATCAGCCTGATACGAGCAGACCGATTTTCCAAAAAATCACGCCAAAAGAAAAACAAATCCTTGAACATATCGTGCAAGGCTACAACAGCCGAGAAATCGCTGATAAATTATTCTTGAGTATTCGTACTGTTGATAACCACCGTGCGAACATGATGAAGAAAACAAAAGCAAAAAATACCGCAGATTTAGTAAAAATGGCAATTGGATAATTAGCGTTTCAAATACGACAAACGTTTCTTTTCATCCATTTTTTCAATCGCATAACGAATCATCGTTCTGGGCATTTTTGAAAGATTTTCTTCTAAAAATTCTTCTAACGCTAACTCATCTCGTTTACCAATTTCTCTTAACATCCATCCGCACGCTTTGTGCATCAAATCGTGCGGATGATTAAGGAAATACTCCGAAAGTTTGAAGCAGTCTAAAAACTGACCTTTCCGAATAAAAGCTATCGTAGAAACTACGGCAATTCGTTCAGACCACAAGTGTTTACTTGCTGCTAAATCATACAATACTTGTCTGTCTTTATTCAATAAAAACTCGCCCAAAATTTTGTAGCAAGAACAATCTACTAAATCCCAATTGTTGATTTTTGAGACATTGCTCAAATAAAAATCCACAATTTCGCTTCTTTCTTCTTCGGATTTAGTTTTTTGGAATTTTTCTACTAAAATCATCAAACCCGTAAAACGAAATTCATGTATTTTATCGTCTAATAAAATCTGAATATCCGCAAGTGTAATTACTTTCCAGAACTCTTTTACCAAAGTTCTTACTTCAGGATTGGTAATGCCGATAAAAATATCGCCTTCGCCGTATTGCCCTTCGCCTGTTTTGAAAAAACGAGCCGTTTGTATCGCTCTTTCAGGATTAGCGAGGTTTAGGAGTACTTGTTTGAGATTGGCTAACATTATAGTAAAATGCGGAGCTTGGAGTTTGGAATTTTGAGTGAGGATTTGTCTTTGTTTTTCAAATTTAAAAAAACCTCATTCAACATTCTAAACGCTAAATTCAATTTATCTTCTTCCTCTTCTAGGGTCTTCACGTTTTGTTTTGCCAAAGGTTTTTTTACGAGCATCCTTACCAGCAGTAATATGCAATTTTTTGTTTTTTACTTCTTTTTCTTTGGCTTTTACTTTATGGTCTTTTTTCTCGTGGAAAGCTCCTTTGAAATCTGGGTCTTCACGTTTTTTCTGTTCATCAATTTCACGCAACATGATTTGCTTTTCAACAAATGGGGTTTGCAGTACTTCCAATTCTTCTGGAAGTGGCTCACGTGGAATAGGCATTTTGATGATTTTTTCAATCTTCCCGATGTGATATTCCTCCGCTTCAGTCATAAAAGTAATGGCTTCGCCTTTGTTGTTGGCACGACCAGTACGACCAATTCTATGAACATAATCTTCGTAAATCAAAGGTACGTCAAAATTAATTACGTGACTTACCATTTGAATGTCAATCCCACGAGCGGCAACATCAGTCGCTACTAATACTTGAATATTTCCTTCTTTGAAATCTTCCATCGAATTAATTCTGGTATTTTGCCCCTTATTGGCGTGAATAACCCGAATCTTGTTTTCGCCTACTACTTTTCTTCCTAAAAATTTAAAAATATTGTCGGCGATTTCTTTACTTCTACAAAAAATAATCGTTCTGTTAAAAGTCTCGTGGTCACGCATCAACATTCCCAAAAGGTTAATTTTGGTCATGAAATTGGGTACTTCAAACAAACGTTGCTTTACCATATCCGCCGTAGTAGCTTGCGGACTTACTTCTACTTTATGCGGAAACTCCAGAAATTCATGCGAAAGGTTTTCTACTCTTGGCGGGAAAGTTGCCGAAAACAATAAGTTTTGTCTTTTCTTTGAAGGAATTACTTCTAAAATCTTACGAATCTGTGGCATAAAGCCCATATCCATCATTTTATCGGCTTCGTCGAGTACTAATGTTTTTAATTCTTTTACGCCAATTTCTCCTTTTAAGTACAAATCTAAAAACCTTCCAGGTGTAGCAATCACAATATCAACACCTGCTTGCAAGGCTTCTATTTGTGTTTTAGGGCCTAAACCACCAAATAAAGCAATATGACGAAGGTCTGTATATTTTGCTAATTGTTTTACGGTTTCATCTATTTGCATCACCAATTCACGAGTAGGGGCGAGGATGAGAACACGCATCATTTTGCCTTGTGCGTACTTTACTTTCATCAAAATTGGTAATAAATAAGCGGCGGTTTTTCCTGTACCTGTTTGTGCAATTCCTAGTACATCATGTCCGCCCATTACTAATGGAATGGCTTGCTCTTGAATTGGCGTAGGTACTTGATAGCCAGCTTCTTCGATGGCATTATATAATTGGCGATTGAGTTGAAAATCTTCGAAAGTCATAATTTATAAATGTTATTTATCTTCGGATTGCGGTAAATCGCTTTTCCTGAAAACATTTACAAAGGTACGAAAATAAAGTTTATCACTTGTGAGATGTGAAATTGTAACCCAAAGATTTACTTTGAGTTACAATTTGGAGAAGGAATTTTTAATCTAATAATCCTTTATAAGAAGAGTCTTTTGAAGGATTTATTGCTTTTTTACTTGAATCTGACGGCTCATCTAAAGTAATCAAACTGAATTCGCCTTTGTTATAAGCATCCAACATTGATTGCCCTTTGTCGGTCAAAATACCATTTTGAATATCTACTGAATTGATAAAATCCATTGAATAATCCATCGCACGTTTCATTTCGCCTAATTTCTTACTCATATCATCTTGAATATATTCCATTGATTCATCGAAATAGAATTTTTTATCAGGATTTCCTTTGAAAATACTGATTGCCGTTTTCAAAGCATTCGAGCTACTTTTTACAATTTCGTATTCAGCTTCTTTCAATTTTACTTTAATTTCGGTTTCCTTGATGATATAATCGGCTGAAGACTGTACTTTTTCCATAAAACCCAGAATGGTTGTCATGTTGCGTTGTAATGGTAAAAGTTTCTCGTTCATTTCTTGCAAACCTGCGGCTTCGATACTTGCCAAAGCAGCAGCTTCTTTCATGCCAGGTTTATCAGTCATGCTGTTTGCTTTGTTGGCTTCGCCGAATTTAGCTTTGATATTCTCGTTGTTTTCGCCAATTTTCTTATTCAGTTTCACTAATTGTCCTGCTAAAATGTCAATCTGTTTCGACATCTGTTCACGCTTTTCACGTAAATCAGAAATGTAGATTTTCATAATCGCAATTGGGTCGAGCTGAACGACGATACCTGTAATATTTCGCATCAGCATTTTAAACAAAAAGAAAACCGCTGTACGAACATCTTTACTGGTAATTAGGAAAATAAACAAACCCAATATTGCCAAAAGCCCCCCAAGGTAAAGCGTATTTGACGTTACTTTTATCAAAAATTCAAGAATGATATTAAAGTAATACAAGCCGAAAGCGCCAATTGCAGCCAAGAAGAATAATGAAGTAATGCCTTCGGGCTTACTCCAAAATGATTTTGTCGGTTGATTTCCTCCGATTTGTGATAAATCTGTCATTGTTTTGGTTGTTTAAATTTTAAATGTTTGATTTAGAATAATGTTATTTCAAATAAGCAACAATCTTTGCGATATCGCCTTTTATTTGTTCAACGAAATAACGATGTGTCACTTCGTAATTACTTTTATTAATAGTAATTTTTCCACTTTGTTCTTCTATATCTCCAGTCAACTTTTTTACTTTCGATTGATTTTCTTCCATTTTTCGTTGCAATTCTACGATTTGTTTGGCGATATTTTCGTTTTCGTCTTCGGTCTTTTTCAGTTCACTTTTCAAACCACCAACTTTTTGGCTGATTGCCACTTCTACATCTTTCAAAAAAGCTTGTCGGTCGGCATCCAATATTCCAATGTATTGGTTTGCAGTATTTGTCAGTACTTGTACATCTGTAATACCGCCCATTGCTTTAAAACTTGCCCAAGCTGCCTGAAATTGTTTTTCCTCTGAAAGTCCCAAACCCGACAAACCTTTCAAGGCTTGCATGTATTCAAAATAGTCTGGTCCTTTTAGATTAGAATTTTCAAGCAATTGTACAAAATGGTCGATAAACTTTTTATCCATTACGCCATTTTCTACAGATTTCGGTATTACAACAGCCTCTTCTTTTACTATTTGAGGAGCTGGAACGGCATTAACTGTATTTGTTGGATGAGCAGTTTCTTCAGTAATAAAGAAACTCAATAATTTTCTTCCGATACTTTTTTCTTCTGCTGCCATTTGAATAATTTATTTTGAATTAAAATATTACTGTACTTCATATTTGAGCCTATTACAATATTAATACGCTTTTATGGGGAATATCTATGTAGAAGTAAGAGTGGTTGCGTAGCTTGATAATCACATAAAAATTTATGATAATTTTTTTTCTTACGTGCAACATTATAATTGTTGCTTGCATCTTATGTCTGAGATTCAGAAAAACAGTTCTTTTCTAAGTCAAAATACTCATAAACTTTAAAGCATCCGCTTAAACCAAAAATCTGTTGAATATCAAGAGCATTTACCATTCACAAAGATAAACGACCGATTATGGTATTTTGTATTGCAAGGTACTGGCTTTTACCCATAACTTTGACTCATCAAAACAAGGAAACAAAAAATACGCTAAAAATTGAAAACGTACTAAAACGAACAACAACTGTAATAAAAACGAACACCTCTAAATCTAAAAAAACTTTTAACTAATTGTAAATTAAACACTTATAGCTTATGGCACAAAAATGCTAATAGTATCAGTAAAAATCAACCATTGTAATTTCTAAACTTTTATTTCTAATAAAAATTAATTTAAAATCTAAACAACTTAAAAAAATGAAAACTTTCATTAAATCTTTCGCAATTGCAGTATTATCAGTAATGTCATTTGTAGCAAGTGCTACTAACAAAAATGAGCCAGCAAGTAACAAAAAATCATTTGCTGTAGGCATGTATCAAACTATCAATACCATGAAAATGAACGTATTGATTGAGAAAACAACGAGTAAGAACTTATTTATTTCATTGAAAAATGAAAAAGGGGAAGTGTTACACAAAGAAAGAGTAGGTAAAAATAGCCAGAAATATCATGGAAAATTTGACTTGAGCGAGTTGGAAGATGGTGCATATAGCTTTGAAATCACTGATGGCGAAAGCAAAATTGTGAAAAACGTAAACATTGGTACTAAAAACCCTGAACCTGTTAATCAAGACCGTTTTATTTCTTTAAATTAATTTTGTTTAACCTCAAATTTGTTTAAACCTTTTTAATATCTAAATCTTAAATTAAAATTTATCTCTCAAGCCGTGATGCGAGCAAATATCGCATCACGGCTTTTTTGCATTTAAGGGCGAAAAAACATTAACATATCATTAACACGATAGCCTAAAATAGCCAATCAAATAATTGCGTTTTATCAATATATCATCAAAATGGTAAAATAAAACTAAGCTGGTGTAATCACAATAAACCGTAAAGAACATGACTATCAAATTATTTAGCTTGCTAATTTTCACTGTTGGATTGGCAAATACTACAATGGCTCAAGATCGTAATTATTCTAACAGAGGTAGAGATTCTCAAAACCGTGATAGGGATTATCAGCAACAACAGAACTATCCCGACAGAGATAGAGATAACAGAGACTATAGAGATAATAGAAACGATGATAGATATGATAATCGTAATGATAATAATTACGATGTTTATGCAAGATGTGATAACAATCGTTATGGAAATTATGATTTTGACAGACGTAATCCATTCGATACTCGTAGCCCGAATTACGACCCAAGAAATCCATTTGACCCACGTCCAGTTTATGACCCATACCGCCATAGTCGTTGGAACGAATTTGATTTCCGCAGCAATGTTGACCCTTTTGATTTTTGTGATAGCAGAAGAGTTTGGGCAAGTAGATATTATCCTTTAGACCCACGCAATCCTTATGATATTCGTAATCGCTATCAAGAAAGAGTAGTTTATAGAGGAGCAAGAAGACCTTCTCGCCCAGTGATTGTTGTTACTGTTCCGATTTTTGGACGTGGACACGCTCATCATCGTGGAAGAGATTGGTAATCAAGACCAATAATATTTCAGATACCCCCCCAAGGATAAGGAAATCAACTACTTATTCTTGGGGGTTTTATTTTATATTATTTTGAAATATAATGCTTATTAAACAGTATAAATCTAAAAAGTTCGACTCTTTAGGTTTACATAATATTCAACATTGAGTCTATTTTATTTTTATGAAAATCTATCAAGCAATTAGTGAAAAAGAGGCTCAGACCTTTACCACTGCACAATTAAGAGAAAACTTCTTGATTGAAAGTATTTTTAAATCGAATGAGATACATTTTGTATATACTCATTACGACAGAGTAGTGTTAGGCGGAGCACTGCCAACCATGGATGAACTTACTTTACAGACTTATGATAATCTGAAATCGGATTATTTTTTAGAAAGACGAGAAATCGGTATCATCAACGTGGGTGGAAATGGTTCGATTGAAGCTGATGGAGTAAACTACGAATTATCAAAACTAGATGCTCTTTATATCGGTAAAGGAGTGAAATCGGTCATTTTCAAAAGTAATGATGCTGACAATCCTGCACAGTTTTTCTTGTTATCAGCTCCTGCTCATCAAAAATTTCCTACTCAAAAAATGGGAAAAGAAGAGGCTTCGCCCGTTTCGTTAGGTACAGTAGAAACAGCCAATGAAAGAACTATCTATAAATATATTCATTTAGGAGGTATTCAGAGCTGCCAAGTAGTAATGGGTTTAACCGTTTTGAAAAATGGTAGCGTTTGGAATACAATGCCAGCACACGTTCATGATAGACGAATGGAGGCTTACTTATATTTTGATTTGAATCCAGAACATAGAGTATTCCATTTAATGGGTCAACCACAGGAAACTCGTCATTTAGTTGTTGCAAATCATCAAGCTATTTTATCGCCACCTTGGTCTATTCACTCTGGTGCTGGTACTTCAAATTACTCTTTTATTTGGGCAATGGCTGGCGAAAATTTAGATTTCACAGACATGGATTTTGTTCAAATTGCTGAATTGCGATAAATAATACACTTTGAAGGACAAAATCTCTAACATCAGCAATTAATGTGTCTTTGATTTATGTGGATTATTATTATTTGGAAGCATTTTCAAGATACTAATCGCTTTCAAAAAGAAAATTAAGCTTTACAATTAGCACATAAATCTTTCCCAAGAAAGAAAGAATTAACTTAACGCCATAAATTATCCCTGAGTAGGAATAATTTATGGCGTTATTTTTTCAACTGTTCTATACTTGTCTATATAAACCCTTACAGAGTGTGATAATATAATTCCAATAAAAACTTATCTTTATCAACTAATTTAAATGCATTAGCGTAGTATCTACGCTAAATCAATCTCAATTGTATATAATTCATCCAGTACTAATTTATTTTACTCATGAAACTTAAATTTCAGGCATTTATACTGTTTTTGTGCTTCTGTACAGTTACTTTATTTGCCCAAAACACCAATCCTCTAAAAGGGAAAAAGGTACTTATTTTCTCCAAAACAGCAGGTTTCCGCCACTCTTCGATTCCTTACTGCACAAAAGCCATCCAAAAAATGGGTAGTGAAAATGGATTTTCGGTTGATACTACTGAAAATGCTGACAATTTCAACGAAGCTAATCTAAAAAAGTACAGCGTTATTATTTTTAACAGTACTACAGGAAATGTATTAACAGAACCTCAACAAATTGCTTTCGAACGCTATATTCAAGCTGGCGGTGCTTTTTTGGGTATTCATGCCGCTTCGGATACTGAATACGACTGGCCTTGGTATGGCAAATTGGTTGGCGGATATTTTAATGGTCATCCAGGTAAAAATGTATCAAATGTGCAAAATGGTAAGTTCGTCATCAAAGACCGCACGCATATTTCTACCAATTTTATGCCTGAAAGTTTAGAGCGTAAAGACGAATTTTATAGCTTTAAGAATTTCAATAAAGATGTACATGTTTTGTACACAGTAGATGAAAATTCATATAAAGAAGGGCAAATGGGTGATTTTCACCCAATGGCTTGGTATCATGAATTTGATGGTGGAAGAGCATTTTATACTAACTGGGGACATACGAATGAGACTTTTTCAGAAGAAATTCCTTTGAAACACATTCTAGGTGCTTTACAATGGGCTGCTGATGGACCAGCCTTAGATTATTCTAAAGTAAAAAGTGTTTTGCCTCCAGATGAAAACCGTTTTACAAAAACTGTTTTAGATGAAAAATTAGACGAACCAACAGAATTAGTTGTGTTAGACAACGGTAAAGTAATTTTTGGAGAAAGAAAAGGCTTATTAAAAGTCTATGACCCAAAGAAAAATGCGACGAAAGTAGTGGCAGATTTAAGTGTTTATTCAAAATTTGAATATGGCTTAATGGGCGTAAATATTGATCCTGATTTCAATAAAAATAAATGGATTTACTTATTCTACGCTCCATCAGTAGGAATGGTTGGTGCTGATACTGCCAATCGTTTATCTCGTTTTGTCTATGATGATGTAAAAGATTCTCTTTTACTTAGCACCGAAAAAGTAGTATTGCGTGTTCCCGTAAAACGTACTGAATGTTGCCATACTGGCGGTTCGGTTGCTTGGGACAGCAAAGGAAATTTATTCCTTTCTACAGGTGATGATACCAATCCTTTCGCTTCACAAGGCTTTGCACCAATTGATAATAAACCTGGGCGTTCAGGTTGGGATGCTCGTTATACTTCTTCTAATACGAACGATTTAAGAGGTAAAATTTTAAGAATTAAACCAACTGCTGATGGTTCAGCGGGGGCTGCCCCTTATACTATTCCAGAAGGTAACTTATTCCCAGTTGGAACAGACAAAACTCGTCCTGAAATTTATGTGATGGGAAATAGAAATCCATACAGAATATCTGTTGACCAAAGAAATGGATTTTTGTATTGGGGTGAAGTTGGACCAGATGCTGGTGAAAATTCAACGAAATATGGCCCTCGTGGACACGATGAAGTAAACCAAGCTCGTAAAGCGGGTTATTTCGGCTGGCCACTCTTTGTTGCCGATAACCGTGCTTATAATCAGAGAGATTTCTATAAAGACAGTACTTGGACAAAATTTGATCCTGCACATCCAATCAATGATTCTCCGCACAACACAGGTTTACGTGAATTACCAGCAGCTCAAAAAGCATTTATCTATTACCCTTATGCTGATTCTCCAGAATTTGGAGCAATTGTTGGCAAAGGTGGACGCAATGCAATGGGTGGACCAGTGTATTACTTCGATGATTTTGATGCAAATTCAAAAGTAAAATTCCCTAAATATTTGGATGGAAAATTCTTTGCTTACGATTGGATGCGTGATTGGATTAATTTGGTAAGTATGAAACCAAACGGAGATTTTATTTCGATGGAACGTTTTATGCCAAATACTAAATTCAGCCATCCAATGGATATGCAATTTGCCAAAGATGGTTCTTTGTATTTATTGGAATATGGACAAAACTGGTTTGCTCAAAATGATGATGCCCGTCTTTCTAGAATTACTTTTAATGCCGGAAACCGTAGTCCAGTTGTAGTGGCAGATGCTGATAAAAAAGCAGGTGCATTGCCATTAAAAGTAAGTTTTTCTTCAGCAGGTACAATGGATTACGAGAATGATGTATTGAAATACGAATGGACGTTTACTAAAGGTGCTAAAAGTACTCTAGCAAATCCTAGCTTCACTTTCACAAAAGCAGGTGTTTATAAACCTATTTTGAAAGTAACTGATTCGGCTGGAAATGTAACAAGTACTACTTTAGAAATTAAAGTTGGAAACGATATGCCAAAAGTAATATTGGCAATTAAAGGCAATAAAACTTTCTACTGGAACGATGAAAAAATTGCGTATGAAGTAAATGTTTCTGACAAAGAAGATGGTTCTTTAGCAAACAAAAAAATCAAAGAAGACGAAGTACAAGTAAATATTGATTACTTAGAAGGATTTGACAAAACAGTTATTGCACAAGGACATCAGGCTAATTTGAGTGTTTCGGCAGGAAAACGTTTGATTGAACTTTCTGACTGCAAATCTTGCCATGCTGTTGATAAAAAATCAATTGGACCAAGTTATAAAGAAGTAGCCAAAAAATATAGCGGTAAATTTGAAATTGAAGGCAAACTTTCTGACAAAATCATCAAAGGTGGTGGTGGCGTTTGGGGTGAACAAGTAATGGCGGCTCACCCACAATTAACGAAAGACGACACCAAGGAAATGGTGAAATACATTCTATCGTTGTCAGACGACAAAAAAGTAAGCAAACCTGTAAAAGGCGAATACATCACAAAAGACAATGGAAAGGCGGGTACTTATATCTTCTCTGCTAGTTATACCGACAAAGGTGGTAGCAATTTAGGCTCTTTAACGGGTGCTACAAGCATAACGTTGAGAAGTGCGAAGTTCAAAGCGAGTTCTTTTGATACGCAAAAAGAAACAATGAAATATACGATTGATGGACTCGGTGAAGCCGTTATCGCCATGACAGACAATTCATATATTTCTTTCAATAATATTGATTTTACAGGCATTAAAGCTTTCAGTTTAGCGGCTTTTGCAAGCGACGAACGTACCGTTGGTGGTATTATTGAAATCCGTTTAGACAGCCCAATGGGACAATTAATAGGTAGCGGAAACGTAAGTAAATCTTCACAAGCTGCAACTAATATTTCCTTAAAAACACCATTGTTGGGTTCGCATAATCTGTACTTGGTCTTCAAAAATTCAGAAGCCAAAGGAAAACCATTATTTGCTTTAACAGATATTACAGCAAATAAGTAATCTATGGATTAAATAAATCTTATAAACAAAAACATGAGTCATCCCGAATTTTCTCACAAAAAAGCAAGTTTTAAAAGATTTCAATGTTTTTTGTATTTATTCTCGTCCTTACTTTTTGCCTTGATGCAAAAAGTAACAAAAAAATCAAGAATTCCTAAACTCGCTTCGCTCAAACAGTAGGAATTCGTTGTCCATCAATCATAAAAAAGCGGTCGAAAAACTAATTTCGACCGCTTTTTTATGATTTTAAAATTCGGGATGACTCATGTTTCATGTATAAACAAACCTCAAATCGTCTTTGAAAAATTCATATTAAACTCCTTTCCATTTAACAGCACAACCAACCGTTTTTGTGAAATTCCCAACCACTGGTCTGCCCGCTAAAAGATTATTAATCGCATCCTCTACATAACGTTTTGTAACTGCATTGGCATCTTGTGTATTATCATCAATTCCACCAATATATTGTAAAATAAATTTGTCTCCTTCCTTTTTTACCACATAAACAGAAGGCGTTCTTGATACGCCAAAAGCCTTTGAAGTAAGCTGGCTTTCATCTTGCAAATAAGGAAAAGTATATCCTTTGGCTTTAGCAACAACTTGCATATTCTCGAAAGAATCCTCTTCGTAAGCACTTGGATCATTCGGATTGATAGCAATTACGGGATAACCCTGCGAGGCAAATTTTTTATCTAAAGCCATGATTCTACTTTCATAAGCTTTAGAAAAAGGACAGTGATTACAAGTAAAAACAATGATATAACCTTTCACAGAACGATTATCAGCCATTGAAACAAAACTGCCCGAAGTGCTTCTTAGTTTAAAATCAGTAATAACATCGCCAATTGCATATCCTTTATCTGCTTTTTGTCTGTTTTCTTCCCCACTTTGCGTAAATCCAAATAGACTTGATAAAACGACTCCTAGTAAAAAAATCGTCTTTATATTTTTTATGTGTGTTTTCATTTCCTGATATATTTTAAGTATCTAAATCATTTAGAAGTTAATGCCTTAATAAGTTTAATAGTTAAATTTAATTTTTGTTAATTATTATAGTATTCAGTTTTGTATGGTAACAGGACACATTTTTTTTAGTTCATCACTAAACGATGTCATATTTACTTTCCCTTCATAAAATTTTCTTTTCCTCAGGTTAGCATTCAGTACTAAAGTAGCAGGAATCGTTCCAGACCATTCTTTATCAATCAAATCAATCCAAGAATTATAGTCTGGCTCATCCAGTAACACTACTTTGGATTTAATTTTATTTCGTTCTATTACATTTTTCAAGCTCGTTTCTGCATCTTTCACAAAGTCCATACTCACTAGGATAAACTTTATTTTTTGTGGATTATATGTTGTGCTAAGCTCTTCAAAAAAAAGTAATTCTTCCATACAAGGTCTGCACCAAGTTGCCCAAAAATGCAATACAACAGTTGTATCCGATACTTGATTTAGAACTTTTTGAAGATGCTCAAACTTTACAATCTCTACTTTTCTGTTTTGCCCATAAGTACCCAAACAAGTACCGTACATTAAACAAACAAAAATTATTCCAATTCGTATTCTTAAATTTCTACTTCGCATTTTATTATCTTATACAAATGAGATTGATGCTAATTAACTAACGTATAATTTTATAAATTATGTGCCTCTTCTAGATTATTGTTAAAAACGAATATTACTACATTTTAGCTTTACCCATAACTATCTTACTATTAGATTATTACGAAATAGATTATCCTTACTCATTTGTTAAATAATTTATAATAAATATAGAAAAATTCTTTCTCTTTTCAAAACAAAATACGTATCTTTGCGACCCAATAAAATTATAACTAACAATAAAATGTACGCAATCGTAGAAATCGCTGGTCAGCAATTTAAAGTTGAGAAAGACCTTTTCCTCTACACCCACCGTTTGGCGGGCGAGGAAGGCGCTGCACTGGTTTTCGATAAGGTTCTTCTTGTCGATAATGACGGAGACATCAAAATTGGTCTTCCAACTGTAGCAGGTGCTACTGTAACAGGTAAAATTTTAGCTCACGTTCGTGGAGAAAAAGTAATTGTTTTCAAAAAGAAACGTCGTAAAGGATACCAAAAACAGAACGGTCACCGTCAGAATTTAACTAAAGTTTTAATTGAAGGAATTTCATTTTAGTATTTAATGATTAATTTTATTCGTTAAGAGTTTCTTCAAAACGAAAATTAAAACGTTAAATCGATAAACTAACAAAACAATGGCACACAAAAAAGGTGCGGGTAGTTCGAAAAACGGTCGTGAGTCGCATAGTAAGCGTCTTGGAATCAAAATTTTTGGAGGTCAACCTGCAATTTCAGGGAACATTATTGTTCGTCAAAGAGGTACAGCACACAATCCTGGTCAAAATGTAGGTCTTGGTAAAGATCATACTTTATTTGCTTTGATTGACGGTACTGTTCACTTTAAAAAAGGATTTAAAGGACGTTCTTTTGTAGAAGTTCTTCCTGCTTAATAGTGGCAAATAACTAAGGTTATTCCATTATAATTCTTTAGAAGAGATTAACGATTGAATTTATTCAACGTTAATCTCTTCTTCTTTTTGGGGCTTTTATAGAAAGGTAAAATTTAATATTACTTTCTTAGTAAAGTCTTTTACATTTGCGACAAAACAATCTATCAATCCATTGACCTGTAAACATTTAGTTGTTTATGAGCAATGGCTTTTTTGTTTTTGTAATGACGTGACTTTGAAAGAATTCACCAATATGAATCCAAACCTTTAAAACATTTGGAATTTAGCATTAAACGCCATTCTTAGTAAGAATGGCGTTTTTTTGTACTATTCTTTGAACTCGTTTTATAGTCTAAATTGTTAACAAACATATAATCAATTACTTAATCGGTATCTTAAACATTGATTATACATTTGTATAGTAATATTTTAAACATTAATAATATGAGACAAAGCTTAGCGATTTTCCAACGGAACGATTGGAGAGATTTTCAGACAAGACGAAATGTCAATCGAAAAAATGTAAATAACAAGAAAGCTCCAGAAGTTGCACATCCTGAACACGATAGAGTATCGTTCGACTGGATAAACTAAAAAAGCCGTCCCATAGAAAATTGGAACGGCTTTTTTGTTTATTTTAATGCTTATTCTACTGGGAAAGGATATTCCTCAACATAAACATCCGTATAAATCTCTGCTGGATCTGGCCAAGGCGACTCTTCCGCAAATTTAACTGAAGCCTCAACTCTTACTTTAATCGCCGCATCAATCGCTGCTAAATCTTCTTCTGTGGCGATTTCGTTATCTAAAATCGCTTTTTTCACTTGTTCGATTGGGTCACGCATTTTGTATTGCTCAACCTCCTCTTTCGTGCGATATTTCTGAGGGTCAGACATTGAGTGACCTCTATAACGATAAGTTTTGAATTCTAAGAAAGTTGGTCCTTCGCCAGCTCTTGCACGGTCAGCCGCACGAGAAACAGCCTCGTGAACAGCTTCAACGCTCATTGCATCAACTGCTTCTGAAGGCATGTCGTAAGCTTCCCCGATTGTATAAAGGTCAGTTACATTTGAAGTACGAGAAACTGAAGTACCCATTGCATAACCATTGTTTTCTACCACAAAAATGGCAGGAAGTTTCCAAGTCATTGCCATGTTGAAAGCCTCGTGTAAAGCTCCTTGACGAACAGCGCCATCACCAAAATAACAAATAGCAAGGTTACCAGTTTTGTTGTATTTTTCAGCAAAAGCTAAACCTGCTCCTAATGGAATCTGAGCACCCACGATTCCGTGTCCACCTACAAAACCTACAGATTTATCAAAAATGTGCATCGAACCACCTTTACCTTTAGAGATACCAGTAGCTTTTCCGAACAACTCAGCCATAACCGTATTAGGGTCTGAACCTAAAGCTAAAGGAATACCGTGGTCACGATATGCAGTGATGTACTTGTCGCCGTCTTTCAATGCAGATCTTGCTCCTGATGAACAAGCTTCTTGTCCGATGTAAAGGTGACAAAAACCTTTGATTTTTTGTTGTCCATACAACTGACCAGCACGCTCTTCAAATTTGCGTTGAAGTACCATTGACTCGTACCAGTACATATAGGTCTCCTTCGAGTATTTTACTTTGTTTTCAGCTTTCTTTGCCATTTTCTACAATTATGAATGAGTGATTTGTGAATAAGTGAATTGTAAGCTTCACTTTAACACTGCTTATTCGGAGATAAATCCGATGCTAAACTGCCTGTGATTTGCAATCCCATCAAACAGTCTTTAATTTGCACTACGAAATTAGTACAAAACAAAGAACACACAAAGTATTTTGTATTATTCATTGATACTTAAATACAGGTTTTGCTCATTTTTACGCTCAATTTTTCAATTCAATACATTTTTATTTTCTTTTCATGTATTTACAAAAACTTAGTTTGACCAATTTCAAGAGTTACGATTACGATTCTTTCGAGTTTTCGTCTAGGATAAATTGTATTGTTGGCGAAAATGGTAGTGGAAAAACTAATTTGTTAGATGCTATTTACTTTTTGGCTTTAACCAAAAGTGCTATCTCTAATCAAGATAACTTGAGTATTAACCATGAAGCTGATTTTATGATGATTGAAGGAGATTTTGAAAATGTAAAATCTACTTTAATTACGATAGCCTTACAAAAAGGACAAAAAAAAGCTGTTTTGCATGACAAAAAAGCCTACGAAAGATTATCAGAACACATCGGTAAATTTCCTGTGGTATTACTTTCGCCAAATGATACTGATGTAATTCGTGATGGGAGTGAAGAAAGAAGAAAATTCTTCGACGGAGTGATGTCACAATTAGATTCAGGATACTTAGAAAATCTTTTACAGTATAATCGCCTATTACTTCAAAGAAACTCTTTACTGAAGCAGTTTTCAGAACGTAATTATGTAGATGATTTATTGCTTGATATTTACACTGACCCTTTGGTAGAGATTGCCATTAAAATTTATGATGCTCGCTTGGCTTTTACCAATACGTTTCTGCCCATTTTCAAAAAACATTATGACGTATTATCTGATGCTAGAGAAAGTGTTGATATGATTTTTGAATCGGAAGTAGGAAGTAAGGATTTTACTACTGTTTTCCGTAAAAATAGACAGCGGGATTTAGCAGCACAACGTACCACAATGGGAAGCCATAAAGATGATTTTATTTTTGAAATTAATGGTTTTACGCTTAGAAAATTTGGCTCACAAGGGCAACAAAAATCTTTTGTAATTGCCCTGAAATTAGCTCAATTTGAAATGCTAAGTCTTGCTAAAGGATACGCTCCGATTTTACTGTTAGATGACATTTTTGATAAACTCGACGATAGAAGAATTCAGCAATTAATCAATATGATGACTGACGGAACGTTCAATCAAGTCTTTATTACCGATGCACGACCTGAACGAACACGGCAATTACTGGATAACTTAACAGTTGATATAAAATACTTCGACATTAAAAACATGAGTCATCCCGAATTTTAAAACCATAAAAAAGCGGTCTAAAAACTAATTTTGACCGCTTTTTTATGATTGATGGGCAACGAATTCCTACTGTTTGAGCGAAGCGAGTTTAGGAATTCTTGATTTTCTTTTGCGGCCGCCGCTGCGGTTACTTTTCTTTTCTTGATAAAAGAAAAGTAAGGACAAGGCGATAAAAACTACAAAACAACCCAGAACTCACTATTTGATGAAAAAAATTAGGGATGACTCATGTTTTAGGCTTCCCTTTATGAGTGTAATCTTTTAATAATCAATATATTACCAATAAAATAACCCCGAAAAAGTGTCAATACTGGCAAATTTCGGGGTTTTTCTGTATTTTGTTTCTGCTAAAAAATATAAATACAGATGCAATATACACTGTTTGATTTCG
>NZ_JACHKT010000031.1 GCF_014204325.1 Arcicella rosea
TCACCTCTTCCCATCTCGAACAGAGAAGTTAAGCCCAGTTCCGTTGATGATACTGCAATCATATGCGGGAAAGTAAATAAACCCCAAAAATATTATAAAACTCCCTTGATAAATTAACTTATCAAGGGAGTTTTGTTTTATACTAAACCCTAATTATTGACTTTTTAAATGAGAGCACGTATATTTAAGGTAAAAACGCTCTACAATGAAAAGAATACTACACTTAATTATGATAGGCTTTGGCTATTTCATGATTCCCTTCTTTGCATTCTCTCAAAAACAATTTAGCTACATTGATGGCTATTCAATTAATACCTCTTTTGGTATGGCTACTACTGTAGGTGAATTAGGTCATTTAGGTACTTTTAATCCTGTCATATCTATTGGTGTAGAGAAAGGAATTTCTCAAAAAATTAATTTAATGTTTGAAAGTAATTTTGGGAATTTGTCGGGCTATGAAAATAAGCCGTATTTTTCACGATTTGAGAGCGATTTCTTCCAATTAAACTTTTTAACCTCTCTTAATCTTAGCAGACTTTTTGAAGATAGTAGAAGAAATTCAATCTTAAAGCCTTATATAGGCTTAGGAATGATATGGTTTCATACAGATGTTTATGACTTAAAATCTGGAGCTTTTTTGAGAACTACTGCCGATGGTACAACAAGACATACTTCTATTTTTCAACAAGCTGGTGTAGGAGTTGGTAGTAAAGGAATATATTACACTAGAGAATTAGTAGTTCCTTTTGGCTTTATGACTGAACTTTGGCTTAGTAAACGGCTTTCAACCGTTTTTGACTTACGTTATTCTTGGGTTTATAATGATAAATTAGATGCTACAACTGCTTATAATCTGACTACTCCACATAAAATTGGAGGAGTAAATTCGTATAGTGATACAGCAAATGATGGTTGGATTAATCTTTCTGTAGGTTTGAAGTATAAGTTTGTTTCACTAAGAATTATGAAACAGAGAGGTATTTGAAAGAATATACTCCCTAGTCCATTACTAAACTAAGGAGTATTTAAATGAATCTTAGGAGAATAAATCTATAATATCATCTTGTGAAAGTTTCTTTAAGAAACCATCTTCAGTACTAATTATATCTTTCGCAATGTCTCGTTTTTTATCTTGAAGTAATAAAATTTTCTCTTCGATTGTGTCTTTACAAATCATTCTGTAAGCAAAAACACTCTTTTTCTGCCCAATTCTGTGCGTTCTATCAATCGCTTGTTGTTCAACTGCTGGATTCCACCAAGGGTCAACTAGATAGACGTAATCGGCTTCTGTGAGGTTAATACCTACTCCACCAGCTTTTAAGCTCATCAAGAACACTCTACAAGTTTCATCATCCTGAAAATGATTTACTCTATCAGCTCTATCGGTCGTTTTGCCGTCTAAGTATTCATATTTTATATGATGCTTTTCAAGATGCTGTTTGATTAAATCTAGCATTTTTAAGAATTGACTGAAAATTAAGATTTTATGATTCCCTGCATTTTCTTCAATTTCACGAATGATTTCCTCAAGTTTAGCAGAGTTTGTATCATACTCTGTATCGTCGTTTAAAAGTGCTGGACTATCACATATCTGACGAAGCTTTAATAAACCTTCCAGAATCAAGAATGCTGCCTTTTCTCTACCATCAGTGGACATTTTATCAACCAATTTCTGGCGATAAATTTCACGGAAAGTATCATATACTTTTCGTTGCTTTTTGTCCATTTCACAGTAAATAATACTTTCTGTTTTTTCTGGTAAATCTTTCGCTACTTCTTCTTTCGTTCTTTTTAGCATAAAAGGATACACAATTTTTCGTAATTGTGAAGCCTTTTCTTTGTCTTGGTTTTTATCAATTGGATTTGAAAACTCTGCTTTGAAAAACTCTCCGCTTCCTAATAAACCTGGATTGATAAACTCCATTTGAGAATACAAATCAAAAGTATTATTCTCAACAGGCGTTCCTGTCATCACCAAACGATTGCGTGATTGAAGTAACTTAACGGCTTTAGAAATCAAAGAATCAGGGTTTTTGATAGCCTGAGATTCATCAAGAATAATATAATTGAAATTAAAGGCACGAAAAAGTTCAATGTCTGAACGAACCATTCCGTAAGTTGTCAGAATAATGTCGTACTCATGCCAATGTTCGTTGATTTTTTGACGAGTTCCGCCACGATGAACAAACAGTTTTAAATCTGGGCAGAATTTGGCGGCTTCAGCTTGCCAGTTAAAAATCAAAGTTGTAGGTAAAACAACTAGATTTACGCCATCTGGTTTACGGTTTTGTTGCTCTTGTAGGAAAGTGAGCATTTGAAGAGTTTTTCCAAGCCCCATATCGTCGGCAAGAATTCCTCCCCACGAAAATTCATCTAAGAAATTCAACCATTTAAAACCTTCCACTTGGTAGTCACGCAATTGTGCGTTCATATTTTGTGGTAAAGCAATTTCAGCCATTTCTTTGAAATTCAACAGCTTTTGTTTTTTCTCGAAAAGTTCTTGCTCAAATTCAAAATCATTGATGTCTTTACTCAACTCGTCAATCAACGAAAAGTGCATTTTAGAAAGCTGTAATTGGTCGCCTTTTACTTTTCCAAGTTTTAATACATTTTCGTAGCGTTTTAGCCATTCTTCTGGCAACATTCCAAGTGAGCCATCTTTTAACTCAACATAGTTTTGTTTCTTTAAAACGGCTTTTTGAATTTCTTTGATACCAATCAATTGGTCGCCGAATTGTACTTCAATTTTCATATCAAACCAATCAATTCCTGAACCAGCTTTGATATTAAATTCTGCTTTATGCGGATTATATCTGAATTTCTTTAAATCCTTAAATCCTAAAATCGTAATATCATGAGCTTTCATGGCTTCAAAAAACTTGTAAAGCCAACCGTCTTTCAATACATTATTGAACGACAAGTAAAAGAATGGATATTGACTTTGGTTTTCGAAAGAAGGATGTTGTTCTTTGATGATTTGATAAAAGTTTTTCTCGGCTTCCGTGTTACGATGTTGAATGGTAATTTTCTCGTTTTCAAAATTGATTTTATTCGTTTTTTGATCGTGCGAAAATTCGATTTCATTTTCGTATTCATACATTGGGACGAAAAGTAAATTGCCATCGTCTTCTTTTAAGTAAATTTTTATTTGCTGAAAATTGACATGTTGATGTTCAATTTCATGATTAATCTCTAAATCAACCGTAAATTTTTCGGCTAATGGCAAAACGAAATCTTGAAAGAAGCCTGCAAAATTGCTTTTTCGTACTTTAATTACACCATTTTTAGGAAGATAACTCAACAAATTGGCTACTTCTGGATTTGCCAATTTATATAAAACATTTCCGATACTTCTAACCCAATAACTGTTTGGATTAGCTAAAGAAGCTAGTTTTGTTTTTTTCTGATTGATGGTTGTGAATCCTTCTAAAATGATAAAATCTTCTTCTTCCGATAAAGTAAATGAAGGGAAAATTCTTTCCTTACCAATCTTAATTTCCTCAACATCAATCTGGCTACTCACAAACGAAGTCTTGCTTGTATGTACTTGTTTGTCAGATAAGAGATTAAAAATTCTGTCTAATTTCTTATTGATATACTCTTCTACGATGGGTAAATCGTTGGCTGAAACTTCGTCTCGATTCAAATAATCGTAGAAGTACGGCAAACGTAATTCTTTTTTCTTACCAAAAGCTTTCAAGCCATCATCTTTAATACTATTGATTAAACCAATTACTTGGCTGTCGGCATCGGTTAAAACTGGAAAACTATCAAAATCACTATCTTTCAAAGAACGGATATAAGCCATTTTACCGTTTGCTCCAGCTTTGTACGAATAAGTATCAATCGCTACGTCGTTTACAAATTCTGTTCCTTTGAAACGAAGTACGTATAGAATTTGACGGAGTTCACGTTCTACATCATCATTATTGATTAAAAATGAATTTTCGGGTGTTCTGAAAATTCTATTATTGATGTTTCGCCAGTTTTGAAATTGACTTAATTTCTGAATACTTTGGTCGAGGCGAAGTAATTGAACCGAGCCATCCGACTTTAGTTTGAAATCAAATTTATCTTGTAAATCATCTTCTAAAGAAAAACCATATTCTGCCAGTAATTTATCTTTTTCAACGGTATAGTCACGCATTCTATCGAATGGATTGTTCGGGCCGTAAGTATCACGAATGGCGATTAATGCTCCAATTTTATGAATACACAATTGGTTTTCAATATCCTGAGCACAAGAACATGAAGTAGCTACTTCGCTATTGAAACGGAGTTTTTCAAATTTTAAATGGAAAGTCTCTTTTTTGTATTCTACATCTACAACGGCAGCTCCGTCAATCGCAGAAATAATTTGTACGTTCTGAACACTTGCACGATTTTTCCAATCATCTAAACTTGAATGACTTTTTAAAGACCAATCGTCGAAAGTACTTATTCTGATAATATGATATGAAGTTGGATATGTTTTCTTTAAAGGAAGCGATTGGATGACGCTTGGTTTGCGAGTAAGTAAATCTTGTTCTAAAAAGAGTAAAGCGGCAACACGGTGTTTACAAATTCCACCCCAATCATAGTCGCAAGAACAGTTAGAGCTTACAATGGCAGTATTCCAGTTTTTGATGATTACTGTATAGAATTTAGAACTAGAATCGCTTTTTACTTTGATTGTTGCTTCGCCTTTGTCGGTATAAGATATTTTTTCGAATGTAGTTCCTCCCTTTTGATAAATGATTTTTCCACGAGAAACACTCTGTGGTAAAGCATTTGATTTGAGGTATTTTCTTAATTTTTCTGCAAGGATTATTGACATTTTTCTGAATGCTTTGTTTGAAATCGGCTAATCCGCAAAGATACAGATAATTGAAATGGAAAACTTAATTAAAAGAGAAAAGCTCTATAATTATGTTTTCAAAAATATTTCTTAATTTAGAATTCTATACCTTAAATGGCTTAATATGAACTACTTCTCTCCGTTTCCATTTGTTCGTTTTACAATTGCCCTGATTTTGGGCATTGTGATTTACAATTTTTTTACTCCTTCCCATCTTCAACCGATTTTTGTTGTTTGGTTGTTAAGCATTAGCATTTATATCGCTCTGTATATTTTCCGACAACGATTTAAAAACCATTTACTTATAGGTTTCACAGGTTTTGCGGTTTTGTTACTAACAGGTTTACTAAGAACTTTTTTGGTGACAGAAAGTAATTTTCCACAGCATTATTCACATAATGTTTCAAGGCTAAGCCATTTTGAAGTAATTGTGGATAACTTGGTCGAAGAGAAAGAAAATACTTGGAAATGTATCGCTGAGGTTCGTTCAGTCATTGTCAATAATCAAATATTAACAAGTTCTGGAAAAATACTTCTCTATTTTGATAATCGTACTGTGGAAAAACCAAATTATGGAGATGTCTATTTGATTAAAGGAAATCCACAAGAAATTTCTGCTTCTAAAAACCCAGAAGAATTTGATTATCGACAATACATGGCTTGGCAAAATATTGGTTTTCAACAGTATTGTACAGTTTCAGCAATTGAAAAAGTAGGAAATGAAAAACCCAATTTGATAAAAGCCTTAGCCCTAAAAACAAATATTGTGGCAGATTCTATTTTCACGGCTTTTGTTGAAGGCAAACAAGAATATGGCGTAGCAAATGCCATGATTTTAGGGCAAAGAGATGATATAGACAGCGAATTGATGCAGGCGTATTCTGCTGCTGGAGCTATTCATGTGTTGTCGGTTTCGGGTTTACATGTCGGAGTAATTTGTGCTGTATTGGTGTTTTTACTTGGTTTTTTGAATAAACGGGGCAAAAATGGCAAATTTGTGATGTTACTTATTATTTTAACGTCACTTTGGTTTTATGCTTTTATCACTGGATTATCTTCGCCAGTACTTCGTTCTACTTTTATGTTTTCGGTGATTTTGATAGCTAAAACTTTTCAACGAAAAGATAATTCTTATAATACTGTCGCCTTTTCTGCTTTCTGTTTGTTGTTGATAAATCCTTATTTTTTATTCAATGTTGGTTTTCAATTATCGTTTTTAGCCGTTTTTGGAATGATTTACTTTCAACCCAAACTCAATCCGCTTGTTGTGATTGATAAAAATAAAAGTTGGTTTCATTGGCTTGCCGACCGCACTTGGAAAGTAACAACCGTAGCGATTGCTGCACAAATTGCTACCTTTCCGATTACTATTTATTATTTCCATCAGTTTCCGAATTACTTTCTATTCGCCAATCCGCTCGTAATCTTACTTTCTTCGGTTGTATTAATGTATGGTTTGGGTTTTGTGATAATGGCTAAAATATTATTATACTTTAATCTTGAGGCAATTCTCTATTTGTTAGGTCAAGGTTTGAAGTTTTCTATTTTGGCACTTAATAAAACTGTTCTTTGGTTTGAGGCTTTACCTTTTGCTATCACTAAATTTTTGTGGATTTCGGAAGGTGAAATGTATTTAATGTATGCACTAATTTTTAAGTTAATGGTATTATGTAAAACGCAAGAATATCATTGGGTGAAAACAAGTAGTGTAATTGTCTGTGTTTTAATTGCCTTAACGATTAACAAAAAAGTAAAGCAAATGAATCAAGATTTTTTACTGATTCATTCAATTCCAAAACATAGTGCATTTTCTGTAGTTAAAGGTAAACGAGTACTGTTGTTGGCAAATGATTCTTTTTTGAAAAGTAGAAAAGATATTGGTTTTAGAATGAATAATTTTTGGGCGAAAGCTGGAGTAATGGATACGTTGAAAAGAGATTTGAATCAAAATCAAGTATTAAAATCATTCGGTGTAATTTCACAAAGTAAAGATTCCGTCACAATAATTGCTTGGAAAAATAAGACTTTTCTTTGGCTTGGTAAAAACCTGAAAAGAAAAGAATTCAATGCCCAAAATCAGTTTTTTGATTACTTAATTTTAGCGAATAAATCTGTAAATGATTTAACACAAATTGTAGGTAAAGTACAATTCAAATTTTTAATCATTGATGCTTCTTATTCGGATTGGTATGCCGATAAACTGAGTAATCAGGCAAAACTGCTGGGCTTGAATTGTATTAATTTACGCAAACAAGGAGCTTATCAAATCGACGATTCAGACTAAATACTGTTTTTAATAGGTAAAAGATTGCCATTCATCAAAAACTTTTCTGAAATAAAGCTTAATATCTTATCTTAGACCGTTTATTTTTTCAACAATTTTTAAATCATCATGCTAAAAACTCAGACTAAAATTGCTCTTTTGGCTTTGTCGTGTTTTACGATTTCTGTAAACGCACAAGATAAAAAAGGAGATACAAAAGCACCTGCAGTGGCAACAACTGCACCAGCTCCTAAACCAGCCGAAGCTCCAAAACCTGGACCTAGACCTTACAAAGAAGTAATTACCGACAAAGCAAAAACTTCAAAAGGTCTTTTTACGGTTCATAAAATTGATGAAAAGTTTTTCTTTGAAATTCCTGATTCAATCATGGGCAAAGAAATCATGAGTATTACTCGTTTCGCAAAAGTCGCTACTATTCCAGGTACTTATGGTGGCGAAATGTTGAACCGTCAGGTAATTCGTTTTGAAAAAGCACCTGAAAACAAAGTATTCCTTCGTGCAGTACAGTATATCAATGTTTCTCCAGATTCTGCTGCACCAATTTACAAAGCTGTAAAGAATTCAAATGTTGAACCAATCGCTCAGGCTTTTGATTTAAAAGCTATCAAAAAAGATTCTATCAGTAAAACAAGTTCATCAGTTATTGAAGTAACGGAATTTTTTAAGGGTGATAATCAGATTTTCTCTTTGCCTCCTTATACAAAAACAACTTATAAACTTACTGCAATTGCACCTGATCGTTCTTATATTCAGTCGATAAAATCGTATCCAATCAATACGGAAATCAGAACGGTTAAAACTTTCAATGCAATTCCGCCAATGCCAAGTTTTGGTGCGCCAAGTCCTGTACCTTCGGTTAATATTCCTGGTGCAGCAGCAGCAGGTGCTGTGACCATTGAACTTAATACTTCAATGATTTTATTGCCAAGTACACCGATGAAAAAACGTTATTTCGATAACAGAATTGGATACTTTGCAAGTGGTTATACTGTATTTGAAGAAGGTGGGCAACGCACAGAAGACCAAACTTTTGCTGTTCGTTGGAGATTAGAACCCAAAAATGCAGAAGATGCGGCTAAGCAAAAAAGAGGGGAATTGATTGAGCCGAAAAAACCAATTGTATATTATATCGACCCAGCTACTCCTGAAAAATGGCGTAAATATTTGAAATTAGGTGTTGACGATTGGCAAAAAGCTTTTGAAGCGGCTGGTTGGAAAAATGCTATCCGTGGAGAAATCTTGACTGAAAAAGATACGACAATCAGTTTAGAAGATGCTCGTTATTCTGCAATTCGTTACTTCGCTTCTGATATTGAAAATGCTTATGGCCCTAATGTAAATGACCCACGTTCTGGTGAAATCTTAGAAAGTCACATCGGTTGGTATCATAACGTAATGAAGTTATTGAAAAAATGGTACATGACCCAAGGTGCAGCAGTTGACCCACGTGCTAGAAAAAATAAATTTGATGATGAATTAATGGGTGATTTGATTCGTTTTGTATCATCTCATGAAGTAGGTCACACAATCGGTTTACGTCACAATTATGGTTCAAGTAGTACTGTGCCAGTAGAAAAACTTCGTGACCCGAAATGGATTGCTGAACATGGACATACGCCTTCAATCATGGATTATGCTCGTTTCAATTATGTAGCACAACCAGAAGATGGCGTGAAAGATTTGTATCCACGCATTGGTGAATATGATATTTGGGCAATTAAATGGGCTTACCAGACATTAGATGGTGTTACACCAGAAGATGACCAAAAAACTTTGAGCAAACAGTATATTCAGGAATTTGCTAAAAACCCAAGAATTTGGTTCGGTACAGAAACAAACCCTTATGATCCACGTACACAAAGTGAATGTTTGGGCGACGACAATATGTTGGCAAGTGATTACGGTATCAAAAACTTGAAAAGAATTGTACCCAACTTAACGGAATGGACAAAAGAAGAAGCACAAGATTTTGATATGTTGACGGAGTCTTATAACGAAATTGTTACGCAATATCGTCGTTATATCGGTCATGTTTCAAAAAATATTGGTGGTGTTTATGAAACGCCAAAAACTGCTGACCAACAAGGTGCAGTTTATGAGCCAACTCCTAAGAGTGTTCAGAAAAGTGCTGTTTTATGGTTGAATCGTCAGGTTTTTGATACGCCATCTTGGTTATTAGATGATAAAATTATCACTAAAATTCGTCCAGATTATGGAGTAGATGCAATCAGCCGTATTCAAGAAGCTACGCTGAATAATTTATTTACTTCAGATCGTTTACAACGTTTAGTTGAAATGAATGCTAAAAATCCAGCTTCATATAGCTTGGATGAATTATTTACAGACGTTCGTACTTCAATTTGGTCAGAAGCACGTACTCGTAAAGTAACTGACGCTACTCGTAGAAATTTACAGAAAGTATATGTAGAAAGAATGCTTGCTATTTTAAATGGCCCAGCTGTTGGTGGTCAAGGTGGATTTAGCTTCAGAGGAACTGTAGTGCCTGCACCAGTTGACCCACGCAAAACAGATATTACTTCGGTAACTCGTGGACATTTATTGGCATTGAAAAGCGAGCTTAAAGCTGCTTTACCTTTGACAACCGATAAAATGACAAAGTATCATTTTGAAGATGTTTTATCCAGAATCGAAAAAGGTCTTGACCCAAAGTAAATTGAGTTTAGAGTTTTGAATTTTGAGTGAGGATTAAACCTTCAAATATTCTATAGACTCTGAAAAGCGTATATTAATGTTTTTATGAAACATCAAAAATCCTGTCGGTAAAGGCAGGATTTTTTTGTTACCTTTAAAAGATTAAAATCAAGGAAAATGGATTTCGGAAAACTTCCTATACACGAGTTAAGCAAAGTAGATTTTACTTTACAAGCCGATAATGCCTTTAACACGAAAGTGCTATCTGGTATTCCTGTGAAAAAACCAAAAGTAAAAGTCGGTTGTCCTGAATGGGCGAATAAAGATTGGAATGGAAAAATTTATCCTCATAAAGTAAATAAGGGAGATTATTTAAGATTGCATTCAAAGCAATTTGAAACGATTGAATTGAATATTACTCATTATAAAATTCCAAATCAAGATGAAGTAAAAGCTTGGAAAGAAGACTCGGCAGAAGGCTTTACTTTCAATCCAAAATTTCCACAAGTAATTACTCACGATAATTTATTGCAAAAATCTGATGCCATCACCAAAGTGTTTTGTGAAAGAATTTTTGAATTAGAAGAAAAACTCGGTATTCCATTTTTACAATTAGCACCCTACTTTATGCCGAAGCATTTTCATATTTTAGAAAAGTATCTGAAAACTTTGCCAACAAATTTGAAAATTGCCGTAGAATTTCGTCATGAAGATTGGTTTAAAAATGAAAAAGTATGGCAACAAGCATTGGCATTATTACAAAGTTATGGTCATGGAACGGTGATTACTGATGTTTCTGGTAGAAGAGATGTAGCTCATCAAAGTTTGAGTAATAGCATTGCCATGATTCGTTGGACTGGCAACGAACATCCATCAGATTATCCAAGAATTGATGAATGGATTCAGAAACTTAAACTATGGTTTGAAAAAGGAGTGGAGGAGGTTTATGTTTTTGTTCATATCAACGATAAAGATTGTGTGCCAGAATTGGCTTATTATTGGATTCAGCAGTTTAATTTACATTTTAACTTGAACCTAAAAGAACCTAAATTTTTACCAAAAGTAGAGCAGATGAGTTTGTTTTAGTGTAAGCTTTCGGTTTTCGGACATCAGCTTTCGGTTTTAAATAAGAAAAAAGAAACGTTTATAATTATAACTTAAATCCGAAATCCGACATCCGAAAGCTCATAGCCATCGAAATAATTCTCGTTTTCTCACTAAATACCAAATCTTTAGAAAGTAAATTTCAAAATAATAACTATTTTTGCATCATGATTTTCAAAGGCACACATCATAACCATCATTTCGTTTCCTAAACAGGAAAGGCTGATGAGTATTGTGCCAATAGCAACGACACAAGTATTCGATATAAATAGAAGCCTGATTCCTGAAAAGAGTCAGGCTTTTTTTAATGCTTAATCGGGAGTGTTGACGGTGAATTTCAAATTGTTTTTCTCTTAATTCTAAAAAATGAAAACAGTAATAATCAAATACAACGCAGGAAATGTGCAGTCGGTAATGTATGCTTTGGATAGAATTGGCGTAAACTACCTTTGGACTGACGATGAAGCTGAAATCCGTTCGGCCGATAAAGTGATTTTTCCGGGCGTTGGCGAGGCAAGTACTGCTATGGCATACTTGCGTGAAAAAGGTTTGGATAAAGTAATTCCTTCGTTGAAACAACCTGTGTTAGGTACTTGTGTCGGAATGCAACTGATGTGTAAGCATTCGGAAGAAAACGATACTACTTGTATGGGCATTTTTGATATTAATGTAAAACGTTTTGATTCAAGCAATTTCAAAGTGCCACACGTAGGTTGGAATAATATTTATAACCTAAAAAGTAAGTTGACAGAAGGCTTAAAAGAAAATGCCTTTATGTATTTTGTGCATAGTTATTATGCCGAAATCAGTGCATATACCGTAGCCGAATGTGATTATGTACAACCATTTTCAGCGATGCTTCACAAAGAAAATTTCTACGCCGCCCAATTCCATACCGAAATCAGTGGAAAAGAAGGACAGAGGATTATTGAGAATTTTTTGAAAGTATAGATTTTAAGACTTTAGGACTGGAGGACTTTAGGATTTGAAGACAGAAGGACTTTAGACTAAAGGATTTAACAAACGTGATTTTTACAGAGTATTTAAACTTCTTTATTTTATGAGAGGAGATAATTTTAGAGAATTAAATGTTTGGAAACAAGCCGTTGCTTTTGTGACTGAAATGTATGTTATCACCAAAATATTTCCTCAAGAAGAACAGTATGGGTTAACGTCTCAGATTAGAAGAGCCTCGGTTTCTATTCCTTCAAACATTGCTGAAGGTTCAGGAAGGAGTGACAAAGATTTTACCCGTTTTGTAGATATGAGTCTCTCATCGGCTTATGAAGTAGAAACGCAATTAATAATAGCTAAGAATTTAGGATATATTTCAGAAGATAATTTTCAGATTCTGATTGAAAATCTAAGAAGTATAGAAAATCAATTACATGGTTTATCAAAATATTTAAATAGGACTAAATGACTTTAGGATTTGAGGACTTTAGGACTGAGGACAAGTATTTTAAATCGTCTTTAAGTCCTAAAGTCTTCCAGTCCTAAAGTCCCCCAAAAAATGATTCAAATTATTCCAGCCATAGACTTAATTGACGGAAAATGTGTTCGTCTTACGCAGGGCGATTATGCTCAGAAAAAAATCTATAACGAAAACCCTTTAGAAGTAGCCAAGTCTTTTGAAGATGCAGGTATTCAGCGTTTGCATTTGGTAGATTTAGACGGTGCAAAACAAAAACGTATCGTCAATCATAAAGTATTAGAATTGTTGGCGACCAAAACTAATCTTCATATTGACTTTGGAGGAGGAGTACAATCAGACGAAATGATTGAAATCGCTTTTAATTCTGGAGCAAAACAAGTAACAGGCGGAAGTGTAGCGGTTAAAAATCCTGAATTATTTGAAGGATGGTTACAAAGCTATGGCGGAGAAAAAATTATTCTCGGAGCAGATGCTCGTGATGAAAAAATTGCCATTTCGGGTTGGGAAGAAGCTACCACTACTTCTGTGTATGATTTTGTCGGAAATTATATCGAAAAAGGAGCGAAGTATGCGATTTCAACAGATGTAGCTAAAGATGGATTATTAGAAGGACCAAGTTTTCAATTATATAAAAATCTCCAAGATCAGTTTCCAAGCTTACAAATTATTGCCAGCGGAGGAGTATCTGTAATGGATGATATTTTGAAATTAGATGAAATGAATATCTTCGGAGTAATCGTCGGCAAAGCGATTTATGAAGGTAGAATTACTTTAAAACAGATTGCAGATTTACATAAATAGATGTTGGGATTTCGGGTATCGGATTTCAGATGTCGGATTTCGGCAGTTTAAGGAAATTAAAATCCAAATAAAATTTACAAGTCTTTAATCTTGAATCTTGTATCTAAAATCTTGCGTCTTTAAGTCCCAAAGTCTTCAAGTCTCAAAATCAAAAAAAGTCTTGAATCTTGTATCTAAAATCTTATGTCTTTAAGTCCTAAAGTCTCAAAATCCTAAAGTCCAGATAAAAAAATCTTGAATCTTGTGTCTTTTACCTAAGTACCTTTAGTCTTAAAGTCATTAAGTCTTAAAGTCAAAAAAATATGCTTACAAAAAGAATAATTCCTTGTCTTGATATAAAAGACGGTCGCACAGTGAAAGGCACAAATTTCGTGAACCTTCGTGATGCTGGAGACCCCGTAGAATTAGGTGCCATTTACGCTGAACAAGGAGCAGACGAATTGGTATTTTTAGATATTACAGCAACAGTTGACAATCGCAAAACATTAATTGATTTAGTAAGAAACGTTGCTCGAAATGTAAATATTCCATTTACCGTAGGCGGAGGAATTTCTTCAATTGAAGACGTTTCGGCTTTGCTCAATGCAGGTGCGGATAAAGTATCTATCAATTCATCGGCTGTTAGAAGACCAGAATTGATTAATGAATTAGCCTTGCAGTTTGGTTCGCAATGTATCATCGTGGCGATTGATACTCGTTTTATTGTTACTGAAAATGGAATTTCAGAACACATCGTTCATACACACGGAGGAAGAAAACCAACGGCTTTGCGTACTTTGGCTTGGGCAAAAGAAGTAGAAGAGCGTGGAGCAGGAGAAATTTTGTTGACTTCAATGGATACCGACGGCACGAAAGCTGGCTTTGCCAATGAATTAACAGCAGAAATTTCAAGTAATTCGTCTATTCCAATCATTGCATCTGGCGGAGCGGGAACGATGGAACATTTCAACGAAGTATTTACTGTTGGAAAAGCTGATGCAGGTTTGGCAGCAAGTATTTTCCATTTCAAGGAAATAGATATTATTGAATTAAAAGAGTATTTAAGAGAAAAGGGAATCCCTGTAAGATTATAATTTTGCGGAAAATTAAATTCAAAAACATGCAAGTAGATTTTGAAAAACAGGGAGGATTAATCCCTGCTGTCATCCAAGATGCTAAGACAGATAAAGTATTAATGCTTGGTTATATGAACCAAGAAGCTTTGGAGAAAACAGAGCGTGAAGGCGTCGTAACTTTTTTCAGCCGTTCTAAGCAACGTCTCTGGACAAAAGGCGAAACATCTGATAATTTCTTACACGTTGTAGAAATTTTGAAAGATTGTGATGAAGATACTTTGTTGATTAAAGTAAATCCTGCTGGCCCAACTTGCCATACTGGATCGGATACTTGTTGGGGTGAAAAAAATGAACCGGGACAAGCTGGTTGGTTGAATCACCTAAAAGCAGTTATTCGTGACCGCAAAAATAATCCTTCAGAGAAGTCTTACACAGCTAGTTTATTTGAAAAAGGAACGAATAAAATTGCTCAGAAAGTAGGAGAGGAAGCAGTAGAATTAGTGATTGAGGCGATGGATTCTAACGATGAGCTATTCAAAGGTGAAGCTGCTGACTTATTATTTCATTATTTAGTCCTATTAGAGCAAAGAGGACTTGATTTTGATGAAATTATTGATGTACTTCGCTCAAGACATTCACGATAAAATTAATTTCAATCTTAGAACAATTTGTGAAATGACAAACTTCATTATCAAATATTTAATCATTGCCATTGTGGTTATGTTTGGGTCAAAGTACATTAATGGCATTAGTATCGACGGCTTTCAAACGTCTATATTAGTGGTGTTAGCGATGGGTTTTGCCAATACATTTTTGAAACCTATATTAAAACTCATTAGCTTCCCAATTACGGTGCTTTCTTTGGGTTTATTTCTTTTAGTTATCAATGTAATCGTAGTATATATTGTAGATTACTTTATTGATGGCTTTCATGTTAATGGCTTTGTTCCTCCTTTGATTTTTAGTTTTGTTTTATCAATAACCTCAACGGTTTTGGGTTGGTTTTTTGATAAAGATTAAGATTATATAAGTATTTCGTACTAGATTTTCTTACTGTTAAGTACTTGTTTTTCAATTGTGTATAAATATTATAATAAAAATTTACACACAATTGAAAAACTAAAAAAAACGATTACATTTGTATTCGTATTTACCACAAGGTAATTTTTTGAGAATATGCTATTTTGTATGTGAGTTCAAAATAATACTCTTTTTGGTCGTTTGTTCATCATTTCTCTAAGCAATTGATAGGTATTACCCTGTTTTGAATTTATAAAGTCCTAAGTAATAAATAATGAAAAATTTTACACTCTTTGGCTTAGTCCTTTTGTTAGGAATTAATGCCAAAGCACAAAAGAGTACCATTTCAACCAATTCTTTTTCTGAAAAAGATAAAAATCTCATAGCAAGTGTTTTGGAAATACAAAGTCCTGTCAGTAAAAAAGACAAGGAAAGAAGTTCATATTTCAAGAACATTACATTAGATTTGGATTCAACTTATTACGATGTTGAAACCCCTGCAATGTTTTCGGAAGGACAGGATGGATTGAATAAATTTATTTGCCAAAATTTGGTTCGCCCCAATGAATCAAAAGGTGAAACCGTTCTAGTAAGATTTAAAGTAGAGCGTTTTGGTGAGATTTCTAAAATTCATGTTTTAGATAATGGTACTTCGCCAAAATCGAGTGCTGAAGCAATAAATCTTGTCAAGAAAATGAAAACTTGGATTCCTGCCAAGATACAAGGAATCCCCGTTGCTTCTTTTTATGTTTTACCGATAAAATTCTAGCTTACTCTTCTGGCATTCCTCTTTGGAAATTTACTTCAGTTGCCATTCCCATGGCACTGAATCTTACTGCCATCATTTGTGCGTTCGATTTCTTTTTAACGTCTTCACAATGATTGCCTGGCTCTAAAAAGTAAATATAATATTCTTGGCTGCGGTCGGCTAATTGCTGAATGTCTGGCTTGCCTAAATAATCGTCTAAATCGTTTGAGCTTACTCCTTTGATTTCCTCTTTCAATGATTTTAGTTTATCAACCATTTGCAATCTTTCACCTTTGCAGCCACCGAAATCATTTTTAAATTTTTCTAAATCTAAACCATCTAATTTTGGTTGTTTTGTGCAAGAGGCACAAGTAACTAATACGAGTAATATATAAATTGTATGTTTCATGTTTTTGGAATAATATCCATTATTTAAGCTTATAAGTTTTAATTAGTAAAGCAATTTATCTATCAATCTAACATCCAAAATCCTAAAGTTTTGATAGCTTTTCTCCTGCTCTTTCTAAAGTTTCATCATCTTTGGCAAAACAAAATCGTAGAATTTTAAAATCATTTTTTTGATGATAAAATACTGAAACTGGAATACTTGCTACTCCAATTTCCTTCGTTAAGCGAATCGCCAAATCATAATCGTTTTCCTGCGTAATTTTTTCATAATTCACACATTGAAAAAAACTACCTTTTGCTGGCGTAAAGGTAAAGCGAGAATCTTGAATACAAGTCAAAAACTTATCACGTTTCTCTTGATAGAACTGCGGAATGGAAAGATAGTTTTCAGGTTCTTGCAAGAAATCTGCTAACGCATATTGAATCGGAGTGACCGTTGAGAATGTTAGCCATTGATGTACTTTCCTGAATTCTTCACTTAGTTGTTTGGGAGCGAGACAATATCCAACTTTCCAGCCTGTAACATGAAAAGTTTTTCCGAAAGAACCACAAATAAAACTACGTTCTTTCAAAACAGGATTGCGAAGTAAAGACCAGTGTGATAATCCGTCAAAAATGATATGTTCATATACTTCATCGCTAATCAAAAAAATATTGGTGTCTTTCAAAATATCAGACAAACGATTCAAATCTTCTTCTGAAAGTACAGTTCCTGTAGGATTATGAGGAGTATTGAGTATAATTAGTTTGGTCTTTTCAGTAATTTTTGATTTTACAATACTCCAATCAATTTTATACTCGTTCTCTGGCGTTAAAGTTACATAAACAGGAATTCCACCATTCAAAGTAATAGCAGGCGTGTAAGAGTCATAACAAGGCTCTAGCAGAATAACCTCGTCGCCTTGATGAACAATAGCTGTAATGGCTGCATAAAGAGCTTCTGTTGCACCCGAAACGACAGTTACTTCGCTATCTGGATGATAATTTACTTGATATAAATCACTTACTTTCTGGGCAATAATTTCTCGAAGCGATTGAATACCTGCCATTGGGGCATATTGGTTCATTCCTTTTTTGAGGTAATGATTGACCAACTCAGTCAGTTTAGGAGAACAATCAAAATTTGGAAAACCCTGTGATAGATTCAACGCTTCGTGTTCAGAAGCTAATTTTGACATTACCGTGAAAATAGTCGTTCCTGTATTGGGTTGTTTAGAAATCAAATTCATTTTTAAATGCTTTCGGTTTTTGGCTTTCAGATGTCAGATTTTATATTGGTTATCTTAGGAATATGAAGCTCGTAAGAACTGTTTACTTGAATTAACTATATTTTCTTTATTAATTCACTAAATCACAACTCACTAATTCACAAATATTTAAAACCATTCCAAACAGCCATTTTCAATTAAGCCTTTTATCTGGAGAGAATCGTCAAAAATAAAGAAATTTGCCTGATAATCTTTTTGGATTTTGCCTAAAGAATGTTCTAAACCAAGTACTTCTGCTGGATAAGTTGAAGCCATTCTTAAAGCTTCGGGTAGAGGAATATCTACTTTTTCAACACAATTTTTTACCGCTTGAAGCATCGTTAAGGCAGAACCTGAAAGCGTACCTTTCGTATCTGTATAATGTGTGCCAGCATGAATAAATTTATAATCGCCAGAAACATCATTCGTTACGGCATCGGTAATGATGAAAAGCCTTTTTCCCATGATTTTTTTAGAGATTTTAACACTCGTAAAATCCACATGAATACCATCAGGAATAATACTTGCCCATACGTCAGAATCATAAGTTGCCCCCACCAAACCAGGTTCTCGTCCTTGAAATGCCGACATAGCATTGAACAAATGGGTTACTCTTTTAATACCTTTATTGAAAGCATATTTGGCTTGCTGATAAGTAGCAGAACTGTGTCCTGCTGCAATTTTTATATCACTTTGTAAAAGTAAATCAAGTTGTTCGTTGGTAAATTCTTCTGGAGCTACCGTCATGTAGGTTGGCAAACCTTTACAAGCTTCAATAATACTTGTTAATTCTTCAATACTTGGTTTTCGGATAAATGCAGCGACATGAGCCCCACGCTTAGGGAAACTAAAAAAAGGACCTTCTATGTGTAATCCTGCTAAACCTTGTCCACCATTTTTAAGATAATTTTTGGCTACTTCTATCGCCTCTAAAATTTTATCTAAAGGCGTAGATGAAAGCGTAATTTGGAAATGCGTTGTTCCTGCACGACGAATTTCCAAGTAAGTATTATGAATGGTTTCTTCTGTTGTTTTTGAATTGTACAAATTTCCACCACCGCCATAAATTTGAGCATCGATTAAAGCTGGTGCAATATTATAACCTTCTAAATCAATGATTTGAATATCAGGAAAAAGATTATCCAATTCCTCAATGTCGTCTTCATCTAATATTTTAGCAATTTTATCGCCTTTGATGACCAAGAATTTATGGGTAAGTATCTCTTCTGAGGTAAAGATTTGACAGTTTTTTAAAGCGTACATGATGTATAAATTAAAATATGCTGAATTATATACTAACGATTTCAAGCGTGATTTTCCAAACTCCTTTTGCTTCTTGTCGCCACATTCTTAAATAATTACCAGTTTTCCCATTGCCAGAGATTGTGCCATAAACACAAACTAAATCTCCAGAAGAAGATGCAATTGCTTTTAAGCCCGTATAAACTATTTTTTTATCATACGATTTTTTCAAAAATTGATTGGCGGGTTCTTTACCAACAATTGGCAGTTGCCCATTTCTGAAAATTCTTACATTTTGTGATAAATGAGCTTCGAAAGAATTGGGAGAATTTTTCGCATTTTTCCAATAAAAATGGTCGTTCATAAAAACGTAGCGTTCAGCGGCGGTAGCATTATTTTTTAATTCAAGGGGTTTAAAAACAGGATAATTTTTGGTTATTTCTGTAAGTTTATTCGTGTTTTCAGCATGATTTACGCCAATATCAACGGCTACTTTCCAATTCCCATCATCTTGTTTTTTCCAAAGTGAAACAAAACTGCCAAAAGCCAATGCTTTTGTTGGTGTTGTTGAATCAAAAATTTGCCAGTTGCCAGCAGTATAGCCTAAATCGCCAGCACCAGCTATTTCTGCAAAGTAAGGTTGCCAGTTTAAATGTTGATTGAACGTTATTTTCTGCCAATGTTCAATGCCATTTGTAGGCATTCCTTTCTCAAAAACAATAGCATCTGTTCCTAAAAATGTTAGAAATGCGTTTTTTGTACCTTTGTCAATTGAAGTTTGAGCAAATGATTTTTCGCTTTCAATCATTTTTTGTAAAGCTTCTTCCTGCTTTACGTCTTGGGAAAAAGTAGCTAAGGGAAAACCCAAAGCTACCGATAACAGCAATTGTTTGAAGTACATATTTTATAATTTAGGATGCTTCAGATGGAAATCTGTGGCATCTTGATAAATTTTTGCTACTTGTAATAATTTGCCTTCGCCAAATAATTTTCCCATAAAAGTAATACTTGTTGGGCGACCTTCCGCACGAAACCCGTTTGGTAAAACCACACATGGATGTCCCGTTAAGTTGGTCATTGTTAAATTTCTGCTGGCAAATGCAGGTGATAAGTAAACGTCGATTCCTTTCAACCTATTGTTAAATTCCTGAATCAATAAAGTTCTATGGCGATTTGCTTGTAAATACTCTACTGCTGGAATAAACCTTGCTGCTCTGAAAGCGTTTGGCCAAGCATTTTTAATTTGACGAACCATTAAATCATCTTTTCCTGAGCGTGTTAATTCATCAAATGCGGCTGCAGCTTCTACACTGAGTAAAAAACTAATATCGTTGGATGGCAAATTAGGCAATTCTAAAGGAATTAATTCAGCACCTAGTTTTTTCATGGTCACCAAAGTGAGTGAATCTTGCGTTTTGTTGGGATATTTTCCTTCAAAATCTTTTTTCAAATAGGCAATTTTGATGCCTTTTAAGTCTTTTTTATTAGCATCGAACTGAAAAGGAGCGTCAATCACACTTTGGTCTTGTCCGTCTTTTCCTAAAATTGCATTAAAAACTATTGCACAATCTTCAACCGTTCTACAAATTGGGCCTAATTTATCCATACTCCAACTTAAAGCCATCGCACCAGTTCTTGGTACTCGTCCAAAAGTAGGACGCAAACCAGTATCGCCACATTCAGAAGATGGCGAAACGATTGAACCCAAGGTTTCTGAACCAATGGCAAAAGGTAATAATCCTGCCGCTACTGATGAGGCCGAACCAGCCGAAGAGCCCGAAGATCCACGGTTTAAATTCCAAGGATTTTTGGTTGTTCCGCCAAACCAAACATCGCCCCAAGCTAATTCTCCTAAAGTAAGTTTTGCACACAAAACAGCACCAGCTTTTTCTAAACGTTGAATTACTACGGCATCGTAATCTAATACTTGGTTTTTGTAAGGCACAGAACCCCAAGTAGTTTTATAGCCTTTTTTCGCTAATAAATCTTTTGCACCATAAGGAATTCCGTGTAATAAACCTTTGTATTTGCCTGCTGCAATTTCTGCATCGGCTTTAGCGGCTTGTTTTAGGGCTAAATCTTCCGTGAGTGTAACGACACAAGCCAATTGATTATCATACTTTTTTAGGCGTTCTAAAAAGAATTTTGTTAGTTCAAGCGAAGTGATTTTTTTATTTTGAATTAAAGCGGCTAGTTGTCTGACAGAGTAAAATGCTAAATCATTTTTATCTTTTGGAAGTGAAACTGATGAAATAGTTGAGGCTTTAAAGTAAGAAGTACCTTTTTCAAATTCAAAACCTGTTGGTAATGGATTGAACACTAAAGCTGGTGCAACTTCGTTTTTGAGTTCCACTTTTCTGATTTCTTCAAAGCTTTTACGAGTATCGTTGAGTTCTGTTAACATAGAATCTGCTTCGGGCTGCGTAAATTCTAAGCCAATAATTTTTTCTGCTTTTTTAACGATGTCAACCGTAATACTTTCATTTTCTAAACTTTTTGTAACAAATGCACCGAAGGCCATACTTGCGAAGCAAAGGCTGGTGATGAGTAATTTTTTTTTCATGATTTTTTGTGGATGAAGTAATTGTAAGTTTTGATAAATAAGCTTTGCTCTTTCAGCTTTTTATTGAAGGTGTTTTTTATGAGTAAGTTTAAAATGCTGATAGCTTACTTCTCAAGGCTTAAAAGCTATAATGTTGATGTTTTTATAAAATTACATGATAAACGAAACCTTTGTTTATTATCTTTGAGAAAATATTGACAAATCAAACCCAAAAATTTATGTACGAAATTTTTCAATTAATTCATAAGACACTTTTCTTTGTCGTGATGATTCTAGGGCTTATCGTAATTTTCCGTGCGGTAATGGGCTTAAATTCAAAAAGTGATTTTACAGAAACAGACCGCAAATTGGGTCTTTTCTTCCTTATCTCTAATCACACGCAATTATTGATTGGTTTGGTTTTATACTTGTTCTTGAGTCCATTCGGAATCAAAGCCTTTACTGATTTTGGTTCAGAAGTAATGAAAATTGCTGAGTACCGCAAAATTGCAGTAGAGCATATCTTAACAAATATTATTGCAATTGCTTTGATTACAGTAGGTTATTCAAAGAACAAACGTGCTACAGACTCAATTGTTCGTCATAAAAATGCTTTAATTTTCTTTGGTTTAGGTTTGGTTTTATTATTGAGCCGTATTCCTTGGGATAAATTGTAGTTTGGCTTTCGGTAATCGGATATTATACTTTAATTAAAATAAGTTTGAATCCTACAATAGATTTGTAACTAAAAATAAATCCGAATTCTGACGACCGACATCCGAAATCCATCAGCTCATTTCCAAAGATTTTTTATGAAAAACGCAGACTTGTCAGAAAGTCTGCGTTTTTTTGTGAAAAATCTGAATACTATTACCGTTAGATAAAAAAACAGAATAAATTGTACAAAAAAATAACAAAATAGTTATATTGTATGGTTGTTTTAACTTTGAGCCAAATTATTTTATTCTCAAAGCCGTTTTTATCTATTGACTAAATTTATAAGTGATGAAGAAATGTATTTTTTTAGACCGTGATGGCGTATTGAATATTGATAGAGTTGATTATGTGTACAGACTTGAGGATTTGATTATTCCAGAAGGAGCGATTGAGGCGTTAAGAAGATTTAAGGCTGCGGGATACTTATTAATTGTAATTACAAATCAGTCGGGAATTGCAAAAGGAATTTATACTCGTGAAGATGTATGGAATTGCCATAATTATTTCCAAGAGCAATGTGGACATTTATTAGATGATATTTACTTTAGCCCACACCATGAAAAATTTAATTCAGCTTCACTGACTCGTAAACCAGATTCTTTGATGATTGAAAAGGCGATTGCCAAATATAAAATAGACCGTGATGCTTCTTGGATGATTGGCGATGCACACCGTGATATTAAAGCAGGAAAAAAGGCAGGAGTAAAAACGATTCATTTAACCGAAAAACCAGAAGAATCACTCTCAGAATTAACAACTAGCAATTTGCTTAAAGCAAGTGAATTAGTTTTACAATAAACAAAAAGAGGTAGCAATTTGCTACCTCTTTTTGTTTTCTATTACTTATCTCGTTTTTTAGATCTATCTCTACCTTCTGAACCTTTTGAGCGTCTGTCGCCTCTTGGTGCTGATTTTGAGCTTTTTGATTTATGTCTCGAATCGCCACGGTGCGATGGTTTGGTTTTTCTTTTTCCATCGCCATCATTTCCAACCAAAGTCAAATCCATACTTCTACGTCCCAAATTACACTCTTTTACTTTTACTTGTAATTTATCACCAAAAGTAAATACTCGTCCATTTCTTTGTCCAACGATTCTGTAATTATCACGGTCGTAATCGTAGAAATCATCTTTCAAATCATTCATTCTGATTAAACCTTCCGAAGCTGTTTCAGTAATTTCTACAAAAATTCCGAATTCCGTTACGCCTGAAATAATTCCTTCCCAAACTTTGCCTTCTTCCATCAAGCTCATGTACTCTACTTGCTTGTATTTGATAGAGGCACGTTCAGCTTCGGCTGCCATTTTTTCCATTTCAGAACTGTGCTTGCAACGAGCTTCCCAAGGAGCACGTTCCAAAGGTTGTCCGCCATCTAAATAATGTTGAAGCATTCGGTGTGCCATCATATCTGGATAGCGACGAATCGGACTGGTAAAATGCGAGTAAAATGGAAATGCCAAACCAAAGTGACCGATTGGGTCGGTGCTGTACTTGGCTTTTGACATTGTTCTTACTGCCAAGTTTTCCAAAATATTTTGCTCTGGTTTTCCTTCTACATCGTGCATTAAAGCATTGAACGAAGTACTAATCTGCGAAACTTCCGTTTGTACATTATAACCAAAACGCTTGGCGAAAGTAGAAAAGTTTTTCAACTTTTCAGGGTCAGGTGCGTCGTGAGTACGATACACCATCGTATTTCTTGGTTCGGTTTTGCGTAGATTGAAAACATATTCTGCTACTTTTTTATTGGCAAGTAACATGAATTCTTCAATCAATTTATGCGAATCTTTTCTAATTTTCTGATAAATCCCAAGTGGTTTTCCGTTTTCGTCTAAATTGAACTTTACTTCAACAGTTTCAAAATTTACGGCACCTTTAGCAAAACGTTCGTCACGAAGTTTGTGAGCTAATTCATTCAAGGTTAAAAGTTCTTTCGAGAAATTAGGAATTACTGCTACTTCGTCCGTTTTCTTTTTACGACCTTTTTTCTTGGGTTCTTCTGCTACAATTTCAGTTGGCTGAACTTCTTCTGAGATTACATTACTTACTTCGCCATCCAATACTCCTTGTGCTTCTTCATAAGAAAACCTTCTGTCTGAATGAATGATGGTTCTACCAAACCATTCGCCAACTACTTTGGCTTCTGGCGTGATTTCAAAAACGGCAGAAAAAGTTAATTTATCTTCATTCGGGCGAAGTGAACACAAACCATTTGATAATTTTTCTGGCAACATCGGCACTACTCTGTCCACCAAATACACCGAAGTAGCTCTTTTAAAAGCTTCGGCTTCTAAATTGGTTTCTGGCAAAACATAATGTGTAACATCGGCAATGTGTACGCCGATTTCGTAATTGCCATTTTCCAAGAAAGTGAAACTTAAAGCATCATCAAAATCTTTGGCATCGGCTGGGTCAATCGTGAAGGTTGTCGTTTCTCTGAAATCACGACGTTTTTTAATTTCTGCGGCAGAAATTTTTACAGGAATGGCTTCAGCTTCATCTTCAATCGCTTTCGGGAAAGTAATTGGCAAACCAAATTCAGCTAAAATAGCGTGCATTTCGGTATTGTTTTCTCCCGCTTTTCCAAGTACTTCTATTACTTGCCCTTCCATTTTACGCTCTTTTTCTGCCCAACTCATAATCTTGATGATTACTTTGTCGCCATTTTGAGCCTCGCCAGTATCGTATTTTGAAATGAATACATCTTGGAATATTTTCTTGGCATCAGGTGTGAAAAAAGCATAATTAGGTAAAATTTCAATTGTACCTACTAATTCTTTTCTACCTCTTTCTATAATTTCTACAACTTCGCCTTCGGCTCTGGTTGTGCCTTTTTTACCTTTTGGAAAAACTAATACTTTTACTGTATCGCCATCAACAGCGCCGTTGAGTTCACGAGTATTTACCCAAATATCGTCTTCACGGTCTTCTACAATTACAAAAGCAAAACGGGCATTTACATGGTCAACTCTTCCAACAACAAATTGAGTTTCTGTATCAATAATATAACTTCCGTTTTGTTGGCGGATGATTTTTTTATTTTTGTGGAGGTCTTCAAGAAGTTCTCCGTACAAAGTTTTTGTACTGCGGTCACGAACGGCAAATGCTTTATGTACTTGGTTGAGCGACCAAGCGGTATCTTCATTTAAGCGAAAGAATTCAAGTATTTCACCTTTAATTCTATCACGAAAAGTTTGTTCTTTGATTTGTTTTGGTTTAATCATTTAGGAATTAATATGTTATTTCTCAAATATACGGAAAAACTACCCGATTTCTTTACTATTTAGTGAATGAGTGATTTGGCGAATGAGTGATTTAATGATTTGGCAATTAATAATTTAATGCCAACGCTCATTGTGGTTAAAGTAATGGAATTACATCTACAGAAACGGACAAAGTGTGTTTCCCAGAACTAAAAATGATTCCTTTTAGTGGAGGAACATCGCTGTAATCTCGTCCATAAGCGGTAATAATATGTCTTTCTTGTGGTACTAAATCGTTGGTTGGGTCGAATTCGCACCAGCCAATATTGGGAATATAAACCGAAATCCAAGCATGAGAAGCATCCGAACCTTGTAATTTTTTCTTGCCCGGCGGAGGAAGTGTTTCTAAATAACCACTGACATAACGAGCGGCAAACCCTAAACTTCGCAGGCAAGCGATGGCCAAATGTGAAAAATCCTGACAAACACCTTTACGTTCTTTCAACACCGTTTTGATAGGCGTATTGATATTGGTGAAGTTAGAAACAAACGAAAATTCAGTGAAAATTTTATGGCAAAGTGCTTTTACACTTTCATACAAAGGGCGTTCGTCTGGAAAACAATTTTGTGCAAATGCTTGAATTTCTTCGTCCCAGTGGGTAAAAGGGCTGGGCAACAAATATTGTAAAAGTTCTATTTTTAAAGAATTATTGTTTTGAACTTTTTCTCGTGATTCACAGCATGAAAGCGAGGCATCGGCATTGATTATTTTGGCAAAGGTTTCTACTTTACTTTCCGTTTTTACAATCAATTCTTGATGTGCTGATTGTATAGAAAAGTAATGAATACTATTCCCGAAAAAGTCTTTCCTTTCTACAATTTCAGCAGGCTTTGGACTAATTTGGAGCGAAAAGCTATGGCATATTTGTGAAGGTAAGTTCTGAGGTTTCAGACATACCAAACTGTGATAGCTATTCACAGGGACAAAATATTTATAGGTTGTTTGGTGTGTGAGGTTATATTTCATTGGTATCACTATTTTCTGGATTTTCCATTAATGAGTGCTGAATGACAGTATGAGTAAAGTATAAATCTGTTAAACTTACTGTTACCGAAGAAATTAAATCGAAAATGCTTGCTAATAAACCGTCTAGTTTTTCTCGATATAAAGTTTCGGTGTCATACGTACTTAATGTTGAAATATCCGTTAGTTTAATTTTAGTAGATGCTTCTAAAACAGCTTTTTCTGCTTTGGTTAATCTTTCAGCTTGTGATGTTTTTGGTAATTTAGCCAAACATTCTGCCAATGCATCAATTTGATAACTTAAAGAATAAGGTAAATTTTCCTCTAACAAAACCATATCCAACATCGCCTCTAAACTTAGATGTGATTTATACAAAGAACGATAATGAACCAGTAAATGATGATTAATCAATACGGCTTCAATTAAATCGTTTTCAACATTCAGGTCGTTCTTGAAACTAAAAGTAGAGCGAATAATGCTAATTCTTGAAAGGATTCTTTCAATTAACTTTCCAGCTTCTAATAGGTAAAAACCGTTATCTCGTGGCATCGACTCTGAGATAATTCCATAGAAAGTAAATAAACGAGTATGTAGTTTATCTAGTACTTTCTGGATTACATTTGGATTATTAATTTCTGAACCAGAATTTTTTATCTTTTTTAAACTATTTTCAATCAAGTTGATGATTCGCCAAGTATCATGACTCCACTTATCACTTACAGCAATTACTCCTCTTAAAAAAGACTCTGCACTGTAAGCAACCGTACCACTTCTTTTTGAATTAAGTACCAAATCGTGAATTTCTTCATAAGGTTTTTTTAAGATAGAAGGATTTTCTTCATCAATAAATCCTGGATAAGTAAGCGTAAGATGTGTAAGCGATTTTAGTAAAACTTCAATATGTTCTGATTTAACCGAACCACCAAAATTTACATTTTCTTGAAGGGCATTAATCGTGATTTTTAAGAATTTTGTGGTGGCCATTGTGCGTTCGCTGTAACGACCTACCCAAAAAAGATTTTCGGCACTTCTACTTGGTAATGAAGCATGATGAATTACCGAAGCTGTTTGTGGAACTACAATTTTCTGTTGAACTGTCACTAATTTATCAGAAACAATCCAAGTATCTTTAGAAAAACCTCCGTATTGATGTGAAATTTCAAAGCGGTCTCTAACGGCTGAACTACGTGTCAGTCCACCTTCCATTACGTGATAATTTTTCCCGTCTGAAACCAAATAAGCTCTTATTGCTGCAAAACGAGGTTCTATTTTATCGTTGATAAAAGCTGGTGTTGTAGAAAGGCTTACTTCTTCTTGTGCCACAAATTCAGAAGGATTTCTGAGAATATCTTTTCGAAGGTCTGCTAATTCTTGATTCGACAAGTTTTTGCCGTAAATTGATTTTAATTTTTGTTTACGATTGGTATTTTTGATAATCAGTTTTGGAAGATTTGCCAAAACATGATTTAATTCTTTGGCTTGTCCACACCACCAAGTAGCTACTGAAGGCATAATAAGGGTTTCACCCAAAAAGAATCTACAGGCGGCGTTCATGAATGGCAACAAACCATTGTTTTCAAGAACACTTGAGCCAGGAGGATTTATCACCGAAACATTTCCTAAACGAATAGCATGGAGCAATCCGGGGATTCCTAACCGAGAATCCTGACGAAGTTCTAGTGGGTCACACCATTCATCATCAATTCTTCTTACGATAACATCTACTTTCTCTAACCCGTCAATAGATTTTAGCCAAACGAAGCCATCACGCACCAATAAATCATCTCCTTGAACCAATGTATAACCCAAATATGCCGCTAAGTAAGCGTGTTCAAAATAGGTTTCATTATTTGAACCAGGAGTTAAATAAACAATATTGGGGTGATCTTTCGCTTTGGTTGCCAGCGAAGAAACCGTCTGTTGGAAATTATGAAAGAAAGGAGAAAGCCTGCTAACAAACATACCATTGGTAAGTTCGGGCAATATTTTACTCATCACACTTCTGTTTTCGAGGGCATAGCCCATCCCTGAAGGTGCTTGTGTTCTGTTATCAAGTACCCACATTCTGCCGTCGGGCCCACGAGCGATGTCGGCTGCATAAAGTGTTAATTGATTTTCCGAGGGTAGTTTTACATCATTACAAACCCTAAAAAAGCCCGTATTGCCATAGACTAATTCGGGAGGAAGAATGTTTTCTTTGATTAAACGCTGAGGCCCATAAATATCCCTGAGCATTAAATCTAACACTAAAGCCCTTTGTTTAAGTCCTTTAGCGATATTATTCCACTCTTGCTGTTCAATTAGAAAAGGAATAGGGTCTAATTGCCAAGGACGGTTCAAGCTCCCAGAATTTTCATATACATTATAAGTAACCCCATTCTCACGAAGTTTATTGATGATTTCGATATTACGAAAATGTAATTCTTTCATGCCCACTTTTTCTAACGTAGCAAAAAGGGCATTCCAATGAGGTTTTACTTGACCGTCTGCTCCCAAGATTTCATCATAAGAATTAATTTCCTTTTGATAGGACTGAAGTAAATTAGGAGATATATCTGTAATCATTGCTCATTAGTTGTATATGAAGTGCTGAAATTTTTATTAAAATTAAGGTTTTTGTAGGGAAAGCTTATACTGTTGCTTATAAATTTAGATTTGGAGGAGGGGATAGTAATATGAATGTTGCTCAAAAAATCTTGAACTTCTGCCGTTATTCTTGTCTCTACGAACAAAAATGTTTGCGAAGACACAAGTAATGGCAAAGTTGATTTTACTTAATGGCGTTGTTCATGTCACCACGAACAAAAAAAGTTTATGAATTAACGCAAAAATATATTAGAGAAAAACGAGCCGTTTAATTGTTTATGAAGATACAAACAATGGCAAAAGAACATATAGTTTGCGGTTTTCTACGGTTTTAAATCCCAAACCTCTCTAAAAGATAGCTTTTTGATACTTCAAGTATATCAATTCTATCTAAATCACGCAATTTCCCGCAAAAAAGATAGATTTTTGATGCTTTTTACCGCAAAATCCCGCAAAAAAGATGCGTCAACCTATCAAAAAGATAGGAAATCCCATCTTTTTGATAGGTTGACGCATCTCAGAGATAGGTTTTTGATTCTTTGAGATAGCTTGGGCTGTGTTTGAGATACGATGAAGTAAAAAAAGTATTACTCTTTAAATATTGCTTTTACTTCATCATTTCCACTGGGAAATCGTTCCCTAGTCCATAGCTTGCTGGATATTGGGGTGTTCCGCTGTACTTTTTCATGAGTTCGGGTACTTGTACTTGAATAAAGTTTTTGAGTCCATTTACCGTAATCATTTTATTGTTGGCTGCTTGTCCTTTCAGTGCTTGAAGTAACACGTAAGTAAAAGCACCGTGACCGAGAGTCGCAAATTCATTGGCGAATTGCTTAGAACCCGATGCCGCCATCCAATGTGTACCTGTACTTCTTGCCACAACGGCTAAACTTTTTTGTTGATTGGCATCCGCCGCAATTAGTTGCTCGAAAGCACCAGCACTTTGGCAGGCATCTAAAATAAATACTTGCTTTTGTGCCTGAATATTAACCGCATAACCTTGTAATTGCTTCGAAGGAATGCCTTTCTGCAAAAGTATTTCATCTACATTTTTCAGGTCTGCAAGATCTGTAGGCACTAAATAAAATTCTTTGTTTTTATCAGAAATCACGCCGTGACCAGCATAATAAAATACAAAGACATCCTGTGCTTTAGCTGTTTTTTGTACTTCCTTCAAAGCATTTATAATTCCATTTTTATCTGCCTTAGCATCTGTTACGAAATATGTTTTTACGTTTGAAATAACAGTCTTCGCATCTTTTTCAATTTCGTCTTTAAAGGCAGTAGCATCTGCGAGGGCATAGTTGAGTGATAATTTCTCATTCTGATATTTATTGATGCCAACAACTACTAAGTGGAGGGTTGCATTTTTATCAACAGCGTCGATAATACCGCCATCTTTTGAAATATTTGGTTTGTTATTCGGTTGGTTTCCAGCTTTGTAATTCACAATAATTTCATCTGGCTGACTTTCCGTTCTTTGGCTGTTCAGGGCGATGGCTCTGAAAACATTCTGCCCAGCTAATAAATTGATGGTGTATTTCTTGGTATCCGTTCCCGTTGTATTATCGGTTACGAACAAACCACGAGTAGCCAAATTCACGATTTTACCGTTATGAAATAGCCTAATTTCATCAATTTTATCATTTTCGGCAGTAGCGTTTACTGTTATTTCTGCAAGCCCTGTTGTGTTTTCATAGCTTGGTTTTGCATCGTCTTCAACGGTGAGGTTTCTTGTTTTTTGCTCATAAGAAATCTTACAAATAGGTGCTTTGTGCAAATCATCAAAATCTGCATCTACGGCAGGGAAATGTTCGCCAGATAAAAGACGTGGCAATAATTTTGGCGTATAATATTTTTCGTAAAGTATTTCTAAAGGGAAAGAGTTAATGCCTTTCACAAAGTACAAATCTTTTTGAGCATTCACGGAAGCATCAAATTGTCCATTAGGAGTAATGACTGCCCACTCGCCCGTCGAGGGAACTGGGTATAAAGTCGCTAAGAGCTCACGGGTTTGTAAATCCCAAAGCTTTATATTGTTTTCACGAGCATTTGTAAATAAGTAACGATTGTTTTTACTAAGAGTAACGCCTGCTACGGGGTCGGTATAGGCTTTTATTGTTTTGGATAAATCCCATTGCTGTTGCTGGATATTGTAAAAATGTAACTCCCCATCATAGTTACTAGCAATCAAATAATTTTCATCCGCTGTAAAAGTAGCTGAATAAAAGGTTTTTTTGCCATTGGGTAAAAGCTCTGGAATTTCTATTGTTTTTCCTGTGCTGACTTCAACGATTATTTGTCCATTACCCGACTGGCAAGTAAGGTATTTATCATTCATTGAAAATGTCAGCCTTCCGCCACCTACATATTTTTTTGGCAAATTAATTTTCTTGACTAAGTTTCCCGTAGCACCGTCTAATAAGTCAATACTCGTAAAACCTCCATACGTATTAATCGTGGCTATTTGTTTTGAAGTATGGGCAAAAGCAGCTTTATCAATCGCTTTTTTCCGCCATAAAATTTTCTTCGTTGTGACATCGGCTACAACCAATTTATCCTGATTGATACTATACAGTTCAATTTTGGGGTCTATGTAATAACCAATATGGAAAAAATATTTATCATCGAATGATAAACCCGTAAACGATGGAGTACGATTGACATTCCCAATTGAACCTTCGTAAGGAAAATCCTTATGAGCATTATTTGCTAAATCTATTTCAGTCCAGAAATCATATAATTTATTCCCTTTTTGATTAAGTTGTAAATGATATTCGAAAGCTGGTTGAGTAGTCCGAATTACTTTTCGCATTGCACCAGACGACAAATCCCAAATGGCAGCTTTTTTATCAAATTCAATGAGTAATTGATTAGAAGATTCAGAAAGATGATGAAAGAAAACTTCTTCATTCGTTACGCCGAATAGTTTACTGATGGTTTGTCCATTTTCAGCATTGAGGAGGCTTAGATTTTTTTGTGTTCCGAGTAATATCTTTTTTCCATCATCAGAAAAGTGTATAACCCCTCTTCGGCTACTGTACTCATTAATATAAAAACCACCTTGCTTGATTCGCCAAATATCTTTCTTGGTTTCAAGGTTGATTAATATTATTTCGTTGGTAGTATGAACAAAGATTTTTTTACTATCTGGAGAAAAGCCTGCAAGGTTCAAGAATTTCGTTTTATACTCATTGGGATGAATGTATGAATAAACACTTTGACCAGTATTAATATCCAATACTTCTAAGGAATTGTTATTTCCAGCCATCAAGTAGCGTCCATCTGAAGAGAATTTTGTGAATTTTATATCAAGAATTGGAGCACTCGCATAATCGCTTTTAGCCAAATTGAAATTTAGTTCTTTGATGATTTCTCCGCTTGGTACTTTACACAATGTAACATCGTTTCTGTTCGGAATCGAAATAACATTTCGTTCGTCTGAATAGTCTTGCTCTATTCCAAATTTATTGATTCGAATCGTTCCTCTAAAGCCATTTTCACGAGTATAGATACTAGCATTACTTAACAGGAGGTTTGATTTTCGATGATAAGACCAATTTAAACGATTACTTTTATTGTTCCCTGTATTATTGATTGGACTTTGGCTAATCACTTTCCCAGCATAGTCTATCGTTTGGAATTTATATTGGTTTGTTACAACGTCAATCGTTTTGTTATCCAATCTAAAATCAGCAGCCATAATATTCGGAAAACTTTGTAATTGTTTGCCCGTACTCAACTCCCACAGAATCAGTACTTCGTTGGATTCAACCGTTAAAGCTACTTTATTATCAGGCGAAATCGAAGCCATCATAACTTCACTTTGCAAACCCGATTTGATAACCAATTGAGGTTTTTGAGCAAAAAGTATCAACGGAAATGACAGTAAAAAGATTAAGAACTTTTTCATGATGTTTTGTTTGAATAAGCTTGATAGAAATGCTAATTATGTTTTATTTCAATCATTAAAGGTACAACACTGCCAGTAGTTGGCGTAGCAGGAGCATCATCGGCAACTGTTAAATTTCTGGTTGAATGTCCTTTCGTGCTAAATGCAACACGGTTTGTGTCATAAGTGATTTTAGCTTTATCAATCAGTTTATTCCCTAACACAGTTTTGATTTTAGTACTCAAAGCTCCCGTCATACCGTTCATTTTTTCGGCAATGGCTTTGGCATCCAATTTTTCAGCAGCATATAAAATCAAGAGATAGTCTGTACCTTTTTGATTATCTAACTTGATAACCTTGGTGTCTGAAGGAAAAGCGATGATACTGTTTGCACCAACATGGGTTGAAGTATTATCATTAAAAGGCAAAATTCTATTTACTTGTCCCGTTAAATCCGTGGCAAAAGCATACACATACGCTTCGGCATCAACATTCATGAAAAAACGAAAAGCTGTTCCACTCGTATAGGCACTTGCCATTGTATAAGCTACTAAATCTTCTTTGGGGCCTTGAAATTCTTCTTCAACCGTTAAGTTTCTGGTGGAAGTTTTCCCAACAGCCATATTTTCACCTGTATTAAGTTTGAATTCTATATTGCCACTCAAACTAAAAGTCTGTTCGGGTACTGGGTTGGGTTTAGGTTGTGGTTTTGGGTCAGGACTAGGTTGAGGCTTTGGTGCAGGTTGTACTTCAACAGGAACAGGAGTATCAGTTCCTCCAAAAACCTGAATTGCCATTACACACCATTTGGCGTAATCTTTGTATTTTATCCAAACATAACCGTGGTCAGCCCAATCTGTTCCCCAGCTATTCAATACTCTGAATGCTCCGCCAGCTTTGTTGTCGTCATATCCTACGATTGCCATGGCGTGTCCGTTATGTTTCCAATCATTGAGTGCTTCATTCGGTGAAGGCTCCCAAACATCAGATTTTATCTTGAAAAATGTTTCTGGCAAATTAAACCCTGTAGAAACAGGCGAACCTTCTAAAAGTGCTTTCTTGGTTAAATCAATTCTTACTTGTTCAGGTTTATCATACTCTTTAATGCCAGATGCGTAGAGAATCGCTGCATCGGCAATGCGATATTTAATGGCTTCTTTAGATATTTCTGGTGTGATGGGTAATCCACATTTATAAGGGAAGTTTTTAATTAAAGCTTCGCCTTTTTCTATCATAGTCAGTAAGGCTGTAATTGGGTCGGCTCCATTTTGGCAGTCAGTATCGTCTGCCTTCTTGATTTGTTCATACAAGAAAGTAGGAGAGAAGGCATATTTGTTAATCAGTGTTTTATTGGTAAGATTATGTGCTTTGGCATATAAAATGGTAGCAATTCCATAACCATTAGCAAATGCCACACAAGTACCATGATTCCCTTGGTCGCCAGGTGTAGGGCAGTATTTTTCTAGTGAATGTGCCGTCGGCATTCCTCTAAAACTGCGTAACGAAAGTTCTACTTTTTGCGGAGTAGCAGCAATCGTAGAAAGGTCGAAATTAGCACCAGTACCTTTTTTTTGTGAAAAAGTGTGATTGATGGTTGATGAACAGATGGCTAAGAATACGATAAAGAAGTATCTCTTTTTCATGAAATGAATGATTTGTTTGTAAAAAAATAAGGCGATTAATTACCAAGCTAAAGATGGGGAAAGCGTGAAGAGTAGGCAAATGGAATGAGTCCAGACTTATAAGTTTAGACATCAAATAGTGCAGAATATGCTTTAAAAGCATTTTTACTTCTAAGAGTGATATGATTTGTAAACAAAAAATCCCTTCCAGCAACTGAAAGGGATTCTTTATAATTATGTATTTTAAGCAAATCTTAGCAATCGCAAGATTTTACTTTTGCTTTCCAGTTGATGTAATATGCCGAAGCAATTAATAAAGCTCCCAAGCTACCTGTGATAAATTCAAAACTTTCTCCTAACCAAAGTACTTCTGTAAGTTTAACAAGTAAACTTCCATTCAAGAGTAAAAGGGGAATAGTATTTAAGTGCTTTCTATAATCTATCCACAAGATAATTCCTGCTAACAAAATACTTCCGCCAATAAACCATAATTCCCAAGAATGGTCAACCATTAAACTTCCACCCAAAAAAGGAATAAGCGTAATTAATACTGGAGTAGCTATGCAATGTATCGCACAAAGTATAGAAAGGTAAAAACCAACCTTTTCTATTTTTAAGGTATGACGATGTGAATGTTCCATTGTTGTAATCATGTTGCAAAAATAATACAATGCAACGTCATTGCAAATAAAATACTCGTTTTTATTCCATAACGAGAAAAATTACATCAACGAGAATTTAAAATTTCTGTACCGTTGAACAGTAAAATCGTTTTATTGATTTCTCAGTAAGCTTTCTGATATGCTGTTTAAATGTAATGTGCTGTTATTCAATTGTTTATTTTGTATTTTTTGCTTTTTATAAAATGCTTTTATAAAAGCGAAAATATGGATTAAAACACTAACTTAAATTTTAGTTTTCATTTTGATTCTACAATCTTAAAAACTAATTTTATAGTTATGTAACTAAATATTTAAAAGACAAATTATGACTAGATTTTACTACTCTCTATTATTGGCATTACTCTGTATAAATTTGGGGAAAGCACAAGCAGAGATTGAAGCTCAAACTTTGATTCGACAATATCAATATGAAAAAGCTATTGGTATTTTGAAAGATTGCCCGACGATTACTTGTCGTTTAGATTTAGCTTTTTGTTTGGTGAAAGCTGGAAGAATAAAAGAGGCAATAGATAATTACCAATCTGTCTTAGAGAAAGAACCAGCCAATACTTTGGCGATGATGAATTTGGCAAGTCTTTATGAAAAAAGTAATAAATTATTTCAAGCCAAGAAAACCTATCAAACTTTATTGAAAATTGATTCTACAAATGCTTTCGTTTATAAAAGCTACGCAATACTTTGTCTAAAATTTTCGGAAGATTCTCTGGCGAAGATTTATTTCAAAAAAGCGATTGCAATTAATCCCGCAGATGTAGAAAATATTGTAGAATTAGGAAGACTTTTAGTGAAATCCGACAGTATTCCTGAAGCTCATAAATTGATAAATAAAGGAATACTTTTAGACACAACTTATATTGCACTTTGGCATTTAAAGGCTAGGGCAAATTATCGTGAAAGTAATTTTAAGCCAGTGGTTGCCTCTATCAAAAAAGCTATGGCTTTGGGCGATTCTACGATTAGTTATCAGCAATTGTTGGGTTACTCTTACTTTTATTTAGATAGTATTCCGCAAGCAATTGCTTGTTTTGAGAAAGTATTGTCAGTAGAAATAGAATCAGAACCAGCCTTTTTTTACTTAGGTTTATGCTATACAAAACTGAAAAAAGAAGAAGTGGCACTTCAATATTTTCAACAAGCGATTAATGCTGGTTTGTCGGATGATTTACCAAAATATTACGAAAGAATAGGTTTTATTGATGAGAAAAATGCCAGATATAATAACGCTATTGATGCCTATCAAAAAGCATGGGAATATTCAGCAAAAGATGATTACTTATATTTGATTGCCAGAGTAAATGATTGGAAATCAACAAATAAAACGAAAGTCTTGAAGTTGTACAAACAGTATCTTTTATCGAAAAATAAAAAAAATACAGAATACATTACTTTAGCGACGGCAAGAATTAAAGAATTAGAGGCTGTTAAAGATGCAAAGGTAAAACCTTAGAGAATCTACATTTTAAAAACATGAGTCATCCCGAATTTTCTCTTGAAAAAGTGAATTTTAAAAGATTTCAATGTTTTTTGGATTGGTTCTCGTCCTTACTTTTTGCCTTGATGCAAAAAGTAACAAAAAAATCAAGAATTCCTAAACTCGCTTCGCTCAAACAGTAGGAATTCGTTGTTCATCAATCACAAAAAAGCGGTCGAAATTAGTTTTTCGACCGCTTTTTTGTGATTTTAAAATTCGGGATGACTCATGTTTCCTGTACGACTTGGAAAGTCGTAGTACCATTTTATTTTGCTATCAATTTATCATAAACTTCTTTTGATACTTCAAATACAGTTCCGTGGCGAAGTCCTTTTGGAAAAACTGCTTTATCAGAAATATCTTCCCAAGTTTTGAAATCTTTAGAACGGATAGCACCATACTTATGCTCTGTATATTTATCGAAATAAACATAAGTATATTCCCCAATTTTCACGCTTGTTGGTCCTTCTGCCCAATATTTTCCAGTGATTGGTGCGGATACTTCAGTAGGATATGGGCCTTCTGCTTTTTTAGAACGAGTAATTCTAATATTCTTTTCAGCGGGTTTTGGGTTTTCATTTTTCACAAACATATAAAACCATTTTCCATCTTTCAAGATTGTAGCATCAATGGCACTGAAAGTAGGATTGAAAAACATTTTAGTTTCACTAAAAGTCTTGAAATCACGAGTTTTTATATAATAAATTCGGTGATTTAAACCTTTTTCACGTTGTGTTTCTTCAATGGCTGAATGTCTTCCCGGAATAGTTGTTGCCCAAAAAATCAGATAATTTTTTGTCTTTTTATCATAGAATACTTCTGGAGCCCAAGCATTTTTAGCCGTTGGCTCATGTTCCATTACGGGAATAGCTTGCTGTTCCGACCAATTAATTAAGTCTTTTGAAGATGCGTAGCCGATAATTCTATCATTCCAGCCACTTGTCCAAACCATTTTAAATTCGCCATCAGCTCCTTGAATGATACATGGGTCACGCATTAATTTATCTTTACCAACAGCGGGTTTCAAGAAAGATTTCCCATTTTTTACTACATTCCAAGTTAAGCCGTCTGTGCTTGAAGCGAAATGTAATCCATCTTGTCCGTTATCGACAAAATATGAGAACAACAAAACTTTATCTTGAGCCTGTGTTTTTGAATAAACAATTGTAAAGAAGAGTACTAAATAAAAGATACTTTTTTTCATATTTGGTAATAATGCTAAAGGTTAAAAAAGGCTTTTTACGTATTCAATTGTAAGATTTTGATAATCGTTTAAGAACAATTTAATATTAGAAAATGCTTCAAATTCAGTTTTGTCATGCGTGGTTGTTAAGATAATTGTTTGACAACCCGCATTTACAGATGTTTTAGCTCCTGTTGGAGAATCTTCAAAAACAAGGCTCTTATCCAATGAAACGCCTAACTCTTTGGCTACTTTTTCAAATACTTCTGGGTCGGGCTTGCCTTTATCTACTAAACCTGAATGCACGACAGACGAGAAATAATGACGAATGCCTAGATTATCCAATACGAAATCTACATTTTCGGCAGGTGCTGCACTACCAATTCCTAATGGAATATTAGCCGCTTTTGCTTTGTCTAAAAATGCTTTGAGTCCATCAATTAAACGAAGTTCATTTTTAAATACTGCTCGATATTGTTCTTCTTTTTCAAAAGAAACTTGGTAGCGTTCTTCTGGAGTAAAACGATTGGGGAATAATCTTTCGATAATTTCCTCATTTTTTCCATGACAACGTTCTTTTACTTCTTCAAGGGTTAAGTCAAGTCCTAATTCTTTTAACTTTAGTTGCCAAGCACGGTGATGAACCATCATATTATCCACCATTGTGCCATCCATATCGAAAATAAATGCTTGCATAATTGTCTTTTTACTGTAAATGATTAATATTTTTTGAACGAAAATGAATGAAAATATAAATCGTGTAAACTTAACACGATTTATTGAGTTCAACAAAAATCTTATTTGGATTTCATAAAATGAAAAAGCAACAACGAAGGAAAATATCCTCATGTTGTTGCTTTAAATGTGTTAGCGGGAAGTATTAATTTCTACCTTTATAGCTTGGTTTATCAATACTTGTGCTTCCGTAAGCTGGGCAATTATTTTTTCTTGCACAAGATGCTAAAGACAAAACTGCCAAAAAACCAATGATGATGCTAGCTTTTTTCATGATTAAAATTTGTATGTAAGTAGTAGTAAAGCGTTACTCTTACGTTAAATTACGAAAAATAATAATAAATATTGTTTCGCAAATGATTAATTTTCAAAGATTTACGAGTAAAGCTATCGGATTTTGGTCATCAGATTTCGGATTTGAACAAAAAGCTAATCGGTGAAATGTATAGAGATTATCCTCTTTCATTCATAACGAGGGAATTAGCTCCCTTGTTAAAGATTTAGTATTTGTCTTTATGAATTCGAAATTAGTATTATCAAAACACTCCGTATTCCTCACTCAAAACTCCTCATTCAGAAAATCATTGTTCTACCATCGAAAGGTTTTCTGCCAAAGTCAATTCATCTTGGCTTAGGATAAATACTTTTTCTTCTTTGTCCTCTTTTTCACCATAGCCCAAAATCGTCATCATTCCTTCTTTACCTTGTTCATCGGCAAAAAGGCGAGTCGTAATCGTTCCGTTTTCTAATCTGTCCACAATTACGTGTTTTGGAGCAGGAATCAAACAATGTTGAATACCGCCATAACCGCCTAAAGATTCTTGATAAGCACCTGTATGGAAGAAACCTACAAACTGGCGTTCTTGTCCTTCTTCAAAAATTGGCAAGTACAAATCTGAACTGTGGGCTTCGGTATTATAGAAATCCATCGAGTCGCAAGTAAGTCCGCCTAAATTTACTTTTTGGTAAGGACTACCCCAGTTATTTACTGGCAACATGATGTATTTTTGGTTCATTCCCCACGAATCTGGCAATTGAGTAATGAAAGAACCATTAATCATATACCACAATTCTTTATCATTTTGCAACTTTTGGTCAATGATTTCGTATAAAACTGCACCACTTTCGCCAACCGTATAAGAGCCAAATTCTGTAAATAAATTCGGAACAGGAACGTTACTTTTGTTGCAAATCCATGAGATTGATTCAACGATTTCGTCAATCATTGCTTGATAATCATAATTGAATTGCAATGAAGTTTGGATTGGCAAACCGCCTCCTAAGTCGATAGAATCTAATTCTGGACAAACCTTTTTCAGTTCGCAATACTTATAAATAAAACGGCTCAATTCTGACCAATAATAGGCACTATCTTTAATGCCTGTATTGATGAAAAAGTGTAACATTTTTAATTTATAACGTTCGCTGTTTTGGATTTTGTTTTTGTACAATTCCATTACATCTGAATAACGCAAACCCAAACGAGAAGTATAAAAAGCAAAGTCAGGCTCTTCGTCCGTAGCAATTCTGATACCCAGATTTACGGTTTCAGTCGTTACAAATTTATCATAAAAATCAATCTCTTTAAGGTTATCTAAAATTGGAATACAATTAAATCCTTCGTTGATTAACTCGCTGATATACTGTGTGTAAAGGGGTAATTTATATCCGTTACAAAGAATATAGTTCGATTTAGAAATCTTATTTTCTCTGTACAAATCACGAATAAGAGAAATGTCAAAAGCAGAAGAAGTTTCGAGGTGAACATTGTGACTTAGAACCTCCTCAACAATAAACTTAAAATGCGATGATTTTGTACAATAACAATAAGTATAATTTCCCTTATAGTTGTACTTTTTGATGGCGTTCTTAAACATCCTTTTGGCATTCTCGATATGCTCGCCAACTTTGGGTAAGTACGTAATTTTCAAGGGTGTACCATATTGCTGGATAATGTCCATCAATGGAACATTATTGAACAAAAGTTCATTGTCTTGGTCAATGTTGAATTCCAAGGTTGGGAATTCAATGGTTTGGTCAATTAGGTCAATGTAATTTTTCATCCTACTGCGAAAAGCATAAATGCGGGGTTTTGATTAAAATACTTATATCTTCGTGAAACTTAATCTCAGAAGTTTTATTTAGTAAAGATAAGTTTTCGTTGTTGATTATAAACGAAAAGCTATAATAAAAAGCGTGCAAAAGTGCAATAAAAGTATGACCTTTGCAAGCATAAAAATTGGATATATTCAATATTTAACGTTCCGTTTTTAGTTTTAGTTTCTACGGAGAGGTCTTTCCGTAAAATTGGTTTCATGGAAAAAATACATTTTATTGCTATTGGGGGTGCAGCAATGCACAATTTGGCCATTGATTTACATAACAAAGGCTACCAAATTACGGGTTCGGATGATGAAATCTATGAGCCTTCACGCACTTTGTTAGCAGAAAAAGGCTTACTTCCTGCTGAAATTGGCTGGTTTTCCGAAAAAATTAACAATGATTTAACTTGCGTAATTTTAGGAATGCACGCTCGTGTGGATAATCCAGAATTGGCTAAAGCTCAGGAATTGGGCATTAAAATTTATTCATATCCCGAATTTATTTATAGCCGAAGTTTACACAAACAACGTGTGGTGATTGCTGGAAGTCATGGAAAAACGACCATTACTTCTATGATTCTGCACGTATTGAAGTATCACAAACGTAAATTTGACTATATGGTTGGAGCAAGAATTGAGGGCTTCGACACGATGGCAAGTTTGTCGGATGCTCCTGTCATTGTGATTGAAGGTGATGAATACTTATCCTCGCCAATCGACCGCCAACCCAAATTCTTGCATTATCATCCTCACGTAATGTTGATGTCGGGAATCGCTTGGGATCATATCAATGTCTATCCAGATTTCAACGACTACGTGCATCAATTTGAATTATTGGCTGATAGATTACCAAAAGCAGGGAGTTTTGTATATGATGAAACAGATGCTTTGGTAGATAAAATTGGCGAAAAAGAGTATGAAAGTGTAAAGAAATTTCCATACAAAGCTCATCCTTATAAAGTAAAAGATGGAAAAACATTTTTGATTTTACCAGATAAAAAAGAATTAGAAATTGAAGTATTCGGAGAACATAATCTGAAAAATTTGAATGGGGCAAAATTGGTGCTTTCTCAAATCGGTATCGAAGAGGATGAGTTTTACCAAGCTATTCCATCTTTCAAAGGTGCAGCCAAACGTTTGGAATTAGTCGCCGAAAACGATGAAACAATCATCTATAAAGATTTTGCTCATGCTCCGTCAAAGGTAGAAGCAACCACCAAAGCCGTAAAAGCACAATTTCCCAATCGTAAATTAGTGGCTTGTTTGGAACTCCATACGTTCAGTAGTTTGAATAAGGATTTCTTAGGAGAATATTCCAACAAATTAAATGCCGCTGATGTTGCTATTGTATATTTCAGTCCGAAAACATTGGAACATAAAAAATTGCCAGCTATTACGCCAGAAGATATTAAGAGCCATTTCAATAATCCGAATTTATTAGTTTTTACCGATAGCGATTCACTCAAAGCATTTTTATTGGCAGAGCGATGGCGTGGCTGTAATTTATTAATGATGTCGTCAGGTACTTTTGATGGACTTGATTTTAAAGAATTATCACAAGGAATTTTACAATAAAAATAAAACCTCACCCCCCAGCCCCCTCTCCTTTTGAGAGGGGGAGCTTATCGTCCGAATTCTCCCCCTCTCAGCAGGAGAGGGGGGCGGGGGTGAGGTCTTTCGTTATATGAACCGTATTACAGCACTTTTTTTAGAAAAAAAGACTCAGAATCTTAATATTTACTTTACTGCTGGTTTTCCAAAAATCAATGATACAAAATTGGTTTTGAAATCTTTACAAGAAGGCGGAGCAGATTTAGTCGAAATTGGAATGCCTTATTCAGACCCTGTGGCGGATGGCGAAACGATTCAGCAAGCTAACCAAGTGGCTTTGGACAACGGCATGACGGTAAAGCTTTTGTTTGAACAATTGGCGGGTATTCGTGAAGAAGGTATTACTGTACCCATTTTATTGATGGGTTATGTAAATCCAGTTTTACAATTTGGCGTTGAGGCTTTTTGTCAGAAATGTCAAGAAGTAGGCGTTGATGGTTTGATTTTGCCAGATATGCCAGCAAGCGTTTATGAAGAAGAATACAAAGCCATTTTTGATAAGTATGGTATTCTGAATATTTTCTTGATTACGCCACAAACCAGCGAAAGCAGAATCAGACATATTGACGAAATATCGCATGGTTTTATTTACATGGTTTCGTCGGCAAGTACTACTGGGGCAAAATCTGGTATTTCAGATGTACAAGAAGAGTATTTTGAAAGAGTAAATGCTATGAATTTGACAAACCCAAGACTCATCGGTTTTGGTATTTCAGATAATGAAACCTTCAAAAAAGCTTCATCCCATTCAGCAGGAGCAATTATCGGTAGTGCCTTTATCAAAATGCTAAGTACTTCCACAGATTTAGACGGCGATACTAAAGCCTTTGTAAAAATGGTAAAAGGACAGTAATTCGGGTTTCCAACCCGAAAACAAAAAAGCGTTGAAAACCATTTGAAGTTTTTAACGCTTTTTTTGTTAAGTGCCATTGCTCGTATCTTCACGAGTATTTTGTCAGTTTAATAGGCAAATCAACGAAATATTGCCCGTGATGACACGGGCAACGGCGTAAAAGTAAGTCCGTGAACCTTTTGTAATTTTATCGCTGTATATTTCGTTATTATTCACTATTTGCTTGTTCGTTTCCCCTTATTGTTATACTTAGGTTTGTGCTTGTCATAAAGAAACTCTTCCAATTCTTTTCTTCCTAATTCAACTGTCAAGATAGAAACTTCAAGTTGGCTTTCTATCCAATTGTTGAGTTTTATTTCAATTTCAGGGATAAACTTTTTTTGAGAAGTTGCCTTTTCAAAGCTTATATGGTCTTTATACTTTGTGTGTCCAATTGTTCGTCTGATGACGTGATTTTGTGTATTTAATAAATCTGCCATTCTTGCTCTTATTGAACCTGTTTCGCCAACATAACTAATTTCTCCACTTTCTCTAATTAGATAAACACCTGCATCTGTCGGAAATTGTTTAGTCCAATCTCTTGTCAATTTAATACTTTTTCGATTATTGTCTGAAAGTAATTTTTTCTCAAGTTCTTGTAAATATATTTTGATTTCTTGTGGTGTCATTTACTTTGTAGGGTCGTTCTAAAATGGTAGCCAACGAATATATAACCGCCATAAACTATTAAAAAAACATAGTTTTATTGCGGGTATATTTTATATGTCTCTGAGCTCGTTAGTTAGTCCACACTTTTTTAAAACTAATTATTTATTTCTAAATATCCAATCTGTTTTTATTTGGTTAAAATACCTCAAGATTTTGTGCCATTGCTCGTGTCTCCACGAGCATTTTGCCAGTTTAATAGGCAAATCAACAAAATATTGCCCGTGATGATACGGGCAACGGCGTAAAACCCTAATGTTGGTGGCAGTTTTTCTTGGTTGCCCAACTTTGCTCGTCGAATCTATAACAGATAAAATATACAAAATATCATTCCTAAATTAAATGCCGAATGACAAATTATAGCTCCTAAAATAGAGTCTGATTTTTTTCTGAAAGTAAAGAATAACAAACTCACTAAAAACATACTTGTTACCCAAATTATGGTCGGAATAGTAAAAAAGTCCCATTTTTCATTGATGAAAACCAAACCAAAATGTGAAATGTGAGTTAACGCAAATGCTGAACTGTCAACTATTGATGCTTTTTTCTCTCCAATTGATTTTGCAAAACTTGAATGTACAATGCCTCTGAAAAACAACTCTTCTCCGATTGGGCTAAAAGTCATTCCTGTTATTGCCATAATAGCAAACATTATATTCTTGTCAGATTGAGTTATAGTCGCTGGAATTTTATATGATTTTCCAACGTACATATACCAATTTTGATATGAATTACCATATAAAATTTGTCCGAAAAAATAAAGCAATATGCTTGCAATTAGTCCACAAACAAATGCAATCAATAGCCATTTAAAATTTCGTGGTTTTGTAATTCCAATTTCTTTACGTCCATATTTGGTCAAAAAGATAAATGGTGCAATTGCCGAAATCGTCATAATCAGTCCAATAGAACCATAACTTCCCGAAGAGTTTGCATTTAGTACCAAGATAAATCGAGGAATACACACAATGAGAATTAGGAAAAGTCCAAATTTCCAATTAAAGTCAAAAAGTCTGCTCCAAAACGGTTTTAATTCTCTGTCCATACATAATATTTGTCAAACGTTACTTGTCTGTTTAGACGTTCTTTATAAAATTGCCACCAACGGTTTACAGCTTGGCGAAGTGGCGGAAATAGAAGCACAAATGTTCAATCGAAGAACTGCTGTTGGATTTAGCACTGAACTCGCCATTTTGCCAAACTACTGTTGGCGGTAGTTTTTTATTTCATCCACTTTTCAATGGTGTTTATAAATTCTGTTTGCTGGTCAACAAATGGATAATGTGAACAGTTGTCAATAAGTTTAAAATTCTGTTCCTTGACGATTTTTTTCATATCATTCAATTGCTTTTTCGAAAAAATTTTGTCTTGTTGTCCGTAGATAGCAAGTAACTTGACTTGCTTTTTAAGTTTTTTTAAAACAGGCTTTGTGTCAATATTATTTTTGCTTTCGTTTTGATAGAATAGAGTTGGAGCATTGTCATTTCGGATATTGTTTTTTCCAAACTCACTTTTTTTATAATCATCTCGAAGTTGGTTTGCTTCTTTTGTTGGAAATGGCATTTCGAAATAATTTCTTTTGCTCGCAACTTCATAACATTTTTGTCTATATTCAGCAGAATTTTTAGGAAGTTTTTCGATTTCTGAAATTGTAGAAAGCATTAAACTATCTTTTTGTTCTAAATAGATTTTTCTCGTCGTTTCCAAAATATGGTCATAGGTTTCTTGTTGAGAAAACAATGCTCCTGCAAGTATTAATGAGTTTACTTTTTCAGGGTTTTGTTCTGTAAAAAGTGTTCCAACCAAACCGCCAAAACTATGAGCAATAATATTTGCTTTTTTGATGTTGTATTTTTGGTAAAGATTATTTAAATCTTCAATTGCTTCTTGAAAAGTAAAAGTTGCAGTTGTGTCGATGGAACGACCTTCACCTCGTCTGTCATAAACAATTACATAAAATCCTTTTTTAGCTAATTTTTCGGCTGTTGTTCCCTCAAACAGTGTTGAATTTCCTCTTGGTCCGCCGTGAATGAAAATAATCGCTGGATTTTCGCTTTGTCCATACGCTTTTGAATAAATGGTATTTGTCTGAGCATTTATTGTCAGCGATGTTAAGATATAAAATAGGATTAAATATATTTTTTTCATCTGTCGTTTATTGTTTAGCGGTGTCTTTGGTCAAAATTACCGCCAACTCGTAAATATACGCATGTTTACGTTTTTTTTCTTGTGCCGTTGCTCGTGTCTCCACGAGCATTTTACCAGTTTAATAGGCAAATCAACAAAATATTGCCCGTGATGATACGGGCAACGGCGTAGTGAATAATCACCATCATTTAGATATACGTCCATTACATTTAGTGAATAGCCATCATCATTTAGATATATGTCAATTTTTCATTTAGTGAATAGCCATCATCATTTAGATATAAGCTTATTCCATTTAGTGAATAGCCATTAACATTTATCTAAAAACAAAAAAGGGTTGAAAACTTTAAATCGTTTTCAACCCTTTTTATTACCAAGCTACCGTAACAGCTCCTTGTTTTTTGAGTTTCCCTCGCTCAGGAAAATATTCAGCCGTATAAGTAATTTCCCAAACGAATGAATCTGGCTTTAGTAAAACTCCTTTATACTTACCATCCCAACGATCTTCAGGCTGTTTAGAAGTAAATAATAACTCGCCCCAACGGTTATATATTTTTAAATCAAAATCTCTGACATGTGCCGTGAAAACCTGAAAAGAATCATTTTGTAAATCGCCATTTGGCGTAAAAATATCAGGCACTAAGATACTTGGCTCGCATCTATCCACAACATTTGTACTTGCTTTGCTTGTGCAGCCTAGCGTATTGGTTACTTCTACGGTATAAATTCCAATATTTGATACTGAAATCATTTGACTCGTTTGTCCACCTGGAAGCCAACGATACGTTAGGCCTTCACCAGCACCAGCATCGAGTTTAATCGGTAAAGCATCTGGCACGCACAATGGTATTTCAGATTTTAATGGAATAAATGGTGAAGGCAATAAACGAATCACAATATCATCCGTTGTTCTACAATTGCCCAAATTGGCATTTAATGTAAAACGTCCTTGCTGAGTAGGATAAATAATATTGGTTGTTTGCCCAGTATTCCAACGATAAGTAACACCTGTTTCAAGATTTGTACCGATGAAATCAATGCCATTTCTACAAACATCTCTGTCTGCACCTAAATCTACTTTAGGTGATGGCGAAATTGTAATTGTTCTAGCAACTTTGCCTACACAGCCATTTGTACCTGTTAATTCATAACGAACGTTATCACTTTGTGGTAACGTAGGAGGGGTATAGAGCCCATTTGAACTAATATTTGAACCAAACCAAACTCCAGTTGCTGGACTAGCAGTAAATTGAACAGGACGAGTTCCAGTACAAATTTCGTTTGGAACATTTACGTTAATCACTGGAAGGGGCTTGAACGAAACCAAAGAATTAGCTTTACTGATACATTTACCTGTGAAATCAATTACTGTAACGGAATAAATCCCTGCTTGCGTTACATTAATACTAGGTGTTGTTGCACCAGTATTCCATAAAATGGAACCAGCAGTATTGACTGCTCGGAGTACAATTGTTTCTCCCAGACATTCAATTGGTGGTCTTGAAATGGTGGTTACTGTTCTTGGTCGTACCGCAATTATCAGCGGACTTTCAATGTGTTTACAACCTGAAGCATCTTCTAATTCTAAAGTATATGTTCCAGCACCCAAACCATTTATTAAGTAATTTCTTGGTGAAACCAATATTGAACCTACTGAACCACTTTTAATCGTTACGTCTGGGTTTCCATTAATCTTTAAATCAAAAGTAATTGGCTGAATCCCACTATTTGCATTCACCGTAAAAGCTATCGAACCATCGTTCAATACATCACAATAAGTATCTGTTGGTCTTACAATAATGTTTGGCTTGGTATTGCCCAATGCCAATAAAGGAATATTGAAAGTAGTATCACAAGCAACTCTACTTTGGATGGTCACACGATAATTGCCAGCATCCAAACCTCTAATTGAGTTTCTACTTTGTCCAGCGATAAGTACGCCATCTTTATACCAAACAAAAGTATAAATATCCGTAGGAGATAAACTTTGAATGGCGATTTGTCCATCTCTGATACTACAATTACTTGGTAGCGTTTTATTGACTACAAAAGTTGGTTTTGGTAATGCACTCACTACAACTTGGTCTCTTACTTCACAATTGGTTGTACTTTCTTTAACGATTACAGAATAAGTACCTGGACGAACCACTACGATACTTGGTGTCGTTTGTCCAGTATTCCATAAATAAGTACTTGTTGGGCTACTACCTGCATTGCTTGCTGATAAAGTAAAAGAAGAATTTTGACAGATAGTTGTATCTGCTGGAAGATTAAAAGGTTTTGCCGAAAAGAGATTTACCTTCACAGAATCTTCTGCAATACAACCATTTTTTTCTACAAATACTGTATATTTTCCAGACCTTGTCGCTACTAAAGTACTCAGCGTATCTCTTGGTAAATAACTACCATCAATCAACCAAAAGTAATGGCTGTTAGGAAGGGTATTTCCTGCATTTAACGTAGTTGTATTCTGGCAAATATTAATATCATTGCCTAAATCTGCATTGGGAATGGCAAATATTTCAAACTCTTGCGGAGGAAGTAAGGTATCGCTCAAACATTTATTTCCCATACTTACAAAAACATAGTATTTCCCAGGAGTATCGAACTTATAAGTTACTTGTAAGCCTGTATCACCCGCCCCGCCTGATTTTTGATAAACTGCTCCAGCAGGCAAGGTATATTTCCCTGTCCGAGAGTCTGGCTGTGGAGGAGTACCTCTATAAAAGTACCAATCAGTTTTTGTATTTTTAAAAGTCTCTCCTTCACAAAGATGATTCGTCTGGAAATTTGAAGGTGAACCAAAACAAGTATCCGAAGCCATAATACCTACACCAGAACCTCTTGTAATTACTACCGTTGTAGTCGTTGGCAAACCCAACTGACTGGTTTTGCCATTTAAACTAAAGGAATCTCTTCGATAGTAAGCAGTATCTATTTTTACTTTAGTGGCATTGGTATAAGAAACGGTATCATTCGGTAATTTTATCACACCCAACGTATCACTTCCTTGTACGGCTAAATAAATTCTTCCATCTGGTCCTAATTGTACAGAACCATAATATTCTTTTTTAGAAGAATCTAAGGTGATTTTAGATTTTGCTAAAGATGCCTCATCTCCTTGCGTTAAATCATAACGCAATAAAGAAGAGTATGAACCTGGTTTTTTAATGGTATCGGCTTTCATCGTTACAAAGAGCGTTCTGCTATCTGGCGAAAACTCAACACCATAAACGGTTGGTGGGGCTGGCCCTAAATCAATTGTTTTTTTATTCGAAATTGCTCCTGTAGAATCTGCAAAATCATATATTTCCACAAGATTTCTTGTTCCACCAGGAATAGCGATGGCTAATTTGGTAGCATCTTGCGAAACCTTTAAATAGCCTTGTGCTTTTTCTGGAGAATCTATCGTTGAACCAATATCAATGGTTTTTGAAATAGAAATTCCATTTTTAGTAACACGATACATTCTGTAAGTATTGTTACTATAATCATGAGAAATTACCCAGTAAGTAGAGTCTTTTTTAACAAAAGTTGAGATGAGATTTTCCGTAGAAGAAACATCATCTAAAGGTAAATTTTTAGCAATTACTTTCCCTTTTCCTACATTCATTCGAATATCAACAATCGAATAAGTTAGTTTCTTTTGTCCATTAATTTCTGTCGTTGTAAAAATATAATAATACGACTGGCAACCCTGACAACTAGGCTGTGGCACAATTACGGCTGACTGTGTTGAAAAGGAACTTCCCTTCAAGGTATCAGTCGGAAATACGGCTTGCATTTCCGTACCATCCTTATCATACACTCTTCTTCCGTCAGTATAAAAAAGTAAATTGCCATTTTGGTCAGCGATAGATGAAACACCTTCTACAGTATTTAATTTTCCTTCAGTATCAGCTGTTGCCGAACCGTTTGAAAATTTAATACCGGCGTTATTACCAAAGTACCAAGAGGTTTCAGCAGGTTTTGGAGGCGGTGGAATACAAAGTTGAACATTGATTTTGTTTTGAGCAGAACAGCCTGTAATAGAATCTGTTACTTGTACAGAATAACAGCTTGTGGTATCCGCAATGAGCGTTTGCGTACTATCGCCTTTTGGAAACCAACGATATTTATATGGTCTATTAGATACGTCAGTATTCGGATAAGGATTTAATACAATAGAACCGGGATTACAAATAGTGGTATCTTGCTGTGAAGGAGTTTGTCCCAAAAAGAAAGCTTGCGGTGGTGCAAAAATTTCAAAAGTTTTGGTATAAGTAACAGGCACACCCCTTTCTGTACGTACAAGGGTTACGGTTTTTGTACCCGGAGTAGTATATAAGTGTGCTGGATTCCTCAGCGTGGAAGTATTTTTTAGAGTACTAGCAGGGTCACCAAAATCCCATCGCCAAGCTGAAGCTGGAGTAGCAACCAAATCTTTAAAAACGGTTGCCGCTGTAGTATCTGAACATTCTGATAAACAAGTTTTTGCTACACTGAATTGAGCATGAGCCGTATTTGACCATGCCCATGTTAGAAAAACACAGGAGATGAGCAAAAAAAATCGTTGTATGCTACTAATTCTAAACATTCTTTCGTTATAAAAAATGAAAATACTCTTTGCTTCCGATATAGACAGCTATTATTCCTAAAAGGTTGGATATTAAAATACTTATTAATTTTTTGATTTTAATGAAAAAATCTTCTTTAAATTTAGGCTCTTCTACGATTACATAAACAAAAACAAATTGTTTTGTTGCATGTTCCCGAAAAAAGATTTAGTAAAGTAACTCTTGATTGTATGAACGTAATTCAAAGGAATGTAGCAAATTTTAAACGAAATTTACTGTTTAAAATTATAGAAAGCGTTAGATAGTACAGATTTACGTTAGTAAAGTACAGTTTTATGCCAGTGGTATTTCAGGATAAAAGATTTTACTAATAATTAATAAGATGATTAATCGTTAATGAAAATACTCATAACCATTGCCAATTCCATGTTAAAAAGAAGTTTTCTGTTGATATTGTGTATATTATCTTGGTCTTTTGCAGAGGCTCAGGATCCGCAATATTCACAGTTTTATGCAGCACCCATGTTTTTAAATCCTGCTTTTGCGGGTTCTGCTAAAGCTCCTAGAGTGAGTTTAAATCATAGAAATCAATGGCCATCATTAAGTGCTAATTTTGTTACTTCATCACTTTCTGCGGATTTGTATTTAGAAAAACTGAATAGTGGTGTTGGTTTATTGCTCACTTCCGACCGTCAGTTTACTAATTTAACCACAACTGATATTGGTGCTATTTACTCTTATCACCTTAAAATTAGTGATGGTTTAAGAGCGAATTTAGGGGTTCAAGGTTCGTATGTTACTCGTGGGGTAAATTTTGCAGATTATACTTTTGGTGACCAAATTAACACTTATCTGACTACTGGAGCGTATCCACGTTATTCTTCCGACCAAATTTTACAAGGTGGAAATAATCTTACTCCACAATTGAAATACTGGGATTTCTCAACAGGTGCAATTGTTTATGGAGAACAGTTTTGGGTCGGAGCATCCGTTCATCATATCAATCAACCAAATCAATCTTTTTCAAATCAAAATGCTGTTTTACCTGTCAGAATCGGTATTCAAGCAGGGTTCAATATTCCTTTGGATGATTATATGTTAGGAAATAATTTGGGTGATGCCGTTGACAGAGAGAAAAGTATTACGCCTGTCGTTCATTACCGACGTCAGGGACAATCAGATCAATTAGATGTGGGTGCGTACTTAACGTATTCGCCAATTGTAATTGGAGCTTGGTACAGAGGAATTCCTATTAAAACATACAAGAAAGATAACACAAGTATTGTTAGTCACGATGCTTTGGTGTTTTTGGTCGGTTATCGACAAGATAATTTTTCGATAGGATACAGTTATGATGCTACGATTTCAAGGTTAAGTTCGACAGGCGGAGCACATGAATTGTCAATTTCATATATTTTCAGTGATTTAATTCAGCCGAAGCGAAATGCCCGTCCGAGAAAAGGCGAATTGAAATGTCCGAAGTTTTAAATAGAATACATGAGTCATCCCGAATTTTAAAATCACAAAAAAGCGGTCAAAAAACTAATTTCGACCGCTTTTTTATGATTGATGGGCAACGAATTCCTACTGTTTGAGCGAAGCGAGTTTAGGAATTCTTGAATTTCTTTTGTTACTTTTCTTGTTTCAAGACAAGAAAAGTAAGGATTGTACAATAATAAATATAAAAACCTCTCAAATCGTCCTATACCTCACTATTCTAAGAAAAAATTCGGGATGACTCATGTTTCTGAAAATAATGATTTACTCTCCCAACTTTTTATAACGAATACGTTTTGGAGTAGCATCGTTACCCAAACGTTTTTTGCGGTTTTCTTCATAATCAGAGAAGTTGCCTTCAAACCAATATACTTGCGAATTTCCTTCAAAAGCCAAAATGTGCGTTGCAATTCTATCTAAGAACCATCTATCATGGGAAATGACTACTGCACAACCGCCAAAGTTTTCAAGGGCTTCTTCTAAGGCACGTAAAGTGTTTACGTCCAAATCGTTGGTAGGCTCATCTAGTAAAAGTAAGTTAGCACCTTCTTTCAACATCATCGCTAAATGAACACGGTTACGTTCACCACCCGAAAGGTTACCAATTTTCTTTTCTTGGTCTGCTCCGTTGAAATTGAATTTACTCACATAAGCTCTGGCATTTACTTGTTTGCCACCTAGCATTGTATGTTCTGTACCACCAGAAATCGTTTCAAAAACAGATTTTTCACCTTTCAATTGGTTATGTTCTTGGTCAACATACGCCATTTGAACAGTATCACCTACTTCAAATGTACCTGCATCTGGCTGAGCTTGTCCAGTAATTAACTTAAAAAGTGTTGTTTTACCAGCACCATTTGGCCCAATTACGCCAACAATACCCGCTGGCGGTAACGAGAAAGTAAGATTATCAAACAATAACTTATCGCCATAAGCTTTCGTTACATTGTTTACTTCAATTACCTTGTTCCCTAATCTTGGCCCAGCAGGAATGAACAATTCTAATTTATCTTCTTTTTGACGGTTTTCTTCCGACATCAATTTGTCGTAAGCTTCCAAACGTGCTTTAGATTTTGCCTGACGAGCTTTTGGTGCCATGCGTACCCATTCTAATTCACGCTGTAAAGTTTTCTGACGACGAGACTCTGTCTTTTCTTCTTGAGCTAAACGATTTTGCTTTTGTTCTAACCAAGAAGAGTAATTTCCTTTCCACGGAATACCTTCGCCTCTATCCAATTCCAAAATCCAACCAGCGACATTATCCAAAAAGTAACGGTCGTGAGTAACGGCAATTACCGTTCCTTTGTACTGACGAAGGTGTTCTTCTAACCATAAAACTGATTCAGCATCCAAGTGGTTGGTAGGTTCATCTAATAAAAGTACATCTGGTTCTTGCAACAACAAACGGCACAAAGCAACACGGCGTTTTTCACCACCCGAAAGATTGGCAACGTTGGCATCAGAAGGCGGACAACGCAAAGCGTCCATCGCTCTTTCTAAACGAGTATCCAATTCCCAAGCATTGTAATGGTCAAGTTTTTCTTGTACTTCGCCTTGGCGTTCTAACAATTTATCAAAATCAGCATCTGGGTCGCCAAAAGCTTCGTTGATTTCATCGAATTCTTTCAATAAAGCTACAATTTCTGCAACGCCTTCTTCTACTACTTCTTTTACTGTTTTTGTTGGGTCAAGCTCAGGTTCTTGTTCCAACATTCCTACAGAGTAACCAGCCGAAAATACAATATCGCCAGTGTAGCTTTTGTCTTTTCCAGCAATAATTCTTAAAAGAGAAGATTTTCCTGAACCGTTTAGCCCTAATACGCCAATTTTAGCTCCGTAGAAAAATGATAAGTAAATATTTTTAAGTATTTGTTTTTGGGGTGGAACGGTTTTAGAAACACGTTCCATAGAAAAAATAATTGTTTCCTGACTCATTGGGTTAATTTATCGTTTAATGTAATTAGTTGTCGTTTTGTAAAAATTAATAGAATGTTTTTCTTCTGAAAATAAAACCTTAATCATTCATTCAAAGATAGTATTTTTAATTAAAGCCTCCTTACCTTTCTTGTCTGGTAGCTTAATTATGCTGTTAAAATTCATGAATTTAGAACAATAAGACTTTGAAAGAGTTTTTTTAATAAAAAAATTAATGGTTTTGACTGCAATTAATATTCAATTATCGTTTATTTTAGGCTTGATTTACGCATTAAAATAAAAATTTTGAGAATAGATGGATTATGTGGATAAATCATTAGATTTTTTGCTGAAAATCAGTAAATTGCGGAAAATTTAGGTGGTAGAAGAGTTTTCATTTTCAAAATTTGTTAATTTTAGAATTTTGAAATTATTTTCAATCAGAATCGTTTCTTGAACAAATAAGTAAAATAGAATTTTAAACAATCACAAAACTACTAAAATAAATTCAACCTAAACCATGAATCTCTTAGAGTTATGAGCCTTGCCAGACACTCTAATCATGTAATGTAAACCAATGGAAAATACAGTAAAGAACTCCGCCGACTATGGCTATTGTAACGATGGTAAGGTCTATTTAAAAGGATATTCAGAATATCCGGAACGTCAGATTGGTGTCGTTAGAAACACAGAAGATGAGGCGCTACAATATTTCGTGAATCGTTTTACGATTGCCGAAAATAAAGTATCCTTACTTTTTGAGCAAGTAGAAGAAGCTCAGAACAAAGGCTCTTATCTTACCAAACTACTTCAACTTCGCAAAAATCTCGTAGAATTTGATGGCTTAGGAAATTTTATGCCCTTGCTTGAACGCTTGGATGGCTTAGAATTGGAACTAAGAGAGCTTATTCTGCACAACCAAATCAAAAATCTTGAAATTAAAAGAGCTTTGATTGAAGAGTTGAGAGAAGCAAGCAAGAGTGAAGAATGGGCAGAAACTACTGAAGCCATTATGGAAATTAAAACCAAATGGTTGAAAACAGGGCCTGTTGATAAATCTTTACAAGATGGCGTTGAAGAAGAATTCAACGGTATTGTAGATGATTTCTTCGTAAGACGTCGTGAATATTATGCTGAGAAAAACCGTATCATCGACGAAAAGCTAGCTACGCTTCAACGCATTGTTGACGAAGCTCGTAATTTACGTTATGAAAAAGATGTAGATGCTGGTTTCCTTAAAATCAAGGACTTGCAACGTGAATGGAAAACCATTAGTCAGGTGCCGCCTAAAAAGCAGAGCCAACTTTGGAAACAATTCAAACGTTCAAGCGATTTCTTCTTTGAGCGTTACAACCGTGATAAAGGAATTGTATCAACGCCAAGAGTTGATCCTAGAGTACAGCAAATGAAGGATATGACGACCGAATTGGAAGGATTGTTCAAACAACAAGATTTGATTCCACAAACTTCTGAAAAGGCAAAAGGATATTTAGTAAAATGGAAAGAGTTATCGGCTCTTGCCAAAAATGTTGATAGAAGTATTGCTGAACGTTTCAGAAATATCTGTGATAAGATTTTCGAAATGAATTACTTGTTGAGAGTAATTAGCTATCGTCACCCAGCTTTACATGAAAAACCAAGAATTGAGCAATTGAAAATCATGATTAATCAAATGGATTACATGACTAAAAAAGAGAAAAATGAATTGGATTCATTCATCTCTGATGCCAATTACAATGGTCAAATGGGAGATAAATTGGTGATGAACAAAATCAACACCCAAAAGCGTAAAATCTCGATGAAAGAAACATTATTGATTGAATTCAAGAAAGAACTTGAAATTTTGTTAGATCAATAGTTTTCTATGAGACTTTAAGATTGAAGATTCAAGACAAAAGATTTGTTTATGAATCAAATCAAATGAAAAAGCCTTCTGATGCAAATCAGAAGGCTTTTTTCGTAGCACGAGTTTCCAACTCGTGAATTATTATTTTACGAGTTGAAAACTCGTATTACTGTTGTTTTTCAATTGATTTATAAACAACATCCATTACTTTTCGCCTGATTTTTAAAGCATTGATTTTATTGTTACTTGCCGATGGATATACTCTGTTTGAAAGGAAAATAAAAACTAATTCCTTTTCTGGATCTACCCAAACCAAAGTACCTGTATAACCCGAATGCCCATAAGAACTTGGCGAAACAGAAGCAGAAATATAATTACTTTCGCCATCTGCTGGAAGTTTATCCCAACCTAAAGCTCTTTCACTTTTAGAAGAAACACTGTTGGTAAAGACGTTGATAGTTTCTTCACTGAAGAATTTTAGCTGATGAATACTTCCTTTTTCAAGATTCATCTCAAATAATTTCACCAAATCTGAAGCTGAGCTAAACAATCCTGCATGACCCGACACGCCACCTAACATGGCTGCGGTTTGGTCTTGAACAGTTCCTTGTAATTCTTTTCCTCGAAAAAGTCTATCGTTTTCAGTAGGTGCAATTTTGGCTTTTTCTATTTTTTTCAAAGGATTAAATCCTGTTGTTTTCATGCCCAGAGGCTCGTATAAATATGAATTTGTGAAAACATCCAAGCTTTGTCCAAGTATTCTTTCTACAAGATGTTGCATTATCATCAAACCCAAGTCGCTATAAACATAGCTAAAGTTGCCGTCTTTATCTCGTTTATTGATTAATGGAGATTTGATGACCCATTTCCAAACAGAATCTCGAATAGCAGTTTTGGCAAACATGCCTTCGGCTACTGCTAGCGGATATTCCAACGATTGCGTATCGCTATAAAACTCTTTTTTCCAACCCAAAGGAATCCGTGTTTTTTCCCAAAAAGGAATGTAAGCAACTAATCCTGCTTGGTGCCAAAGAATATCCCGAATCGTCATGTTCTCTTTGTTTGTTCCTCTGAGTTCTGGAAGATAAGTAACGATTTTTTCGTCTAAAGTAATCTTCTTTTGGTCATAAAGGTACATTACCGCTTGGAGTGTTGCGGATACTTTGGTAACAGATGCTAAATCATAAACGGTTTGGTTCGTCACTGGTGGGCTTGTTAATTCATAAGTAAGTTGCCCATAGTTTTTATTCAGAATAATTTTCCCTTTTCTGGCAACGAGTACTTGGCAACCTGGAAAGACTTTCTGACTGATGGATGAAGTAATAATCGGGTCGATGCCTTTAAGTACTTCTGGATTCATTCCAACGCTTTCGGGCGAGGCTTTTTCTAATTGTCCTTGTCTTTTAAGCGTAATTCCATCGCCAGCTTTGTAGAGATTTTCAACCGAAACAGGCAATTTACCAACCGCAGGGATTTGTCCAAAAAGTACTTTTGTCATGGCTGAATAAGAGGCATCGTCGTCTTCATAACCACAAACTACATTAGATACTTCTGGAAAATATTTCAAACTATAAGGATTCCCAAACACGCAGACTACCACATTGGGCGTTTTTTTCTCAAGTCTTTTGATAAAATCTTGTACGCCAAAACTTAAATCTAATCTACTCGCAGATTTTTTATTGATGTTATGAACACTTAGGATAATGGTTTGGGTTGAATCAACATTTTTTAATACTTCATTAAAAAGGTTTTCATCGCTCTTCTTCACACTGGAATACTGTGGCATAGAAGTAAAAGAAGCCAGACTTTGTTGAAAACGATTGTTCGAAGCAATGTCTAAACTGACCGAAACCAATTTATTATTTTCAGTTGAAAGCGGTAAAAGCTTTCTTGTATCTTTCACGACGGTAATCGCATTCTCGAATAATCCTTGTTTGATTTGCTGTGCCTCTGGCGTATGTAATTCCTGATATAAATTATTAGTTTCTATGTATTTGAAGCGATTCAAACCTACCCAATATTTAGCATGAAGTATTTTTTTGACACGGTTATCAATTTCGGATTGTAAAATTACACCTGATTGAATGGCATCTTTAATTTTACTGATGCCTTCAGGAATGTTTTCTGAATAGAGTAAAATGTCATTTCCAGCGATAAATGCCTGTAAATCAATTTCTCCAGAAGATACTCCTTGGCCACTACGTACGCCTTTCATGTTCAAGGCATCAGTAATGACCAAGCCTTTGAAGCCCATTTCTTTTTTCAATAAATTGGTAATGATACTTTGTGATAGCGTAGCTGGACGCCAGTCGTAAAATGGAATTTGTAAATGACCAACGATAACACTTTTGATAGAATCTTCAATGAGTTGTTTGAATGGAACTAACTCAGTATCGTGCATACGTTCGAAACTATACGATACTTGTGGCAAAGTGAAATGCGAATCGCTATGCGTATCGCCATGACCGGGGAAATGTTTGGCACAAGCCAAAAGTTGATTGTTCTGCATGCCTTTCATGTAGGCACTACTTTTAGCAGCAACATTTTCGGGAATTTCGCCAAAAGAGCGAAAACCAATCACAGGATTTTGTGGATTTGAATTAATATCAACAACAGGGGCAAAGTTTAGATGAATTCCTAAACGTTTGCATTGGCGTGCAATTTCTGTCCCCATGTCGTAGATTAATGAATTATCCTGAATTGCCCCCAGAGTAATCTGTTTTGGGAAAGCCATTGTGGCATTTACACGCATTGCTAAACCCCATTCGCCATCAATACCTATCAACAAAGGGATTTTTGTAGTTGATTGAAAACGGTTATTCAGATTAGCATAAGAAGTAGGCTCGCCTTGAAAAAATATCAAGCCACCGATATAATTATGCTGAATTAAATTTTCGAGTTTTTTAAAATGTGCTTCTCCATGCGTTGGATTTACCGCCACCATGAAAAATTGACCAATTTTTTGGTCATTATCCATTGATGCAAAAATACTATCAACCCATTGGCTTTCTAATAACTGACTATGATTGGTGAATTTAGGAGCTTGAAGTAAATGAGCTTTTTTGACAATTTTCTTGCCATTCCACACTTTCTTTTCCGTTTTTGAAAAAGGCAAAAACGTGTTGTTTAAAGCTCCTATAAGTGGGCTTTTGATAGCAAACCAAAGGAGTATAAGTGTGAGCAAAAACAATGAAAATTGCTTATACATTTGATGAATTAATGGTTGATGTACGATAAAAAAGATACAAACTTACAATAAATTTAACGCTTAATAAACAGGAAGAGGAAATTTGAATTAGATAAAAATTTGCTTTCGTAAATAGTAAAAGGAGTTTGAGGAAGACAGCGTGATTATCAATGGGAAATGGTTTGTAATCAAACTAATAACGAAAAAGCCGTTTATTTTATTCGGAATGATTATCTATTTAAGTTTAAATGATAAGTAGGAAGTTAAACCTTAATTATTTCATAAAAGGAATCAATAGCTATTTTAAGGAGAATTGTAAAAATTGTGCGGTCAAAAAATTATCAACTTGAACTTGAAAACCCAATAAAATGTCAATTTTTACTTGTATTCTGCTGAGTCTCTCAATTGCTACGGATTCAACGATAAAAAAACAAAACTTCATATTAGATGAAGTAACGGTAATTGCTCAAAGAAGTGAGCAGAAGGTATTTAATACGATGGGTTCTGTAGCAGTACTAAACGCTAAAAACCTAAAGAATTACCAATATAGGAGTACTCCAGAAACTTTATTTGGTGCCAATGGCGTGTTTGTACAGAAAACAAATCATGGCGGAGGCTCACCTTTTTTAAGAGGATTAACAGGAAACCAAACGCTTATTTTAATTGATGGCATCCGTCTAAATAACAGTACTTTTCGTTATGGACCCAATCAATACTTAAATACGATTGACCCATTTTTGATTCAAAATATCGAAATATACAAAGGCGGAGGTTCTGTACAATACGGTTCTGATGCAATGGGCGGTACTTTGCAAATCAATACTGCTAATCCAGTTTTTGCGGTTGATAAACCAAAAGTAAATGGGAATGCTATCGTCAGATATGGCACTTCGTCTCTTGAAAAAACGGCGAGAACAGACCTTTCTTTCGCTACGCAGAAAATGGCTATCAAAGCGGGTTTGAGCCTCAGAAAATTTGGAGATTTAATCGGTGGCGATACTACTGGAGTACAATCTCCTTCGGGTTATGATGAAGTAGCGTTTGATGTAAAAGCTAAATTCCAGCTTTCAAAAAATATGTTTTTAACAGCCGCTCATCAAAACTTAAATCAAAGTCATGTGCCTGTTTATCACAAAGTAAAGCTTGAAAACTTTAAGATTAATGAAATGTCGCCACAGAAAAGAGCACTTTCATATCTACAATTTGATATTAAAAGCGAAAACCGTTTACTTAAAAATTTGGCTTTCAATGTTTCTTATCAAGGTACCGAGGAAGGGCGAAATTCTCAGAAAAATGCTTCGAATGTGTATCGTGTAGAAAATGATCAAGTAAAAACTTTTGGTTCTTTTATCAATGTACGTTCTGAAATTTCACCTAATTGGGACGCCAGTTCTGGTATAGAATTTTATGCGGATAAAGTAAACAGTACGAAACAAGATACAGATTTTCAAAACAATAAAATTACTTATAGCAGAGGTTTATATCCCGATGCTTCAAGCTTTAATAGTTATGCGGCTTATTCTTTGCACCATATCAATTTGAATAAATGGGATGTAAATTTTGGTGCTCGCTTCAATGCTTATTCTATCCATGTAAATGACCAAACTTTAGGGAAAGTAAATGTTTCGCCACAGGCTTTGGTGGGAAATTTGGCTTTAGGCTATCATCTGGAAAATCATTCTATGACTTACTTATCGTTTAATACGGGCTTCAGAGCACCCAATATTGATGATATGGGAACTTTAGGCATTGTAGATTTTCGTTATGAATTACCAACAGCCAACCTAAAACCTGAAAATTCTTATAATTTTGAATGGGGCTATAAATTTAGAACATCCACTTTTTCTTCAAGTGTTGCTTTGTATCATAATCAGTTAAGAAATTTGATTGCACGAGTAAAAGTAGAAGGACAAAAGATTAATGATTATCAGGTTTACCGAAAAGAGAATGTTGAAAAAGCCTATATACAAGGTTTTGAATGGGCGACAGAATGGATGGTTTTACCTGAAATTAAAATTTATACAGACTTAGCTTATACTTATGGACAAAACGAAACGAAGAACGAACCTGTAAGAAGAATTCCTCCACTGTCTGGTAGAGTAGGAGTACATTATCAGGCAAATACTGCATTTTTTGTCAAAGTAGAAGACATCTTTGCTGGAAAACAAGACCGATTGGCACAAGGCGATAAAGATGACAACAGAATTCCAAAAGGCGGAACAAATGGCTGGAATGTACTCAATCTTTATACGGGTTATGAATACAAAAATGTTACTTTGATAGGCTCATTTCAAAATATTTTTAATGTAGATTACCGCACACATGGCTCAGGAATTAATGGTGTTGGTAGAAGTTTGATTGCTACTTTAATGCATCGTTTTTAAGAAGAATTAAAAGAGATTATCTACCGATATAGTGTTCCTAACGGAACTATAATCAAACAAAACATGAGTCATCCCGAATTTTTCTTTAAATAGTGAGGTTTAGGGCAATTTGACTGGTTTTCTATTTATTATTTGTCTAGTCCTTACTTTTCTTTCCTCGTATGTTTGTCTTACTAAAAATCATGTTAAAATAGATTAAATTACGATATTAGCTTTTGAGTGGTGAGAGGATATTT
>NZ_JACHKT010000032.1 GCF_014204325.1 Arcicella rosea
AACCCGTTGGCGTCGTTTGGGAGTGCAAAGATGTAGGATTAATTCGTAACCACCAAACTTAATCGCAAAGTTTTTTGAAAATATTTCTATAAAAATCCATAACATACACCGCAAATAACTTAATATCAATACTTTATTGCACTCAATAAATATTGAAAATATTTGAAAGTTTTTTCGATATTTATCCCAATTGATAAATCTGATAACAAAAAAGAGGTGAAGCATATAATTAATACCTCACCGCTCTTTATATTTTCCTACAAGATTTTTATCCAATACTAACCTAAAAATGGATACTTATAGTCTGTTGGCGATACAAATGTTTCTTTGATTGTTCTTGGAGAAACCCATCTTAATAGATTTAACATTGAACCTGCTTTATCATTTGTTCCTGATGCTCTTGCTCCTCCGAATGGCTGTTGTCCAACTACTGCTCCTGTTGGTTTGTCATTAATGTAAAAGTTTCCAGCTGCGTTCACTAACTTTTTATTAGCTACTTCTAAAGCATAGCGGTCTTGTGAGAAGATTGCTCCCGTTAAAGCATAATCAGAAGTTGTGTTTACAATATCTAAGGTTTCTTCATACTTTTCTGCATCATATACATAGATAGTAAGTACTGGACCAAAGATTTCTTCAGACATGGTTGTATAGTGCGGGTCTTCTGTTAAGATAATGGTTGGCTCTATGAAATATCCTTTTGATTTATCATAGTTTCCTCCTGCAATTACTTTTGCTTTATCAGATGCTTTTGCATTCGCTATATAAGTAGTGATTTTATCAAAAGCCTTTTCATCAATTACTGCATTGACGAAATTTGAAAAGTCTTCAACTGGGCCAACTTTGATTTCATTTAAGTCTGCTTGAACATATTCCCACGTTTGTTCCCAAAGTGTATTTGGAATGTACGCTCTTGAAGCTGCCGAACATTTTTGTCCTTGATATTCAAAAGCTCCACGTACCAAACCTACGGCAAGTGCTTTTGCATCGGCTGATTTATGGGCTACCACAAAATCTTTACCGCCTGTTTCTCCAACAATTCTTGGATATGATTTATACTTATGAATGTTTTCTCCGATTGTTTTCCAGATATGTTGGAATACTTTGGTACTTCCTGTAAAGTGTACGCCTGCAAATTGTGGATGATTGAAAACAATATCACCTGTCAATGGACCATCGGTGTAAATTAAATTGATTACGCCATCTGGCAATCCTGCTTCTTTCAAAATTTTCATTAATACATTGGCAGAATAGATTTGTTGCGGTGAAGGTTTCCACACTACAACATTTCCCATCAATGCTGCCGAAGCTGGAAGATTTCCTGCAATGGCAGTAAAGTTGAAGGGTGTTACGGCAAAAACGAATCCTTCTAATGGACGATACTCTAATCTATTCCAAACATAATCTGAAGAGATTGGCTGTTCTGCATAAATCTGCGTAGCGAAATGTACATTGAAACGAAGAAAGTCTATCCATTCACAAGCGGCATCAATTTCTGCTTGGTAAGCATTTTTTGATTGACCTAACATCGTTGAAGCATTCAATTCATTACGATATTTTGTTGCTGAAAGGTCGGCTGCTTTTAAGAAGATAGCCATTCTATTTTCCCAAGGTAAATTTGCCCAAGCTTCTCTGGCAGCTAAGGATGATTCAATAGCTTGGTTTACATGAGTAGCATCGCCTTCGTGATAATATCCTAAAATATGTTGATGGTCGTGTGGGGAAGTTAATGCTTGTTTGTTTCCTGTTCTTACTTCTTCTGAACCAATATACATTGGTACATCTGCTACGATACTTCGCATTTCAGTAAGTTTCGCAATAAGTGCTTCACGCTCCTTAGTATTAGGTGCGTATGAGTTGATTGGCTCATTCTTGGGCGTTGGTACGCTGAAAAATCCTGTTGACATTTGATGAAGTTTTTGGTTTCATGTAAAATTACTGATTTTTTTGGACTGTATGACTTTAGAATTTGGAGACTTTAGGATTTTTGGACTTGAAGACTTTAAGACTGGAGGATTGAAAGACTAAGGATTTTACAAATTTCAAGACTGGGGTGTTTAATAACATGAAGTATTATAAATTAGGAAAGGAATATTTGGGAGTGTTGAAGTATTTAAGTCTAAATTTTTCTAATCCTAAAGTTGATAATTATTGAAGTCGTTAAGTCTCAAAATCCTAAAATCTTAAAGTCTTAAAGTCCTCCAGTCCTAAAGTCTTTAAGTCCAAAAATCCTAAAGTCACTCAAAAAAAGCAACTTTCGGGTTGAGGATGTTCTTTTATCAATCGACATTTGTATCGTTAATTTTATAAATCATGACAACAGATACTTATCATTATGAACGCATTGCGAAAGCAATTGAGTTTATTAGCGAAAATATTACAGCTCAACCTACTTTGGAGGAAATCGCTGAGAAAGTAAATCTTTCTCCTTTTCACTTTCAAAGAATATTTACGGAATGGGCTGGCGTGAGTCCGAAGAAGTTTTTACAATTCTTGACGGCTGATTATTTAAAAGCGAAAATTAAATCGACGGCTACTTTGATTGAAGCCGCAGAAATCGCTGGACTTTCAAGCCAAAGTAGAGTGTATGATTTATTCACAGGTATCGAAGCGGTTACTCCGCAAGAATTCAAAAGTGGTGGAAAAGGTTTGCATATCAGTTATGCTTATCATCCAACTCCTTTTGGTGAATGTTTTTTGGCTGTTACTGAAAGAGGAATTTGTGGCATGGCTTTTACGGATGAGCAGACAAAAAAGGAAGATTTAGCAACCTTCAAGAAAAAATGGTTTTTTGCTACCATTCAAGAAAATGCTTCGATTACTTATCCTTATATAGAACGCATTTTTATGCCACATCTTAGTTCATTAGATAAACTGCATTTATTGGTACAAGGCACAAATTTTCAATTGAAAGTTTGGGAAGCATTGCTGACGATTCCGCAAGGTTCATTGACTACTTATCAACAAATTGCTGAAAGTATTGGAAAAGACAAAGCTGTAAGAGCCGTCGGTACGGCAGTGGGAAATAATCCGATTGCGTATTTGATTCCCTGTCATCGTGTGATTAGAAAAGAAGGAAAACTTGGAGAATATCATTGGGGAAGTATTCGGAAGAAGGCAATTGTTGGATGGGAAGCGGCAAAAAATTAGTGATTGAGTGAGTTGTGATTTAGTGATTTTTTTTCAAAAAGTACAAATGTATCTTTTGAAAAATTATTGGCTGAAAAATATTCTGAATACTTATTTAATACTTTCATACTAAACATAAAACATTTAATCACTCAATCACAATTCACTAACTCACAATTAAACATGAATATCAATTCTATCAACTGGCAAAATGTTAAAGCTGATTTGGATGAACAGGGTTATGCTGTGATTCCTTCGCTGATACCGACTGAAGTTTGTTCACAATTAATTACTTCTTATACACAAGCAGATTTATATAGAAGTACGATTGTGATGAAACGCTATAATTTTGGAAAAGGTGAGTACAAATATTTTGCTTATCCATTGCCCGAAAGCATTGCGTATTTAAGGAATGAGATGTACAGTCCTTTATCAAAAGTAGCGAACGAATGGAATCAGAAATTGGGCATTGATTTTACTTATCCAGAAAAGTACGCTGATTTTATAGACGCTTGTCGCCAACAAAATCAATGCAGACCAACGCCTTTAATTTTGAAATATGAAAAGGGAGATTTCAATACACTTCATCAGGATTTGTATGGCGACTTATATTTTCCTTTTCAAGCAGTATTGTTTTTAACACAAGTAAATGAAGATTATACTGGCGGAGAATTTGTATTGATTGAACAAAAACCAAGATTGCAGTCGCAAGCAATTGTACTGCAACCCAAGCGTGGTGATATGGTAATTTTTACCACTAATTTCAGAGCAGCTAAAGGGACAAGAGGATATTTTCGTTCACAGATGAAACACGGAGTAAGTAAATTACACAGTGGTAATCGTTATACTGTGGGCATTATTTTTCATGATGCGAAATGAAAACACATCAATCATTTTTAGACGAAAAAGGGACGAATCGTTTATTACTTTCTTTAATTAAAAATAGAAAAATACTTTGGGCTGGAAATTGTAAATTAAAAATTTATGGTAAGCTCAATTGTAAATCTGGCAAAAGAATGAAAACCCAAAACCGTGTCTTCTTTCAAAATGAGCAAGAAGCCATAGCTTTGGATTTTCGTCCTTGTGGGCATTGTATGAGATTGGAGTACTTGGACTGGAAAAGAATTAACATTGATTGATACTTCAATGCTTTATTTTTCCATAAGAAATTTCCTTACCTCTGGATTAATAGCGTTGGGGTCAAGCTTATCAGTAATCTTCAAAAAAACTAAAGCACTATCTTTTTCCATATAATATGAATAAGCCATTGTTAACTGAGTATAAGCCTCTACGTTCTTATTATCTAATTCAACAGATATTCTAAAGTTATCAATTGCTTTATTCAACAATTTAATATCATTGTTTTTAACAAACATTTGGGCATAACTTGTCCCCTTTGAAAGCCATACTTTAGAGTTTTTAGCGTTTAATTTTAACGAATTATTAAAGTAAATTAATGATTCTTCAAACTTCAATTGCATTCCAAGTATATTACCAAAACCCCAATAAACATCTGCATTAGTACTATCTAAAAGCCAAGCTTGGTTAAATCGTTTCATTGAATTGTCATAATCCTTTTTATAGAAATATGCCCAAGCTTCCTTCAAATGACGACTAATAGCCTCATTCCTACTTTTAAAGTATTTGTCACACTCTTCAATAAAATCCTTGTCAATTTCTAATTGCTCTTTACATTTTTTTACTCCACTATTCACACCATACATTGGTAGAATATTGATATTCTCAGGACAATCTTGAGAAGATGAACAACTCAAAAAGAACACGATGATAAGTGCGTGAATCTGTTTCATAGAAATTGGTTTATATTAAAAATTGACTTTCCGAAAGTTTACATCATTCTCATGTAATCTAACACCACAATTTTATTTGTTTACATGGGAGTTAAGTAAGCTTACAAAATAATTTTGATGACTTACATAGCTTCTTTGTAAGCTTAATTTGTCTTCTTGAAGCCTTACATAGCTTTGATGTAAGTTTACAAGAACATTTTGTTTGTTTACAAAATTTCTCTGCAAGCTTACAAAAATATTTTGTTGACTTACATAGCTTTTTTGTAAGCTTAATCTGTGTTTTTGATGCTTACAAAACATCGTTGTAAATCAACAAAAAAGTTTTGCTTGTTTACAAAATTTCTCTGCAAGCTTACAAAAATGTTTTGCAGACTTACAGCAAACCTATGTAAGCTTACAAAATGTCATTGTTGTATGATTTTACATTAAAATAGAGTTTATAAGGTGCTTTGTAAACATCTTTTGTAATTGATTAAACCTACAAAACATTAAAAGCAGTTGATTCTGTAATTTTGTTTGTTTACAAAGAATAATTGTAATACTTAAAATATTGATTATTAATAACTTATAAGTCAAATCAAGTTAATCTTGAAATGCTGTTTACTTACATCAATATTAATAGAATAAATATTCATTTGGCTTTATCTAAGGCTAATTTTATGGCAAGACTTCCCAATATTCCAGCCATAAACCATTTTTGAATTTTAATCCATCTTGGTCTTTCGCTGAACCATGTTGAAATACTGGATGCAAACAAAACTATCAATAAGTTCACCGAAAAACTGACTGCCATTTGGGTAAATCCTAATTGAAAATTCTGAAGTAAAACATTGCCATATTCTGGTTTAATAAACTGTGGAAAGAATGACATATAGAATACCGCAATTTTGGGATTGAGTACATTGGTTAAAAAGCCCATCTGAAACAATTTGAAATTACTGTCGTCTTCTAAAGATGTTGTTTCAAAAACTGATTTACTTCCTGGTTTGATGGCATTCCAAGCCAAGTATAAAAGGTAGCCAACTCCCAACCATTTCAGAAAAGTATAGGCAAATGGTACTGCCATCAAAATTGCGGTGAGTCCGAAAGAAACCATAATGACATGAAATAGAAAACCGACAATTACACCCGACAGCGAAATAATGCCTGCTCGTTTACCTTGTGAGATGGAACGAGAAATTAAATAAATCATGTTCGGTCCAGGCGTGATGACCAAACCGAAAGCGGCGATGATAAAGATAAGTAAGTCTGAAAATGGAATCATATTTTTTTGGTTCTGTACCACGGGATTCCATCCCGTGTTTTTGTTAGAGTTATTAAAATGTCACGGGATGGAATCCCGTGGTACAGTTTAGAATGATAAATATGGTAAAAGTCTTTCAAGGGTTTGTGCGTCCAAGAGTTTAATATTTTCTAAATCTTTTTTACTCGAAAAATTTCCGTGCTGTTGTCGATAGGCAATGATGGCTTTCGCAATATATGGTCTTAAATAAGGATGTTTAAATTCTTCCAAAGTCACTTCGTTGATTTTAATTTTCCGAATCGAAGGATTATTCACTCGCCCATATTTCAACAATTCATCAATAGAAAGTGAGTCTAAACCCCAAATGTATCGTACTTGTTCTACCGAATGAAAACCACCTAATTTTTCTCTTTCTTGCACAATCCTCATCGCACGTTTTGAAGCAACGCCTTTTAATTTCTTTAAATCGTTGGTATCGGCATGGTTCAAATCAAAAACTTGTACTTTAAAGGATTCCTTCACAGCATTTGGAGCAGTAGATTTTTTTTCAGGAATTACGACTAATTGTTCCGTCACAGTATTCTTTGTTGTCGATTGAGTATTCGATAAAACAATATAAGGTGCTAACTTTTGATAAAGTGTATTTGGAAAATTATAAATTTTTAATAAATCTTCTTTTTTACGAAACACTCCTCCTTTACTTCTATACTTAACAATGCGTTCAGATAGCCAAGTTGGTATGCCCAATTTTGTTAAATCGTCAGCAGTAGCCAAGTTAGGTTCAAAGTTGAATAAATTTATTTTATTTGCACTCTCTATAAAGTCGTTTCCTTTCGAGTATTTGTCCGAAAAAAAATTATTTTTCGTTCTACGATTCTCTGAAGCTTCTTTAATTTCGATTTTTGCTATCAATTCTTCTATCTTCCTTGAATCTACAGAAGACACAACGCTCTGTTTTTCAGGAATATAATCAACAATAAAAGTAAAAAATATCAGCAGAAATACTAAAAAGATAAGTAAAATGAAGCCTTTAATTTCCGTCTGATTAAAAGCAAAAAAATCACGGAGGTAGTTTTGTAGTTTCTTGTACATGGTGTTATTATTAAAATCAATAAGAGGTTGAAGTACAGAAAATCAAATGTTTATTCTGTAATTCGGGCTTTTGAACTAATTTTGTAATTCTTTTATCGCTTTAAGCCTTAGGCTGTAAGCTGTAAGCTATTTTTAAATTATTGTTATCAAAAATAATCTCGACTATTTTTGATTTTTTGATGATACTAATTTACAAGATTTCTTATTACGAAAGTCTTGAAATTGAAGCTTTTATCTGTTCCAAAAACGTTTATGATACTTTATAGCACAAATCATCAAAGTGATGATGTTTCTTTAGAAGAAGCAGTTTTTAGAGGACTTCCTCCCGACAATGGCTTGTATATGCCACACGTTATTCCGACTTTACCCGCTTCTTTTTTTGAAAAGATTGATACGCTTTCAATTTCAGAAATTGCTTTTGAAGTAAGTAAAGCTTTATTGGGCGACGATATTCCTGAAGAAGATATTAAAACGATAGTAGAAAGAGCGATTGATTTTGATGCTCCTTTGGTTGCTCTTGAAAAAGATACTTACGTTCTAGAATTATTTCATGGGCCGTCAATGGCTTTCAAAGATTTTGGTGCAAGATTCATGGCATCGTTGATGTCTTACTTTTTGCAAAAATCACAAAAAGATATTCATATTCTTGTGGCAACATCTGGCGATACCGGCGGAGCAGTGGCACAAGGTTTTTATAAAACGCCGGGCATCAAAGTAACGATTTTGTATCCGACTGGAAAAGTATCGGACATTCAGGAAAAACAATTGACTACTTTAGGCGAAAACGTAACAGCTTTAGAAGTAGATGGTACTTTTGACGATTGTCAGGCTTTGGTGAAAGCTGCCTTTTTGGATAAAGAATTATCTACAAAAATCAATTTAGCTTCTGCCAATTCAATTAATATTAGCCGATTGATTCCTCAATCTTTCTATTATTTCAATGCTTATGCACAATTGAAAAAAGCTGGCAATACCAAACCAGTCGTTTTCTGTGTGCCAAGTGGAAACTTTGGAAATTTATCAGCAGGATTGATTGCTCAGAAAATGGGCTTACCTGTGAAAATGTTTGTGGCTGCTACCAATGTAAATAACATCGTTCCTAAGTATTTAGCTTCTGGCAATTATGAACCAAAGCCTTCACAAGAAACCATTTCAAATGCGATGGATGTAGGAAATCCTTCTAATTTTATCAGAATGCGTTTGTTGGCTGGAGATGCTTTCGAAGAAGTAGTAAAACATATTGCTGGAGATTTCAGTGATGATTCTGCTACCAGAGCAGCCATGAAAGATGTTTATGAAAGAACGCAATACGTAATGTGTCCACATACAGCGGTAGCATACTTAGGTTTGAAATCTTATACCGATACTTTGTCAGAAGAAGTAGCAGGCGTGTTGTTATCCACAGCTCATTATGCTAAATTTTTGGATGTCGTAGAAGAAACTTTAGGCACATCAGTAGTAGTTCCAGAAAGACTTTCGGCTTTACTTTCTAAAGAAAAAGTAGCCATTCCGATGACGAAGGAGTTTGGAGATTTTAAGGAATATCTTTTGGGTTTAATTTGAAGATTTGAGAATTTGAAGATTTGAAAATGATGTAGAAAAAAAGCGAAGCTCTCAAGTAATTTTGAAAGCCTCGCTTTTTTTTATTAAAAGATTTATATCATTTTCAAATTCTCAAATCTTCAAATTTTCAAATTCCCATATCTTCAAATCAAAAAAATCAATTATACATTCCTTCAATCAAATTCTTATAATTATTATGAATGATTTTTCTTTTTAGTTTCAATGTCGGTGTTAATTCACCTGATTCAATGGTGAACAATTTAGGTAATAATTCTACTTTTTTCACTTGTTCGTATTGAGCAATATTCTTCATCAAATCTTTTACTACTTCATCCAATTTATCTTTTACTTTTTGATTTTTGATAATTTGTTCAGGATTGGTATATGAAATTTCATTTCTTGAACACCATTCTTTCAAAGCATTGAATTCTGGTACAATTAAAGCCGAAGGAAATTTTTGTCCCTCTCCTACTACAATTGCTTGTTCAATCAATACGGCTTCTTTTAATTTATTTTCAATTACTTGTGGTGCAACATATTTCCCTCCAGAAGTTTTGAAAATTTCTTTCTTACGGTCTGTTATTTTCAGGTAACGACCTTCAAAAAATTCACCAATATCACCTGTATGAAACCAGCCATCCGCATCAATCGCTTCGGCAGTTGCTTCTGGTTTTTTGTAATAACCTTTCATTACTGATGGCCCTTTTACACAGATTTCACCATCTTCAGCAATTTTTACTTGTAAGTTTGGCAAAACTGTTCCTACACAACCCACTCTGAAATCCGATAAAATACTCGAAGAAACCACTGGTGAAGTTTCTGTAAGTCCATAACCTTCAGCAATTGGAATTTCAGCAGCCCAAAATACTCTTGACAAACGAGCTTGTAAAGCCGCAGAACCAGAAGCGATGATTTTAATATTTCCGCCCAAAGCTTCTTTCCATTTACTAAAAATCAATTTACGAGCAATTTTTAGTTGCGTATCGTACCACCAACCCATGTCTTTCATCGGGTCGTATTTCAAACCTAAGTTTAAAGCCCAGAAGAAAAGTTGTTTTTTGATTCCAGAAAGTTCATAGCCTTTTGCTACAATTTTATCATACACTTTTTCTAATAATCGAGGAACAGTAGCGAATACTTGCGGTTTTACATCTTTTAAATTATCTGCAATGGTTTCCATACTTTCGGCATAATATACCGAAACGCCATAATACATGTAAACATAAACATCGGTGCGTTCGTAGATATGACAAAGCGGAAGGAAACTCAAAGCTTTATCATCCGAACACAATTCTAAATGCTTTCCAATCACCAAACCATCAATATTAGAAACGATGTTATCGTGCGTAAGCATTACTCCTTTGGGTTTTCCTGTTGTACCAGAAGTATAAATTAATGTTAATAAATCGTCTGGTTGAACAGCAGCTTTGAAAGGTTCAATCTGAGCGAAGTCTTCACCTTTTGATGAATCCAATAATTCTGTCCAATGTTTGGCTTCTTTTGTTTTATCAAAAGTATAAATCCCTTCGATGCCAGTTAATACGCTGGTCGCTTCTAATACTTTTGCTAATAAAGCTTTATCAGAAACAAAAACCAATTTTACTTCTGCATCAGTAAAAATATAACGGTAATCTTCAATCGTAATGGTTGGGTACATCGGTACTAAAACAGCTCCCAATTGTTGAACACCCAATTCGATAAAATTCCATTCAGGTCTGTTATTAGAAATCAAAGCAATCTTATCATCCTTTTTAACTCCCAATTTTATTAATCCAATACTTACTTGATTGACGATTTCAATTACTTCAGTAGCACTGTATTTTTTCCATTCGCCTTTTACTTTACTAGCGAAAGTATCATCTTTATTGACAGCTAAAACACAATTTGGTAGTAAGTCAAATACTCTGGTAATGTTCGGATTGCTCTTCATGACGATCTTCGTTTAATCAATACACTTTCAATATAAAATACAATTAAAACCCTATATTTTACAATAAGATTTAAGCAAAGATAACAAGATTAACTAAATCAAAATAGTATGCACGCATAATATTTTTACTATTTTTTATACTTTTTATCATAATTTCAAAAAAATGTCATCATTGTAATTTCTCTATTTGTTTACTCATTTACAATCTGAATGATTTCTTTTCTACCATCAGAGAAAAAATAAATTAATTCTACATCGTTTGTATTATTGTCATTCAAGATAAAGTAACCTTTTTCAGTTGTACCATCATTTACGAATTTTCCTTCAAATCTTGCTCCATACTGAAAATAGTAGATTCCATTTCCTTCTCTTTTTCCAGCTTTATATTCGCCTTCAAACATTTTTGTTCCATCTGGATAATATTGAATTCCATAACCATCTCTTTTTCCATTTTTCCACATTCCTTGATAACTTCCTTGTGTTCTATGTACAAAAAGCCCTTCTCCATCTTTACAATCTCCTGAAACACATCCTGTTTTTTTCAAAGAAGATTCTATTGGTGAAATTGGTTTACTTTCAATTAATGAAATACTTTTAAAAGATTCTTCATTATCTGATTGAACTTTGGGTTGATTATTTTTAGGTTCTCTTGATACTTCTATTTGTTTTTCGGTATCTGCTTCTTCCCAACCTTTTTTGATGGCTAATAATCTTTGAGATTTTGGAGGATGTGTTGAAGTAACATTTTCTTCCTGAAAATAAATAATAGCTTGTTGGGCTTGTGCTAAAGTTGCTCCCATCTGATGTAACCAAAATCCAGAAAAGTAATCAGCTTCCAGTTCTTTTTCTGGTCGGCTACCTTCTTTATCAATCGTGTGAAAATTGGCGTGATGTCCGATTTCATGTGCCAAAATAGAAATTGCCGCCCAGTCAGTTTGGGCAGTGCGTTCTACTCTGTTCAAAAAGTCACGGTCATAAATGATATAAGGCTGCCCATTGATAATCGTAGCAAAACAATTATCTGTGTTTGAACATTGCATTACTTTGAACTTACTATGGAACTGTCCCATCTTTTTGGCAAACTTTCCGATTACTTCCGCAGCATGACTTTCAGAAGCATAACCTAACGGTTGTGGACAAATGTCTTGAGGGATTACTTTTTTACCAAAATAATTACAAGCAAAAACAATTTGTTTATCCTGAGCAGAAAGCTCATAAATAGAAAAAAGAGAAACAAAAATGAATAGAGAGAAGAGCTTTTTCATGGTTATTTTACTTGATAGTGAATAAATCAGAGGAAAGAAAGCAAAATAAAACCAGACCATTTCAACAATGGTTTTTACAAATTTTATTTAAAGCAATCAAGTAAAGTTAAATCATGTGTTAGGATTTAGCATTTATCCACAAAAAAAGCCTGTAAGTGGATAAGCTTACAGGCCTGATAACAATACGTTTAGGTAATTAATTTATTGTATCACCTCTTAAATTTCTAAATCTTTTTCTAGCTTCTGCACTATAAATACTTCCGGGATACCTTATCAACAATTCTTGATACAATTTCATAGCTTTCGTTGATTGATTCAATACTTCTTGATAGGTTTTGGCTAGAAGATAAAGAGCATCATCACCTTTAATATCGTGTGGAAAATTCTGGATGACAAATTCTAAATCTTTTACTCCTTTTTCCACATTTCCTTGTTTCAAGTAAATATTGGCCCTGAGGAATATCAAATCATCCATGATAGGATTTCCACGATATACTTTTTCTATTTCGACCAATTTAGCGATGGCTTCATCATTTCTATGTTGAAAAAGTAAAAGTTCAATGGCTGAATAATCTTTCAAAGCAGCTTCTGTACTATCAAAGCCAGTGTTTTCTTGAATGAGTAAACTCAACTCCATCGCATCGTTTGCAATTTCACGGGTTGTGGCTTGTTTTAAAATATCCAGTACTTCTTTTGATAATTCAAAATCGCCTCTGAAATAAGCCAATTTAGCATTACGCAATTTTGCTTCGTAGCCCATAGGACTATCCTTTTGTGATTTTTCTACTTGTGAATAAAGTAAGGTAGCTTCCCAAGGTTCTGATTTTAATAAGAAAATATCTCCTAAATCTAGTTTACATTTATCCACAAAGATTTGGTCATTGTTGGCAAGTTTGATAGCTTTTTCTAAAACAGCAATGGCGGTATCTTTTTCATTCAAGTAAAAAGCATACAAAAGTCCTTTACTTCTTAATGCTTCCAAAGTTCTTTGGTTTGTTCCAAGGTCTTCAAGCATTTTAGTGTATTCAGCAATGAGTAAACGAATATCAGATTGATTGATTGGATACGTAGTTTTGATTACTTCTTCTTTAGCATTAATCAACATTCTTCTCCACAATGGATAATTCTGATGTCTTGGATATTCTTTAATCAAGTATTCAAAGATTTTACCTGAGTTAACAAAGTCTTTATTTTGATGTGCCATAAAGCCCAATTCTGTAACCTGAGCTCCTTCTTTTCTGTAGCGTTTATCCAATGCTCTTGCCTGAACAAAAGCTTTATAAAAGTCTTTTTTCTGAACCAAATGCCAGATTAAAATATCGGTGTAATAAGAAGTCTGTGGATATTTCTGAACTTTTGCGTAGAGTATTTTTTCTAATTCTTCTATTTCTTTGTCTTCCTTCAACTCATCCTGAAGGATTGACTGCACCATTTCTTGATTTTCAGTCACTAAACCAAACTTCAAGTACTCTTCTATCATTTCTGTCACTTTGCCTTGCATACGAAACAAATTGGCTAACTGCACAGCGTATTTATCTTCCGACTTTCCGAAAACCCTAGATACCTCAATCGTTTGTATAGCTAATTCGGTTTGTTGTTGTTGAACAAAGTAATTCACCAAATCCATCATTTCATCGTCGTTGGCTTTTACTTTATCAATGGCTAAATCATAATTCTTTTTTGATTCTTCTTTCTTTTCAGTGGCTTGGTAAAGTCTTCCTAAGTCAACTAAATATTTAGCTTGCTTACTTTCAGAATTTTTGATTTGTCTTTTAACGAACTTTTCAGCCTCGTCCCAATTTTTCAGTTTAATCAAAGTTTCCAAATAAGGTTTATAAATATCTTTTGCGGTTTCTTTGTTCTTAGCCAATTTCTGAAAAATGGTTCTTGCTTTTTCATACTCTCCAGCTTTCAGGTATTCAACTCCCAACTGAGCATCCTGACTGAAAACTTCAAAAGAACTCATCAAGACAAAACATAAGCAAAGAGCCTTCAAAAAAGTTTTCAACAACATCTTATATTTAATCATAATAATTTTTATTTAATTTTTAAAGAAAAGAAAACTATTACTTCTATTATACTGTGGATATGTTGAAGAGTATTGTGAAACATTATTTTCACGGCTGATTGTTAATATCGAATTTGTTATCAACATTTCAGATACACTTATCAACACATAACTAATTGATTTATAGTACACATTTAATTAATTAACATTTATGTGCATAACTTTAATCATTTTCTCAACATTGTCAACATTCAATATTTATGTGGTTAACATGTCTTAAAAATCGGGATAAAATCGATAGTTTTCCACTTTTCAAAAAGCCCATTTTTACTTTCCACAATGAGGTGTTTTCTTTCCACAAAAATGAAGGGTGAAAAACAACTACTTTTCCACTTTTTTGAACGACTATTTGCCCTATTTTGGTACTTATCCACATAAGGTTGACCAGTTTTCTGATTTTAGTCAATTGTGAAATCATTTCCAGAAAGGACAAAGTTTTGTTTCAGCTTTATCTTGTTCGGATTGTAGATAATTTTTTCGGGAAGCGTATTGGTCTGAATATCGCCTTCATCCCAGCGAGCATTTTGATTTTCATCCACAATTAATCTTAGATAATAAATACCCGCTTTTAGAAAGGCGAATTCGTATTTTAAAAGGTTGTCCACTTTTCGAACTACCTCATTTCTTTCATTCATCAATTCGATGAAAAAATGTTTCTTATTCGGATTTTTCACTTCACCTTCAATGATGCCATAATTTTCTGGATCACGAATTGGATGATTAGCTTCGTACTTTGAAGTTGTATCATTTTCAAGTGAGATAAATGCTTCTTTTTGCAACCTTACTCTTACAAATTCCTTTGGATTTTTATCATCTTTTTGAATGATAAGTTTCGTTTTATCTTGATTCCATTTAATATCTTTTTCAGTAATTGGTACTTTAATCAAAGTATCATTCATGATTTCAATTTTATTCAAATCGTATTTTATAATAGATTTTGTAAAATTGATAGTGTAGCCAACATCTTTCAAATCGATGTCTTCATTATTACTTGGACTTACTTTGAAACTGAATTCTTCTTTTATACTTTCATCCTTTTTACCTTTTACTCTAAATTTTATTTTTTGGTCATGTGTAAAAATTCTATCAAGAGAATCCGTTACAGAAATTTTCACTTTTACAGTATCCGCAGAATTGTTGATTGTATTATAAATTCTAAGATTTTTTGCATCTATTTGTTGATAAGCGAGCGTATCTTTTCTACCAAGAAAATCAATTTTGACATTTTTAATACCACGATTGTATTCTATATAATAATAGCCTGATGTATTTCTTGTCTTAAATACTTTGTTTGGACTTTTATCCATTTTGGCAATGTTGATTTCTAGGTTAGATAAATTACTTTTTAAGTCAATTGTATCTTTTACAAAGCCTATCATTTCTTTGGCTTCTTCATATAAAAGATTACTATTTGCATCAGTAATTGCGAAAAATCTATATTTTCCTGAAGCTACATTTTCAATTTTAAAAACTCCAGAACTATCCGTTTTAGTGAAATAATATGGTTTTACTTTTTTAGGATTTAGCGTATCCGTGTAATTATATAAACCCACATTAATATCCAAGACTGGTTTGTTCGTTAGAGGATTAAAAACTTTTCCACTCACACTCATAGAATCTATGATATTACCAGTACTAAAAACCAATCTGATATTTTTAGCAATATTTCTTTCAGTAATATCTTTAATGGCATTTCTAAAATTTAAACTATAAGTAGTATTTGGTTTGAAAGGTTTATCGAAAGTAAGTCGAACTCCTTTTGGTAATGCTTTGCTTTCATAAGTCCCTTCAATATTTGGTGTGATTAATAATTGCTGTTGAATATTATCAATACTTACGTATTCATTGAATTCGACTTGTACTAATCTTCCTGAAAAATTGATGGCTTGATTGTTCGGAAATGTTTTTACGATTACGGGTGAGAGCGTATCTTTTTTACCGCCAGTAGGTGCTACGATTTGGGCACAACTAAACAGCATTTCAATGAGTATAAAACTTAAAAAACTTATCAAGACTAAATTCTTCACTTTCATGTTAATATGTTGAAAACTTTGTGGATAAAATGGATACTAATGTTTAAATAACTATAATAAGGACTTACTTATCCCAAAATTGCTTAAAAAAATTGGTTTATCGAAATGTTGACCATTTTGCAAAAAGAAACCCTCAGCGTTTGATAAACTCTGAGGGTTGTGGAAAAGTGTGTGAATAATGTTAATTCTTCTTAAATATGTAAATCAAGCTAGAATAATTCTGTTGATTACTTTCAGCTTTAAAGTTTGACTTCAACCCATCTACAAAAGCTTTTAGATAATTGATTTTTCCAGTTTGATATTTAGTACTCAATATCGAAACGTAGAAAGAATCAAACTTCATTGGCATTGTTTTTTCTAAACGGAAGTTATGTTGTTCAAAAAGTTGCTTTATTGTCTTTTGCGAGAAATGATATAAATGTCTTGGCACATCGTAGGCTGCCCATTTATTGCCATAAATAGCTGCATCTTCAGATTCATGGTTAGGCACAGCAATAATCAACGAACCATCTTTTGAAAGTCTTTCATAGAGCCAATCAATCGTTTCATTTAATTGATGAACATGTTCTAAAACATGCCAAAGGGAAATGATGTTAAATTGCTCATTTGGAAATGAACTCAGCACATCATTTTTAATTGTTGATTGATTAATTTGTTCCGCAATTGCCCTTGCATCGTCGTCTGGTTCAATACCAAATACTTTCCAACCATCTTCTTTACAGACATTCAAGAACATTCCTGTTCCACATCCAACATCCAATAATTTACCTTTTGAAGGGAATAAATTATTAACTAATTCTAATTTACCTTTCAAAGTATATTTTCTTACTGAATGATAAATTTTAGCAATTAATCCTTTTGAAGTATTAGTATGTGAAATATAAGATTCAGCCTTATAATATGATCCTATTTTATCTATTGGAGGGCGAGGATTGGTAAATTTAAAACCGCACGAATTACAATTGACAATATCAAATGTTTCTTGGCTTACGGTATAATCTTGAACATTAAGAAAAGTACTAAATGAATTCTGTTGACAGATTGGGCAAGTGCTAATTTTTTCCATGGTTGTTAATTTTCACAAAGATATAAAAAAAGACTTGCAAGGCTTTGGTTTGGAATTACCATTACTTACAAGTCTTTCTGATAGTGAATTTTCTTTATTTTATCTGTCCATATACAACATAAGTACAGAAACATCAGAAGGCGAAACGCCACTGATTCGTGAAGCTTGACCAATAGTGGCTGGTCTTATCTTTGATAGTTTTTGACGACCTTCATTTGAAATTGCTTTTAGATTAGCATAATCGAAATTCACAGGAATCTTTAAGTTTTCAAATTTCAATAGTTTATTAACCATTACTTGTTCTTTTTCAATATAGCTTTCATATTTTACATTGATTTCAGCTTGTTCAAGAATTTCGTCAGCAAAGTCAGAAAGATATGCTTCTACTTCTGGCGTTAAAGTTTTCAATTTGACCATATCAATATCTGGTCTTTTCAATAAATTGATTACTAAAGTACCTTCTCTTAAAGCAGATGTTCCTATCGCTTCTAGTTTAGCATTTACTTCCTCAGGCTTAATTTTCAATGATTTTAAGCCAGCTATCAATTCAACTGTTTTAGCTTTCTTATTATTTACATTATTTAATCTTTCATCTGAAGCCAAACCAATAGAATGTCCTCTTTCGGTTAAACGAATATCAGCATTGTCTTGTCTTAAAAGCGTTCTGTACTCCGCTCTTGACGTAAACATTCTATAAGGCTCTTCTGTACCTTTATTGATTAAATCATCAATTAGAACACCGATATAAGCTTCTGAACGAGATAAAGTAAAGTCTGGTAAATCTTGCGCCCTTTGATGTGCGTTAATGCCAGCCATTAAACCTTGGCAAGCAGCTTCCTCATAACCAGTAGTTCCATTAATTTGACCAGCAAAGAATAGATTGTGAATCAGTTTAGTTTCTAAAGTTTGTTTTAATTGTGTTGGAGGAAAGAAATCATATTCAATCGCATAACCTGGACGGAACATTCTTACGTTTTCAAAACCAGGAATCTTTTTCAGGGCTGCATATTGAACATCTTCTGGTAAAGAAGTAGAAAAACCATTTACATAAACTTCAACAGTATTCCATCCTTCTGGCTCTACAAAGATTTGGTGACGGTCTTTATCAGCAAAGCGATTGATTTTATCTTCAACTGATGGACAGTATCTTGGCCCTAATCCTTTGATTCTACCCGCAAACATTGGAGACTTTTCAAAACCAGTTTTTAATACATCATGTACTTCATGGTTCGTATAAGTAATCCAACAGCTTCTTTGTTCTGTTAATGAAGGCGTATCCAAATAAGAAAACTTACTCGGATTTTCATCTCCTTTTTGTTCTTCCATTTTAGTGTAATCCAAGCTTCTTCCATCAACTCTTGGCGGAGTACCCGTTTTCATTCTGCCAGCTTCAAAACCTAATTGCACCAATTGTTCTGTAATACCTGTAGCTTTTCCTTCGGCAGTTCTACCACCACCAAAGTTTTTCTCACCAATATGAATTAAACCGTTTAAGAAAGTACCGTTTGTTAAAACAACAGACTTAGCTTTAAATTCAATTCCTAATTGAGTTTTTACACCTATTACTTTATTATCTTCAACAAGTAATCCAGAAACCATTTCTTGCCAAAAATCCACATTTAAGTTTCTTTCTAAAGCCAATCGCCATTCTTCAGCAAAACGCATTCTATCAGATTGGCATCTTGGTGACCACATGGCAGGACCTTTTGAGCGATTCAGCATTCTAAATTGAATCATGGTTTTATCAGAAATAACTCCTGACATACCGCCCAAAGCATCTACTTCACGCACAATTTGTCCTTTGGCAACACCACCCATCGCTGGATTGCAAGACATTTGTGCGATAGTATTCATATTCATCGTAATGAGTAATACTTTTGAACCCATCGTTGCTGCAGCGTGAGCGGCTTCACATCCTGCATGACCAGCTCCTACTACGATAACATCATATTCTTTGTACATATTTTTAATTGGTAATTAAATTCTATTCTCTGTTGTTTTTATAATCTTGTTTGTTTTTCTCTTTGGAAGATGCTTTTGATACTTTTAAGGATAATTAAATTTATACTCATAATATCCTTTATCTCATTACTATTTCACGAAATTAAATTTGTGTTTCACACTTCTCTGAAAGTGTATGTATAACTACTATTTAGATTCAAAAGTGATACTTATTAGTTCTATATTATCTGATATTCTTAGTAAACTAATTTTTATGTATAAATTGTGATTGCTATTTAATTTCAAATAATCTCATTTTATCTGAACATCACGTCTTCAAGTATTATTAAAGCTTAGTATATTTTTATCTATAAAGTATTACTTTAGTTGTATCTATGTTTATTTAAAACTATACTTCACCTTTTTTAAGCACTTTGTAAACATGTTTTAAAAACAGTATTTTTTGTAAGTGTTCCACGTGGAGTGTTTGATAAAAATAACAAGCCGTTAATTATTGAAAATTGAAATATACTTACTTTCAAGCTCTCTCATCTGTGCTTCATCTTCATCTGAATGATCGTCGTAACCGCAAAGATGTAATAAGCCATGAACTAAAACACGCTTAAATTCATCAAGAAACTCGGTTTTTAATTCTTGAGAGTTGTCTTTTACTCTTTCAATACTTACAAAAATATCACCTTCAATATCTTCTTCTTCTTCTGAATTGTCGAAAGTAATGATGTCTGTATAGGTGTCGTGGTCTAAGTACTCAAGATTGATTTTATGAAGGTACTCGTCAGAACAAAATATATAGTTGAGGTTCCTCATCTTAAAGCCCTCTGATTCAGCAACTTTTTTAAGCCAAGCTTTTAACTGGTTTTTCTGACCAAATTTGAAATCAATATCCTCGTTGAAAAAAACAATCATTGTGTAATAACATTGTTAAGTTTGAAATAATTCGTTTACAAAGATACAATATAAAATTCAGCTTGTGAATATCAGCGAGTTAGACTGGAATGTAGAAATAGCCTTCACACCAATAAAAATAAAATGGACTCAGATTTAAACCTGAGTCCATTTGGATTAATTGATTTGTTTGAAGTAACTATCCACTTGACGTTTGTAATATTGATTCAAGTTGGGAGGAACAGTCCGAAGTAATTCAGTTTGCTTTTGTTTGTCTTTCACATACTGCTGAAATTGTGGCGGGACTTTCCTTGCTAAATCTTGTCGAGCAGATTCAGCTTTACGTTTTTGCTCTTCTTCCTGTTCTTGCATCGCTTTTTCAGATTCCAACAAACGAGTCAATAATTCTTGCTGACGCTTCATCAAATTTGGATTCAGCCTTTTATTCACTAAATCAGTTTCGCTTTCTTCCATTTTCTTCATCAGCTCTTTCACTTCATTTCCTAAACTTTTTCCTTTGTCAGTTCCTTTATTATTATCCAAAAACTCTTGAAGCATTTTTCTGATTTGTGCTTGCTCTCTTGCCATCTTTGCCAACTGCTCTGAAATACCACCTTGACCCTTCGCTCCTTTTTGCATTGACTGCTGCATTTGCTGATTCAAATCTTTTTGACTTTCGCTAATGCTTTTCCCTTTTCCTTTACTTTTTGTTTTTCCTTTTCCAGAACTTTGCATCATCATTTGTTGATTTTGTTGCATTTGCTTCAACACATCAGAAAGTAACAAAGCCAAATTATTCATCGAAGTCATCGCAAATTGTTGTTTTGAAGTTGTCATCGGCAATTTTCGTTCTTTAATCAATTTTGTGGATTCGCTCATAAAACCTTTCATATTACTCATTTCACGAGTAACGAAACTTTCAATTTGTAAAACCCTTTTCGACAAAGCATATAAACTATCTTCAATCACTTTTGCATCATCTTGAATTTTTAATTGTTCTTGCGAAAGTTTAATAAAGCGTGGATCTGATGGATTCATACCTCTAAAGTCTTTCATCAACTTTTCTTGGTTCAACGAAATTTTTACAAGGTTTTCAAGAATGTCACGAAGGTCATCCATATTCTCTTCGTTTTGTTTCATTTCTTGTTCTTGTTTTTCCTTTGCTAATTTCTGTGCTAAATTCTTCATTTGCTTTGCAGCTTGCTTTTGTTTTTGCGAAGCACCTTTATTATCTCCTTTTTCAGATTTCTCTTCCGCTTCTTTTTGATCTTGAGAAATATCTTCTTGCTGTTCTTTTCCCATATCCATCTGTTCAGCATTTTTTATTTCTTGATTAATCTTTTCAGCTTCTTTCAAATCTTTCTTTACTTCTTCAAAAGCATTGCTTAAATTTTCTTGTTCCTTTTTATTGGCATCAGCTTCTTTTTGTTTCTCGGCATCGCTTTTATTGGCTTTATCTAAAGCTTCATTTTTCTCAGCAAGTTTCTCTTGTTTATCGGCTTGGTCTTCCAAATCTTTAATACTCTTATCCAATTTTTGCTCTAATTGTAATTTTTTGAAAAGTTCCTGCATACGCTCCAACTCCTTTTCCATGTTACGCTCTTTGTTTTTGAGCTTATCCATTTGTTCAAGCATTTTATTATCGTCAGGATTTTGCTCAAGCATTTTTTTCAATTCTTCATATAATTTCTGAGTTTCAGGATCCATCAAATCATTCATCATTTTTTGGAGTGCTTCCATTTTCTGTTGATTTTCTGGTTTCTGTTCATTGAATCGTTGTTGTTTATCATTCAAATCTTTGTTTGCTTCCTGCAAATTTTTGATTTCATTCATCAATTCAGCTTTCTTTTTAATGAGTTCTTCAGCTAATTTTTTGTCTTGATAATCCAGTTCTTTTTTGTTTTTCAAACGATTTTCCAAAGCAGCAATTTCTTTACGAAGTTTCTGTGCTTTCTCGAAAGTCTTTTCTAATTGAGCTTGTGTTTTATCAACCGAATTTTCTATTTCATTATCGATGGCTTGCTTGTCTGGAATAGCATAATTCATGATTTGTGAACGAGTAGATTTTGCTCCATTCACTCCGTCATTATCCCAAACTTGCACAAAGTATTCGACTCTATCAGAAGGATTGAGTTTTAAACTATCCAAATTCCATTGCTTATAAAAGCTTTGAATTGTTTGGTTTGCTTGAATTGGCAAGCCCAAACTCGCATAATTTTGCTGATTGTTTTGTCCATTTCTAAGTACTTTGTAAAAAACTGCAAGGCGACTAATACCATAATCATCAGCGATATTTCCGCCTAAAACCATGAAATTATAAAGAGTTGAGTCTTTGTATTGCTCTAAACTTAATTGTGGATATTTATCAGGAATAACGTTCAAATAGAAACTGATTCCTTCTGAATTTGAAGCGTGTTTATTTTTCAGAAATACTTTATAAGTACCAGAAGCTTTTACTTTTTTAGTGAAATCGAATCCACCGCCCAATATTTTTTTGTCAGCGTGATAAGTATTTTTATCGCCTTCAAAAACCATTGTGATAGAATCAGTATTACTAACGTTAAAATCCCATTCAATTGAAGTACCTTCTGGAACGGTTAAATTGCCAACATTTTTTAAAGATTCATCAGGTTTATTGAGATATGAAGGATAGTTTACATTAACATCAAAAAAAGCCAAACTCGGTTTGTTGACCAATTCTACTTCATATTGACCAGATTTGAAACCAGCGGCTTCAAACTGAAAATCGAAGCCATTTTGAACTTTAGAGAAAGTATAAGTATAATGACGTTTGTCATTCGTTTCCATTTTTAGCTTTCTGTCATTATAAATTACATAAACAGCGTCAGGAATAGTATTGCCTTGAAGACTTAGATTAAGCGTAAAATCTTCGTTTTTGAAAGCCTGTAAACTTTTGTTTTCAAGAAGGAAATTGAAAGGAGCTTCTTCTTGATATTCGTTTTTAAAATTGACAATTCGTTCTGTACTTTTAGAAAAGAAAGCAGGATAAATCATTAAAATTCCGACAATCAAAATCGTTGGAAAAATGGCGAACTTCAAATATTTTCGGTTATCGTTTATCTTAATAGCATCGGCAAATTTCACAATTCCCAATTGCTGAGATTTCTGTTTGATAGAAGCAATCAGTAATTCATTTTGCTCTTTGTCGATATTTCTAGTCAGTTGAAGCGTATTGATAAGTTTATCGCCTACTTCAGGAAAATACTTTCCAATTTGTTCAGCAGCCAATTCATTTGATAAGGGCTTTTGTTTTCCATAGAGAAAAATCAACGGTTTTATCACCCAAAGTATCGTTGAAATGATAAATGCTAACAAGAAAGAAAAGAACAAAATGGTGCGAAAAGTTGTACCAAAATGACCGAAATATTCAAGGACATTAAAAACCAAAAAAGCGGACAAGATAACTGCCGCTGAAAAAATACTGCCTTTGATGAGTCGATTGAGATAATACTTTCGTTTGTATTCTTCAATCCGCATGAGTAATGTTGCGATGGGTGAAGTAGTCATATTGTTAAGGTTTATTCCCGAAGATATTCAAGTATTGATGAAACAAATTAGTAACGAAAAAGAAGCTTGTAAATGTAGAATTTTGAAAGATATATTGAAAAGAATTATAAAAAAAGCGAATCATAAATCTTTCAAATTCAAAAATTTATGATTCGCTAGTTACTTTAAACTGAAATTTCAAGTAAAACTGGGCAGTGATCAGAATGTTTAGCTTCTGGTAAAATCGCAGAACGCACAAGTCTATCAGTCATACTTTCTGTTGCACAATGATAATCAATACGCCAGCCCAAATTTTTCCCCCTTGCTCCTGCTCTGTAACTCCACCAAGTATATTGATGTGGCTCAGTATTAAAATGTCTGAAAGTATCCACAAAACCATTGGCTAAAAACTTGGTAACCCACGCTCTTTCCTCAGGTAAAAAACCAGAACTGTTGGCATTTGATTTTGGATTATGAATATCAATTGGTTGATGACAAATATTATAATCTCCAGAAATAATCAGATTTGGAATCGACTTTTTTAGTTCGTCAGAATAGCCATAAAAATCATCCAACCACTGCATTTTAAAACCCTGACGCTCGTCACCACTAGAACCCGAAGGCATGTAAACTGACATTAAAGAAAAGGTATCAAAATCGGTACGAAGTACTCTTCCTTCACGGTCGTATTCTGGCAAACCACAGCCGAAATCAATGTTGTTTGGTTTTACTTTTGTAAGAATGGCAACACCGCTATAACCTTTTTTTTCGGCAGGAAACCAATAAACATGATAACCCATATCCTCAAAAACAACTTTGTCGATTTGGTGTTCTTCTGCTTTAATTTCTTGCAGACAAATCATGTCTGGATTGCTCGCCTTCAGCCAATCAATAAAACCTTTGTTGATGGCAGCACGGATGCCATTTACATTATAAGTGATGATTTTCATACAAATACTTCCCTTTCAAAATATTCTATAACTTGTGCTTTCAATAATTTTTCTTGTTCAATCACATTCACAAAAGGTAATGGTTGAATTAACTTCCAATGCGGCCAGCCGTCTTGATCTGTGCCTTCCAATTCATAAATACCGCTGTAGCTAAGTACTTTACAAATGGCAATGTGCATTAAATCTTGCTTTTGTTCTTTGGTAAAAAACTGATGTCCTTTTCCTAATTCTTGAACGCCAATCAAGAAAAGTACTGCATTCAAATCAGCAGGTTTTTTTCCAAGAACTTGTTCTAATTTATCTAATAAAATATCCCATTGCTGGGCGAGATTCTCTATTTCCATTTTATAATTGTGATTTAGTGAATTGTGAATGAGTGATTTTTAGTAAAGACTTATCTTTTAAACTTAATAAAATCAGCATTCATAACTCCCTACTCTACGCTTTGAAGTTCTTCCCAATATTCAACAGCTCTACGCAAATGCGGAATAACAATTGTTCCACCAATTAAAGTAGCTACAGAAAAAATCTCTTGCATTTCGGCATCGGTTACTCCTAATTCAAAACATTTTCCGAGGTGATATTTGATACAATCATCACAACGTAAAACCATTGAACAAGATAAGCCCATCATTTCTTTTGTCTTTTCAGACAAAGCTCCTTCGGCATAAGTATTGGTATCGAGATTGAAGATTCTTTTAATTACTTTATTATCAGAAGACAAAATTTTATCATTCATTTTGCTTCTATACTCATTAAATTCTGTTACTAAACTCATGATTATTGTTTGATTGATGTTAAATTGTATGCAAAATACAAAGAAAAAATTGTAATCAGTTTCTAACCTTAACAACATTACAGAAATCATGTTCAGCTCATTTATCGACCTTATTTTTCCAAGAATTTGTGCAGCTTGTTTAGAGCCGCTACAACTCAATGAAGAATTAATTTGTACGCACTGTAGATTTGATTTACCTAGAACGAATTTGCATCTCGAAAAAGAGAATCCACTAGCCCATAAATTTTTTGGAGAAATACAATTGAAACATACTTTGAGTTACTTGAAGTTTGTAAAAGGAGGAAAAGTACAGCGACTCATGCACGAATTAAAGTACAAAGGCAACCAAGAAGTAGGCGAAATGCTTGGTCGTTGGTATGGTGCAGAGTTAAGAGAAAGTGGTTTGGGCGATGCTTTTGATTTAATCATTCCGGTGCCACTTCATCAAAAAAGATTATTACAAAGAGGTTATAATCAGTCAGATTGTTTTGCAAAAGGTTTATCTGAGAGCTTGAATATTGAGTGGAGAAATGATGTTTTAATCAGAGTAAAAGAGACAAGCTCACAAGTCAACAAATCAAGGTTAGAACGATATGAAAATATGGACAAGGTTTTCATGGTGAAGAATTCAGAAATTTTAAGAGATAAGAAAATTGTAGTTGTTGACGATACGCTAACAACTGGAGCAACGCTAGAATCCTGCGTTTTAAGCCTCCAAGAATTTGATATTAAAGATATTTCCATACTTACTCTAGCAATGGCATAAAAAAAGGCGACAGAATCAAATTCTGCCGCCTTAATAATGGGTAAAAAAATTATTTGTTAGATCCTGCACTAATCATAGCACATCTAAAACCAATCGTTGATGTAGAAGAATCTTGATCAATAAATCTACGTGTTCCTGGTGCTAACCAATAAGCTACATCAGCCCATGAACCACCTTTGTAAACTCTTGATTTATTGTCTACTAACGAGTTGTTGTTCTTTCTATCGTAATTCTTAGCGTTGTCTAAATAATCGTTTCTACGAATTGGGTTTAAATCATTGAAATCTTCATAAGATAATGGACGATACAAGTCATAAACCCACTCGTTTACATTACCAGCCATCTGATATAAACCAAAGTCATTAGGAGGATATGAATAAACCTCATAAGTTATAATTGCACCATCGTTTGATTTACCAGCGATACCAGCGTAGTCACCACGTCCACGCTTGAAATTGGCTAACATTGAGCCTTTTTTCTTGCCTTGTGAAGCACGCATGTTTGGACCATCCCAAGGATAAATTCTTTGATTGGTTTGATTTTCATCCTCATACTGAGTACCAATCATTGCTTTTGCAGCGTATTCCCATTCTGCTTCTGTTGGAAGACGATATGCTGGTAATACTTTTCCTGATTCAATCGGTAAACGTTGACCAGCTGTATAAACTGGTGCAGTTCTGCTTTCAGCTCCTTTTTTACCTTTTTTCTTTTTCTTCTGGCTTTTCATAGCGATGTCGTTGTTAACGGCAGCGGTTCTCCAAGTACAGTAATCAGAAGCTTGTACCCACGATACACCCACAACAGGGTACATACGGAAGCCAGGATAACGTAAATATTGTTCTACATAAGAATCGTTAAAAGCTAATTCATCTTTCCAAACTAAAGTGTCTGGTAAAGCAGATTCATAGAATTCTTGAGAAGAGTCTTTCATGACCGAATTCAAATATTCAAGATAGTGAACGTTTCCAATTTCTGTTTCATCCATGTAAAATGACTGTACAGAAACAGTTCTTTCTAAGTTATCTCTTGAATTCATAACATCCTCTTCTAAAGCCCCCATCGTAAAACGTCCGCCTTCTACAAATACTAAGTTCGGACCCGTTGGTTGACCTTTGAAGGATTTATCAATCTGAAAACCTCCTTTTTTGTTATAAGCAATACCAGTAGCAGTACTTTTCTTGCCTATTTTTACACTAGTTGACTTTTTCGATTTACAAGAACTTACGATTGCAAGACCTGCTAAAAGAATAGCCATTGATTTGAGAGACAACTTCATCTGTTAATTAATTTGATTGTCGTGAATAAGAATAATTTTAAAATCTAGTTATTTCCTTTCAAGGAAGATTGCAATTTACAGAAAAGACTACAAATTTAAGCTAAAGCGTGTAATTTCTGCTGGGATTCTGGTAGAAGATTCTTCATCCTCATCATAATCAATGGAATATTACGAATAAATAAGCAAAAATTTGAATTGTATAGGCTTTATAATTTTGCAATTTCCTTTAAAATCCATTTCAATTCTTCAATTGAAGTAATTTTATCGAAGTAAAGCATAAGCTTTCCTTTGACTTCTTTCAGCGAACATTTTCTTGAATTTTGCTTAACATATTCAATAACCTTGCCGAAAACTGCTGATTTATAATACTTTTCATTCTCTGAGGGAACGAAATAACATTTCAGATTATTATTTTTCAGCAATATTTTTTCCATCCCCAATGATTCTGCAATCCAACGAACCCGCACAATTTCAATCATATCAGACATTTCTGGTGGAATTGGTCCGAATCGGTCAATAATCATACTCTCGAATTTCACCAATTCTTCTTCCGTTTTCATATCATCCAATTGGGTGTAAAGCGAAAGTCTTTCAGAAATACTACTAATATATTTTTCTGGAATTAATACTCTTAAATCTGTTTCAATCTGACAATCAATTTTGAGTTTTTCGGCAGTTTCTGCTAAATCTTTCTCAAATAACGCTCTGAATTCATTTTCTTTCAATTCTTGAACAGCTTCGTCTAAAATTTTATGATACAATTCATAACCTAAATCATTTACAAAGCCACTTTGTTCAGCTCCTAATAAATTTCCTGCACCACGAATATCCAAATCTCGCATCGCTACTTTGAAACCATCACCCAAATCAGAGAATTCTTCCAAAGCACTCAGTCTTTTTCGGGCTTCGGTAGTCAATAAGGAAAGTGCTGGTGTCAATAAATAACAAAATGCTTTTTTGTTGGAACGTCCTACTCTTCCACGCATTTGGTGTAAATCTGATAAACCAAAATGGTTGGCATGATTAATCAAAATGGTATTCGCATTCGGAATATCCAAACCAGCTTCAATAATATTGGTTGAAACCAACACATCAAAATGTCCTTCAATGAAATTCATCATGGCTTTTTCCAACTTATCACCATCCATTTGTCCATGAGCAACACCTACTTTGGCATCTGGCACCATGCGTAAAATCAGGTTGGCGATAGATTCCAACTCTCCTACTCGGTTATGCACAAAATATACTTGTCCGCCTCTTTTGATTTCATAACTTACAGCATCACGAATAAGTGTTTCACTGAAAATCTGTAATTCAGTCGTAACTGGCTGACGATTTGGTGGAGGCGTTGCGATGATAGATAAATCTCTTGCTCCCATCAAAGAAAAATGAAGTGTTCTTGGAATTGGCGTAGCCGTGAGCGTAAGTGCGTCAATGTTTACTCGCATTTCTTTCAAACGGTCTTTTACTTTTACGCCAAATTTCTGCTCTTCATCAATAATCATCAAACCTAAATTCTTGAAAACGACATCTTTGTTCACAATTCTGTGCGTGCCAATCAGAATATCCGTTTCGCCAGAAGCTACCCTTTTGAGTGTTTCTTTGATTTGTTTATCCGATTTGAAACGATTGATATATTCTACACGACAAGGAAATTTTTCCAAACGGTCACGGAAAGTTCTGAAATGCTGCATTGCCAAAACCGTAGTCGGTACTAAAATCGCTACTTGTTTTGAATCTGCCACAGCTTTAAAGGCCGCACGAATTGCCACTTCCGTTTTTCCAAAACCTACATCACCACAAACTAATCTGTCCATCGGATGTGGTTTTTCCATATCCGCTTTTACGTCGGCAGTAGATTTTGCTTGGTCAGGCGTGTCTTCGTACAAGAAAGAAGATTCCAGTTCTGCCTGCATGAAAGTGTCTTTTGAAAAAGCAAAACCTGGTGCCATTCTACGTTTAGCGTAGAGCGAAATCAATTCCTTGGCAATGTCTTTTACTTGTTTCTTTACTTTCGATTTTCGATTTTCCCATTCTGGAGAACCTAATTTAGACATCACTGGCGGGCCGCCTTCTTTGCCTGAGTACTTCGCAATTTTGTGAAGTGAATGGATTGAAACCATCAACACATCGTTGTCTTTGTAAATCAAACGAATGGCTTCTTGTTCGGCATCGCCAACCATTACTCTATCTAAACCTGCAAAACGCCCAATTCCATAATCAACGTGCGTAACAAAATCGCCTACTTGAAGAGAACGTAATTCTTTCAAGGTCAATGCTTTTGACTTTGAGTATTTACTTTTTTCTCGGAAACGATGAAAACGGTCGAAAATCTGGTGGTCGGTGTAACAAACAATTTTTGATTGCAGGTCGATGAATCCTTCTCTCAAAGAAATATTCAAGGCTTGGAAGCGAACATTTCTATCAATTTCATCAAAAATGGTAGCTAAACGTTCAAGTTGCTTGGGTGAATCGGCAGTGATAATATTGGTGTAATGAAAACCTTGATTTTCACGGAGATTATCAGCCAATCTTTTAAAATCTTTGTTAAAAGTTGGTTGTACTTTGGCTTGATAAAGTAATTTTTCTTGAACAGACTTGAAGTAAAATCTTTTGCCAAATTCAACCGTACCAAATTCTTTAATCAGATTCAGAAAACTTCGGCGAGTTTCAAATAATTGATTGGGTTCAGAAATTACTTTGATGCCACCACTTTTGGCAATGATTTCTTGAAAGTTCGCTTCTACTTTCTCGAAAGATTTTTCGATAATTTCCAACGTCAATTCTACATCTTTGAACCAAAGACGAGTATTTTCTGGTAAAAAATTAAAGAAAGGTTCACGAGTTTCCTGAATCAATCGGTTTTGAACATCTGGAATAATATTAATTCTGGAAATTGATTCTACCGAAAGCTGAGATTCAGGGTCGAAAGTTCTGATACTTTCTACTTCATCACCAAACAGGTCGATTCGGTAAGGCAAATCATTAGCATAACTAAACACATCCACAATTCCGCCACGAATGGAATACTGACCCGCTTCATAAACAAAATCAGTTTTTTCAAAATCATAACTTGACAATACTTCACCCAAAAAAGCCGTATCTAATTTCTCAGAAACATTTATCGTGAAAGTATTTTTAGAAAGCGAACGCTTGTTGATTACTTTTTCAGAAAGAGCTTCTGGATAAGTAACGATCAATAATCCTTCTGTAATGTTATTGAGTTTATTCAATACTTCTGCTCGCATCAATACATTGGCGTTGTCAACTTCTTCGTATTGATAAGCCCTTTTGTACGACATCGGAAAAGAAAGTACTCGCTCCTCGCCTACTAAATTTTGTAAATCATTGATAAAATATGCCGCTTCTTCACGGTCGGAAAGGACAAAAAGGTGTGATTGTTTTTCGTCAAGTAAATGTAAAGCAGAAGCAATAACGGCATCCAAACTACCAACAAAGCCTTTGATTTGGATGTGTGGATAGTCTTTTGGCGTTTTAATTTGTTCTGCAATTGTCTGTACAAAACCGTCTTCACGATACAGAGTAAGGAAATCTTTTACGAGCATAATCTTGTCTTCAATAACAACAATAGCCACGAACCGCCAGATTCCTAAAAATCCGAGCAATTCGTGGCGAAAAATTCGATACAAATTTAACCTTAAAAAGAGGTTTTTGGTTTGGTAAAAGTTTTATTTTAAGATTAAGAAAAATGAAATTATCGTTTTCTTTCTATTTCTCGATTCATTTCTTCAATATCTACACTTCTATCGCTGAAATCGTCTAAGAGATATTTTGTAAAATGATCAGCCATTTTCCAGAAGAAATATTCATTCATGTCTCCAAAACCATGTCTTTGTGTTGGTAAAGTAAGCATTTCGAAGCGCTTATTGGCTTTGATTAAAGCATTTACTACTCGAATTGTATTGGCAGGATGCACATTATTATCAATTTCTCCGTGAATTAATAACAATTTACCCTTTAGGTTTTTAGCGACATCAGGATTTTTCTCTATGCTGTAAACAAAACTTGTATCATTTTTTTCAGAAATTAATTCTTTTACGCCATGATGTTTTTCAGACCACCAACGATTGTAAATACTGTTATCATGATTTCCAGCACAGCTCACAGCCGATTTGAAGAAATCTGGATAAACAAACATCGCTGCGGTACTCATAAAACCACCACCACTATGCCCATGAATACCAACTTTATTGATATTCATAAAAGAATGTTTGTCGGCTAATTGTTCTATCGCAGCTTTTTTGTCGGCCAAACCGTAATCTCTTAAATTTCCATAGCCATAATTATGATACCATTTGCTTCGAGCAGGGTTTCCACCACGGTTTCCAACAGTAATCACAATAAAGCCTAATTGTGCCAAACGGTCTATTCTATCCATTCCTTTGCTGAAAGTTTTATTGACACTCTCAGTTTGTGGCCCTGGATAAACGTATTCAATAATTGGGTACTTTTTAGTGCTGTCAAAATCATAAGGTTTGTACATTACACCAAAAAGGTCTGTAATGCCATCGTCAGCTTTTACTTTAAATGTTTGAGGGAATTTATAGCCAGAAGCCATCAAAGACGATAAATCTGTTGTTTCTAAATCTAAGATTTTTTTACCTTCAGTATTGTATAAAACTGCTTTTGGAGCAGTATTTATTCTTGAAAAATTATCAACAAAGTATAATTGATTATCGTTAATACTTGAAGCGTGGTCGAAATTACCTTCATTTAATAATCTTAAACCTGTTCCATCGAAGTTCACCCGATAGGTGTGCAAATAATATGGGTCTTCGTTACTTTCACGATTATTGGCGGTGAAATAAAGTACACGTTTTTTCTCATCAATACCGATAATTTCTTCAGTGTGAAAAGCCCCAGAAGTAATTTGATTTTTGAGTTTTCCAGTTTCATCATACAAGTAAAAATGTCCCCAGCCATCTCTTTCGCTCCAATGAATTAACTCTTTTCCGCCGTTTACTAAACCCAATTTGCGGTTTTCTAAATAAGTATTCATTCGTTCTTCAATGATACTTTTTACCGAATTTGTATTTACATCAGCCACCAAAACATCAATACTTTTCAAATCTCGGCTGGTGCGGGTAAAATAGAATTTATCTTTTGTACCAAGCCAAATATTTGGGCGATAGTCATCGTCACGAGTATTAGCAAGTGGTGTTGTACTCCAAATACCGATACTTTGGTCTTTGAACAAATCGGCATTTAATTCTTGTTGACTTTTACTTGCTATATCAAAAAGAATCACATTTTCAACTGGAGCTTCTTTCTCGCCAGGCATCCAATACTTATACGTTTCTAAAGTTGGTCGTGGGTCGGCAATGCTGTTGATAACCCACAAGTCTTTTACTTTTCTGCTATCGGTACGAGTCAAAACAAATTTCTTGCTATCTGGACTCCAGAAAATGGAAGCAGGCTTACGCTTATTTTTGTTTTTTTCTTTATCGACATTGGTTTCGTTGTCGCCAAAAGAAAGAGATTCACGGTGATAACCAAAATTTTCAATACCATCTTTTGTCAATTGTACTTCAACGATTGTGCTATCTTCTTCGTTTTTGAGGGCTTTTTCATAGTTGAGTTTATCCATCAAATACAAATTCTGCTTTTTACCAAAAATAATCGTGTTTCCATCTGGAGAAATACTTGCCCAAACAGGTTTTCTTTTAGGTTTTTTAAAATCATTTAATTCAATCAATTCGCCAGAGTTAAGGCTATATTCAAAGTAAAAAGTCTTTTTGCCTTTTGGTTTTTCTTTAGCTTTCGCATCTTTTTTGGCGGTTGAATCTTTTTTCTCAACAATGTCTTGCGTACTTTTTACTTCAAACTGAATCCAGTTTTCATCACGCACAAAACGCATACTGTCTAGACCTAAATGTTGGGCATCAAAAGGGTCTTTTACAATTTTGGTAATAGCCGCTGCCAATTTCTCATTGTCGAAGAGTAGCTTTTTCTCTGCTTTCAAAGGGTCAACGATATACCATTTTTTGCCTTCGGTAGTTTCATAAACATACCAAAAGCGGTCGGATTTCTTCAACCAGTGCGGGTCAACGCTGGTAGAGAAAATCATTTTATTTAATTTTTTAGGAGAAAATTTAGCTGCCAATTGATAATTGGCTTTTAAGCTTGAATTTTGAGCATTACTCGAAAATGAAACTACAAAAAGTAGTAACAAAGCAAAGGAGAGCTTTCGCATAGTATTGATGTTAGATTTGATGAATGAAGTATTCCCTCAAAGATAAAAATCAATCATGAAAATTAAAGGATTAATTATCGGTTATGATTTACTTGTTGAGCTGAAAAATGAGAACCTTGACCAAAAGGATTAAGTTTTGAAATAATTGTAAAGAAGATAACCAGAAGTGGATAAAATCAAAATGTTTCACATACTTCTTTGTTAGAAAATAAATGAAAGAATAGAAGTATCAATTTAAAATTTTAAGGAGATTTTAGCATAGTAAGAATCAACCTTTTCAAGAATGTCTAGCTGATGAGAATTAGGATAAAGTAAATCCAGTCTTTTCTTTGAATTTGTTAGTCCAATTCCTCCAATTTTAGCTTTAGCTTGCACTTTAGGCTTACTATTTTCAAATTCAGCAACAAGAATTCCATCGTTGGCATTAATAATGACTTTCACCCAAGCTTTATTATTTGAAATTTCCTCTTCAACGCCATGTTTAAATGCATTTTCTACAAACGAAAGAAGTAACATTGTTGGAATAAAACCATCATCGTTATTTTCTTCTTCATAAGAAATAATAACTCTTGAACCATACCGAATTTTGGCTAAGGATAAATAATCGGTAATGAGTGTAATCTCTTGACTCAATGGTGTTTTTTCAGTATCAGCTTCATACAGAGTATGTCGCATTAAGTTAGACAATTTTAATAGTGCAGTTGACGCTCGTTCGTCTTGCTTTAAAACCAGACTGTAAATACTGTTGAGATTATTGAAAAAAAAATGAGGGTTTATTTGATTTCGGAGGCGATTTAGTTCTAAAACAGATTTATCTCTCTCTAAAGTAATTGTTTTAATGTGGGCTTCGTAAAATGATTTCCCCAATTTTAACACTAATGGAAAAAGTAATTCAAAAAAAGTATCGAAGAGAAAATAAAACGAAGCTCTTTTTCCCAAAAAAGCAACAAAAAATCCATTGTTTACTAGAAGAATATTTTCTGTAGTTTGTGTAGCTTGTCCGCCAAATTTGAGATAAGACCAAACAGTAAAATAATTAATGAGTATCATCAAACAGTAAAGTACAATTACTAGAAACAAGCATTCAATTAGTTTTTTGAGCAATAATTTGGGTAAACCGTAGTAAACTAAAGAGTAAAAGAAAATGATATTGATAATAAAATTTGAAAGACCTGTTGGTAGTGGTCTTGTAGCATTTAAGCTATCAATTAGAAAGAAAAATCTTAGATAAAACATTACTATCCAGAAACTTAAATGTAAAGAAAATCTAAATTTAAAAGAGTTATGGAATAGTAAATCAAGTTTTTTTTCTGAAAATAAATTCATATTAATTGATGGCTTTTATGTAATTAAAAACATTATCACGATACTGTAAACCAATTTGTAATTTATTTTCATTTTCCAACTCCACGATATTTCCTTCAATTGATTTTACAGCACTAATTTTTACGATAAATGATTTGTGAATCCTGCAAAAGAGATTTTGAGGTAATAAACTTTGTATTTTTTTCATCGTGATAAGTGTAACGATTGGCTTGTCAATGAGTGTAAAAATCTTGACATAATCTCCGAGGGCTTCAATGTAAATAATATTGTCGAAATCAACTCTTCTGAGTTTTCCATTTTCTTTTACATAAAAGCTATCGGTTGAAGAATTGATGATTTTATCTTGGTTTTCAATGAGATGATAAGGAATCTGATATAATGACTTTACTTTATTAACTGCCTTTAAAAATCTATCAAATGAAAAAGGTTTGACTAAAAAATCAATCACGTCCAAATTAAAGCCATCAATTGCATATTCTTGAAAAGCGGAAGTAATAATGATACTAGGCTGTTTATTGAAAGATTTTATCATATCAATCCCTGAAATTCTTGGCATTTTCACGTCTGTAAAAACAATATCAATTTCATATTTGGCAATATATTCAATGGCTTCAATAGCATTGAAAAAAACTGCTTCTAAGTCTAAAAAAGCTACTTGTTCGATAAAATACCGAAGAATATCTTGGGCAGGTTCTTCATCGTCAACGATGATACATTTCAAGGTTTGATTCATAGTTATTAAGAAGATTGATAAGACTAATTTTAAAAGCCATCGTCTCGAAGATAAAGTTTATCGACCTACAAATCAAGTTTATCGAATAAACTTCGGATTAGAAAGATGCTCATAGATATTTGAACAGAAATCAAAATAAACATTTAACTTTTTAATACTTCGTAATACGATGAGAATAAAATTAATACTTATCACCAGCTTCTTGATTGGATTCCAATTGTTTGGTCAGAAAACATTACCTGTTCATGCATTGAACTTAGAGAAACCAGCACTTTTGCAAAAACAATTAAAACCAATTATTGATAAAATAGGAAACAAAAGAATTGTAGCTTTAGGAGAAGGAACTCACGGCACAAAAGAATTTAATGAAATTAGGATTGCCTTGATAAAAGAATTGGTTGAAAAAAAAGGTTTTAACCTCATTTGTTTTGAAAATGCTTTTGGAAATAGTTATTATCTGAATCAAATGATCAATTCTGATAGAAATATTCAACAAGCGATAAGAGAGAATATTACATCTGTTTGGCAAACTAAAGAAATAGAATCGCTATTGCTTTGGATGAGACAGTATAATAAAATACATTCTGATAAAATTGAATTTACTGGAATGGATTGGAATTATATCGAGTATTCAGCCAAAATAGTATTGGATGAACTAAAATCAACTCAAAATAAAGCATTAATCTCTTTTGCTGAAAGTCTATACAAAAATGCAAAAGAGCAAGATAAAGCATGGAATGCACAAAATGATTCAACTATAAAATTGAATATGGAAGAAATTGTAAAAAATGCTACAGATGGACATCAAATAGTTGTTATGATTGATAGTTTAATATCCAAGAATCCTAAACAATATAGTAATACACTGAAAAATGCGTTACTAAACTGTAAGCAAGGTTTTCATGTATTGTACAAAGCAGGAATGAGTCAAGAGGCAAAAACAAGAGATGAAATGATGGCAGAAATGGTAAGTGAACTAGCGAAGCAGTCTGGTGAAAATAAGATGGTTATTTTCGCTCATAATGGACACATTGCCTATAAAGCATCAGATGCGACGCAAAAAGATTCAAATCCTGGAGGTATGGGGAGCTATTTAAAAAGAGCATTTAGCAATCAATATTATGCCATTGGAACAGCAACAGCTAAAGGTACTTATAGTGCAACATCGGATTTTGTCGATACGCATGATAATCAATACAAAAAATATACACTTATTGCCCCATTACCCAATTCTTGGGAGCATCTACTAAAAAATGAAAAGCAACACTCGTTTTTTATTGAAACGAAAAATACAAAAAGCATAAATAAAAGATTAAAAATAAGACAAATTGGATACCGACCAGAAGATAAAGATGCTTACACAGAAGAAACAAAGCTATCAGATTATTTTGATGGATTAATTTTTATAAGAAATACGACAGAATCAAACCATAAATTATAATACTTTAACCAAAAAGGTGTGTATTTGAAATTGAATTCAATAAAAAACCCTCAGAAAGCTAATTCTGAGGGTTGGGAATATTTAAGTTAATCTCTTTTACTACTCTTCTTTTCCTGTTTTGCCGCTCTTTTTTCCTTTAAGGTTTTGGTCGGTTCTTTTTTTACTTCCTTGATTGAGCCTTTGTCCTTTGCCATTGTTATGTTTTTTTAGTTAGTTACAAGGTAGTTTAAAATCAGCGATAATTTTATACTTGATATTCTTTTAATTTTTCAAAATGATTTTCAAAAATAATCTTCAGTGATTACAGCAAACAAAATATTTGAAAACAGAAATTTTAGCCTAATGCTTAGAGCCTATAGCCTAAAGCAATTCAATCAATTCTTCAACACTTCAAATTCTACTCTTCTATTAATCGCTTGATTTTCAGGCGTATCGTTTGCTACTTTTGGTCTGGTTTTTCCGTAACCCTTGGCTTTAATTCTTTCTGCTGGTACACCTTGAGTAAGTAAATAATTACGAACCACATCAGCACGTTCTTGCGATAATTTGTTGTTTATTTCATCAGTACCAACATTATCGGTATGTCCGCTTACTTCCGAAATAAGTTTGCTATTTGTTTTAAAGAAATTGGCAATTCTATTCAGTTCTGGATATGATTCTGGTTGTAAAGCGGCTTTTCCAAATTCAAAGAAGATATTATTCATTTCCACTTTTGTACCAGCTTCAATAGGTTTTACCGTCATGTCTTTCCCTTCTACTTCCAAATATCTTCCAGAAATTTTACTTAAATCTATGTTTTGCGAAGTACCAATATAACCGTCAATTTTGGTACTGATACCATAATTTGTGCCATAAGGCAACACAATTTTATAGATTCCAGTGTTGGGGTCTGGCGAAGCAATACCCAGTTCTTTACCTGTACTTAAATCTTCATAAATAACTTGTGCATTTTGCGGTACTTTCCCCGTTTTTCCATCAATTACTTTCCCAGAAACTAAAACAACAGCATCTGATTTTGTTGGTTGAGTAGGTTTTCTGTCTTCTGACTTTCTAGTTCCGCCACCAATTGGGTTTGTTGTTACAGTTGGTTTGGAATCAGCTTCAATAGGTTTCGGAACATCTAACTTTAACCTAAAGATGTCTTTTTTACCCAAAGAATTATTTCCTGAAACAAAATAAGCATAATCGCCAGCCGCAGAAATAGTATAATAAGCATCATACTGGTCGGTATTGATGGGTTCACCGATATTGATTGGTTCAGTCCAATGAATCCAAGTATCATCTTTTCTCTTACTTACCCAAATATCATTACTTCCTTTTCCTCCTTCTCTATTGCTCGAAAAGTATAAAGTTTTACCATCTGGGGCTAAAAAAGGAGTAGTTTCGGTAAAGTTGGTATTAATTTCATCGCCTAAATTCATTACTTCCGACCATGTTCCGTCGTTTTCTAAGAAGGAAGCATAAATATCATCTTCGTCTGAATTCTTTTTTTCAGAAAAAGCCATTAGAAGTACTTTGCCATCGTTTGAAAGAAAACCGTATTCATTTTTTCCTTTACTCAGACGTTCATATTTGGGAATGATTACTTTCTTCGGAATCTCCCAACCATTTGCAGACTTTTTGGCAATCGAAAAACCTCTTGTTTCGTATTGACCATTCACATAAGCTCCTTTCAATAAGATTGTTTGTCCGTCGGGCGAAATACTAAGAATAGAATTATACTGATCACGATTCAAGCTTTCAGGCATTCTTCTAGCAGCAGACCATGCCCCCATCACATTTTCGGCAAACCAAATATCTTGCGAACCTGAAATTTGGTCTGTTCCTGCTACGCCATATTTATTTTGCGGGTGACTTTTTCTTCCGAAATATAAAATTCTTCCATCAGGTGCTATCACAGGATTCAGTTCTGAATATTCAGAATTGACGGCTGCACCCAAGCTTTCAGGCTTATTTTGAGCTATCATATCTGTAAAACAGAGCGATGATAAAGAAGAAATAAAGAAGGTAGTAAGCTTTTTCATACAAAGAATAACACAATCACGATTAGGTTTTGAACGAAAATTACAAAAAAACATTGTTTTAGGCTTTATCAATCCTCTTTCCGATTAATTCGCCTTCATAAGAATCATTTCTGAGTTTTTCTATTAAAGAATCAATGTTATCGTCGATAATCAAAAATCTAGCATTGGCTTCTCTGACAAATCCTTCTGTCACCATTTTGTTAAGCATTACAATTAAATCATCATAAAAGCCATTTGTATTTAATAAACCAATCGGCATTTTGTGTAAACCGATTTGTCGCCAAGTAAGAATTTCAAACAGTTCATCTAAAGTACCCCAACCGCCCGGTAAAGCAATAACAGCATCTGCCCTTTCAGCCATTAATTGCTTGCGAACGTGCATAGAATCAACGACGATACATTCGGTTAAACCTTTGTGTTGTACTTCCCAAGCTTCCATAAACGAAGGAATAATTCCTGTTACTTCACCACCATTTTCTAGTACAGCATCCGCTACAACACCCATTAATCCGCCACTGCCACCACCATAGATAAGTCTGAGTGATTGTTGAGCAAGTAATTTGCCAAGGTTTTTGGCGGTAGATTTATAAATTTCATTTTGCCCAAAAGATGAGCCACAATACACTAAAATGTTTTTCATGAAGTAATAATATTAATATTTTGAGGATGAATAACGGATATTTTTTAAAAGTCCCAATGGATTTTTGTCTTTAATCAAAAATGTTTTGCGTTTGTAAAATATAAGTTGAATTTACCATGATAAAATAAAGTAAGACTAAAGAATTTGTTATTTTTGGGGTGTCTATAATCGAAAAAATATTAAACCTTATTTTAATAACCTACATTTTTAAATCCTATTTCAATGAAAAATCGAGAATCAAACATCGAACTATTGCGTATAGTTTTGATGATAATGATTATTGTTCACCATGTTATTGTTCATGGATACGCTTTAGAAAAAAACATCAAAGACTTTTCACATGCCAATAGAACAGTTTATTCAGAACTCTTCATTAATAGTTTTGTCATCGTTGGCGTAAACACCTTTATTTTTATATCAGGTTATTTTGGTATAAAGTTCAGACTAAGGAATCTGATTTCCATCATTTTCCAAGCTTTTTTCTATTCAATTTGTATTTCATTGGTGTTTTTTTTGACAAGTAGCATTAAAATTAGCTTCACAGACTTTGTCAAATCTATTCTTCCAATCTCAGGAAATGTGTGGTGGTATTTAGGAGTATATTTAGGATTGTATTTTATTTCCCCTTTTCTCAACAAAGGTGTCGAATTTATTGATAATCGTCAACTTGTTTTATTGTTAGCGGGTCTGTTGTATTTGGATAGCTTTTCAGGATTTATTTTCAGAACAGTAGCGGGGGATGGTTATACTATTTTTCATTTTATCTCAATTTATCTTCTAGCAAGATTACTCAACAAGTTTAACTTCAAAATAAAAACTCCAATTTACTACTTTATTGGCTTGGCGATATTTTTATTTGGAGGTATTTTGGTTTTATTAGCTTTAGGAAAACCACAGTTTGCATGGAGATTATTTTCATATAATAATCCGATATTGATAATATCGGCAATAATGCTTTTCTATTCTTTTAAAGAAATTAAAATACAAAATAATGCAATCAATTTAGTTTCAAGTGCTGTCTTTGGAATTTATCTCATTCATGACCATCCACTTATCCGAAAAATCATTGTTTATTTTTTGAATCAGGTTCAGGGAAAAGATTCAATTTTACTACTCATCTTAAATATTTGCATCATAGTTATTGTTATTTTTTCTATTGGAGCAAGTATTGAATTGTTACGGAAATATATTTTTTACAAAGTAGAATACAAAATGTTTCAGCTTTGGCGTACCAATGTATGGCTTGAAAGGAACAAAAAAATGTTACGTTCACAATTTCAATTACAAATTATCAAATAGATAATTACGCTGGAACATTCATTTTTTGCATCAAGATTTGGGTTGAGATAATTTTTAAATTAATGCTTTTCACCAATCTACAATAGAGCCTCTAAAGCCTTTTTTACAGAAATATATTGATATTGAAAAGATGTTTCCGAAGCAATTCTTTGATTCAAGACATAATTGCCGCCCAAAACGATATTCGCCATTTCTCCGAAAATCATTTTTAATACCCAAGCAGGTATGTTGGGCATAAAGAAAGGTTTATTAAGAATTTCAGCGGAGGTAATTGTCAATCCAAAATTGCTAACAGGATTGGGTGCAACTGCATTATAAACACCAGACATCGTATTGTCAGTCAGCGATTGAATAAATAATTCACATAAATCATCAATATGAATCCAAGATTGATACTGTTTGCCAGTTCCCAAAGCAGCACCTAAACCGAAGCGCACAGGCAATAATATTTTTGGCAAAGCACCACCTTTAGTACTCAGGACGATACCAGTACGTAATTTTACGGTTCTAATGCCTAGTTTTTCTACTTCATCTGCTACCGCTTCCCACTGAATACAGCAGTCAGCTACAAAATCATTACCAGAAGGATGTTGTTCAGTAATGATTTCATCGCCAGTGTCAGCTCCATAAAAACCAATGCCCGAAGCAGAAGCCAAAGCTTGAATTTTATGAGGAAGTGTTTTTAAACTTTCGGTAATTAAATGAAGAGATTTCGTTCTACTTTCGATAATTTCCTTTTTTCTGGCATCCGTCCATTTCTCATCCGCAATCCCCGCTCCTGCCAAATGCACCAAGTAGTCGGCTTCAAGTAAAGCTTTCTCGTCGATGATGCTATTTTTAATATCCCAATGATATACTTTTACCTTTCCAGTAGTATTTGTAGGCTTTCTACTCAGATGCGAAACCGTAAATCCATTGGCAATTAGTATTTGTGTCAGGCGAGTACCAACTAAGCCCGAACCACCTGTGATGAGTACATTCATAAATCGCTATTATTTGAAAAAAACAGACGATTTTCGCTGTTCATAAGAATAACCCAAAATGTAATTAAGAGTTTAGAAAGATTGAGGAAGAACAATTTTTAAACAATATACCAAAAATTATCTATCTTCGATTTTACAAGTATAAGAAAATTACCCTTAAAACCTGATTATAGTAGCGTAATAATAACCAGAAACGATGAATCAACACTTAAAAAAACTTTTACCAATGTTGGATGTATTTGGAATCTTTGAAAGAGATCCATTTGGCAATTCAATGCTTGTAAAAAGAATTATCATGATTGTGTTAGGATGGATAACATACTCTCGTTTAAGAGGCATCAATAAAACAAGAATAAGTGGAACACAACATTTAGAAGGCTTACCGAATGAAGGCGTACTGTTTTTATCAAATCATCAAACATATTTTATGGATGTGATTTGCCTTTACCATATTTTCTTTAGTGTGAAATGGGGCTTTCGGAATTCAATTAATTTCCCGATTTATTTGTTAGCACCACGCTCAAAAGTATTTTATGTTGCAGCCTCAGAAACGATGACCGAAGGAGGATTATTACCAAAAGTTTTTTCGCAAGCAGGTGCCATTTTAGTGAATCGCTCTTGGCGAGAAAAAGGGAAAGATGTTAAGAAAGAAGTAGATACAGCGGCAGAAGATAAAGTAGGCAAAGGATTATCTTATGGTTGGGTAGTAAGTTTTCCGCAAGGAACAACCACCCCTTATGCTCCCCTTCGTAAAGGAACAGCACATTTAATTAAAACACATAATCCAATTGTTGTTCCTGTTGTAATCAATGGTTTTAGAAGAGCTTTTGATAAAAAAGGACTTCGATTCAAGAAGCGAAATACCACGCTTTCTGTTACTTTCAAAGAACCGATTCGCTTCGATAAAGATATGCCAACCGAAGAAATAATGGATATTTTAAGAGATAAAATTGAACAGAAAATACCTGTACAAAAATTGGTTTGGCTAAGAGAAAAAGAGTAAAACTATGTTAAATAAAACCAGAGGCATCGTGATAAATTATATTCGTTACCGAGAAACGTCGGTAATTGTGAATATTTATACCGAAGAATTTGGGATACAAGCCTACATTGAAAATGGTGTAAGAAGTGCGAAATCAAAGAATAAAATAGCCTTGTTTCAACCACTTACTTTATTGGATTTAGTGATTTATCAAAAAGGGAAAAATGCAGGAGCAAATAAGCAAATACATCGCATTGCCGAAATAAAGTGCAATAATCCGTTTCATACTTTACCTTATGATATTTATAAATCTTCGATTGCCCTTTTTATCACAGAAATCTTAGGGAAATCACTCAAAGAAGAAACTGGGAATCATCTTCTATTTGAATTTCTGCACAATTCAATTATTTGGTTGGATGAAGTAAAAGAACATTTTGAGAATTTCCATTTACAGTTCTTATTGCAATTGGGTACTTATTTGGGTTTTTCTCCCGAAAATGCACACGAAATTTCAAATGAATTAAGGATTCATAATTTGCCAGTACTTAGCTTGCCATTAGAAAACCAATTAGATGTTTTATTGAATACACCATATCATCAATCTCCCAAAATTGATAGAAATAGCCGTAATCAATTATTAGAATCCATCATTTTATTCTACCGACTTCATGTAGATACTTTAGGAGAAATAAAATCTTTAACGGTTTTGAAGGAAGTGATGAGGTGAAAACACTTTCGTTTAAATCTTCCGCTTCAATTCAAAATGTTTACCCAAGTACAAGCGTCTTACTTGTTCATCATCAGCCAATTCTTGTGGTGTACCAGCTTTCAGAATTTTACCTTCAAAAAGTAAATAAGCACGGTCAGTGATTGAAAGTGTTTCGTCCACATTGTGGTCGGTAATTAAAATTCCGATATTTCTATACTTTAATTTGGCTACAATTCCTTGAATTTCTTCTACCGCAATGGGGTCAACCCCAGCGAAAGGCTCATCCAACAAAATAAATTTTGGGTCAACCGCCAAAGCACGAGCAATTTCAGTACGACGACGCTCCCCACCAGAAAGTACTTGACCTAAGTTTTTACGAACGTGTGTCAACGAAAACTCTTCTAAAAGCGATTCAGTTTTTTCACGTTGTTCTTGTTTAGAAAGCTTAGTCATTTCCAAAACGGCTAAAATATTTTCCTCTACCGAAAGACTTCTAAAAACCGAAGCCTCCTGAGCCAAGTAACCAATTCCCAATCTGGCACGTTTGTACATGGGCAAGTCCGTTATTTCGGTATCATCCAAAAATACTTTGCCAGAATTCGGCTTTACCAAGCCTGTAGCCATGTAAAAGGAAGTGGTTTTCCCAGCACCATTTGGCCCTAAAAGCCCCACAATTTCACCTTGTGCTACTTGGTAACTAACGTTATCATTTACGAGACGCTGCCCGTACTTTTTAACTAAATTTTCTGTTCTTAAAATCATAATTCAATAGTACTCAACAGCTCGTCGTCTTGCCAAACAAGCCGAAAAGTTCTGTCAAATGTTAAATAATTTCCTTCTACTAAACTAAATACCCACACTGGGTCGCCTTCTTCGTCCAAAGCAATCGTTATTTCGTTATCGTCTTTCAAGCAGTCTGTTATGACCAAATCATAAGCTTCACAGATACAATCTATTATGCTATCTTCATAAATTATTTCTTTTGAAAAAAGGTTTTTCATAGCTGTTCTTCCATTTTTTTACTTCCATACACCAGAGTTCCATTAAGTTCTTTTAGCCGTTTACTAAGTTTTATTAAACGTGTGTCACGCAAATCTGGAGTATTCACTTTTGAAAGTACAATTATACCATTTACAGCATTATGACTGAATGAAGATAAAAGCTTATCAAGTGAAGTGTTGATTTGACTGACGGCTTTTATTAAATCTGAGCCTTTTAATTCAATGAAATAAAGCTTTTCATCTTCAACAACCAAGAGATAATCACACTTTTCTCCTTCACTAATCAAGCAATTATCAACCCTGTATTTCTTTAAAGATTTATTTCTAAGATTATTGACGATAAATTCCCGACTCTCTTTGTCATCCTTGAATACTGCTATTCTACGAGTGTCATTAAATTCAACACATTGTTCTGATAGGTTGGTAGTTAGTCTCATGTTAAATCAAAAAGTTGGTCAAATTTATCATTATTAATTCTGGAAGCGGTGTCTATTTCTTCTACTCTAATAATTTTTAATTCCTCATCAATGATGTCACGAATACGCCCTTTGTTGTCTTTTCCTCCCACAAAATAGGATTTTATTTTTTCTGGACTTAGCCAAAGTTGTTTGTCAATAATCTCAGATACTTTTTCAGGATGTTTTTCTCCGACTTGGTAAGCATAAATCAAATTGTTTATCGAAGTCAATAAATAGGGTGAATGAGTAGTGATAAATACTTGATTGCCATTTTGATTGGCTAATAAAGCAATTAAATCAATCATATTTTTTTGTGCTTCTGGAAATAAATGAGCTTCTGGCTCTTCTATTACAATAAATAGGTTTTGTGGAATATCAATAAATAGGAGTATCATTTGAACAATCCAAATCGCTTCTTGTTGACCAGACGAAGCAAGAAGAAGTCTGATATAGTGTTTATTATTGATTCTGATTTTATCACCTTCATTGTTATCATAGAAATACTCTCCAATCAATATGTCACTTGCGAGTTTTTGAGCGAGTATAAATATTTCTTCATTGTTATTATATTCATCTTCAAAATTTGAAGAATATGAGCTAAAGATATTTTTGGCATTATCTATCCGTTTTAGAAAATCTTTAGTCAAAAAATCAAATTGTTGCGACGAAATCTCTTGGACTTTTTCTGAAAGTGCGGAAAATGCACTTCGTCCAGCAGGAATGAAAAGTAAGTCTTTCTCAAAACTAAAACCTAAGAGGTCGTTGAGGGAACTTTTTACCTTTTTAATGTAATTACTTCGTTGCTCATCTATATCATTTAACTCACTTGATGTCAAAAATTTATTATCAAATTTGTGGTATTGGTTAGCTCTGATACTAAGAAAATCAATTTCCTCATTTAGACTCTTTTCAAAATAATCACTAAACACCACCTTAACAAAATCATCTTCATAGTCTAGGGATATACTTAAAGAAACATTTTCGCTATAAAAAAACGCTAAAGTAAAATTTGAATTGGTTTGATGAACCGAGCCAAAATAATCGGTAAGTTTATTTCTAACAATCTTGTTAAGTGAAGTAATCGGAGTATCAAAATTATTATCGTCAAAAGCATTCCTTAAATATTTCATCAAATCATCTCGCAATGACAAAAAGAAAAATACAGTTTTGGCAATAGTACTTTTTCCACTTGCTTGTGGTCCAATAAAAATAGCAAAGTCGTTGATTTCCATCTCGACATCTTCAATTGGACCAAAGTTTTTGATGATTATCTTTTGCTTCATTTTCTGAACAGTATTAATTCCTAATCTCTATTTTATACATGGCTGGTATCCCTACCAGCCACTAAAATCCCTAAACCTTAATATCCTTCAACATCAACTGAAATGATTTTCTTCCTTGCCATTCGTTGATTTCTATGGTATAGCATATTGAAAAGGGTTTGCCTTCTTGTAGTTGCTCAAAATAGTCTTCTACCATCCCGAAACCTACACAAGTATAAGCGGGTGAATCTTCTTGAAAAACATTGATTTTTAAATGCTTTTCTTTCATCTTCAATGCTTTGCCATGCAAGTAAACATTTTCCGAAACAAAAACTGGCGTCATATTTTGTGGACCAAATGGCGACATCTGCGACATGATTCTATGAAATTTGTCTGAAATTTCTACCAAAGGCAATTTCAAATCTATGTCAATCTTGGGCGACAATTGTTCGGGCAAGATTTTTCGATTAACGACCTCTTCAAATTTACGTCTAAAATTTTCTATCTCAGCGATTTCCAACGTTAAACCTGCCGCAAAAGTATGTCCGCCAAATTGTATCAAATGTTCTGAACACTCCTCAATGGCATCATACACATCAAAACCCGGTACTGAACGAGCCGAACCCGCAGCATGTCCATGCGATTCTGTCAGAATAATCGTTGGGCGATGATACTTTTCGATACATCTACTCGCTACAATTCCGATTACTCCTTTGTGCCAATCATTTTTAAAAAGTACTGTACTTTTGGCAGATTTCAGCAATTCGTCTTCTTCAATGATACTCAAAGCTTCGGCGGTGATATTACTGTCAAAGTTTTTTCTGTCGTTATTATGTTTGGTAATAATATTGGCAAAATCTGTGGCTTCTTCTTCGTTGTCGGTCAATAATAAGTTAACGGCATCATAAGCGTGTTTGATTCTTCCTGCGGCATTGATTCTTGGTCCTAAGCCAAAAACAACTTTCGTAATATCCATTTTACCTGCCAAACTTGCCGATTGCATCAAAGCTTTCAATCCCGTTCTTGGATTGGAGTTCAATTGTTGCAAACCATAAAAAGCCATAATTCTATTTTCGCCCGTAATCGGCACAATATCGCAAGAAATAGAAGTAACGACTAAATCTAAGTAAGGCATTAATAATTCTTGAGAAATTCCCTGCGTTTGGCAATACGCTTGTAATAATTTAAAACCAACGCCACAACCTGTTAATTCTTTGTAGGGATATACACAATCAGACCTTTTGGGGTCAAGTATTGCTACGGCTGGTGGAAGGTCGTTATCGTCAGGACGGTGATGGTCGCATACGATAAAGTCAACGCCATGTTCTTTTGCCCAAGTAATTTTTTCTTTGGATTTAATTCCGCAGTCTAAGCTCACTATCAATCCAAATCCTTCATTAGCCGCTTTTTCCACACCAGCTTGCGAAACGCCATAACCTTCGGCATAGCGGTCGGGAATATAAAATTCTAAAGGACAGCTTGCTGAATTTTGATAAACGACATTTTTCAAGAAACCGTAAAACGTTGCAACCGAAGTAGTTCCGTCCACATCGTAGTCGCCATAAATCATCACTTTTTCGCCCGACGAAATGGCTTTCGTTAGGCGTTCTACTGCTTTGTCCATGTCTTTCATCAAGAATGGGTCGTGCAGATGAGCTAAATCTGGGCGAAAAAATGCTTTGGCTTCTTCAAAAGTATTAATATCACGCTGAGTTAAGAGCGTTGCTATTTCCGTTGAAACATTAATTGCTTCAGCGACTTGTTTTATTTTTTCTGTGGAAGGAATGGGTTTATAAATCCAACGTTTTTCTGTCATAAGGCAAAAATACAAAGACCTGCAAGGTTTCGGAAGCCTTGCAGGTCTAATCTATATAATTTAAGAAAAATTAAGCTTAAAGCATGGTTTTAAACACCTTCTGCTACTACTTCTTTTACTTCTGGAACCATACGAGTTAAAAGGTTTTCAATCCCTTGTTTCAACGTCATCGTTGAAGACGGACAACCTGAACATGAACCTTGTAACAATACTTTCACCGTTCCTTCATTGAAAGAGTGAAAATTGATTGCTCCTCCGTCTGATTCTACAGCTGGACGAACGTACTGTTCTAAAACTGCTTTGATTTTCACAACTGTTTCAGAATCTTGCTCACCTCCTATTACATCGTTGGCAGCAATTGTTGCTTTCGTGAATACTTCTTTTTTCTCTTCAAAGAAACCTTTCAAAAATTGTTTCAAACCAAATAGTTCATCTTCCCATTTTGTGTCTTCGTCTTTGGTAACGGTTACAAAATTTGATGAAATGAATACTCGTTTGACAAAATCAAAGCCGAATAAAGCAACTGCCAAAGGTGAATTTTTGCCTTCTACTACTGCATCTGATGGCATAGCGTAGTCGAACGATAAACCTTCAGGAGCTAACACAAAGTTCAAGACAAACTTCATTGAGTTTGGGTTTGGCGTTGATTCTGTGTAAATTAATATCTGCTGTTTTAACATGAGTTCTATTTAATTTGTATCTGGATTGGGTCAAATTTTAAAAATGCACTGAATTGACTATAAAATTAGCAAGCATTCAGGAAACATTTAAAACACAAAATTAGTTTTCAGAAACGTATAAATGTCAGAATACCTTCAAAAAAATAGTATTTGGGTACTTCCTATATCAATTGTTTTGTCAGCAATTGGTTATGTTTGGATATTATATTACTTACCAAGAACCCATTTCAATATTTTTATTAGTATTATCGCTTTACTTTTTGGTTTATATTTTTTAATCGTAAAAAGTTTGTCAAAGTACTTCAACATAAAGTACTTATTGGGCATTGCGGTGGTTTTAAGATTGCTGCTATTATTCGTAACTCCGAATTTATCTGATGATTTTTACCGATTTATCTGGGATGGACGATTAATTGTTGCAGGAAAAAATCCATATTTATATTTACCCAACGAATTTCCAGAAAATCCTCTTTTTTCTTATTTAAACTCGCCAAATTATTACACGGTTTATCCACCTTTCAACCAGTTTATTTTTGGACTTGCTTCATGGTTTTTTCCAGAAAACTTGTTGGGAAATATCGTTTTGCTAAGAGTAATCATCGTATTGGCAGATGTTGGAGTAATGTTTTTACTGTATCAACTGAAAAAAGATAGTGTACTACTTTATGCTTTCAACCCATTAATTATCATCGAACTGACTGGTAATTTACATTTTGAAGGAGTGATGATTTTCTGGTTTTTATCGGCCATTTATTTTTTTGTTCATGGTAAAATACAAGTTTCGGGACGAGATAAAATTTGGGGAGTGATATGTTTTACTTTATCGGTCGCCACCAAATTAATACCGTTGATTTTTTTACCTTTAATCATCAAAAAGATTGGCTTTAAAAATGGAATCTGCTTATCTTTTCTTTCGGCTTTTTTATTTGTGCTACTTTGGCTTCCCTTTTTTGACGGAGCAATAATCAGTAATTTCTTTTCAAGTATCGACCTTTACTTTCAAAGCTTTCAGTTCAATGCCTGTGTATATTACATCATTAGGGAAATCGGTTTTTTGATACTTGGTTTCGATGTTGTTTGGTGGGTTGGTGGAATCTTGGGGCTTTCGGCTTTGTCTATTATCCTGAATTTATCTTGGGGAAAATTTTGGTGGAGGAAAGATAATATCAATACTTTACTGAAAAATGAAGGAGAAGAAATGACAGGAAAAATGCTTGAAACTTTCTATGTAACAGCATTATTGATTGTAACGACGTATTATTTTTTCGCTACAACAGTACATCCTTGGTACATCGTTTCGGTTTTTACATTATCCTTACTTACTCCTTATCGTTTCGGAATTGTATGGTCTGGAATGGTGATGATTTCTTACTTTGCTTATCGACAAGTGCCTGTTAATGAGTCACTTTATCTGATTGTTATCGAATATTCAGTCGTAATTGGCACAATACTTTATGAGCTGAAAATAAGCCGTTTAGCGATTTATCCACACCAAAAGTAGATTTTTTGTTGGCATTCCCTGCTTTTATCACGAACTTAGAGGGACAATTCGGAGAACTCCACTGTCAAAAAAAGCTAACCTAAAATACGTTTTCAGAAAATGTTAGATATCATCCAACTGCTCCCTGATTCCATTGCGAACCAGATTGCCGCCGGCGAAGTCGTACAACGACCAGCTTCTGTGGTGAAAGAGCTTTTGGAAAATTCCATTGACGCCCAGTCAACAAACATTCAATTAATCGTCAGAGAAGCAGGAAAAACCTTAATTCAAGTCATTGATAACGGTTTGGGTATGTCCGAAACCGATGCGAGAATGTGTTTTGAGCGTCATGCTACTTCCAAAATTCGTACTTCCGACGACCTCTTCAAAATCAGAACGATGGGTTTTCGGGGCGAAGCGATGGCATCTATTGCCGCAGTAGCACAAGTAGAAATGCGTACTCGCAGAGCAACCGACGAATTGGGTGTTTTAATAAAAATAGAAGCTTCGGAATTAAAAGCACAAGAAGCCATTGCTACGCCAGAAGGCACAAGTATTCAGGTTAAAAACCTGTTTTTTAATGTACCAGCCCGTAGAAATTTCCTAAAGTCGAATCCTGTTGAAATGCGTCATATCATCGACGAATTTCAAAGAGTAGCTTTATCTAATCCTGAAATTTCATTCTCTTTACATCATAACGATACCGAAGTATATAATTTGCCTGCGGGTAAATTGAGTCGAAGAATTGTAGATTTATTCGGGAAAGGTTATCGAGAACAATTAGCTTCTTGCGAAGAAGAAACCTCTTTCGTAAGTGTTCGTGGTTATGTTGGTAAACCAGAGTACGCCAAAAAAACTCGTGGTGAACAGTTCTTTTTTGCCAATAATCGTTTTATCAAAAATAGCTATTTGAATCACGCTGTGATGAGTTCTTTTGAAGGATTAATTCCAGAAGGTTCGCATCCGTTTTACGTACTTTTTATTGAAATCGACCCAATTCATATTGATATAAACGTTCATCCAACCAAAACTGAAATTAAGTTTGATGACGAACGAACGGTTTATGCCATCGTGCAAGCGGCGGTTCGGAAATCCATGAGTCAGCATAATTTGATGCCTTCTTTGGATTTTGAAACAGATGTGAATTTTGCTAATAATATTTTTCAATTCAACGGTTCTCCTTTTGAACAAAAAAAAGAAACGGCTGTAAGTGCTTTTGCAAGAACGACTGAAACACCTTTTAGAGAAAAAACAAATCTGACTAATTGGAATAAATTATATGAAGGTTTGAATCGTCAGCTTGATGATTTTGAAAGAAAAGAACCTGAAGTAGAACAAACGAAAGTGGATTTTGGCGATACCACAGAAAGTACTTCGTTCTTGCTAAAAAGCAAAGCGAATGATATTGGAAGTGATCGTCCGCAAAGAGCCTCGCAAGATTCAGAGGCTTCTACTTTTCAAATTCATAATCGCTACATTATTTCTCAAGTAAAATCGGGAATGCTTTTGATTGACCAACGTGCGGCTTATGAAAGAATTTTGTATGAGAAATTCTCGCAGAATTTACGCAAAAATGGTGGTGCCTCTCAACAGTTATTATTCCCGACAAAAGTAAAACTAACGACAGCAGATTTTCATTTATTACTAGAAATTCAAGATGAAATCCGAAATCTTGGCTTTGTGTTGAGTGTTGTAGAACATGATTCTTTCATGGTAAATGGCATTCCTGCTGATTCTCCAGAAGAAAATGAGCAACAAATGTTAGAGGGAATTTTGGAGCAATTCAAACAAAATGAATCAGAATTACATTTGGATAAAGCTGAAAACCTAGCTCGTGCTATGGCAAAACGTTCAGCAGGGCGTTATGGAAATCATGCTTTAACGGTTTTAGAAATGAATACTTTGGTAGAACAGCTTTTCGCTTCTTCAAATCCAAGCTATACGCCAAGTGGCGAAATAACGATGAAGATTGTTTCTTTATCAGATATGGCAAGTTTATTCTTGCGATAATCAACAATATTAAAAGAGTATTATAAAAATCAATGATGAAAACGAATCGAATAGCGCTACTCCTGTTAGCAATTTTTGTTTTTTCAGGTGTGGCAGTTTACTTTAAATCTTGCCAAACGACTAGCTCACAAGAAAGTGTTCCTCAAGAAGAAGTCACACTCAATCCCACGCCAGATTTCAATGCCGATTCAGCGTATAGCTTTGTTGAAAAACAAGTAAGTTTTGGACCAAGAGTTCCCAATACCAAAGCACACAAAGAATGTGCAATTTGGTTGGTCGAAAAACTAAAACAGTTGGGCTGTGAAGTAAGTACACAAGATTTTGTAGCAACTACTTTTGATGGAAAGAAGTTGAATGCAACAAATATCATTGGTTCTATCAATCCAACGGCTACGAAAAGAATTTTATTAACGGCTCATTGGGATGCACGTTCGGTAGCAGACAAAGATTCTGTGGATAAAAATAGAGCAATTGACGCTGCAAATGATGGAGGAAGTGGTGTTGGAGTATTGTTAGAATTAGCCAGAAGTATTCAACAAGCGAAAACAAAACCAAATGTTGGCGTTGACATTATTTTCTTTGATGTAGAAGATGTAGGCGAACCAGAAGATTTTAAAGGAGAGCATGGACAAAATTCTTGGTGTTTAGGTTCGCAATATTGGGCAAGTCATAAACACAAAGAAAACTACACGGCTTATTATGGAATCAATTTAGATATGGTTGGTGCCAAAGGAGCAGTTTTTCCACATGAAGGTACTTCAATGCAATATGCACCGATGATTGTGAGAAATGTTTGGGATATTGCTAGTAGATTAGGTTATTCTAATTTATTCATAGATGCAGATGGCGGAGGTTTGGTTGATGATCACGTTCCTGTAAACGATGTAGCGAAAATTCAAATGATTGATATTATTGAATTAAGACCCAACGACCCAAAAACTTTTGGGGCATATCATCATACGCATCAAGACAATATGTCGGTTATCGACAAAAATACTTTAAAAGCGGTAGGACAAACCGTTTTGACAGTTTTGTATCAAGAATAAGCGATAGGCTATAAGCCCTGAGCTTTAGGCAATATGCTTCAAAGAGTAATTGTCTAAAGCTTCTATCTTATAGCCTGCCGCTTTTTTTTGTTACTTTTGTGAAAATTTTAAAAATCATCTAAAGATTAATTTCTTCTTTAATGATGTTTTCAAATTTAATAGTTAATTTTTTCGGTTCATCAATTGCTAAGATAATCAAATCAAATGGAACAAACAGAAGCTTTAAAATTAGTACATCTTAATGATGTTCATGTGGCACTTGGGGCAAAAATGGTACCTTTTGCAGGCTATTCAATGCCAGTTTTATATACAAATCTTATTCAAGAACACATTGGTGTTCGTACTGGCGTAGGTGTTTTTGATGTGTCGCACATGGGTGAGTTTGTAGTAAAAGGCGAACGTGCTACTGAGTTTTTGCAATATGTTACTTCTAATGATGTTTCGGTTTTGGTTGATGGTAAAGTGCAGTATTCTTGTTTACCAAACGATAAAGGTGGAATTGTAGATGACCTTTTGGTATATCGTTGGAACGAAAACGAGTATTATTTGGTAGTAAATGCTTCGAATATTGAAAAAGATTGGAACTGGTTACAGCAGAATAATACATTCGGTGTAGAAATGGAAAACATTTCTGAAGGGTTAAGTCTTTTTGCGGTTCAAGGCCCTAAAGCGATTGATACGCTGAAAAAGCTAACGGATTTAGATTTGGATTCAATGGAGTATTATTCTTTCAAATCGGGAACGATAGCTGGTATTGGTGATGTTTTGATTTCTTCAACTGGTTATACAGGTGCAGGTGGCTTTGAAGTATATGTTTGGAATAAAGATGCCGAAGCGATGTGGAAAGCAATTTTCGAAGCAGGAGCCGAATTTAATATCATGCCTGTTGGTTTAGGAGCAAGAGATACTTTGCGTACAGAAATGGGCTATTGTTTGTATGGAAACGATATTGATGATAGCACTTCACCAATTGAAGCAGGTTTAGGATGGATTACTAAATTCAACAAAGAGTTTATCAATTCAGAATTCCATCAAAAAATTAAAGAAAATGGTCCAACTCGTAAATTAGTAGGTTTTGAAATGATTGATAGAGGTATCCCTCGTCAACATTATGAAATTATGGATGCAGCTGGTAATATCATTGGCGAAGTAACTTCTGGAACACAGTCGCCTACGCTTAGCAAAGGTATTGGAATGGGTTATATCACTAAAGAATACACCAAAGTAGGTTCGGAAGTATATATCAATATCCGTAATAAATATTTGAAGGCAGTTGTGACTAAAATGCCTTTTTTGAAGTAAAAATGTGAATTAGATTTTTTTGAAATTATGCAAAAAATAGATGTTTGTATCAGTCCCGAATTATTACATTTATATAATATCGAGAATTCGATTGTTGTTGTTGTAGATATTTTTAGAGCTACTTCTTGTATGACAACCGCTTTTGCCAATGGAGTAGAAGCAATCATTCCAGTATCAACAATTGAAGAATGTGTAAGTTATCAGCAAAAAGGTTACTTAGCAGCAGCAGAGCGTGACGGAAAAACCCCAGAAGGTTTTGATTTCGACAACTCTCCTTTCAGTTATATGGTCGAGAAAGTAAATGGTGCAACTATTTGTGTGACAACAACAAACGGAACTTTAGCGATTACCAAATCAAAATCAGCTGTAAAAGTAATGGTTGGGGCTTTCTTGAATTTAGGTGCTTTGGCTAGTTATCTAAAAGACCAACAATACGATATTTTGGTATTGTGTGCGGGCTGGAAAGGTAAACCGAATTTAGAAGATACGCTTTTTGCGGGAGCTTTAGTAGAACGCTTGCAAGAAGAATTTATGGTAGAAGATGATTCTGCTTTGATGGCTTTGCGTCAATACGAATTAGCAAAAAATGATTTATTATCGTTTGTGGCATCTTCTTCTCACGTAAAAAGATTACAACGTTTAGGCATTCAAAAAGACATCGCTTATTGTTTACAGCAAGATTTATACGATGTTTTACCCGTCATGCGTGGGAATACTTTAGTAAAAATGTAGCACGAGTTTCCAACTCGTGGATTGCAAAACTTTTATTTTTAGAGGGACTTGAATAATCCCTCTAAAAATAAAATAAATTTATCTAACAATTCTCTCCATCTACATCACACATATCTCCAGAAATTGCCTGTACTTGTTTTTCTTGGGCTAATTTTTCAAAGATTTCTTTAAATACTTCTGAAGGTTGTGCACCAGAAACAGCATATTTTTTATCAAAAATAAAGAAAGGTACGCCCGAAATACCTTGTTGGCGGAAATAGTGCATTTCTTCTTTTACTTCATCAGAAGCTTCATCTGACTGTAGAATGCCAACTGTTTTTTCAGCAGCCCAACCAAATTGACTCATCACTTCTGCTACAACGTTTTCGTCTGTTAAATCAACTCTGTCGATAAAATAGGCTTTCATCAAAGCTTCTTTTACTTCAACTTGAATCCCTTCTTGCAAAGAAATCATAAGTATTCTATGGAAAGCAAAAGTATTAATGGCTTTTGGGAGATTTTCAAAGTCAAAATCTAGATCCTCTGATTCAGCTGCTTGCTCAACTTGACGAAATTTTTGAGCATAATTAGCACCAAAACGACCTTCCATGTGTTCACTGAAGGGTATTCCTTCTTTGGGAACAGTTGGGTCTAGTTGAAAAGGATGATAGATAACTTGCAGATTACAAGAACTTTGTGTATCTTGAATAGCTTTTTCTAACCTGCGTTTACCGATATAACACCAAGGACAAACAATGTCCGAAACAACATCTACACGAATAATTGGTTTTGTATTCATTTTTTTAAAATTATAATACCTTGCTAAAGTATCAATGACTGATAAATAGAAAGCTATCGGTCATATTATAAGATAGTTAAACAATTTGCTTTAAAATCTATTTTATATACAGATTAACACACCACGAGAGAGACTATTCCCAAATTTTTACGTATTCATTATTAGAACCGCTTTTTGCGTTTGAAAATTCAATTTCGATTTTAGATTAAGTAAATCAACTAAAAATCAAATAGTTATAAGTTTCAAGTTTTAAATTAATTTTTACGTTATGAAAAAAATCTATCTTTTTGCAGTGGTTGCACTCCTTGCTTTAGCGTCTTGTAATCGTAACAGTTTTCAAATTGGTTCTGCTTGTCATCGTGAAATCGAAGATGAAGTATTTAAACCCAATTATCAATCTTTCACAACCGTTGAAAAACAGTTTACCATGATTGATACCACCTACAAATTTCAAGCTGTGATTGATGAAATTGGGAATCAAATGAAATTAAGAGGCTATGAAGATTCTAAAGAACGCCCCAATTTAATTGTTTTCTATGCACTTTTCCCTACAGATGTGAATCTTTCAGTGTTACAACGTTCCTTCAGAGGACTAGGAAAAGAAAGTATGAATGAAGAACTAAGAAGAGTAAAACTCAGAAAAGGCACACTTCTTTTACAATTTGTCGAAAACGATAGTAATCGTCCAATTTGGATGGGATATGCTGCTGGCATTGCGGCACCAGAAACACATAGTATTGACGAGAAAGCCTTGAGAGTCGCTACTCGTCAGATTTTTGATAATTACAGAATTTTTGCCAAAGATTACATCGCTGGGAAACCTGTTTCTGCACAAACAATCGCATTGAAGTAATGGACAGTCTGATAAAATTCTTAATAAGTAAGCATTGTTACAATATCCTCATGTTGGGGAAACATTTGTAGCAATGCTTTTCTATCTTTCATTTCAAAATCATTAAAGTCGAAACCAGGAGCAACAGTACAGCCTACTAAGGAATAAGCATTTTCTTCGACAGGTTTTGAACCAAACCATTTTCCAGCAGAAACCACTGCTTGGAAAACCTCCCCACAATAAGGATTATTACCTAGACGAATAATTTCTAAAGTGCCATCATCATCCAAAACGTAAATGTTTAAAGCAGAACCAGCATAAAAATGCCATATTTCATCAGAGGCAATACGATGTAATGCTGAAATATGATGGCTTTCCAGCAAAAAATAAATGCTTGTTGAAAATACTCTTTCACCTTTAAAACGTGGAGGTAATGCCGCTTGGGCAATACTTTCACTCGCACGATAGGTTTCCACAAAGTAGCCACCTTCAGGATGAATATTCATTTGATAGTTTTCTATCCAAAATTTGGCAGTTTTAGTCGATGACATCTTTAAAAAATCTTTCGTCAAAAGTGAATTTTTCTATATTTTTAATCTTTACATCCTGAAAATCTGGATGCAATGGATTAATCAAATAATTAGTTTCTTGAGGAACAATCGCTGAAGGTACTTCAAAAGCGATAGATTGCTCTTTTTTTAGCCAATGGTCGGTAAAAGAAGCTAACACGCCCGCATCAAATATTTTCGCCCAGTCTTTTGGTAAAATAGAAGAATCCAAAATTGTAACTTGATGTTCTGGAATATCTAAAGTAATAATGGCATAATCGTCTTCTGGGTAATATTCTCCGATATGGACTAATACTTCTAATAAAGCCAGCGAACGATGCGAAGCCGTGTAAAGTAAAGATGTTCCTCTCCTATTCCAACGCTGCCCTTTTAAGCTTGCCCCAAAGCCCGATAAATCTCTTGCTCGTTTAAATTTACTGATTCTAAAAACGTCCATTTTTAAGAGAATAATCCGTGTTCAATATAAATTAATTCTCTTTCAATGATTTCATAGCCCAAAGAAGTGTCCAGTAGTTCCGTAGGACGTTTTCCACCCAAAGCAGGGACACGAGAGTGCATCCAGCCGTTAAAGCGTTCAAGGCTTCCAAAAGTTTCTTGTCCTAATTCATACAATTTTGCCAAGCGAATCAATTTTGCAGAAGCATCTTTATCTAAACGTTGGTCGTCTCGATAGCGTTGAATCGTTCTTTCAGAAATATTTAATACTTCTGCCATTTCTTTGTTAGAAAACGCAATTTGTTTTGCCAAACTATCTAAAGCTTGTTTAGGTAAGCCTTCTTTGGCAATTTCTATCAAATCAAAATCATGTCTGATTTCTCGGTTGATGATTGTTTGACCACCCAACAATACAATTAAAGTTGGGATGGGTAATATATTTTGTGTTTTCATCTAAACCTTATCTTGTAAATATGTCGTAAATATAACGACAATTGTCGTTAATGCAAAAATATTGTTATGGAATGATATTTTGAGTAATATTTCAAACAATATTTTTATTAAATATTTTAAGAATTTTTAACAAAATGCAACATTCGTAAATAGGTCTGTGTCATTAGTTTGAATTTAAGTTATTGGTTGTCTAATAGATGAAAACTTTTTAACTTGAAAGTTAAGAAGTTTGAACACGATGAACCCTCAACCTTTAGCACTGGAACAAACACATTACATAGACAAACATTTACCGCTCGTAGAGGCTTGCCGTAGGGGCGAACGCAAGGCTCAATATGAGATTTATAGGCTTTATTCAAAGGCTATGTTTAATGTTGCTGTCCGAATTGTAAATCATGTTGGCGAAGCAGAGGACGTCCTGCAAGATGCTTTTTTGGATGCTTTTCAGAAAATCCATGATTTCAGACAAACAAGTACTTTTGGTGCTTGGTTGAAACAGATTGTCATTAATCGAGCGTTAAATCATTTACGCAATAGGAAAGTACAATTAATTGATATTGAAGAAGCAGGCGAAGTTCCAGACGAAGCAGCTTATGATGAGGAAGGAATAGAACTTAATATTCAGAGAGTACAAAATGCCATTCAACAGTTACCAGATGGTTTTAGAACAGTACTTTGTTTGTATTTATTAGAAGGTTATGATCACGAAGAAATCGCTGAGATTTTGGGTGTGGCAGAATCTACTTCTCGAACACAATACATCAGAGCCAAAAAGCGATTGTTGGAAATTTTAAAACAATAAAGTCCTATTCTCTTTTTTATTGAGAGGAGGCTTAAAGCGTTATGAAAAAGACAAAAATAGAAAGATTCATTCGTGATAACCGAGAAAACTTTGATCAATTTGAAGTACCCGCTGGTTTGTGGGATAGAATAGATAAAGGCTTGGGGAATTTAGATACCTTTCCAGGAGAAACATCCTTTGTAGAAAAGAAAAATATCATCGTTTTCAAACAAAAATATTGGGTAATGGCAGCAAGTCTTGCTTTGCTCATTGGTTGTTTCTTTGTGTATAATCTTGGTTTCAAATCACAAAATACGGACAAAATTATTGCTACCGTAAGCCCCGAATATGGTGATAAAATGGTTCAGTATGCAAGTTTAATTGAAACAAAACGTGAAGAAATCAGGCAAATTGAAACAGAAGACCCAGTATTGTATAAAGAATTTGCCAAAGAAATCGAGAACCTGAATAAAGACTATCAAAACCTGAAAGCCGAATTGCCCCAAACGCCCAATCAGGAAGAGTTAGTTAAAGCCATGATTCAGAATTTACAAGTACAGTTAGATATTTTAAATAGGCAATTGTCGATTATTCAGAAAATTAAAGATTATCAGAACAATCCGACAAGAAGCATTTGAGGTAAACAGTTTAATCGAAGCATGTCATGAAAAAGTTATTGAATATATTAGCATTAAGTGTTCTAGTTATTAATGGCACTTTAGCACAAGAAGTAAGAGTACACATAAGTGATTCAACAGAAAGTAAAGCATTTGAAAATCATTTAAGGGCAAGTATTGCCGTAACGAGAAATATTGCTGTTCGAACAATTAATGGTGTAGCCACAACACTAAGAAATATCGAGCATCAAACTTTACCAGCAACGCCAGCCAACCCAAATTATGCTTATGGCGAAGCTATCATTCAGGAAACAGCCACTGTAGAAAAGAAAAAAGTAATCAGTAAATCGTTTCCAGTGGATGCCAAAAACTTTTTAAACATCAATAATCAACACGGTGAAGTAAAAGTAGAACTTTGGAATAAAAACGAAATCAAAGTAGATATTACAATCATTGGTTACGGTAAATCTGACGCTGAGGCACAAATGCTGATTGATAATGTAGAAATCATTGAAAGAAAAGAAGGCGATAAAATAGCTTTTAAAACAATGATTGATACTGATGAAAAAAGTAACGGAAATGGTAATTGGAGCTGGGCAAATAGCTTAACCAATAGTTTTAACTGGAGTAGCGGTAAGAAAGCGATGGAAAAACGTGGTGTAGAAATTAACTACATGATTTTTATGCCAAAATCTAATTCTTTGACGGTCGCAAATAAATATGGGAAAACAATCATTCCCCAGTTTTCAGCACCATTAAAAATTACCTCTAATTACGGTAGCTTTGTTTCTGATAGATTGACAGGTGGAGGTAAGGACATCTTCGTACAATATGGTTCTGGTAATATTAAACAAATGGACGATGGTGATTTGCACATTGCTTATTCAAAACTAAATATTGAAAAAGCGGATAACTTAAAACTTATCAATAATTATGGTTCGATGATTCTGGATGACATCAATCATTTAGATGGAACAATTCAGTACTCTAGTGGAAAAATCGGTAAGATTAACCAAACAGGAAAACTGTCTATCAGTTATTCAGATGGAGTTCAATTGGCAGAATTATCCAAAACTTTGAAAACCTTAGATATTCGTTCTAATTATACAGCCGTAAAATTACCTGTAACGGGCGATTGTAACGCTGATTTTGAAGTAACGACTACCTATGCCAACTTTAGGTATCCAGAAAATAAATGTACTTTAACGGTGAACCCTGATGATAAAGAAGATGAAGACCGTAAGATAAACTTTCCGACAACCAAAGTGTATAAAGGGAAAATTGGGAAAGGTTCAGCTACTAAAATTACGATTAAGACTAATTATGCTGGAGTAAAATTCACTGAAAAGTAAAAATATAAAACGGCTTTCCTTGAAAATTGTTTTTCAATATTCATTCATAATAAAATCCACTCATATTCTGGGTGGATTTTTCATTTTATTTGAGGTGATTTACTTG
>NZ_JACHKT010000033.1 GCF_014204325.1 Arcicella rosea
AACTTATGAAAATTTGGAGAATCGAAATCAAACAGTGTATATTGCATCTGTATTTATATTTTTTAGCAGAAACAAAATACAGAAAAACCCCGAAATTTGCCAGTATTGACACTTTTTCGGGGTTATTTTATTGGTAATATATTGATTATTAAAAGATTACACTCATAAAGGGAAGCCAAGAATTCGTAATCGGAGTGGCGAACCACCTCGCTTCGCTCAAACAGTAGGAATTCGTTGCCCATCAATAATAAAAAAGCGGTCGAAATTAGTTTTTTAACCGCTTTTTTGTGATTTTAAAATTTGGGATGACTCATGTTTGTGATATTTAAAATTCCTCTCTCTTCCCTTTTCGTGATTGTAACAAACCTTGTTTGATGAGTTCGTTATTTTTCCAAGCTTTGATGGCTGTTTTAAATTTAGCTTTATCCTCTTTGGAAACTGTTTCTAAATCTGATAAATCTGGTTTACCAGCATTTATCCAAGCGGTGTACCAAAAATCTGCAACACTTTCGCTTGCTAATATCATTTGATTGTTGACAGTATTTCCTAAACGTTCTCCGTAAGCCTTGGCAAATTCGCCTGTATAATTCTTTCTCATTTGTCCGAAACGCTCAGAACGTTTGAACTTTCTTTCTTCGGTAAAACCAACACTAGCATTAATTTCTTCTTTAAAAACGCCATCTAATAATTTATTGGTTGCTGCTATTTTTTTCCAAATTTCAGCCAATGGGTCTTTAATGTATTTGGCTTTGTGTTTTGTTTGAAGATTATAACTTTCGATGTTCATTTCTGGCACAGCCGTTTCCCAAAGAGAGTGAAGTCCTTTTTGGTTGGTCAATTGTCCATCATAATTATAACTTGTGTGCAAAGGCACATGAGCATCTGAAATATAATGACCTAAATCTGCTGCATAAAACAAAATACTGTCTTTCATTTTGTTACGGAAAGCATTTGTCAATTTCTCTTGCATTTCCACAACTACCCACGGTAATGTTCCGTATTCTTTCAAAGTATCGACAGAGTATTTTTTTACGGCCGAATCCCAATCTTGTGGAATGGCACTTAAAGGGTCTTTTCCATAAATCGGTGCATCTAAATCAATAAAGTGTTTGGGAGCTTCTGTTTTATCTGTATTTCTACGAACATCTGGACGAACAGAATTATAAACCATGTAGTCTTCATTCTTCATAAAAAAAGTTGACAGTTTCTTCGGCAAAGCATAAGCCGTAATTTGGTGGATAGTCTTGTGACCTAAAAATCCCCAAGAGCAGCAGCCAATTAAAATTAAGAGAGCAAGGATTACATTAAATTTTGGTAGTTGTTTCATGAATTTAGTTTTACTGATGAAAAATTAGTGAATTGATTATGGTTAATAAATTGTGAACCTTTTCGATTTAATTGACAGACATCAATCAAGGTAAAGATAAAACTAAAGAGATTATTTTATGAACTTGATGATTTAAGTAATAGTTAATTCTTACAGATTTTAGCAACAAATTACTTTTTAAAAGCTTAATTCAAAGTATAATACTTCATCCAAAGGATTGTAAACATAAGCTGAAGTTTCTTTAAACCCAAAAGAGCGATACAAAGCGATAGCTTCCGTCAGACTGGTTAAAGTATCTAATTTCATGGTTTGATAATTGGCATTTTTTGCGAAGGAAATTAATTCTTCCACCAATTTTCTGCCTACTTTATGTCCTCTGGCTGTCGGTTTTACATAAAGGCGTTTCATTTCGCAAACGCCATCTGCGATGGGCTTTAGTGCAACGCAACCTACAATTTCATCATTGATTTTGGCAAGAATAATACAACCGCTTGGAGCAGCATATACTTTTGATAGCGACTGTAATTCTTCTTCAAAATGTTGAAAACAAAGGTCAATCTTCAAGTATTCAGCATATTCTATGAAGATTTTTCTTACCTCATCTAATTCCTCGGGAGAGTAATTAACATAATGAAATTGCATATTTTTAATTTTGTGAGTAAATAATTAGCGATAAAAAAAATTGAATGAAAATCACTTACTAATTTTGGGTATGAAATTACAAGAAATATTCCGAAACATCATTGCGACCGATTCTCTTCATGCTCGATTCTTGAACACGCTTTCATTAATGGAGAATACTGGTGCAAGAAAAATATCGGCTTCAGAAGATAAAACTAAGGTTTCTTACATCGTTTTGAAGCACGCAGCCGAAGAAGCACGCCATGCTTTTTACTTGAAAAAGCAGATTCAAAAAGTTGGAAAAATAGAAGATTTCCCATCTTACGAAAACGCTTATCTCATCGCTCCTTTTGCTAGTTATACTTATTTACATACTTTGGATATTCAGGTTTGTAGGTATTTGAAAAATAGCTTAAAGCTTTCAGGAAGTGATTTGAAGTATGCAGCTTATTTATTGGTTACTTATGCCATTGAAGTAAGAGCCGACGAATTGTATCCTGCTTATCAAGAATTACTTGATGAAGTATCGTCTAAAGTAAACATGAAATCAATCATTGTTGAAGAAGAAGGGCATTTGGCAGAAATGATTACGCAATTAAAAGAATTTTCACCTGAATGGGAAACACATGCTAAAATCGCTTGTGATATTGAAAAAACTTTATTCGAACAATGGATTGATTCGATTGGCAAAGAATTAGGGGTTAATTGAGTTGATGAGCTTATGAGTTTATGAGTTTAAATCTTTTTACTCATAGACTCATAAACTTTAAACTCATGAACTCCCCTTACAAAGAATTTCTCTGAATAAACAAAAACTGATTTCTAATATGTTCTTTTTTACCGCTAAGTATTAAATCGGCTGCATTTTTCCCTAGTTGAAAATGGTCGGTTGAAACGACGGTAATTCCTCCAGAAAGTATTTCCTTAATCGGTGTTTCGTTATAAGAAACAATCCCAATATCTTCTCCTACTTTCATTTTTTTATGTTGGCAACAAACTAATGTTTCTGCCAAATATCTTTCCGAAAGAATCAAGTATGCTTCCTTACTCCTAATCGTATTTTCTTCTACTTCAGAATAAATATTACATTGTAATTTATTTTCTTTAGCGAACTTCTTTACACCTTCTATTACAAAATAAGCATTGGCATAATGTTCTTGAATAATACAATTAATAGTATTGTACTTCATGATAGATTCCTTCGCTTTGAACAAAGCTTCATAAATATCTTGCTCGAAATCTTGGTAAACACAAGCGTAATTTCCACGAATAAATTCATTCCTTTTTTCTAAAAGAATCAGTTTCCCAGTAGGAATGCTGTTAATGATTTTAAGAAAATCTTCGTTCGGACAATTGGCATGAAGCATAAAAGCAAAGTAATCGTATTGACTGATTTTCTCTTTTATAACCTTCTCAAAATGAAAAGCGTTCTGGGTACTGAACTGATGAATGTATAAATCTACCGTAGCTTTCCCTTCAATTTCATCCATAAAACCATCGTAGATTTCATGTTTAAAATCGTTCAGCCTACTAAAAACCATCAAGATTTTTAGCTCATTTTTTTGAAGGCTCTTGTGCGAATTGGCTATTTGTGCTGTCAATGAGAGTGTCTTTTTTGTCTTATTGAGTCCAAGTAACATATTTCCGAAGAACTAAATATCCTGTTTTGCACCGAGCGTATTAGACAGGTCATATCAGGACACAAAATACTCATTTTCACTGTTTTGCAAAATATATACCAGCATTTGCAAGAAATGTCCTAACCATCAGAAGCATTTTGCACCTAATTTTACGAAACAATTACTGCACTATTTCAATATTTTATTTGACTAATTAAATCATTCAATGAGTTTGTTTTACTTTAAGTCAAAAATTACAGATATGTCGAAATGTAATTGTGCTATTGATGGATTTGTGTATTACCTACTATTACCAATAAACAGCAACCCAATTTATCCAACCAATAAAATGATAAAGACATTCAGAGAGTTTTCTCAAAACAAGCAAGATTCAAAAACACCAAAGTATCAGCAATTAGTGAATACACTTTTGATTGATATTGAAAGCGGAAACTTACAAACTGGTCAACGCCTTCCTTCTATTAACGAAGCTAGTGAAGAGTGCTACTTGTCTCGTGATACTGTTGAACGTGCTTATTCAGAACTACATCGTTTGGGTGTAATTACTTCTATTTTCAGAAAAGGATATTTTATTTCTGGGAAGTCGGCAAAAACCAAAACGAAAGTGTTTTTCCTAGTTGGGAAAATTACAGAAAACAACAAAGCTATTTTCAATGCTTTTGTGAATGCTTCTAACAAAGATGTAACTGTTGATATTTTTACTTACAACTACAAGAGTGATAACTTCAGAGAAATTATCAACAACCATCTTGGTAATTATCATTACTATGTTATCATGCCTCATTTAATTGAGGAAAGTGAAGAAAATATTAAATGTTTGAAAAAGATTTCTGGCGAACGCCTTATTTTCCTAGAACAATCTCTGGCATCACTTCATGGATTAAATTCAAGTATTTTGAGTAATTCTGGTGATGAGATTGCACAAGTAATGCAACAGAATATTAAACATTTCAAGAAATACAAAACCTTGAATTTGGTATTAACCGAAGATGAGTATTTTGATTCAGAATTGATTACTGGTTTTAGAGATTTCTGTGAAACAAATCATTTCGATTTCCAAGTATTGGATGGATTTCAAGATGAAGAAGTAATGCCAGGAAATGCGTACTTAACGATGGATGACGTTGATTTAGTAGCAGTAATCAAATCAGCAGAACAACAAAACTTTACATTGGGTAAAGAAATTGGGTTAATTTCCTTAAATGACAATTGCTACAAAGAAATATTAGCCGGTGGCATCACGATAATTTCCTCTAAGCCTACCGAGATTGGGAAAATGGCCGCCAACATTATCCAAGTCGGTAAACGCCAACAAGTACAAGTACCAATGGAAATGGTTTTAAGAAAATCACTTTAAGAGAACTTTTTTAATTGAAAAATAGGCTAAGATTGAACAAATCTTAGCACTTGTTTACAGCCTTGACTATCTTTAGTCAAGGTTGTTTTGTTTTCATGGCTCTTTTTCTGTTAAAATCCTGTAATTTTGCAACTCTAAAAAAAATATCTTGTAGCCAATCACACTTATTGTTAATGACTACAACAAAAACCACAAGCAATGGAATACAATTTCAAAGAAACAGAACAGAAATGGAGAAAGTTTTGGGAAGATAACCAAACTTATAAAACTGAGATAGACCACGCTAAACCTAAATATTATGTGTTGGATATGTTTCCTTATCCATCAGGAGCAGGTTTACACGTAGGGCATCCACTTGGTTATATCGCTTCCGACATTATCGCTCGTTACAAACGTTTGAAAGGTTTTAATGTATTGCATCCAATGGGTTTTGATTCCTTCGGTTTACCTGCTGAACAATATGCCATCCAGACGGGTCAACATCCTGCGATTACTACCGAAGAAAATATTACTACTTATATTCGTCAGCTAAAACAAATTGGTTTTAGTTATGACTGGTCTCGTGAAGTACGTACTTCTGATGCCAAATATTACAAATGGACGCAGTGGATTTTCATGCAATTGTTCAAGCATTATTATGATAAAGATGCCAACAAAGCTTTACCAATTGCTTCTTTAGTTGAACGTTTTGCTGTTTCTGGTAACAAAGACATTAATGCCGTTTGTGATGAAGATACGCCAAACTTTACTGCGGAAGAATGGAATGGCATGAGCGAACAAGAGCAACAAACTTTGTTATTGAAATTCCGTTTGACTTTCCCTGATGATTCTGTGGTAAACTGGTGTCCAGCTTTGGGAACTGTTTTGGCGAATGATGAAATCAAAGATGGCGTTTCTGAGCGTGGCGGTTATCCTGTTGAACAGAAAAAGATGAAGCAGTGGGCAATGCGTATTACTGCTTATGCCGATAGATTAATCGACGGATTGAACGAAGTAGATTGGTCAGATGCTTTGAAAGAACAACAACGCAACTGGATTGGTAGAAGTACAGGAGCAAGTGTGAAATTTAAAGTTGATGCTTCGACTGTTCAAGAAAATGCTCCAGAATTTATTGAAGTATTTACCACTCGTGTTGATACAATTTATGGCGTTTCATTTATGGTAATTGCTCCAGAACATGAGTACGTTCCGTTCTTGACAACAGCAGCACAAAAGTCCACAGTTGATGAATATGTAAAATGGGTAGCTTCAAGAACGGAATTAGACCGTATGTCGGAAGTGAAAAAAGTAACGGGGGCATTTACTGGTAGCTACGTAATCAATCCATTCAACGATGAGAAAGTGCCGATTTTCTTAGCGGATTATGTTTTGGCTGGCTACGGAACAGGTGCTGTAATGGGCGTACCTTCGGGCGACCAACGTGACTGGAATTTTGCAAAATATTTCGATTTACCAATTGTGCCAATTTTAGATGCACAAAAAGATATTGAAGAACAAGCCGACAATACCAAAGAAGGAAAATACATCAATTCAGGAATTATCGACGGCATGGGATACAAAGAAGCTACGGCAACTTTGACAAAATGGTTGGAAGAAAGAGGCATTGGTAAAGGTAAAATTCAATATCGTTTGCGTAATGCAGTATTCAGTCGCCAACGTTATTGGGGCGAGCCAGTGCCAGCGTACTTCAAAAACGGTTCGGGCGACGTATCGCTACCATATTTGATTGAAGAAAGCGAATTGCCTTTAGAATTACCCGTAATCGACAAGTACTTACCAACTGAAACAGGCGAACCACCATTAGGACGTGCAGAAGGCTGGAAATACAAAGGCGAGTACGAATACGAATTATCAACGATGCCGGGTTGGGCAGGTTCTTCATGGTATTGGTACCGTTATATGGATGCTCAAAACGAGCAAGAATTTGCTTCTCAAGAAGCTATCAATTACTGGAAAGCAGTTGATTTATACTTAGGCGGTTCAGAACACGCTACTGGACACTTATTGTACAGTCGTTTCTGGAATAAATTCTTGAAAGATTTAGGATTAGTACCCGAAGAAGAATTTGCTAAGAAATTGATTAATCAAGGCATGATTCAGGGACGCTCTAATTTTGTGTATCGAGTAAAATCATCAGTAGGAGAAGGCAAAAATCCAGTTTTTGTTTCATTCGGTTTGAAAGAACAATATGAAACTACGCCAATCCACGTAGATGTAAATATTGTATCGAACGATGTTTTAGATTTGAATGCTTTCAAAAACTGGCGTTCAGATTTTGAAAATGCAGAGTTCATTTTAGAAGATGGCAAATATATCTGCGGTGTAGAAGTAGAGAAAATGTCGAAATCTAAATATAACGTAGTAAATCCAGATGTATTAGTTGATAAAGTGGGTGCAGATACTTTGCGTTTGTACGAAATGTTCTTGGGCCCATTAGAACAAGCCAAACCTTGGAATACCAACGGAATCGACGGTTCATTCCGTTTTATCAAAAAAGTATGGCGTTTGTTCTATGACGATTTGGGCAATTTCAAAGTAAAAGACGAAACCCCAACGCCAGCAGAATTAAAGGTTTTACATACTTGTATCAAGAAAGTAGAAGAAGATTTAGAGCGTTATTCATTCAATACAGTAGTTTCTACTTTGATGATTTGTGTGAATGATTTAGGTTCATTGAAATGTGCTAAGAAAGCAATCTTGCAAGAATTAGTCATTTTAATGTCGCCATACACGCCACATATTGCAGAAGAGCTTTGGGTATTGTTGGGCAATGAAGCAGGAACAATTTCTTATGCTACTTTCCCTAAATTCAATGCTTCGTTATTGGTAGAAGCCAATTTTGATTATCCGATTTCAATCAACGGAAAAGTAAGAGCCAATATCTCTTTCCCAACCGATGCTATTCCAGCGGATATTGAAGCAGGCGTATTAGCGAATGAAGTAGTACAAAAATGGTTAGAAGGCAAAGCTCCTAAAAAAGTAATAGTTGTGCCAAAACGTATTGTGAATGTAGTGTTGTAAGAGAATTTATTGACGCATATTTAATCCTATGAGGTTTTAAAAACCTCATAGGATTTTTTTGTTTTCCAAAAATAACAATCTCTTCAAGTGCTTTTAGTTTTTTATCCTTAACTTCAAAAACTAAAATATACCTTTCATCAAATTCTCTTTTTTATGGAATTACAAGCCTTACAATATCCCATTGGAAAATGGGTTCCTCAAGAAACGCATACTTGGGAAGAGATTCAAGAAAAAATAGCTTTGTTAAAAACGATTCCTGCAAAATATAAGGAAGTAAGTGCTGAATTAAGCGAGGAGGATTTATTGAAACAATATCGTGAAGGTAGTTGGTCGGTCAGACAAATCATTCATCATGTTGCCGATATGCACGTTTTGTATTTCGTTCGTTTTAAACATGCCCTCACAGAAGTAAATTCGGAAGCTGTGGTAGGAAAAGTAGATGCTTGGGCGAATTTAGAGGAAGCAAAATCTGCTCCTATTGATTTCTCTTTGACTCTATTAGCAGGTGTTCATCAGCGTTGGACTTACCTGTTAGAACAAATGACGGAAGAAGATTTTCAAAAAGGATTTTATCACCCAACACGCAAAATGTACATGACTTTGAAAGATGCCGTTGATATTGGCGTTTGGCATAGTCAACATCATTTGGCACATATTAAAATTGCACTGGGAATTGCCCAATCATAGGAATTATCTAACACAAAAAGTGTTAAAGTCTTCTATACAAATCTCCCACAAAAAGGATAAAAATTTACCCTTTTTGTGGGAGACTTCCTACTAAAAGAAGAAAAGTTTCCTCTTTTAGTAGGAAATTTTCGGTTTTTAGCATCTCTACTCTTATTCGTCTAATCGCAATTTTATAATTTCATTTTACCTACTTTATTATAAAATCGCCAGCTTAATAAACTGGCAGAAGCAAAAAGACTGAGGGTTAGTCCAATCCAAATACCAATATGTTTTAAATCATAAATAAATCCTAAAACATAACACAAAGGCAAGCCAACACCCCAATAAGCAAAAATGGTAATTAAAGTAGGAACATTTACATCTTGTACTCCTCTTAAAATGCCTAAACTTACTGCCTGAACACCATCGAATAATTGAAAAATTCCACCCCAAATAATTAATTGGGCTGCCAATAATATCACGCCTTCGTCTTTCACATAACTCGCAAAAAAGTCATTGAAAGTCAACATTAAAATTCCACAAACACCCATGAAACCTACTCCCATAAGTAAGGCTGCTGTTCCAGCTCTCAATATCGCCGTTAGGCTTCTTTCTCCCACTCCTGCCCCAACTCTGATGCCCCCTGCTGTGGCAATTCCAGTGGCAGCCATATAAGTAAGCGACACAAAACCAATCGCTACTTGGTGTGCAGCTTTATGTTCAATACTTATCCAACCCATCATCACAACGGCACCATAGAAAGCAGCAATTTCAAAAAAGCCTTGAAAACCACTTGGCACACCTACTTTCAAAATGTTTTTAATCAGTTTATATATTTCATTTTCATGAATTTTTGCTCCTAAATATTCTTTAAATTTTTCTGAACCAAAAACGTAATAAGTAATGGCAAGAAACATATAAACCCTAGCAATAAAAGTAGCATAACCAGCACCATACAAGCCTAATTCAGGGAAAATCCAAATACCATTAATTAAAAAATAATTCAGAATTACATTCAATAACAAAGCTGTCCAAGTAATATTCATCGCTACTTTGGTGTACGACAAACCATCTGTAAAGCTTTTGAAGGCAGAAAAAAGAAAAGAAAAAACCGTTGATGCAGTAATAATCCACAAGTAGTTTTGAGTAAGCCCTCTGATTTGCTTTGGCTGATCTAATATTTCCATATTCAAGCCAAAAGCTACTACTAATCCAGCACAAATAATACCCATTAATACCGCTACCCACAAGCTTGCTCTTAGTAATAAATTGCATTTGGCTAAATCGTTTTCGGCTTTCGCTTGAGCAACCATTGGCGAAACAATTTGCAAACAGATATAGCCAATGATGGAAATATTAATCGAAATACCATTCGCATCAGCAGCGGCCGCCAAAGATTCTACAGCACCTTTATCCATCCGACCCACTTGTATAGTATCTGCCAAACCCATAATCATGATGCCTAATTGCCCCGCAATAATGGGAAGCGACAAACGATAAGTAGCAATAAGGTCGGATTGGTAATTTTTAAATAAATTTTTCAAGGATATAATTTTTAAGAGATTGTTGATAAAATCAAAAAATGATTGAGAAAGCTTTTGTAGATGATGTTACAAATTTAAAGCCTAAATAATTGATATACTTAATTGGATTTTGATTTAAAACATCAAATGAAATAAATTAACATTAAAGACGAAAAACTGTACTTTTGTTGCTAGAAATCCTAAACACTTAACTTACCTAAAAAACAATCTAACGATACTATGTCGAATATTAGAATTTTAAAGCCTCGAAAAAAAATTGCCTTAATTGCCCATGATCATAAAAAAGCTGAACTAATTGACTGGGTTTATTACAACAGAGGAGTATTATCAAGACATGAATTATTTGGTACTGGTACAACAGGCAGACTCGTGGAAGAAGCAATTGACAGACCTGTAACAAAATTATTAAGTGGTCCTTTGGGTGGCGACCAACAAATTGGTGCTTTAGTAGCCGAAGGCCTTGTTGACATGATTATTTTCTTTTGGGATCCAATGGCATCACAACCGCACGACCCAGATATTAAAGCTTTATTGCGTTTGGGCGTAGTTTGGAATATTCCGATGGCTTGTAACCGTGCCACGGCTGATTTTATGCTTACTTCGCCATTAATGAATGATGAATACGAATCTCGCCTGACAGATTATTCTGTTTACTTGGCTAGAAAAGTGTAGCTTTTTATTTGGCGATTTGAATTTTGAAGATTTGAAAATAGGGAAAATAAACAAGCAAGTTTTATTCATCAATTACATTTTCAAATCTTCAAATCACCAAATTTTCAAATCAGTCCAAGCCATACATCTTCTTTATTTTCTCAAAAAGTACTTCATTAATTTTTCGGTAGCTTTCAACCGTCCAACCCGCAATATGTGGCGTTAGTATTACATTTTTCATTTGAAACAATTGCTCATAAACTTCTTCTTGTTGAGCCGTTAATTGTTTCATTTTCTCATTTTCTAATACATCCAAACAAGCCCCTCTTAATTTACCCGATTGTAAATTTTTCAAAATATCTGTCACTGAAGCCACTTCTCCACGAGAAGTATTTATTAGAAAAATATTCTTTTTGAATTTCGATAAATAGGCATCATTCACCAACATTTTCGATGATTCATTCAAAGGAATATGAAGAGAAAGCACATCCGTTTTTTCAAAGATTTCTTCCATCGTTACTTCTTTTACCAAGTTGGAAGAGTAATCTGTTTTGAAACAATCATAAGCCAATACTTCTACGCCAAAGCCCGTTAGTCGCTCAGAAAGGGCTTTCCCCATATTGCCATAACCGATAATTCCGACCGTCATGCCTTTTAATTCTATTCCACGATTGGCTTCACGTAACCAAATTTTCTGACGTACTTCTGCATCAGCCCAATTGATTTTGTTGAAAAGTGAAAGCAACATTCCTAAAGTATGCTCTGCAACAGCGTCTGAATTTCCCTCATTTGCTGCAAATAATTGGATATTTAATTGCTCTACGGCTTCAATATCAATCAAATCTAAGCCTGCCCCAGCTCTTCCAATAAATTCTAATTTTTGTTGATGCTTTAAAAACTCTTTATCAATTTTAGTTTTACTTCTAATCAATAATCCTTCGTAATCTTTTATGATATTTAATAATTCAGGACGTTGAATATTGGGTTGGTAATCTGGAGAAAAACCTATTTCACTCAGCATCGTCAGGATGCTTGGGTGCATATCATCAGCAATTAAAACTTTCTTCATCATATTTGTTGTTCGTACCGATTAATTAATTCCGCTTCGGTATGAATAAGTACTAAAAAAACCTGCCACTGAGGTGACAGGTTCATTTTCTGTTTACAAATTTAACAGATAAAATATTTTTCAGAAAAATTAACGACTAAAACTTTAACTTTTTCAAGTTGTTCAAGCCAATTTCGATACCTTCCATTGGAGTACGTTTGTAGTTTTCTAATTCAACCACAAAGTATTTTGTACCTGCAATTTTAGCTGCATTAAAAATCTCTTGGAAATTAATATCGCCTTCTCCTACTTCTACTGTTACATTTTTAACTGGATCGTGGTCTTTTACGTGGAAATGCGTAAATCTTCCCGGATGGTTTTTGAACCATTCGATAGGTTGTTCTTTACCCACAACTACCCAGTATAAATCCATTTCAAATGTTACTAAATTCTTATCAGTATTATTCAAAAGCGTTGTATAAAGTTGTTCGCCATTGTACTTTTTGAATTCAAAATCATGGTTATGATAACCAAATTTCACACCAGAAGCCTTGCAATATTCACCAGCTTTGTTGAAAGTTTCTGCCATTTGCTTACCAATCAGACGGTCTGGATCAGACATGTATGGAGCAATCACATATTTTTGACCAACTTTGATAGCATCTTCTACCAATTTCTTAAAATCATCAGAAAGTTGTCCGTTTGCATAGTCTTTTGAAGTAACCATCGCATGAGCAGATGGCATTTTCAAACCATTATCAGCCAACGTTTTAGCATAATCGGCAGGCGTTAAACCAAAGAATTTTCCGTCTGAATACCCAAAACCTTCTACTTCTTTGTAACCCATTTTAGCAATTTTAGCCAAAGTGCCTTTGGCATCTACTTTGATGGCATCACGCACAGAATATAACTGTACACCAATATGACGAGCCTCTTTTTTAGCAGCCCATAAATCATTCGCAAGAAGCGTTGCACCAGCAGTAGCAATTAAGCTATTTTTCAAAAAGTCACGACGTGATTGTTGTTCGATTGACATTGTTAATTAAGGTTGAATTTAGATTGAATAATATTTCCAAGAAATATTTTACTGTACAAATTTAAGCTTTTTTGAATTTCCCTTATACTGGACTAACTATTTCTTTTCTATTTCTTACTACATCAATGGCTGTAAAAATAGCTTCAAGCATGGATGTTTCTTTGGCTACATTTTTTCCAGCAATATCATAAGCCGTTCCGTGGTCTGGCGAAGTACGCACTATCGAAAGTCCTGCGGTAAAATTGACTCCATTTTCAAAAGAAATGTATTTGAACGGAATCAATCCTTGGTCGTGATACATTGCTAAAACAGCGTCATAATGTTTAAATTGAGCATTTCCGAAAAATCCATCCGCAGGAAAAGGTCCAAAAACAAGATTCCCTTTCTTTCTGAATTGTTCCAAAACTGGTGAGATTACTTCTTTTTCTTCGTTGCCTAATAAGCCATCTTCTCCAGCGTGTGGATTCAATCCTAACACAGCAATTTTTGGTTTTTGAATGCCAAAATCTTCTGTTAGAGAAGTAAACATCAAATTCAGTTTTTGGGTAATTTTCTCCTGAGTAATCGCTCCACGAACTCTCCCCAAAGGAATATGTCCCGTTACTACGCCAACTCTCAACACATCAGAAACCAAGAACATCAAAGATTCTTTGGAATCAAACGCTTCAGTAAAGTATTCAGTATGCCCAGGGAACTTGAATTCTTCAGATTGGATATTATTTTTATTGATAGGAGCCGTTACGATAGCATGAATATGCCCAGCTTTTAAATCTTCCGTTGCTTTTTGTAAACAAGCCAAAGCCGCAACACCCGCTTCTGGTGTTATTTTTCCCGGTGTTACTTCGGTTTGTTTATCATCCCAACAAGTAATAACGTTGGTAAATTTTGGATTGATTTGGTCGATACTCTGAATACTGTGCAAGGTCCAATCTTTTAATTCAAGTGCTTTTCTATAATAAGTAAATACTCTTTGTGAACCATAGATAACTGGAGTACAAAGTTTTAAGATTCGATTACTTGTTAATGCCTTTAAAATTACTTCTGGTCCAATACCATTATAATCGCCTAAAGTTATTCCTATGATTGGTTTTTGTTGTTCCATTGTTTTTGTAATGAGGGAATGGCTGATTCCTTGAAAATAACAGAGTTTTCACCATTCTATAAATTTGAGTTGCAAGTTATCTTAAAAGTAGGGGAAATAAAAAAGGTTCAACGAATTGCTTCGCCGAACCCAATATTGAATTTCAATAAAATCTCTTTTATCACAAGATGAATATTATCTTGTGATAGTCTGCCATTTCAAATAAGTTGCTGAACGCCAAAGCCATTCTATAGGGCCATAATAAAATTTACTTAGCCACCATTTACTAAAAATGACTTGAAAAATAAAAATTCCGATACCAATTACATAACACCAAGCAGGACTAATATCACCAGCGAACCCCAAACCAATTCCATAAAACAACAATACACCAAAAGCACTTTGCATTAAATAGTTTGTCATTGCCATTTTGCCAATTGTAGCGAAAGTCTTATTCACAAATACCATTTGCTTTAAGTTACTTAAATAAAATAATCCAGTGATGTAAGTCAACGTAATGAAAAGAGATTTCAATAAAATTAAAAAATTATGAAAAATGATTATTGGACTATTTCCTTCATGACTATTTAACCCAAAATCTACTTTTTTCAGTAAAATGACACATGAAGAAGTAACTATTATCAGTAACAGTAATATTTTGCTCAAATAAGGTCTGGTAAGTTCTAAATTCTCTAAAACCTTTCCCCTTCCAATAAAAAGTCCGAACAACATAAAGCCAAAGGTTACAAAAATTCTACTGGTATTAAACTGATAGTCAACTTTAGTTTTAAGTCCCTTCAAATTTTGAGAAATAATTTCTTGATAATTACCTTCCTTCAAAGTATAAAAACTTTGTATGTAGCTTTTTTCCTGATGTACATTTCCCATTTCTACACCTTTACGGGTTTGGGCTTTGGGAATTGAACCATAAAATTGGATTTGATTTCTTAAAAAACTTGGTAAAATAAGAATAAAAAATAATGCAAAACTTAATAAGGTTTTACTTCCAATATTCCTTAATAAAATTAAAAAAATACCTAGAAAGGCATATACTCCTAACACATCTCCATTCCAAAGCACATGGTGGATAAAGCCAATGATAAAAAGAACAAGTAACCTCCAAATAAATCTTGGAATAAACTTTTTATCTGAAGTTTTCCTCTGTGCTAATTGAATGCCAAAGCTAATCCCGAACAACAAAGAAAAAATGGTGTAAAATTTACCTACGATAAAAAAATTATTAAATTGATTCACAACAACACTTGCTAAATCATTTTGATACTTAATATTGATTATGCTAGGAATGATACTTAGGACAAACCAAGCTCTGATATGTGTTAAAACCATTCCTAGTAAAGCAAAACCCCTAAGGGAATCAACAAACAAAATTCTGTTTTTGGAGGTGTTTAGGTTCATCGTGATTAAAATTATTAGGATTTCTTAATGCAATTTATAATTTTATCCAATCTTTTCAAGTGATAGTATAAATTCAAGTAAAAGTATTCGCTACTTATAAATTTAATAAATGATTAGCTCAGGATAACAAATGATTTTTGTCATTTATTCCATTGAAACATCAAGCACATTTACAAAAATAGCATCTAACCAAAACTAAATTGCATCTTTCTAATATCTGCCAAATTTTCTTGTGTATAAGTAACCAAATACCCAATTTATTTTTGATTTTTGTATGATTTAATATGTTTTTGTTTTGTAGATTATAATTTCTTAATAGTTTTCCTAAACAAGAGATTGTTCAAAAAACAAGACCCTTTCAAATAAAGCATTTACCAATAATCGACAACCAATTTCTGAAATATGGCTCAGCCTTACGTCCAAAAAATCAACAGTCTCTTGGTAGCCAATCGTGGTGAGATTGCTATCCGAATCATGCGTGCTGCCTCTGAACTAGGTATTCGCACCGTTGCCGTTTATACGTTTGAAGACCGTTATTCTCTTCACCGATACAAAGCCGATGAAGCCTATCAAATCGGGAAAGATGATGAGCCTTTAAAACCTTATTTGGATATTGAAGGGATTATTAAACTCTGTAAAGAGAAGAAAATTGATGCGATTCATCCAGGTTATGGCTTCCTTTCTGAGAACGTTACACTTGCTCGCCGTTGTCGTGAAGAAGGTATCAAATTCATTGGGCCATCTCCAGAAGCAATGGATGCTTTGGGTGATAAAGTAGCTGCCAAAGTAGCTGCTAGAACCGCACAAGTACCAATGATTGAAGACTCTAAAGAAGATTTAATCAATTATGATATTGCTCTTTCGGAAGCACGTAAAATCGGCTTCCCAGTAATGGTAAAAGCTGCTGCGGGTGGTGGTGGAAGAGGAATGCGTGTAGTGCGTGAAGAAGAATCTTTAGAAAAAGCATTCAGCGAAGCCAAAAACGAAGCTAAAAATGCTTTTGGTGACGATACTATTTTCATTGAAAAATTTATCGATCAACCAAAACATATTGAAGTACAATTATTAGGTGACCAACACGGAAATTTAGTTCACCTTTATGAACGTGACTGTTCAGTACAAAGACGTTTCCAAAAAGTAGTTGAAGTTGCACCTTCTTTTGGTTTGAAAGAAGAAACTCGTCAGAAATTGTATCAATACGCTTTATCAATTGGTAAAGCAGTAAATTATTATAATGCTGGTACGGTAGAATTCTTGGTGGATAAAGACGAAAATATTTTCTTTATCGAAGTAAACCCACGTATTCAAGTAGAGCATACCATTACGGAAGAAGTAACAGGAATTGACATCGTTAGAACGCAAATTCTAATTGCTCAAAACTATAAACTTTCAGACAGTAATATCTTCATTTTAAAACAAGAAGATATTCCTTTGAATGGTTATGCAATTCAATGCCGTATCACAACTGAAGACCCCGCTAATGGCTTCAAGCCAGATTTCGGAACGATTATCGCTTACCGAAATGCAGCAGGTTTTGGCATTCGTTTAGATGAAGGTTCATCATATCCGGGTGTAAAAATTTCACCTTACTTTGACTCGATGTTGGTGAAAGTATCGGCTCGTGGTAGAACTTTAAAAGGAGCTTCACAACGTCTTTCTCGTGCTTTGACTGAGTTCCGTATTCGTGGTGTAAAAACGAATATTCCATTCTTGAAAAATGTAATTACGCACCCTGTTTTCCAACAAGGAAAATGCGTAGTTCAATTCATTGATTCACATCCAGAATTATTTGATTTCAAAACATCAAGAGACCGCTCTACGAAAGTACTTCGTTATTTGGGAGATGTTGTAGTAAATGGGAATCCTGATGTGAAAGTTAAAAACGAACGTACTTTCCGTACGCCAATTGTTCCTGCATTCGACCCTTTTGCAGCATATCCAGCAGGTAATAAACAATTATTAGAGTCGATGGGTGCTGACAAATTCACTCAGTACATCAAAGAACAAAAGCAAATTCTTTATACAGATACTACTTTCAGAGATGGTCACCAATCTTTATTAGCAACCCGTGTGCGTACCAAAGACATGGTAGCTGTAGCAGAAAGCTATGCTAAAAACTTCCCACAATTGTTCTCTATGGAAGTTTGGGGCGGAGCTACTTTCGACGTTGCGATGCGTTTCTTGAACGAATCTCCTTGGAAACGTTTGGAAGAATTCCGTGAAGCAATGCCGAATATGCTTTTGCAAATGCTATTCCGTGGTTCAAATGCGGTAGGTTATTCAGCATATCCAGATAATTTAATTGAGAAATTCGTAGAAAAATCTGCCGAAACAGGTATTGATGTCTTCCGTATTTTCGACTCGCTAAACTGGGTTGATGCGATGAAAGTATCTATCAAAGCCGTTCGTGAGCGTACAAACGCTATCGCAGAAGCTTCTATTTGTTATACAGGAGATATATTTACCAATGAAAAATATTCATTGCAGTATTACTTAGATATGGCTCGTCAGTTGGAAGACGAAGGAGCACACATCTTAGTAATAAAAGACATGGCGGGTTTACTTAGACCTTACCAAGCACAATTATTAGTAACAGAATTGAAGAAAGCTCTTTCAATTCCTCTACACTTACACACACATGATACGGCTTCGATTCAGGCGGCTACTTATTTAAAAGCTATTGAAGCGGGTGTTGATATTATAGATTGTTCTTTGGGTTCAATGTCTGGCTTGACGGCTCAACCAAACTTCAATTCAATAGTGGCAATGATGCAAGGAAACGAACGTGAATGTGAGATGAACTTGCCTTTATTGAACCAGTACTCAAACTATTGGGAAGATGTTCGTCAGATGTATTATCCATTTGAATCTGAATTGAAAGCAGGAACTGCCGAAGTGTATGATAATGAAATTCCGGGTGGACAATATACTAACCTACGTGGACAAGCCATTGCTTTGGGTGTAGGCGATAAGTTTGAGTTGATGAAGAGCAATTACGTTGAAGCCAACAAATTATTTGGCGATATTGTAAAAGTAACGCCTTCTTCAAAAGTAGTTGGCGATATGGCTATCTTTATGACAGCGAACTCTTTAACTGCTGAGGACGTATATGCAAAAGGGGCAACGCTTTCTTTCCCAGAGTCTGTAAAAGATTTCTTCAAAGGTGGTTTAGGGCAGCCTTATGGTGGTTTCCCGAAACAATTACAAGAAATTATCTTGAAAGGCGAAACGGCATTGACTACTCGTCCGAACGATACAATTCCTCCAATTGATTTCGGACAAGATTTTGAAGATTTCAAAGCGAAATTCCCAGAAAACGAGCAAGGAGAATTGGATTATCTTTCATACAAAATGTATCCGAAAGTATATGAAGATTACTACAAAGCACAACAAATCTATGGGGAAGTATCGTTGATTCCGACGCCAGCATTCTTGTATGGTTTGAAATCTGACGAAGAAATCTTGATTACAATTGACGAAGGAAAAACGATTATTGTAAAATATTTATACAAATCTGAGCCTGATGAATCTGGACTTCGTACTATTACTTTTGAATTGAACGGACAAGCTCGTAGAATTAAAGTATTAGACAAAAATATCAAAGTAGAGAGAGCTCAACACGCTAAAGCTTCATCAAAAGGCGATATTGGTGCACCTTTGCAAGGTCGTTTAAGTAGAATTTTGGTAAAACCGGGCGATGAAGTAAAGAAAAATGCTCCATTGTATATCATTGAAGCCATGAAAATGGAATCAATCGTTTCTTCTCCATTTGAAGGTATTGTTTCAAGAGTTGTATTGAATGAAGGAACAGTTGTTGAACAAGAAGACTTAGTATTGGCAGTTGAAGAAGCTACTTTACCAGAACCAGATAAAGAAGAATTTTTATTCGTTTACGGAACGCTTAGAAAAGACTTCGGCAACGAATTACATAAATTGATTACTCGTAATTCTGAATTTATCGGAATGGCTACTTATCAAGGGAAAATGTATAATATCGGTGAATATCCCGGCATTGTAGCTTCTGATGATACTGATAGCAAAGTAATTGGAGAATTATATAAACTTTCAAATTCATTAAGATTAATTAGAATCTTGGATGAATATGAAGAATTCTATCCAGAAAATATTGCTGAAAGTATTTTTGTAAGAAATGCCGTTTCTGTAAATATCGAAGGAACAACTTATGAAGCATACTCATATCTGTACAATCGTCCAACAGACGGTTTACCAGAAATAACAAGCGGTGATTTTTTAGCCTAAATAATCATTGACTTGAAAATTCATGAAGAGCCTTGGAGAAATTCAAGGCTCTTCTGGTTTATTACTTTCAAAAAAATGGGTTTTCAAAAGGTAAAGTAAATCACTTGGCTATCTTTGCAGGAATCTATTTCATCAAAAACTATCAACAACATGACCATTGAATTAAGAAGCGATACTTTTACAAAACCTACACCTGCGATGTTAGAAGCAATGTTTTCGGCGGAAGTAGGAGACGATGTTTTTGAAGACGACCCAACCGTTATTGCCCTTGAACAAAAAACAGCAAAGATGTTTGGCTACGAAGCAGGCTTATTCTGTACTTCTGGCACTATGACCAACCAAATTGCTATCAACGTCCACGTTAAACAAGGCGATGAAGTAATTTGTGATGCACTCTCTCATATTTATTTGTATGAAGGCGGAGGTATTTCAGCTAATTCTATGGCTTCTGTTAATTTATTGCAAGGTAACAGAGGAAGACTAACGGCTTCACAAATCAAAGAAGTAATTCAGCCTGACAATATCCATCATCCTATTTCAGCTTTAATTTCTTTGGAAAATACCGTCAACAAAGGTGGTGGTGCTTATTATCAATTAACTGATATTCAAGAAATCAAAAAGCTTTGTCTCGAAAACAACATTCCTTTGCATTTGGACGGAGCAAGAATTTTCAATGCTTTGGTAGAAACACAGGAAAGTCCTTTGGAGTATGGCAAATTATTTGATTCCATTTCTGTTTGTCTTTCAAAAGGTTTAGGAACGCCCATTGGTTCTGTTTTATTAGGCACAAAAGACTTCATCAAAAAAGCCAGAAGAGTAAGAAAACGTTTGGGTGGAGGTTGGCGACAAGCAGGATATTTAGCGGCAGCAGGTATTTATGCTCTTGATAATAATATTGAAAGACTAAAAGAAGACCACACTCGTGCTAGAATTATTGGTGAAACAATGGCAAAACTCCCAGCAGTAGAAGAAATTTTACCAGTAGATACCAACATCGTCATTTTTAGATTAAATGATAAAATACTTTCTTCCGATTATGTTCAGCAATTGAATGAAAAAGGAATTAGAGCAGCTACTTTTGGCAAACACTTAGTAAGGTTTGTAACGCATTTAGATTTTACGGATGAACATTTAGAAGCGTTTCAGAAAAGAGTTTTATAAATAACATTGGGCATAGTATTTATTTACTGTGCCTTTTTTAATGTCATCAGTATTCTGTAAATTTATCATAACGCTAAACAGATTTATTGATGCAAAGTAATGCCCAAACTCCCGACCAATACATTGAAGAATTGCCCGAAGACAGAAAAATCGCTATCAGCAATTTACGAAAAGTAATTTTGGAAAACTTACCTGAAGGTTTTCAAGAAACCATGAGCTATGGTATGATTGGCTATGTAGTACCACATTCACTTTACCCAAGTGGGTATCATTGTACTCCGAATCTTCCTCTACCCTTTTTGAGTATTGCTTCTCAAAAAAACTTTATTGCGGTTTATAACATGCTTGTTTACTCTGACCCAACCATTAATGAATGGTTTGTAAATGAATACACTAAGTATTCTAAAGCAAAACTGGACATGGGTAAAAGCTGTATTAGATTCAAGAAATTAGACCAAATTCCGTTTGATTTAATTGGAGAATTAGCCTCTAAAGTAACTGTTGATGAATGGATTAATATTTATGAAGCACAATTGAAGCGGTAAAAGAGTTAACTCACTTCAAATAAATCCATCTAAATCATTCCACTTTTTGAATTATCTTTCAGAAAAATTCAACAATGAAAATACTTTTATCCTTACTCTGCTTTATAAATTCCTTTGCTTTAGTGGCTCAAACAGACTCCATTTTGAAAGTCACTGAGCTTCAACCTGTTATTATTAGCTCTTCTCGTTTTGTTGGAAAGGATATTCAAACGCCTTTGGCTGTTACGGTTATCGACCAAGCTCGTTTACAAACTGGACAATCCAAGCTTTCTTTGTTTGATGCTTTGGGAGCTGTACCGGGTGTTTTTGCGATGAATTCTGAAAACTTTGCACAAGATTTACGCATTTCTATTCGTGGTTTTGGAGCAAGAGCGTCATTCGGAATTCGTGGATTAAAAGTTGTAATGGACGGCATTCCAGAATCTATTCCAGATGGTACCGCAAAAGTTGGCAATTTAGATATGGGTTTAATGGAACGCATGGAGGTAATTAAAGGACCAACTGCTGGTTTGTATGGCAATGCTTCTGGTGGCGTAATCAGTCTTTTTTCAGAAACACCTAAAACTTTTTTTGCCGAGGCACAAGCTACTTTTGGCTCTTTTGGCTTTCAAAGATTACAATTTAAAACTGGTCAAGAAATAGGGAAAGTCACTTATTTTTTCAACGCTTCTCGCTTGACAAGTACTGGTTATCGTAATCACAGTGCTTTAGAACGTAATTTTTTCAATGGAAAAGTGATTTATAAGTTTTCGGATAAAATTAATCTGAGTGTTTTGATGAGTTATGTAGATAGTCCAAAAGCAGAAGACCCAGGTGGATTGACGCAAGCAGATATTGACAAAGACAGACGACAAGCCCGACAAGTAAATATAGATTACAATGCTTATGAGACTTTCAAACAAAGTAAATTAGCCTTGATTTACGACCAAAAAATTGGCGAAAAGCATCAAATCAACGCTCGTGCTTTTTACTTAAATCGTGATTTTAATAGTCAACAAGCTACCAAAGATAAAGGACAAATTGCTTTCAAAAGAGATTTTTCTGGTGGTGGTTTTAATTATCAATTTACTGAAAAGAAATATAGGCTAAAAGCTGGATTAGACATTGAAAATCAACAGGATAATCGCCAAAGATATGATAATTTATTGGGTGAAAGAGGGATTTTAAGTATCGACCAAATTGAATCTTTCAGAAATATTGGTGCATTTATCTTACAAGAATATACTTTCAATCAAAAATTTAGACTTTCACTAAATACTCGTTTTGACGATATTCAATTAAAGATTTCGGATAAATTCTTGACTGGTGGCGACGAATCTTCATCACAATCTTTTCAGCGTTTTAGTCCGATGTTAGGATTTTCGTTTGCTCCAACAGCCAATCAATCCATTTACACTAATATTTCTAGCAGTTTTGAAACGCCTTCTTTAAATGAATTATCCAATAATCCGTTAAAAACTGGCGGTTTTAACCCCAATTTAAGTCCACAGCAATCAAGAAATTTTGAATTAGGTTATAAAGGTATTCTCAGTAAAAAATTCAGATTAGACCTAGCCTTGTTTACTATTGAAGTACAAGATGAGATTGTTCCATACCAAATTGCAGGACAAGGTGTAACTACCTATTTTAGAAATGCTGGTTTGTCTAACAGAAAAGGAATTGAAACGGGAATTACCTATAAAGTTTTCAATGGTTTAACAGCCTACCTAAACTATACTTTTTCAGATTTCAAATACAAGGAATACCAAACTACTGCTGGAAAATTTGATGGAAATACTTTGCCTGGCATTCCAAAACATAATATTTATTCGGAGTTTAGATATTTTGATAAATCTGGTTTCTTTGGCATTGTTCAGTTAAGAAGTATCAGCAAAATTTATGCGGATGATGCAAATACTGTAACCAATAATGGTTATTTCACGGCAAATGTAAGGGTTGGTTATCGTAAGCAAATTGGAGCTTTAACACTAGAACCTTTTATAGGCATTAACAACTTAACGAATACCGTTTATAATGCCAATGTTCAAATCAATGCTACGGCAAATCGTTATTTTGAACCTGCCTCTGGAAGCTTTTTGTTTGGAGGAATTAGTGTGAGAGCGTTTTAGATATGGGATTTCTGTTTTTTGGATATTTTTCGCCCTTAAGAAAACACTGATAAAAGCAAAAAAAGCACGTATTGATAAAGTAATTTTAATACAACAAATCGTACAGTAAAATTGTACAAGTTACCCAATTTTGGTAACTTCAATAAAAAACTGAAAGTTATGGGACGTAACACATCTGTATCATTAGGGACCTACTTTGAAGATTTTGTTGAAAACAAAATTACAGAAGGTCGCTTTAAAAATGCCAGTGAAGTAATCCGTGCTGGACTTCGACTACTTGAAGAAGAAGAAAATAAAATTCAAATTTTGAAAAGGGAAATTCAAGAAGGAATTGATAGTGGATTAGCAAAAAACTTTGATGCAAAAAAGCATTTAGAAACGTTAAAAGCCAATAAAAGAAAAAATGGCTAAATATATTCTAACTAACAAAGCTGTTGAAGACATTTCCAAAATTTGGGATTACACATACGAAGTTTGGTCAGAAAACCAAGCTGACAAATACTACAAACTATTAATTGAAGCTTGTAAGCAAATCGCAGACCAACCAACAATTGGGGAAAATTATAAAAAGATTTCTAACGAAATTTATGGTTTTAGCGTTGGAAAGCATATAGTTTTCTATCGAAGCTTAATCGCTAAAGATGTTGAAATTCTAAGAATTCTGCATGAACGTATGGACTTGAAAAACAAAATAGATGAATGAGAAAAACTCAAACAAAAATATACAAGTGATTTTTCTGAATTAGAAAAACAATAAACTCGTGAAACTTTATTCCTAACTCTTATACTTATCTATGAAAAATCATGAAAAAATTAAAAATACATTGGTAAATGCAGAGGAGGAAAAAGCGTTCAAGTTATTAAAGAGTATTGAAATGGATATAGCAATGTATTCTTCTTCTTTAATTGATTCATTTGTAGTATTAAAACCTTCTCAGGTAAAAAATGATATTGCTCTTTTACTTTCTGATATTAGTAATGAAGACTTTGTACCAATTGTTATCAATGATGTAAAAAAATATCTCAATGGTGAAGACATTGGGACATTAATTTATTCCCTGCTTGATAAAAATATAGGAGATTATATTGTTGACATCATTGGTATTTTATGTAATCTTAATCCTAAAAAGGACAATTTTGAAGCCTTTGAGATGATTCATTTAATCTTGAGGGAGTATGAAGGAAAAGTTTTAAAAAAAGATATAAATACATCTATTCTCTTAATTAACAATACCCTAAAATCAACAGCCCAAAATGAACAGCGATATAACTATGTAAGCTGGTGTTTGAATTGGCTACTGCAAAAAAGAACCATTCTTGAGTTTATCGATAAAATGGAACAAAATCCTGAAATTTCACTGGGTGATTCACACTGATTCTTTACCTGCATTTCTCTAAGAGAATCTACGATTATTTTCTCTGAAAATCTGCGGGTAAAAATATTTTTACCAAAATCTTCAAAAATTATATTATCTTCGCCATCCCAAAGAATGAAACAATTCATTTCATTTGAGGTTCTTTTAATCATTTGGGGGCGACCGGTATTGACAGCTTGTGCAGGTCGGTGGTAAGCACGTCGGGAGTTGGTCTAATCTCCTGTTAAAAATTAGTCCGAACAACAATCGGCAATACTCAGTATGCCATGGCAGCTTAATCCTTAAGGGATTTCGTTTTGGATAGTTATCAACGGAGTTGGAGCTATTCGCCACACCCCACTCGGCTAAACTCTGCCGCTGGGATACGGGGTGTCGAAACGCAGAGTCGAATGTTGTGATTTCTCTAAGCAAACATTTAGTACAAAGAGGATAAGGATAGTTTAAGGTCCGGCTTGAACCCTGCCTATCTCGAAAAAATAATCAAGACTAAACGTGAAGAAAGCTATCGAGTTCCTTGTCTGGACGAGAGTTCGAATCTCTCCGTCTCCACTCCTTAAACCGCTTATACAATGTGTATGAGCGGTTTTTGTTTTATGTCCCTTTCCCTATTCTTCCTAAAATATTCTATTTATTATACTCATTGTTGCAATTGTCTTCCTGAGAATTTTTCTAAAAAGAACGCTTATGTTTCTAGTTTACTCGGAACATTTTCTGGTAAGCAACGAAGTTTTTCTTATCTACTTTACTATTTTTCTTATAGGAAAAAATCTTTCGCTTATACACTTTATAATTTTTCCTATAAGAAAATGGCTTCGACTATACATTTTATAGTTTTCCTTATACGAAAAAATATTTCGCTTATACACTTTATAGTTTTTCCTACAAGAAAAAATCCTTTAACGATTTACTTTATAGTTTTTCCTACAAGAAAAAGTCTTTCGCTTATACTCTTTACATTTTTTCCAATAAGAAAAAGTCTTTCGACTATACATTTTACAATTTATCCTACAAGAAAAAATCTTTTGCTTATACACTTTACAATTTTTCCTGTAAGAAAAATTTGGATAATTATAAAGAATAAAACAAAGAAAAATAGACTAGGCTTATTGCAAATAAAGCCTCTACTTTAATAAATTGTTGACAGCTTTAAACATGAGTCATCCCGAATTTTTTCTTTGAATAATGAGGTTTAGGACAATTTGAACGGTTTTTATATTTATTATTGTATAGTCCTTACTTTTCTTGTCTTGAAACAAGAAAAGTAACAAAAGAAATTCAAGAATTCCTAAACTCGCTTCGCTCAAACAGTAGGAATTCATTACCCATCAATCATAAAAAAGCGGTCAAAACTATTTTTTTGACCGCTTTTTTATGATTTTAAAATTCGGGATGACTCATGTTTTATCAATTATCTTAAAGATTTACTTTTTAAAATACATTTCAATTTCTTGAAGATTCAAGGCATTGAATGTCATTTCCTTAGTTAAACCTCCTTTACGAGCTACGGCAACACCATAGTGCATATCAAAATATCCATCTTTTTCGTGTGCGTCTGGATTGATAGACAACTTTACGCCTTTTTCTAAAGCATATTGAATCCATCGCCAATCTAAATCTAAACGATAGGGACTGGCATTGATTTCAATGATTACATTATTGGCAGCACAAGCATCTATCATCTTTTTATAATCGACGGGATAACCTGCTCTTGATAATAATAATCTTCCAGTCGGATGTCCGAGTATCGTTGTATAAGGATTTTCTATCGCTCCAATGATTCTTGACATGGCTTTTTCTTCTGTCATTTTCAGATTTTGATGAATGGAAGCCACGATATAATCAAAACTTTTCAAGACATCTTCTGGATAATCTAAAGAACCGTCGCCTAAAATATCAGATTCTATTCCTTTTAGTATTTTAAAAGGTCTGTCTGTCATCAACGAATAAGCTTGATTTAATTTATCAATTTCTGCATGTTGCTCATAAACTCTTTCTTCCGAAAGTCCTTTGGCATAAGAAGCAGTTTTTGAATGGTCGGCAATTCCCAAATATTCAAAGCCTAATTCTCTGCAATAATCCGCCATTTCTTTTAAAGAATGTTTACCATCTGAATAAGTAGAGTGATTATGCAAAATACCTTTGAGTCCATCCCAAGTAATTAATTCCTCATTTTGATGTTTTTGTACCCAATCAAATTCAAAATTACCTTCTCTCATTTCTGGAATGATATAAGGAATATTTACGCTTGCATAAATGGCTTCTTCCGAATCAAAAACTTGTTTCTGAACAGTCCTTAAAATATTTTGACTTGCCAAATGCTTGGGCGAAGCAGAGTAAATAAATACTTGGTTGATAAACTGAGCAGGCGAACAAATCAATACTTCAATTTCTATGGCTTTTCCTTCAAAATGTCCACGCCAAGCAAAAGGAGAGGAGGCTTTTTCGTCTTGTTGTAAGGTCGGTAATGAATTGATAAGCTTTTGAACTTCCCAAGGTTTATCATGCCCAACTACTAATTGAATCTTTTCTACAATTTCATTTTTGCGTCTGACATCACCAACGATAGATACTTGTTCAAAAGATTTTTCTAATTCATCAAATAAAATTTCTGCCAATTCTTCGCCTTTTTCCATGCGAAGTTTCCCAGCGTTTGATTGTGCGTACAAAATAGATTCTTTGATGGTATTTTGAATTTTATCTCCAAAACCTTTCAATTTGGCTACTTCGCCATTTTCACAAGCCAAAAGCAATTCACGAGTATCAGTAATATTGAGTTCCTGCCAAATTGTGCGTACTTTTTTTGGGCCAATGCCTTTGATATTGAGCATATCCAATACTCCTTCGGGCGTGCGAGCAAGTAATTCTGTTAATTCTTGCGTAGTACCCGTTTGTCGGATTTCATCAATTTTTCCAGCAATACTTTTCCCAACACTTGGCAAAGTAGCCAACTGAGCTACCGACATATTCAATAAATCTTCGGTAGTTTTATCCAAAGCACGCACTGCAAAACCAAGATTTTTGATTTTGAATTCGTTTTCGTCGTGTAATTCAAGCAGCTTTACCGATAGTTCAAGTAAGGCGACAATTTCTTCGTTATTCATTGCTGATTCAATTTATTGATTCGCTTCTTCTGATAATTTGGTTTCTTGTTCAGCCAAAACCTCCGCTACTGGTCTAAAATTTCCTTTTTTTAGTAGTTCATTTTCAGGAACATAAGGACATACTTCTAAAATTGTTGTGATATTAATGTCCGTAATCAAGTAATCGCCCAAACTACCTAAGTTTTTCACCAAAGCATCATACACTTCTTTAGGATTCTCAGCATTAATCAACATCATGTGTGGTACTTTCTTTTCTTTCTGTGTTTTTTCGTCGAAAGTAATGTATTGTACTTTTGCTTTATACCAAATTTCCGAGCCGTTTTCTTCAAAGAAAACTTCGCTGAGTTTCATTTTAGCTAAATTAATCAACTGAAAATCAGGTGTATTACTTGCTACTACTTCAAACATTCTTGCTTCTGCTTCTGTATAAGAAACTGCATCAACTAAGTATGCTTCATTAATTGTTTTTAAAGAACCCGCTTCGTCTTCACGTTGGTAACGTATTTTACCTAAATACCAAGTTGCCATGTTTTGTTGTTTTATTATGAACAACCTCACCCCCCTGCCCCCCTCTCCTGTTGAGAGGAGGATTTTGGATGTCAAAGCTCCCCTCTCAACAGGAGAGGGGCTGGGGGGGTGAGGTTTATTTCTATTTGATACTTTCTCCTGTAAATTTTACAATTCCACAAAACTATCAAGACTTATGCAGGAATACAATTGCAAAGAGATAAGTTCTTGCAATAATTGTTTTTGGGCTTTCGGTCTTCGGTATTCGACTTTCGGATTTGGGGTTTTGGATTTCAGATGTCAGCTTTCGGCTATCGGATTACGATCATCAGTAAAGTAAAAAGCTTAAAATCTAAAACCTGAAGACTGACAACCGAAATCCGACGACCGAAATCCGAAAGCCAACATCACAAAAACTGACCTTCATCATTTTACCACAAAAAAATCAAAAAAACATCCTACGTTTCCTTTTCATTTCTACCTTTGCAGTCAAGTTTAAACGGCGAATAAACTTGTGAAGTCTAAGCAAGTTTATTTACTCATTTTCATATTTTCAAAAGGTAGAAATGGAATACAGAATAGAAAAAGACACGATGGGCAAGGTACAAGTGCCTGCCAATGTTTACTGGGGAGCTCAAACGCAACGTTCAATTATGAACTTTCCGATTGCTCAAGACATCAACAAGATGCCAAAAGAAATTATCCGTGCGTTTGCCTATTTGAAAAAAGCGGCAGCTATCACTAATTTTGAAGCAGGTGTTTTGGCAGAAGATAAGAAAAACCTTATCGGACAAGTATGTGATGAAATCTTGGAAGGAAAGTTAGACGACCAATTCCCATTGGTAGTTTGGCAAACTGGTTCGGGAACGCAATCAAACATGAACTGTAATGAAGTCGTGGCTTACAGAGCGCACGTAATTAACGGTGGGAACTTGTTAGATGAAACAAAATACGTTCACCCGAATGATGATGTAAACAAATCGCAGTCGTCTAACGATACTTTCCCAACTGCCATGCACATTGCGGCATATAAAATCTTGGTAGAAGTAACGATTCCGGGAATCACCAAATTACGTAATACTTTAGACGCAAAAGCAAAAGAATTTAAGAATGTTGTAAAGATTGGTCGTACTCACTTTATGGATGCTACGCCTTTAACTTTAGGACAAGAATTCTCTGGTTATGTTTCTCAACTTGACCACGGTTTGCGTGCTATCAACAATACTTTAGCTCACCTTTCAGAATTAGCTTTGGGTGGTACAGCAGTAGGAACAGGTATCAATACGCCAAAAGGATATTCTGAAAATGTAGCAAAACACATTGCAGCTTTGACAGGCTTACCTTTTGTAACGGCAGAAAATAAATTTGAAGCATTAGCGGCACACGATGCTATCGTAGAAGCACACGGAGCTTTGAAAACAGTTGCGGTTAGCTTAATGAAAATCGGTAACGACGTGCGTATGCTTTCTTCTGGCCCACGTTCGGGTATTGGTGAAATTTATATTCCAGATAACGAGCCGGGTTCGTCAATTATGCCGGGAAAAGTAAACCCTACACAATGCGAAGCCATGACAATGGTGTCGGCACAAGTAATGGGTAACGATGTAACGATTGGTATCGGTGGTTCGATGGGACACTTTGAATTAAACGTGTTTAAACCAGTAATGATTTTCAACTTCTTACATTCAGCTCGTTTGATTGGCGATGTTTGTGTGGCGTTTAATGATAAATGTGCAGAAGGTATTCAGCCATTACACGAAAATATCAAGAAACACGTAAACAATTCATTGATGTTGGTAACGGCATTGAATACAAAGATTGGTTACTATAAATCAGCAGAAATTGCACAGACTGCCCATAAAAATGGCTCAACGTTAAAAGAAACTGCTATCGCTTTAGGTTACTTAACAGCGGAGGAATTCGATGCTTGGGTAAAACCAGAAGATATGGTTGGCGATATTAATGTGTAGTAGCTGTTAGCTATGAGCTTTGAGGTACTGTCTTAAAATCCTATTGCCATTGCTCGTGTCTCTATTGCCGTTGCTCGTGTCTCCACGAGCGATATTGCGGAGTAATTCCAAATTATAAAAAATCCCCTTTACAGCGATGTAAAGGGGATTTTTGTTTTATGAAATTACAATTAAGAAACGACTATTTACAGTCAAGAAAATGCTACTGACAATGGAGAAACGACTGTTTGCAGTTAAGAAAAGGTTACTTACAATTGAGAAACGATTACTTACATTAAAGAAAAGGCTATTTACAATTGAGAAATGACTATTTACATTGAAAAAAGGGCTATTTACAATTAAGAAATGACTACTTATATTTAAGAAACAACCATCTACATTGAAGAAATGACTGCTAATAATTAAGAAACAACCATCTACATTAAAGAAATGACTGCTAATAATTAAGAAACAACCATCTACATTAAAGAAATGACTGCTAATAATTAAGAAATGACTATCTACATTGGAGAAATGAATAATTATAGTTGAGAAACAGCCATCTACATAAAAGAGAAAAACATCTACATTGAAGAAAAAGAGCATTACAAACACGAAAAGACAAGATTCTTTTATGTTTTAGTTTTGACAAATTTTGAAAATTTGTCAAAACTTGTTATGTCAATAATCACCACAAAATTAACCTTTAACGACATTATTCTGAGACAAAATACCGTTTAATAAGTTTTTAGGAAATAAATTAAGGCTAATTTTCTGTATTGTGATAGGAAATTCTAAATAGTATAGAAATTTAAATTATAATTTTCTATAACTTGTCCCCTTTATAACAATACTAAATACTAATATTTAATAATCTAAAACGATGCAACCAAACTTATCTATAAATATATAATATAAACTAAAAATGGAAAAGAATATATTGTACTTTCAGGTTGAAGAAAGTGAATTAAATAGTAATATCACAAAGGAAATAAAAACCTATTCTGTAAATAATCCTAATGAACAACTTTATATAATTAATGCACCGCTTGGAGAAAAAAATATACTTACTCATATCAAAAAAATGCCATTGTTATTCTATCACCTAAGCACAAAATTATATTCATAGATCTGCAAGGTGACACATCAAAATTTGAAGAATTTTACGATGATTTTATTGAAGACTTAAATTCAATTTCAGATAAATTCAATTATAAAAATCATATTGGAAGACCTCGAGATTGGAAAAGAAATAACACTATTAAGATATACAATACCAACTTAATATCAATTCAGGAATTATTAAATGATAACCGCTTAGAATCTTTACAGTCTCAAAGAATAAGTGAATTATTAATTTCCTTACTGATAGGAAGTATAAATGATATTGATAAAGTTGGGGCTGAAGTTCCTGAAACTATTTTAGAAAAAGTAAAGAAAAATATAATTCTTTTTGATGGAGAACAAACTAGGTTTATATATAAAGAATTTAATAAAAAAACTGTAGCCATTCAAGGTTTATCTGGAACAGGAAAAACAGAACTGCTATTACATAAATTAAAAGAACTATATACTCTTGATGATTCAAGTAAAATATATTTTACTTGCCACAATATAGCATTAGCCAATAATCTAAGAGAAAGAGTCCCTTCTTTTTTTAACTTTATGAAAGTCGAAAAGCAAATTGAATGGCATAAACGTTTATGGATATCACATGCTTGGGGTTCTGGCAATAATCCTAATTCTGGTTTTTATAGTTTTTTATGTAGCTTCTACAATATACCATTTCTTAGATATAGTATAATTAATGATTATAAAAAAATATTTAGTGTCGCACTAAACCATATTAATTCAATAAAAGAAGAGAATTTTAAATTTGCATTCGACTATATTTTAATTGATGAAAGGCAAGACTTTCCATCTGTATTTTTTGAACTTTGTGAAAAAATCGCAAAAAATAAAGTTTATATTGCAGGGGACATTTTTCAAGATATTTTTGAAAATACAAAAGATACTGAATTAGAAGTAGATATTGTTCTAAATAGATGTTACAGAACTGACCCTAGAACTTTGATGTTTGCACATGGAATAAGTCTTGGACTATTTGAGAAAAAGAAATTAAACTGGTTTACGGATAATTATTGGAATGCTATTGGATACAATATAAAAAGGCTAGCAAAAAGAGAGATTCATTTATTTAGAGAACCTATAAGAAGGTTTGAAAATCTAAAAACTGAAGAATTTGAAAGTGTTATCATCGACCCTTCCGTAACTCCTAACAACGTAATTAAAATAATTAAGGAACTAAAGCAAAAGCATAAAGACTTAAAACCAGATGATATAGCAATAATTATTTTAGAAGATGGCAAAAATGTATTTGATTATATTGATAGTTTAAGTTCTTCAATTGAAGCAATCCTAAAATGTAATGTAAACAGAGCACATGAAAATAAAAATAAAATCCCTAATTCAATATACATATCAAATCCTAACAATATAAAAGGATTAGAATTTCCATTTGTAATCTGTATAACAGCTTCAATTAAAAACAATTACAGATATAGAAACATACTCTATACAATGCTAACAAGGTCTTTCATTCAGTCTTATTTACTTGTGAAAAATTTAGAAGGAATAAGTGATAATAAGAATGGGTTGAAAATAATTAATGAAAGAAATTATATACAAACGATAGAGCCAGATGAAGATGAAAAGAAAGAAATTGAAAATAAGTTAACAACTTTTATCCAAAATAATACAAATATTTCTTACGAGGATTTCGTAGACAATATACTTAATGAACTTAAAATTGAAAAAAAATATTGGAAAAAATTTAGAGAGGCCTTATTCCATACAGATTTTGACAAATTTGACAAACAAAAAACAATAAAATTCATAAATGCAAACAAAGAGTTTTACGGAGCATGAAAACAGCCTTCCAAATTGAAATCAATATTGTTTCAAGAGCAATTTTTTTTCCCAAGGAAAGAATAAAAACAAAACTTCAAGTAGTTGAAATACTACTTGAAGCATGTAGATACATTTTATACAATGAAAAAAAAGAAAATGTTAAATCAGATAATAAAATTATTGTCCAAAAAAATAAGATGAATCGCTTATTTTTTGTCGGTGATTCAAAAATGTATTCTATCTACTTTCCTTTTAACCTACACTATGAAGACGGTATAGAAATTAAAATAAACTATAAAAATTTAATAGATATTGATTCCTATACGATTTCTAATCTACTTAGCATTATCAAAAATCCAGCTATTTTAAGTGAAAACTGTCTTGATTTTTTAGATCCAATACTAGATTTTGAAAATCAAGACAATTATTGGAGCATACTTAGAGATTTACTTTTTTCAGAAGATGGCTATATAAGATATGACAAAGATGAGCAAGGTTATAAAAAAGCAAAAAATAGCAATCAAGAACATCACCATCCTCTACATCATTTAGACATATTTTATACAAATCATGTAACATTCAAATTAGGTCTTGAAAAAGAAATCTTTGAGATTGAATTGATTGATACTCTTGACAGAAACACAAATTGTAAATATCTCAAAGCTTTTCATTAATATTTAGTCTTCTCATATATTATTTTCCCAAGCTCTTCCAAGCTTATAAACTTGGAAGTTCCCATAAAAATCTGTCTCAGACTGATTTTTATGGTTATTACGATTCTTAGACTACGTAAAGCGTGGAAAAAGTAAATCCGAAATCCGATAACCCAAATCCCGAAATCCCTAAATCTCCATCAATCGCTTTAAATTATCGTGGAAAGAAACGCCTGTTTCTAATTTGCTTCGTTTTTGGTCTTGCATTACTACCAAGTATTTGCCGTTGAAATGTCTTTCTAATTCTTTTATTCTGGTAGCATTGACAATACACGAGCGACTGATTCTGATAAAGCTGTCGGGTAGTTTTTCGCTAAGGTTGGCAATGGTATAATTGGTAATATGTTGTTTTCCATCGACAGTATTTAAAAATACATACTTATCATCTGCCTGAAAAAAGGCGATTTCGTGGAAAGCAATGATTAAAATTTTATCGCCATTCTTTACAGAAATAGAATGAATTTCTTTTTTAGGTTTTAGCAATTCCGAAATAGATTGAATACTCTCGGAAGAAAGTTTTAACGATTGGTTTTCTGTAAATTTCAGCAGTTTTTGTACCGTTTTATCCAACCTTGATTTTTCGATAGGCTTCAATAAATAATCAATAGAATTTTCTTCAAAAGCCTTCATCGCAAATTGGTCGAAGGCAGTGACAAAAATTACAATCGGCATATAAGTAAGCTTTGCCAACATTTCAAAACCCGAAAGAATGGGCATTTCGATGTCTAAGAAAATTAAATCAGGCTTTAAATCTTCGATGATTTCCAAGCCCTCTTGTCCGTTCAAAGCCTCGCCAATGATGTCGAAAGTATCGTCATAATCTTTCAAAAGTCTTCGCATTCGACTAATTGAAATCGGTTCGTCGTCTATGAGTATGGTTTTGTATTGCATTTCTAAGTGATTGGTGATTAGTAATTGGTGATTAGATTTTTTAAATTGAGAGTTAATAAATTATTTGTGTTAATTTTTTCAATAGTGGACTTAAGTCCACTCCTATTGAAAAAATAAGATGATTTTCGCCAATGTATGTATCTTCAAGAGTAATTAGTTTTATTAAAATTAATTTGGTTAAGTGTTAATGTAAATAAAAACTAATCACTAATTACCAATCACTAATCACTTCATAATCAAAATCATCACCACCTTCTCTGGCTGATTTTTAATATCAATGGTTGCTTTATCGCCGTAAACAATTTTTAGTTTTTCTTTAATACTTCGTAAACCAAAGCCTCCGCCAAAGGATTCGCCAAAATCTGGGCCGTTATCGTGGATTTTTATTAAAATATTTTGTTCTTCTTCGGTAATCTTAACAGAAATAATTCCTGCACTGGCAATTTTTGAAATACCATGTTTGATAGCGTTTTCTACCAGAGGTTGTAACAAAAATCGAGGAATTTTTTCTTCCAAAATACTTTCTTCACAATCAATGGAATAGGTTAAACGATGTCCAAAACGTACTTCTTCAATGGTTAAGTAAGCTTTAATGATTTCTAACTCATCTGCCAAAGTATGAAAATTCTCTTCGGTGCGTCCTGTTGTGTAGCGAAACAATTTTGATAATTGAATCGTCATTTCTTCGGCTTTATCAGGTTTATCATGAATCAATCCTGCAATGCTATTCAAAGAATTATACAAAAAATGCGGATTGATTCGAGCTTCTAAAGCATCTAATTGTGCTTTAGATTTTAGTTTTTCTAAATTCAATAATTGATACTCCTGTTCTGAAATTTTGCGAGTAATACTTCGTGTTTTGAGCCAATAAAAAAGATAAGCCCAACTAATCAATACAGGAAGAATAAAGTAAAAATAAAAAGCTGCCGTTTTGTTAAGCTCCCACAAATTATTGCCTATATCTTGCCAAATAAGCGTTGAATGAAAAAGATTACCAAAAAGTAAAGAACAGCCCATTAAAGGGAAAATCTTCACCCAATCAATAGGAATTCTATTTTCTATAAAGTTTAAAAAAACATAAATCGCTGCACAGGAAGCTAAAGCACTCATTAAAGTTAGGTAGAAAATATTTTGATAAATATTGGTAAAATCAATGGGTAGATGACTGATTTTTAAGGTAAAAAAAATAACACAAGTAAAAGCGTAACCCACCAACAAACAAAAAACAACACTAAAATAAATATCATACGAAGGCTTTAACACAAATTCGTGTTCATTTTTATCAAAAGGTTTATTGGCGACTGGTGGTTTTATTTTGGAAAAATTAGGGCTTTTTTTTTCCTCGTTTTGCTGAAATACTTCTTTCGGAGTATTTGGCTTATTGGGTTGATAAGTATTACTAAAAATACTGTTTGTAATATCAATTTTGCCTGCTAAGGTTTTAATAGTTACGTTTGCTCCACCGCCATTCAATTTTCCTCTGATACTTTGCTTGGTTTGATAACCCGAAAAATCAGTAAACATGGGCGTATAAACTCGACTGGCGGAGGCTTCTAAATCCATTGGTTGTTCGAGCGGAAGAGCAATTTTAATATTTCCACCTGCGGTATCAAACCATGCGTACTGATTGATTTCATTTACTTCTGCTTTGATATTTCCGCCTTTGGTGCTTGCTCCGATATTTCCATTTACATTTTTCAAGTAAATGTTTCCTCCAGCAGTATTACACTCTAAAAAGCCATTCACATTAAAAGCTTCGATATTTCCGCCCCAACTTGAACAATGAATTTCGCCTTCGTGGTTTTGGATATACATATTTCCGCCTTTGGTATCAATGTTAATATCTGCTTTATTGGCAGCCACAAAGATGTTTCCACCCATTGTTGAAGCGTTGATTTTACCTTCGCATTCTAACAAATGGATTTTTCCACCCATTGTTTTGCCTTCAACATTTCCTTTGGTTTGTTCGGCAGAAATATCTCCGCCCCAAGTAGAAAAAGCATGATTACCTTCCAGTTTTTTCAAAGCAACTTTTCCGCCATACGTTTTTGAATAACTATTTACCGTAGCAGGCAAGTAAATTCTGAAAGAAGTAGTCTGGAAATTAAACCAATTATAGACGTTAAAATAATCGGGTTTTGAAGAAATCATCAGCGTATCGTCCACAACGTTCATCAATAAATTGTGTGTGTCGAAATCAAATTCCAACAAAGGATCTTTGATGATAAAAAAAGTAAACACACTTCTCACAGTAGCAAATACTTCTACTTTGATGCTGTTTTCTTCATGTCCAATCAATTCGATATTGCCAGAGAAATTTTTGAGATGAAGATTCTTTATGCCTTCAACTTCATACGTCTTTGTGATGACAGGTTTGATATAGTCCATAGTTATTATCGGAAAAAGCACAAGCACAATTTTCAGTATTTACAAAGAGTACTTGATGCTAGTTTAAATTTAATGAATCGTTATTTTAAAACCATCACTTTTGAAATTTGAGCTAATCAATTCAAAATTCTTTGTTGTGATTTCTGATTCAAAACAATCAAAGATTACTTCATTTTGAAAAGTAATTCCGACAAATCCAGTTTTAGTCAGGATGAAATTTGTTTTTTGAAGGATAAAGAATTTTATAACATCATTCATTTAAACTGCTTCAATGAACAAGAAAATATTAGAATAATAATATTTATCGAAAAAATGGAGTATAAAAGCATACTTCCTTGCATCTAATAAATATAAGCACTTTGGCTAAACCTTTTTTAGGAAATGAAATCATAAATAATAATAAATAAAATAACTAGACAAAATAAATGAAAAAACTATTGTTGTTAAGTGTATTGATTGCTCATGCAAGTTTCTCACAAAGTAATAATCCTTGGGAAAATCCTGCTTTAGTAGATATACACAAAGAGCCAGCCCATACCGATTTTATGGTTTATGAGAACAAACAAACGGCACTTGAAAATGATTATGCAAAATCTCCTTTTTATCAATCTTTAAACGGTACTTGGAAATTTAATTTTGCTCCTTCTATCGAAAAAAGTCCTAAAAACTTCTTTGCAAGCAATTTAGACGACAGTCAATGGAATGATTTAAAAGTACCTTCAAACTGGGAACGCAAAGGTTTTGGAACGCCGATTTATACCAATATTATTTATCCATATCCTAAAAATCCGCCATTTATTGGTGGCGACAATCCCGTAGGAAGCTACCGCAGAAATTTCACTGTGCCAAGTACTTGGGATGGTCGTGAAATTTTATTGCATTTCGGTTCAATCACTGGCTATGCCGTTGTGTACGTAAACGGCAAAGAAGTTGGCATGACGAAAGTATCAAAATCGCCAGCCGAATTTGATATTACGCCTTATTTACAAAAAGGAAATAATTTATTGGCAGTACAAGTATATCGTTGGCATGATGGAAGTTATCTTGAAGACCAAGATTTTTGGCGTTTGTCGGGTATCGAACGTGATGTATTTATGTACGCTTTGCCCAAAACAAGTCTTTGGGACTTTTTCTTGAAAGCTGATTTAGATAAAAATTATATCGACGGCTTGTTCAGTGCTTCCATTTCGCTTCGCAAGTTTGGTGAAAGTAACATTCAAGCAGGAACAGTATTAGCTGAAATTCAGGATAAAGCTGGAAAGACGATTTTCTCGAAACAAGTAGCGGTAAAACCTAATACTTTAGCCGTAAATATCGACGGAAAAATCGCTAATCCAGCTAAATGGAGTGCAGAATTTCCAAATTTATACGATTGTATTTTGACTTTGAAAGATACAAAAGGCAATGTTTTGGGAATTACCAGTACAAAAATTGGTTTCAGGAAAATTGAAATCAAAAATGCTCAATTAATGGTAAATGGTGTACCTACTTTGGTACATGGAGTAAATCGCCATGAACACGACCCTGTGGAAGGACACGTGCCAAACCGTGAATTGATGTTGAAAGATATTCAATTGATGAAACAATTTAATATCAATTCAGTACGAAACAGCCATTATCCAAACGACCCTTATTGGTATAAACTCTGTGATGAGTATGGATTGTATGTAGTTGATGAAGCCAATATCGAAACACACGCAATGGGTGCAGAATGGCAAGGAAAATTTGACCAATCGAAACATCCTGCTTATTTGCCACTTTGGGCTGATGTACATAAAGACCGTACTGTTCGTTTGTTTGAGCGTGATAAAAACCATCCTTCGGTAATTATTTGGTCTTTAGGAAATGAATGTGGTAATGGGCCAGTTTTTTATGAAACTTATAAATGGTTGAAAGAAAAAGATTCAACTCGCCCAGTACAATCAGAACAAGCAGGTGAAAATGCCAATACTGACATCGTTTGTCCGATGTATCCAGAAATTGGCTTAATGGTATCTTATGCTAAAGATGCTACTAAAACTAGACCTTTTATCATGTGCGAGTACTCGCACGCTATGGGAAATAGTAATGGTAATTTTCAAGAATATTGGGATATTATTGCTAGTTCAAAACATATGCAAGGCGGTTTTATTTGGGACTGGGTTGACCAAGGAATGCAAACCACTACTACAGACGGAAGACCATTTTTTGCCTACGGTGGCGATTTAGGAGGATATTATCTACAAAATGACGAAAACTTCTGTGCCAATGGCGTTGTAGCTGCCGACCGTACGCCACATCCCGGTTTATTTGAAGTAAAAAAGGTATATCAGTCGATTTTATTCAAGAAAAAAGACCTTGCTAAAGGCGATATTATTGTTCAAAATGTTTTTGATTTTACCAATTTAGATACTTATCAATTCAAATGGATTTTATTGAAAAATGGGGTAGCTCAAAAAGAAGGAGATTTTACAGTTTCACTTGCTCCAAAGCAAGAAAAAGAAATTCACTTGCCAATTCCTGCCATTGATAACCAAGCAGAATATACCCTTTCGGTATTTGCTTTTACAAAAATAGAAAGTCCTTTAGTGCCAGTTGGACATGAAGTGGCTCGTGAACAATTTGTGTTGAGCGAACAATCGTATTTTGATATTGCTGCCAAATCACCAGTAAAAGCTGGCGTACAAATTACTCGTGAACAAAACAAAATACGTTTTACAGCTGGAAATATTACTGGTGAATTTGATACAAGAAGAGGACGTTGGACAAAATATGCGTTGAATTCGGGCAAAGAGTTTATCAATCAATTCCCTGAACCATATTTTTGGAGAGCTGCTACTGACAATGATTTTGGAAACGAAATGGGAACAGATTTAGGGATTTGGAGAAATGCACATGTAAACAAAACTTTGAAAAAAGTAGAAGTTGGCGAGCAACAAGCTGACGGAAGTTTACAAATCACGGTCAATTATGAGCTTTCAGGTATCAATGTTCCTTATTCAACGGTTTATCAAATTCAAGGAGATGGTTCAGTAAAAGTAACGGCAACGATGGATATGGGCGAACGTAATTTGCCAGAACTTCCTCGTTTTGGGATGAGATTACAGTTGAATAAAGCTACTAATCAGTTAAGTTATTACGGACGTGGTCCTTTAGAAAATTACAGCGACCGTAAAACGGCTTCTTTCTTGGGCGTTTATGAAGAAGTAGCTCCCAAAACTATCGTAAGTAATTATATTCGTCCACAAGAACATGGTTATCATACCGATACTCGTTGGTTGAAAGTTGTAAACGAACAAGGTCAGGGCTTGCAAATAGAAGCTCCAAAAGAATTCTGTTTTAGTTTGTTACCATTCAAAGCAGAAGATTTAGACCCAGGTAATACGAAAAAACAACAACACCCGACAGATATAAAGATTCGTGATGAAAATACTTTACACATTGACTTAAATCAGCGTGGTGTTGGTGGTGATAACAGTTGGGGAGAATTACCTCACAAACCGTACAGAATGTTGGATAAAAAATACTCGTACAGTTATGTGATTAAATTGATTAATTAGACTTTAGGACTTTAGGACTTTAGGACTTTAGGACTTTAGGACTTTAGGAACAAAAAAAATCCCGAAAGTGAATGGTTCACTTTCGGGATTTTTATGTTTGAGTATTTTATGAAGCTGAAAATCTAATTGCTCAAATCTCATTGCTTTTAGCCGCATTAAGCTTTTCAGCTTTAGCAATGTCTCTTAAACTTTTCATGTAAAGTAATTCTACTTTCGTTCTTGCCCAAGGTGTTTTTCTGAGAAAAGACAAACTTGATTTTACGTTTGGGTCATAATTAAAACAACGAATATTGATTAATTCTCCTAATTTTTCCCAACCGTAATAAGCCACCAAATGGTTCACGATATTTTCTAAGGTTACTCCATGTAATGGATTATTTTTTTGTTTGGTTTCCATATTCTTATTTTTGGTCTGCTATCGGCTATCAGTCGTCGGGTTTCAGTAATTGTAAAAACAACCGAAAGCTTATAGCCGAAAGCCGACGACTGAAAGCCATATTAAGCTACAAATCTAATCATTAAATTCTTTCACTGCTTTATTTTTATCTATCGTTACTTCAAATGAAGTAACGGCAGAAGTTCCAAACCAACCCGCAGCTTTCTTTTTTGAGCTTGAATTAACATTAATCACATTACAAGGAATTCTAGCCGCAGGTGTAGCAAACAAGCCTGAATTATTTAATTCTGTTCGCAACTGTGTCCAAAAATCAAAATGGGCTTCTGTAATAGAACTTAGTTCTACCTTCAATTTATCATTTTCAGCATATAATTCTGGAGAAATAGCACGACGAAGTGGTAAAATAAACATCAGTCCATCGCCAACACTACTTTTATTCAAAAGTGCATCATAAGCAATAACAATATTTTCTGCTCCGCTGAACAACTTTCCATTTTTATATACTTTTACACGATAGCAGTCCCCTACTCCCACAAAGTCTTTAGCATAAAAATTAGCATCGTAGCCTTCCTTGGGTTTGTCATCACCTGTTTGATTTAAGTTAGGACTATCTTCATACTTATAAACGATAGAATCAATTTTAGGAACTCTTTTCAATTCTGATACTGCTTGAAAGGTCTCTCCTTCTGCTTCTATTTTTAGAGTATAAGTTTTACCGATAGTACCCATTTTTTCTGTAGTACTCGCAGGAGACCAAACATACTTTCCTTCGTTTTTTAAGTCTTTAAACTCATAAACTTTTCCCGTATTATCGGTTACTTTGACTACAGCGTTTGTAATAGCTCTTGGCGTTGTGCTACTACTCAATAAAGCTTGAGATTCACTCAATTTAATAACTTGTTCGCCAGCAGCATCTGTTATTGTTCCTTCTATTACCAAATACTTTTCAGTTTCAGGAACATTTAAGTTTATGACATCCTCACAACTCATCAGTGACATGCCAATAAATAAGGAAAATATAGTTTTAATAATTGATTTCATGATTGATACTTTTAAAATTTCGTTATTTAGAATTTAAAATTGTACGTTACTGATGGAATAAATGAACCAATAATTGATAAACGTACAGCTTCATTCTGAACGACACCCACTTGCGACTGTGCCGATTCTTCTTTTGGTCTTGTATAAATTGAGAATGGATTTCTGCGATTATATAAATTGTACACAGAAAAAACCCATTCTGATTCGCCTTTTCCGAATAGTGCTTTTTTATTCTTTTTAGTCGCTGATATATCCAAACGATGATAAGATGGCACTCTCACGTTTCCTCTTACGCCATTATCAGTTATCCCAATCGGCAAGCCTTCATAGTAGCCTTGTGCTTTTCCTAAAGAATACGGAACACCTGAAATATAAGCAAAGTTGGCACCGAAACTCCATTTTTTATTGACTTCGTATTGAGCCACAACATTCAAAGTATGAGTACGGTCATAACGATTCGGATACCAATCACTATTATTCAATCCTTCTACCAAACGCTCTGTTCTTGCCAAAGTATAACTTACCCAACCTGTCAATTTACCTTTGTTTTTCTTCCCGTATAATTCTAAACCGTAAGCACGACCTTTTCCAAACATCAAATCTTTTTCAAATTCAGGATTCAAAAACAAATCTGAACGGTCGGCATAATCAATCTGGTTCTGTAAATCTTTGTAATATACTTCTACTGAAGTTTCATATTCATTCTCTCCGAGGTTTTTGAAAAAGCCCAAAGCAACTTGATCAATTAATTGAGGCTTGATATTATTAGTACTTGATGTCCAAACATCTAATGGCGTTGATGCCGCAGTATTTGACATTAAGTGAATATATTGAGCCATTCGGTTATAGCTTGCTTTAATAGAACTGCTCTCGCTAGTTTCCAATTTCATGCTAAATCTTGGCTCAAAGTTCTGATAACTTTGTAATACTTTATTCGGGTCGTTTGGTTTGGTGTTGATGTCATAACCAGAAGGAAATTCATCAGAAATTCCAACTTTTACTCTTTCATAATATACATCTTCTTTGCTGGTATAATCATATCTTGAAAAACGAATACCATATTGTAAAGATAATTTTGAAGAAACTTTCATTTCATTTCCTACATAAGCAGAATACTCTACCGCATTTTTAGGAGCAGAACCAAAAGTACGCTTATCTCCGTTTGAACTTGCTGTTGCCGAACCTGGCGTAAAATCATAATTCAATACTTGTCCACCAAAAGTCAAAGTATTTTCAGGATTGATATAATAAGTAAAATCAGGTTTGAAACTTAGATTTTCGATATTAGAAGTCCATCTGAAAGCATTATTAGGGCGTTTGTTAGCTAAATCAGAATCCAGTAAGTAATCGTAATTACTGTAAAAAGCCGTGGCATTCAAGAATAACTTCGAGCTAAATACATGGTTCCAACGAGCAGAAAGTGTACTGTTACCCCAGTTAAAGCCAAAGTCATTTCCAAAAACATCTCTACCAAAATAACCAGAAAGGAAAACTGTATTATTTTGATTGATGTTATAATTTACTTTGGCTGTTAAATCATAAAAACTGAATTTTGAATCGGCATTATCTCCCGTTAAAAATGGCTTTGCCAAAACATCAATATAAGAACGACGAGCCGCTACAATAAACGAAGCTTTGTCTTTTACAATAGGTGCTTCAATTGAAAGTCGGCTGAATATTGCTCCAATACCTCCATTAATTTCAAGCTTTTTGGCATTCCCTTCTTTCATTTTTACATCTAGAATTGATGCCCCACGTCCACCATATTGAGCAGGGATTCCACCTTTGATGAGCTTCACATCCTTCACAGCATCTGGATTAAAAATAGAAAAGAAACCGAAAAGGTGCGAAGAATTATACACTGGAGCATCATCCAAAAGAATCAAGTTTTGGTCAACTCCACCTCCACGCACGTTGAAACCACTTGCACCTTCGCCAACGGTAGAAACACCCGGCAATAACTGAATAGCACGCACCAAATCTACCTCGCCTAACAAAGCAGGGATTTTCTTGATGGTCTTCATGTCTATTTTATTGACAGACATTTCTATCGCCTGAACGTTGTCGTCTTCACGTTTAGCATTCACAACAACTTCTGCTAATTCCTGACCATCTTCTTGCACCTCTACGTTCAAAGTAACATTTTGGTCGATTAATTTGATGTCTTTAATCGATTTACGATAGCCAACTGAGCTAATTATTAACGAGTAATTGCCTTTAGGAAGTGTTAAAGAATAAAAACCGTAGGTATTTGTGGTAGTACCTGTCATTAATTCCTTTACAAAAATGGATGCGCCAATCAAGCCTTCGCCATTTTTATTATCTTTTATGTAGCCACTGACAGTTAATTTATCAGACTGGGCAAACATTTCAAACGGTAAAATTAAGAGTATCAGTAAGGATTTTCGAATAAGGTTTATCATAGACTGAAATTGGAAATGTGAAATTTAATATTTGGATATATGTTAGTACTTTTGAAACGCAAGAAATCAATTTTAGTTTTTAGTTTTGAAAGTATTAAAATTTAGTCTTCTTTTTAGAATTTCAAGGAAATACTAAAACACAAATTTCTGATTTACTTCTCATTATAAAAAAACATTCAACTATTCTCTAGAAATTATCAATTTTATCGTAAAGAAACGCTGCATAAATTCTCTTTAATTTATTTTAGAAACGCTTACAAACTCATAAAAATATCGCTTTTCAAAAAGGTTTTATAAAAGAATAGCTAAACCAATTCATTTGAATAATACAAAATTACTTCTCTTTATGAAGAAAGAAGCAGAAGTATATGATGAGTGGCAATTTATTTATTCTGACAGCCAAAAGAAGCTCTACCCCTACACATAATGATAAATTAACAAAAGCAATTAATTAATTTAACATATCGGAAACATATTGCCGAACAATACTTTTAATTTCAAATAATAATTGTATCTTTGCAAAAATATCAGTAAAATAATTCTGAAATATGAATCTCGAACAATTAGGCAGTGTTATCCGTGAGAGAAGAAATACTCTTTCTCTTAGCCAAGAAAACCTTAGTGAAAAAAGTGATGTTGCTATCAAAACCATTCACTCAATCGAATTAGGTAAGGCTAACCCATCAATAAAAACACTTAATAAAATCTTGGATAATCTAGGGTTAGAGGTAATTGTAGTTAGTAGAAAGGAATAAAATTATTATCATTATTAGTGTTTTTAACACGAAACAAGCCATAAAATATCATACAAATCTTTCTAATTTTCAAATTGATTTAACATGGAACAAGCCATTAGTTACGAACGTATTCCAACTATTATTTATGCTGATTCTGATGCTGCATCTCGGGCAATTGCTCATGAAATTGCTGGCATTATTCGTCAAAAAAGTATTGAAGGCAAACCCGCAGTTTTAGGTTTAGCTACGGGTTCTTCTCCTAAAAAAGTTTATGCGGAGCTTATCAGAATGCACCGTGAAGAAGGTCTAAGTTTCCAGAATGTAGTTACTTACAACCTTGATGAGTACTATCCGATGCAACCAGATTCTGTACAGAGTTATGTACGTTTCATGCGTGAACAACTTTTTGACCATGTTGATATTCCTTCAGGTAACTGGCATTTACCAGACGGAACTTTGCCGCTCGAAAAATTAGCAGAGTTCTGTAAAGATTATGAAGCACAAATTGAAAGATACGGAGGTCTAGATTTTCAATTACTGGGTATCGGTAGAAACGGACATATCGGTTTTAATGAACCGGGTTCGTTGATTAACTCAAGAACTCGTTTGATGACACTTGATTTAACTACCCAAATTGATGCCGCTGGCGATTTTGGTGGTTTAGCAAAAGTTTCAAAGAAAGCTATCACAATGGGTGTCCAAAAAATCATGGAAGCCAAACGTGTAGTTTTATTAGCTTGGGGTGAACACAAAGCAACCAACGTTGCTCGTGCTGTTGAAGGCTCTGTAAGTTCAGATGTTCCAGCATCATATTTACAATTGCATGAAAATGCTAGTTTCGTTATTGATACTTCGGCTGCTTCGCAATTGACAAGATTGAGAACGCCTTGGATGGTGGACGCTGTGAATTGGGACAGACCAATGATTAAAAAAGCCGTTATTCATTTAGCATTGACAGTTAATAAACCTGTTTTAAAATTGACCAATTCAGATTATAACGAAAATGGTCTTTCAGATTTATTGGCTTTATACGGACAAGCTTACGATATCAACATTGAAGTTTTCAATTATTTACAACATAGTATTACTGGCTGGCCAGGAGGAAAACCAAATGCGGATGACTCTAACCGACCAGAACGTGCTTATCCAGCTAGAAAGAAAGTAATTATTTTCAGTCCACATCCAGACGACGATATTATTTCAATGGGTGGTACTTTCCAACGTTTGCATGACCAAGGTCATGATGTACATATAGCCTACCAGACTTCTGGAAATATTGCCGTTGCCGATGATGAAGCATTGCGTTTTGCTGAATTTGTGGTTGATTTCAATGAAAGATTTGAAGCAAATAATGCAAAAGCTAACCGTATTTATCGTGAAGCAGCTAAATTCTTAAAAGCGAAAAAAGACTCTGAAATTGATACACCAGAAGTACGTTATATCAAAGGTTTGATTCGTAGAGGTGAAGCCAAAAATACTTGCCGCTACGTAGGCATCAAAAAAGAAAATATTCACTTTTTGGATATGCCTTTTTATGAAACGGGCACTGTTCAGAAAAATCCAATTGGCGAAGCAGACGTAGAAATTGTATTGAATTTGATTGAAGAAATTCAACCACATCAAATCTATGCCGCTGGCGATTTAGCCGACCCACATGGCACACACAAAGTATGTTTGGACGCTATCATTCAGGCAGCACAGAAATTGAAACACCGTGAGTACATGAACAATTGTTGGATTTGGTTGTATAAAGGTGCTTGGCAAGAATGGGATATCGACCAAATCGAAATGGCTGTACCGATGTCACCCGACCAAGTATTGAAGAAACGTTATGGTATTTTCAAACACCAATCACAAAAAGATGGTGTTCCTTTCCAAGGTTCTGACGACCGTGAATTCTGGCAACGTGCTGAAGATAGAAACAGTAACACTGCCAAACTTTATAACAAACTAGGTTTAGCAGAATACGAAGCAATGGAAGCTTTCGTAAGATGGAAGTTTTAATATTAAAATTCATCAGTAAAAGGTTGGCAAATTCATTTTGTCAACCTTTTTATTTTTATATCGAAGCCTCGATAAATTTTATTAATTTGAAAATCTAAAAACTAAACTATGATACTAACAAAGCCAATTTTCACGGTTGACCTTTTACCGAAACTTGACGAAAAGTTGATCGAAGTACTTCAATCTCTTTCTCCACAAGACTGGGAAAAACAAAGTATCGCTCCACTTTGGAACGTAAAAGATATTGCTTTGCATTTGTTAGATGGAAATATCAGGGCATTATCAATGCTGAGAGACCAATATTTTGGCGTGATTCCTGAAAGTATTAATTCATATCAAGATTTACTTGATTACCTCAATAAATTAAATCATGATTGGGTAACGGCAATGAAAAGAGTAAGCCCAAAAATCATTATTGAATTACTCACTTCAACTGGAAAGGAATACTGCGAATACCTAAAAACACTCGACCCTTTCGAGCCAGCAACATTTTCAGTTGCTTGGGCTGGCGAGGAGCAATCGTCAAATTGGTTTCATATCGCAAGAGAATACACAGAAAAATGGCATCATCAACAACAAATTAGGTTTGCAGTTGGGCAAACGGCTGAACTTTTAACTCAAGAATTTTACTTCCCCTATTTAGAAACATCCATGCGAGCTTTGCCACATCATTATAGAAATGTAGAAGCATCTAAAGGAGCATTAATAAAATTCAGCATCAGCGGTGATGGTGGCGGAGATTGGTTCATTGAATTTGATGGAAAACAATGGTATTTAACACTAAATCCTTCTCAAAAACCTGTTACCGAAGTAACAATAGAAGGAGAAATTGCTTGGAGAATTTTTACAAAAGGAATCAATAAACAAAGAGCTGCCAAACAGATAAGTATTAAAGGAAACCAATTATTCGGTGAAAAAATACTTAATATGTTGGCAGTAATGGCTTAAAAGGCGACCCATACATAGAATTACTAAAGGTGAAAGTATAAAAAATAGTCTGATATATCTTCCCAAAAAGACAATCAGACTATTTAGCATCTATCAATTTTTATGGATTTTGATAGACAGAAATACCACTGGCGGGTGGTGTTGCAGTTAAGGTATTAGCAAAAATTGTCTTATTAAACCTTGTGGGGTTTGTTAAATAATATTTTATTACTTCCGAAGTCACATAAGGTGCTGCAAAAGATGAACCACTTTGTGCTAAACTGTTAGGAACATTATGTTTACAATTTTCATCCGCTTTTACTGTAAAATTGATGTTCTTTCCTGATTTCGATTGATTCTGACAAATTGTACCGCTTTTACTAGTTACTGAAATCACATTGGTTCCTAAAGTATCATTACCCGCATAGCAAGCAGGCCAGAATTTCTCATCATCAATATCCAGATTATCATTTCCTGCTGAACAAATTAAAACCATACCAGCATTTTGTAAATCTTTCAATACAGCAGAAAAAACTGCATCTGATTGTTTCAAATAAGTACCCCAACTCGCATTGACGATGTTAATATTATTTTTATGGGCATAAATTAAAGCACAAACATTGTGATATAAATCTCCAGCATAATTTTCGTCAAAAGTCTTTAAACCGACTAATTGAATTTGGTCTTTTTTAGGAGCATTTTGGATAATAATTCTCGACACTTTAGTGCCATGAATGTCTGCGTTGTTATCTTGAATTTGATTGGTATTGTTCAAGAAATTATAATCCAAACCAGTAGTAAAATATCCATCATTAAAACTCTCTGCATTAAAACCAGTATCAATAATTCCAACCAAGACTTTCCCCTTCGCTCCATTTGGAACAATCGTTTGATTCGCTCCTTTAGCATTCACTAAAAACGAAACAGAATCAAGTGGAATACTTTCAGTACTTGGAATTGGCACAATATCATGTGGCGGTGGTCCACTACCAATTACTCCTCCATCTGGATTAGGAATTGTATTAATCAAGTGTAAATCTTTTCCAGAAAGAAGAATAAAGTTTTTATCACACTTACAATTATTAACAGTATCAATTTCAACTTTGATTAAATCTGTAACATCGAAAAGTTGCCCAACTCTGTCTGTAATTCCGGGAGTCTCTTGTGACGAAGCAACTGCACTTGAATCTGCCACAAGACTTTTATTGCCGAATAAAATTTCCCATTTCCAATAAGCTTCTAACTCTTTTTGAAATTCTGCAATTACTTCTTGTCTCCTAGCTTCGGTAGTATCTGATTTACCAAAATATACTACTTGCTTATCTTTTAAAACATAACCTGTTCCTTCCACATAAGAGTAGGGAAAGACATCTGGTTTGGCTTGAATCAGCGAATCAATTTTAGTTTTAATTGGTGCAACTATTTCTTTCCTAGCACTACTAGGTTTTAAACCCATAAAGTAAAAAAATAGGACTACCAGTAAAACGATGGAGAGTAGAAGTAATAATAGTGATCTTCTCATAGCAATTGAATATTAAGTTAAAATTGAGGCAGTTATAATTGTTTAAGTATTTCAATGGCAGTCTGTTTTCCTTCTAAATCATTATTAATTACTTCATTGAGTAATTCCTCTATAGCTTTTTTGTTCAAAGGTTTAATTTTCATCAATGCTAGAGCTTCATAGAATTTCCCTGGATTGGCAAATAGGTTTTCCTGTTCACCTAATTCATGAAAACGAATTACTGCTTTTTGATAATCGCCTAATTTCAATGCTGTAATGCCAGATACTTTTAAAACTTCTGCACTGTCAGGTTTTCTTTCTAACATTTCCTCAAAAACAGATTGAGCATTATTAAATGCTTTTTGATTGAAAAATCTCAAACCCATTTGTAAACTATCTGTGCTACCATCCATTTTCACAGGCAAATTCTCAAAATGCTCTTGGATATACACATCAGCAATTTCGTCAGCGTTTACACCATTCTTTTGAACAAAAACCCATGTAATAAATGCGATAAGAACCGAAGCGGCGATACCCGTAATCCATCCGTTCAGACGAATTTTATTATTTTTCGCTAGCTTTTTTCTAAGCTCTTCAAACTCCTGTTTCCTCTTTTCTTTGGCATTTTCACGGGCGGCAATTTTAGTGTTTAAATAAAATGCTACTTCGTTTGCCAAAGTTGTATCATTCGCCAATTGTGTTTCAAACAATTGACGCTCTTCATTACTTAAAGTATTATTAAAATATGATTCAATTCTTTCTAACATCTTCTTACAATTTTAATTGATTAATAGAAACAGAACGTATTCTTTAGATTCGGAAAAAGGTATCAAAAAAATTACAAGTTCAAATTTGTTTGTACAAGGCTTTTAATTTTTCTAAACATCTCAAACGACTCGTTTTCACTACTCCAGCAGACTGATAACCCATTTCAAAAGCTATTTTTTCATCTGCTAAACCTTCGCTCCAAGCCATCATCATTTGTTGACACTTCTCTCCTATTTGTTTAATCTTGGTTCTTAGAATATTTACTTCGTTTTCAGACACCATTTTTTGTAAAATACTCTTGGTTTCATCTGGCACAGCGACTAATAAATCATCTATTGATTCAGTTTTATAGACGCTCATCTTGTTAGTCGAAGCTTTTCGTAAGAAGTCAACACATTTATTAGAAAAAATTTGAAAAAGATATGTTTTTAAGGAAGATTTGCCTTCAAAGCGTTTATTTAAGATATTTTCGATAACAGCAAGAATGGTATCAGAGTATAAACTTGCTGCCTCATCCTCAGAAAGTTGATGTTTAAACGTAGCATCTTTCATCAAATAAGCGAATTGTTCGTACAGCTTATTTTCAGTAGCTCTTTTTAGTACTGAGTCACCTAAAATTCCTGACAAAATCTCATCATCCGATACTATTCCACGAGCAAAAAAAATCATTTCGATAAAGGTTAGTTAAACAATTTTAGTAGTTTTTGTTTGGAGGAGGTGCTAAGAAGCATTATCAATAAATTAATATTTTTAAACTTCTTTTTGGAAGATGTATTTTCATACAAAAAGGCAAAAACAGACATTTGAATCCGTTTTTTCACAAAAATAGAAAAAGTTTTCAATTGGCTAAATAAAACATTTAATAGCCAATTGAAAACCAAGAATTAAAAATTAATATTTTATTTAAAAAACGTCCCTGTAGTTGTCGTTAAAAAATCATTAAAGTCAATATCTTCTTGTTTAATAAATCCTTTTTGTGGTAATTTCTTGTCCGCTACCATTTCAATAACACTCACGATTGAAGCAGCTGTTGTCCATGAAATTGCTCGCCAATGTTTTCCATCAATCAAAATGGGCGAATAAGCCTTATAAAATTCTTCTCTTTCTATAACGCCATTTTTCCAACCTTCCACTACAGCATATACGTAAACAACATCTTCTTGCACAGGCGGTTTGGCTTCTGTAATAATTTCTTCTAATAATTCTCTGCGATTTTTTAAGATTAATTCATAGAGTAAAAACTTCATTAACTTTCCATGACCGGGATAGCGAATCGTTTTATAATTCAGTGTATCAACTTTTCCTTCAAAAGTTTCACACATAGTACCTAAGCCTCCAGAAGTACTAAAAGCTTCGAATTCATTTCCTTCAATATTGATGGTTTCTAAACCATCCAAAGCTGATACTAATTTCAATTTCCCATTATGAATTACTTCGCAATCGTTGATATACTCATTAATCACGCCCGCTGGCGACCACGTAAAAGAGTATCCCAGCAGTCCATTGGGGTATTTTGGCAATGCACCAACTCTTAATTCAATATCTCGAAGCTTGGTAAAACGTTTGGCTAAATCTGCACCAACAATACCTATCAAGCCCGGAGCCAAGCCACATTGTGGTGCTAAAACTGCTGTACTTCCCTCCTCTGCCATTTTTCGGATAGCACTTGTAGTTGGTACATCTTCTGTTAAATCAAAATAATGTTTCCCGTTTTTATGAGCCGTTTGAGCAATCTTTAAATTCAAATTATAGGGCATACAAGAAACGATAGCATCAAATGTTGGAATTAAATTTTCCAAAAAAGTTAAGTCTGTAACATCACCTTTGATTACTTCAAAAGGAATTGCTGATGAAGGAGAATTCTTATCTAAACCCTTTACTTCAAATCGTTTGGACAATAGAATCCCCACCAATGAGCCGACTTTGCCCATCCCAATTACTAATATATTTTTCATGATTTTATTCGATTAGCTGTCAGCTTTTAGGCAAGTCTAAAAACTGACAGTTTTTGAGAAATGAAGTTTACTTGTTGTGAAGTGTCGAGTTTTGATTGCATAACAAGCTTACTAAACTCGTTTGAAAATGCCGAAATCCGATTACTGAAATCCGAAAACCAAACTCCTAATTTCTTTTTGTCATTTCAAAAAGATTGGTTGCTTGTTCGCCTAAGAAACCATCAAACCAAACTTTTTTACCATCCGTTTCAAGGTATCCTCTTTCGGCTAATTCGTAATAAGCATACGACCAACTAAGTGTTCCTAAACTTCCATCCACTTCAATCACTGGACAATCTTCATCAATGGCTTGGGTTGAACTTTGGCGGAGTTTACTTCCTTTTTCACCTTCAATCGCAGGTTTTATCGGTACACCTATACCTTCCAAGGCTGCCATTGTGCCTTCAATTCCATCCCATTCTGGTACATTTTGATAATTAATATAAGCCGTAAAATGGTTGACTGAATTACCATGCAAGAGCGTCCAAGCAGCAAATTGAGATTCTTGATTAACCGCTAGAATTGTTTCCTTTTTAACTGGAGACCAAGTACGAGCAAAATATTTCACTAATGCTTCCACTAAACGGTCGGCTTCGGCAGAAATCAATTCTTTATTATGTTTTAAAGAAGCTAATAATTGACGAGCTTCACCAGCTAACAAATCAGGAGCATCTTTCACAGCTTCATTAATCAGATCTTGTGTTGCTTCTGAAAGTTCAGTTACTTCTAATTGTGTTACAAAAAATTTCGGAAAATTAATATTGGTAGGGTGTTGATAATGAAATGAATTCAAATGTTTTGAAGGAAAAGAATAGGGTGATATTTTTTCATAACCCATGGCTTCAAGTATTTCTGAAATCGCTGAAATACCCGCTGGTTGCTTACCTGTTAATGTGTTGAAAGTACGGAAAGCACAATGGTCATTCACTATATTTCCACCTTTTGATAACACCAAGTCTGCATATTGTTTTGCATATTTTACTCTTTGGCAATAGCCCTCCCAGAGCTTTTCCATGAGAGATTTAGTGATTGTTTCTTGCGTTTTCATAATTATATAATTAGTTGTGAATGAGTGATTTAGTGAATGAGTGATTGAATGAGTTGTGAATTAATGAACGATTTGAAAGGTAAATAATAGAATTACAAAAAATCACTCATTCACAACTCACTCAATCACTAACTATAAATTAAATTTTATTCCTTGTGCCAAAGGCAATTGTTTGCCGTAATTGATGGTATTGGTTTGTCGCCTCATATAAGCTTTCCAAGCGTCAGAGCCAGATTCTCTTCCGCCACCTGTTTCTTTTTCTCCACCAAAAGCTCCGCCGATTTCTGCACCAGAAGTACCAATATTTACATTAGCAATGCCACAATCTGAGCCATTTACTGATAAAAACATTTCTGCTTCTCGCATATTCAAAGTAAAGATTGAAGACGACAAGCCTTGTGGTACATCATTCTGAATATCAATTGCTTCTTCAATGGTTGAATACGACATAAGGTACAAAATTGGAGCGAAAGTTTCATGCTTTACAATCCTGAAATCGGGCTTTACTTCAGCAATACAAGGCTTCACATAACAACCAGATTCGTAGCCATCACCTAAAAGTACTTCTGCATCAACCAACATTTTTCCACCTTCTTGATGTACCGCTTCAACAGCGGCATTATATGCTTCAACAGCTTTGCTATCAATTAATGGGCCGACATGATTATTTTCATCTAAAGGATTCCCAATCCGTAATTGTTGATATGCTTTTATTAAACGTTCTTTTACTGATTCGTAAATTGACTCATGAATAATTAATCTTCTGGTAGAAGTACAACGCTGACCAGCCGTACCCACTGCTCCAAACACTACGGCAGGAATGGCTATGTTTAAATCTGCATTCTCGGTAATGATAATGGCATTATTTCCGCCCAATTCTAATAAACTTTTGCCCATTCTTGCGGCAACCGTTGCTCCAACAATTTTTCCCATTCGGGTTGAACCTGTGGCTGAAATCAAAGGCACTCTGGTATCTGAACTAAGCCATTCTCCTACTTGATAATCGCCAGTAATAATATTAGAAACACCTTCGGGAATATTATTTTCTTTTAATACTGAAGTAATAATATGCTGACAAGCAATAGCTGTCAATGGTGTTTTTTCAGAAGGTTTCCAGATACAAACATCGCCACAAACCCAAGCAATCATGGCATTCCAAGACCAAACGGCAACAGGAAAATTAAACGCAGAAATAATGCCAACGATTCCTAAAGGATGATATTGTTCGTACATTCTGTGTTCTGGACGTTCGGAGTGCATCGTTAATCCATACAATTGGCGAGATAAACCTACAGCAAAATCACAGATGTCGATGATTTCTTGTACTTCGCCTAAGCCTTCTTGTAAACTTTTCCCCATTTCATACGAAACTAATTTCCCAAGTTCAGCCTTGTATTCACGGAAAGCCATTCCCATTTGTCTAACAATTTCGCCACGGCGAGGTGCAGGAATATTTCCCCAAGTTTTAAAAGCATCATTAGCCTTTTCAACAACTTGTTGATAATCTTGAAAAGTAGTTTTTGTGACCTGAGCAATCAATTGATTATCTACAGGCGAAAAGGAATCGAGTAATTCTTCACCAGACGACCAAGCCTGTAAACCAGTACTTGTTCCGAAATTGACGGATTTAATGTTTAATTTTTCTAAAATAGTTTGCATGACGAGAAAGCTCAACTTTTAGAGTTGATTTATTTAATTTTTCCAAGAACTAATCTCCCAGAACAAAATATTAGTAAATATTGATTTTTCCGAAATCTATGCTCAATTATTCTAATTTGCAAGCACTTCAACCATACACAATATACGTAACAACCCTTCAAAAATATTAATATTCTAAGTCTAAAAAATTTTAGGCTATGCTAAAATTAGAGATTGTAGTATTTTTATGAGAAAAAAAATTACAAATATTTTTCAAAAAAAATATTTCTCTTGCAACGTTTTATACTTTTCTGACATCTTATAGACAAACCTAATTCCATTCATCCTTTTTCTTAACCACTTGTACAGATTTTAACAAAATTATGGTATTATGTATTGCATAGTACCTAACAAAACACTTAACTTTGTATTGTAATTAAAGAACCACTCCTGCGACACATATATAGAACATTTAAAACGAATCATAACGATGAAATCTTTTACAATTGCTCTTACATTATTTGCGGTTATCACTTTATCTAATAACACATTAGCCATCGGATTTCCACATAATTTGCTGTCAGGAAAGAAGGTTGAAAGAAAAGACATAAAGTCAAAAAATATTATTCCTGATATTCAGAAAAAAACAATATTGAATAAGGAAAGTCGTTTATTAAGTATTGGAAGCAGAATTTTACTTCAAGCTTTTAAGCGTGAAGAATAACAATAATCTTACTCGACCTTAGGTCGAATTTGCCTTAATTGGCATTTTTAGAACACATTATCTATTTAGTTTTGGTTTAAGGATGATTTGTAGCGAAGCCTTTTAGGTTTCGCTACATTTGTTTTAGCTCGTTTGTAATAAATTCGGTGATTTCCGCTACATTTTTAGCATCAAACCAATGAAATTCATCCTGATTTTTAAACCAAGTCATTTGGCGTTTGGCATATCGTCTTGAATTTCTTTTCAATAATCTTATCATTTCTTCACGGTCGTAGTCACCGTCCAAATGTTCGTAAATTTCTCTATAGCCTACAGTTTTCAAAGCATAATGTTCTCGGTAATCTATTACAGCTTTGGCTTCTTCTTCCAAACCTGCGGCTAACATAATATCCATTCGAGTATCAATTCTGGCATAAAGTTCTTCTCGTGGACGTTCCAAGGCAATTTTTAACATTTTGAAAGGTCGCTGAACTTTTTGATTTTTTCTAAAACTTGAAAAAGGTTTGCCCGTCGATAAACAAACTTCCAATGCACGCAATACTCTTTGTGTATTTTGTTCATCTACTTGTTCAAAATAGACTGGGTCGAGTACTCGTAATTCTTCTTGCAATTGTACTAAACCTTCTTTTTCAAAACGTTCAGCCAATTTTTGTCTCAATTCCAAATCAGCTTCGGGCATTTCGTCAATGCCATCAGTAATCATTTTGACAAACATTCCTGAACCACCTGTTAGAATTGCTACGTCTTTTCTACTAAATATTTCCTCTAAGACCTTCAAACAATCACGTTCAAAATCACCAACCGAATAATAGTCGTGAATGGAATGTGAATTAATAAAATGATGCACTACACCATCCATTTCTGCTTCGGTCGGTTTGGCTGTACCAATGGCTAATTCACGATAAAACTGGCGAGAATCTGCCGAAACAACTTCTGTATCAAGTAATTTGGCAAGTTTTACACACAAATCAGTTTTCCCAACAGCCGTTGGCCCGACGATGATGATGAGCGTTTTATTTAGGATTTCGGACATAATATTTTTTTAGCTGTGAGCCATGAGCTTTGAGCCTTGAGTTTTTTAAGGTATGTTTTGTTTATGAAGAATGAATATTTTAGGATTAAAAATATACTATTTTACTGAAATCCGACATCCGAAGTCCGATAACTGAAAGCTCATCGCTCACAGCTTTACTAATTGCCGAAATCTGACATCCGAAGTCCGAAAGCTCACAGCTCATAGCTGAAAGCTTCTAAACTCCTCCACAGTATTAATATTCTTCAACATTTTAGCATCTGGAACTTGAAGTAATGCGATGTCTAAACTTTGTAGCAATCGCATTGTCGATTTTTTTTCTTGCTGAATAAATACTTGTAAAGGCTCGAAAAATTTAGCTTCAAAAATCGTTAGCAAAGGTTCTGGGAAATGCTCTTCTGGGTTTTCAAAAGCCGTAGCGTACTTTTCAGGATTTCTATTATTGATTAAAAATTCAATCGTTTCCTCACTCACCAAAGGCATATCGCAAGCAAGAACCAACCAAGCTGTATCAGGAAATTGTTGAAAAGCAGAGTAAATTCCGACAATCGGACTTTTTACCGAAAGCTCAAGGTCTTGAATATAAGGCAATTCCGTTTTTTGATTAGCATTGATTGATACAAATACTTCATTACAAAAAGGTTTTAGTAAATCATACAAGTACTGTTCCTGAGTTTTGCCATGATAATTCAGCAAACGCTTTTCTGTTCCCATGCGAGTACTTTTTCCGCCTGAAAGAATTAAAGCGTTTAGCTTGTAGCTGTGAGCTCTGAGCTCTGAGCTTTCGGATTTGGGATTTTGGATTTGGGTCATCGGTTTTCTTTAACTTAATTTTTATTACACAGAGTTTATCAGAGTTTTACTGAGTTTCACAGAGCTTTTTATCTTAATGTTTCTCTGTGAAACTCTTTGTATTCTCTGTTTCCCTCTGTGTCATTTAATTATTAAGCTTGTCAAGTAAACTATTTATTTCTAATTCTACTCAAATAAAACCTAAAGCCAAAGTCTGAAATCCGATGACCGATGACCGAAAGCTCACAGCTTATAATCGCTTTTCCCTCCAGTTTTAGCAATCAATTTTGTTTCTTTAATCGTAATATCGTGCGAGAAAGCTTTACACATATCATAAATCGTCAGAGCTGCAATACTTACACCTGTCAAGGCTTCCATTTCTACCCCAGTTTTTGCCGTAAGCGAGCAAGTACAAGTAATAATCACTTCATTCCCGACAATTTCAGTTGAAAACTTACAAGAATCCAAACCCAAAGGATGACAAAGCGGAATCAACTCTGAAGTCTTTTTTGCTCCCATTGTTCCCGCAATAACAGCCGTTTGAATCACAGAACCCTTCTTGGTTTTAAGGTCACCATCCTGAAAATTCGCCATAATTTCGTCCGTCAGTACCACAATACTTTGGGCAATTGCCGTGCGTTTAGTAATGGCTTTTTCAGAAACATCTACCATCGAAGGCTGATTATCGGAATCTAAATGCGTAAAAGTTTTCATATTGTATCGGTCAAAAAATCCCTTTGAACAAAATCAAAAGAATCAACGATTCCCAAAGGAATCCTGTTTAATTTTGCACAAAGGTAAATATCTAATCTTGATTCCCTACGTTTAACCGAAATTGACTTTCAGCTAAGTTTCCAAAAATACTTATGATTTCAGTAGAAGAAGCCCTAAAAATTGTACAAGCCAATCCGCACACCACTGCGGTTGTAGAATTGCCTTTGATGGCATCCGTTGGAAAGATTTTAGCAGAAAATATCCTTGCCGACCGAGATTTTCCCCCATTCAACAGAGTAGCGATGGACGGTTTGGCTTTTTGTTTTGAAAAGATAGACTTTCAAAAAATTGTCATTGAAAATATTCAATTTGCAGGCGAAGCTCAGAAGACTTTGCAAGATGCCAGCAAAGGCATTGAAGTAATGACGGGGGCAATTTTACCTTTGGGTTGCGATACGGTGGTACGTTATGAAGACATCAATATTCAGCAGGATGGCGAAGCGAAATGGACATCACTTAGCATTCCCAAAGAAGAAATTGTAAAAGGACAAAACGTTCATGTTCAAGGTTCAGACCGACACGCAGGAGAAGTTTTATTGCAAAAAGGAATTAAGATTAGTCCTGCCGAAATAGCCGTAATGGCTTCTGTGGGAAAAAGTAAAGTACAAGTACATAGTACGCCCAAAATTGCCATTATTTCAACGGGCGATGAGTTGGTTGAGATTGATAAAACACCTTTGGCGTATCAAATTCGTACTTCAAATGCTTATATGTTGTCGGCGGCTTTGCGGCAAATTGGCATAGAAGCCAGTACTTTTCATTTGATTGATGAAGAAAAAACACTCTACCAAAAGTTGAAAGAAATTATTGCTGCTTATAATATTTTACTCTTGAGCGGTGGCGTTTCGGCAGGAAAAAAAGATTTTGTACCTGCTATTTTGGCTGATTTAGGTTTAGAAAAACTCTTTCATAAAGTAGCCCAAAAACCGGGGAAACCAATGTGGTTTGGAAAAACGCCAACTGGAAAAATCATCTTTGCATTACCGGGAAATCCAGTTTCTACTTTTTTATGTTTCTGCAAATATGTGTTACCAACTTTAAAATCAGAGAGCAAACATGAAGAAGTAATATTAGACAAAGACATTATTTTCAAGCCAGATTTAACTTACTTCGTACCTGTAAAAACGTATTTTGAAGCTGGAAAAATGATGGCAAAACCCTTTTTAGGAAGCGGTTCAGCCGACTTTGCTAATCTGACAGATTGTGATGGTTTTGTTGAATTACCTGCCTCAACACAAATTTTTAAAGCAGGAGAAGTATTTGGATTTGTAAGATTTAGATAGCTTTTAGCTTTCAGCCATGAGCGATGAGCTTTTCTAAAATTAAATCTCGAAGCTCGTCGCTCATATCTTGCAAAAGATTTTTATTTGCTTAAAAAAGTACAATTTTGTATTTACTTCAAAATGGGATAAAAAAGTAATCTGTCATATCGCTAA
>NZ_JACHKT010000034.1 GCF_014204325.1 Arcicella rosea
AGTAAATCACCTCAAATAAAATGAAAAATCCACCCAGAATATGAGTGGATTTTATTATGAATGAATATTGAAAAACAATTTTCAAGGAAAGCCTATCTTATCTTTTTATAAAAAAAACAGCCCTATTAACATTGTGTTTGGAGGGCTGTTTCTATTTTATCTACAATGTTCAGGATGGAATCCCGAAGTACTTAATCATAATTTAAGACTGGTGCTAACCATCTTTCGGTATCTTCTAAGCTCATGTTTTTTCTTTGAGCGTAATCTACTACTTGGTCTTTGGCTATTTTTCCTAATCCAAAATATTTACTATCTGGATGCGAGAAATACCAACCACTTACTGAACTCGCTGGATACATCGCAAAGCTTTCGGTAAGGATAATGCCTAATTTTTCTTCTGCTTGTAATAATTCAAATAAAGTAGCTTTTTCGGTATGGTCTGGACAGGCTGGATAACCCGGTGCTGGACGAATACCATCGTACTTTTCCGAAATCAAATCTTCAGTACTTAAATTTCCTTCTTTTGAATATCCCCAGAATTCTTTACGAGTACGCTCGTGCATCAATTCTGCAAATGCCTCAGCCAAACGGTCGGCAAGGGCTTTTACCATGATAGAATTATAATCGTCGTGGTCACGGTCGTACTTTTCAATTAAAGCTTCGATACCAATCCCAGCAGTAACGGCAAATGCTCCGATATAATCTTGTTCGCCAGTTGTTACTGGAGCAATAAAATCGCTTAAACAAAGGTTGGGCAAATGCGAAGCTTTTTGTCCTTGCTGACGAAGATTATGAAGTACTTTTTGGCTTTCTTCATTTTTTGTCACACGATATTCTGTATGAGCATGAACGCCATGTTTTTCACAAGGAATTTCTCTGATTACTTCTTCAAAATCTGACAAAATTATATCGTCTTCATTTGAATTAGCAGGATAAAAACCTACTACCGCACGAGCTGTCAATAATTTATTATCAATGATTTCTTTCAATAAAGCCTGTGCATCATTGAATAATTTACGAGCCTCCGCTCCTACTATTTCATTATCAAAAATCTTAGGATATTTTCCAGACAATTGCCAAGTAGAGAAAAAGGGAGTCCAGTCAATGTATTTGGCAATTTCTGCTAAATCATAATTATCAAAGTAACGATTTCCTAAGAAAGTAGGCTTTTTAGCTTTGAAATTAGTCCAATCAATTTTGTCTTTATTCAACCTTGCCTTTTCAATTGGCACATAGTTTTTATCTTTTTGACGACTCGCATGATCAGTTCTCATTTGAGCGTACTGAGCTTTAATTTCGTCAAAAATCTCTTGATTGGTTTGCTCACTTTGCATCAATCTACCAGCCACAGGCACACTTTTAGAAGCATCCAATACATGAATTACTGGCCCAGAATAATGTGGATCTATTTTTACCGCCGTATGAATTCTTGAAGTTGTTGCTCCGCCAATCAACAAAGGCAATTTGAAACCTTGACGTTCCATTTCTTTGGCAACACCCACCATTTCATCCAACGAAGGCGTAATCAAACCCGAAAGTCCGATAATATCTACATTATGCTTTCTGGCTTCATCTAAAATTTTGGCAGTTGGCACCATTACGCCCAAATCAATGATTTCGTAATTATTACAACCCAACACAACGCCCACAATATTTTTACCAATATCATGCACATCACCTTTTACAGTTGCCAATAAAATTTTACCTGCCGAAGAGCTTTCCCCTACTTGCTTTTCTGCTTCAATATAAGGCAACAAGTACGCAACGGCCTTTTTCATCACACGAGCAGATTTTACTACTTGTGGCAAGAACATTTTTCCTTCACCGAACAAATCACCAACTACATTCATACCGTCCATTAATGGCCCTTCGATTACGTGTAATGGTTTCGCTACTTGTTGACGAGCCTCTTCAACGTCTTGGTCGATAAATTCAGTTAAACCTTTTATTAAGGCGTGTTCCAAACGTTTTGATACAGGTAAATCTCTCCAAGCATTGTCTATTACTTGTTCTTTCCCTTTTGATTTTACTGTTTCTGCAAAAGTTACCAAACGTTCAGTTGCATCATCTCTACGATTCATCAATACATCTTCGCAAAGCTCCAACATATCTTTTGGAATATCGTCATAAACACCCAATTGACCCGCATTAACGATTCCCATGTCCATTCCAGCTTTGATGGCGTGATACAAAAAGACAGTGTGCATTGCTTCACGAACTGGCTCATTTCCACGGAATGAGAAAGAAATATTTGAAACGCCACCCGATACTTTAGCGAATGGAAGGTTTTCTTTAATCCAACGAGTAGCATTAATAAAGTCAACCGCATAATTATTATGTTCTTCCAAACCTGTGGCTACTGTAAGGATGTTGGGGTCAAAAATGATGTCTTCCGCTGGGAAGCCTACTTCGTCCACCAAAATATCATACGCACGTTTACAAATTTCGATACGTCTTTCATAAGAATCCGCCTGACCTTGTTCGTCAAAAGCCATTACTACTGCCGAAGCACCGTAGCGTTTTACTTTCTCTGCTGATTCTCTGAATTTTGCTTCTCCTTCTTTTAATGAAATTGAGTTAACGATAGATTTCCCCTGAACACATTTCAAACCTGCTTCGATTACTTCCCATTTCGAGGAGTCAATCATAATGGGCAATTTGGCAATGTCTGGTTCAGCCATCAATAAATTCAAGAAGGTTTTCATGGCTTCAACGCCATCAATCATTCCTTCGTCCAAGTTTACGTCGATTACTTGCGCACCACCATCTACTTGTTCACGGGCTACGGCAATGGCATCGTCGTATTTACCTTCACGTACCAGACGAGCAAATTTCTTTGAACCTGTTACATTACAACGCTCGCCAATGTTGACAAACATGGTATCTTCCTTAATCACCAAAGGTTCTAAACCAGAAATAATTTGGTCATTATTCGCTTCGGGCAATTGGCGAGGAGGATATTTTACCGCTACTTCGGCAATGGCTTTGATGTGGGCTGGCGTAGTTCCGCAACACCCACCAATGATATTCATAAAACCGTGTTGAAGAAAATCTTCTACAATCACAGCCATTTCAGCAGGTGATTGGTCGTACTCTCCCATTTCATTTGGCAAACCTGCATTGGGGTGAGCCGACACCATAAATGGAGCTTTCTCTGCCAAAATTTGTACATAAGGACGCATCAAATCTGCTCCTAAAGCACAGTTCAAACCGACAGAAAGTAAATCAATATGCGAAACGGAAGCCAAAAAAGCCTCAGTAGTTTGTCCAGATAAAGTACGTCCAGAAGCATCCGTAATTGTTCCAGAAACCATCACAGGGATTTTGGTAGTTGGACTGGCTAATGCGGCTTTTGGATTATTTTGTTTGGGGATAGAAGTACTTTGTAGCGGACGAATTGTTCCGTTTTTCTTATCTGATTGATACAAATCAATCGCATACAAAGCAGCTTTGGCATTCAATGTATCGAAAATGGTTTCAACCAATAATACATCTGCACCGCCATCTACTAAGCCTTGGATTTGTTCGTAATAGGCATCTACCAATTCGTCAAAAGTAACAGCACGATAACCAGGGTCATTTACATCTGGTGAAAGCGATAAAGTACGATTGGTTGGACCAATTGAACCTGCTACGAAACGAGGTTTGTTAGGATTTTTAGCGGTATATAAATCTGCTACTTCACGGGCAATTTTTGCGGATTCGTAGTTTAATTCATAGACATAATCCTCCATGTGATAATCCGCCATAGCGATTGATGTTCCCGAAAAAGTATTAGTTTCGGCAATATCTGCTCCTGCTTCAAAGTATTTCGCATGGATTTCTTTGATTACTTCTGGCTTTGTAATAGAAAGCATATCGTTATTTCCCTTTACTTCATGCGGGAAATCACGAAATTTTTCACCTCTGTAATCGGCATCACTTAATTTATACTCTTGAATCAATGAACCCATCGCTCCGTCAAGAACAAGGATTCTGTTTTTCAAGATTTCTCTAATGTTAGGATTATTCATATTTTTTTAGCTGGGAGCTGTCAGCTATGAGCTTTGAGCTTTTTTGACTTATTAATCTTTTCTTTCAGTAACACCTTATCTATTTCACCGTTTACTATAATATCCTTTATTCGATGAACTTAAAACCATATGTTTAGAATCAATCGGCAAAATTACTTGTGTTGAATCAAATAACATAAATTAACTACAAAGTTATCCCAAAAAGATAATTCATTTGCTTTATTAAATCAAATTGGATATTATTTCTTCTTTTAAATAGTGAATCGGATAAAATTTATTAAATTCAAAGCTTTATTTAAAAGAATAGGGATAATTTATCTCAGTAAATACTTAAACCACAAAACACATCAACATGAAACTAGACTCAACAGATCGAGAAATCTTAAAACATCTACAGGAAGATGCGCATCTGACTACCAAAGAATTATCGGGAAGACTTAATTTATCACCTACTCCCGTTTATGAACGTGTGCGAAGACTTGAAAAAGAAGGCGTTATTAAAGGTTATGTAGCCTTGGTAAATCGTGAGAAAATTGAAAAAGATTTAATGGTATTTTGTAGCATTCGTTTGAAAGAACATGCCCAAGAAGCAGGTGCAAAATTTGTTAAGGAAATTGTTCAGCTAGATGAAGTACAAGAATGTTATAATATTTCAGGCGATTATGATTTTATGCTCAAAATTATAGTACATGACATGCGTGAGTATCAAGGTTTCTTAATGAACAAATTAGCTTCTTTAGAAAACATTGGCAGTACGCATAGCATTTTTGTGATGTCAGAAATTAAGGCGGAGACAAAATTGAAGATTTAAGTTTGATGAATGATTTAGCCTAATTAACCTCAACCCGTAGCGGTAATTCTTTATTGTTGTCGAATTGGAAATAATAAATCCGATTCGACAACCACAAGCAAACTTAAAATATCCAACTAAACATTGTTCTTAATCCTATAAAAAGAGCCACTATTAATATAACAAGGATGATTTTAAGTAAAGATGTTAATAACTTGTCTGATATAGTGGTTTTATATTCTACTTTAGGTTTTAATGTCTGCTTCTCTTTTACTAACTCAATATATTGGAGGTATGTATCGGCATTTTCATAAATCCAATTTTCGTAATAATCGAGATGTATTATTTTATTCTTATTATTTTCAATAATTTTATTACTTTCAAGAGAAGCCTTTAGCAATTCCAAAGCAAATAATTCTAAGCCCTCTTTATTGGCTTTTATAAAACTTTCATCAGAACCACCACCATATTGAAAAATCCCCCAAATGGCTTGCTTCTTCAATTCAGTTTCATCAAACTTATTGATTATATTTTGAAGTTCTTCTTCTGTCATTTCTTTATCTTTTTGGAATAAAATTTACTCATAATCGAGTAGATTTCTTATTACTTTCGTTAACTCTTCTGCCTTATTCAATGTCATTAAATGTCCTCCTCCATTTACTTCTATATCACTTTTCACTAAACAATATGGTAGAATTCTATCTGCCGTGCCGTGAATATGTTTTAAGTTTTTGTGTACTGTATCGTTCTTCCAATTTACGATTTTATCAATTGCCCATGTTAAAAAGACTTCATCGGTATCCAGCATGATACTTGCCAGTATTTCTTTATCTTCCTTATCACTTGTACCGAAAAGCCAATTACTGAAAAAATTAGGAGTTTTAAGTACGACTGTTGGAATGAGTCGATGAAGTTTAAGCATTCCAGCAAAGCGATAGTAAAATGGGATTTCTTGTTGAGTTTTAGCAGAAGCAATGATAATGATTTTTTCAGTATCAATCAGCTTTGCAACTTCTGTAGCCATCATTCCACCAAATGAAAGTCCTATTAAAATTGGATTATTAGTTTTGATTTGTTCTGTCAGACGAAGTGCATAAGTTTCAATAGTTTCATTTGAATTTGGAATAACCCAATGAATAAAAGTGACATCAAAACCTGAAAAATCCAGCTTCTTGAAAACTCTTTCATCTGCTCCAAGTCCACTAAAAATATAAATACTTTTCATTGATTTTTATTGATAAAAACATAAAAAAGAAGCACCACAATACTTTATTGGCAATCCTTTACGGTTGCCATAATTAAAAATAATACTTTCAATTCGGCAACCGAAAGAGATTGCCATTACTTTCTTTTTTACAGATTATTCAACTAATCTATCATGAAAATAATCAAAAAGAATATAAGCTTCCGCATTTAGTATTGGAGCATCCGCAAAAAGAATATAAGCTTCCGCATTTAGTATTAGAGCATCCGCAATTAGAATATAGGCTTACGCATTTGGTATTAGAGCATCCGCAATTAGAATATAGGCTTACGCATTTAGTATTAGAGCAACCGCTAAGAGAATATAAGCATCCGCATTTAGTATTAGAGTATCCGCAATAAGAATATAGGCTTCCGCATTTAGTATTGGAGCAACCCCTTAGAGAATATAAGCACCTTCTCGGAGAATATTAGCACTTACTCGCTATCCTCATGCCTTCAATTGGTGTCATGACATGAGATTTTTTCATCCAAAAACTACATAAAAGTATCTCTCATTTCTTGCTTGATGAATTTAAGGGCATCGTCGGATGGTGCGATATTTTTACTGATGGCTACCTCCAAAATTCGTTTTGATAATTCTAGTGCTGGGGCTTCTGGCACTAAATCTTTTGTCGATAAATTTATCAAGGCTACCGTTTCGTTCATGGCGTTTTTGATGTTCAGCCAAGCCTCGTCGCTCATATACACCTGTTGTGAAAGATTATGCGAAAACTCTTCTCTAATTTCTGCCAACATCAATTGCTGAAATTCTGCCACGGTGGCTACTCGTCCAGAAAGACGAATTAATAAGTTGTTCGGCGAGATTCTTTCTAAAAACAAAGCCATTCTTTCGTAAGCCTGCAAGCGAATAGGCAACAATGTTTTGGTAGTTTCAGCCTTAATATTTAATTCTTTTTCTACTATTTCTTTTCGAATAAAAGAACTGACTGTTAGGTACATAGCCCATAAAACTAATCCTGCTGGGAGTAAAACCTTTATTAAATCGGCAACTAATTCCATGATGTTGGGGTTTATTATTCACGATAATCTTTCAAAAATAAGTAATTTTGCCCACAGAAAAAGCCCTTTACTATTAGAATCAGTGTAAAGGTTGATGAAATTGAGTGAATATAGATTTGTTTGATGCTTGAAAACAGATAGACAAATCATTTTATCAGCAGGCACTCCATCAATAATAACAAAAACCATGAATCCAACTTCAATCATTCCCATCAGTATTACCGATATTGCCAAGCAAGAAGTAACTAAGGCTTTGAGCATTAAAGGGATTCCCGAAAATTACTTTCTGAGAGTAGGTTTGCGTGGTGGAGCTTGCAGTGCCACTTATTTAATTGGCTTTGATAAAATGGGTGAACACGACGAATTATACGAAATAGATGAATTGAAAGTAATCATCGACAAGCGCCATTTGATGTATTTAATAAATATAGAGCTTGATTTTGAGGAGGAAGGAAATGGCTTTACCTTTAACAAATTATAGAAATATCATACAACAATATTATTCATGAAAATTGCCGCAATAGACATCGGCTCGAACGCCGCCAGAATGCAAATCTCCAGAGTACTGGAAAACGATGGTAAAATAAGTTTTAAGAAAGTAGAGTACGTTCGTTTTGCTTTGCGTTTGGGACACGATGTTTTTAATGACGGAGAAATCAGCCCAGAATCTGAGGTAAGAATTTTTAAGTTATTAAACGCTTACAAGCTTTTATTAGATTTACACGAAGTAAAAGATTATATGATTTGTGCCACTTCTGCCATGCGTGAAGCAGGCAATGCCGAAGCGGTGATTACTCGTATCCATAAAATTCTGGATATGAAAATCAACATCATCGAAGGAGCAAAAGAAGCTGAATTAATCAATGATGTAGTGGTTCAGGCTTTAGACGATGCCAATTATTTGCATATTGATGTAGGTGGTGGTTCGACTGAGTTAAATATTTATTCTGAAAGAAAGAAAATTGCTTCTAAATCTTTTAAAATCGGTTCTGTTCGTTTGTTGGAACACAAGGAAAAAGAAGGAGATTGGGAGAAAATGAAGCGTTGGATAGAAAGTAATATTGATGTTACAACGGCTAAAATTACTGCGGTAGGAACTGGAGGAAACATTAGTAAATTATTCAATATTTCACCGAATCATCAAGATGCAAGTTCTATTAGTTTTGATGAATTAGTTCGTTTGAAAGATTATGTAGCATCATTTACGTATGAAGAGCGAATTAACAGATTAAGATTAAACGCTGACCGTGCGGATGTAATCGTTCCTGCGGCATCAATCTATCTCGCTGCCATGGAATGGGCTGGAGCAGAAAGTATTTTAGTCCCTGATTTAGGGTTGAAAGATGGAATTATTCAGATGGTGTATGAAAAAATTCAACATCGTAAGAAGTAATAAAAATAAAGGGAAGAGCAAATAAATGTTCTTCCCTTTAATTTTACGATAAAGTAACTCCACAACTTACTTGGTACGTCTCTCCTGCTGCTAAAGTCAGTAATCCGTCTCCAGAATTAAAGGCATTTGTATTGCCTGTCATTGGTTCAATTGCCACACAGTCACGACTTGGTGGTACATAAACAACCATAAACGAGAATTGTCCTTGTTGTGCTTCTTGCCACAAAGTAATTGCTACATCTTGTTGGGTAGACGACAAAACAGCTTTTACTTTATCAGCTGGTTTTATGTTAAAAACAGCATCTAAGTTTTGTTCTTTTAATAAAACTCCTTCACTAAAATCAACCAGTTTTTTCTCAACAGAAATCATTTGGTCGTCGGGAAGAGATTGTTCCGTTGCAGGAAAATCAATTCGCCAATCTTTTACATTTTCTCCTTCAATTTTGAAATAGGGATGCCAACCCAAAACAATTGGCATAGACTGATTTCCAGTATTTTTGACAGTGTAAGTCAGGCTAAAACCATCATCTGTCGAGAGCGTATTGCTAATATCCAACACAAAAGGAAAAGGATAACCGAAGTAATTCCCTTTAAATTCATAGCGAAGTATTAGAATTGCCTTTGTTTCAGTTGATGTTTCCTCAATCACTTCAAAATTAGTAAAAGCCACAAAACCATGAAGAGCATTGTTTAGTGCGACTTCGTTGATTGGTAATTGATAGGAGTTTCCTTCAAAAGAGTATTTCCCATCTCTCACTCGATTTCCCCATGGAAATAAATGTGCAGACGGATAAGCAGCCATCTGTTGAAGAAATTGCTCGTCGCTATCAGCACAAGCAATGATGTTGAACAATTTTTCATTTTTCTGGAAAACCATTTTGCGAATAATTCCACCTAATTCGGGTAGAATATTAACGGTCTCACCAGTTGTTGGATTCGATAAAACGTATTCAGTAAAACGTCCGAATGTTTCTTTAGTAATTTTCATGTTGGATAATATAGCTATTTAAAAAATTCAGTTAAAAAAACTCCAATTGCGTAGCTAACTACTACATCTCTCCTTCCACACCTAAGCCGAATAAGGCAAAATCATATTTCACGGGGTCGTTGGCATCGAGTAGTTTTAGGTTTTCTGTTAGTTCCACAGCCATTTGCCAATCGGGTTTAGGTCTTTCTATTAAGCCTAGCTTTCGGGCTACTCTTTCTACGTGTACATCACAAGGACATACCAATCGAGACATGGGGATATTATTCCAAATACCAAAATCTACTCCATGATTATCTTTGCGAACCATCCAACGCAAAAACATATTCAAGCGTTTGCAGGAAGAATTTCTGCTTGGCGTTGCCACATGCTTTCTGGTTCTTTCTGGGTAATCTTCCAAGCTGAAAAAAGCTTCATGAAAAAACATTAGATTTAGCTTAACATTGGTTTCGCCAGCTGTAAGATTTTCAGCTAAAAAAGCATCTTCTAAAGATTCATGTTTTTGATAAAACTCTCTAAACCAAGCGATAAAGTAAAGTGTATCTGTAGCATTAAAAGTTCGATGTTTGAAAGAAAGAAAGGCTTTTAAATCGGAATCTTGATGATTCATGATAAAATCATGTGGACTTCCATCCATCAAAGTAATTAATTCTTTACATTTATTGATAATAGTTTTTCTTTGTCCCCAAGCCAAAATAGAAGCCCAAAAACCCATGATTTCAATATCTTCTTTCTTGGTAAAAAGATGTGGAATAGAAATTGGGTCGTTCGGAATAAAATTGGGTTGATTGTACTGTAAATACTTTTCTGCTAATAAATCAGCGACGTAATTAGTCATTATTGAAGAGATAAAGACAAAATACTCGGCATTATTATGATGAATAATACCGAGTATTTTTATTTAATTTTTGAAGCAACAAATGCGATAAGTTTTGAAGGAATTGAAAAAATCCAAACTAGCACTGTATATAAAAAAGCAAAAGTTGCGATGGCTGGAAATGCCAATGTGTAAAGAACATTAAACACGATATGCCCAAAAGTGATTTGTCTTTTATTGCGTCGCATTATTTATGGGGTCATATAGTTTAATTCTGTTCTAATTCTTTTCTCAGTTGGGTTCAATTTTTCAAAAGCTCTTGGCGATAATTTGATGATTACTTTATCGCTTCCAATATCAGGTAATTTTCCAACTACTTTTACCCAAATGCTCTGTCCGTTAGCGATATTCTTCACATTCACTAAAGTTCCTACACCCGCAGAGCGGTGAAGTGCTAAATATTTTCCTGAATTATCTTCCACATCAATCAACTCAGCTAAACCTGTTTCAATCGTTCTTCTGTATCCTGATGCTGTTCTTACCACTTCTGAAGAGGTTTTTACATCATTTGGTACAGGTTCTTCAGTTTTAGATGCTACTTTTGGCTGTTCAGAAATTGTTACTGGTCTGTAAGGTTCTCTATTTACATCCGCCGGCCTAGTTGGCACATCAGTATTTGAATATCTTTTACGTTCGTATTCTCTAGCGTCTATGATAAGTACCTGTCCCGCTGTTAATTGATCATTGGTCAAATTATTCCATCTTCTCAAATCAGCAATTGGTACTTTGTATTTACTTGAAATACCATATAAACCTTGTCCTTGTTCAACAGTATGTGTTGCTGGTCTTGAAGGTTCGGGGGGCAGTATAGCTGTTGAGTTACTTGTATATTTTGATGGAGTAGTACGAACGACCTTATTATAAGGTACTTTCACGATTTGACCGATATTCACATTATCAGAAATTCCAGGATTGGCTACTCTGAATTCAGACATTGAACTTCCATATTTTCTCAAAATAGAATACAATGTTTGCCTAGGTTCTACTTTATGAATTACGTATGTTTTACCTTCTTCTTTACGTACTGTAACTGAATCTAGGCTTATTTCTTTGGCAAAAGATGCTGTATATGTTGCTGACAAAAGAAAGACAGAGACAATCTTAGCAACGGACTTAGTGTTATATTTCATATCCGATGAGTTGATTTTGATTTTTAACATATAGTAAAGTGGCAGATTTCATAGAAAAGGTGTCTATTCCTATTCCCTCGCTCTCTGCGATGAAATCATGTAGTAGAATTTTTTTTTCTTTATTGGTTACCAACAAATAATTTTGGAATTGTTTTCCTCTGTAAATATAGTAAGAAATTACAATTTTGTCATTGACTTCCAGATAATCTACCCCATTTTGAGCCTCAATATTTATTAAATGGTATAAGAATTTAAAAATTGTTGGAAAATGTGGACTTGAATCAGGATAATGCCTCACAAAATGCTGATTTTGTTCAGGAACAAAGGTTTGAAATGGTTTCACTCCAATTTCAAGCGATTGATAAATAGGTAAATTACTTTCATCTAACTGGTAAAGCACTAATATATTGCCATCGCAACTAAAAAAAATCCAGTCTTCAATTCTTTGTTCAATCTCGCAAGTGATAATATTTATCAGGATTACTCCCAGAGGTTCAGGCTTTTGCTGATCTGAATATTTATGTAAGACTAAATGATTGCCAAAAATTCCGACTAAACCCAACCACCAAGATTTTTCTGGACGATAATCTTTCCATAATACTTCACCTGTTTTTAAATTCAATGCAGAAAAGCTTACTTGTCGGCTAGATTCATCTCTTACTTCCAAAACCATTTTATCTTCATAAAAGACAGTATTCCAAATTTTTCCAGCGAAAGTCTCCTCTATTTTTTTTAGCATAAATTTTATTGTTATTTTACATTTTAATTTGAATCTCCGATTACAAGTTTAAACATATATTTTTGCAATCTCATCCTAATCCAGTTTATCAGTGTTAAAAATATTAGGCATTATTCCTGCTCGCTACGCTTCCACTCGTTTTCCCGGAAAACCATTAGTGGACATCAATGGTAAAACCATGATTCAACGTGTGTATGAACAAGCGTCAAAATCTAACTTACTTGCCAAAGTAGTTGTTGCTACAGATGATGAAAGAATTTTTGAACACGTAAAAAGTTTTGGTGGCGAAGTTGTCATGACTTCCTCAAAACATCCAAGCGGAACCGACCGTTGTTTCGAGGCTTTGCAAATCGTTTCTAAATTGGAACGTAGAAAAGAGGGAAAAGAATTCCAACGATACAATTATGTTATCAATATTCAAGGCGATGAACCTTTCATTCAGCCTAAACAAATCGACATTTTAGTGCAATGCCTGACGGCAAAAACAGAATTGGCAACTTTAATAAAACGCATCGAAGACGAAGCTACTTTGTTCAATCCCAATACGCCAAAAGTAATTTTCAATAATTATAACGAAGCTATTTATTTTACTCGTCAAACGATTCCATATTTAAGAGGCATCGAAAAAGACAAGTGGTTGAATGCCCATGATTACTTCAAACACATTGGAATTTATGCTTACAGAGTTGATATTTTGAATAAAATCACAAAATTACCGATTGCTTTGTTAGAGAAAGTAGAATCTTTGGAGCAATTGAGATGGCTTGCTAATGGTTTTAAAATCAAAGTTGCCATCACGCCTTATGATAGTTTTGGAATTGATATTCCTGAAGATTTAATAGAAGCACAAAGGATTACTTCTTAAAGAAAAAAGCTGTGATAATTTCACAGCTTTTTTCTTTTTTAGCTACTTCGCCGTTAGATACACAAATGGAATAATACATTCCTCTAACGAAATGCCACCATGCTGAAAAGTATTTCTATAATGACTGACGTAATGATTGTAATTGTTTGGATACGCAAAGAAGTAATCTTCTTTCGTGAAAACATAAGTAGTCGAAACATTTACTTTAGGTAAGAAAAAACGCTCTGGTTTTCTGCAAACTAATAAATGGTTTTCATCGTCCCAATTTAAGTTTCTTCCTTGTTTATAACGCAAATTAGTATTTACAGAACGGTCACCTACAATTTTCACTGGATTCTGAACACGAATCATTCCGTGGTCGGTTGTGATAATTAATCTTCCTTTTTTATCAGAAATCTTTTTGAGTAAATCAAACAAAGGTGAATGCGTAAACCAACTAGCCGTTAAACTTCTATAACCAGATTCATCAGGTGCTAATTCTTTAATCATTGCCATATCTGTTCTGGCATGAGAAAGCATATCCACAAAGTTATAAACCACCACATTTAGGTGATTTTGTGTCAACTTCGAGAAATTTTCTACCAAACTTTTCCCTTGATTATTATGAATAATTTTATGGTAAGAAGATTTTACAGGAAAAGGCATTCTACTCTTACGAATTTGTTCTTGAAAGAAAAACTCTTCGTGTTGATTAAAACCTTCTTCATCTTCGCTATCGCCAATATCTTGCACCCAATGTTTTGGATATTGTTTTTCAATTTCAGAAGGCATCAAACCTGAGAAAATTGCATTACGTGCATAAGCCGTTGTGGTAGGCAAAATAGAATAATAAGTAGATTCTTCTTCAACAGAAAAGTAATCTTGAATCAAACCTTCTAATACTTTCCACTGGTCGAAACGCAAGTTATCAATCAAAACAAAGAAGAGCGGAGAATCTTCTTTCAATAAAGGAAATACTTTTTTTCTCATCAATTGATGCGATAAAACTGGATTATTCCCTTTTGGTTCGTTCAACCAATTTTCATAGTTTTCAGAGATAAATCTTGAGAAATTAGCGTTAGCCTCAGACTTCTGCATATTCATTACTTCTGCCATCGATTTGTTTTCAGTTCTGTCGATTTCCAATTCCCAGAAAAGTAATTTTTTATATACATCCGCCCATTCTGCATGATCCATCTTGTCTTGATAACGCATCCCTAGTTGACGGAACTCTTGCTGGTATGAAAGATTTGTTTTTTCTTCCTCCAATCTTTTCTTATCTAATATTTTCTTTACTGCAAGAAGTATCTGATTGGGATTCAATGGTTTAATTAAATAATCGGCAATTTTAGAGCCAATTGCCTCTTCCATAATATCCTCTTCCTCCGACTTAGTAATCATCACAACTGGCAAGTTAGGCTTCAATTGTTTAATCTTAGGAAGTACTTCTAGCCCTGTCATTCCAGGCATATTTTCATCCAAAAAAACTACATCAAATTTCTTTTTTTCAACTTCCTCTAAAGCATCCGCACCAGAATTTACAGGCGTTACATCGTACCCTTTTTGGGTCAAAAACATAATATATGGTTTAAGCAAATCGATTTCATCGTCTGCCCATAGAATTGAATATTGCATAATAAAATGGATTGTTTTCAAATACTGATTTCAGTACTGTTCACTTAAAATGGAAAATACAGCGTTTTATTGCTGCATTTTTTGTTAATTTTAGTTAAAAATTATCTCGTTAATTCTTTAAAATCCAAGTCCGAAACTTGTAATAATCCTGCTTTTGGCAAGCGTTTGGTCATTTCTCGCCAATTGGGTTCTTTCAAATAAATCTTGTGAAGTATCTCCGAAGCCTTGATAATACTTTTATTGTTTGCCATCGTGATGGCTGTCCAGTATTGCATTTCTAAATTATTAGGAAAAAGTTTCATGGCTGCGTTGTACTCATCCATGGCTTTTTTCATATTATTTGTTTCGGTGGCTAAATCACCAGCATCCATGTGGTTGTAGGCTCTTTTAATTTTCAACAATCTGGCTAATTCAACTAAAGGTGCTTGGTGGTCGTCAACCCGCAAATCTACCAAATGGTCATCATCCCAAGGCTTATTGGTTGAAGTACCTTTAACGACTAACAAAGCGGCCGATTGTTTTCCTCTGATATCGCCTCCGACCGCTTGTCCAGCTTCTAAGGCTTTTAAAACTCTTTCTGCTAAAGGTAATCTCCAATTTTCTTCAAAAGCTTTAGCCATAGCAGCTGGTACTTTATTATTCAACATCATATTACTCTGTACCGAGTAATTTGCTCCTTTGATGTGTCCAGCAAAATCTACACAATTTTTACCCGTATGCACTGCAACGTTTCCTTTAGCATCAATAATTCCTACTTGACGCACCTCTTTTCCGCCATCATTGGACAGTAAAATGTCCATTGTTTCTTGGGCTGTTTTGCCATTTTTCATTAATGCCAAACCTCTTACTCCAAATGATTTATTGACAAAACTCTGTGTAGCGACTACGCCAACACCAGCTTGTCCCCATGAAACTGCTGTTCCTACACTGAACCAATGACTTTGTACTCCAACAGCCATTTCTCCAGTTTTAGTATCACGAGCTACAATTGAAAATGTATGTGCAAAAGGCTCTGAGTTTTTAGAAAATTGAGCGAAAGTATTACTCGTAAAATAAAGAAACGTTATAAATGCTAATGCTTTTTTCATAGGTTGAAAATTATTAACTGCGATATTTTTCGACAAAATACTTCTAAATAATTTATACTTGAGGCTGTTCCTTCACATATCCATTTTCACATTTCAGAATACGGGCAGGAAATTTACGAATCATATCAAAATCATGTGTGGCCATTAAAATTGCCGTACCAGCTTTGTTGATTTCATGGAAAAGCTCAATAATTTGTCCTGATACTTCTGGGTCAAGATTTCCAGTGGGTTCATCAGCAAAGAGTATTTGCGGTTCGTTTAATAAAGCTCTGGCAATTACTACTCTTTGTTGTTCACCACCCGAAAGTTGATGGGGCATTTTATCACGAGAGGTTGACATGCCTACTTGCATGAGTACTTCTGCTACTCTAGCTTTCATTCTGGCACTATCTGTCCAGCCCGTTGCTTCCAAAACCCACATCAGATTTTCTTGCACATTTCTATCCATAAACAACTGAAAGTCTTGAAAAACCACCCCAATTTTTCGACGAAGAAAAGGACGTTCAGCAGCCTTCATTGTTTCAATCGTAAATCCAGCCACTTTCGCTTTTCCTTGTTGAAGCCAAAGATCAGCATACAATGTTTTTAGCAACGAACTTTTTCCACTTCCTGTTCTTCCTATCAAAAAAACAAATTCACCTTTATTAATACTAAAGTTAACGTCGTTTAAAACAATTCGCTCGTTTTGATATATAAATGCACTCTGAATGACAACTACGGGTTCTGATGTAAACATTTTTTGCTTGATATGTTATTTTTTCAAATATACTGACAAATTGATTAGAATAAATATTTTTTGTGCTTAGTCCGCTAATTTACGCTAAAACGAACGATAAATTATCGTCAGAATTCCTGCTAAAAAATTCCCTCAATAACATTTCAAAATACTTTCCTTGTAATATTACCACAGAGGAATATACTTCAACTTTCTTCTCAGGAATATTTAAAATTCATTAACTAACTGATTTACAAAGCTATTTGTCCTATCATTCATTGTGAAAAATAAAAAAAACTTTTATTTTATGGGAGCTAATTAATTTTTATGCCTTACATTTGAACAATTTTTAGACTTATCTAAACTATTAATTAGAATCACAAAATGAGAAACTTTTTCAAACCAATACTTTATTGCATTATTTGTTGTTTTAGTTTGACTAAATCCTTCGGGCAGAATATCATTTCAGGAAAAGTATTACTGAATGAAACCAACGAAGCGATTATTGGAGCGAACATTTATATTCCTGAGTTACGAACTGGAACAAGTACAGATGTGAATGGTTTTTATCAAATTAAAAACTTACCAAAAGGTGAATTTACGCTACAAGTAAGCTATGTTTCTTTGAAGACTATCACTAAAAAAGTAAGTGTAAAAAACGCAACAAAGCAAGATTTTGAAATGGAAAATTCCGCTACTTCGCTAGAAGAAGTAGTAATAACTGGAGCAGGCATCAAAACGTTGGTCAAAGAAAGTCCAGTGCCAATCGCTGCACTTTCAAGAACACAATGGTTACAAAGTACTTCAACTAATTTAGTAGATGCGATTGTGAAATTGCCAGGCGTTTCACAAATCATGACTGGTCCAACACTTTCTAAACCGATTATTCGTGGTTTGGGCTTCAATAGAGTAATCACTGTTCATGATGGCGTTCGCCAAGAAGATAATCAATGGGGCGAAGAACACAGTTTGCACATTGACGAATTTTCTATTGAACGTTATGAAATTATTCGTGGTGCGGGTTCACTCATGTATGGTTCTGATGGCTTGGGTGGCGTAATTTCTGTGATTTCGCCAACACCGACAGAATCTGAGAAAATTAATGGAAGTGTTTTGTATAATTATCAAACGAACAATGGCTTACATGGATTTTCGGCAAATCTGGGGGGTAATAAAAACGGTTTTGTTTGGACAAGTAGATTTAGTCATAAAAATGCGGGCAATTATCAAAACGCTTTCGATGGTTTAGTGAATGGTTCAAAATTTCAGGAACTTAACTACTCAGGAATGATTGGTTTAAACAAAAAATGGGGCTTTTCAAGAATCTACTTTTCAAAATTTGGACAAGATATTAATATCATTGATGGCTTGAGAGATGCAGAAGGACATTTTACAAAACAAGTTTTACTGGACGGACAAAGTAAGACATTAAGAGTAACTGAGCAAGAATTAAAAAATCCTTCCATCAATCCTTCAAACTCACAATCTTTGAGTAATTATAAAGTATCGTGGAACAACTTTTTAATGTTGGGAAAAAGTTCTTTGAGCTTGAATTTAGCTTATTCACAAAATCACAGAAGAGAATACGGCAATGTTTTAAAACCTTTTGAAGCCGATTTATACTTCTATTTGCAAACACTTTATTATGATGCAAGATTTAACTTTCCAGAAAAAAATAATCTTGAAGTTACAATCGGAACAAACGGAATGGCACAAACGATGAATAATCGTGGTAATGAAACCTTGTATCCAAATTTTAATTTATTCGATAATGGAGTATTTGTGTTTTCAAAAAAGAAATTCAATCAATTAATCATGAGTGGCGGATTAAGATTTGACATTCGTCAATTAGATATTCATAAATTATACATTGATTCCGAAGGAAAATTCCAAACACAACCATCAACGAATACGAGCGAACGTTTTGCTGGTTTCAACAAAACATTTCAAAATGCTACAGGAAGTTTTGGAGCAGTTTATAAAATCAATGATTTACTTTCAGTAAAAACGAACATTGCCCGTGGGTTTAGAGCGCCATCCGTGCCAGAAATTTCATCCAATGGCGAACACGCAGGTACTTTCCGTTACGAAATCGGAAATATTAATCAACAATCTGAAGTATCGTTACAAAATGATTTCGGCTTTACTTTTGAAAATAGTTCGCTTTACATTGATGTAAATTTGTTCAGCAATCGTATCAATCATTATACTTTTTCAGAACGTGTACAGAATATTTCAGGAAAAGATTCTATCATTAATGACGTACCTGTTTTTCGTTATCAACAAGGCAATGCCAGACTTTTGGGCTTGGAAGCTGTAGTTACTTATAATCCTGCTTCTGCACGTTGGTTTAGTTTTACACAAAGTTTTTCTTCTGTAAATGGCGTAAACCTTTCTGCGAAAAACGATTCAGCGAAGTACTTGCCTTTTATGCCTCCGCCAAGATGGTTGAGCAACGTTAAACTGACAAAAAATACTTTGGGAAATCATCTGAGAAACACTTATTTTTCTGTTGAATTGGAACATAATCAGCAACAAAACAATGCACTTTTGGCATATAATACGGAAACAAAAACGCCTGCTTATTCATTGGTCAATATTGGAACTGGTGCTACGATTACAAATTTGAAAAAGAAAGCTTTATTTTCTGTTTATCTAAATGTCAATAATTTATTAGATAATACTTATCAAAGTCACCAAAGTAGATTGAAGTATTTGGATGTGAACCAGACAACGGGCAGACAAGGCGTTTATAACATGGGAAGAAACATCAGTGTGAAAGTACTTGTACCGATTAATTAGTTTTTAGCTTTCAGATGTCGGTCATCGGATTTCGGATGTTGGTTTTCAGTTTTCAAAGAATTTTCTAACAAGACCGAAAGACCGACATCCAAAAGCCAATAAAAAAGCTCTTCAGACTTTAGTGTTTGAAGAGCTTTTTTATTATTTATTATTCCAAGACTAAATGCTGACATCTGAAAGCTGATTGCTCACAGCCGATAGCTAACTAAGCATTCGTTTTAGCGTGGTCAGCCAAGAATTTAGCCAAACCGCTATCCGTTAATGGATGGTTCAATAATGCTAACATAGCAGAAAGTGGACCAGTCATAACGTCAGAACCAACTTCAGCACATCTAATAATATGAATTGGGTTACGCACCGAAGCCGCTAAGATTTCAGTATCAAAACCATAGTTATCATAAATAGTACGAATTTGCTCGATTAATTGGATACCGTCGAATGAAATATCATCTAAACGACCAATGAACGGAGAAACGTAAGAAGCTCCCGCTTTAGCCGCTAACAAAGCTTGACCAGCAGAGAAAATCAGCGTACAATTAGTTTTAATTCCTTTTTCTGAGAAATACTTTAATGCTTTTACTCCGTCTTTAATCATCGGAATTTTAACAACAATTTTCTCATCTAATTCTGCTAATTCTTCTCCTTCACGAATCATTCCTTCAAAATCAGTAGCAATTACTTCCGCAGAAACATCTCCCTCAACGATATCACAAATTGCTTTGTAATGTTTAAGAACGTTGTTTTTACCGCTGATACCTTCTTTAGCCATTAAAGATGGATTGGTTGTTACACCATCTAATACACCTAAATCCTGTGCTTCTTGGATTTCTTTGAGATTGGCTGTGTCAATAAAAAATTTCATGATGATTTGTTTTTTGAGAAATATATTAGTTAAACGCTAATTAAAAACGAAAGTAAATTCAAGGAATAAAGCTTAATACTGATTCTTTGTAAATACTGTTTACAAAATTATAAAAAGCATTTGAGAAAGCAGACATTTTTCTGAAAAATTATAACAGTATAGAACAGTTATTTTTTCTATTAATCTAAAAATAAATTTAAGTTATTTTTTTGAAGCTTGATGAAGTAATGGGATGGTCATAAAACAAAAAAAGGCAAATTCACCGCTACAACCTGCCTACCCTTGCTTCGGTCAAGACCTGGGGGATTCGGAGGGAGCTGGTAATTTGCCTCCACAAAGATGGCAGGTTTTGTTGTTTTTTCAAAACCTTCACCGCAACTTTGAGGAAAGTTTTCTATTAAAAATCAGTCAAAACATACTGATTATAACGTTGACCTTTTGATTTACAGTTAATTAACATACTATTATGACATTCAAAAATATTTTAAAAAAAATTTCATTTTCGCTTTATTTAGCTTCTTTTCCCATTCTTTTAGTGAATTGCACGGGTTCGTCTGATGCTTTTTTAGAAAAAGCGAAAGAACAATTGAAACAAGGAAAAGCCAGAGAAGCCATCGAATACTTGAATCAAGCCATCGATAAAGACCCGAATAATGCCAAAGCTTTCAATATGCGTGGTGCAGCCAATTTTGAGTTGAAAGATTTCACAACGGCATTATTAGATTATGAACAAGCCATTAAATTAGACCCAAACAATTACCAACCTTACTTCAACAGGGCTTCGGTAAAAATGGAAAAATCGGATTGGGAAGGTGCTTTTCAAGATTGTTCTAAAGCAATTACAATTCAGCCAGACACTGCTGAATTATATGTAAAAAGAGGTATTATCTTGGCTGCTTTACAAAAATCTGAGGAAGCCATTGTAGATTTCGACAAAGCAATTCAATTAAATCCAAAAGAAGTAAATGCTTTGTATAATCGTGGCAATATTTACTTTCAATTTGGTGAATTTGATAAATCTTTAGCCGACTTTACGGCGGCAGTGAAAGCAGATAACAAATTTGCCAAAGCATATTATGGTTTGGGAATTGTTCAACAAAAAAGAGGACAGTCGGACGATAGTTGTTTAAGTTTCAAAATGGCAAATCGTTTGGGTTATCCAGATGCGAAATTGGCGATAGATTCTTTTTGTAAGTAATTTACTACTTTAGAGAATGGCTTCAAATAATTAAGGTTATTCAAATACTGAACCATTCACAAAATCACTAATTCACTAAATCACAATTAAAAATGAAATACCTCGGAATAGTTTTTACCATGATTTTCTTATTGTTTGCAGGTTGGCAATACAATGACCCCGATCCAGTACTTTGGATTCCAATTTATTTGGTGGCAGCATATTGTTCGATAAAAGCATATCAAGAAAAAAGTAATCCTGAATTATTAGTTGTTGTTACCTTGATGTCTTTTGTAGCAGGACTAAACACTTGGTTGCAAATGACCTCTTGGGAAGGTTTTTTCTCGGAAGGTGGCGGATTATCGATGAAAACCATCAATCAAGAGTTAGCTCGTGAAGCTTGCGGACTTTGGATTTGTACTTTTGCTTTTATTCTATTTTTAGGAATGTACTTTTTCCAACCTAAAGCAAAATAGTTGTTATAAAATTTAGTTTTAAGGCAAAGCATAAGAAATTTATTTTCTGTGCTTTGCCTTTTTATTTACCATTTATCTAAATATCAATATATTCATCATAAACTAAACAATTAATAAAGCTTAAATCGTAAATTGGAGAAACTCAAAACTCCAAACTTTATGCAACTAACGATTACAAACCTGAACAAGACCTATTCCAATGGCGTTCAAGCACTTCAGAACGTCAATCTAACTATCAATCAAGGCATGTTTGGCTTATTAGGACCAAACGGTGCAGGGAAATCTTCTTTGATGCGTACCATTGCAACACTTCAAGAAGCCGATACAGGTACAATTACTTTAGGCGATATTAATGTACTCACGCAAAAAGAGGAAGTACGCAAAACATTGGGGTATTTACCGCAAGAATTTGGCGTGTATCCAAAGGTTGATGCTGTTACTTTATTGAATCATTTAGCCGTTTTGAAAGGAATCACGAATTCAAAAGAACGTAAAGAATTGGTAGAATCGTTACTTCAAAAAACCAATCTTTGGGAGGCTCGCAAAAAGAATTTGGGGGGGTACTCTGGTGGAATGAAACAACGTTTTGGCATTGCTCAAGCTTTACTAGCTAATCCAAAATTAATTATCGTTGACGAACCAACCGCTGGTTTAGACCCTGCTGAACGCAATCGCTTTTTGAATTTATTGTCGGAATTAGGTGAAAATACCATTGTGATACTTTCTACACACATCGTAGAAGACGTAAAAGAGTTATGTCAAGATATGGCGGTTTTCAACAAAGGACAAGTACTTTATAAAGGAAATCCTTTTGATGCTATTCAAGAAATTGAAGGCAAAATCTGGCGAAAACGTATTCAAAAAGCAGAATTAGCAGATTATAAGAAAAACTTCACGCTGATTTCTGATAAACTCATTGGCGGTTCTCCTGTCATTCACGTGTTGGCAGACAGTAATCCTGATGGCACTTTTGATGCCGTTAATGGAGATTTAGAAGATGTTTATTTTGCAAAAATTTTCGCTAATGCCTAAACCTATACGACTATGTTTTTAGAAATTTTACGTTTTGAATTTAGCTATCGAAAAAACAGAGCAGCTACTTATCTATATTTCCTGATTTTATTTATCCTTTGTTTTGCTGCGGCAACTTCAAAATACGTTACCATTGGCGGTTCGGGTGGCGGACAGTTACAAGCCAATTCTCCCTACTCGCTTTCTTTCATGACTATCATCATGACTTTTGCCGTAACTTTCATTAGTTCAGCAGTGATGGGTGTAGCCGTTTTACGTGACTTTGAACACAAAACAGAATCCTTGATGTTTACCACCACGATGTCGAAATTCGATTATTTGATGGGGCGTTTCTGGGGTTCTTTTTTTGTGATGGTATTGATTTACTCTTCCATTTGGATAGCTTTTATGCTAGGATTTTCGCTTGGCAAATTCCTTCCTTGGGATCCATCTTGGAAAGAAAAAACCATGCACGTTTTTGATGCTTGGCATTATTTTCAGCCATTTATCTTTTATGGTATTACAAATCTTTTCATTCAGGCTACTATTTACTTTGCAGCTGGAACACTCAGCAGAAAACCTTTATTGATTTACACACAAGGGATTATTTTATTTGTTCTCTACGAAATCACAGGAACAATTACGCAAGATTTAGAGAATAAAGACCTCGCATCTTTAGTTGACCCTTTCGCAATCAGAACCTTCCAAATATATACTCAGTACTGGACGCCAGCACAGAAAAATAATCTTTTGATTCCACTAGAAGGCATGATGCTCTGGAATCGTGTACTTTGGTGTGGTATCGGCTTTATTATTTTAGCCATTACTTATTATGCTTTCAGTTTCAATGTGGTTACTTCGTCATGGTTCAAGAACAAGAAAAAGAAAGTAGTGAAAGATGTAGCTCCTACTATCAAACCAGAAAATGTAGTAATTCCACTCGTTCATCAATTCACTAATTTCTCAGCAAATCTTACTCAACTTTGGCAGCAATCTGTTTTTTATGCCAAAATGGTCGTTAAAGAAATTCCATTTATCGCCATCGTTTTTGTAGGCTTTGCAGATTTAACCATTAATTCCTTCTATTTCGGAGAAATGTATGGAACAAGCTCCTATCCAATCACAGCCAATGTTTTAGGCTTTTTGTCGGAATTCGACTTGTTCTTTTTAATCATCGTAGTTTTTTACTCTGGCGAATTAATTTGGCGAGAAAGAACTGTTAATATTAATCTTATCATTGATGCTTTGCCAGTCCCAGATTGGGTTGGATTACTCTCCAAATTCATCGGATTAATCTTTATTTATATCGCTTTATTATTAGGATTAATTTTCTTTGGTGTATGCGTTCAGGTAGCACATGGCTATTTCAATTTTGAATTACCACTCTATTTTGAAACACTTTTTACCGACGAACTTATCTTTTTAGTAGCGTTTACATTACTCTCATTTTTCATTCAGACCATTGCCAACAACAAATTAGTTGGTTTTGCTTTGATGTTCGTTTTCTTTATTATTAATATGTTCATGAGTGGCGCTGGTATAGAACATCCCCTATTTTCATTCAATAGCGGTAGTTTAGGTGGATATTCTGACATGAACAAGTACGGACATTTTGTATCGTCATTCTCTTGGATGAAACTCTATTGGCTGGCTTTTGTAGGTATTCTCTTTATTACATCAGTTTTATTGAGCGTAAGAGGAACAGAATCTTTGATGAAAACTCGTTTAAAAATTGGGCAACTTCGTTTAAGCAAACCTATTCTAACTTTAGCCATCAGTACTTTGGTTGTCTTTATTTCTACGGGTTTTTATGTGTATTATAACACCAATAAACTGAATAAATACATTACCAAAGAAGACCAAGAGAAGCTACAAGTAGATTACGAAAAAACCTTGAAGAAACAATTTGACAATGCTCCACAACCCAGAATTGTTGACGTAAACCTAAAAGTTGAAGTATATCCCGAAGAACGTGATTTTACTGCGGAAGGTTACTTTTGGTTAAAGAATAAAACGACAAAGGTATTAAGCGATATTCTTATCCAGAATGATATTTTGCATAATATGAAGATTGAATACTTGAAATTTGAAGGCGGTTCTAAAGTGAAAAAAGCTTATGATAATTTCGGTTTTACAATCTATCAATTAAGTAAACCTTTAGCCATTGGTGATTCTGTGAAGATGAGCTTCAAAACTAAATTTGAAACCAAAGGTTTTGTCGCCAGTGGTTCAAATACCAATGTTGTGTATAATGGCACTTTCTTCAACAATAATTATTTTCCTTCATTAGGTTATAGCGAAGACTTTGAAATTGGTGATGATGACACTCGTAAAAAGTATAAATTACCAGAAAAAGAAAGAATGATGGAGCAGAATAATCCAATCGGACTTTCACAAAGTTTGTTTGGTGATGATTCAGATTATATCCGTTTTGAAATGGTAATTGGTACAAGTAAAGACCAAACTGCCATTGCTCCGGGTTATTTACAAAAAACTTGGGAAGAGCAAAATCGTAAGTATTTCCATTATAAAATGGATGTTCCGATGGTGAATTTTTATTCAATTATTTCGGCTAAATACGAAATCAAGCGTGATAAATGGAAGAATGTAAACTTGGAAATTTACTACAACAAAGGGCATGAGTATAACCTCGAAAAAATGATTTCTTCGATGAAATCTTCTTTTGATTATTTTGATAAAAACTTCGCTCCTTATCAATATCGCCAAATGAGAATCATGGAATTTCCACGTTATGCCTCTTTTGCACAATCATTTGCCAATACCGTTCCTTTCTCTGAAGGAATAGGTTTTATCCAGAAAATCAATGACCCAGAGAAAGATTTGGACATGCCATTTTATGTAACAGCACATGAATTGGGACATCAATGGTGGGGACATCAAGTAGCAGAAGCAAGAGTAAAAGGCAATGCGATGCTTTCGGAAACACAAGCACAATACTCTGCTTTGATGGTAATGAAACATGCCATTAAACCAGAATTAATGCAAAAATTCTTGAAGTACGAATTGGATAAATACTTGACTGGTCGTGCCAGAGAAAGTAAAAAAGAACAACCATTGGCATTGGTAGAAAGTCAGGGCTATATTCACTATAACAAAGGTTCATTAGTAATGTTTGCTTTGCAAGATTATATCGGCGAAGATAAAGTAAATAAAGCCTTGCAAGATTTCTTGGCAGATTGGAAATATCCAAGTTCGGATGGGAAATACAAACGTTATCCAACCAGTCAGGATTTGTTGAAATACTTCAAAGCCGAAACGCCAGATTCTTTGAAATATATCCTCAAGGATATGTTTGAAACCATTACTTTGTTTGAAAATAAAACAGACAAAGTCAGCTACAAAGTATTGCCAAACAAAACCTATGAGGTAAGTATCAAAGCTATTTCAGAGAAATTCCGTGCGGATAGTTCTGGGAATGAGAAACCAATTTCATTAAACGATTGGATTGATGTTGGTGTGTACGGCGAAGACAAAGATGGTAAAGATAAATTGCTTTATATCCAAAAATACAAAGTAGCTAAGAAAGACAATACCTTCAAAATCATCGTCAAAGAAAAACCTAAAAAAGCTGGAATCGACCCAATCAATAAACTGATTGATAGGCATTCAGACGATAATGTTAAGACGGCGGTTTTAGAGGAGAATTTGTAGTTGAGACGTGAGACACAAGATGCAAGAATAAAGATTTTGTTCTAATACTGGTAGTAGGTTAAGCGAAGTGTTCCTACTTCCAGTATAGAACTCTTGCAAATATTAATTTGGACGAACTTCGGTAATAGCTACAAATATTCATTAGTTCACCTTACATTGTTTATTCTCAAAAATTTACTTCATGGAAACATTATACATTGACGACCAAATATTTATCCCGATAATTTCGGACTATGGCTTCAAAGCGACTTTTGGCAATGAATTAAATACACTTTTTTTGCGTAAATCCTTACAGGCACTCATTAAGTCTGATATTCCTATTAAAGAAGTAATGTTTGATAAAAATACTTTTGAGGGTATCACCCAAGATGGTCGGAGTGGCATTTTTGATTTAGCTTGTAGAGATGAAAATGACAATCATTTTATTGTTGAAATGCAGTATGGAGATGCTCCATATTTTGTTCAACGTATGAAGTTTTACGCTTTGCACAAGTTCAATGCAATGGTAAAACGTGGTAAGTTTGATTATGGGACGTTGACAAAAATATATTGTGTGGCTATTTTAGCTAATGACATTTTGCCTTACAAAGACTATCATACTCTCGCCAACCTAAGAAATGAAAAAGCCGAACTTTTTGATGACCAAATGACGTTCATTACAATAGAATTGGATAAATTTACATTACAAGAAGTTGATTGTCAAACCGATTTACATAAATTGATTTATACGATGAAAACGATACATACAGTGACTCAACCTACACAGTTCCCCAAATTTTGGGATGAAGAATGGTTAAAAGTAGCCATTGACGAGTTGGATAGTCGTAAAATGACACCTGACGAAAAAGCTTCATTAGAGATTTTGATTGCAAGAAATGCTGAATCTGTTAAAGCAGAAAGTCGTAGAATTAAAGAAGCGAGGCAAATTGAGAAGATTGAAACAATTAAAAATGCACTAAAAATGGGTTTGACGGTTGAACAATGTGCTTTACTTGTGAATGTTTCAACAGACTTTGTCATTTCTGTTCAGCAACAAATTCTTGCAAACTAATACTTGTTAGAATTTTGTATTTTGAAATCGTAGGCTCTATTACTGATAGTAGGTTAAGCAAAGCGTTCCCACTACTTAAAAGCAATATTCCATCTTCCTCACAGCCCAATCTATCTAAAAGAATCATCAATCCATCTCGGAGATAGGATAGCCTATCTTTTTCATAGAACGAGCTATCTCTGAGATAGCTTAGCCTGTCTTTTTTGCGGTTTTTTGCGTGAAAAAGATGGGACATCCTATCTCTGAGATAGGTTAACCTATCTTTTTCACGCAACTTTCCGTACAAAACCGACAAAAACCGTAAAATAAAATCAATTGTTTGTAATTCACTTTAATGATTGGTTCATCCACTACTAAAAGTGAGTATATCTTATGCTCTTTGTTCTATTTTGTTATTTTTCACAAAGCGTCCCATCTGACAAAGTTATTATTCAGTGAAAAATATTGGGTATTTATCTTCCTGATTACCATTGTATTTATGATTTTGATGAAGGATTTCCAAGAAATAAATAATGAATGAAGAAACGAATTTTAACGAATTCACGTTTTAAACACAATTCACAATTCTTTCGAGGATGTTATGAGTTGTGTCCAATAGAAAAAGGCAGGGAGTTCCGTTCCCTGCCTTTAAATTTACCCAAATTTTACTTCAACTGATTTACATTATGCAAGTTTTGCTTCTTCGGCAGCGGTTGCATTTTTAGCAATAGAATATACTACTAAGCCAAAACCAATTTTATTGATAGCATCAGCAATGTTGTATGCTAAGTCCACAGGAGAGTTTTTGGTAAAGTCAGCACCTTCTACTAATCCATGCAATATATTACCTGGTAGCATACAATATCCAATCGGATAAATTGCCCAGCCTACCAAAGTAAACCATCTCATCACTTTATAACCTTCTATCACTGCAACATTTCCTGAAGAGGCTGCCAATTTAGAAGCTTCGCCCAGATAGATTTCGTAAATGATTACTGCCCAACCCACCGTCGAGATAATTCCCCACATTACGTTGTGTTCAGGAGTAATTGCTTCACCGATGTAACCTGCTACTAACATCAAAATTGAACCTGCTAATAAGCGTACAAGCATTCCACTTTTCGCACCTGCTGGTTTCAAGATTAAGAAATATTCAATACACATCAACGGAACAGTTAAAGTCCAGTCGATGTAACGGAATTGGGTTGGCGAAGTACCTGTCTCCAACCAAACGCCTCTCATGTAATAATAATGAACAGCGGCAATGAAAGTAATCAATGCCGAGATGAGCAATGAAGTCTTCCATTTGTTGGTTACTGTACCTCTTTCAACAATGAAAAAGATGGAGGCTGCCAACATAGACATATAGCCTGTAAAAAATGTAAATCCGATGTAATCACCTGCTTGGAGATTACCATTCAAGAGGATGTTGAATGTGTCCATGATATAAAGATTGAGTTATAATGAATTATTTGAATATGAAATGATAATATTTTAATATGATAACATTATGTTCAGTTTTATGTTTCAAAAAAGAGATAAAAGAAACATAAATTTCACAATGTATTATTTCATTTGATGAGTAATAACCAAATGGGGAAGCGTAATTAGCGAAATGAAAATGAATAAAATCGAAAAAGGGTCAAATGATGCCGCAAAAACATTACAATACCAAAGAAAAACACACAAAGACACAATTGCTAAGATTGTAAAAGGAAGTGACTTCAAATAAATGTATTTGAACGAGAGATTAGGGGCATCTTCCCTGAGATAACCATAAATATTATCGAATGCACACAATGCGTGCCATCCTCCAAAATAAAGTGCAAAAGCAGGCAAAAGAGGCAAATAAGCCGATGAAACAAGAATGATTAACAAGCGAAACATACGCTCTTTCTCAAAATTGATTAAATATTGTGATTGGGCAATGATAAAAATGGTGGTGAAAGACAAGCCCAACAAATAAAGTATCGGTTTGACATTCATTTCGATAAAACTCCAGCTTTCTATCAAATTACTTTGGGTTCCAACCATTTTGAATACGATTGGTTTTACTTCATCAACATGGGTTAAAAGGATAAACGATAAAATATAAAATCCGTAAATCAATTTTGTAAACGACCAAATCAAAACACCTTTAGGTACTTTTTCTAAATCTGTTTCACCAAAATGCCAAGCTGAAATAACTAAGAAAATTAATAAACTTAATCCTGAAAACAAGTACCATACCAAGGCATAAATCGCCATTATTAGTAAGTATTTCAATAAAAAATTCCTTAAATGATAAGTTTTATTCAGCTTTTTATAGATTGCTTCTTGAATTAAATGGTCTAAAGCACCATGAGGAATACCCGTTAAAAGTATCAATGATATAAAGATAATTATCTGGACATTTACTGATAATGCAGTTGCGAAAAACTGCCAAATCAGTAAAATAAAGCATAACAAAACCGTTAGCCAAGTAGGGTTTCTTTGAAGTATATTGATTACTTGAACTTTCATTTTTTTTCAGATTAAATAGCTTTGTTTCAATTCATTTTACTTTTTGGAGTATTTCATCAATAGCCTTTTTTAGGTGTAATTATGAGAGATATGCCGACAATAAGAAATAAAAGATTTAATTCTGTTGGATAAGAGACTTTCAAAAATTTCTGGTAAAAAACATTATAAGGTGAAGGGGGAATTTTACTGTTTAGTAAGGATTGGAACGTTTTTGGGGAAGCAAGAACTACAAATCTTATATCGAAAAAGAGAGTGAAACACCTTTAAAATTACTTTCATTGGTGTTTCACTTTCTTACTAAGAAAAAGGATTATGGTAATAACACTTTATCAATTACATGTATTACTCCATTAGTTGCTAATACATTAGCTGCCGTAATATTTGAATTACCGCTAGTTTTGCCTACAACTTTAGCACCACTTGTTAAATCAAATCTAATTTTTGCTGTATTTACAGTTGCTACTTCGCCAGTTACATTTGGCAAATCAGTTGAGAATACTCTGCCTCCTACTACATGATATAAAAGTACATCAGTAAGTAATTTTTTATTTGCAGGGTCTAATAATGTAGCTTTCGGAATTGTTTTGTACAACTCATTAAATGCTGCATTGGTTGGAGCGAAAACAGTAAGTCCAGTCGTAGAAGCATCTGTCAAAGCTTTGGCTACCGCAGGATCCGCTGCAAGTACTAACGAAGTAAGTTCTGAGAAATCGGCAGTAGTCTTTGCTATTTGTACAAGGCTTTTCGATGGTGGTACAATAACGTTGTCTATTATATGTATCACTCCGTTTGTAGCATCTATATTCGTGCTAATAACTTTGATGTTTCCGTTGATATAAACACCTGATGGATTAACTGAAAAATAAATGTTATTGGCTGTGTTTAAAGTATTACCTGTACCACTTTTTACATCAGCAGCCAAAATTTTACCGCTCAACACATGCGAAGTTAATATTGGAGTAAGTGCTTCTTTACTCAAACCATCTAAACTAGTAATACCAGCTTTTCCAAAAGCAGCATTATTAGGAGCAAAAACAGTAAAAGGCCCAGTACCTTTCAAGGCAGTTACAAGGTCGGCCTTGGTGAGAGCTGCTGTAAGCGTTGAAAACTGAACATCCGCAACAGCTACATCCACAATAGTTTTAGAGGGGGCAACATCGTTATCTTTATCACACGCAGAAACGCCCAAAGAGGCAAACAAAAGAAAAATAGGTAAAATGAATTTTTTAGTAGCTTTCATTATTATTATTATTTTAGTACAAGCACCCATGCTCTTGTGTTGTTTAGAATTAGTAATGTCACCATGGGAGTAACATTTTTCAAGAATTGCAAGTCTTAATATTAGAACCATCCAAAAACACTTTTGTTTAATATTTTATCAAAATAGTTAAACAAATGTGTAATTTTTAAGACATATATTACTGATTTTGCGATTAAAGGGGCTTTTTAGCAGACAAAAAACTATTACTAAAATACTTTAAAGCCTCATCCTTAAAGGCTTTTTTAGTGTAGATTTTCTAAAATCCAGTGAGCTTTGCTCTTTTAGGTTTTCAGTTGATGAAAGTCAGTTTTACTTCATTCTTAAAACCTTACTTTTGAATAGGCTTTCAAAAACGAAAGTTTCAGCATTAATTGATTATCTTATTACCTTATCTAGGAAAAACAAACAGAAAGTTTTGGCAGTCATGGGCGATGGCATTAATGATGTATCTGCCATTAATGTGACTGAAGTAGCAATTTCGGTAGAAAATCCAGTGGATGTAGCCAGAGAAGCGGCTGATGTTGTTCTGATGAAAAAAAACTTAACATTGAACTGGTACTAAGTTTTTATGAGCTTTATGCAGTTTGACTGAGCTGACATTTCAACCATTCGTACTTTTCCTACATCAGTAGTAAACCAATAAAAGTAAAATATCACCACTATTAATGGTGAATATAAAGTTAATTAACAAATAATATATATAAAGTAAACTAAACCTTCTCTTTAAACGTAAGTTTACATGTTTGCTATTGGTTCTTTACAAAAAGTACTGAAATGAGTAATCCCCACACACAACAAACATAAAATATTGTACAAGAAATGACTAGGCAAAAGATTAGTAGTGAAGAAGAGGATAGACTTAAAGAAGTACAACGTTTTTTGGAGTTAGATTTTAATAAATCATCTGATTTTCAAGATATTGTTGACCTTGCTGCCCAGCTATGCGATAAACCTGTAGCCCTAATTACAATTTTGGATAAGGATGTAAATAGGATAAAGGTTAGGTCGGGAGTAACATTCGAAGTAATGCCAAGAGAAACATCTTTTTGTCAATATAGTGTGCTGCAAGATGAAATTCTTATCATTCCAGATGCTTCAAAAGACTATCGCTTTGAAAATAATCCATTGGTACTGTCAGACCCTAATGTACGTTTTTATGCGGGTGTGCCATTAACTTTAGATAATGGGTTGAAACTTGGCACACTTTGTTTGTTTGATTTAAAACCCAATAAACTAACAGCTTTACAAGAAAAAACGCTTGCTGTACTTTCAAAGCAGGTAACTTGCCTAATGGAATTGAAATTGGGACAAATATTACTAAAAAAGCAAGTAGAGGAGACAGAAGCTAAAAATGAAGCACTCAAAAAAATTGCTTTCATGCAATCACATGATATCAGACATCCCCTATCTTCAATCATGTGTTTGGTCGGTATGGTAAAAGATGGCATTCATCCTGTTGATAAAGATTGGTTAAGTATGCTTTCAGAAGCAACAGATACTTTAGATAATAAAATCAAAGACATAATTAGAGAAACTTAGTAAATATGGGGCGAAGACTCTATTCTAAGATTAGTATGTATTACAAAAACGTAACGCCAAGCGGAGCTAATTTTCTTAAAAAGATTTGATATATTTAGCCAACTGTTATAAGTTGGTAAACGTATCAAATCTCTAAGTATTTAACAAGCCATGAAAAAAGCATTCCTTCTATTTACCCTATTGTTTTTATCATATCTTACTTCTTTGGCTCAGCGAAAAGAGGATAGCCTTTATGTGTTTATTGGGAAGAAAATAAAAGTCAATAAATTTAAGCCAAAGCTTGAAAAAGGAGTTTTGTTAATGGATGGTGCCTACAAAGCAAAGTATAGAATTATTCAAAATGTTTATGGTGACTACAAAGGTAATACTATCAAGTTTGAAGCTTACGACCATTATGGTGTACCAGCTTTTTCAAAATATAAAAATGTAATGTTATTCGTTTCGAAATCAAACGGTAAACTATATCATGAAAAATATCAATACCTAGATGTCTATAAAACTAAAAAAGGCAAATGGGCAAGTCCGTACAAGTTTTATTTATATCAATATAATAGTAATATCAAACCTGAATTAATTGATTTTGCCGAGGATGTCACTTATGATACTACTATTGTAGGAGCAAGAGAAAATTATTTACAGACTGTCTATCCATCACCATACTATAAAATTGTTGGTAACAAGGCCGTTGCAGTGTATGGTAACTATTTAGAGGAATTGTTTGAACTGAAAAAAATACAAGTCTTGAAAGCTAGAGGTTATTTTAAAAACTAATTGCCAAGACCCAGTCCACAACTTAAAAAATTATAAAATGCTTTGCATTTTTGCAATGTAACATTGCAGTACTCACTGACGTGGTGAAAACACTACGCCAAGCGAGGGTGAACTACTACTACAAAGGTAAAAGAACGTCACGCTCATCCTGGCACAGCAGGAATTTCTACTTTTAAGTTGCCCGTTGCTTTTGAAAAATTAATATTCAGATAGAGTTTTCTTTCTATGTCACGCTTACTCTCAAGTAAATCAAAACTTTCCATTCCGATACATTTAGATAATGTTTGATATAGTTCGTTGATTTTACATTCTTGTATTTCAATCAACATCGTTAGAGCAATATCCGAAAACTGTTTAAAATCAACAATGTCTCCATACTTATCTACAATTTGTTGTATCGTTCTGATAGCAAGATGCCTTTCTTCGTTTGTATATGCCGTCCAAAATATATTTTTCATTTTAAATTGATTGCTTTAAGATGGTCAATAAGCGTTTCTGCCACTAGTCGTAGGTTCTCCTACGACTTCCAAAGGCAAAAGAGCGTCTCGCTCTTCAATATTATACTCATGGCATTAATACCAAATTATTTTGAGAACCAACACTTTTTTGTCAGTCATGCCATAAGTGATGTAAGAATCTCCTAATATACAAAATTGAGCTTTAATACAACACTCCCGCTTTACAACTCACTTTGAGTGAGCTGGTACTCCGTTTTTAAGAGCTTCAATACAGTTTAAGCGAGCTGGTACTCCATTTTTGGGAGCTACAATACCGTTTAAGCGAGCTGGCACTCCGTTTTTGGGAGCTTCAATACAGTTTAAGCGAGCTGGTACTCCGTTTTTAAGAGCTTCAATACGGTTTAAGCGAGCTGGTACTCCGTTTTTGGGAGCTACAATACCGTTTAAGCGAGTTGGTACTCCGTTTTTATGAGCTTCAATGCAGTTTGAGAGAGTTGATACTCCCTTTTTACGAGCTTCAATACAGTTTAAGCGAGCTGGTACTCCGTTTTTGGGAGCTTCAATACAGTTTGGGCGAGCTAGTCGTAGGTTCTTCTACGACTCAAAAGAAAAAAGAGCGTCTCGCTCTAAAACGCTACCATTATTCTATAAACACTAAATCTATTACTCCTTTTCTATTGCCATAATAATCTCCACAGCTACTATGTAGCCATTCTTCTGCTTTCGCTACAAAGCCCATTTCGACGGGATTCTGATGAATATAATTTAATCGCTGAACAGTTTTATAATGAGTATCTAATTCAATGGGGTGATTATGTTGCATCCAAAATTGAAAGTCTATATTACGTTGATTCTTTTTCCCTGCACGTTCAAACATCCAAAGTATCCACGACTTTCTGCTTTCTAATTCACTACTTTCAATGGCTTTCCTTATATGACGAGAAGTAAAGCTTTTAAGGTCTCTTACAATATCAGATAAATTTCCTTTTTCTGTGCCAATTATCATGTGAATATGACTGGTCATAATGCAATAAGCATATACTTCTAAGCCTTTATTTTGCTGACAATAAGCTATACTTTCATAAAATATCTTTCGATAATCGTCTCGAATGAAAGCATCAATCCAATTTACGACAGTGAACGTAACAAAATACAACTTGCTGTTATCATGGAATTTGTATTTACGTGCCATAGGATTAAAATGTTGAACTGTTTATGATTGCGAGCGAGACGCTCTTTTTTCTTTTGGGTCGTAGGAACGCTTCGCTTAACCTACGACCAGTGATTGTATTACTGCATAACCTGATAGTAATACATGTAAGTTGTTGACGCCGCCAATGCAGTAGGTCCTGTTGTTAAATTAAAGGCTGTAGCCGTTGTACCATTGCTCTGACCATTAGCTGGTACATAAACTGTATTCATGCCCACAGCGTTCACATTAGCCTCTTTGATAATTACTATTGGTGCGGTGCCATAAGCAACATTAAAGCTAATTGAGACTAATACAGCATTTGCCATTGGAGATGTTCCAGTAATGATAGTAATCGTCCCACATAAATCTGAACCTGTGATACTTATAGTTGGTGAAGTCCCCGCTCCTATTCCTGCTGAAATAGTAGGGGCACTAGTTCCGCCCTTTAAGTGTTGGATTTTAGCAGTGCCTGTTACTTGAAGCTTATCCCCTGAGTCTGTTGTAGAACCAATTAATACGTTACCACCAAAGTAAGACTTTGCTGTTCCAACATTATAAATTCCCCAATTATTTGCCCCAGCAGGAACGGAGCTTTTAAAAGCTATATTAGTATTCCCTGCTAAAAGTGTACTATCTACATAAAAACCTACTTGTTCTGCTATAGTATTATTACTTCCAAGTGTTCCTTGACTAGCGATATAATGGACAATTGACCCAATGTTTAAATTATTGGCAGTTCTTGTGGCCGATCTAAAATAGTAAGCACTAGTGCTAACATCAGTCTGTATTGTTCCTCTACTCCAAACTCCTGTAGCAATTGTTGAGCCTCCGACATTGGCATCTACTCTAAAGTTTGTTGTAGACTCCGCCGTTATTCCTATTGCTTGATTGACCAAAAAGACATTCGATGTAGATAATAGTTTACTAACTATTTCATTCCCAGTATTAATTTGTTTCCAACAAAATGCTCCTGTTTCAAAACAGTACATGAATTTAGCAGTTTTGTTTTGTGTTAATACAATGTTTGAATTACCTAATAGTTTAAATGTATTACTGTTTACTAGCGTTATATTTTTATTCGAAACATTTTCAACATTAATTATTGTATTTAGTATAGAAGCATCGATGCCTGTTATGCTTAAATCAGCAATGGGATTTAAATATATATATGGGGATTGACAGGTGTTATTACAGTATTATCTTGAGGTGATATTGTAAATGAATTTTCAGATGTATTATCACTAAAATAAAAAATAGAGCCTAGCTTAACAGGTCTTTTGTTATATGGTAATAAAATAGCCTTTTGAGCATTCCTTGTTAAATGATTATTTTTGATGATAAAATTCTCACTCTCTGCTAATTCATGGTTATTATCAATATATATCCCATACTGTTGAGTTTTATTCACTGTTACATCTCTAGAATCATAACAAGTATTGTTTTCTATTAATATATTTTTGGTAGGAAAGTATGAAGTCAATGCATTTACTATAGGAACAGAATTTAAGCAAATACCGCTTCTCCTACTATTTACATTGCCATCAAAGAAGAAAGCCCTAATGCCGTTATCCCAACAAAAATTACCTAAAACGCTAACATCTTGATTACTCCCAATGCCTATACCTTCTAAATTATTATTAGAGGCTTTGCAGTTTTGTATAATAATATTTTTACCGATAGGATTGTTGGTTGAAAATGCATTAAAACCAATGTCAATACCTAAACCTGTGTTCCAATGGGTATTACAATTAATGATATTGAGCCCATCAATCTCACCATTATTATAATTTTGAGGAGGTCTGGTATAGATTCCAGCTCCGCCATCATAATAATTCAACAAATCTTGTCCATTGTAAGAAAATGTAGAGTTTAATATATTCATACCGACTCCTAAAACTAGTCCATCAAGTCCAGAATTTGTAACCTTTATATTGTCAATATAAGATTCAAGTCCCATATAAAACTCTGTACCTTTCGTGGCTACATTATTATCAATTAAAACACTAATTCTATCAGCTTGAGGATTTGGCATTTGGCTGGTATATCTTCCACAATTGTCAACTATCGAGTTTGTGAACTTAAAATTAGGGCAATTTTGTATTGTTAATCCTCTATTTCTAGTGTTTATAATCTTTACATTATCAATCGTGAGGTATTTCTTTTGATAGGCATTTATTCCTAATATGCCATTAGTAGCCGTGCCTATATTATTGGTATTATTACCATCTAATATAATACCTGATACAGTAATATTATGATTCATAATTGCTAAGATGCTATCTCCATTTGCAATAGTGCTATTGTTCTTCAAATAAATCGTAGAATTGTTCCCTATCAATGATTGATACAATTCAAATTTTTGATTAACCGTTATCGAAGCATTAGCCTTTAATATCAACGATTTTTGTAATAATTTAGCAGCTAGGATTGCATTATTCAAGGTAGAAGTATGGTCTGTTTCACCACTTACCTCAAACCATGTAAAAAGGATATTTTCATCAACAACTCTCTCCAACCTCTTGCCTCCAGTAGTTACTAATAAAGTACCTACATTATCTGTTCCTGTGGTATTACTTGGGTTGTACTTCCAAAAACCTTCTTTGCCTGCTTCTGAGCAATAAAATAACTGAGTTGTAGTTACTTCCGAATCGGACAATAACCTTAACTGACTAATGGTAAAACCTGTATCTAAATAATTTGACATAAATGTTGGTGTTGTTTAATTTGTGTAAGTTCTACTGAATAAAGATTAAAAATTGTGTCACATCGGGAGTGTTCACTGAACTGTGTCTTTTTCGTGAGTTACTCTGTTGTTGGTTTTTTCTTTGGTCTTGATTGTGCCTTATATCTAAGGGCAATCCTTGCTACAAGTTCTTTGATAGCACCATCTTCTTTAGCAGCACTTTTTAGTAAGCCATACACTTTATCAGAAGTAACCATTGCATCAGAACTTGCAGCATTCATAGTATCATCAACTCTTGCTAACAAATCTGCCAACGCTATGCGTACACTCCATAGCTGTCCAATCAAATTCACATCCCGTTCAAATTCAGGCGTATCAAAATCTCCAGTCATCTTATCAGGATACTTTTTAGCTCCTTCTAAGCAAAGTCCAACATACTCCACACTAGCAGGTCCCATTGTCCTTCTGGGACTTTGGTCTGTGGGCGTACTAATCAAAAAAGGTAAATGGGTTTTCACTTCTTCGAGTGAGGCGAGGGCAGCGGTTTTTTCTGCTTCAGGCAAAACCGCCGAAATTTTGTTTTGGATAGACATAAAAGATATATATTAAAAGGTTAAAAACTCTAGGTCATACTCGCTATCAAGGTGTTATACTTGTTTTTCAAGCTTAAACAAACCTAAAAAATAAGTGTTTATTTTACAAACTTTTTGCCCATTTTGTACTCCGAAACTTATTAAACGGTAATTAAGTAACTACACAAAAATTATCAGGTATAAATATTATTTTTTCCTTGGGTGTACAAGCTGTAGCGGTAACCCTTGCGGTTACCGTTTGACCGCAATAAGAAACGGTAACCGTAAAGGTTACCGCTACAAGTACTATTTCAATAAGTATTAAATAAAGCATAAATTTAAAATACCCGAAAATATATGGTCTATTGCTTAGTATATGTAATTAACTGGGAAATGCTCATGGCATGAATATCAAATTATTTTGAGCATAAACAACCTTCTGTCAGTCATGTCATGAGTAAACACGCCAATGAGTCATATCTAAACCTCAACAATTTCACCCAATCCCAACAACAACCTGCAATTTTATAAAGCCTTTCTTGTAATTTCGACGAAACATTAATCTGTCACTCTCTATTATGAAAAAAATCCTTATTATCTGCTTAACGTTTCTTTCCGCAACAAGCTTTGCACAAGTAAAATTGGCTAGGCTTTTCTCCGACCACGTAGTATTACAAAGACAAAAACCAATTCCTGTTTGGGGTTGGGCAAATGCTAATGAAAAAGTAAGTGTTTCTTTGGCAGGACAATCACAAAGTACACAAGCTGATGCTTCTGGAAAATGGATGGTTAAGTTTTCTCCTTTAGAAGCTGGTGGACCTTATAAAATGACGGCAACTGCTAAATCTGGAAATGTCAGCGTAAACGATATTTTGATTGGTGAAGTTTGGTTATGTTCAGGGCAATCAAACATGGAATGGAGAACCTCGCAAGCCAATAATTTTCAAGAAGAAAAGAAAAATGCTGATTATCCAAAAATCAGACATTTTTTCGTAGAGCATGACGTAACCATGACGCCTCAAGCTGATTTAAAAACGGGCGAGTGGAAAGTGGCTTCTGCCGAAACAGTTGGAGATTTTACAGCAGTAGGTTTCTTTTTTGCTCGTGAATTATATCAAAAACTAAATATTCCTATTGGCTTGGTTCATTCTTCTTGGGGTGGTTCGCAAGTAGAGGGTTGGATTAGTAAAGAAGGGATGTTAAGTAATAACGAACTAAAAAGTTATGCCCAAAACTTACCCGACAACTGGAAAGATGCCGACCATTTCCATGACCAAAAAGTGCAGAAACAACTTTTAGGAACGAATATCAATCCAACTGTAGCCGACGAAAAGAAGTATTTGGAAGCCAATTATGATATTTCAAAATGGCATTATGCGGATAATCCGATGGGACAATGGGACTGGAAAGGCATTTGGGCGTATCGTGGTTCGGGTTATATGGCTCGTTATATTGATGTTCCAGCAGAATTTCTGAATCAACAATCTACTTTGGCTTTGGCTGAAAACGATAGTTATAATGAGATTTATATCAATGGCAAATTGGTATCGGCTGGTATTATCAAAGGTGTTCGTAAAATCACCGTTCCAGTGAATACTTGGAAAACAGGGACTAATCTACTGGTTATCAAATTCGGGAAAATGATTAGTCTGCCTTGGTATGGTTTAGGATTACAAGGTTCAATCAATGATTTGTATGTTGAAACGGCTAATCAAAAGATTGCTATCGCTAACAATTGGCGATTGATGCCAGCTTTTGCAGAACCACATGAATATGTACACACAAGTAATAATATCGGTACTACGATTTATAATGCCATGATTGCCCCAATTGTACCTTTTGCCATCCGTGGTTCATTGTGGTATCAGGGTGAAACCAATGCAGGCAGAGCTTATCAATATCGCCAAAGTTTCCCCTTGATGATTGAAGATTGGCGTAAGAAATGGAATGATGATTTCTCTTTTTACTTTGTTCAGTTAGCCAATTATGGTGGCTACCAAAACAGTAATCAAGGAAGTAATTGGGCAGAATTGCGTGAAGCACAAACAATGACACTTTCGCTACCTAAAACAGGTATGGCAGTAATTACAGACATTGGCAATCCTTATGATATTCACCCAACCAACAAACAAGATGTTGGTCATCGTTTAGCGATAAATGCCTTGAAAAAAGATTTCGGACAAAATATTGAATACAGCTCACCAATGTTTGATGCTGTTGCTTTTGATAATGCCAAAGCTACTGTTAGTTTCAAACACATTGCCAAAGGTTTACAAGTAAATGATAAATTTGGTTATCTAAAAGGCTTTGAAATTGCTGGCGAAGACAAAGTTTTCCATTATGCTAAAGCTGAAATTGTAGATAATAAAGTAGTAGTTTATCATCCAAAAGGATTGAAAGCCATTGCTGTAAGATACGCTTGGGCAGATTCGCCAATGGATGCCAATTTATTTAATTCAGAAGGCTTACCAGCCAATTCATTCAGAACTGATACTTGGCAAGGAATAACAGTCAATAATAAATTTGAATAGCTTTAGGCTTTCTTTTGATTTCTCTATTAAGCTATGGATCTAAAATTACTCAAGATAAGTTAGACAAGTTTAAATAAAAGCTTCAACAATATTCCTATCATGATATTCGTACTTATTAAGAAGTTTATCACAGATTTACAAAATTAAGTACTTAAAATAAGTATATTTGCAATATTTTTTACTACTAGCTTGAAAAAATAGATAACAAAGTAACTCCTTCACAAGGAGTGATAAAAATATAAAAATGGTTAATGTTTAAAGTCGAAGCCACTTTGGTTTCGGCTTTTTTGTTTTCTGGAAAACAGATAAACCCGTTCAAATTCCACCAACCAAATTCAAAAACCTTCCCTCCACTCCTGCTGATTTTAATAATTCAATGGCTTTTGCACTTCGTAAACCTGTTTGACAACAAAAAACGATTTCTTTTTCTACATCAAGCTCGTGAATACTTTCTAATAAATCATCTAAAGGGATATTGATTCCACCGATATTATCACGCTCAAATTCGTGTGGATTTCTGACATCAATTAGTTGAAAACTTTTCTCTTCCTCCAACCATTTTTCTACGCTTTCTTTATCAATTGTATCCGTATTTCCTATCGGGAAATCACCACAAATCACCTGATAATCAAGTAATTTTGAAATGTTTTTATTTTCAGAAATCGCTTTAAATTTAATAATTTGCGAACGCATTGAAAGCATATCAAAAACCAATAATTTACCAGACAAGACTTCTCCAGCACCCGTAATCATTTTAATGACTTCTGCCGCTTGCATCGTTCCGATAATGCCTGCCAAAGTACCAATCACTCCTATTTCAGAACAATTTGGGACGCTTCCTGCAGTTGGCGGTTCTGCATATAAGCAGCGATAGGTTGGGCCATTTTGATAATTGAAAACCGATACTTGTCCTTCAAACTTAAAAATTGAACCTGATACAAAAGGCTTTTTCAGCATCACCGAAGCATCATTGACCAAATAACGAGTGGCAAAATTATCAGAACCATCGACGATAATATCATATTGTCCAAGGAGTTCAAGAGCATTTTCAGCATGAAGATTTACAGGAAAAATCTCAATATTTACATTCGGATTAATGGCTAACAAACGCTCTTTGGCAACTGCTACTTTCTTTTTATTGAGGTCGGCAGTAGTATAAAGGATTTGTCTTTGAAGATTAGAAATAGAAACTGTATCAGCATCTACAATGCCTAAATTCCCTACGCCTGCCGCAACCAAATACTGCAAAATTGGACAACCCAAACCACCTGCACCGATTACCAATACTCGTGCATCATTCAGTTTTTGCTGACCTTCTAAACCAATTTCTGGTAAAATTATTTGGCGATTATAACGCTGAAAATCCATTTTATTAACTTATTTAGTGATTTAGTGAATTGTGAGTTATTGATTGGAAAGAAGGTTTATCCAAATTGAGTCCCCTAAAAATTCACTTATTTTAATTTAAAAATCACTAAATCACAACTCACTCAATCACAATTCACTAACTCACAATTGAAAAATAATCACTAAATCACAATTCATTCATTCACTAAATATAATCCAATCCTTCCAAACAGGCTCATAGCCTTGTTCTTGAATCATTTTGGCAATTACTTCAGGACTTCTTTCGTCTGAAATTTCAAATTGTTCCAAAGATGCTGGCTCTACAACATAACCCCCCGGATTGGTTTTTGAACCCGCACTCATGGCAGTAATACCCAATTTAATAATGTTATTTCTAAAAATTTCGTTCTCTCTTGTCGAAATAGACAGTTCTACTTCTTCCTTAAAAATTCTGTACGCACAAATCAACTGAACCAATTCTGCATCCGACATTACTACTTTGGGTTCTAATCCTCCCGAAAATGGTCGCAATCTTGGAAAAGAAATAGAGTACTTCGTTTGCCAATATTGTTTTTCTAAATAATCTAAGTGCAAAGCGGTAAAAAAAGAATCCGTTCGCCAATCTTCCAAACCAATCAAAACACCCAAACCCATTTTATAAATTCCTGCTTTTCCTAATCGGTCGGGCGTTTGAATTCTGTACTCAAAATTAGACTTTTTCCCTTTGGGATGGTGTAATTTATAATCTTCTTGATGGTACGTTTCTTGATAAACCAACACAGTATTCAAGCCTTCAGCAATCAATTCGGTATAATCTGTTTCATCCAAAGGCTGTACTTCCATTGAAATATGTGAGAAAAATGGACGAATTAATTTGATAACATTTTTCAAATAAGGCACGCCAACGGTCTGATTTGCTTCGCCTGTTACGAGTAGAACATGGTCGTAATTCATAGATTTTAGCATGGCTACTTCTGCTAAAATCTCTTTATCTGTCAGCGTTTTTCGTTTGATTTTATTATCAAAACTAAAACCGCAATAAGTACATATATTTTGACATTCATTCGACAAGTACAAAGGAACGTACATTTGAATGGTTTTACCAAAACGTTTTTGTGTTAATTGCTGACTTACTTGTGCCATTTCTTCCAAAAATGGCATGGCAGCAGGCGAAATCAAGGCTTTGAAATCTTCTAAATTTCTTCGAGAAGTATGTAAAGCAAGACGCACATCATCAGCAGTTTTCGACAAAATACTCTGCTGAACCTCCGCCCAAGAGTATTGTTGAAAAATATTTTGAAAGAAATTCATGTCTGAATGATTGAGTGAATTAGTGATTGAGTGAGTTAGTGAATTTGAGTGTGGTTTTAATTAATAAATTGCATCAAACTGATTCATTTATTCTTCATTTCAAAAATAAACATCTCATTATCATTGAAATAACCTTATAGTTGAAATTAAAAATTCACTAACTCACTCAATCACTAATTCACAATTGAAAGAAATCCCGTCAGCGGGCTACTGGCAATGGCGTAATTTGTCTTTGGGGCAAGTCGGGCTTCATAAGCCATTCTTCCTGCTTCAACTGCCATTTTAAAAGCTTTTGCCATTTGTACTGGATTTTCAGAAACGGCAATTGCCGTATTCACCAACACCGCATCCGCACCCAATTCCATCGCTTTTGCAGCATCCGAAGGCGAACCTATGCCTGCATCCACCACCACTGGCACATTACTTTGCTCGATGATGATTTCTAAAAAATCTATTGTTTTCAAACCTTTATTTGTTCCGATTGGCGAACCCAGAGGCATTACAGCAGCCACGCCAACTTCTTCCAAACGCTTACACAAAACAGGGTCGGCATGGATGTAGGGCAACACCACAAAACCCAGTTTTACCAATTCGTCCGCTGCTTTCAAGGTTTCAATTGCATCTGGTAAAAGGTATTTTGGGTCAGGATGAATTTCTAATTTCAACCAATTAGTTTCCAAAGCTTCTCTGGCTAATTGTGCGGCAAAAACCGCTTCTTTGGCATTTCTCACGCCCGAAGTATTGGGTAATAAATTGAACTGTGGGTTACTCAGGTGACTCAAAATATCATCCGACTGTTGATGCAAATGCACTCTTTTTAAAGCCACTGTCACCAATTCAGAACCAGATGCCAACAAACTTTCTTCCATCAAAGTCAGTGATGAAAACTTACCTGTACCCGTAAAAAGTCTGGATGAAAATTCCTTATTAGCAATACTCAACATGATATTTTTCGTTTAAAGCTTTGATAAAATCACCTACAACTTCCGAAGGTTTTTCAGCCAAATTAATCACCGACGAAACCGCTACTCCATGCAAACCAGCCAACATTAAATCTTCAACATCACTCAATAAAACGCCGCCAATGCCTACTATCGGCAAATTCAAACCTGCTATTTTGCATTGAGCCAAAAGACTTTGATACTTTTCTAAACCCAAAATCGGACTTAAATTTTGTTTGGTTTTAGTAAAACGAAAAGGACCTAAACCGATATAATTTACTTTTGCTTTATGCAAAAAAGCGAGGTCTTCAAATGTATTAGAAGTACCACCAATGATAAAATTTTCTCCTAAAATAGCTCTTGCTTCCATTGGCGAAGCATCGGTTTTGCCCAAATGCACGCCATCTGCTTGAATCTCTTTGGCAATTTGTACATTGTCGTTAATAATCAAAGTTGCTCCGAAAGCCTTACAAATTGCTTGTGTTTTCAAAGCTGTTTGTTTCCAAGTATCAAAATCTTGATTTTTTACTCGGAGTTGCACCCAATCTGCACCGCCTTCGCAAGCCAAACGAGCTTGTTCCCAATGCGGAATGTGGGCTAAATCTTGTGTGATATAATGTAATTTTGAAATCTTCATGTCTGAAAATGGTAAGCCAATAAATTAGGATTACTCTTTAAAATTTGATTCATGTACAGCTTGGCATTTGCACAAGCTTGCTGAATAGAAAGAGATTTTGCCAGATTAGCCGTGATTGCCGAAGAAAGTACACAGCCCGAACCATGTTTTTCTCCGTCTGGAATTCTCTCGGATTTGAAATAAAATTTTTGATTTTCGACTAATAAAATATCTTCACAAAACGCATTTTCTGAATGTCCACCTTTTAAATAGACCTGACAAAATTCACTGAGTTTCAACGCTTTTTCTTCATCTGAAAATTCGCCTTGTATCAGTTGTCTTACTTCTAGCAAATTGGGTGTGATGAGGTAAATCTTTTCCAAGATTTTTTCTAATAAAACCACGTTGATTTCTGAGTGAAAATCAAAACCTGCACTGGCTTTTAGAATGGGATCCCAAATAATTTTCAAGTTTGGATTCCAACTTAAAAGTGTCGAAATGATTTCGTCTAAATTTTGTAAAGATTGAATCAAACCAATCTTTACAAAATCAATGGAGTACTTGTCAAAAAGTAATTTTGCTTGATGAATAATTTGCTCGTTATCGAGCCAGTTTACACCTTCAAAATAGCTTTCGTCTTGAAAAGTAATGGCAGAACAAACACCAAAACCGTAAGTTTCTTGCTGTTCAAAAGTTTTTATATCTGCCAAAACGCCTGCACCAGCACTTGGGTCAAAGCCCGCAATACTTAATACAAAAGCTCTTTTATTCATGTTGCTTTTCTTCTAGAAAATATTTTTCCCAAACGGAACCCATCATTACAAAGCCCTGAAAGCCAATCCTTTCCAATAATTCTTTATTTTCCTCACAAATGCCACCTAAGGCAAAAACAGGAATTTCACTTTTCCGAACTTGAAAGAAAAACCGTAATTCATCCATCGTAAATGTACCGATGTAATCTGTTTTTGAAATACTTTTTAGAATAGGACTCAAAAAGACATAATCAGCTTTAAAAGCTAAATTCTCAATGGCATTCAAAGTATGTAATGAAAAACTAACGCTAAGTCCTCTGTTTCTGAAAAGCTTAATCATGTTTGACATTACGGTTTCATCCATGTTTTGTCGGACGGATTCTGTAATATGAATTCCTTTGAGATTATATTTCTTAATCAGTTCATGATGTGAATGCAGTACAATTTTTTTGTAAAACTTTGCAGGAATACTTCTTAAAAAATCCTCTAACTGTTTCAAGGTTTTATCAGGTTTTCGGAGGTGAAAAATTAATGATTCCTCCATCAATAATTGCTCAATGATGGCGATTTCACCTTCAAAATCAGTCGGATTTGATAGAATTACTTTTTGCATATATAAGATATTTAGTGAATGAGTGAGTTGTGAATTAGTGATTATTTTTATTAAAAATAAATAAAGATGTAAGATAATAATTTAAAATTTAGCACTTCATTTGTGAATGACTGAATGGCGATTGAGTAATTTATTTTCTTTAATTAAGAATTTACAATTCACTCAATCACTAACTCACAAATCACTCAATCACAATTCACTAACTCACTAAATCACAACTAAATATACACCTCCGCACCTTGTTCCACAAAAACTTTTGCTCTTTCAGCCATGCCTTTTGCTAATGCTTCTTGTTCTTCTACGCCCATATTATCGGCATAATCACGTACTTCCTGTGTGATTTTCATCGAACAGAAATTGGGACCACACATCGAACAAAAGTGAGCAATTTTTGCTCCTTCCGCTGGTAAAGTTTCATCATGATACTCACGAGCGGTGTCTGGGTCGAGCGATAAATTGAATTGGTCTTCCCAACGAAATTCAAAACGAGCTTTACTTAAAGCATTGTCTCGAATCTGAGTTCCGTAATGTCCTTTAGCAAGGTCGGCAGCGTGTGCCGCAATTTTATAAGTGATTACTCCCACTTTTACATCTTCCTTGTTTGGCAAACCTAAATGTTCTTTTGGCGTAACATAACAAAGCATCGCACAACCAAACCAGCCAATCATTGCCGCACCGATACCAGAAGTAATATGGTCGTAGGCTGGTGCAATATCGGTTGTCAATGGTCCAAGCGTATAGAAAGGTGCTTCGTGGCATTCTTTCAATTGCTTGTCCATATTTTCCTTAATCAAGTGCATCGGCACGTGACCAGGCCCTTCGATGATGGTTTGTACATCATGTTTCCAAGCGATTTTGGTCAATTCGCCTAAAGTTTCCAATTCAGCAAATTGAGCAGCATCATTGGCATCGGCAATACTTCCCGGACGAAGTCCATCGCCCAAAGAAAAAGCGACATCATAAGTTTTCATGATTTCACAGATTTCTTCAAAATGCGTATAAAGAAAATTCTCTTTATGATGTGCCAAACACCATTTTGCCATGATACTTCCTCCACGAGACACAATACCCGTTACTCTTTTCGCCGTCATCGGCACATATCTCAACAATACGCCTGCATGAATCGTGAAATAATCAACGCCTTGTTCTGCTTGTTCGATGAGTGTATCTCTGAAAATTTCCCAAGTTAAATCTTCGGCTTTTCCGCCTACTTTTTCTAAAGCTTGATAAATCGGAACTGTGCCAATCGGTACTGGAGAATTGCGGATAATCCATTCACGGGTTTCATGAATATTTTTACCTGTCGATAAATCCATGATGGTATCAGCACCCCAACGACAAGCCCAAACGGTTTTTTCTACTTCTTCTTCGATGTTCGATGAAACAGCAGAATTACCAATATTGGCATTTACTTTTACCAAAAAATTACGCCCAATAATCATTGGTTCACTTTCTGGGTGATTAATATTATTGGGAATTACGGCTCTTCCCATTGCTACTTCCGAACGAACAAATTCTGGAGTGATTAATCCTTTTTGAGTATTTGCTCCGAAACTATGTCCTTCGTGTTGATGACCAATTGATTTCAAAGCATCAATTTTCTGGTTTTCACGAATGGCGATATACTCCATTTCTGGCGTAATGATGCCTTTTTTGGCATAATGCAATTGCGAAACGTTTTGCCCTGCTTTCGCTCTTAATGGTTTCTTCAAATGTTCAAAACGAAGTGAATCCAAGGCTGGATTTGCCAAACGTTCACGACCATAATTGGAAGTAATAGAATCTAATTCTTCCACATCGCCACGATTTACAATCCATGACTGACGTAATCTTGGCAAACCTTTTCTTACATCAATATCAATATTGGGGTCGGTAAATGGCCCACTGGTATCATAAACCGTTACGGGTGAATTTTTGGACATTACTTTTCCATTCACCAAAGTATCCGACAAAGTGATTTCACGCATTGCCACTTGAATATCATGAATTTGCCCTTGTACATATACTTTTTGAGATGCAGGAAATGCTGCTCGACTGATGGTTTCAGTCTGAGGTGTTTTTTCAGTTTTCTTTGTGTTTTTCATTAGTTTTTTCTGAAACCTCAACCGCCTTGTGTAGCACGAATCAACATTAATCTATCATTATTTTGAAGAACGGTTTCAGCCCAAAGTACACGAGGAATCACTTCTTCGTTGATGGCAACGGCAAGTCCACGCATTTCAGTAATCTGTTGAATTTCAAATATTTTGATTAATGTAGGAGTATCTGTCAACTCCAAAATTTCGTCATTTACAAAGACAGTCATTGGTTTTATGTTAAGATTTAAAAACAAATGAACCTTAGAGAAGACCTGAAAAATGAAGTAATTTGATGAGGGAATGATTGGCTCTGAAAACACAAAATAAAGCCCACGCTTAGTTGTACACCTAAACAGGAATCTATTTTACACAATTGTAAACAATCCAAAATTGTTGGATGTTTTCTTTTGAAAGCACAATCAAGAAAAGCAGTGTGATTTTAAAAACGATAAAAATCGTATCTGAAATGAATTTTCTGCCTTACTTTTTCCTACGCAGCAATTACGCCGTTCAGGTTTTGAGGGTATAATCTCAGCCCGTTATATTTAAGGCACCCCTAAAGTTTGGGACAAATGTAAAGCATAAAAATTGAATTCAGGACAAATATTTTTGATTTTTTTCAATCGTATTATTCTGAAAATATTTTTAGCTTAAAAACAAAAAGCCATTACTTATGATACAATTTCTACCTAAAATCTTAGCACAATATAAAATCAACAGCAAAAAACTAAGTAAAAACCCTTGATTTTAATACCTTTACTGGCTATTTATTGTAATATTGATAATAAACAACAGATTGTCTGGACAAATCCTTCATAATATTCATAATACTTTAAGTGCATGATTATTTGTATTATTTTAACTTTTATTATCCAAGATGTCAAAAAATTATTAAGAAATTACGCCACTTTGATAAATAATTTCTGAGAAGAAATCAGATGAGTTTTATCCACTCAATGTTATTTATATTCATCTAATTTGTGCATCCAACATTATCAACAAAACAATTTCAAATGAGAGCAATCAAAAGAATCCATCAAGCCGAATACCGACCTATCGCCGATTTAATTACTTACTCTCCGTTACCTACTCGAAATTTATCACAAGTCGATCCTTTCATTTTCTTGAATCATCATGGTTTTCAGCATTATCCTGCCAATAATAGAGGTTTGCCTTTCGGCCCGCATCCACATAGAGGAATGGAAACGGTTACTTTTATTATCGACGGAGATATCATGCACAAAGATTCTAGCGGACATGAAAGTATTATATATAGCGGTGGTGTGCAATGGATGACGGCTGGAAGTGGTTTAATTCATGCTGAAGTTTCTTCTGAACAATTTAAGAAAGAAGGGGGAGATTTAGAAATACTTCAACTTTGGTTAAACTTACCCGCCAAATTAAAGATGACCAAACCATTCTATTTAGGTTTACAGCAAGACGAAATTCCGACCATTAGTTTAGCGAGCGATACCATCCAAGTAAATCTAATTTCAGGAAAATGGGGAGAAACCGTTGGTGCTTTTGAATCAAAAACAGATGTATTTTTAAGTACAATTGCCTTTAAAGCCAATGCTGAATTGAAAATTGAAGTTGTCAAAGAAAGAAATATTTTCTTTTATATCATCAGAGGTGCAATGACAGTCAACGGAAAAAATGTTGAAGCTAGGCAATTAGTTGAATTCCAAAATGATGCAGAAAGTATCAACATCAAAACAGAGAGCGACTCCTTAATAATATTTGGTCATGCTGTACCATTTAATGAGCCAATGGTAGCACAAGGTCCTTTTGTGATGAATACGCAAGAAGAAATTTATCAGGCTTACACGGACTATCAACAAGGAAAGTTTGGTACTTGGCAATAGTTTTCTCTGAATAAAAAATACTTTTATTAAACAATTATTTCTTAAAATTATATAAATTTACTTGAGTAGTATTGTTAGATTCTTTCAAAACTTTATAAAAGCACAACCGTATTAACCTTGAAAAAAGCATTACCAAACTTAATCAAAGCCCTAGAGAAACATCAATCCGCTGGAAAGTCTTTAAAAGCTATTGTTGGCTTTGATGCTTATATTGATACAGTTCAAAAAATCATTAAGACGAAAGAACAAAATCAAACCGTTTATTTTGAAACAATTAGTGAAGTAGCCACACAACTAAGTGAACTTTCTGGCAAAAATACTAAAGTACAACTTCGCCCTTTAGAAGTAAGAATGAGTGGCAATGCTCCTATTCTTGCCAATTCCTTAGGTGCTCTATCCATCAAAAATGTATGTATTGCCACAATGGGTTATCCTGTGGTCAATAGTGTTTTTGAAGAAATTCATCGCAACTGTGAATTGATTTCTATCGCCTCTCCTGCTAAAATAAACATTCTTGAATTCAACGATGGTAAATTAATATTTGCTGAGGAGAGTACTTTTGAACAACTCACATGGTCGTATGTAGCAGCACTGGCAGGAATTGACAACCTTAGTCGCTGGGTTTATGAAAGTTCTTTATTAGCCTTTGTCAATTGGGCAAATATCAAGCATTCCACCGATATTTGGAAAGGATTTTTAGAGAATATCGTCGTAAATCTTGCTCCCATAGAGGCAAATGCTTCGACTAAATATTTTTCAAGAAATAAATTCCAACAGCCCGACGATGATGTTTTTGGAATGCGTCATAAAAACTTCTTTTTCGACCTCGCCAACATTAGCAAAAGAACTAAAGAGGAAATCATTGAAGTGCTTGAACTTATTAGTAAATATGCTCAATATGGAAGAGTAAGTTTAAGCATGAATGAAGATGAAGCAAGATATATTTTTGAACTAACAAACGACCACGAAGAGCCAGATTTAACCTTGGTAACACAAAACTTATTATCAAAATATCATATCAAACAGATTTTTGTACACACCAGTCAAGATGCTTTTTTGGTTCAAAAAAACCATGTTTATGAAGTAAAAGGGAATCGTACTATTCATAAAAGAATATCCACTGGCGAAAGAGACAATTTTAATGCAGGAATATGTTTTGGTTTGATGCTTGATTTACTTCCTGAACAAACACTTGCTTTAGGTATGGCAAATTATGAAGCTTATGCAAGTAATGGTGTAAGTTTGGAATTAGATGAATTGATAAAGTATTTGAAAGGATTAGTGAAGGAATTTAATCATGAAGTAATTTCGGAATAATTTCCGGATTTAATAAAATACAAACATGAGTCATCCCGAATGTTAAAATCATAAAAAAGCGGTCGAAAAACTAATTTAGACCGCTTTTTTATGATTTTAACATTTGAGACACCTCTGTTGATTGAATTAATCATCACTCACAATTCATCACTCAACTAACTCTTACTTATTCTTTGCCATCTTTTGCTTACGAGTAAAGTCTATAAAGTCTTCTACTTGTTCAATCGGTAAGCGTTTGGCTATGATTTTCTTGTCTTTATCCAATACATAAATTACAGGCGTGGCATACACATCAAAAGTATTTTTAAAATCTGTATAATACTCTTCTTTTCCAGTTTTCGGATTCTTGTGAATATCTATTCCGTTGATAATATCTTCTAACTTAAACTCCTTGATAAAGCCTTTCCATTTTAAAGGTGTTCTATCAATAGATGCCGCCACAACTTTTACATTTTTAGCTTTTAAACTTAGATAAGCCTGTTTCAATTTAGGAGCCGACTCACGACAGTGACTACATTCTGGGTCGTAAATAAACATTACAGTATAATCAGCTGGGATTCTTGGAATTTCAATTTCTTTTCCCAAAGTATCCGTCAAATACATATCTGGGAATCGCTTACCAATCAAAAGTGGTTTAAGAATTGCCACTCTTTCTTTCATTCTTCTTACGGTAGAAGTATCCCATAATACAGGTTCACCGATATAATATTTTTCTGCCATGTGTACAAAAGCACCATCTGTTCCTAAGATTTTTGGGGTTTCGTACTGACTAGAAATTTTATAAATCACATATCTTCTTACATCTCTCGCTGTAGCTCTAGCCAACACAAAATCAGCTTCTTTTGAAATAGAATCAGAAGTTTGTACGGTTAAATCATCAAAATAACGTTCTAATTTTTTCTGTAAGAAAGGCGTGCGCATCATTCTATCATCTTTCAAATCAATATTATCCCAAAAATGAGCTTTATAATATTGAAATTGATATTGATACATCGCTGCGGTATCTGCCTTGGTAAGTACTGGCTTTGGATAAGCAGGAATTTCTGGTTCTTGTGAAGATTTAATTAATTTGCCTGCAAATAAGGTAGCATTATTTTTAAGCCATTCTTGTTGAAACTGACTTGTAGCCGCTTGTACTTTCTTGATTTTTGCTTCAACTGCTGGGTTTTTCCCTTTTTTTGCCTCCGCTTCCAAAGCTTTCATTTCATCAAAACGGTCGGACATTTCTTGTTGAAATTTAAAGAAAGCCTCATTTTCTTTTGAACCAACAATTTTCATTTTACGAATCAAATTAATCGTATCTGTTTCAAACGAAAACTCTTGATTACCGATAATCATATCAAAATACTTGCCTTTTGGCAAAGAAACCAAGTACAGTCCTTCTGGTAAAGTCTTTATTCCTTTGAAATGAAAGTTTCCATTGGCATCTACTTCGGCGGTATCTTTGATTACTTGTTGGTTGTAACCAAAATAATGAGCTAAAAAAACAGTGGTATCTTTAATACCTTTTACTTTTCCTTTGATAGAAAAACCTTCAGTTTTTTGTGCTAAAAGCTGCTCAGAGAAGGTTGTAATAAATAGTAGGAGTAAAATTTGAGATAATCTTTTCATTGGGTTTAATTGTTGTTTCAATATTTTAAAAATTAAGCGTTTTTATTTTTAAGTTGACAAACGATGCAATATTAGCCAAAATTACTTTAGGAAAACATTAAGAAAAAGTATTTAGTAGTTTTGTAAACAAAACTTAGATAATTTCATCTCAAATGCTTTTCTAAAAGGCAATAACGTTATTTTTCTCTCAATCAACATATCCTTTTTTAACTTATGTTTTACTTTCTTTCAAAAGTACTTTTTTATGTGCTAATGCCTTTATCAATTACGCTTCTGGTATTGGTTTGGGCAATGCTTACTAAAAACATCAAACGCAAAAACAAATTATTGAAAATTGGTGTCATCATGGTTGTTTTATTTGGAAACGACTTTATTGTGAATGAAGGCTTTTTGTTATGGGAAATCCCTCCTACTTCGCCAGAGAGTATTACAGAAATTTATGATGTTGGGATTATTTTAACGGGTGGAATGATTAGTAATAAAGAAGGAACACCACAAGAAATATTTGTAGATAAAACTGCTGATAGGTTTATTCAGCCTCTTCGACTTTATAAACAAGGAAAAATCAAAAAGATATTAATAACGGGTGGCAATACTGATTTGACGGTTATCAGAAATGATGTATCTGACGAAAACCTAAAAACTGCTCAATTGTTAGAAGAATTGGGCGTAAAGAAAAGTGATTTAATCTTAGAAACCAAAGCCCGAAACACCAGAGAAAACGCTATTTATACGGCAGAAATTCTCCAGAAGAATCCACAATTAGGTAAAAAATATCTTTTATTCACCTCCGCCTTTCATCAAAGACGTTCGATAGGATGTTTTGAAAAAGCTGGATTATCAGTAACACCTTTTAGTACAGCCTTCAAATCTAAAGCAAGGACATTTACTTTTAATAGTTTAATCATTCCAAGCGAAGCAGGATATTATGAGGGTTATCACCTTATCCATGAAGTAATTGGCTATTGTGTTTATAAGGTTTTGGGCTATTGTTAGGGTTTAAATAATTGAATAGTATAATCCAACAAAGCGATGTTTCCATAATCTCCATGTCCGGGAACTACTGTTTTCACATTTGGATATGTCTTTTTAATTTTTTCAACCGTGTTTGACCACTCTGCAATATTTGCATCGCCTAAATAACCTTTGCCAGCTTCTAGTTCTTTGATTAAGCAACCGCCAAACATGATTTTTTCGCTTGGGAAATATCCTATTACATTATCTTTGGTATGTCCTTCTCCCAAAAACTTTGCGATAATATGTTGATTACCCACTTTTAAAATAAGGGAATCATTAAAACTATTTTTAGGAACAACATAATTATTCTCTTTTGCCAATGCTATTGTTTTGAAATAAGCATAAGAAGGAATACCATTTTCATCAAATGCCTTTAATCCTCCCAGACAATCATCATGGAAATGTGTCGGAATAATGGCGTTGATTTTACAATGAAGCTTTTCTTTAATCCATTTGATTAACAACCCTGAACTTTTATCATTAGTTGGCGTATCGAAAATAATTACTTCATTACTATTTCTAACAACAAGCCCGTTACAAGGAACATAACCAAAATCATTGGTTTGTAAAAAAGAGGTATGTTCAAAAGCATTCTTAGCAATCTGAGTAATGACTAAATCCTTTGATTTATAAATCACTTTAGCTTTGAATACCAATTGCTTTTGAGCAATGCTTTTAAGGTTTGTGATAGAGATTAGCAGGATTAATAGGATTTTGATTAAAGGTTTCATTTTTTGTTTTTTGTGTTTGGATAAAGGTCTTTGGGAAGTATTTTAAATAATGTTTATTTTGGACTTTTATTTGAATTCTTGTAACGGCTGAGAGTGCATAATTGAGTTTCCCTCCCAAGCAAAAATATGAGCATATTTTACTTCCACATTTTCATTTTTAATTGAATTAGCATAATAAGTCAAATAATCAAAGGGTGGAGTTGGCTTTATAAGTTGTAAAAGTTCGTTTCCAGAACTACTGAATACATTGACAGGCATCTTGATTGATGGTGTATTTGCTTTTACATTTACGAAAATTGCAATATTTCCAGCAATAAGTATTCTTTGACTATCTGATGTTTGCTGTATAAATTGATGGTTTACAAAGTCACCAGGTTGTATGAGTCCTATTTCAGTCAGAAGAGCAATGTCCATATAATTTACGTTGTAATCATTCGATAGTTTATCATCATTATTTCCTTTGAAGATATAATTTGCATTGCCAGATTTAATTGCAAAGTTTGCAACTTTCATAAATGTATCAGCTTCTCTTTTTGATAGATTACGAATTAATTCGAGCGTTCTAAGGGAATATGATTTGGGTTGTTTGATTTCACCAGCTAAAATTTTACCCCATAAAGCTTGCATTTCCTCATTTGAAATATCCTCAGCTATACGAAAAAATCTGGTTATCCAATCTTCGTCTAAGGGCTCATCTGTAACAGGCTCTCCATTCTTTAGTTCTTCTGCTGCAAATGCTGTAACATTTTCGACATTTAATTGCTTTTTTGCTTCTTGAAATTTTATTCTGTCTGCTGTTCGTTCCTCAAGTGGTGAATTATTTAAAATTGATTGAGGGATTTGGATTGGAAGTTCTTTAGGAGAAGTAATGGCTATTTTCTCATCTTTATAATCTATTCCACCTGTAATTTGAAAATTCTCTTTGACAGCTGTTGCCATTATTTTCATTTCTTTTGCTCGTGCTTCAGCAAGCTTTTCAATTTCGTACGCTCTTGTATCAATATCTTTTTTATCAAAATAAGATTTTGAAATTTTTCCAACAGAATTTGAAACTATGTCAATTAGTTTGTCAATAGGTAAAACTTTTCCAAGACCTAAAATATCGTTTAACTGCATTGTCTAAATAGTTTGTTAATTTCTTTTGCTATTTCATACGCTTACGGCTTACTCGTAAATATATGAATGTTTAAGTTTTTTCATAAAAGTAAATAATTGAAATAAACAAAGCAATTGCCCTCCTCAATCAATTCATAAAACACTAATTCTCAAATAATTCAGCTTTACACCAAGTCTCAAAAAAACTCCTAATTCTTACAAAATCAATTTACTCCAATAAGTAAGAATCATCCTATATTCTCAACACTTGAATCAACAGAAAAGCCGTTTTTGAAAGCATTGCCCAATTTTCTCTTTAGGATTATAGGCAAAGGAATGAGCAGTTTGTCACATCCTAAAAAAGCTTGACAGTTTTAGTTAACTTTTACAGCGATGTCCTTATCGACCGAATCTTCTTTTAATACAACTTTAGTTTCTTCG
>NZ_JACHKT010000035.1 GCF_014204325.1 Arcicella rosea
AGTAGGAATTCGTTGTCCATCAATCATAAAAAAGCGGTCGAAAAACTAATTTCGACCGCTTTTTTATGATTTTAAAATTCGGGATGACTCATGTTAATCAAGAAATACTACTTCGTTCCATATTTCTCAGCATATTTTTTATACAAACGTTTTTGTTTGTCGTCCAAATCTACTTTGCGACCTTGGATGAATGCTTGTTCTACTTTCGCAGTACGCATGTCTAATACATCGCCAGCAGAAACTATCAAAGTAGCGTGTTTGCCTACTTCTAAAGTACCTACATATTTATCAATACCTAAGATTTTTGCATTGTTGGCAGTGATTAACTTTAAAGCATCTTCTTTATCCATTCCGTGGCCAGCAACAGTTCCAGCTACGAAAGGTAAATTACGAGTTCTCCAGTTTAAACCAATATAAGCTAAGCCAACCAAAACACCTTTTTGTTGTAATAATTGTGGTAATTTATAAGGCAAATCAGTATCGTCATCAACTTTGTTTGGTAAACGGTGTGTTGTACCAACGATAACTGGAACATTATTTTCTTTCAAGAAATCAGCCGCTAATAATGATTCTTCACCACCAATAATTACGATTTTCTTTACTCCTTTAGCTTTAGCAAATTGAACTGCTTCGATGATTTCTTTTCCATAATCAGCAGAAATGTATAGATTTTTTGAACCATCAAAAAGTCCTTTCATGGCTTCCAATTTTACATTAATAACCGCTGGACTTTTTACTTGAGCGTATGCGATGGCATCATCAAAAGTTTTGTCGATTTCTCTTAATAATTCATCTCTTTTATCATTTCTTTTTGTCGTTGCAGTGAAAGAAGCAAAATCAAATTCACGTTTGAAATAGCCAATCCAATTGATATGAATACCATCGTCTTTTTTCAATACTGCGTCTTCCCAGTTCCAACCATCCAATTGCATGATTGATGACATTCCAGTAATAATGTCACCTTGTGGAGTAGCTTGTGTCAACAAAATACCGTTACTTCTTACAGTTGGAATCAATTCTGAATCTGTATTATAAGCAATCAAAGCACGAACGTGTGGATTGAATGGGCCAATTTCAGCTTGGTCGTCAGTAGCACGAACAGCTTCAATTTCAACCATACCTAATTGGTTAGCAGGTGAAATTAAACCTGGATAAACGCTTTTGCCAGCTACATCAATTACTTCAGTATTTGCTTTGTTGAAAGAAGTATTAGCATCGCCAACAGCGGTAATAATTCCTTTGTCAAAAACGATTACTCCGTTCTGAATTACTTTTCCTGCGGCAGTATGAATCTTTGCACCCGTCAAAGCGATAGCTTTGGTTTGTGGTGAACCCGCTGCCTGATTTTGCGCAAACATTGTATTCGCCAGCAATAGGAATACAAGGCAGTATATGTATTTTATGTTTTTCATTGTATGTTCTTTTGAAAAAATGTTTTAAGTCTATGAGTTCATGAGTTTAACGTTGATGAGTAAATGCTAAAAATAATTTTAATCACTCAGTCGCTATTCACTCAATCACAACTATTAATCATGGTCATGACCTTCAGATTGAGAAACGCCAGTTTCCTTATAAGCTCCAGTTTCTTCGGTTAGGTCACCTTCAGAATTACAAACGAATAATCTTGGTCTTCTAACTTCTGGTTTTACCGTAGCAGCACCGCCCGCTTTAGCGTTTAACATTTTTTGAGTAATACGATTACGTTCAGCAGCAATTTTTAAACGTAATTCTTTATCTTTCTCAAGGTCGAAATACGTAGCACCGTCGATAATTACTTTTTCAGGTTTTGCATAAACTGAAAGTGGATTATTATTCCATAACACTATGTCTGCATCTTTTCCTACTTTGATACTTCCTAAACGATTATCCAAATGCAACATTTTTGCTGGATTCAACGTAACCATTTTCCAAGCTTGTTCTTCAGTCATACCGCCATACATTACTGTTTTAGCAGCTTCTTGGTTCAAACGACGAGCCATTTCTGCATCATCAGAGTTGATAGATGTATTTACGCCTACTTTCGTCATCAATGCCGCATTGAATGGAATGGCTTCTTTTACTTCCATTTTATAAGCCCACCAGTCAGAGAAAGTAGAAGCATTTGCACCATGCTCTTTCATTTTATCTGCTACTTTATAACCTTCCAAAATGTGCGTGAAAGTATTTACCTTAAAGCCTAATGAATCGGCAACTTTCAATAACATATTGATTTCAGATTGAACATACGAGTGACAAGTAATGAATCTTTTCTTGTTCAAAATTTCTACCAAAGCATCTAATTCTAAATCACGTTTTACTGGAGCCAATGCAGGATTTGCTGCTGCCGCTTTTGTTGCTTTTTCGTATTCTTTTGCTCTTAAGAAAGCATCCATCATGATTTGCTCAACACCCATTCTTGTTTGTGGGAAACGGATTCTAGCACGGTCGCCCCAGTTAGCTTGCTTTACGTTTTCACCCAAAGCGAATTTGATAAAACCATCTGCATTTGGAATTTTCAAAGCATCTGGTGCTTCGCCCCATTTCAATTTGATAATGGCCGATTGTCCACCGATTGAATTTGCCGAACCGTGTAATAATTGAGAAGAAGTAACTCCACCCGCTAATTGACGATAAATGTTAACGTCTTCTGAATTCACCACGTCTTCCATTCTTACTTCAGAAGTAACAGATTGTGTACCTTCGTTCACTGATAATAAAGCAATGTGTGAATGTTCGTCAAAAATACCGTTTGTTAAATGTTTGCCAGTTCCGTCGATTACTTTTGCACCACTTTCAGAAAGATTTTTACCTACTTTCGCAATTTTACCATTTTGTAAAAGTACGTCTGTATTTGCGATGATACCATCTTTTTCGTTCGTCCAAACCGTTGCATTTTTTACTAAAATAGTTTCAATTTTTGGTTTTTCTTCTGTTCCGTAGCTAGTGAAAGGATATGATAATTTTCCGATTTCTGGAACTACTTTTTTAGCAGTATCTACTTTTGCAGGTGTTTCTTTGAAAGCTTCTTTGAAAGTAGCGGTGAAAACAACCGCTTGTCCGTTGGCATCTAAACCATCACCTTTAAAATTCTTTCCATCGAAATAAGTGCTGATGCGAGTATCACCTTTGTCTTTTTTAGGATCAAGTTTAAAACTCAAAGTGAAATTTTCGCCAACTCTAGTCACTTTAGGACTTACTTTGATAGAATCTGTTACCACAATTTGGAAATCTGGTTTTTCTACTTTTCCAGTAACATTTAATTTCAAACCAGTTTTACTTCCTAAAGTTAAATCATAATTCGCACGAACATCAACAACGTTCATGTTTGAAATCACATAACGTTTTCCTTTTACCCAGTTTTCAAAAATTACGTTTCCGTCTTTGAAAAGATTATCAGAAGTAATCAAAAAATTCGCCAACATTCCCACTTTTAATGAACCTACTAAATTATCAACTTTCATCAATTGTGCTGGCGTAGAAGTAATGGCTGCTAAAGCAATTTTTTCATCTAAACCATATTCAATTGCTTTACGAAGGTTCGCCATAAAATCTGCTTTCGATTTTAAGTTTGAACTTGTAAAGGCAAAACTCACACCCGCTTTTGATAATAAAGAAGCATTTGCTGGTGCCATTTCCCAATGTTTCATTTCTGCCAAAGAAACCACAGAAGCATCATAAGGATCTTCAACGTCTGGTGTAGTCGGGAAATTTAAAGGTAAAATTAAAGTAGCACCTGTTGCTTTTACCTCATCAAGACGTTGATACTCATCGCCCATTCCTTTGATGATGTATTGAACGCCAAATTCTTTAGCGATTTTGTTGGCACGAAGAATTCCTAATTTATCACCCACTTCAAATACTTGTGGAATGCCTTGATTGGCATTGAAAGCATCTAAAGAAATATTAAACTCAACTTTGTTTTTTGATTTTTTGAACCAATCTGCATCATAATAAGTCTGGCGAATTAATGCCACAGAACCCATCATAGAGTTTGGATAGTCTTGCGTAGAAGTTCCTTTTGAGAAAGAGTAATGAGCAGAAACTTTACTTTTTAACAAAGCGTCTTGGTCACGACCATCGCCCAAAGCCAATAAAGTAGAAGTACCTCTCACGATTCCGTCTTGCACGTGGCTAATAGTAGCACCAAATCCAGCTTTACGAAATTCGTCTGCTGTTGTTGGGTTGATGGTGAAAAGACTTGCCGCATCTACTTCTGGCAAAATAGCTTGGTTCCAGTTATAAGCACCTTTTTTCTTAGATTCAAATTGTGGGTCAGCTCTGAAACCTCTTCCACCTTCACTTTTATTTTCGGGTATGCCATAATTTGAATAAACTTCTACCAAAGAAGGATAAATTCTTTTTCCTTTTAAATCTGTAACGGTAGTTCCTGTAGGAATGCTGATGCCCTTGCCAACTGCTTCAATGACTGAACCACGAATTAATAATGTTGCCCCTTCAAGCGTAGTATTGGCATCCACAACAATCGTTACATTGGTGAAAGCGTAAAGGTTTGGTCTTTCGTCCTGAACGCCATTGCGAGGGGAGAATTGTGTTTGCGCATGAACTATTGACCCCAACAGTAGTATGTTAATAAGGGTAATAAAAAGTTTTTTCATGTTTTGTTGATTTATGTGAGTGTGATAAATAATAATAAGGTCTAAAAATAGAGTCAAAATTAGAAATATCCTATTTCACTTTTATTTTTTCGCTCAAATAAGCCTTTATAATGCTTAGTGGTTTGTAAAAGTGATAATTCATAAATAGTTTCTAATTTAAATTAACTGATTGACCTTCTTTTTTAGAAAAGTTTTGCTGTAAACGTTTCCGTAAACGTTTACGGAAAAATATTCAAAAAAAACCTTGAAAAGTGATATTTATTTGATATATCTTTAAGAGAAAATTATACAGATACTTTTATTTTATCTATGATAACTACTAAAAAAATAATCGACGAGGTTGCATTATGGAATGAATTTAGAGCAGGAGACCATGCTGCTTTTTCTTCAATTTATCATAACTATGTTAGTTTATTGTACAATTATAGTACAAGTATTACCGCAGATAGAGAATTGATCAAAGATTGCTTGCACGACTTATTTGTAGAATTGTGGAAAAACCATCGGAATTTAGGTGAAACAACTTCTATTCGCTATTACTTGATGGCTTCTATCAAAAGAAAATTGGTACGTCATTTAGAAACTCAACAACGCCATTTCCAGCATCAAGAGGCTTATTATCTTGAAAACCCAGATTTTATTACTTCGCATGAAAACCGTTTGGTGGCTTTTGAAGAAGAACAATCTTTTAGTGATACTTTGGCGGAGTCATTCAAGTATCTGACAAAACGTCAGCGTGAAGCAATTTCATTGAAATTTTTTCATGATATGGACACTGACCAGATTTCTAGTAAGATGAGTATCAATCCGCAGTCGGTTTACAATCTTATTTTTGGGGCATTAAAAATTTTAAAAGAACACATTTCCGTAGAAAAACTCACAATCGCATGATATAAATTTACTTTTTGTACTTAGAGCCAAAATCACCAGATTTTGGCTCTTTTTTTTTGTCAAATTATTAGATTAATACATTTTTTAAAAAAAATAGTAATAAATGAGTAGAAAGCATAATTGACGAGTCTTTTATTCATAATACAAGTTTTACTTAAAATATTTATAAAATTGTTTGAACAGCGATTCACAAAGTACAAAGATTTTATGTCTGAAGATTTTATGTCAGACAGTTGCTTCATTGATTGGGTAAAATCAGAAAATCAGGTAGTCGAAAATAATTTTTGGCAAGCCTTTTTAAAAAAATACCCTGAGAAGCAAGAAGAAATCGAAATAGCAAAATTTATTCTAAACAGCCATGAAAAGAATGTTTTGCCAGAAAACGAAGTAGAATCGCTCTGGAGTCGTATCAATTTAACCATTTCAATTTTTTAATAATCAGAATACTTTAACTATCACAATTAAATCAATTAAAAACACATGGGTATGAAATCTTTACTTAAATTAAAAAGTAATGTAGGTTGGGCAATATGTTTAATGCTCATCACGATTACGATGTCCAGTTTTGGGCAGCAGACGATTACTGGGAAAATCACGTCAGCAGATGATTCTCAAGCAATCCCAGGAGTTAGTGTTATTGTGAAAGGTACAAGCAGAGGAACTACAACTGATGCTTCAGGGGTGTATAAAATTGCTGCGGCTAATAATGCTACCTTAGTATTTTCAGCAGTTGGTTTTTCTTCAAAAGAAGTAGCTGTTGCGAATCGTTCAGTTGTGGATGTAAAATTGAACACAGATGTTCAATCTTTGGAAGAAGTAGTTGTAGTTGGTTATGGTACACAGAAAAAGAGCCAATTAACAGGGGCTATTTCTTCGGTATCTGCCAAGCAAATTACTGAAATGCCTATTACAAACTTAGGTCAAGCTATTCAGGGACGTATCGCAGGGGTAGATGTAGCTCAGTCGGGAAGTAAACCAGGTTCAACTCCAAATATCCTGATTCGTGGTCGTCGTTCTTTTAATGCTGGAAATAATCCTCTATACGTGGTTGATGGAATACCGATGACAGGTGACAGAAATGAATTAGCGAACAATCGTCCTTTTGATTTTGCTTCAGGAGGTTACGAAGATATTAATCCAAATGATGTTGCTTCATTAGAGGTTTTGAAAGATGCTTCTGCGGCTGCAATTTATGGAGCAAGAGGTGCAAATGGCGTTATTTTGGTTACTACTAAGAGAGGCAACACCAAAGGGAAAACAACCATTACCTATGACAATTTCTTTGGAACAAGTAAAGTTTTAGATAAAATAAACTTATTTAGTGGGTCTGAATTTGCTGAATATGTACGTGAAGCCTACCGTGCTACGGGTGGATACAAAGATGCAAATGGAGTAGCTGTTCCGACGGGTGTAGCTGATGCTTTTGCAGACTCAAAAGTTGCGGTTTTGGGAGGAGACCCTGCTGTAGCAGATGGTATTACAAACAATAGAAATACAGATTGGCAATCTTTAATGTTGAAAACAGGGATAACTCAAAATCATACTTTGGGAATTCAAGGAGGTAACGAAAAAACTCAATTTTATATCTCAGGCGGGTTTTTCCAAGACAAAGGTATTGCGGAAGGGTTGGATTTTACTCGTTATTCTTTCAGAGCAAACATTGATCATCAATTAAATAAAACATTCAGGATTGGGGTATCTTCTTACATGATGAATAGCGTTAGAAATGGTGCAACTTTAAATCCTTACGCTTTTTCATTACAACAAAATCCTTTAGCCAATCCTTATAATGCGGATGGAAGTATCAAGTTTGCACCTACCAATGATGCTCTTTTAACAAATCCTCTGTCAGAAATTGTACCAGGGGCTCAAGTGGATGAAATTAAGAAGTACCGTATTTTTAATAGTATCAATGTTGAAGCTAAAATTATGGAAGGGCTTAGTTATAAAATCAATTTTGGCCCAGATTTTACCATTGCACGAAACGGACGATTTGTGGGTGCTTTAACAAATCTTAATAAAAATGGAAGCAATTTTGCTTCGGTAAACAATCAAATTGGTTTCAACTGGACACTTGAAAATATTATTAACTACCACAAAACTTTCAAAGGTGTGCATAATGTTAATTTCACAGCACTTCATTCTATCCAGCGTGAAAATTTCGAGTATTACAGCGTGTCAAATTCTGGCATACCTGTTGAAACTCAGCAATTTTTTAGTCTTGGAACTACCAGTGGAACAAACATAGTTCCTAATAGTGGTTTAATTCCATGGACTATTAACTCTTACATGGGACGTATCAACTATGATTATAAAGATAAATATTTAGTAACAGCTACTTTGCGGAGGGATGGTTCGAGTAAATTTGGAGAGAACGTGAAATATGGTAATTTCCCAGGAGTTGCATTGGCTTGGAATATTAGTAATGAACCTTTCATGAAGGAAGTTTTAGCAATTGATCAATTGAAGTTGAGAGCCAGTATTGGAACTGTAGGAAATCAAGGAGTTATACCGTTTCAAACCCAAGGACAGCTAGGTCGTACTGCTTACGCATGGAATACGACTCCTGCATTCGGTTATCGCCCAAATATCATTGGTAATCCAGATTTAAAATGGGAAACCTCTACTTCTAAAAACATTGGAGTAGATTTCTCTTTATGGAAAGGTAAAATTTCTGGTTCATTAGAATTATATCAAACCAATACGACTGACTTACTTTTATCTGATTTTTTACCAACTTCAACCGCATTTGAAGCAATAACTCGTAACGTTGGTGAAACTCAAAATTCGGGTATTGAATTAGGAATCACTACCGTAAATGTGGATAAAGGCGGTTTTAAATGGTCATCTGACATTGTTTTTACAAAAAATACTGAAAAAATCATCTCTTTGTATAATGGTGCAAAAGATGATATTGGTAACAAATGGTTTATTGGTCAGCCATTATCAGCAATTTATGATTTAAAAAAATTAGGTATTTGGCAAACTAATGAAGCAGATGCAGCTAAGGCCTTAGGTAGTTCAGTTGGACAAATTAAAATTGAAGATAATAATGGACGTGATGCCAACGGTAATCTGACAGGTTTGCCTGATGGAAAAATCACGCAAGACGACAGAGTAATTTTGGGTTCAGATATTCCAAACTGGACGGGAAGTATTACCAACCGTTTTAGTTATAAAGGATTTGATTTGAATTTTATTTTTTATGCACGTCAAGGACAAACAATTATAAGTGGGTTTCACCAGAGTTTAAACCAATTGGCTGGTCGTTATCAACAAATGAAGGTTGATTATTGGACTCCAAATAATCCAACGAATGAGTTTCCACAACCAAAATCTAATCAAGAATTTCCAGTGAATAATGGTGCTATCATCAATTTTGATGGTTCTTTCGTAAAACTTCGTAATATTAACTTTGGATATGCTGTTCCTCAGAAATACGCTAAAATGATTGGCTTGGAATCTTTAAGATTCTTTACCAGTATTCAACAACCATTTATTTGGTCAACATATCGCTCAAAATATAACGGTGTTGATCCAGAAACTGCTGGCAATAGAGTAGAAAGAGACGTTACTCCTGCTACTACAATCACAACCTTTGGGTTGAATGCTAAATTCTAATATTTATTAAAAATTAATGGGTTGAATCATTTCTGTTTGTAAAAATATTTATTGGTTCATTCTGATATAAAACATAAGAAAATGAAAAGAATATATTTTAGTTTAAAAAAATCAATAACCCTAATGAGTTTTGCAGTCTTTATGCTCATTAGTCAATCTTGTTCAGACTTACTGAAAGAAGAAATAGTGTCGGGCGTTGGTAATGATTATATCAATACTCCTGCTGGATTCAATGCTGCCATAAATTCTGCTTATGCGTCATTGAGAGGATTTTATGGAACTCAAATGGGGCTAACCGTAACGGAGTATGGGACAGATTTATATGCCACAGGTGCCGATGGAAGTTATAAAGGCTTTCACTTCTATGACTCACAATTAAATTCACAAGTGGATTGGTTAAAGTTAATTTGGGATGAATTGTATAGAGGTATCAATACTTGTAATGCAGTTATTGAAAGAGCTCCACAAGCAGCTGGTATATCTGATGCTTTGAAAAAACAGAGAGTAGCAGAAATGAAGTTTTTAAGGGGGCATCATTATTTCCTTTTGTTGCAACAATGGGGAGCAGTAGATTTAAGATTGACTGAAACCTTAGTCCCAACAAAAGTTACGAAAAGAGCAACCGAAGCACAAATGTATACCGCCATTATTTCGGATCTTGAAGGAGCATTGCCAGATTTGGAAAATAAAGCAAAATCATCTGATTATGGTCGTGCAACTAAGGCGGCAGCAGAACATTTATTGGCTCGGGTATATTTGGCAAAAGCAACCTCTTCGGTAAAAGCTGCCGATGATTACACAAAAGCTGCTACTTATGCTCAAAATGTAATTTCTAATTATGGATTCAAATTATTACCTGATTTTGCGAGTGTATTCACTCAAGGTGCTGGTGAAATTAATGACGAGGTGATTTTTGCTGTTCAATACACAACTGACCCAGCAACAAACTTAGCACCAGCACCCTTAAATAATGGTCAACCAAGTGGTGATGGAAATACGCAGGGAAATAACCTTCATCTATTTTTCGGGATGCAATATGACACTCAGGCAGGTATGACACGGGATATTTTTTACGGCAGACCTTTCAAGCGTTTACGTCCTACAAAATACGCTCTTGAAACTGTTTTTGCTCTTGATAATCGTGTGAACGATTCTCGTTATAAAAAATCTTTTAGAGACACATGGTTGAGTAATAACCCTGGAACTTACAACACGGCATTTGATAATTCAAAAGCTAAAGTTACCTACAAAGCTGGGGATACTGCCATTTATATTCCTGGATATGAAATGCCATTAGCTGAAAGAGCTAAAAAACCTTATCAAGTATTAGTGCCAAGTGCTTACAATGAAGCTCTTTTCCCGACGTTGGTGAAGTTTATGGATCCACTTCGTCCTGATAGAACTTATGCACCGGGTAGCCGTGACTTCTTGGCATTTCGTTTGGCGGATACTTATTTGATGTTGGCTGAAGCATTGTTATTTCAAGGAAAAACTGCTGAGGCTACTGCAGCAGTAAATGTTGTTCGTCGTCGTGCTGCTTGGCCAGGTAAAACAACCGCAATGGAAATAACGTCTGCACAAATGACTTTTGACTTTTTGATGGACGAACGTGGACGTGAATTAGCAGGAGAACAAATTCGTTGGATGGACTTAAAACGTTGGGGTAAATTAGTGGAAAGAGTAAAATTAGCAAATCCGCAAGCAGCTGGTAATGTGAAAGATTTTCATAATTTACGTCCAATTCCACAATCACAAATTGATAGAACAGATGGAGGAGCAACAGCATTTCCTCAGAATAATGGATATTAATTGAGTGTTTAAATATTATTAAAAGAAAAGGGGAAATTGAAATTTCAATTTCCCCTTTTCTTTTAATAAGCATTCTGTATTTGAGTTTCTACAATCTAACTAAGACGGTCTTTAAAGCTTTCATAACCAAAAGATTTAATCAAATCAAAAGTATCATCTTCTCTCCAAATACCAATTGAAGGCAAGTTTACGCCATTGAAAGTTGTCGTTTTTACCATCGTATAATGAATCATATCATCAAAAACGATTGAATCTCCGATTTTTAAAGGCTCATCGAATGAGTAATCTCCGTAAAAATCACCTGCTAGACAAGTCATTCCACCAAAACGATAAGTATGTTTGCCCGCTACTGGTTCTTGATGTGCTCCTAAAATTTTAGGTTTATAAGGCATTTCTAAAGTATCGGGCATGTGTGCTGCAAAACTTACATCCAAAATTGCCACATTAATTCCTTGAGAATCAAGAATATCAAGGACTGTTGACGTCAAGTAACCTGTTCTCCAACCCACGGCTGAACCTGGCTCTAAAATGATTTTTAGATTTGGAAATCTATTTTTCAAACCCTTTAAAACACTGATTAAATGTTCTGGCTCATAATCGGCACGAGTAATCAAATGTCCTCCGCCTAAATTCAACCATTTGGCTTGTTTTAATAAGTCTCCAAAACGTTCTTCAATGGCTTTTAAAGTACGTTCCAAAGTATAAGAATCGTTTTCGCATAAAGTATGTGAATGCAACCCTTCAATACCTTCGGGCAAAGTATCGCCTAATTGATTACGAGTAATTCCCAAACGAGAACCCGCAATACAAGGATTATACATGTCTGTTTCTACTTCAGAATATTGAGGGTTGATACGAAGTCCACAGCTAATACCGTTTGCAATTGATTTTTCTTTGAATTTTTCAAACTGATTCAAAGAGTTAAAAGAAATATGCGAAGAGTAAGAAAGTAATTCATCAAATTCTTTATCTAAATATGCTGGAGAATATACATGAGCCTTTGAACCCATTTCTTCAAAAGCCAAACGTGCTTCGTGTAAAGAGCTTGCCGTAGCTCCAGCCAAATACTGTCGAACCATCGGAAATGTAGAGAACATCGAAAAGCCTTTTAAAGCACAGATGATTTCGATTCCTGCTTGTTGCTGAACGTATTGTAAAAGCTCTAAATTTTTACGTAATAACCTATCTTCTAATACATAACAAGGAGAAGGTATTTGTGAGAAATCAATCATATTAAATTGAAATTGATTATCAGGAAAGTAGTTTACTTACCGTTGATTGTATAATTCTTTGTTATTAAAATTGCCCGCATTTTTCAACACGGGCAATGGATTTTATCATTTTGATGTAATTATAAGCTCTTTTTAATGTTTTCTACTTTAGCTATTGGCACTTTTAGCGTTTCAGCAATCTGAGCAACGGTCAGTAAATTTGACAATAGTAATTGTTTAATATTGTCGTTAAGTGTTTTTTCTTTACCTCTTGCTTCACCTCTTGCTTCACCCTTTGCTTCGCCTTTTGCTTCACCTTTATTCATACCTTGTATGAAACGGATGTCTGTTTCTAAATCATAAACTATTGGCATATTAGTCGTCTGTTTGATAGTTTCTTCTTGTAAATCACGAAGTTTTGATAAAACCTCTAATTGCTTCATATATTTTCCAAAACGATTCTGTCCTTTTAATAGTTCGTCTAATTTATTCAAAATCTTATGAATGACTTTTTCAGGTGAAGTATTTTTGAAGTTGCAAAGAATCGATAAAATTACTTCTTCTGGAATTTCAGATTTAAGAAAATATTCGTAATCAAATTCATGAATATCAATAATTTCATATTCAAAAGTTAATCCTTGACTAACCAAATGGTTCGTCATTCGTTTGTGTTTATTTTTACCAATGTATAGCACAAATTGACGAACATCTGATTTATATTTTCTTAAAAGTAATGATTTATACTCCAGCATTCTATAAACCATGTCTTTTTCATCAATCGACTGGAACTCAATTTGTAGAATATAGCTCTGACTTTCTCCTATTTCTTTCACCTTTTTCAAAAAATCAGGCTTTCTTTCAATAGTTGTATGTAAGTCATCTTTAATAGTGGTGTATTTTGCTCCAGTTAAACCTAATAACTTCTGAGCAAAAGGAAGGAGAATAGGTTCAATATTCTCCTTTAAAATCCTATCGTATTCATTAATACTCATGCGGAAGTGTTCCGTTGATTTCCTCGTTCCAAGGTAAACCATGAATATTCAACATTGCCATAAATGGATCTGGATCTAATTCTTCACAATTCCAAACGCCTGGCTTCATCCATTCACCAGTTATCATCATCATGGCACCAATCATTGCTGGTACGCCTGTTGTATAACTTACACCCTGAGCTTGTACTTCTTTCCAACAATCTTGGTGTTTGCAATTGTTCCAAACATAATATGTTTTTTCAGCGCCGTCTTTAATACCTTTAATTTGACAACCGATTGAAGTTTCGCCTGTGTAGTTTTCTCCTAAAGAACCTGGTTCTGGAAGTACAGCTTTTAAAAATTCAAGTGGTACAATATCAATTCCTTGGAATTTGATGGGTGCGATGGATGTCATTCCAACATTTTCCAATACTTGTAAATGTGTAATATATTGTTGCCCGAAAGTCATCCAAAATCTTGCACGTTTTAAAGTAGGGAAGTTTTTCACCAATGATTCTAACTCTTCATGGTATAAAACATAAGATTCTTTTGGCCCGATGCCTGGGTATTCAATTGCTTTATGAATAGACATTGCTGGAATTTCTACCCATTCTCCATTTTCCCAGTAACGACCCGCTTGAGTAATCTCACGAATGTTAATTTCAGGGTTAAAGTTAGTAGCAAAAGCTTTTCCGTGGTCGCCAGCATTACAGTCGATAATGTCCAAATAGTGCATTTCATCGAAATGGTGCTTGTTTGCATAAGCTGTATAAACTTGAGTAACGCCCGGGTCGAACCCGCAACCTAGTAAAGCCATCAAGCCAGCTTCTTTAAAGCGTTCTTGATAAGCCCATTGCCAAGAATATTCAAATTTAGCAACATCTTTAGGCTCGTAATTAGCAGTATCCATGTAATGTACTCCTGTTTCCAAACAAGCATCCATGATTGTTAAATCTTGGTATGGAAGTGCTACGTTGATTACCATGAATGGTTTTACTTGATTAATTAAAGCAACCAATTCAGGAACATTATCAGCATCAACTTGAGCAGTTTCTACTTTAGTTGGTAAACCTATTTTAGCACATTCTTCAGCGATAGCATCACATTTACGTTTTGTACGGCTGGCTAAAACTACCTCAGAAAATACTTCTGGATTCATGGCACATTTCTTTACTACTACGTTTCCTACGCCACCTGCACCAATAATTAAAACTTTCTTACCCATTATTTTTTTGATGTTATCTGTTAGACGTTTATCACAAATACTTTTATTACCTATAATAAACATGAATATATCTGCAAAATTAGTTAAAGCTGAGAAATTATGGGAGATATATAGATTAAATTTGTATTGAGTAATTATAATTCTATAAATAGGCTTTGAAATGTATGTGCTAATGTTTGATAAAAAGAGTGAAAAAAATGTTAGGCATGGACTATGTTAGGATTAAAAGTTTTGTACTTGTAAGTTTGTATTTTATCAACCGTTTCAGAAATTTTAACGTTCTCTACGAAATGCTTCCAAATATTAGTCTCCTCTTTGCCAAATTCAATTATTTTGTCAGTAAGTATTTGCAAAATAAGTATTGGAATATTGGCGTTTGCCTACTGGTTTTTCTGGTTTTTTCTTTAATATATTTTCCAGAAGCTATTAGGAAAAGAGTAAACAATGACTGGCTAAGTATTGATCTTACAGTGCAAAAGTTTGTGAATGATAAAATTGAAAAGCCTTTACAACCAACTTTAAATTTCCCTTCTGAAGATCATTTTAGAAAGCGAGACCTGAGAATTACTCCTTATTTGTTGGCAAATATATTTGGGTTAAATGCTCTTCGATTATTCTATTTACAGATTTTATTACTTCCTGTTTTTATTTGGTTTTCAATCAGAATCATTTTTCGGGTCACCAAGAATGCTGCTTTGAGCTTTTGGGCAACCATTGCATTATTGTTTTCTTATGTTGGAAATTCATTTAATTACGATACGCTTTTTTACGATTCTTACGCTTATCTTGGTTTATTGATTGCCCTGTATTTTTACAAAAAACCAATAAGTATTTTGTTTTTGTTAGCAAGTTATTTTGTTGATGAAAGAAGTATCGTTCCCTCTTTGATTATTCCCTTATTCGCTGGATTGGCTACTTTCCCTTTAGAGCAAACAACACAAGATTTTAAAACTACGTTTCAGAAATTATTTATCCATAACAAATCATTTTGGATGGTTTTTATCAGTGTGTTGATTTATATTTTTATCAGAATTTTATTTTACAAAAATTATCATTTAGATACGCCTATCGGAAAAGATAGTGGTGTTTCATTAGGATTAGGCTTTATCCATCGTACAAAAATTCCTTTTGCTATTTTCTCTTCATTAAAATTAAATTTACTTCTTATCTTATCTACGTCTTTTTACTTAATCAAAAAGAAATATTACATAGTAGCACTTTGGTTTATTGGAATTTTTGTGGCTTGTTTTTTAGTAGGAACAGCCGTTGAAGATGTTACAAGAAGTTTGGCTTATACTTTTTTACTTGTTTTTGTGGTCTATTTATTGGTAGGACAAACGAATGAAAAAGTGAGTAGGTTTATTTATTTCATTGCTTTGGTAAATATTTTAACGCCAACTTATTCATTATTGTCTAGTTTGTATAGAATAGAAGCTTTCAGTTGGTTTGTTCATTTTTCACAGAAATATTAATTCACTAAATACGCTTTATTTTCTTTCTTATTTCCATGAATCAAACTAATACTGTTTTTATTACTGCTTTGAGTATCATTTTGGTCGGATATTTTTTGAAACGCCAAAATATTGTTTCTGAAAAAGAGGGTAAAATTATTTCTAAATTGCTAATGCACACTACTTTCCCAGCGTTGATGTTTTTAACGATGAAACGTGTGCATTTTGAATTTAACCTCTTATTACTGCCAGTTATTTCTTTTTGCTTTTCATTGCTTACCATGTTTACAGCTGCGAAATTGTTTAAAAATCAAACGCAGAAAATGAAAGCAATTTTGATTATGGGAAGTGGAGGTTTTAATCTGGGGCTTTTTGCTTATCCATTGATTGAGGGCATTTGGGGACAAGCTGGAATGGTTTACGCTGCCATGTTTGATTTTGGAAATTCGTTCGCAGTTTTTGGCTTAGTTTATGGTACTGGCGTATTTATGTCGGATAGAAATGAAGGGGTAAGTATTTCACAAAATGCCAAAAAAGCCATCCTGAAAATATTTACTTTGTTGCCTTTTCAAGCCATACTTTTGGGCGTTTTTGTAAACTTAGCAAAAATAGAAATTCCTACGATTGTGATTGATGTAATAGACGTAATGGCAAGAGGAAATAAAGTAATTGTTTTATTAATCATGGGAATTTATTTGAATATTTCTACTTCTGGAGAAATATTCAAAAAGGTGTCAAAAGTACTTCTAATTCGTTATTTCTGGGGATTTTTGTTAGGTTTTACCTTCTTTTACTTTCTGCCTGTAGAGCAATTGTATAGAAATGTACTATTAATTGTTCTGATTATTCCTGTAGGGATGACAATTTTACCGTTTTCTGACGAATTAAATTACGATACCAAAATCGCTGGAATGCTGGTAAACGTTTCTATGCTGATAAGCTTCGCAATGATGTGGGCTTTGGTGATTGGGCTGAATTTAGCTTAGAACGGCCTACTTGCCTTGGCAAAACACCCCATCCAATATTTGCTGTAAAGATTGTCTTCTCTGATACCTTTTGATGAAGACGCATGAATAAACATTACTTCAGTTTTACTTTTTAGTTCTGTAATTAATCCAGCATGATTAATATTACTTACGTTGCCTTTATTGGTTACGAAAAAGACCCAATCGCCAGGACGAAGATCATCAATTGATATTTCTTTGCCAAAATCTGATTGTTGATAAGAAATTCGTGGAATTTTAAATCCTACTTGTGTATAAACACAGAATAATAAACCAGAACAATCCATTCCCTTTCTATCTGTTCCGCCCGCACGATATGGTACTCCTGTGTAGCTTCTCGCTGCTGAAATTAAACTATTGATTGTTTTGGCATTGTAAGTTTTAGAAGTATTTGTTGCAGGTGCTGGTTTTGGACGAGTAACCACAACGTTATTGTCTTCTTTTTTACGAAATAATTTACAAGAATCTAACAATACAACTACGCCAATTAGTACAGAAAAACGATAAAAAGTATTCAAATGGTTTTGTTTCATAAGGAATCAATAAAATAAATTTGTTAAAACTGGGTTGTTCCGTTCTGAGCATTTTTTAACATTTTTACGGTAACATAAAGTTGCCCAGTATGGCGTTGAGTATGTTCAGCAGCATGAAAAAGCAATCCTAAAACATTCGTCGGTATTCGTTTTCTTCCGATTCCTCTTGTTTCCAACAATGTTTTTTCGTCAGTATTTTTTAACTGTGTCAATGCCTTGTTTACTTGGTTATTAAAACGTGTGAGTAATGACTTTACGTTTATATTGTATTGATTTTTTACTGATTCTAGTTGTAATAAATCTAACTGTTCTTCGCTCAACATCTGGTCGTTTGCATAAGTAAAAAGTCTGTCTAACACCCCTGATAAATGTTGTAAATGAAAAGCAACAGAAGCACAATCCGAAGGAGATTCCCAAAGTAATTCTTCTGGAAAATCAATCATCATTAGATTTACTTCTTCACGTGCCTGCAAAATTGCATGAGCTACTGGTTGTAATAATGGAGCCAATCCAGCAATCGGCCCCCGCATCCATACTTCAAGGTTGTTCATTTTATTTTTGGACTTTAGGATTGTTAGATTTGAAAGACTTTAGGACTATATGATTATAAGACTTTAGGATTAAAAACAAATAAAGTGAACTATAGAATAGCCTCTTGAGTTCTTTTAAGTCCTAAAGTCCTAAAGTCCTAAAGTCCTGATAGAATTAAACCGCCTTCATACTCAAAGCAATTCTTTTTCTGGCGATATCAACTTCCATTACTCTTACTTGTACTTGTTGTTGTAATTTCACCACCTGATTGGGGTCTGAAACGTATTGATTGGCTAATTGAGAAATATGTACTAAGCCATCTTGTTTTACGCCAACATCTACAAAACAACCAAAAGCAGTAATGTTAGTTACGATACCCGGAAGCACCATTCCTTCATATAAATCTTCTACTTTTTTCACATTAGCGTCAAATTCAAAAGCTATTAATTGTTCACGAGGGTCACGTGAAGGTTTTTCTAATTCTTTCAAAATATCTTGAAGTGTGAGTAAACCTACTTTTTCATTGGCATAAGCGTTTAAATTCAGCCGTTTTCTTAATTCAGCCGAACTCATCAAATCTTTTACTGAACACTTTAAATCTTTCGCCATTTTTTCAACAATCGGATACGTCTCTGGGTGAACTGCCGAATTATCTAAAGGATTTTCTGCATTATGAATTCTGAGGAAACCAGCACATTGTTCAAAAGCTTTTTCACCCAAACGAGCTACTTTTTTAATTTGCTGACGAGATTTAAACTCTCCATTTTCCTGACGATACTTCACAATGTTGGCAGCTAAAGAAGGTCCCAAACCAGCAACATAACTCAATAAATGCTTGGAAGCCGTATTCAAATTTACGCCAACAGCATTTACACAACTTTCTACCACAGTGTCCAAAGTCCCTTTTAGTAAATTTTGGTCAACGTCGTGTTGATATTGCCCAACGCCAATAGATTTTGGGTCGATTTTAACTAATTCTGCCAAAGGATCCATCAATCTTCTACCGATAGAAACTGCTCCACGAACGGTTACGTCTTTATCAGGAAATTCTTCACGTGCAATAGGAGAGGCGGAGTAAATAGACGCTCCTTGTTCTGAAACTACAAATATTTGTGGTACTTTTTTGAAAGCTAATTTCTTAACAAAATCTTCAGTTTCTCTTCCCGCTGTACCGTTTCCGATGGCAATGGCGTCAATTTGATACTTTTCAGCAATAGCTAAAACGGTATTTTGTGCTTCAATAGATTTGTCAAATGGATAAATGACCGTATCGTGCAATAAATTTCCTTGAGCATCTAACACAACGGTTTTACAACCTGTACGATAACCAGGGTCGATAGCCAATACTTTTTTCTGTCCAAGTGGTGAAGCCAACAATAATTGACGAAGGTTTTGTGCAAAGATTTTTATGGCTTCTGTATCTGCTTTTTCTTTTGAAAAACCTGCGTATTCGTTTTCGATAGAAGGTTTCATCAATCTTTTATAGCAATCGGTGATAGATTCTTCTACGATTTTTTTAGCATCAGGTAAGCCTTTTAAGAAAATTCTATCTAATGCTCCTAAAGCGTTGTCTTCTTCTGGAGAGATACTAACGCTCAAAAATCCTTCTTCTTCGCCACGACGTAAAGCCAATAAACGATGTGAAGGTACTTTTTTCAAAGGTTCATAAAAATCAAAGTAATCTTTGTATTTGATGCCTTCTTCGTCTTTGCCTTTTTTTACTTTGGCATAAACCATTGCTTCACGCTCAAATACTTTTCTGACTGCATTTCTAGCTTCTACATTTTCGTTAATCCATTCTGCAATAATATCTCTTGAACCTTGTAAAGCTTCTTCTACATTTGCTACTTTATCATTCAAAAAAGCTTCTGCTTTTTTAAATACATTAGCCTCTTTTTGCTCGAAAATTAATTTTGCCAAAGGCTCTAAACCTTTTTCAATCGCAATACTTGCTCTTGTTTTACGCTTTTGTTTGTATGGTAAATAAAGGTCTTCTAGTTCTTGTAAATAATAAGCATTGTTAAGCTTTTCTAACAATTCTGGCGTCATTTTTCCTTGTTCTTCAATAGATTTTATGATGCCTTCTCTGCGTTTATCTGCTTCTTTGAGTTTGCCTAAAAGCTCTTTAATATCAAGGATTTGTACTTCATCTAAACTTCCCGTTGCTTCTTTTCTGTATCGTGCAATGAACGGAACTGTTCCACCTTCCTCTAATAAATTAATCGTATTTTGAACTTGGTTAACGTTTACGCCAACGGTTTTGGCAATAATTGAAAGCTGTGTTTTATTCATGAATTTGTATAAAATATAAACTTGACAGAGAAGTAATTAAGCGTATCTGACAGTGTTTGAATCTTGTTTTTGCTCAAATGATAATGCTTTAAAAAGCTTTTTTTCTAAATGATGTTACGTTTTTTGTTCGCTAAAATACGGATTTGTTTTATTCATTCCTCAACATTTCGATATGTTCGATGCCATCTTCTAAATAAATTTCACTAACTTGTTGAAAGCCAAAAGATTCATAAAATTGCTTTAAATATAATTGTGCACCGATTCTGATTGGACTGCCCGCAAAGATTTCTTCCATCATTTCAATTGACTTAAACATTAAAGTTTTACCAAAACCACCGCCACGAGCTAAAGGAGAAGTAACAACTCTACCAATTGAGGCTTCTTCATAGGAAATACCGGGTGCAATTAAACGAGTATAGGCTACAATCTTTTGACTGCTGGTATCAAAACCAATAAAGTGAAAAGAAATTAAGTCTTTATCGTCTAAATCTTGGAAAGGACAATTTTGTTCAACAATAAAAACCTCATTACGAAGTTGTAGAATTTGGTATAATTCGATTGTAGTTAAGTCTCTGAAATGCTTGAGGTACCAGTGAATGTTCATTATGAATTTAGTTTTGATGAGTAATTGATACAATCGTGAATATACAAAGTTTATTATCTTTGTAAAACTCAAACTTTCAAATATGCTAAATAGATTTATCTGGATTTTATTGCTACTGTTTACTTTCCAAGTCGGGAAGGCTCAGAATTCACTTCCTGAATATGAGTTAGCTTATAAAAAAGCACTAGAATTATATAAAAATCACGAGTACGAAAAAGCAAAATTTGCCTTCACGAATCTCTCCAATAGCCAATTGGTCTCAGCACTTGTGCCTAATTCTTTTTATTTTTCTGCATTAAGTGCGATAAAACTAAAAGAATATTCAGCGGCGAAAACTGCATTGAAGAATTTGATTACAGTTTACCCGTCGTGGACTGATAAAACTGAAATTAACTTTTTGTTGACACTTTTGGCTTTTGAAGATAAAAAATATTCGGAAGCTTTTGGCATTGCTCAAAAAATCCCAGCAGATTCTTTACAGGATGATTTGAACGAGATGAAAGCATTTTACGTACGTAAGATTGACGCTCCAAAATTAGTTCAAGAATTATCTAAGAAATATCCTAACGAAACAAGTTTGTCGGATAAAGTGCAACAAAATATCGTCATTAATACTACTTCTGCTGGTGTTACAAAGTCAAGAACAAGTAAAGGCTATTTCAATTTTGGCTTATTGTTACCAGTTGAAATTGATAGTTTTGGACCAGATAAAACCCGTAAAAATCAGTATGCATTGGATTTATATCAAGGTATGAAACTAGCGAAAGCACAACTTTTGAAAGAGGGAATTACCTTGAATTGCTTTGTTTATGACATGATAAACGAGCCTGATGAAATGCTTGAGCTTGTAAATAATCGTTCTTTTCAAATGATGGATTTGTTGGTTGGTCCACTTTATACCGAAACCAATAAAATCGCAACAGCTTATTGTGAAGCCAATCAGATTCCGATTGTGAATCCGATGTCGAACAATCAAAAGATTTTACAAGATTATAACTTGTCTTTCTTGGCACAACCTTCATTGGCGATGCAAGCTGCTAAAGCGGCAGATTTTGTGAGCAGACAAGCATTTTTGGGAAGAAATACTGCGATTTATTATTCTGATGCACAAAATGATTCTCTGATGGCGGTAAGCTATCGTGAACAAATGGAAAAGATTGGTTATGAAATTGTGAAATTCGAGAAGATTAAATCTTATTCGGAAGACATCGTCGCTAAACTACCTGAAAAAAGAGTGAGTCATATCTTCATGTCAACTTCTGATAAAAAGGCTGGACTTTCGATGATTACAGCTTTGAATAAAAAAGAAATCATGACGCCACTTGTTACCACAGCAGAGGCTTTTAATTCTTATAATTTGAGTAATGGTACTTTGTCGGGAAGAGAAATTTATTGTATTAATCCTGAATTTGTAGATAATGAAAAACCAGAAGTAGATGCTTTTCGTAAAGATTATTTAGCGAAGTATGGCGTAATTCCTTCTTATTATGCTTTTCATGGTTATGATTTAGCACTTTTTTGGGGAAGATTATTCGGTAAAAATGGTTATAATATCAGGAAAAGCTTAGATACGCCCGCTACTTACAACAATGCTTATACTTTAATGGGCTTTAATTATTTCAAATCACAAGACAATCAAATTTGCCCAATAACAACTTTAGATAATTTTAAGTTTGTATTGGCAAAGTAGATTTTTAGAAGTGAGATGTTAGATACAAGATACAAGAGGAAAGAAGTGAGATATAAGAGATAAGATGCAAGAAATAAGATTCGAGATTTAAGAATTGATGAAATAAAAAGTTATTAAGTAAGATTTATCAATCATAATTTGATTATCAATACCTTAGATTATGTCTTTTCTCTTCAATAATGTTTCTTTTATCTTATATCTTGTTTCTTTCCTCCTGCCTCTTGCTTCTTGTATCTAATATCTTGTTTCTCCACAAAAACAAAAACAATGACACAATCAGAACAACTTTTTCAAAAAGCTAAAAACTTTATTCCTGGAGGCGTGAATTCGCCTGTGAGAGCATTTCGTGCAGTAGGAGGAAACCCAATTTTTATAAAATCAGCCAAAGGTGCATACTTACATGATGAAGATGGAAATTCATACATAGAATTAATCAATTCTTGGGGTCCAATGATTTTAGGTCATGCCCATGAATTGGTAGAAAAAGCCGTTGCCGATGCCATTCAAAGCGGTTTTTCATTCGGAGCTCCCACTCGTAGAGAAGTAGAAATGGCAGAATTGATTTGTTCGATGGTTCCATCAGTTGAAAAAGTCCGCATGGTAAACTCAGGAACAGAAGCAACGATGTCGGCAGTAAGAGTAGCTCGTGGTTATACAGGTAGAGACAAAATCATTAAGTTTGAAGGAAACTATCACGGACACGGAGACTCATTTTTGATTGCCGCAGGTTCAGGCGTAATGACATTCGGAAGTCCAGATTCACCGGGCGTAACCAAAGGCGTAGCCAACGATACTTTAACAGCTCCATATAATGATTTAGCAGCCGTTCAAACTTTGGTAGATGCCAACAAAGGAAACATCGCTTGTATCATTCTTGAACCCGTAGTAGGAAATATGGGCTTAGTAAAACCCGCAGAAGGTTTCTTAGAAGGACTAAGAAGTATCTGTGATAAAGAAGGAATCATCTTGATTTTTGATGAAGTAATGACAGGCTTCCGTTTGTCAAAAGGAGGTTTCCAAGAGCGTTGTGGCGTTACTCCTGATATGACGACAATGGGAAAAATCATCGGCGGAGGAATGCCAGTAGGAGCGTATGGCGGTAAAAAAGAAATCATGGATTGCGTTTCGCCAGCAGGACCAGTATATCAAGCAGGAACATTGTCAGGAAATCCAATTGCGATGGCAGCAGGTTTAGCGATGTTGAATCACTTGAACGAAACGCCTTCGGTTTATACCCGTTTGGAAGAAGTAGGCACAAGATTAACCGATGGTATGAAAGCAAACATGGCTAAATTAGGATTGAATTATACCTTAAATCATGTTGGTTCAATGTTTACGCTATTCTTTACCGATAAGCCCGTAAACAATTTTGAAGATGCAAAAACTTCTGATACTGTAGCATTCGGAAAGTACTTCCAAGCGATGTTGAAAAGAGGCATTTACTTAGCACCATCACAATATGAAGCCATGTTCCTTTCAACAGCCTTGACAGACGAACATATAGCAACTATTTTACAAGCCAATTACGAAAGCTTACAAGAAATCCAGTAGCTCGGATTTCCAATCTGAGAAAATTTTACTAATGAAATACTTGATGAAATAGGCATTTAGTAAGATTGAATGGTCATCTAGTAAACTGAAACAGGCATCTAGTAAGATTGAATGGTCATCTAGTAAACTGAAATAGGCATCTAGTAAGATTGAATGGTCATCTAGTAAACTGAAACAGGCATCTAGTAAGATTGAATGGTCATCTAGTAAACTGAAACAGGTATTTAGTAAGATTGAATAAGCATAAAGTAAAATGAAATGCTCATAAAGTAAGATTGAATAGGCATAATTAAAACCGTAGGTCGGGTTTCCAACCCGACTTGCTGAAAAAACTAAAAATCATTGACTCCTAAATTTGAATAAAAAATGAATGCGTTTAGACAAAATACAGACCAATTTGGGGTTTATTTGAATAAGCTATATCTAAAAAATGTACGCTGTTTTAAAGGTAATCATGAAATTAATTTGAATGATGGGAATAATAAGCCTATTCAATGGACGGTGATTTTAGGAAATAATAATGTTGGAAAGACTACTTTATTGAGGGCTTTGGCGTCGCTTCAGTTTCAGCTTTTTGAAGGAGAGAAAGACATTAAAACTAATGTTAGAAATTTAAATATTTTTAGGAAATACATATCTTTTAAAAAGAATTTTCTTTTTTTTGGATACCAATTATTGACTACTAACAACAATGAATTAATTCCATTGAAAAATTCATCGTTTGATGATAAAGGAAATATATTGTTTGCAATTGAACAGGGAATAGTTGAAGAGTTATTATCAGATTGGATAACAAATGTAGATTTAACTTCATTTATAGTAAATGATTTAGTTAATGAAAAGCTAACTTACACTGGATTTTTAAAGGATCGTGATGATTTTATTGTATTCGGTTACGGCACTTCAAGAATGATGGTTGATTCTCAATCTCCAACTGAAGATAGTACACAAGGTCTGTTCGATAATAAAACCTTATTATTGAATGTAGAAGAATGGTTGAAAGAATTACATTTTGCTGCAATTAGTAAAATTGAGGGAGCAGAAAAAAGATATAATCAAGTAAAATATGTATTGTGCAACGGATTACTACCCGATGTAAGTGATATTCGTATCCAAACGATTCCTGATAAATCAAGCTATGAAACCTTTCCTGAATTTTTGACCTCGAACGATTGGGTACGAATGGAAGATTTAGGCTATGGCTATCAAGCTACTTTGGCTTGGGTAGCTGATTTAGCCAAGCGAATGTTTGATACTTTCCCAGATTTACCTAATCCATTACATGGTTCGTCAGTTGTGTTAGTAGATGAAATTGATTTGCATTTACATCCAGAATGGCAACGTAAAATTATAAAGTACCTAAGTGATTTGTTCCCCAATGTACAATTTATTGTTACGGCTCATAGTCCGCTTATTATCCAGTCTGCTGATAATGTAAACTTGATAATGCTTGAAAAAGATGATAATCCAGAGGGAAATGGCATTAATATCAGACAAAGATTTGGTTCATTTCAAGGTTGGACGATTGATGAAATTTTAACAGAGTTAATGAGTTTAGGAGAACGTACTCGTTCAGATTTATACTTGAAATTGATGGAAGAGTTTGAGAATGCTATTTTAGAAAATAGTTACGAAAATGCTCAGAGCCTTTACAAGCATTTAGACGAAATTCTTTCACCAAGTAGTTATCAACGCAAAGTTTTACAAATACAAATGTCTTCTTTAATGCCCATTGGAGTATGATTAAATTAGAAGCAGTTCCGCCACCCTCTCAACTTACACCACAATTAGTTGAAGACCTAACAGCAAAATTCAAACAAGATGGAAGTGCTGTTTGGAATAAAGAATTTATTAAAAATAGATTACTTGAAATGAGTAATGGAAAATGTGCTTATTCTGAAATTAAACTTCGAGTAGAAGGGAAGTATGTAGAAGTAGAACATTTTTTACCTAAATCAGCATATCCAGATAAAGTAGTAGAATGGGATAATTTATTGCCTGCTAGTAAGTTTTGTAATTCAAAAAAAGGAGATAAAACCCATCCAATTGTTCATCCTGTTCGAGATATACCTAAAGAGCATCTTTACTTGGATGAACTTCATTTTATGTCAGGGAAAACTCCTAAAGGTAAGAATTCTGTAATCATATTAGGATTAAATGATTCAGAACACTTACTCAAACCAAGGTTGGCAATTCGTGATGCAATTCAAGCTGAACTTAGTAAGCAGAAATATCTCCTATCATTTTATGAAAGGGAGACAACAGAGAATCAAGGTTTATTACTTACTGGATTTCTTATAAACTTGCTGAAACAAGGAACAAGAAAAGAAGCTTATAGTGCAACGGTGGCAACGACAATATTAAACGACCCTCATTTTTTAGCAATTAAGAACGTTTTTATAGCCAATAATCTCTGGACAAGTGAAATAGAAGTATTGGAAGATGAATTAAAATTTTGTGCTTTAGATACTAAACCTTGACAGAAAAAGTGCCAAATCTCTTCATCGGGTTGGAAACCCGAGTTACGGTTTTGATTATCAACTCGACCTTCAGATTTTATGGAAAATAATAAAAAAATATTACTCATCGAAGATGATAAAAGGGTTTCTGATAGTCTGAGAAATGGATTAGAGAAAAAGAATTATATCGTCGAACCCGCCTACGATGGTTTTATGGGAGCTAGTTTGGCTACCAATAATACCTATGATTTGATTTTGCTAGACATCAATTTGCCTTTAATGAATGGTTTTGAAGTCTGTAAAATTATTCGTCAAAATAATATTCTTACGCCGATTTTAATGCTTACTGCGATGGGAGAGGTAGATGATAAAGTAAAAGGATTAGAAGAGGGTGCTGACGATTATATGGTTAAACCTTTTGAATTTAGAGAGCTAACCGCTAGAATTCAGGCTTTGATTCGACGTGCGAACCAACAACAAGATGTGAGTACGGAGATTTTACGAGAAGCCAATTTGGCGATGAATTTAAGAAGTAAAACCGTAAGCCGAGATGAGCAAAGTATTGAACTAACAGCCAGAGAATTTGAACTGCTGGAATATATGCTTAGAAATAAAGGAAGAGTATTATCCAAAATGGATATTGTAGAAAATGTTTGGGATTTGAATTTTGATACAAGTACCAACATCGTTGAAGTATATATTAATTACCTCCGCAAAAAGATAGACCGTGAGTTTGAGCCTAAACTTATTCATACTAAAACAGGCTTAGGATATGTATTAAAAACGCTGTAAGTCGCATCTGTAAGATAAACGACTTCATTGTATGAACTAATTGTGGTATTAAAATTCATAACTCATCAGTCACAATTTATCACTATTAGTAATACATGCAAATTCGTTATAAAATAGCCATTCAGTTTACCATCATTGTAGCGATTATCTTGCTGATTTTCTCTGCCATTGTTTTTCTTCGGGCAGAAAGTCAACGCAAAAAAAACTTCTATGACCGCCTGCAAGCTCGTTCAAATACTACCGCTCGTTTGTTGGTAGATGTACAAGAATTTACCCCCAGATTATTGAAATTAATGGACAGTAATTCGTCTTTGCGTTTGCCCGACGAAGAAGTATTTGTCTATAATTTTAGAAATGAGCTACTATATACCAATGTAGAAAAGCGAGCGAATTATCTTAATAATCATTTATTGGAAATGGTTCGGAAGGAGGGAAGAGTCACTTTTGAAAGTAATCAAAGACAAGTAATTGGGATATTGTTCGAAGGGAAATTCGACCGTTTTGTGGTAATAGCTTCTGCCACGGATAGCGTCGGCATTGAACAAAAAGAGAATCTTATCAAAACATTAGCCATCGGTTTATTGTCGGGAATACTTATCACAATAGCTTTAGGAGTATTTTTTGCCAGTCAAGCCCTGAAACCGATTCAATCAGTGAATGAAGAAATTTCAAGGATTACGGCTCATAATCTTAAAAAGAGATTAGACGAAGGCAATGGTAAAGATGAAATTGCAGCCCTTGCTGTAAATTTCAATAGTATGCTTCATCGACTCGAAATGGCATTTATTCAGCAAAAACAATTTGTGTCACAAGCCTCGCACGAACTTAGAACGCCCTTGGCTGCTTTAAAAACAGAAGTACAAGTAGGCTTGGATGAGGAGTATTCCGCAAAGGAATATCAACAAATCTTAAATAATATTTTGAATGATACCGAAAGACTTATTCAATTATCCAATGGTTTATTGCAATTAGCTAAAGCCACAGATGATGGTGAAAAGTTTACTTTTGAGGTGCTTAGGACGGAAGATATTTTATTGAATGCCCAGAAAACAGTGCAGCAAATTCATCAAGATTATCGCATTACTTTTGATTTTGAAATCATTCCAGAAGAAGATAACCTTACTTTAATTGAAGGAAATCAAGTTTTGTTAGAAAACCTTTTTGTCAATTTGTTAGAAAACGCTTGTAAATACTCTGCCAATCAACAAGCCAATATTTTGTTAAGTTTTGATAAAAAGTATTGTATCGTAAAAATCCAAGACAAAGGAATTGGTATTTCAAAAAGTGATTTGCCCAATATTTTTAATCCTTTTTATCGTGCCAGAAATACCAATAATATCAAAGGATTTGGCGTGGGTTTATCGGTAGCCAAACATATTATTGAACTTCACAATGGCATTATTCAAGTAAAAAGCAAATTGAATTTAGGAACTGAATTCGTTGTAAAAATTCCACATCAATGATATTTTGTACTTTCTAATCAAATTCTAATGTTAGGTTAAGCTCATCTTAAGATTAAAACGAGACCTTTGACGTATAAACAGTGTTCTTCTTATTTGAGATAAAAATCAAGATTTGATAAACATGAAATAATGATGGGATTTCTGTTATAACGTAGTAGAATAATTTGATCTGTTAAGGAATCACCGTTAGTTATGCTGACGGTGATTTTTGTGAGTAATCATTTCTGTAAATATTTAACCAAATCCATATTCTTAAACCATAACGATGCAAACTTTATTAATTCTTACTTTTGTAATTGGCTATTTGGCAATTGCTTTTGAACACACCATTCATCTTAACAAAACGGCAACTGCTTTAATAACAGGGGTATTATGTTGGACGATTTACATTCTTTTCGACCATGAACCTGCTAAAGTTGGCGAAGAATTATCACATCATTTAGGCAGCGTTTCTGAAATACTTTTCTTTCTTTTAGGGGCGATGACTATCGTGGAATTGATTGATTCTCATTATGGTTTCAAGATTATTACCGATAAAATTACCAGTAAAAACAAAGTTACTTTACTTTGGATAATCAGTTTGATTACCTTTTTCTTATCGGCTGCTTTAGATAATCTTACCACGGCCATTGTAATGGTTTCTGTTTTGCGAAAATTGATTAAGGATAAAGAAACACGAATGTTTTTTGCAGGAATTGTCATTATTGCTGCCAATGCAGGTGGGGCTTGGTCGCCGATTGGCGATGTTACAACAACAATGCTTTGGATTGGCGGACAAGTTACTGCAACGGCTATCATCAAAGGATTGTTGATTCCGAGTTTGGTTTCCCTTTTTGTACCACTGATTTATCTTTCGTTTACGATGAAAGGAAATATTACCTCGCCATCTTCTAAAATTAGTGTAGAAAATGAAACGTATTTGGCTAGAAAACACTCTATAATAATGCTTTCAACAGGTTTGGGGATGCTTCTATTCGTACCAATCTTTAAAACCGTTACACATTTACCTCCTTACATGGGTGTGCTTTTAGGCTTAGGAGTTGTGTGGGTTGTTTCAGAAATACTTCATCATGGCAGAGATGATGCTGAGAAAAAACCTTTTTCAGTTGCACACGCACTGAGTAAGATTGATTCTTCGAGTATTTTATTTTTCTTGGGAATTTTGTTAGCGATTGGTTCTTTAGAAGCAACACATTTGTTGACGGCTCTCGCTACTTGGATGGACAGTAGTATCGGTAATCAAGATGTGATTGTATTTGCAATAGGTATAGCTTCGGCTATAATAGATAATGTTCCTTTGGTGGCAGCATCAATGGGAATGTATGATTTAGCAAGTTTCCCGACGGATTCAAAACTTTGGGAGTTTATGGCTTATTGTGCAGGTACGGGAGGAAGTATTTTAATCATTGGTTCAGCTTCTGGTGTAGCTGTAATGGGTATGGAAAAGATAGACTTTATGTGGTATCTAAAAAAAATAAGTTTGTTGGCTTTTGTTGGTTATTTAGCTGGAGCTATTACTTATTTGATACTTTTTTAATGGATGTTAGTGAATTGCCAATAAATCATACAAACAATTTATTGGCAATTCGCTATATCATAATTGAAATTGTTGCTTCAACATAATCATCTTTTTGGGTTAATGTAAAAGATGCTTTGTCTTGAAAATTCAAAAACAAACGTTTTTGTAAATTCTTCATTCCAACGCCGTCTTCACTAGCCGTACTTACAATTTTTCCTGTGTTTATTACCTTTAGTGTAAAAATATTTTGACTATAATCTGATATAATTCTTAATTTCCCACCTAATTTGTTTTTACCAATTCCATGCTTGATTGCATTTTCAACTAAAAGTTGTACCGACATCGGAGGAATACTTAAACTTAATGTTTCGGGTTTAATATCGAAAGAGTAATCTAAACGTTTTTCATACCTTATTTTTTCAAGGAAAAGATAATCTCTGACTAAAGTCAATTCCATAGACAAAGGCACTAATTGCTGATTGCCCATGCTCAAAGACGTTCTCAGTAATTGAGAAAGCTCAGTCAAAGCTTGACGAGCAAGTTCTGGGTCGAAAATCGTGAGAGCCTTAATACTGTTGATGGCATTAAAAAGAAAATGTGGATTAAGTTGATTTTTCAGGTTTTCAAGTTCTGCCGTTTTCAAGGACATTTCTGCATTTGCCAATTCTAATTCTTTCTTTTGGGCTTTTCTGTTGCTTAGGAAGAGGTGAAAAAACAGAAACCAAATAATAACATATCGCACAGATTCAATAAAAAATTGATAATAATCATAAGCTTCTAAAGCGATGCCCATACTTGGTTTTCGGTAACGTTGAAAACCAAAAAAGTAATCAATCAAGAAAAAAACTAAGCCCAAGAGTAAGGAAGAAACGAAAGGGAAAACAATCATCTGTCCGTTTTCTCGGTCTTTGGTTAAATAAATTTTTGCATAAAAGTGTGTAAAAAAAAGACCCACCAAGAAATTAATCGTTAGGTAGGAACCCAATTGCATGGGCTGGTTGAAGTATTTTGTTGTTGGTTGTCTAAGAACAAGTGTCGTAAAGAGCCACCAAGAAACTTGCATTATCCAATAAACTCGGTATGAGAAAAAATTCATATTAGATGTACCAATTTGAACTGATAGATTATTTCTCAAACATAAATGTTTTTTCTTAAAAACCAATATCAATTACCAAGGGTTGAAAGATAAATCGTCCTTGATTTGGTAAATAAATCCCTCTACAACCTGCTTCAAATTGTTGTGAGAAACGCAAAAGATGGAACTGAGCGGTAAAATCAAAGCCGATTGAAGTGAAATTTCCTTTATCTGAACCTTTAAAAGTAACCGTTTGACCATTTCGAACTTCTGTCCAGTTATAATTGGTTTCACCTTGACCAAAATCTGCGAAGAAATTAGCTTTTAATCTTTTTAAATAAACTAATCTTCCAAAATTCCAGTCGGGATCTAATAATGGTAAACGATATTCTACTGAACCTGTACTAAGGTTTTCAAAAGCACGATAGTTATAACCTCTAGGAAAAAACGTTGGACTACCAAAAATATATACTTTGCTATTAGGTGAACCATTCGGATTTTTAAAACCACTCTGATTTTGTAAAGCTGCTCTTAAACGAATGCTATGATGTTTTAAAAAACCTGGGACATAAATACTTCCCTGAATCGCTGTCAATCCACCATTCAAATCTCCGCCAAAAGGCATATTTCGTGCATAAAAACTAATACTTTGTCCCCAACGTGGTGCTACGTCTCTCAAGGCTCTTTTCAATTGTCTTGAATATGCGAAAGTATAAATCATTGAATTGACATTACCATTGAAACTTTCAGAAAGGTAACGGTCTTGTAAATCGTAGCCAGATACTTGTGAAATAGCCGTATTTACGCCAATTTCCATGGATTGATAATACTTGGAACGAGTAAAATTAAATGGTAAACTCACTCCCAATACCATTTGTTGCTGATTCCATTTATCAGATCTTAAACTATCTCTTGGACTGCTTTTATCTATATAAATATCCGTTTGACGTTGCCCGTTGGTATAGTTCAAATTGATTTTTGGATACCAAGCTTCAAAACTTAAATCAGCGAAGAATTGCCCAGTTTTTTCGTTGGCATTGTATGAATAACCAGTACTAATGGCAGTAGTACTTAATAAATCTTGAGAAGTTAGACCAACGTTAAGATTATTGCTATTTGAACTAAAAACTGCACCCCAATTATAAATATTAAAAATATTGGCTTTGCTATAAGGCTTGGTTTCGTAAACTTGATTTGGGATATTTTTGAGTAAGTTTTCTCCTGCTTCTTGAACCAGCATTTGTCCAAAAAACTTTACAGGTTTATTCAGAGATTCATCAAAAGCCAAGAAATTAGTAGGATTAAAAGGCATTTCAACTATGCGATTACCATTTTCGGTAAAATCGTTGAAGTAAAGCGTTTTTCCATCACTTGAAATGGCAGGATTAAAAGCACCAAATTTTCGATTAGTTACTTGAAAACGCTTTTTTGTTTTTGTATCAAAAGCAAAAATATTATCAATTCCTGTTACTCCTGAATTAAATAAAATGTAATCGCCTACTTTTATAGGATGAGCGATGTTTTCAGTAATTGGCGAAAATAATTCTTTTTCAAAATTGCTTTCAGGATTAATGGTAACGATGTTTTTTTTGTCATCAAGTAATTTTACAGCAATAATTTCATTGTTTTCCGTCCAACGTGGATGCAAGTAAAAAGCATTTTTAGGATTCTGAATTCTTGCAATTTCCTGTCCATTTTCAGCCTCTAAAATCACTAAACTACATTTATTTTCAGGAGTATTTTCTATCACTACAATTTTACTAGCATCGTTTGATAAAGCTGGTGCTGTAAATTTTGTTTTGTGAGTAAGTGTTTTTGTTATTTCTGTATTAAAATCATACATTTTGATGACAGAAAAATCTTTTTGTCCCCAACGGACATCAAAATTAAATTCAGACCAAACTACTTTTGAACCTGCAGTAGAGAGTATTCCTGCATTATTGAAAATACCTAATTCAAGTAATTTTTCTTCATTATTTTCCTTATCTAATAATACAAATTGTTGAATATCAGCCAAGCCAGATTTCAAGGCAATAATTCTGCCATCAGGAATAATTTGTGGAAATTCGTACTGCGTAAAAAACTTGTTTTTTGAAGTTTTCAAAGGAGAAACTGCTGTTTCTTGAATGTCTTTTAACTGTGTTTCCCAAGCTTGTTTGGCATCATCAAAAGCATTTTTGTAAAGTTGTTCTGTTTTTAAACCTGTAACTTTTTTGATATTATTCGAAAAAGAAAAAGGATAAAAAGGCATTTTGTATGTTCCTTCCAAAATTTTATCCCAAGCATCGGCTCCGTACTTGGTTTTCATATAAGACGTCATCAAATAACCATTTACATAATGATTAGGAATGAAATTTTTATATGAACCACTTACGGCTTTAGCATAACTATAAGTGCCTTTTGTCAGCAACTGTGTACGCAAAGCCATATCAAAAGTAGGAATTTTTCCTCTTCCAGAATGAGTCAATGCAGATTCTGTTCCAACCGCATCGCCTTCTGTAAACCAATTAGGAACAGCCAAAGAGTTGATGATGCCCAAACCATTGTTTCCAAAAAGAGTGTGCATTAATTTGGTAGTTCCTGTTAATGCTTTGTCGTATTGAACGATGTGCCGAAATTCATGGATTGCTAATAAATCTAACCAATTGTTAGTGCCGAGTAAAGTATAGTCTTGCGGAGGAGTAATATAAAATTCTGAACGACGAGGAAACAAAGTAACAAAACCATTTGAAACAGTCGTTTGATTTTGAAGAAGTATAGCAATCGGACGTGGATTTTTTCCAAGTGTTTTACTGACAGGCTGATAAACTGTTTCTAATACATTGGCGGTTCTTTCACCTAATGACTGGATATTGCTAGGAAAAATTAAGCGAAAGTGAGGTGTTTTAATCTGTGACCATTTCAGCGAAGCAGGGTTTTGAGATAAATTGACAGCGTTTTCTTGAGCAAAAATTTGGCATCCACCAATCATGATGAATAAAAAAAAGAATACTCTTCTCATAGATTTTACACAGTAAAAATTGGTTAGGAAATGGAAATAGTCGCTCCACGAGAACGACTATTTTTAATTTTTTACTATAAATATGCTTCAAATTTTTGATATAAATCTACAATGTAAGCTCTGTTTCCATTCGGATTTTTTAAGCTTTTCGTGAATTCATACCAAAAACCATCACCAATTGAAATGAATTTTCCAACGGTTTTGGGTTCAGCTTTTTGTGCTTTATCAGTGATAAAATCACCGATGAAAATGTGTTGTAATAAATCGCTGGCTTCTTCCCAAGAAAGATTTTTACTTTCTTCAATTCCATTCGTAGTGGTTGACGCAAGTACTTTTCTATCGGTATAATGTAAATTCAATTCAAATGTTGAAGTACTTTTATCTTTTTCTATTTTTTTGAAAACCAATTGAAAAGGAGCTTCTTTGCCATAAGTTTCATAAACAGCTTGCGTAAGTTCTTGTAATAAATATTCCCAAACGTCTTGATTTACAGGATTTCCTTTTATTTTTTGATTGATAGATATTTCCAAAAAATTCTGTTCTTCTTCCAATGCTTTAGTATTGAATTTTTCCGAAGTTTGACCAATAAGTTTTAGAATCGGAGCTTCCCATGCTTTTGATAATTCGCCAGCCCAAGCCAAATCTTCATTGCCAGTAAAACCTTCTTCTAAAATTTCTTCGTCGGTCAATTCATCTCTGTAAGTATAGGCAATCTCAAATTTTGTATCAATAAAGTTTTCTTTAAAATCTAAAGTGAGGAGAATTTGGTGTGAAAAAGGAGGAGGCAAAATGTCTGCTGTCTCGAATTTGATTTCTAATTGTGATAATTTTTCTACTTTCATGCTTTCTATTTTCCTTTAGTCATGTTGACTTCGCTATTTTTATTACAAATTTAATCTTTTTATGGTAGCTTTTTTATCAATTTTTCCTGTTGGTGTTTCCGAAAAAGTAGAAATTGTAAAAATGTTTTTGGGAATTTGATAAATAGTGTCCGACACATTTTTTATATCCTCCAACAATTTACGTTTTATTTCATCGTCCAGATTCTCTGATTCAAGTACTAAAATTAATTTTTGTCCTAGTCGTTCATCTGCCATGCCAAAAGCAAAAAAACGATTGATATGAAGCGATTCTAGAAAGACTTCAACAGTATTTTCTACTTTTTCAAGCTGAATTTTTACGCCACCGCTATTAATGATATTATCAAAACGACCAAGTAATTTAAACTCATCTTTAGCAATTATTTCCACCAAATCGTTTGTTTGCACTAATTCAAAATTGCTTGCTGCTGACAGAATATTCAAGCAATTACGTTCGTCAATTCCGATTTTTACGCCTGATAAAACTTTAAAGTTTTGAGAAGTATTTTCTCCATTTATCCTACGAATGGCAATGTGTGAAACCGTTTCCGTCATGCCATAAGTACTATAAGCTGGAACTGATAATTCTTGAGTTTGTTCAACCAGTTGTTGACTAACTGCCGCTCCGCCAACGATAATGGCTTTCATCCGATTTAAAGTAATCAACAAATGCTTGTTATCACTTTCTAAAATACTTTGTAATTGTAAAGGAACAAAAGCAGCGAAATCAATCTTTTGATTTTCAATGTTTAATAATGGATTACTGGAAGGAGGAAGAATCAGCAGTTTCAGCTTCAAAACCATACCTCTGACCAACATCATAATGCCTGCGATATACTCTACATTCAAGCAAACCAAGGCTAAATCTTGTTCTTTTAAACCAAAAGTTTTGCCTGTTAATAAAGCACTCGCTTCCATTTGCTTTCTGCTCAATGAAATGGGTTTAGGTTCACCCGTTGAGCCAGAAGTTTTTAGAATAAAACTTTCTTGTCCATTTAGCCAAAGTTTACAAAAGGTTATTACTTTTTCTTCATACTCCGAATTGGGCTTCGGTAAATTATTATAATCGTCGATCAACATCATTTCTCAAATAAAAAACACTCCTGAAAATACCAAAGTTAGCATTTTTGAGGAGTGTTCTTAATAAAAGGTTAGTTTTTCTAAGATACTTTTAGCGTGTTCTTAGCACTATCAAAAGAAGTAGAGAATTGTGTGAGTGGACTAGCCGCTGGGCCATTGATTACTTTTCCAGTCAAATCAAAATTTGAACCATGATTTGAACAATTAAAACGGTTATTATCTGCTTGGAAATCTACCGTGGTTCCTTGGTGAGTACATGCTTTGGCTACTGCAATGTAATTTCCTGCTTTCGTTCTAGCAACAATTACATCGCCAGTTACAATTGCCTTTCCATCAGTTTTTAAATCAGCAAAACTTGTACTTGTTAAATCTAAGGTAAAATTTATGGCACCTTTTGAGATTGTGTTATTACCTGTTAAACCAGTTGTAGTACCACCAGTACCACCAGTGCCACCAGTATTACCATTGTTGTTGTTTGTAGGCGTTGGGTCTGACGAATTTGAACAACCCGACAAGCAGCTTTGTAAAATAATAGCACCAACACTTACTCCAACCAGCGATAAAAATTCTTTACGTTCCATAGGACTGAAATTTTAAATTAAATGAGAAGATTTAGTTTTTTAAACCATACGCCAAAAACTTTGGTGAGGTTGCGTTTGTTATAATTATTAAATGATTGAAAAATTGTTAAAAAATATTTTCGATGTAAAATAATAGCCTTATTGAGCATTTATTTGCAGGGAAAATGTCTTTTAAGGAAACTATTTGTTAATAATTTTAAAAGAATACTCTTTTGGTTTCTTATTTTAAAGATTTATTATCTTCATTTTTATTGAAAAGTAATTATATTATCCTTATTTCTTAATTTTGGCAGATATTCAATGGCGTTTTGTTTAGAGAATTTATATGTTGAGCTCAAGACAAATGCTAATCAATGTTCAAATCATTTCATCATTCAATTAAATAAAAGCTCGTTATGGCAGCAACTGAAGATAAATTTTTAAACCCTATCAATAAAGATAAAGTAGCCGAAAATCCCGGTTTACTTCCTTATGCTCATACGGCTGGCGGCGCCGTTATCAGACCTGAAGATTTGGGTAAATCAAAAGGTCGTTCGGTTTTAGCGATGCGTCAACAAACTGATAGACAAATGAATCAGTTGTATGAACAAATGGAAACCTTGGCTCGTCAGGCAAAATTATTAGCCCAACGCAAAGAGATTTCAGAAAGAATTTATGATGCTGCCATCGGTTTTGAACCTATTATTAATGAAACCTATTACATGTACGAGAAAGAAGATGGTACGGATTTACTTTCATTAATTGCACCAAATGAATGGGGGCGTTCGTTTAAATACAGCAGATATTTAGCGAAGTGTTTATTGTTAGCAGACCATACTTGGGATGTTCAATATAATGAAGAAGCTTAAAAAGAATAATTGGAGCTTTGTAAATGAGTGATTAATTTTGAAGTTGTTTCTACAAAATAGCTGTCAATAAAATTTTCACTTTAAATTCAAAATCAATGGAGCAGTTGCAAAAAGAAGAAGAACAGCTTGTAAAAAATTTAGTATTTACTGCTCAATGGGCTAATCCTAGAAAAAACGGAGATGGGTACATCGTTACCTATTTAATTACCTCTCCAGAGATTCAAGTGCAGTCTGACGGGATGTTAGGTATCAAAGAGCAGAAAGGTATATTTGTCCGTTTACAAGCGAATGAAAGACCTGATTGTTTGCGAGACGAAACTGGTGCAATCATTGATGAACCAGGACACACTCCTAAGTCATGGACAATTTCTGTTGAAAAGTTTGTAGAACGCTTTATGATTGTTAGCCGTAGAAATAAAGCCTACACAAAACGAGACGGAACCTTTGTACCAGAAGCTCAGTTTGTGGAATCATGGATTGAACCAGTAAATAATAACTTCCTTAGAGATGCTTTGCATGTAACACAGGCTTTAAACAGACCTGCAATTCCTGAACAAGAGCAAGTAAATCAGCAAGGTATGGCTGAATCTAAAATAAACATTATAACAAACAATAATATGAAGTGGGAAACCCTTAAAGAATACAAAGAGATTTTATTTACTTTTCATGAAGGAATTGCAAAAATCTCAATCAACCGTCCACAAGTGCATAATGCCTTCACACCATTAACGGTGAAAGAAATGATTGATGCAATGAACATTTGCCGTGATACAGAAGAAATTGGCGTAATTATTTTGACAGGTGAAGGCGGGAAAGCATTTTGTTCGGGTGGAGACCAATCAGTTCGTGGACATGGTGGTTATGTTGGCGAAGATACAGTGCCAAGATTAAACGTGTTAGATTTACAAAGACAAATTCGTTCGATTCCTAAACCTGTTGTAGCGATGGTAGCTGGTTGGGCAATTGGTGGAGGTCACGTTTTACACGTTGTTTGTGATTTATCAATTGCAGCTGAAAATGCTCGTTTCGGACAAACAGGTCCAAATGTTGGTTCTTTTGATGGCGGTTTTGGTGCTTCATACTTGGCTAGAGTAGTTGGTCAGAAAAAAGCTCGTGAAATCTGGTTTTTGTGCGACCAATACAATGCTGAAGAAGCACTAGATATGGGCTTAGTCAACAAAGTAGTCCCTTTAGATAAATTAGAAGAAACAACTGTAGCTTGGTGTAAAAAGATTTTAGAAAAAAGTCCATTGGCTCTAAGAATGTTAAAATCATCATTCAATGCTGAATTAGACGGACAGGCAGGTATTCAGGAATTAGCAGGTAATGCTACTTTGTTATATTATTTATCAGAAGAAGCGAAAGAAGGTAAAAATGCTTTCTTAGAAAAACGCAAACCAGATTTTAGCAAATTCCCTAAATTTCCTTGACATTAACTTCCGAAAGTTTCAACACTTTCGGATTTTTTTATTCCATTAATGGAGTAATAATTAATGAAAAAGAGTAATTTCATTCTCATCAATTAAAAATTTCTCAAAAAAATAAAATTTAGAAAAGCATGAATTATTGGCTCGTAAAATCAGAACCTTTCAAATATTCTTGGGATGATTTCGTTAATCAAGGCACAGGCGTATGGGATGGTGTGCGAAATTTTCAGGCACGAAATAATTTAAAGGCCATGAAAGTGGATGATTTAGTTTTGTTCTATCATTCAAATGAAGGCATGGAAGTAGTAGGAATCGCCAAAATTGTAAAAGAGGCTTATCAAGACCCAACAACTGATGATAAAAATTGGGTTGTTGTAGATCTTGTTCCTGTTGAGAAACTTCCGAAAACTGTTACTTTAAAACAAATGAAAGCTGATGAACGATTGAAGGATTTATCTTTAATCAAACAATCTCGCCTTTCGGTTGCTCATATCAAACCTGAAGAATTTGATATCATCCTTGGTCTTGCTCATGAATAAACAAGCTCAAACATTTAATTTAAAAATATGAAAACCGTCGTTAAAAGTATTGCTTTTTTTGTATTGATGACATGCAGTTTTCAATTCTCACAAGCTCAAAGCGTTAAAAGAGTTGAAATCCCTTTGCCTTCAAGCAATTCCGAACTTTTTACCATTCCAATCAATGACCAAGGGGTTTTGGTACTTTCTCAAATAAGTAAAACCAATTTTACGCTTACCAGATTCGATACAAATCTAGAGCAAATTTGGTCGATAAATGGTACTATTGATGGTAATTTGGATTATGTAAAACATTGTTATGATGGTAAAAATTTGTATTTACTTTTTAGCCGTTATAGAAGTAACGTTTATGAAGTAATTAAAGTAAATATTGGTCCTGGTTTTATTGAGAAGTACCAAATTATGTCGGTTGATAGAATGGAAGTTTCTGATTTTCAGGCAATCAATGCTTCAATTTTTATTGCAGGAATGGTGAATAATCAACCTGTAATTTTGTTTACAAATCTTGTAGAACGTAAAACAAAAGTATTGCCAAGTGCTTTGAAGAGCCAAGCTGAGATTCAATCAATGGAATTGGATACAAGCACTGCCATTGTTAATGTTACTTATGCCGTTGGAACAAGAGGTAAAAATTATCAATTGGTCGTAAAATCGTTTGACGAAGACGGTAAACAGATTTCGCAAGTAGTGATGAATCCTGAAAATGAATTTGCCATGATGAATGGGAAATTGAATCTTGTTTCAGATTCTACCGAAGTAATGTTTGGTACTTATGGACATAAAAATTCAATAGGCTCATCTCGTGGACCAACCTCTCAAGGAATTTATTTTTCTAAGTTGCTCGACAATGAAATTACAGATTTGAAATTCCATAGCTTTACTGAATTCAAGAATTTCTTCAATTTCATGGGCGAACGCCAAAAGGAAAAACAAGAAAAGAAAATTCAGGATAAAAAAGAAAAAGGTGGCGATTTACGTTTAGATTATCGTTTGTTGGTACATGACATCATCAAACAAGACGATAAGTATATCATGGTTGCTGAGGCTTTTTATGCCGATTATCGTTACAACAATTATAGTCCGTTTGGTGCATTTAATGGTTTTGGTAGCCCCTATAGTTCGTTTTATAATCCATATCGTTGGGGTTATGGTTATTATGGTTTGTATTCGCCATTTAGTTCATATTATAGCCCGTGGGGTTGGGGAAACAGATATTATGGAAACCAACAGACTTTTGATGGTTGGATTTATACTCACGCCATAGTAGCCGCTTTTGATGAAAAAGGGAATTTACTTTGGGATAATAGCATCGAAATGAAGGATGTAAAAGAACAAAAGCTGAGTGAAAAAGTAAAAGCATCAGTAAAAGGGGATGAAATTACGCTTTCATATAGTAACAAAGGACAAATTTTTACTAAAATCATCAAAGCAGACAAAGTTCTCGAAGATACTCAAAGTGCTAAAGTAGCTACTCAATTGGAAGGAGATAAAGTAAAACAGACAACTTCTGATGCAATTGATTATTGGTATAAAAACTATTTTATTGCTTCTGGTTATCAGCGAATTACGAATGATAATGAAGGTGGAAGAAGAAATGTATTTTATATGAATAAGATTTCATTTTAGTTCAAACAAAGGCTTTTGAGTAACTTGCAGCGGTATCTACGGATACCGCTTTTTTTATGAATGAAAAAATCATTACAGATTTCATAGACATTACATTATGCAACAAGAAATTATTAAACTTGAAACCCCGCAAAGCTGGAAAGAATATCAATTGATAGATTCTGGAGGTTTTGAGAAATTAGAGAAATTTGGTAAATACATTTTGCGTCGTCCAGAGCCACAAGCTGCTTGGGATAAATCAATGCCAGAAGCAGAATGGGAGAGAACCGCAAATGCTACTTTTAAAAAAGACAAAGGTTCGCAAGAAAAAGGAGAGTGGATTTTGAAAAAAGGAATGGAAGAGCGTTGGTTTATGCCTTATAAAACGGATGCTTTAGATTTGAATTTTAAATTAGCACTTTCTTCTTTCAAACATGTTGGTATTTTTCCTGAACAAGCTTCAAATTGGGAATTTATCATGGATAAAGTAAAAAAGCTTCCTGTTAAAAACCCGAAAGTACTCAATATATTTGCTTATACTGGTGGTGCATCAATTGCCGCTAAACAAGCTGGATCCGATATTACTCATGTTGATTCTATCAAACAAGTAATTTCATGGTCGAGAGAAAATATGGAAGCGAGTAACCTTGAGAATATACGTTGGGTGGTTGAAGACGCACTTAAATTCGTAAAGCGTGAAGCTAAACGTGGTAATATTTATCAAGGAATTATTTTAGACCCACCAGCTTATGGTCGTGGTCCAGATGGTGAAAAATGGATTTTGGAAGAACAAATCAATGAATTATTGAAAACAGTAGCACAAATTCTTGATAAAGAAAATTACTTCTTAATCCTGAATATGTACTCAATGGGTTTTTCTTCACTGATTGTTGAAAATTTAGTCAAATGTTCTTTTAGCCAAACCCAAAATCATGAATTTGGTGAATTGTATCTACAAGATGGATTCAAGAAAAAACTTCCGCTAGGAGTGTTTTATAGATTTGCTAGCGTTTAGTGGGCAAATACTTCTATTACTTTTAATAAAAGTAAAAAAAGCACGAAATAGTACATCTTTTTCATTGGTATGTTTTATTTTTCAGTGGTTAATTATTTGATACAAAAGTAGTTATATTCTATTCGTTTTTCAAAAGAAAATATTTCAAAAAACTGTTTTTACAGAAAAATAATATTGTATCTAAATAATTAACCACCAAATATTTACCAAATCATTCTATCTATTACGATATACTCTTTCGTAAAAGAGGGGAAAGATAAACAATGTTAGAATTGTTGCTCCAATCATTCCGCCGATTACCACAATGGCTAAAGGTTTCTGTGATTCCGAGCCAATTCCTGAAGAAGTAGCCGCTGGTAACATCCCAAAAATTCCCATCAAAGCTGTCATCATTACAGGTCTTACTCTCGACTGGACTCCTTGCATAATAGATTCATGCAGTGATAATTTTTGATGAAGGTTATCCTTAAATACTTCAATCATAATTACCCCATTCTGAATACAAATTCCAAACAAAGCGATAAATCCAATTCCAGCCGAAATACTAAAGTTTGTCCCCGTGACTAACAGTGCCAAAGAACCACCAATAATGGCAAAAGGAACATTGGAGAATACCAAACCAGCATCTTTCAAACTACCAAACATTAAATAAAGAATGAAGAAAATCGTAATCATTGAAATTGGAACTACTTGAGCCAAACGTTTTGATGCTCTTTGTTGATTTTCAAAATCGCCTTTCCACTTCATTTCATAGCCTTTTGGTAATGAATGAATTACTTTGTTTACTTCTGTTTGTGCTTCTTCAATGGTACTTCCCATATCACGTCCACGGACTGAGAATTTTACGGCGATAAAACGTTTTGTATCTTCTCTGAAAATCAAACTTGGTCCAGTTAAAGTACGAATCGTAGCAATTTCTTTGATTGGAATTTTTGTTCCATTCATGGTTGGTACCATCAAATCGCCAATTTCAGCTTCTGATTTACGATATTCAGATTGAAAACGAATTCTAATATCAAATTTACGTTCGCCTTCAAATAACTGGCTAGCTGTTTGTCCACCAATTGCCATCGAAACTACAGCCTCAGCATCAGCCGCCTGAACTCCATATAAGTCCATTTTTTGTTGGTCGAGTTCAATGCGTAATTCTGGCTGTCCTAAGTTTTTGATGATTCCTAAATCTTCAATACCTTCAATTTTTTTCAAGACATCATTTACTTTTTCTGCTTCTTTTTCTAAATATTCAAAATCTTGACCATAGATTTTTACTGCTATTGAACCTTTTACTCCTGAGACTGCTTCTTCAACGTTATCCATAATTGGTTGAGAAAAACCAAGACTTACTCCTTGGAAAACGTCTAATTTCTTTTGCATTTGCTCAATTAATTGGGCTTTCGTCAAACCACTTTTCCACTCTTTTTGCGGATAAATATCAACGTGAAACTCAACATTGTAAAACCCTGTCGGGTCGGTTCCATCATTTGGTCGCCCAGCTTGTGACATTACTTGTCGTACTTCTGGAAAACCTTCAAATACTCTACGCATATCATTAGCATAGCGAACAGATTCATTCAAACTGATACTTCTTGGCATAGTTGCTCTTACATAAATAGAACCTTCGTTCAATTGAGGAAGGAATTCCGTTCCATGAATTGTAAGCGTCCATAAACCAACTACTGTTGTGATTGCTGTAATGATAAAGGTTTTCTTTTGATGAGAAAAACAGTAATTGAATAATTTCATAGAGTATTTTAGAACAGCATCTACAAAGAAATTAGATTTTTCTTTGACGTTCTTATTCATCAAAATACTTACCATAACTGGAACAAGTGTCAAGGTAAAAATCAAAGCACCCAACAAGGCTGCACCTAACGTCCATGCTAAAGGTGTAAACATTTTTCCTTCTACTTTTTGGAAGGCAAAAATGGGTAAAAGTGCAACCAGAATAATTACTTTTGAAGTAAAAATGGCTTTCCCCATCGAAGTACCAGTACGTTTAATTAGCGATAATTTGGCTAATTTATTAAAACGTTCCATACCAACTTCATGAGCTTTATGAGAAAGAACTACAATCAATCCTTCTACCACGACGACCGTTCCATCAATAATAATCCCAAAATCGACAGCACCGAGCGAAAGTAAATTCACCGACATTCCCATTAATTTCAAACAAGTAAAAGCAAAAAGTAAAGCTAATGGAATAATCATCGCCACAATCAAAGACGCTCGCCAGTCTGCCAAAAAGATAAGTACCATCAGAGTAACTAAAACAATTCCCTCCAGCAAATTATGAGAAACTGTTTCAATACAGAAATCAAGTAAAGTTTGACGATTGTAAAACGCTTTGATATTTACATCAACAGGAAGAATTTTGGTATTCAATTCTTCAACTTTTTCATTCAAACTTTTGATAACTGCCGAAGGGTCTTCACCTTTTCGCATCACAACAATACCTTCAACGGCATCATTGTTTTGTCCACGACCAACTTGTCCTAATTTTGGTAAAGCAGATTCGTTAACCGTCGCAACGGTTTTTACATAAACTGGAACGCCATTGATATTTTCAACCAAGATATTTTCGATGTCAGAAATCTTGGCTAATAAACCAATTCCACGGACAACATAAGCTTGATTGTTTTTAGTGATAACATCGCCTCCTACGTTAATATTACTTTTTTGAACCGCCTGAAAGACATCTAACGGAGTAATATTATACGCTTGTAATAGATTTGGATTAACACTTATTTCATACGTTTTTACTTCTCCACCAAAACTTACAATATCAGCAACACCAGGAACTGAACGTAAATTTCTGTCAACTACCCAGTCCTGAATTTCTTTTAATTTTCTAGCATTCAGTGATTTAGAATCTAACGTATATCTAAAAATTTCACCAGTTGGGCCATAAGGAGGTTGAATTTCTGGTTCAACGTCGTCTGGAAGACTTAATCCTTGAAGTGCATTATTAATCTGAATTCTAGCAAAATTATTATCAACACCATCATCAAACATTACAACGACAACCGATAAACCGAAAAGTGTCGTAGAACGAACGGTCGTTTTTTTCTGTACACCATTCATTGAAATTTCGAGTGGAGCAGTGACAAATTTTTCTATTTCTTCTGCACTTCGCCCTTGCCACTGTGTAATAATAGTTACTTGAGTGTTGGTAACATCAGGAAAAGCATCAATTGGCGTATTAATGAAACTAAAAATACCTCCAACAACAATAACAGCCGTAAAAAAAAATACGGCAAATTTGAATTTAAGTGATAAAGCCAATAGTGTCTTCATTGTATCGATTCCTTAATTATTTAAGGCATTATAGATCATTAATTGATTTTTTACTACTACTTTTTCTCCTTCGGCTAAGCCGTTGAATACAAAAGCTTTGTTGTCTAATACTTTTGCTACTTGCACTCTTCTGGCTTCTACTTCTCTAGCATTTTTATAGACGATTACAAAATTTCTATCTTTATCGAAAATGATAGATTCGGAAGGAATTGATACAATTTTTTGATTGTCAGAATAGCTCACCGTTACTTTTGCGAACATTTCTGGTTTTAGGATTTTTTCAGGATTGGGCAAGTTGATACGTACTTGCATTGTTCTTGTTTGTGGGTCAAGAACATTATTAATTTTATCAATTTTTCCTTGAAAAACTCTATCTGGATAGGCTACTAATCTAATAGTTGCCTGATAACCTACTTTGATTTTAGCAATGTCTGATTCATAAACATTGGCAATAATTTGTACTGTAGAAAGATCTGCTACTGAAAAGAATGGACCAATGTCACCTTCACGATATGCCATTTTTTCAGAAATATTTCTGTTCACATCTACGATATAACCGTCTATTGGTGCTTTTACAGTATAAAATGAATTTTTTACGCCATAAATGCCAGAGATTTCATTGGCTCTTCTCAAAGTTCCCTCTGCTTTCAAAAGTTCATTTTGAGCGATAGTGATGTCTTTTTCAGAAGCTAAACCTGATTTATACAAATCTTGTTGTACTTGTAAGTTTTTCTGTGCTGTTAGAAAATCTGATTTTGCACTTACAATTTGGTTTTCAACATCAGCAACTTCCGAACTATGGATGATTGCCATAGATTGTCCTTTTCTAACATAATCACCTAATGTGACAGAAATTTTCTCGATTACGCCATCTACCAAAGGTGAAACTTTTACTTGTTTTTCCTCAAATGGAGCAAGCCTTCCAGTCAATTGCAATTCACTTGATATGTTTTCGACGATGGCTGGTGCTAAAACCAATTCTTTACGAAGTTTATCCGAAAGAACGAATTCTTCTGAATTATCTGTTTTTGTATCCTCTTTTTTTGATTGACAAGCCAAGCAAGTAGCAAAGAGCAGTACGCCTATTATGATTTTATTCTTTTTCATGATGTACGTGAAATAGTTTTTAATTTTTAGCAAAAAATAGTGGTTATTAAAGTACTTTTTTCCCAACAACAAAGTTGAGTTCTTCGATTGAACGCATTCTATCACTTTTCAAAGCGTTGAGTTCCACAACTGAAGTTTTGTATGATTCTACAAAATCTACAAATTCAATTAAAGAAATATTTCTTTTCTGATAACTCGCCACAGCTCCTTCAATTAACGTATCAAAGCTTCTAATGAATTTGCTGTCAATACTTTGTGCCAAGCGATTATTCTCTTGCACTTTCATAAAAGCACTGAGTACGTCATTTTGCAAACTTGTTTGTGCTTGTTCCAAGGTTTTTTGAGCAGCTTCAATTCTGAAAGATGATGTTTTGATATTTCCTTGATTTTTATTGAAAACAGGAATATCTATCTGTAAAGTAATAGCGTGATAGTTTGGAATAAAACTTCCGTTGCGGTCATACGAATAACCAAGTCTAAGGTCAGGGGTAGCCATCGCTTTTTGTAAAAGCAGATTTTCTTTTTCGTAGCGGACAGAAGCATCTTGCATTTTCAAATCGTAACGATTTTCAAAAGCTGTCGCTGTTAATTGTGCTAATGTTAAGTCATTGATACCAAGACTATCCAATACTTTTTCATCAATTTTTGGAGCGATAAATAAAGTCTCTTTTGTATTAAGCAATGTCCTTAAAGTACTTTGTTTTTCGATAATCTGCTGACGAAGCTCATTTTGTTCCTTTTTCAATGAGAATAAAAAAGCCTTTAAACGAATCACTTCTTTCAAGGGAATATTGCCTTTGCCATATTGTTCTTCATAGGCAACCAGCAATTTCTGAAACGTCAGGATTTCCTCATCATACATCGCTACAGATTTTATGATGAAGTAAGTATCATAAAAATTGGTTCTTAACTCAATGGCTAAAGTTCTCAACAAATCATAATAATTATATTCACTTGCTTCAGTATTGATTTTAGCCAACTCAATCTGTTTATTACGTTTGCCTGCCAGCAAAAAAAGTTGCTGAATTTGAAAGGCTCTTTGCCCCATGTTTCCGAGTGGGAGAGGCGTTCTTGTTTCCTGATTATAGATTTGTTGTTCTCCCGAAAAAGTTGGGTTATCCCATAATCTGGCTTGAATAATTTGGGCTTTAGAGGCTTCGATATTGTACTTTTGAGCCAATAAAAGTGCATTGTTTTTTAAGAAAATTGCTTCTACGTCGGTTAGAGCAAGTTTCAAAGTATCCTGCGAAAATGTCTTGAAGCAAGTCAAAGACAGCAGAATAATCCATAAACGTTTCATTTTAGTGATTTTATAATGAGAGAAAAAGAGAATACAGCACAGTTGTGCATTAGAAGTACATTTAGCTTCTAATGAAATTGATAAAAAATAAAAAACAGTTTTAGTGTAAGACAGCAGTTCATGTTATGCTACAAAAACAATTATATTATTTTTAAAAATAAAGGAAGGAAATCAAAGACGAAGTACTCTGATTTTTAGATAAATTTTAGGAAGATAATTGAATATTAATTGATGACTGAACACATAGTTTTCACTGATGTGATTAATGTAAACATGATGTGCATCTTTACTTGTTTTCGAGAACCAGCTTGTGTAGTAATCCTCATCGTCATTATCATCAGATTCTTCTGAATTGGAATTGACATGGTTTGTGTTGACGAAATCGTCAACGGCATCTGGAGAATCAGAATGCGTACTTCTGGTAGGAAGTTTGAATTTGGTAACTTTTGACGTACTAACTTGTTGGAATTCAGTAGAACATAAAATTCCCTTTATTCCTAAACCTAGGAAAATAAAGGGAATTAGATATTTGATGAATTTGAATTTCACAAGATGTAAGCGAAACAGTATGTTTAAGTAATGTCTGTAATTTATGTAAAATAAATTACTTAAATGTATGTATGAATTCTATATTTAAAACTCATCACTCAAAATTCACAACTGTAACTCAACGCCTATTAGCCAATTTTATTTCTTCTTTTCTTTCGGAGAAAACATAATTGACATTCTTTTACCTTCCAAACGTGGTAATTCGTCAGCTTTTCCTACTTCTTCTAAACCTTTTGCAAAGTTTAATAATAAGATTTCTCCTCTTTCTTTAAATACGATTGAACGACCAACAAAGTGAACATAAGCTTTCACTTTTGCACCTTCTTTCAAGAAGTTGATGGCATGTTTTAATTTGAAATTAAAATCGTGGTCATCAGTATTTGGTGAGAAACGAATTTCCTTCAATACTGTTTTGGCAGCGTTTGCTTTAATTTCTTTTTGTTTTTTCTTCTGCTCGTACTTAAATTTTGCGTAATCCGTAACACGACATACTGGTGGATCCGCTTTTGGTGAGATTTCTACTAAATCTAAACCTTGTTGAACAGCAATAGCCAAGGCTTGCTTTATGTCCATGATGCCTTGCTCAACGTTTTCACCAACTAAACGTACATTTTGTACTCCTTTGATGAGACCATTTATTCTGTAAGGCTCTTCTTCTCTACGATTATTTCTAAAATTGTTATTCGGGCGTAACGCCATATTATCTAAATGATTTGTTTTAAAATGATACAAATAGCAGGTTTGAGAACTCAAAATTTCACTGCCAATGCTAATTTAACGGAAAATTCGCATAAAAGGTTACAAATTAACACTTTAATTACGAATCTTCCGAAAGCTAATTCAAAAAATAAAAAAATGCAAGTTTAATTTTTAGTTCTTATTCTTTAAATCTTACAACATTTTTATTTATTTCTGTTTGCATTATGTTAATAAACTGGTCAATTGGCATCATTCCTAAATCGCCTTCACCTTTTTTGCGGACTGAAACCATTCCTTGTTCTGATTCTTTTTCACCAACAATCAGCATAAATGGTAATTTATTTACTTCTGCATCACGTATTTTTCTACCAATTTTTTCATCTCTATGGTCAATATAGCCACGTAAATCGTTTTCTTGTAAACGTAAGAAAATTTCATTGGCATAATCCTCGTATTTTTCAGAGATGGGCAATACAGCCAATTGCTCTGGCGATAACCAAAGTGGGAAATTTCCAGCAGTGTTTTCAATTAAAATAGCCACAAAACGCTCTAATGAACCAAATGGTGCTCGGTGAATCATCACTGGGCGGTGTTTTTGGTTGTCTGAACCTGTGTATTCTAATTCAAAACGTTGTGGTAATTGATAATCCACTTGGATTGTTCCTAATTGCCATTTACGTCCTAAAGCATCTTTCACCATAAAGTCTAACTTTGGTCCATAGAATGCTGCTTCTCCTAATTCTACTACCGTTGGTAAACCTTTTGCAGCAGCAGATTTGATGATAGCAGCTTCGGCTTTGTCCCAATCTTCGTCTTTACCGATGTACTTTTCTTTATTTTCAGGGTCACGTAATGAAATTTGTGCTGAGTAATTATCAAAACCTAAAGCTTTGAATACGTACAACACTAAATCAATTACTTTCATAAACTCATCTTCTACTTGGTCTGGACGACAGAAAATGTGTGCATCATCCTGAGTAAAGCCACGTACACGAGTCAAACCATGTAATTCCCCTGACTGTTCGTAACGATACACTGTACCGAATTCTGCCAAACGTAAAGGCAAATCTCTATAACTACGAGGCTTAGTCTTATAAATTTCGCAGTGATGAGGACAGTTCATTGGTTTCAAGAAAAACTCTTCTCCTTCGTCTGGCGTACGAATTGGTTGGAATGAATCCGCACCATATTTCGCATAGTGACCAGAAGTAATGTATAATTCTTTAGAAGCAATATGTGGCGTAATTACAGGCGAATATCCTGCACGTACTTGAGCTCTACGTAAGAAATTCTCTAAACGTTCACGTAACATTGTTCCTTTCGGCAACCATAAAGGTAAACCCATTCCCACTTTTTCAGAGAAAGCGAAAAGTTCTAATTCTTTTCCTAATTTACGGTGGTCACGGCGTTTAGCTTCTTCTAATAAAGTTAAGTACTCTTCTAATTCTTTTTGTTTCGGAAAAGTAACGGCATACACACGAGTCATTTGTTTACGAGAAGTATCACCTCTCCAATATGCACCCGCTACCGACATCAATTTTACCGCTTTGATAAAACTAGTGTTTGGAATGTGTGGCCCACGGCATAAATCCGTAAAGTTACCTTGCTGATAAAAAGTGATTGAACCGTCTTCTAAACCTTCTAAAAGCTCAAGTTTATACTCGTCGCCTTTTTCAGTGAAGTATTGAATGGCATCAGCCTTAGAAACTTCAGAACGTTGATATTGGTTTTTCTGACGAGCCAATTCCAACATTTTATCCTCAATTTTCTTAAACTCATCCGCACTCAATGCTTTTTCACCCATATCAATATCGTAATAAAAACCAGTTTCAATGGCTGGCCCGATACCGAATTTTGTTCCAGGATGCAAGGCTTCAATTGCCTCGGCTAGTAAGTGAGCTGATGAATGCCAGAATGTAGATTTACCATCGGCATCATTCCATGTCAGTAATTGAAAATCGCAGTCATCATTGATAGGCAAAGAAGCATCTACTACTTTACCATTTACTTTTGCCGCTAAAACATTTCTTGCTAATCCTTCTGAAATGCTGAGGGCAATGTCCATCCCAGTTGTTCCCTGAGCATACTCTCTGACATTACCGTCGGGTAATTTAATTTTAATCATGGGGTTTGTGTTTGTTTTGAGCCTTGTTTTGGAAGAAAATGTTCTACAAATAACATTTCTTATCAAAAAGAATCTCAAAAAGCTTGTTTTAATTGTGTTGAGTAATATTTTGAAAATATTGGGTCAAAAGTATCTCTTTCATCTACAAAATACAAGATAATGTATTTTTAGTTATTCAGAATTCCTTTGGGTTTTAATGGTCTAATAGTGGTTGTATCAACTTTTCGAGTTGGTGCTTCAAAACTTGGATAAGAAGTTGTATCAAACTTGGTATCTAAACCTGTTGGATAAAGACCATACTTCTGTTTGTGTTGTGTTCTATATACTCCGTTCAATGCTCGGTAATCTTGACTATTGCTGGCCAGTAATTCGCTATAATAAGTTTCAGCTTTAGCAAAGTCACCTGTGTATTCAAGGCATTGAGCGTATAAGAATTTTACTTCAGGATATTTTGCATTTTGGTTAAATGCTTTTTCAATAAATGGAAGGGCAAAACGATAAGCTTTTGATTTAAAGTAAATCATTCCTGTGTTGAAATTGGCTTCAATCAATGAAGTATCTAATGTAATCGCTTTATTGTAGCAAAGTATAGCACTATCTAGCTTCCAAGATTTTTGATAAGTATTACCTTTTTGTAAAAATAAATTTCCGTTTTTAGGATGAAACCTCAAACCTTTATCAGCATAGAGTAAAGCCAAATCATATTCACGAAGGTTTGTATGGATTTGGGCTAATTTCAAATAAACAGGCAAAAAACTAGGTTTAAGGCTTAGCGTTTGTTGAAAATATCCTAAAGCAGTAGCCGTATCAGCCATTTTGGCGGAGATTTCTCCTTGTACAAAATAGGTTTCACCATTATTGGGTGAAATTTGTAAGGATTTTCTTAAATAAGCTTTTGCCTTTTCAAACATATTTAATTGCTGATATAAATCACCTAAAAGCGTATAAAGTTCTGGCGATTCAGCATTTAATACTTCTGCTTTTGATGCTGCTTCAAGAGCTAAACTTGGTTGATTGGATGCTCTTAGAATTAATGCTTTTGCTTGAAAATAAGTACCAACATTAGGTTTAATGCTAATGGAGGTATTGATGTCGTCGAGGGCATCGTTGATTTTTTCATTTTCCAAATAGAGTAATGAACGCTTGTAATAGTTTTCAGAACTACTTGGTGATGCTTCGATGGCATCTGTTAAAAAAGCGATGGCTGCTTCTCTACGAGCTTTTTCTGTTACTTCTGGCACAGGAGGAATATTGATTCCTTTTTTGGATTCAGAAATACAAGCACTTACTAACAATAAAATAGATAGAAAATAAAGAGATATGTGACGATTTTTTTTCATTACTCAAAATTACAAACTTAGGTGTTGAATTTATGCCTTAAATGATAAAATCTTTCAAATAAAATCTACAGCACATTCATTTTATTTGAATCACAAGTATTGTCTATCATATTTTTCCGTATCTTTGCATCCTATTTTACAAAATTTATATTTTTCATTTAAAACGTTTAATAAAATGCCAAAAATTAAAACCAAATCTGGAGCGAAAAAACGCTTTAAGGTTACAGGAACAGGCAAAATCAAGCGTAAGCACGCTTTCCACAGCCACATTCTTACAAAAAAATCTACTAAACGTAAGCGTAACTTAGTTCACGATACTTTAGTTAGTTCTGCTGATATGGACAGAGTAACGTTGATGTTAGTAATGTAATTCTCGTTTCTTTAGATTTATTCAATCGAAACAAATTAAAATTTAGTTATTGTTCAACCAGAAAATTGGCTCAATAAGTGTTAAGCATTAACCGCCATATTTCAAAAAACAACCAAAGATTATGCCACGTAGCGTCAATCACGTAGCGTCGAGAGCAAGACGTAAAAAAGTGCTCAAATTAGCTAAAGGTTTTTACGGAAGAGGTAAAAACGTTTGGACGGTAGCGAAGAACAAAATTGAAAAAGGTCTTCAATATGCTTACCGTGACCGTAAGGTTAAGAAAAGAGATTTCCGTGCTTTATGGATTCAGCGTATCAATGCTGCTGCACGTCAAGAAGGTTTATCTTACTCAGCTTTAATGGGTAAATTAAACAAACAAGGTATCGAGTTAAACAGAAAAGTATTAGCTGACTTAGCAATGAACCACCCAGAGGCGTTCAAAGCAGTAGTAGCGAAAGTAAAATAGAAAGATTAGAGCGATTCATTGAATCGCTCTTTTTTTGTTTCTAAGTTTCTATCAAAATTGTTTTTACGCCAATCCATTTATTTTCTTCATAGATTCCGAACAGAAAAACATCAATTTCTACTGCTCCGATTTTTAAGACTTGTATGTCTGTTAGTTTTTCAGTAAGTAATGTTTGTAATTTCAGGGCATTGTCAGCATACTTTTTTTCTTCTTCGCCAAACCAATCTTCAATTCTGGTCAATGGTTCGAAAAAATCTTCGATGGCAATCGCTTCTACTTCTTTATCGGGTTCAATGCCATTGAATAGCTTAAAGTCTTGTACAGAAATACTTTCAGCAGTTGTGTATTCCATTTCAAAATATTCAACAGCTTCGTCAGATTCACTTGGGTATCGTAAATCATCAATCAGAGGTAGAATTTGTTCTTTCAAAGTGTTCACTTCGTTTTGATCTGTGCTTGTTTCGAGCATTGTATTAATTAATTTAATATTTCCTGATTCTTTTTGAATAATTCTTGAAATTAGAAAAATCTGTCTATACTTTTACTCAAAATCACAAAAACTCACAAAAACAATTCCAAATGTTAGAACAATTAATGAGTCTTATTCAAGACAATTCTCAGCAAGCTATCGTAAAAAATCCAGCTATACCAAATGAAAAAAATCAAGATGCGATGCAAACTATTATGAGTGCAGTAACAAATGGTTTGCAAGGTCAGGCACAAAATGGTGCTGGTGGTTTGGGTGCTTTAACAAGTTTATTAGGCGGACAAACGGGCTTGAATGCAAGTACTTTGATGTCGAACCCGATTGTTGCGAACATTGCTCAACAAGCTATTACGGGTTTAATGCAAAAATTTGGTTTAGATAAAACCGCTGCGGCTGGTATTGTATCGCAGATTTTGCCAAATGTAATGAACTCTTTAATCACTAAAACAAACGACCCGAACGATACTTCGTTCAATTTGAACGATATTACTGGAGCATTTGCAGACGGTCAGTTTGATATGAATGATGTAAAAAATATTGCTGGCAAATTCATGAGTGGAAATGGTGGAGGTAGTGGTGTTGGTGGCATGCTTGGTGGACTGTTCGGAGGAAAATAATTCCATAAGATTTTGTATCTTTCGAGGTAAGCTTTTGGCTTACCTTTTTTTGTTATGAAATATCCCATTTACTTAGATTATAACGCTACTTGCCCAGTTGACCCACGGGTTTTAGAAGCCATGCTTCCATATTTTACAGAACATTTTGGCAATGCGGCTTCTCGTTCACATTTATTGGGTTGGACAGCCAAAGATGCTGTTGAAACTGCTCGTGAACAAATTGCAGAATTACTTCAAGCTAGTACTAAAGAAATCGTTTTTACAAGCGGAGCAACCGAAGCCAATAATTTGGCTTTAAAAGGCGTATTTGAAAGTGTTTTTCCTCAAAAAAATCACATCATCACCGTTCAAACAGAACATAAAGCAGTATTAGATGTTTGTTTGCATCTTGAAAAAATGGGTGCTGAAACTACTTTTTTACAACCTGATGAATTTGGGAGTGTAACGATTGAGCAAATTGAAGAAGCGATTCGTCCAGAAACTTTTTTGATTTCAATCATGTATGCCAATAATGAAATCGGGACAATTCAAGAGATTGAGGCAATCGGTACTTTAGCCCAAAAACATAAAATACTTTTCCATTCAGATGCTACTCAGGCAGTTGGGAAAGTACAGATTGATGTAAAAGCTGCCAAAATTGATTTATTGAGTTTGTCGGGACACAAACTTTATGGTCCAAAAGGAATTGGTGTTTTATACATCAACCGAAACTTGAAGAATCAAGATTTGGTTGCTCAAATGGATGGAGGAAAACACGAAAGAGGTTTTCGTTCGGGTACTTTAAATGTGCCAGCTATCGTTGGTTTGGGTAAAGCCTGTGAAATCGCCAATGCTGAATTATTGACTGAAAGTATTACTTTATCAAAACTAAGAGATTGTTTAGAACAAGGAATTTTATCGCAGATAAAAGGAACAAAAGTGAATGGTAATACGAATAATCGTTTGCCAAACCTTACCAATATTTCTTTTGAAGGCGTTGATGGCGAATTATTACTTTCTTCGTTCCGAGATATTGCCGTTTCTAGCGGTTCGGCTTGTACTTCGGCTTCGGTAGAGCCTTCTCATGTGTTAAAAGCAATTGGTGTTTCTGATAAATTAGCCTATTCTTCTATTCGTTTTAGTTTAGGAAGATTTACCAATCAGGAAGAAATTGATTTTACCATACAATATGTGAAAGAGGTTGTGGAAACATTGAGGGCTTGATTGGCTATAAGCTAAAATAAATTAGGGCTCAATCCTTAAATTAGGCTGATGACTTTTAATGTATATTTTTGTATTCAAAACATATAAGATATGCAAATACAACTACATAAGATTTTAGAT
>NZ_JACHKT010000036.1 GCF_014204325.1 Arcicella rosea
AACCCCGAAATTTGCCAGTATTGACACTTTTTCGGGGTTATTTTATTGGTAATATATTGATTATTAAAAGATTACACTCATAAAGGGAAGCCTAATTATATTTTTATTAATCAAAAAGCCTTGAACGTCTAGCGTTCAAGGCTTTTTGATTTTATGACAGATAGGTTTCTATCTAATTCATAACCATTTTAGGAAAACGATATGATTGAGAATCATAAACCATCAATTGGTCTATCTCTAATTCAAAGTAGCTATACAATGGTGACCGTTCCAGATATTTGTGAACACTTTCTTTACTTTTAGCATTGACAATTATCCAGCCACGACCTACTTCAGCTGAGATAGCATAAGAATCTATTACTCCTTTTAGAATTAAATCATTAATCACACTTCTATGTTCAGGGATTAATTTCATGAATTCCTGATCTACACTAAAATATACAGTTGTTTGGTATTTGTTCATATCAATAAAAATTGTGGTGCTGCTAAAAATTACTAATATTGAGCGAACAAAAAAAATACCTTGACAGTTCGTTGGAGATGTCAAGGTATTTTGAAATTGTTAAAAAGTATTAGCTCTTTTTACCTTTTGCTTTTGATTTTCCAGCTAAAGAATTAATCCATCCTGCAATTTTCAAAGCGTCTTCTTTAGGTACTTTTAAAGCAGCCATCGGAGGATAACCTGGCCAGTTAGAAGGCTTAGGAGCACCGATTAATTCTACGATTTTCTCGTTAGTATATTTCTTTTTTGCAACATCAGTATATGCAGGACCAACAAGTCTAGCATCAACTTTATGACATGCAGTACAAGCGTACTTCGTTACAAGTGGTTTAATATCCTCTGGAAAATCCTGAGCTTTTGCATTAATTGCTAAACCTGCAAGCAATAGTGCGCTAAATATCGTTTTTTTCATAATAAAGAAAAGAAAGGGTTACTGGTATATTGATTAAATCTTATTTGTTCGGAAAATTATAATTAGCAATAAGACTTGTTTATGGTTTAAGTAATTTCACTTATAACGACAAACATAGTCGCTTGTTTTAATACTTGCTGTTAACGATATGTTAATGGCTGGCTCTGTAGGCATCTACCGAAGCTCGTACACTTCCGTGTTTTTGTAATAAATTTTCGGCTTCGTCACGAGTAATCCCTAATTCTTCCATGACCATATTCTCTGCTCTGACAACCAATTTATGATTACTCAGTTGCATATCAACCATTCTGTTTCCTCTTACTCTTCCCAATTGAATCATCACAGAGGTTGAAATCATGTTTAGAATTAACTTTTGAGCCGTACCTGATTTCATACGAGTACTTCCCGTTACGAATTCTGGCCCTGAAATGGCTTCAATTTTAAATTCAGCAGCTTTTGAAATTTCACTATCTTCATTACAAGAAATAGAACCTGTCAATAATCCATTTTCACGAGCTTTGTTTAAACCACCAATAACATAAGGTGTTCTTCCAGAAGCTGCTATACCAATTACTGTATCTAGTTCATGAATATCATAAGCTTCTAAATCTTTCCAAGCTTGTTCAATATCATCTTCTGCATTTTCAACTGCTTTACGAATAGCACCATCACCTCCAGCAATTAGTCCAATTACTAAATCAAAAGGTACACCAAAAGTAGGTGGGCATTCTGAGGCATCTACGATTCCTAAACGTCCGCTCGTTCCAGCACCGATATAGAAAAGCCTTCCTCCTTTTTTCATTCTAGGAACAATCTCTGCAACTAGTTTCTCTATTTGTGGAATAGCTTTTTCTACAGCATAAGGCACTGTTTTGTCCTCATTATTAATACCTTCTAAAATCTCACGAATAGACATTTCATCAAGGTTGTCATACCGTGAGGTTTCTTCTGTTGTAAGAGCGTCTAAATTAATTTCGGTCATGATGATTATAATTCAATTCTTTCAGAAAGGGCAAAAATCAACACTTATACCTCTCTTTAATCTTTGTATTAAGATATTTTATTACGTAGCAACGCTTCTATCTTTTTGCAAATATAACAATTTGCCTTTTTAATTAAGCACAGTATTGTCTTGACTATAATGGTTTTGCCATAAAAACAAAAGACCTCTGCAATATTTTACTGAATCCTTATGATTCTGCATAATACTTAAAAAATAAAGGTATCGTTTCTATTCCTTTATAAAAGTTAAATAAACCATAATGTTCGTTAGGCGAGTGAATAGCGTCTGAATCTAAACCAAATCCCATTAATACAGTTTTTAAACCTAATTCTTTTTCAAATAAAGCCACAATTGGAATACTTCCACCACCACGAGTAGGTACTGGTTTTTTACCAAAACTTTCTTCCATTGCCTTTTCAGCCGCTCTGTATTCTTTAGAATCAGTTGGGGTAACATAAGGTTCTCCACCATGGTGTGGACGAACAGTTACTGTTACTCCTGCTGGTGCAATTGACTGAAAATGCTTTGTAAACAATTCTGTAATTTTATCTGATTGCTGATTAGGCACCAATCTCATTGAAATTTTTGCAGAAGCTTTTGAAGGCAATACCGTTTTTGCACCTTCTCCGATATAACCTCCCCAAATACCATTTACATCCAAAGTCGGGCGAATAGATGCTCTTTCCAAAGTTGAATAACCAGCTTCTCCTCTTACATCATCAATGGATAAATCTTTTTTATAAGCTTCTAAATCAAATGGCGTTTGTGCCATTGCTTCACGCTGAGCAGGCGTTAATTCAACCACATCATCATAAAAAGTAGGAATGGTAATATGGTTATTTTCATCATGTAAAGAAGCAATCATTTTACTCAACACATTGATTGGATTTGCTACTGCTCCACCATACACACCCGAGTGTAAATCTCTATTTGAACCTGTTACTTCTACTTCTAAATAGCTCAACCCTCTTAAACCAACATCAATTGAAGGAATATCATTAGCAATAATTGCTGTATCAGAAATCAAAATAACATCAGCAGTTAATCTTTGTTTATTGGCTTTTACAAAAGTACCCAAGTTATCAGACCCAACTTCTTCTTCTCCTTCAATCATGAACTTTACATTACATGGTAAAGCATTTGTAGCCATCATTGTTTCAAAAGCTTTGATGTGCATATATACTTGTCCTTTGTCATCGCAAGCTCCACGAGCATAAATTTTTTCGTCTTTTACAACTGGCTCAAATGGTGGAGAATCCCAAAGATTTAATGGATCAGCAGGTTGTACATCGTAATGTCCATACACCAAAACCGTTGGTAAAGATTCATCTATGATTTTTTGTCCAAATACAATTGGATAACCAGCCGTTTCACAGATTTCTACGAAATCTGCACCAGCAGATTGAATTTTTTCAGCAATAAATTCGGCGGCTTCTCTGACATCATCTTTGTATTTGCTATCAGCACTTATCGATGGAATTCTTAATAAATCAAGTAATTCAGCTAAAAAACGCTCTTTATTTGCTTCAATATAGTTTTTCATGTTGTTGTGATTGTGTAATGATGAGCCTTTATTTTGTATTTGATGCTCCAATATTCAGTCAAAAAAATACCTTCCGTCAATTTTCTGACAGAAGGTACAAATATAATATCTTCTAACGATTTAAACGGATTCTTTCTTCGGACGAAGGTAAATTCTATTTTCTTGCCCTTTGAACAATCTCACTACATTTTTACGATGCGTAATCAGGATAAGTAAAAATAAAATAAAACCGAAGACGATTACTAAATCGTTTTCTTTTCCAAATGTTTTTAATAAAAGTAAAATAGGAAACGACAACGAAGCGATGATAGCACCTAATGAAACATAATGAAATGAAATAAATACTAAAAAGAAAATCACCATGCAAACTAAAGCTGCTTCTGGATGCACTGACATCACCATTCCTAATAAAGTTGCTACTCCTTTGCCACCTTTAAAATTAGAAAATACTGGAAAGATATGACCTAAAACCGCTGCAAAACCAAAAAGTAGTTTAAGATTTTGGCACTCAGACCATTCAATAAGATGCCCGTAATAAATCATTAAAGCTAAAGATGTTGCAATCCAGCCTTTGATGGCATCAATTAATAATACGATTGTCCCTGCTCTTTTTCCTAGTACTCTAAAAGTATTGGTAGCACCTGCATTCCCACTTCCATGTTTACGAATATCAAAACCAAAATAAGCTTCACCATACCAAATTGCCGTTGGAATTGAACCAAGTAAATATGCAGCAATTGTGCAAGAAATTATAAGTACTAAAATTGACATTGATTGAAAATTAATTAATGTTAGGCAAACAGTGCTATATTTTTTTTCTCTAAAACAAATATAAATCAAAAATTATTAAAACACGAAAGCCTCCAAAAGTTCTTCAAATTGTACAAATTGGCTCTTTTAAATGTTTTATTTTTGAAAAACTGTTAAGATTATTGTGTTCTTCAAGGTCTTTCATGAATTAGCTATAGCACAGTTTAGTCATTTATAAAAAAGCATAAAGCCTTGGTACATTGAAGTTACCAAGGCTTTATGATAATAAAATATCTATTTATTAATTATTTGTCTCCACCAATTTTTCTATAAACCAAGGTAGCACTATCTTTTTCTTTATAGTAAATACTTCCTTCAATCGCTTTCGTAAATTCATCTGCATAAGTATCTCCAACAGGAATTCTCACTACTTTATCAAGGATTACTTCGTCGCCTTCAATACCTGTGATTTTTTCCGTTGAGATGATATAAGAACGGTGAATTCTCATAAAACGGTCTGGCGGTAAACGTTTTTCTAAATCCGAAAGCGTTAGATTGGTCGTAATACGTTCTTCTTTCGTATAAATAGAAGCATAGCTTTTTTGAGCTTCCATATATACAACATCCTTGTAGAGTACTTTATGAAATTTACCTTTTACATCTACTTTTACAAAAATAAACTCTTCTCTTTTTACAGGAGGCTCTGGAGCAGACTCAACTGATTTAGTTGGGTCATCAACCAAAGTCATACTGAAAGGCATTTTATTGACAGCCTTCAAGAATCTTTGATATGAAAATGGTTTAACCAGATAATCTAATACACCATATTCAAAGCTTTTCAAAGCATATTCCTGATAGCCAGTCGTCATCACGAATTTTACTTTATTTTCAAATAGACTGACCAAATTCAAGCCATTCATTCTTGGCATTTGAATATCTGCAAATACCAAATCAACCTCCCTAGATTGAATAATACCAACAGCTTCCATAGGGTTGGTTGTCGCAGCCACTAAATTAAGGAACGGGGTATCATTAATATAATCTACCACAAGATCTAATGCAGATTGTTCATCATCTACTACAACACAATTAATCATTTCTTCAGAAGGTTAAAATTTACTGTAAATACTACTGTATAGTCCTCTTCGCTTTCTATTATTTCTAAACTATGCGCTTCGGCCGGATATGTTGTTAAAAGTCTTTTTTTAATATTTTTTATTCCTATTCCAGTCTGTCCAGCATCCGCAATGGCATTAGGATATGGATTTTTCTTGTTTGTCGCCGTAAATACAAATACTTCATCCATTAAAGTTGCTCTGATTCTAAAGGCAATGTCTGGCTCATCAAAAAAACCGTGTTTGATACCATTTTCTACAATCGTAATCAAGACCATCGGAACGATTCTGTGGTAAGAGAAATCGCCATCTTCTTCAAAGTCGATATAAACTTTATAATGAAATCTTTGTAAATGTAATTCAATATATTGTTTTACAAAATCTAATTCACCCCCTAAATCTACTTCATCTTCTTGCGACTTTGTACTAGTTGCATAACGTAACATTTCAGCAAAAGCTAGAACAATATCTCCAGCCTCACGAGAAGCCTTTCTTACCCTTTCAAAAATCATATTAAGGGTATTGTACATAAAGTGCGGATTAATTTGGGCTCTTAAAAAAGCCATTTCCGCCAAAGCTTTTTCTTTCGCTAAGATAGCTATTTCCAATTCTTGTTTAGCAATTTTCGCCTCCTTTTCTGCAATGGCAATTTTTTGTTCAGCAATTTCTCTATCTCTGGCTGCTATTTCAATTTGTTGATTAATTGATTTTTGTGCGAAATAATAGCCTAGTGCGTAAATAGTAAAAATCTGACAGCCCCAAAAATGTCGAATTACTTCCAATACATCAAATGCAACGCTTGGATAATCAGGAAAAAGTAGAGTTATTATATAAAGGTTAACAATTGTAATTATTGAACTATTTATTACACATAAAAAGGTTGTTGCAGTATATCTTTTTGTTTTTAAAAATTTCGGAAAAATAAATAATGAGCAATTATAGAAAATAATTATCCAACAAGAACAATTTATTAAGATTATTAACCCAGTAGCCAATTCATACTTTTCTCTGTATGCAATTACATAACTCAACTGATAATAAATCACATATAAAACCCAAACAACTATGTGTATTTTTTTTCTCCCATTCATTTTATAAAATTTTAAAAATTATGAACCCGAATATCCTTTACTTTTCATCAAATACATTAAAACTTATCAACTTATTATTTATTATTCAAATCTATAATATTACTATTTAGACTGAGAATAGTTTGGTTAAGACCGACCACCTCTAACAAGATATTTTTTTGTGCAATTTTGAACCATCAAACAACTCAAAACAGAGTTGATTTCTAATCAAAGACATTTTAAACATTTCACAAAATGAAAAACAGTAAATTAAATATCTCGAAAAAAACAGTTTCAAGTTTATCTTTAAAGGCTCATGCTCCTAAAAGTGGTAAAACAAATTTAGTTACAGCTGATACGATGGTTACATTTATAATATAATTATACAACCCATTATAGTTACTTACTAACAAAAAATCCCACCTCACAGCTATGTATTCTGTAAAGTAGGAGCTTTTTGTAAAACTAGTAAGTTTGTCTTAAAAAGAGAAATGTACAGACGCTTTTAATGCAAAAGGTCTTGGACTTTTCCCTGATGGTGAAAGATGATCTAGGTAAGAAAGGCGATGAAATGCCTGAATCCTAAATATCTTAAAGATGTTATCAATACCGTATCCAACTTCAATATAAGGTTTGTTGGGGTCTAGTCCTGAAAAACTATATCTTGGCTGTAATTCTCCTTTAGTATGTTTTGGATTAATTACTGGTATCGCTTCTTGCATCAGTTCTTTATTTTCTTCTCGCTGACTTCCTAGAAGTACATTAGCAGAAGCAATCAAACGCCATTTTAATTGACGAATGGCAGGAATACGGTTAAAGAGTAATCCATCAAAATTGTGGTTATAATTTAACGAAACGTATTTATCACTTACAAATTCAAAATAGTGCATTGTATTAAATGCGGCACGATTATAAAAAAAGGTTTCGTTCCCTAAATGTGGGAACAAAAGCGGTGCTGGCAAAGCTGTTGGAATATAGCCTGCCTGCAAAGTATAATCTGAGCGACCAATTGTTCCAATACGAAACGATTGAAATACTTTTGCCATAAACTTATCATAACGAAAATCTCCGTTAAGGACTTTCATTCCATGTTGATAAGTTAGCGTAACAGTAGGAGTACGTTTACTTCCAAGCGTTATGCGTTCATTACCATCCATTAAGAATGTTTCATTCTTTGCGAAGCGTGCTTCAAACGTAAAAAATGTATCGTCGTAATGATCGACCGTTGGTGAATGTTTGCCTTGGTCGGGATGTGTGCGGTATTGAAACTCAAAAAGTGGGTCAAAACCTCTTGTTGTGAGTGAACTCGTGAAAGTGATACCTTTTGTAGGTTCTGTTTTATAGAATACTTCACTTTCTCTTCGGTAGAAAGCACCAGAAAATGCACCCCAGCGTGTAAAAGCATAAAATATTTTATTGTCGCCAATTAATTCTGGTGTCAATCCTATGCGTTCTAAATCATAACTGTGTTTTATTCCAGCGACAGTCCAATGTCTGCGTGAAATAATATAGTCAACTTCTCCGCCATATTTAAGTGTTAAATCTCTAGTTCCAAATCCTGCCCAGCCTTTTAGAATCCATTCTTTGCTAAAATCTGAGTTTGTTTTAAAACCCAATCTTGTTCTGATTCCTTCAATTTTATTGACAGATAAAAGTGAAATGTAGGGACCTATTCCAAATTTATTGAATCTTTTATAGCCACTTGCCACAATTTCTGCGATTTCGACATAAGTTTTCACGATTGGAACATTCCTTACAGTATCAATTAGTTTTGAAGCTAAAATATCTTGTGCAGAAAGTGATTCATGTCTTGCTTCTAGCCAAAATTTAGGGTCAGGTTCTTTAGAATCTTCTGCTACTTCAATCGGTAAGTCATAAAAGCTTAGTTCTTTTGGTTGATTTACGACAAAATCCTTATTTGAAATATACATTTTCAACAACATCCCCGCCGAATTTTTAGTTAATTCAGCAATATCAATTAAAAATCGTGTTTTTGATGGCAACCAAGCTCCTTCAGAAGTCTGTTCTAATTCTTGAGATATTTTTATTTTGTCAATAAAGTTGATATTTGCCTCTTTTCCAACAGTAGCATCAATTTGTACTAAAGCATACGAAGTAGTATCAATATAAGCTTTCCCTATAAAAACTAAATCTTTATCATTTTTAGGGTCAAATTCCATTCCGTAACAAATATGACCGTCAACATTTGTTGTATCTGACAAAAACCACTTGTATGTTCCTTTCCAATTATCACCAAATGGAGAAATAATATCTTTGCCTAAAAATGGCACATAATTATCGTAGAAATTGTAATTAGCAAAAATGTTTCCTCCAACAAGTTGCGAGACAAAACCTCCTTCTTTTACACCAACACCTTTGATATTATTTTTCAAGATAATTTCTTTCTTTCTTGAAGGATTTTCACGGAAGTAATATTTTGAAAGCGTTTCGGAAATAAAAGTTGGAATTACAGCTTTGCCGTCTTCACCTGCTAGTTTTTCAAATTTTTCAATCGCTCCCTGTATTTGCTTCATCACCTTTCTTTCTTTAAATTTTTCAGAAAGGTTATCCACATCCAATTCCATTTTTGAATAAGAATTATACTCAAAAGCATTCAGTCGCTTTCTATCATTCTTGTTTTTATTTTCACTAAGTTTTCTAAGAATTTTAAATGCAGGATTTTCACCAGAATATACCACTACTTCATCTAAAGATTTGGCTTCTCCTTGTAATTGGAAGTCTATCGTTTGAGTAAATATTTTTTTATCAAGTACTTTCATTCTCCTTTTATAATTAATAGTACTTACATAAATGGAGTCGGAAAGCACTTTTGTTTTGATAACATAAATGCCTTCAAAATTTGTTTGTGCACCTACATTCATACCTTTCAAGCCAACTGTTGCAAAAGGCAAAGGGTCTCCATTTTTGGCATCAGTTACAACTCCAGTAATAGTGTATTGGGCATTGGCGTTTTGGTAAGCTAAAGCAACGATTATAACAATTAGCAGTTTTAAAGTTTTTGGGTAAATCATTCTATTTGTGAATGTTAAAGAAATTAGCATTTATACTCGAATTTACATGATTTAGAGGCAATATCAAATTTGCTCGCATAATACAGACATTTCATCTATTCAAAACCCCTATTTAAAGCATAAATCTTTAAAAAAAACAATTATCTTATCCGTTACAACCCATAAAGTAAAATAGCCACAAGGCTAAGTTTTTTTCACTTAACCTTGTGGCTATTTTACTGTCTTTTTATATTTATTTTAAAAAGCTAATTAATTTTTCAACAGCTTTTGCACGATGCGAAATTTCACCTTTTTCCTCTATACTCATTTCTGCAAAAGTTACTTCATAACCTTCGGGCATAAAAATTGGGTCATACCCAAAGCCTTCGCTTCCTTTTAATTCTTCAATAATTTTACCTTTAATAATCCCTTCAAACTGATTTACTTTCCCATCTAAAATCAGTGTAATAACCGTCCTGAACTGAGCTGAACGGTCTTCTACTCCTGATAAGTTTTTTAAAAGTAAAGCGATATTATCAGCATGGCTTCTTTGCTCTCCAGCATATCGAGCAGAAAATACTCCTGGTTCACCGTTCAATGCAGTTACTTCCAAACCCGAATCATCTGCAAAACAATCTACCTGATAATGATCAAAAAGATATTGAGCTTTTTGTAAAGAATTGGCTTCTAAGGTATTTCCTGTTTCAGGCAATTCTTCTTGACAACCAATTTGATTGAGCGTCAATAACTCAAAATGTTGTCCTAAAATCGCTTGAACTTCTTCTACTTTATGAGCATTGTTCGTTGCAAAACATAGTTTTTTCATGATAAAATAAATAAAAAACCTCCTCATTTCTACGTGAGGAGGCTCTTAATGAAAATATAAATTTATTTAACCGCAGTTACTTCTATTTCAAAATTTAATGGTGAATATGGAGGAATTACGTAAACGTTTAAATTATTAAGGCTTCCATTTTTACTATAACCTAATGAAGAGGGAAAAACAAAATTCCCTTTATCACCTACTTTTAGTTTTGAAACACTTTCTTCAAAACCTGGCACCACTGAACCTTGTCCTATTACAAAACTAAGACTTCCTGTATCAAATTGTTCGTTGTAAATATAGAAACCATTAAGGTCTCTTTTTCGAGTTTTAAAAAGTAAATTTCCTGTATAAGCTACCGTAACAGTTTGTCCAGCTTTAACCAATTCTCCAGTAGAGTTTGATTTCGTAATTACATATTGTAAACCTGTACTGGTTGAATTAACATTTAATCCTGCAAATTTACTTTGAACGAATTCACCAATCTGTTCCGTTTCATTACGAGTTGAAATCAATTGAATACTTAAGATTGTAGGTTCAGTATATTGGCTTGTTTCTGGAAAAATAATTATTCCTTTTTCACCTTCTTTTAATAATGCAGCAGCAATGCTATAAATAGAATTATAAGTAAAATAAGTAAAACCTAACGGTACTGTTGTGGTACTATCAAGTAATGTTCCGTCTAATTTTCTATATGTATAAAAAAACTTTACTAATTCCGTTTCTTTTGCACTCCTGCCTGAAGCATTTGGAGTAGTTACTGTATAATAAGCTCCAGAATTGGCTTCCTTGGTAAGTGTCAGATTATTAGCTTTACCGTATTGAATTACTTTGTTTTCATTCTCTATGTATCGCTTACTTGTATCTTCAAGGCCACTCGAACATGAACTTAGCAACCCAACAACACCAAATAACATTACCCAAAATATACTTTTATTCATTGTTTTGTATTTATTTTTATTTATCCTTCATTGCTACAATTTCTAATTCAAAAATAAGTGGTGTGTATGGTGGAATTCTTCCGCCATCTCTTGAATCTCCGGTTGCACCATAACCAAGTGCAGACCTAAAGATGATTGTTGCTTTTTCGCCTAGTTTCATTTTATTTGCACCTATCATAAAACCTGTCACAAACGATGCTGCTGTAGAACCTACTGTTAAACTTAAAGAATCTGTTGTATTTAGATTAGTATCGAAGATTTCGCCATTCAAAAATTTACCAGTGTATTTAATTTTTGCTACTTTCCCTGCTATTAAATCCGCAGAACCATCTCTTGTTTTGATATATCGTACTCCTTCTGTGGTTTTTTCTGTAACTGTAATGTTCTTTTCTTTTATATAGCGGTCAATGGCTGCTTCTTCTCCAGAAGTTTGGAAATAAGATATATCACAACGTACAGGTTGATTAGCGGCTAAATTAGGAAAAGCTACACCACCACCCACTAATCTTGAAGGTAAAATAAAAGTACCTTTTTCACCTTCGTGCATTAATGAAATGAATTTCAAAAAGATATTAGTATTTACTCCGTTGTGGTAAAACGTAAAAGGCTTGTTCGTTAGTACAGATGAACTATCGATTTTAACACCGTCTAGCCTAGTAATGACATAATGCAAGTGGATAGTATCGCCTAAAATCATTTGGCGACCATTCGCATTCGACTGAGTAATTGTATAATAAACCCCATTTCCAGCTTTTTGCATCGTTAGGCTTTTACTACTGATATATTGCTGGATTTGTGTTTCGTTTTGTTGGTCGATTACATTTTCTTCCAAAACAACCGAAGAAAGACATGAACTGAGCAAACTCACTACCGCCCCAAACACTAAAAAGTTTAATAATTTGAACTTCATCGTTACTGACTGTTATTTGATTATCAGTTATTCGTTAAAATCATAACGAAACTAAACTCTTATTTGAAACGCAAAATAACGAAATCCATTGTTGGAAATTCGTTAAAAACTGTTAAAATGGCATAAAGCCAAAAAGGTAAGTAAAAAAGTACAACAAAATCTTAGAAATAAATAAATTAAAAACCTTTAGGCTAAAAGATTTACATATTTCATTTTACTGTCTTCTTTACTTACCTTCTGTGAAATCTATTGTCCGCCTTTTTTGAAATCTACCACTTCAACATCAAAAACTAAAGCAGAGTTGGCAGGAATTGGTCCTTGAGCAGCCTCGCCATAGCCAATTGTTGGTGGAATCAAGAAAGTACCTTTCCCTCCTTTTTTCATCATCAATAATGCTTCATTGAAACCTGGAATCATACTTCCGATTGGCATATCTAATGGGCTTGGGCTTTTATCAAACTCTTTTCCATCTAAAAACTTACCAACATACATACATTTACAAACGTCACCAGTTTTAGGTGTTTCGCCTGTTCCTTCTTTCGTGATTACATATTGTAAACCAGAAGCAGTAGTTTTGAATGTTAAGCCAGATTTTTTAACATAATCAGCCATCATTTGTGGCAATTTAGTTTTACGATCTTCAGCATCAGCTTTTGCTTTTGCTTGTTCAGCAGCCATATCTTTTTCAAATTCAGCTTTCGACTGTACTTTCAAAATCTTAACTGTGTATTTTAAATCTGTTCCTTTTTTGATAAATGGAGGTAATTGCTGACCACCTTTTGCTAAAGAATCTACTGGAACATAAATTGTTGCACTATCTCCTAATGAAAGTAAACGTAAGCCATCTTCAAAAGAACCTTTGAAGCCTGATAAGCCAGCTGGTTGTAACATAGCACGTGCTGGTTGTGAAGCTGGCGACTCTTGAAGTACTGAGTCTGTAGAATTTTGAATTTTAGCAGTAAACGAAATAATATCTCCGTCTTTTAATTTTCTTGCTTTGTCGTCGTGGCTATGAATTTGGATTTTCACACCTTCTTTTACTTCTACACGATTCTTGTTACATGCAACCATCATACTGGCAGCAAACAATACAACACTGATTCTTTTGAACATTTTTGTTTGATTTTATTGATTTTATTTTAGTTTTTTTGCTCGATGAGCGATTATTTAAGCCCTGTTTAAAATAAACGAGTTAGTGTATAAATTAAAGTAATGTATATCAATATTTTAGACTCAAAACTCATCACTCACAATTCTTACTTAAATGGGTACTGCTAATAATTCTGCCTGATACTCTGGTAAAATACCAATAAATTTTTCTACGGTTGCTTCTAAACCAATACCCGATGTTTTACCGCCAGAGGCATTTTTGTGTCCGCCTCCGCTGAAATATTTTGAAGCAATTTGATTCACAGCAAATTCTTCTACCGAACGGAATGACATTTTTACTGCCTCCGGACGGTCAACAATGATTACTGACATTACTACTCCTTCAATTTGTAAACCATAATTTACAATTCCTTCAGTATCGCCAGTTTGCGAATTAAAACGTTTTAGTTCTTCTTCTGTAACGGTAAAATAAGCGACTCTGTATTCTGGTAAAATGACTAATTTTTCTGAAAGAACATATCCTAAAAAATTCAATCTTTCAGCGGTTGTACTATCATAAATTCGGCGATGAATCAGGTTTGTATTCACGCCAATTTCCATAATATCAGCTACAATTCTGTGTACTGCTGGCGTTGTACTTGGATGACGGAAAGAACCTGTATCCGTCATAATTCCAGCATATAAACATTCACAAATAGCGACGTCTAGTAAAGATTCATCTCCTAAAAGTACTATTAATTGAAATATCAATTGTGCTGTAGCAGCCGCTTTGGTATCATGATAAGAAAACTGTGCAAAATCTTCAGGAAAAGTATGATGATCAATCATTACTTTTATGGCATCCGATTGTTTGACAGGGTCAGCCATTGCTTCAATACGAGACAATGCTGAAAAATCTAGACAAAATATTATATCCGCCTCAGCTATTAATTTATTAGATTTGCCTCTTAATTTATAATCTTCATAATTAATAACTTCCTCATTATTAGGCATCCAGAATAGGAATTTAGGATAATCAGAAGGAGTAATAACTGTGATATGATGTCCTTTTTTTCTTAAATATCCTGCTAAACCTAATGCAGACCCAAGTGCATCGGCATCGGGTTTAAAATGGGTTGTAATTACAATTTTTTTGGGCGTATTAATCAACTCACGAAAGGCTTCAAGATTTTGCATTATATACGATTGATTATCAGGATATTATGTTTTATTCTAAATTTGAATGGCAAAGTTAGCGAGAATTCTCCACAAAAAAAGCTGCTAGGTTTCTAAAACCTTACAGCTTTGTCGTAATTTTACATAAATTATCTATTTTAATAGGGGTTTAATTGCTTTTCAATAAGCTTTAAAACTATTTGGCACATAGAAATATCACATTCCACACATTTCATAAATTCAAAATATGGCAACTAATAGAACTTTTACAATGATTAAGCCTGATGCAGTAGCAGAAGGTAACTCTGGCGCAATTATTAAAATGATTGAAGAAGCGGGTTTCCGTATTGTAGCCATTAAAAAAACGCTACTTACCAAGGAAAGAGCTGGAGAATTTTATGCAGTTCACGCTGAAAGACCTTTTTATGGTGAATTATGCGACTATATGTCGTCGGGACCAATCATTCCAATGATTTTGGAGAAAGAGAATGCAGTGCTGGATTTCCGTACATTAATCGGAGCAACCAATCCAGCTCAGGCAGCTGAAGGTACAATTCGTAAAGTTTTCGCTAAATCGGTACAGGCTAACGCAATTCACGGTTCTGACTCTGATGAAAATGCAGCTATTGAAGGGTTTTTCTTTTTTGCTGGTGTAGAGCAGTTTTAATAATGCTGTTATACATCAATATGAGTAGTAATATGTTTTATTCCATGCTACTACTCATATTTATCGTTATCCCCTAAATCCTCCCCAATAATTCTACTTGCTGCTTGCTTTAGTTTTCCAAAGAATCCTAAACTGCTTTTCTTTCCATTGGTTTCAGCAGACTTAGTATTTTCTCTACCATTTTTATTGATGGTTGTATTAACAGGTACTACTGGTATAATTACTGGAGCATCCTTTCTAAGTATTTTATAACCTTCTTCACGCTCGTCAATATCTCTGATGCCTCTCCAAACCAATCCAACAGCTGTTGAATAAGTAGGGTTTTTAATTTCTTCTGTAAATGTTTTTCCTAAATTTTCGTTTGGATAACCAATTCTAACATCTCTCTGTGCTACTCTTTCAAAAAGTTGATCAATGTAAGGCATTTGAGCAGTTCCCCCAGTAATCACAATTCCGCAGTTAATTCTATTCAAATAACCAGACCGTGTAATTTCAGCCACAACCAATGCTACAATTTCTTTTAATCTCTCTTCAATGATGATTGCAACATTTTTTACAGAAACAATTTTAGGTTTACGTCCATTAGCACTTGGAATGGAAACAACTTCTTCGACAGCTACTTCGTCAGCAATAGCTGAGCCAAATCTTACTTTCAATTGTTCTGCTTGTTCAATAGAAACCCCACAGCCTTGTTCAATATCTGTTGTGATTGAATCTCCAGCAAATGGTAATACAGCTACGTGTCTTACAATATTCTTATAATAGATTACAATTTCAGTAATTCCACTTCCAATATCTACTAAGGCTACGCCTGTTTTCTTTTCTTGTTCGGTTAATACGGCTAAAGAAGCGGCTAAAGGCGAGTGCACTAATCCGCCTTCAATCTCCATTTTATCTTTAGAGCGTTCAATACATCTTTTAGTTTTGTCTAATTCTGCTTGTGGAGAAACAATCATCAAAAAATCTCCTTTTAGTTTCAAACCACTAATTCCTACTGGTTCTTGGATACCATTCGCAGAATCTACAGAATATTCCTGGGGTAAATTGTGCACAATAGCATTACCCTGCGAAACGAAAGTCCGCTGGGCATCATTAGCTACTTGATCTACGTCCGTAACTGTTACTTCTTCTCCACGAGTTTGTCTGGTAATATCAGCCTTATGTTTTAAACTACGAATATTCGGGCCAGCGATACTAGCAACAACACCTCTGATATGAATATTGGCTTGGTTTTCAACTTGCTCGATAGCAGACTGAACGGCTTCTATCGTTTTATTGACATTCAAAACGACACCCTTAGAGACTCTTCCTGTGGTATCGGCTTTACCCAAACCAAGAATCTCCAACTTGCCAAAACTGTCAAGTCTGCCAGCAACTACACTTACTTGCTTGCTGCCTATGTCAAGTCCAACGATTATTTCATTCATGGAAGGTAGAATTTAGGAAACTTGGGATTAAGAATCTGAAAAATACAACATTATTAAAATAAACCGCCAATATAAGTACTCTTATTGGATAATCGTTTACCGTTTAATAAAGTCTATATTGAAACATCATCTTTACTCACAAATAATCTGGTTTCTGTATTTTACACTTACTTTGTGATAGGTATCCCAGCCTTTAGCAGGTAGAATATCTTTATAAAAAAATTTAATTTTCTTGAATTTAGATTCAATATCAATCCCCATGCCAAATTCAATTACATGGTTGCCTATCTCAGGCACCATAGTAATACCCCCATCTTTCTCAACGATTAGTTGGGTTATTTGTGCTTTCCAAAAAGGATCGACATTGATAGCATTGATTAAGTCCAAAACAGGTTTACTTTTCACTTCTTTTAAATCCTGTATTTTATCAAAATACCTTCCCGAGAGTAATAAAACTCTGGGAGTAAAGTGCTGAGAAATACCGATAAAATCGCCTTTCTCTGTGACGTAACTATCTGAACTTTTATTATATAATACTCGGGCGAGTGGTGTGTGTTCTACAATATCAATTGTCATTTCTCCGCTTAAATCACGATGAACTTGACAAGATTTTACTAATTTATTTAAACAAACTCTTTTTTCAATCTTTTTAAAGTCAATCTTGTCAAAAGGTTTTCCTTCTGGACTATCAACAACATTTGGACTAACAATGGCTAAAATCTCATCAGGAGTAACTAATTGGCTTTCGTTAGCACCTTCAATGTTTACATTGATATTCTTACATTTCTGATGATGATGAACATTTTCAGCATAAATTACAATCGACAGTAGAACCACAGTTAGTACCGTCGGCCAAATCCATTTCTTAATTTTTCGTAAGGGGTTCAATGTAATTGAATTAAAGATATTGTTTTCAAGCAATTTGAAAAAGCTTATTCAGCTACCTATAAAATTACTCATTATATTAATGAACTTTCTAAAAGTTTGAAAAAACCATACGAAATTAAATAAAATAACTTAAAACCTTAGCATTATTTATTAAAAGGCAATTAAGTACACAAAAAAACAAAAAAGTTTCAATTCTCAACATATTTAAGGCTGAAAAAATAAAAAACTTAATATTGACTCATTTTTCTAATAAATCGGAGGAAACTTTAGTGGATAGCATTCCGACATCAGTTCATAAGCGGTATCTACAACATTCTCTACATTTGGTTTTGAAAAATAATCTCCATCAGAACTATAAGCAGGGCGGTGAGGCACTGCTGCCATACAAACTGGTTTGGCATCTAAATACCGATAAGCATTTTGTTCATCCAATACTTGTTGCATCATATATGCCGAACCTCCTCCTGGCATATCTTCATCTGCAAAAATCACTCTATTCGTTTTTTTAATTGATTCTACGATAAGATGTGAAATATCAAAAGGCATTAGTGTTTGTACATCTATCACTTCTACCGAAATATCCATATTTTCTAATTGACGAGCGGCTTCCATCACAATTCTGCACATTGAACCATAGGTAACAATGGTAATATCTCGTCCTTCTCTGATTACTTCTGGCACTCCTAATGCTACTCTTGTTTCATGTAAATTCGTTGGTAATTTTTCTTTTAAACGATAACCATTCAAGCATTCGATGACAATAGCTGGGTCGTCGGAATTTAATAAAGTATTGTACATTCCAGCGGCTTGCGTCATATTTCTTGGTACGCAGAGATGAATTCCTTTTAAACCACCTAATAAAACAGACATTGGTGAACCTGAATGCCAAATTCCTTCTAAACGATGTCCTCTGGTTCTGACAATCAATGGTGCTTTTTGTCCGCCTACCGTTCTGTATTGTAAACAAGCCAAATCATCCGACAAAGTAGCGAATGGGTAAAATATATAATCTAAATATTGAATTTCAATAATTGGTCTTAATCCTCTCATTGCTGCTCCAATTCCTTGACCAACAATCGTCATTTCTCGGATTCCAGTATCAGTTACTCTTAATTCCCCAAATTTTTCTTGTAAACCTGCTAATGTTTGATTGACATCCCCAATTTTCCCCACATCTTCTCCTAAAATGAAAATTCTAGGATTTGTACTGAATAAATGGTCGAAATTTTTATTTAATATTTCTCTACCATCTACTAATGGTGAATTCGCATCGTATTCTGGCTGAATAGCCTGTACTTTCAAAGGCGAATGTTTTGAAATACTAAACTGACTTGAATTAAACCTTTGGTCATTACTTGCATCGGTTTGCTCTAACCACTTTTTTAATCCTTTTTTGGCTGGAGAATCCTCAAATCGTAAAGCTCTGAGTACTTTTCTCGCTGCTACTACATTTTCATGGTGAATCGGATTTACAGCTTTGCGTAATTCTTCTGCTATTTTTTTTACTTCTGCACCATTCTCGGTTTCAGCGGCTGCCTGATATAATAATGAAAGTAAATCTTCTCTTTCTGGCTTGATTGAACTCATATAAGCATTCCAAGCTGCTTTTTGACAAGCCTTTGCTTCTTTGATAGCTTCTTCGTCAATACTTTTTAGTTCTTCTTCAGTAGCCAAATCTTCTGCTAAAATCCAATTTCTGAATTTTATATTACAATCATAGTCTAATTCAAATTGTAATCTTTTCGAAGATTTATATCTTTCGTGTGAACCCGAGGCTGAATGTCCTTGCTGTTGTGTTACTTCTTCTACGTGAATTAAAGATGGAATATGATACTCACGAGCTAAAGTTGCTGCTTTTTGGTAAGTTTCCATCAAAGCCACATAATCCCATGCCTTTACTGTAAAAATTTCTATGCCAGCACCATCTTCATTTCTTTGATAACCTGCCAAAGCTTTTGAAATAGAAGATTTTGTAGTTTGGTATTCTGAAGGAACTGAAATGCCATAACCATCATCCCAAACAGACATTACCAAAGGAATTTGTAAAACACCCGAAGCATTTACACACTCCAGAAACATCCCTTCTGAAGTAGAAGCATCGCCAATGGTAGAGAAACATACTTCTCTGCCATTACGAGTAAATTTTTCTGAAATTTCTTGAAGATTAGGTAACTGTCTGTATAATTTAGAAGAATAAGCTAAGCCCACAGCTCTTGGCATTTGCCCAGCCGTTGAAGATACTCCAGCCGCAGAATTAAATAATTTTGTTTGATCAACCCATTCTCCTTCTTCGTCCAACCATCTAGTAGCATGATGATTATTCATTGCTCTTCCACCAGTGTGTGGGTCGAAATTAATATCTGGATGTCCGTAAAGTTGGGAGAAGTACTGTGTCCAAGTCATATCACCGACTGCTGCAACAATAGTTTGATCTCGATAATATCCTGAAATAAAATCTCCTGCTTTCATAGCTCTTGCCAAAGCAAGTTGGCAGAGTTCTTTTCCGTCTCCGTAAATTCCAAACTTAGCACGACCTGCAAAAACTTCTTTCCTTACAAGAAGGCTACACTCACGACTCATGCGAGCAACCCGGTAATCAGTCAAGACTGATTCTTTGGTGAATACAATAGTTTCTGACAGAAGTGTGTTTTCCAAGATAATGAGAGGGGTATAAATGAACAATAAAATATAAGTTTCAGTACCAAAAATAACAAAAATTAATTAGGGTAGCAAATATAGATTTTGGAAGCAAAGAAATTCTGCTCTTGTTAATGATTTGTTAAAACCTATGAAACATTTTGCGAAGCATCTACAAGACTTTACTTTTGTTTTGTGAATTAAGGGTATTTTTTATTAAATTAAACGAAATTTTAATTTTAAGACATCGTTTAAAACTTTGTTCAGGTTATAATATTTTTACAATTATCTTAAACATCATTAAAACAAAACAATTAAATCTAGTATGAAAAAGTTATTTTTCGTTTTCGCATTGGTATTTGTTGCTTCTTTTGCAAATGCTCAAGGAGTAATTAAATTCAAATCAGAATCTCATGATTTTGGTAAAATAGAAGAAGGTGTTGTGGCAACTCACGTTTTTGAATTTACAAATACTGGTACTGCACCAGTTGTTATTTCAAATGCTTCGCCTTCATGTGGTTGTACTACTCCTGACTGGACGAAAGAACCTGTAATGCCAGGAAAAACTGGTAAAGTAACGGCAGCATTTAGTTCGGCTGGTCGCCCAGGTGGTTTTTCAAAAACAGTTACTGTAATCAGTAATGCTGAAACGCCACAAATTGTATTATCATTCAAAGGAGAAGTTGTTCCAAAAGGTACTGTTATTGAAGCTCCTGCTCCAGCGAAAGCTCCAGCAAAGAAAAAATCAACGAAGTAATATTTCTTGAAGTAATTTAAAGAAAGGCGTAGGCAGTAATGTTTACGCCTTTTTTTGTTTTTTATCAATATCAACAATCCAAAACTTTATTACTTCCGTAAATCTGTTTGAAACGATATTTAAACAATCAAATAAAATGAAAAAGGTAATATTAGGATTGGGATTAGCATTTTGTGCTATGGCATTTACAAGTAATGCACAAACAGTAACTGTAGGAAATGAAGCAATGTTTCCTGCAAAAAACATTGTTGAAAACGCCGTTAACTCTAAGGCTCACACTACTTTAGTAGCCGCTGTAAAAGCAGCTGATTTAGTAAGTACTTTACAAACAAAAGGTCCTTTCACAGTCTTTGCTCCTGTAAACGATGCTTTTGAAAATCTTCCAGCGGGTACTGTTGAAACTTTATTAAAACCTGAGAACAAGGCAACCTTAGCCAAAGTTTTAACGTATCATGTTGTAGCAGGTAAATTAGATTTCGATGCTATTTCAAAAGCCATCAAAGCGGGTAACGGAACTGCTACATTAAACACTGTAAGTGGTGGCAAATTATATGCAATGATGAATGGTTCACACAACATCATGCTGAAAGATGAAAATGGTGGAACGTCAAACATCAGTACTTATGATGTTTATCAATCAAACGGCGTAATTCATGTATTGGATGCCGTGGTATTACCTAAAATGTAATTCACAGAAATAGGGGTATGAAGTTAGTTATCAATACTTCCTTCACGCCTAATAGACAGGTGTGGTTTAATAATGGGTAATGTACAAAGGGCTTTCTCTTTGTTGGAAAGTCCTTAGTTTTCAATACTTATATTACCTCGCCATCTCCAGCAAATAACTTTATCATAAATTTCTGTACAATAAAATCTCTTTAATACTTCCTTATTTATAAACAATATATTGTTAAACCTCCTTCTCCTCAATTTTATAAACACATATTATTTTCAATTATAGATTATTTAAATTATCCCATTATCTTTATTAAGCCCTTTAACAAGAAGGTAAAATATGAAAAAACTTGTTTAAACATAACGTTGCTTTTGGCGTTGTAAAAAAAGTTATTCATTCATCATCTTACATTCATTGAGAAGAAAACACTCATGTCTAAACGCAAAACCATTATAGCTGAAGAAGCACTCGTGTCCTTATTGCAAAGTAAGGATGAGCGAGGGTTCTCCATCTTGTATGATAATTATTCCTCAGCACTTTATGGGGTTATTCTGAAAATTGTTCGTTCAGAAGAAGTCGCTGCTGATGTCATGCAAGACTCCTTTGTGAAGATTTGGCGAAATATAGAAGGCTATAATCGCACAAAAGGTACATTATTTACTTGGATTCTAAACGTGGCAAGAAATACAGCCATTGATAGAATTCGTTCACAAGAATTCCAGAATTCTCAGAAAAATCACGACCTTGATGACCATGTAAATTTCATCGATAGCCAAGGAGGAAGTCAGTTTGATATTGATGCCATCGGCGTAAAAAAGGTAATAGAAAACCTTCGTCCAGAACATCAGCAAATTATTGATTTACTTTATTTCAAAGGTTACACACAAGCGGAAGTTGCTGAAGAATTTGGTATTCCATTAGGGACGGTCAAGACAAGAGTAAAATCTGCTATTGTTCAACTAAGGCAATATTTTGTTGAATTCGGATTGATTTTCCTCTCTGGATTTTTTGATTTGTAATTGAACGATTGATGATTGCTCAATTCAAGCAAATCAAATATCATTCTTTCACAAACATCAACCACGATTAACGTTTATACAAATGAACATTCAAGAATACATAGAATCTGGTATTTTGGAGAGCTACTTGCTAGGAGCTACCAATGCTGCGGAAACCGCAGAGGTAGAACGCCTTGCAGAAGAGTATCCTGCCATTCAGATGGAACTGATGGCTTTACAGGGTACGCTTGAAAATTATGCACTTCAATTTCAACAGGAACCTCCAGTTGCTCTCAAGGATAGAGTGATGGAAGCCATTAAAAAAGAATATACAAATACTGAAAATACAGGATGGCAAACGTTGGAAATACCAACAGCCTCCAAACCTGAAAGTAATATCAAGCCGCTCAAAGCAACTAATACTTGGCGAATGGCAGCTTCGTGGGTGCTTTTGGCTTTGAGTATTGCAGGGAACGTTTGGTTCTTTAGTAATTGGCAAAAATCTGAGGGCAAATTACTTGCTTTGGAAACTCAGAATCAAATTTTAGCCCAAGAAGGACAAACCCTAAAAGCTAATTATCAAGAAGAAATAGCCATTCTTCAAAACCCGAATGTAAAAGTAATTCCTCTGGCAGGACAACCTGATTTTCCAAATGCGAAGGCTCTGGTTTATTTCGACAAAACTAGTGAAGCTGTATATTTATCAGGCCTGAATTTACCAAGTGTGCCTTCTGGTAAACAATATCAACTTTGGGCAATTGTTGATGGCAAGCCTGTAGATGCAGGGATGATTGAAGGCAATGCAAGTATTTTGAAAATGAAATCTTTCTCAAATGCTGTCGCTTTCGCCATTTCATTAGAAACTACTGGTGGAAGTACTACAGAAGCAGGTCCTAAAGGTGCTATTTGTGTAATGGGAGCGGTGTAGTAATTATGCTTTTATCTTCTCTGTGAATATTATAGAAAACAGAAAAGCCTCACAAACTGATAATCGTCAATTTGTGAGGCTTTTCTATAAAATATCAATAACTAATCTATGATTTTATACCAGAAAACCAGCAGTGCAGTAGAATTCAAATTTTCACCAACAAAAAAGCCTTAAATCGTATGATTTAAGGCTTTTTGCTCCCTCTCCTGTGGATGAAATAAAAATATAACTATCTAATAATCAAAATATTACAAGTCAATCTTAAAGAGCTTTTCCAATTTCTTTCCAATCGTTATTTTACATCCTCATCCATAAAATACATAAAATACTAAAAATCAACACATTAGCCTATTCCAAAATTTTTCAATGCTTTTCCAGATTCTTTCCATAACTAAACAGGGCATAGCCACTGCTATATATTTATTTATCTTTTTATATTTATTTATCTTACTACCTTACTACCAAAGGGAAAAAACAAGCTACGTGCTTTAGAAAAGCCTTTTTTAAGTAGTAAGATAGCTTCTTATAAGCTACTACTCTTCTTACGACCTTACTACTTTTCAATTTTCTAAATTAATATCAAAAGAAAGTTTCATCTGAGCATCAGCCAAAATTTAGTAATTTGCAAAAGATATATTTATCATTGAATATCGTCATTCATTAAATGCAAGAAAAAGACTTACATAGCTTACTTGAAGAACTTCTCCAGCAAAACAGTGGAGAGCAAGCTTGGTTGGAATTTAAAAGTAATGTTGCTTCTCAAAAAGCAAGTATTACAATTGAGGGAATTGGTGAATATATTTCTGCTTTGGCTAACGGTGCAACGATTAGTAATCAAGATTTTGGTTATTTAATTCTCGGTGTTGAAGACATCACAAAAAATATCATTGGCACAAATTTTAGACCTTTTGTTCAAAAAGTGGGCAATCAAGATTTTGAGCTTTGGTTACGTTTAATGGTATCTCCTAAAATCAGTTTTGAAATTTTTGAATTTGAGTACCAAAATCAACATCTTGTATTATTCCGAATTCCTGCCGCTAAAGGTGAACCTGTAAGTTTTCAGAAGAAATTTTTCATTAGAATCAATAGTCAGAAAACAGACTTATTGAATTATCCTGCTTATGTTCGGCAGGTTTATAATTCGTTGGAAGATTGGTCAGCTAAGACAATCCCTAACGCAAGTATTGCTGATTTGGATGAAATGGCTTTGGCAGTAGCAAGAGCAAAGTTTAAAGAGAAGAATACTCAAGAAGCTTTCTATTCAGAAATTGATAATTGGGATACCTCGGTATTTCTGGATAAAGCTAAAATAACTATTCATGGTAAAATTACCAATACCGCTATTTTACTTTTGGGTAAACCTGAATCTGTCCATTTGTTGTCGCCATCCATTGCTGAGATTACATGGAAGCTTGATACAGAAGAAAAAGCTTATGAACACTTTGGAACACCACTTCTGTTGAACACAACTAAGGTTTTACAGAAAATTAGAAATTATCAATACAAGTTTTTCCCCAACAATGAATTACTTTCTGTGACGGTCAATAAGTACGAAACCAGAGTTATTTTGGAAGCCATGCACAACGCCATTGCTCACCAAGACTATACTTTAAATGCTCGAATCATCGTCACCGAAAAGACCGACAAATTGGTTTTTAGTAATATTGGCGGTTTCTATTCAGGTACTCCAGAAGAATACTTTTTTGGAGAGAAAACACCTGACCGTTATAGAAATCCGTGGTTAGTAAAAGCAATGGTTAATTTGGGAATGATTGATACTATGGGCTACGGTATTTACACCATGTTAAAGGAACAAAGAAAACGTTTCTTCCCATTACCAGACTATCATCATTCAGATTCAAGGAATGTAGTATTAGAGATTTATGGACATGAAATAGATACCAACTATTCAAAGCTTTTAATGGAGCATAAAGACCTTTCTTTGGAGACAGTCATACTATTGGATAGAGTACAGAAAAAACTGCCTATTACGAAAGAAGCATCAGATTCATTGCGTAAACAGAAATTGATAGAAGGAAGGACTCCTAATTATTTCGTATCGGCAAGTATTGCTCAAGCCACAGGACAAAAAGCCATTTATTCTAAAAACAAAGCGTTTGAAAAATCGTATTATCTTGACTTAATCATTAAGTCAATCACAGAGCATGGATTTTTAGAGCGTTCAGATGTGGATGAGCTACTATGGAATAAACTCCCTGAATGGATGGATGAAAAGCAGAAAAAAATCAAAATTACAAACCTTTTAGCAGAGTTAAGAAGTATTGGTAAAATTAGAAATGAAGGAAGTGATACTAAGCCCAAATGGGTTCTTTTATAAGAGATTTATAAGAGATTTATAAGAGATTTAGTTCGACAGCTCAAAGTCAAAAACTTAACTATCAATACTTTAAGCAAAAAAATCTTTTTAAAAATTTTATAAATTTACAAATAAACGCCCTTGTTTTAAAAGAGCTTATAAGAAAGAATCTTAATTCTCAACCTCTCTCAAAACCATATCAGAGGTTGAGCGGAATGTATCGTTTTGTAAAATTCTATCAAAAATTGAAATGGCTTTAACTAAGTAATGATGATTCTGTTCAGCATCTTCTTCAAAAAGAACATTATAAACACTTAGTATAATTTGAATAACTTCTTTATCATAATAGTTGCCTTCACTAATACTTGGCTCTTGGTATTTATCGAAATGTTCAACCAATTCTAAGCAATCTTTTGGATATTGTCTTACGCCTGAAAGCAAATATTCATAATAATAACGAGATACTTTTTTGGTTGCCATCAATTTAGCATACTTCTTAATTGATGGTAATAATAATGAGAATCGTTCTTTAGGAAGCCATAAAAAAGAATGTCCATAAGCATCTACAACTTCACTATCACAATCATCCATAAACATCTCGAATATTTCAATAGATTTTTCCCAGTATTTTGGTTCACATTCTTTTAGTACTTGAGCACTGGAATCTACTAATTTAGCCTTTACCTTACTATTGTCATTTGCCATAGACATAAGAAGATTATAAGCTTGGTCATTTCCATTTATCCAGTAATAATATAATATTTCTGCAATCTCTGGCATTACATCTTCATATTCAAAACACATTTTATAAAAATCTTGAAGCTTCTCAAAATGTGTCCAATTAAGTTCTTGAGCTACAATACCTGCATATTTGAATACCTCTGGATGAGGTTTGCTTGTTAGTTTTAAAAATATTTCTATAACTTTTTCTTTATCAATAACCAACCAATTTGGTAGCTTAGTCATAACCGTTGTTTTTAGCATGATATTAGAACCTTCAGCTATTTGTTCAACGGTTTCAACTATTCTAATGTGAAACTCAGGTAAATGTGAGCAGTCCATTAAATGCAAAATAGCACTTCCTCTAACCGAATCAATTCTATCCAAAAGTATTTCCTCATCTCTGTTTAAATTTTGTATTTCATATTTTTCATCTAAACAGTTGGTAATCATATAAGTGACGATATTGCTGCTTATAGTCCTATTTTTAAGCAAATAGCTGGAAATTCTGTAAACCCTCAACTTAGAATAATCTGATAAATGGTTGCACTCAATCACTTGATTAACCATTTTAGTAATTACATTTCCATCATATTCTGCTTCAACAAGCCCTTCAATACCAGCTAAAATATACTCCTCTTTTACTTTCCAATCGGAGACTAACTTATTTATAAGTGGTAGAAAATAATCTGGTCGCTCTTTTACTTCTTTTGTGAATTGGCTATAATGTTCAATCATAGAGCCTCTATTAGAATCAATAAATAGTTTGTCACTGTCTATCTTTAAAAAGGTTTTTTCCCAGTGGGTCAAAGTCATTTTGTGATAGCTTCTTTGAGAATAAGGAGCTGGTACTCCTCTAAAAATACTTTTGCGGGGAGCTTCATTCTTAACATTTGGATGTTTTCTTTTTAGCTCTTGATATTTTTTTTTTAGTACAAGCTTCTTTAAAATTTCTTCAATGGGAATTGATGATAAGCTCAACAGCTTTTTCCTTCCATACCATGATAAATAATGTATTTTCTTTTCTCCACTTGAATAGCATTTTAAATGAAATTTATCTTTTATGTTCAACAGAAATTCATCGACTTGATTTTTTTCTTGTTCTGAAAATCTGGGGTAGCTTATAGCTATTAATTCTCTAACGTAATAAGTATATTCATCCCTTAATTCAAAACCTTCTTGTTGTCCAAAATTAAAGATGAATAAAAAACACTCTTTGGAATATTCTTGAGGATTTTCAAGTAATCCTTTTACTAATAATCGTTGAATAATGAGAAAAAGATTATCAATATGAGCATAGAAAAAGGTTCTAAAAGCCTGAGGCTCTTCCTTGGCTATTTTCTTGACATTATCCATCACAATTCCATAAAAGGTTTCATGATTCACCGAACCTTCAGCCGAATCAATAGACGAATAGCCACTTATGGCAGTATCTCCCATGAATGATGATAAAACATCATCGGAATGTCGCTCAATTCTAAATTTTGTCTCCTCTATTACTTTTTTGATTAGATTAACCGAAAATTCCAGTGTTTTATCAAAGTGTTTTTTAAATAGAAGTGTTAGTAATTTCTTCTCAGAATGTTCAAATTTTATTTCTGCACGACTATACGAATTAGTAGATTTTCTACTATAAAGTTCGATTTCAAATTGGGTAATTACCCAATCTGGTTGGTCAGATACTGCGTTTTCTAAAATATAGAAAAACCAACGATTACGATTTTCTGGCTTTTGGAAATATTTTTCAAATAAATCACAAGCTATTGGGTTAGTCCATACTTTTAAATAGAATAACATATCTGAAATAATACGCTCTTTCCCCTCGTAATCTAATAAACTCTCAGAAACATATTCTAAAACTATATCTGTACTATTTTGTAAGAATCTATTGAAAATTGAGCTACAAAGAGCTATATCCCTATTTTTATCGGTTTCATAAAGTTTTAAATCTGGGTTAAGTAAATCATTAAAAATATTCTCTTCAATTAAAAATTGTAACCAGTCTGGGCTATTAACAGATTCTAAGAATGCTTTTTTGAAGGTTTGAGAAGTCAAGATTTTACTCCTAACAAACGCTTTTTCTTTAATCGAAACCTCCCTTAAAAAACATAAATTAGTGATTAATAAGTGTTTGAGATGGTACGAAAAAGCGTCCGAAAATAAAACCTCATTTAATAATCTGAGATACTCTTTCGGGTTATTCCCTCTTGTAAAATCAAACACCATTTTTACAACAGTTCTAATCTTTAATCCTTGATGATTTTCAATAATATATTCTAAAATTGATTTGCCCTTGTGAACAAATGATTTTGCATAAGTAAAATCGTAGAACGTTTGATGGAAGAATTGGATATAATCCTTTTTAAGGGTTAAAATTCCTTCACTGACGAGATAAGCAAGCTCTCGTTTATATCTAATTTGAAATGGCTCTGATGAAATATTTATGCGTTCTTGCTCATACATTTTTTCTGCAATGTCATAGACAAGCATTATACAGTCAGGAGAAGAAATTCTATTGTTAACTATTCGTTGTTTGAATAATTCTTGCTGTAAATCCTGACGTGTAGCCAAACGATTAAAATCTAATGTATCATTTAAAACTCTACAAAATAAGTCAAGGTTTGAAGCATTTTTCAAGAGTTGTTTCAATGGTTCAGATAGTGTTTGAATATTGAAATTCTTCTTTTGAAGCACTGTTTCTATCTGTTCGATAGTCAAATCTTTCACTTCTATTTTACTTGCTTTTCGAGATATAACAATTAAATCAGCATCTTCTTGTAAATCAAAAGGTCTTGCAGAAATTACAATACGAACTTGGGGAATAGTTGAAAGCGTATTGATAAGAGTACGAAATGTATTTAAAGGTTCTCTCCTGTTAGATTGTGTTTGTGATAAAGCATCAATCTGGTCAATTATGACTACTACTTTATCAATTCCATTCATTAATAAGGTTTTAATCTCTCTTTCTAATGAATCCTTCAAATTGAGTTGAGCTTCTAAATCCTTCACTGTCTCAGGAGCATATTTATCAGACTTAATAGCAATTACAGGAACTTCTGAATCCATCAAATGACAGACTAAATCTTTCATTATTACACTTTTGCCTACTCCTGCACCACCAACTAAAAGTAAACTATTATTTTTTTTATCATCTGATAAGTCACTATTTAGCCATTCTAAAATTTGAAGAGTTTCATCACGTTCAATGTGTGAACCTTCAATATTATCAAACTCATTCGATAACTCACTAACAAAAGTGGATGCTATTTTGAAATCTTGGTTAATTACATCAGGAGATAGTAGATTTGGACTTTGAGGTTCTCGAATTGCATCAATAATTTCATCTGTTTGCTTACCCAATTCCTTCAACAAAGTCTCACTATCAATTACAGTTCTAACACTCCAAAATTGTCCGATTATTATCTTATTAGCTTCTTTAGCAAGATAGTTGTCTAATTTTGAAGATATTATTGGCTCAATTTTTATTAATTTTAAGAGAGTTTTTAATCTCTTCTCAACGTTTGCAAAAGTTAGTTGAGCATTCTTAAAAGTTTCGTATTTTCTGATAACTGCTTTTGTCCATTTTTCAAAATCTGGTTCACAAACAACTTGATTACTAAAATTTTCGATAAATGGACGTACATCCTTTGCAAAACCTTTTGGAGCTGCTAAGAAATAGCTATATGAATTTAAATCAATAAAATTTTCATTATCAAGCATATAATGCAAAACAAACTTGATAACTTCTTTGGAAACAGTAGCTTTATCCAATAGTTTACTAACCCATTTGCACTGAATCCCCCCAGCCTTTAAGCCATCTTTATATAAATCTACATCAATACCTTTATCTGCTCCAATCGGTTTTAAATCGGAACAATCAAACACTCCTTTGTACTCCCCCGTCTTAATTTCTTGTGAAAATATAGAGTGTAATAACTCTTCAAATTTTCTATCATTTTGAAGTGCAAAGTAATTATGAGAAGAATTTGGTGTTTGAGAGATTGGTTTGGTGTTCATACAATTTTATAGTAAAAGGTTAATTTCTATTACTTAACTTTCAAAAATCACTTCCTTAATTGGAACAAATTATTACTAAAATACCAATTTCTGTTTAAAAAGGAGGGCTTCACTATATAAGATACCTAAACAATTTATTTTTATTACTTAACCTCAATAAGTGAGCAATGAGAATAGTCTTAAAAGTGAACATTGAAAGAATAAGTTATTTGAAGATTTTCAAGACAGTACAGAAATTAAACAGAAAATATTCTAATAAAAACTGTTCCAAACCATTTCAAAAAATCTGGAACAGTGGAAAACAAAAAAGCCTTCATACGTTGCGTATGAAGGCTTTTTGTAATTAATTGCTCCCTCTCCTGTGGATAAAATCATCGTTTTATTATTCTCCTTTCTCCTGTAAACCAATGAATTACAGAATAAAGCCCCCAAATTGTACCTTTATTTGTAACTATTTCTATAAAAAAGCCTTTTATAAACTCTAATTACTACTCATTTATAATTGTGCAAGATTTAAAACTAAATAATGCTTTCTCTTTGAATTAAAGCCTTTTTTCTTCCAAAAGTTAATTTTCAGGTACTCACTTTTATTGTACCTCAATACACTTAATGTTTAATAGTGCATAGTTGTTCAAATAGATTATTTTATTCTTTTGATTTGAGAGCAATTTTTAAAGCATCTATTACCATTTCTTTGTCTTTAATTCTTTCTTCTTTTTCTTTTATCGTGTTCTTTAAAGACTTTATCTCTTTCTTTAGATTTTCTATTTCTGAATTTTGCTTACTCCATGTTTCAGTATCTTCATTTGATGATAATTCAAATTGAGCTTTTAGTGCTTCATATTTTTTCTCAAGTGCTTTGATTTTTTTTATATACTCTTCTACTTCACTATGACCAATCTCTCCACCTTCATAGTTCATTAGTTCGGTTACAGTCATATCAAATGCTTTCGCTATTTGTTCCATTCTCTCAATAGTTAGTTGAGTTAGTCCAGATTCAATTCTATTGTAATTACTTTGGTTTGTACCAATCATCTTACCTAAATCTTGCTGACTAAGCTTTTTCTCAATTCTTATTGCTTTAATCTTGGAATATATAGTATTCATTTTTTAGATTATTTGTTCAACACAAATTTAATTTATTTGAAAACAAGAATGAAATCTAAAATTTAGATTATCTATTATTTTGATTTTAAAAAATAAATCTACAATTTTGATAATCTAAATAATGATTTAAAGTATTAAATAACTAAAAAATAGATTAAAGCATGGAAGCAACACAAACATTTTTAGCAAGCCACATAGTAGCATTTGAAAAAGAAACTATGCTATTATTCAAACCATCAAAAGCATTTTACGAAACTGTTGGTATTAACAAAAAAAGATTTTGGCAATTGGTCAGAGGTGTAAAGAAGCCATTGACAGAAGAAACAGAGAATTTGTCAAAATGCTTAAAAGTGCCTTTGTCTCAATTAATGAATGTAAATGATAGTAAAACATTTTTATCTGGACGTAGGAGCATAGAGAGCAGCACTAATGAAAATCAATAATTGATAACAAACCATTCACCCGAACCCAAAAAATAAGCCGTAACTATTGCGAGTAGTTACGGCTAAATAAATACGGTTCACTAAATAACAATTAAAATGACCAATACAAAGTTACCCATTTCTGACAAAGGAGGAAAAAAAAGAACCTCAACATTTAACGTAACATTCAGAGCAAGAGAGAATAACGCTAACTTATCAATAAATGTTAGGCTTTCTTATGATGGCAAAACCTTTGATAAGTTCACAGGGGTTAAATGCCAAAAAGGAGAGTTTAAAAATGGCAAAATCAAAGGCAAACCAGAACAAAATTCGTTACTAAAAACCTATGAAAACAACCTACATAAAGCTTTTATTCAATTGCTTGAGTCTGGTCAAACGATTGATTTAGAGCGTATTTCTTTTTCAATTTTTGGTAAATCTGTTATTCAAGAAAAACCAAAGCTTTTTGAAGCTATCGACCTGTATATCAAAGACATTTATTTGGACAAAGGCAACGATTTTGCAGATAAAACAAAGGATAAAAATCAACGATACGGAAAACATTTGAAACAATGGCTAAAGTTTGTTTTTGAACGTGAAGGCATAGACTTAACGGAAATTAAACCAGCTCACGACTTAGAAATAATCAAGTTTATGAAATCTCATAGACAATCAGGACACAACCACGCCACAAGATACGTAAAATGGTTAAAACGCTTTTTTGATTATGCTATTAGTAAAGAATGGGTATTAAGAAACCCTTTCCTAAACTTTAAACCCAAACACGAGAAAGTAAAAATAAAATACTTGACAAAAGAAGACATTGAGAAGTTTGAAGCCTTAAAAGTATCTAAGGGGAGTACCTACGAAAGAGTTAGGGACTTTTTCCTGTTTTCTTGTTACACTGGTCTAAGTTATATAGACTTAGTAAACGTCACTTTCAACCACATAAAAGTTAATGAAAATGGAGTAAAATATCTCGAAGTTCCAAGACAAAAAACTGATGTCACTTCAATTGTTCCACTGCTTGAAAAGCCTATTTTTTTGATTGAAAAATATCGTTTTGAAGACAATCAAGTAAAGATTTTTAATGTACCTACAAATCAATGTATGAACCGTACATTAAAAGAACTTGCAGAAATGGCAAACCTTTCAATAATGCCTACTTTCCATATTTCTCGCAAAACGTGTGCGACACTTCTAATTAGTGAGGGTATAGATGCAACTATAGTCCAAAGGGTTTTAGGACACTCATCACTAAGCACAACGCTAAATCATTACGGTAAAATAGAGGCAAAACCTATTATTGATTCATTCAATAGAACCTTTAAAAATGCCTAATGATATGGATTTTTGTGATGAAAACAAGGAGGAAATATTTAATAAATTTTTAGCTAAAATAGGATGCTATGAGATGTTAGTCAGTGAAATGAAAGATTACATTGAAGAGCTAAAAAGAGTAATTATTAGTAAAGATTTAGAGTTGAAAAACTTAAATAATTACGTAGATAATTTGGATTTATGGCTTGAAGAGTATGAAGAGATTGCCAATAAATATTCTGATATATTTCAAAATTAGTACTAAACAATTTTAAAAAATAGCCCTGTTTTTTCCTCAAAACAGGGCTTAATCTTATAAGCAAATGAGCAATATAACAGCACTTAAAGTTACAAAAAATAAAGAACAAAGTCAAGGGTTATTGGACAAAAGCACTGAAAATAAAGGTGTTACAAAAGAAAGTAACAATAATGCAAATAAACCTTTAATCATTAGATTAGAAAATTTTATTTTTAGTAAGTATGACCTTAGAGTAAATATAGTTTCCAATGAAATGGACGGTAAACTAAAGAAGGAAAAAGAGTATAATTTGTTTACTGAGGATACAATCACTTATGACCTTTATGCCAATGGCTTTAACAAATTCAATCAGATTTTACCCGTCATAATATCTAACAAAGTAGAAAAATACGACCCGATTAAACAGTATTTTGAGAGCCTTCCAAAATGGGATAATTCACAGCCTGATTACATAACTGAACTAAGTAAATATGTCATCATCGAAGATAAAGTTTGGTGGCAAAGAATGTTTAAAAAACACCTTGTCAGGATGGTTGCACAAGGCATTTTACATATTCCGTTTAATAAACAATGTTTGACGCTTGTAGGCAAACAGAATGACGGCAAAACATCCTTTTTAGAGTTTCTCGTTCCTCCTAAATTAAGCAAATACTATCGTAAAGGTTTTGATTTTGGAGGAAACAAAGACGGTAAAATATCACTTTGTCAGAACTTTATAATCAATTTGGATGAACTAGCCAGCTTTGAAAAAAGAGAGCTTAATAACGATTTTAAAACTATTCTAACGGAATCAGTAGTGAAGTTTAGACCTCTGTTTGGAAAGAGTGAAATTACTCATTACCGCCGTGCAAACTTCGTAGCAAGTACAAACCAATATGAGTTTTTAACAGATGAAACAGGAAACGTTAGGTGGTTGCCATTTGTGGTAAAAGAAATTAAGCACGATAACGGCAAAGCAAAAGGCTATCAGGCTAATATTGATATTGATTTGGTTTGGTCGCAAGCCTATCATTTGTTGTTATCTGGGAACTTTGAATTTATAATGAGCAAAGAAGACATTGAGATGCAAGAAAAGATAAATCAAAGGTTTATGCGTATCAGTACAGAAATTGAAGTTATTCAAAGAAACTTTTTACCAAGTGATAAAGATAGCCCGAATAGCGAATTTTTAACGACAAGTGAAATAGAACAAAGATTGGTTGCGGTATCAGGTTTAAAGCTCAATAGAATTCAAATTGGTAAAGCATTAAAAATATTACATTTCCAAGAATCCCAAAAATACAGTAAAGAATATCAATACAGTATAAAAGGGTATTATATAAAAAATATTCAAAATCATCTTACTTAGTTACTCGATAAAATATAATATATTAGTAATCAATACATTAAGTGCCAAAAAGTCGAGTAAGATACTTTTTTTAATCCTACTCGAAATATTTTAAATATATTGATTTCCAGTTACTTATATATTTACTTTCGAGTAAGATACTCATTGTTAGTAAATACTTGCTACTCGAAAAAAGGGTTAAAATTGGCAGATTTCGAGTAAGTCGAGTAAGATGATTTAAAAGTATCTTACTCGACTTTTTTACTTTAAGTTCTTGATTTTAAATGTGTTATTTCGTTTCGAGTAACTTAGTAGGATGAAATCACGTTTTTAAAAGTTTTCAACAACATTGTTTTTTTTAATTGTAATATTCCGCAAAAAGAAAAATGGAAATATCCGATTTAAAGCAAATTCAAATAATAGATTATCTCCAAAACTTAGGTTTAGAGCCTGTTAAATCCAGCGGTAAAGAGTTGGTTTACTATTCGCCCAAAACCAACGAGAATACGCCTTCTTTTTTTGTCAATCCAAGCAAGAATGTATTTTTTGATTATTCCAGTAATGAGAGCGGGGACATTATACGATTAGTACAATACTTGGAGGGTTTTGATTTTACAACCGCCTGTAAACACTTGGAAACTATCGGAAACGGTTCTATTTTTCAATGTGCTGAAAATTCCTTTTCTTTTTGCAGAAAATCACCTGAAAACAACACAAACACTATATCAATCAACACCGTAAAGCCTTTACAAGCCAATTCCTTGATAAGTTATTGCGAATCTCGAAAGATACCCTTTCAGATTGCATACAAATACCTTAAAGAAGTTCATTACACCAATAACAATAAATCTTATTACTCATTAGGATTTATCAATGATAGGGGAGGTTTTGAACTGAGAAACCAACATTTCAAAGGATGCACCACACCAAAGGGAATCACAACTTTTGAAGTTCCAGAAAGTAGGGACGTTTATTTATTTGAGGGCTTTTTTGATTTACTTTCGGCATTCGTTCACTTTGGCACGTCTAAACCTTCAAACACTGTAATTGTGTTAAACTCTATTGTAAATATTGAAAAAGCTAAAGAACGACTAAAGGAAGCCGAAAAAATACATTGCTTTCTTGATAGAGATGTTCAAGGAATGAAATCAGTTAAAAAACTATCAGAGAGTTTTCAAGTAATTGATAGGTCAAAAATTTACGAAGGTTTTAAAGATTTTAATGAATATATAAGTGCTTAAAGCTATGAGTATTCTAAAGACTGCCTGAAAAGTTTCTGAAAGTATCCTGAATCAGGTCTGAAATAATTCTTAAAGTGTGCTGAAATAGGTCTGAAACATTCTGAAAGCATTCTCAAATGATTCTGAAAGTGTTCTAAAATGACCCTGAAATTATTCTTAATGATATAGTATAGCTAATAGAAGGCTAAATGAAGGCTAAATGAAAGCTAAATGAAAGCTAAATGAAAGCTAAATGTACCCCAAAAAATACCCCAAAACAAAGATTATGTATAACGGATTTAGTAAGAAAGATTTTTTGAGAATGTACAACGTGAACAGAACTATCTTTAACAATTGGTGTAAGGAGATAAAGAAGAATGTTAATATTAAAGACACTAAACAAACCTTTACACCAAAGGAAATAAAAATAATTATTGCCAGCTTTGGACAACCTCCATTTTCAACCGAACAAGAGAAAGAATATATTAAGGCAATATTAGAGCAATCTTAGTTTAAAGAATAAATAAGGTACTCAAAAAACTGAGTACCTTATTTGTACCAACTTTTTTACAACAAAAAAGCCTTCATACGTTGCGTATGAAGGCTTTTTGTGATTAATTGCTCCCTCTCCTGGGCTCGAACCAGGGACCCCATGATTAACAGTCATGTGCTCTAACCGGCTGAGCTAAGAAGGATTGTTGTTAATCGTGATGCAAAAGTAGTCCGTTTTTGAATATCATGCAAGTGTTTTCTATTAAAAAAACATCAAAATTTCAAAGAAAAATGTTTATTACTTGATTTTCAGAATATTACAATTGATATTTTTTTTCACTCTTTTACTTATAAAAAGCCCTTTTTACTTCATAGGAACATGAACAACCATTTTTGTTTCAAAAAACTCTTCTTCAAAATAATCAGACAATTCAAATACTCTGGTCTTTTTACCTAATTCTTTCAGTTCTTCTTTCATATCGCCACCTTTTAAGTAAAGAATGCCGTTATTTAATTTATTGTAGTTGTTGATGTTGATTTTCCCTTTAACCCAACCATAAAATGGTAAAAGACGAGTAACTGCACGGCTTACGATAAAGTCATATTCTCCATCAATTTGTTCGGCTCTGATTTGCTCTGCTCGGACATTCTCCAAACCTAAGGCTTTGGCTACTTCATTCACCACTTTGATTTTCTTTCCAATGCTATCAACTAAATGAAATTGACAATGTGGAAACATGATTGCTAAAGGAATGCCGGGAAAACCGCCACCTGTACCAACGTCAAGAATTTCACTGAAATCTTTGAAAGTAATTACTTTGGCTATGCCTAATGAATGCAAAATATGTTTTTCATAAAGATTATCCATATCTGTTCTTGAAATCAAATTGATTTGTGCATTCCAATGTGCATATAATTCTCCTAACTGAGCAAATTGCTGTTTTTGCTTTTCAGTAAGTTGCGGAAAATACTTTTCTATTAATGTATTGTTGTTTGTCATGTTCTTTTTTTAATTGTGATTGAGTGAATTAGTGAGTTAATTTTAATTGGCAAATTTTCGGAAAACTATCAAGAAACTCTGCACTCGTATTCAAAACTCAAAACTCCCTCATTTCCATCTCATTTTTTTCTTTCTAGGAATCAGATTATTTACGCCCATTATCAAGAAATAAAGTGTAAATAAAAAATCCCAGAGTGGAAATGTGGCTGATTTAAAAATGTTATCAAAACGCTGATTGGCTTTCGCAAAAACTATCCATTGAGTGATTAATCTTAGTGCAAAAACACCCAATACTGCATATAAAAGTACTGTTTCTAGCGTAAATGGAATTAATACAAACAGTAAAATCCAAGAAAATATTTGAGTGGAAGCCAAACTTCCTAAGATTAATTTATTTTCAAAACGATAATATTTACTGACAGATAAATGTCTTGTTTTCTGTCGATACCAAGCGTCCCAAGTACGCTTTGGTACAGAATACATAAAAGTATCTGGATTCAAACAAACCGCAGTATTTTCGGCTGTGGCTACGTCATTCATAAACAAATCGTCGTCGCCACCTACTATATTAGTATGTTTTGCAAAACCTTTGTTTTGAAGAAATAATGATTTTCGGTACATCAAATTTCTGCCTACGCCCATGTATGGCTGTCCTTTTATTGCCAGTGAAAAATATTGTAATGCTGTAATAAAGGTTTCGTAGCGAATCAATTTATTCAAAAATGACTTTTCTGTATAATAAGGTGAAAAACCCAAAACGATTTGTTTTTCTGGCAATAAACATTCCGCCATGCCTTTTATCCATTCTTTACTTTGTGGGCGACAATCGGCATCTGTCAATAAAACAACATCATATTTCGCTGATTTTATGCCTAAAGTCAACGCATATTTTTTGGCTGAAAGATGTTCTGGAGTTTTTTCTATTTGTATAAATCTTACTCGTTGAAATGCCGAACTTTCTTTCATTAAGTATTCGTGCGTGCCATCCCAAGAGCGGTCGTCCATGATGATTACTTCAAAATTTGGATAATCTTGTTCATCTAATAATGGAATCAACTCTTTTAAATTTTCTAGTTCATTCCACGCACAAACAATTACTGATACGCCTTCTGAAGTTATTTCTTCCTGAATCGGACTTTCATGCCTGTTGACTTTAGCGAAAACGAATAAAATGAAAAACAGTTGAAGACCAACAGAAAATATGTATATGCTAAATAGAAAGGGCATCAAGGTATTAAATATCAGTTGGTTAATCTTTTGGGAGTGCAAAGATAAGTAAAAGCCTAAAGGCTATCGGTAAAAGAAGAAAGATTTGTTGATAAAACTTGTAATTTTGTAAGATTTCCGTAAAAATAAATTCAGAAAGGATGAGGATATTCCTTTTTTGGGTCTTAAAATCCTTTTTGTTCAGCAAATGACTTTCGATATACAACACAATGACCCCAATTCTAAAGCCCGTGCAGGTGTACTTCAAACCGACCACGGACAAATAGAAACTCCTATATTTATGCCCGTCGGCACGGCTGGTTCGGTAAAAGCTGTGCATCAGCGTGAACTGAAAGATGATATTCATGCCCAAATTATCTTGGGAAATACTTATCACCTTTACTTGCGTCCGGGTTTGGATATTATTGAAAAAGCGGGCGGTTTACATAAATTCAACGGTTGGGACAAACCTATTCTCACGGATTCAGGTGGCTACCAAGTATATTCTTTGGCAGGAACTGGTAGAAAAATCAAAGAAGAAGGCGTTACTTTCAAATCTCATGTAGATGGGTCAAAACATTTCTTTAGTCCTGAAGGAGTAATGGATATTCAAAGAACCATCGGTGCAGATATTATCATGGCTTTTGATGAATGTACTCCTTATCCTTGCGAATACGGCTACGCTCGTGAATCGATGGAAATGACGCACCGTTGGCTAAAACGTTGTTGCGAACATTTCGATAGAACCGAACCGAAATACGGTTATAGCCAAACACTTTTCCCGATTGTTCAAGGAAGTGTTTACAAAGATTTAAGAGTAAAATCTGCGGAAGTAATCGCTAGTTTTGAGCGTGAAGGAAATGCCATCGGTGGACTTTCGGTGGGCGAACCTGCCGAAATGATGTACGAAATGACAGAAATGGTAACAGATATTTTGCCAAAAGATAAACCTCGTTACTTGATGGGCGTTGGTACTCCTGCTAATATTTTAGAAAGTATTGCTTTGGGAATTGATATGTTCGATTGTGTAATGCCGACTAGAAATGCCCGAAACGGAATGCTGTTTACGACGGAAGGAACAATTAATATGAGAAACGAAAAATGGAAAGATGATTTCTCGCCAATCGACTCAGGCATTAATTGTTATGCAAGTAATTTTTATACAAAAGCATATCTCCGCCATTTATTGAAAGCAGATGAAATGTTAGGAGCAATGATTGCCAGTGTTCATAACCTTAGTTTTTACTTATGGTTGGTTGGTCAGGCAAGAGAGCAAATTATCGCTGGAACTTTTAAAACTTGGAAAGATGCAATGGTTGTAAAATTGATGCAACGTTTATAATTTAAAAAATATTTAGGCTCAACTCTTCCTTTGAATAATTTTATTTATTATTTTTAAGGAAGAGTTCTCTATCAATCAGACAGTTGTCACCTGTAAATTGCTATGTTAATGAGCCTACAAACAAAATATTGTGGGAAGTACTATTCCTACATTTGGTACATCTTTTTCTTTTCTTTCTTTTTTTGTGCTAAGATTCAAGCACAAAAGAAACTCAATGATTTTAGCGATGAACAGCTGAAAGCTTTATTTCTGAAAGCTCAAGCAAATGGCATGTCCGAATCGCAAATCAAAGAAGCCATGTTGTTGAAAGGTTATTCGTCGGCACAGTTTGATACACTTCAAGAAAGATTTACCAAAAAGTATTTCAACAATCTTCAACCGAATTCTCCAAAAGAAATTATATCTGCTCGACAAGTAATCAAACCAGCAATTCCTTTTGTCAAAAAAGATTCTTTCGAACATCATTCTCCCAAATCTGCTATTTTCGGAGCATCACTTTTCACGCAAAATAATTTAAGTTTTGAACCCGACTTACGCATCGCTACGCCTAAAAATTATCAATTAGGGCCAGACGATGAATTGAATATTGATATTTTCGGAAATGCTTTGGATAATTATAAAGTAAAAATCAGTCCAGAAGGAACGATAAAAATCCTCAATCTTGCTCCCATTTACATCAACGGATTAAGTATTGAAACGGCTTCCGAGAGAATTATCAAGCATCTTCGTCAACTTTATCAAGGTATTAATTTGCCCCAAAGTGGCGTTTCTGCCCAAATTACTTTGTCGAATGTTAGAAGTATTAAAGTAACACTTACAGGCGAAGTGCATCGTCCAGGCACTTATACTATTTCATCTTTAGCAAGTGTTTTTAATGCACTGTACTTGTCGGGTGGACCTTCTGAAAATGGTTCTTTCAGAAATATTCGGGTCATTAGAAATAACAAAATTGTTAGAATTATTGATTTGTACGACTTTTTACTCCGTGCCGATCAAAAAGATAATATCAGATTACAAGACCAAGATATTATCAGAATTGCCGATTATGAAACAAGAGTAGAAATTATTGGCGAAGTAAAACGTCCGATGATTTTTGAAGTAAAATCTACAGAAAACCTCAAAGAAATACTCCGTTTCGCTGGCGGATTTACGGATAAAGCTTACACTAATCTAATTTCTCTTAAAAGAAATACGGCAACAGGTTTAAAACTGTTTAACATTACCGAAGACGAAGTATTGACTTTTATTCCTAAAAATGGCGATAAATATACGGTTGGTGCAATTCTGGAACGCTACGAAAATAGAGTACAAATAAAAGGAGCTGTTTTTAGAGCTGGCGAATATGCTTTGGAAAGGGGACTAAGTACAGTAAAAGAATTAATCAAAAAAGCCGAAGGTTTGAAAGAAGAAGCTTTTTTGAATCGTGCTACAATTACTCGAAAACAAGAAAATAATGAGCCAATTATCATGGCTTTCGATGTTGGCAAATTGATTAGAAATGAAATTTCGGATATTCCTTTACAAAGAGAAGATATTGTCGAAATCAGTTCTATTCCTTCACTCCGAGAAAAAAGAACGGTTAGTATTTACGGAGAAGTAAACAAAACTGGCGTGTTTGATTTTGTAGAAGGCTTAACGATTGAAGATTTGATACTTTTTGCCAATGGTTTTACAGATGCGGCGAGTAATACAGAAATTGAATTATCAAGACGGATATTGGATGATGATTCAACAAACACTAATCACGAGCAAGTGAAAATTTTTACGTTTAAAATTGACCGTAACTTGAAATTATCTTCTGAAAATTCAGGATTCAGATTGCAAGCCTTTGATAGAATTTACGTTCGTAAGTCGCCAAATTATGCCGTCCAGAAATCGGTAAGAATAAACGGCGAAGTGAATTTTTCAGGCGTTTATACGATAAAAGATAAAACACAGCGTATTACGGATTTGATTCATTTGGCGGGAGGTTTGAAAAAAGAAGCTTTTCCGAAAGGAGCAAAATTTATGCGTGACAGTTCAGTCTTGGCGATAGATTTGGCTTATATTTTACAAAATCCCAATAGTTCAGACAACCTTTTATTACTCAATGGCGATTATCTTGAAATTCCAAGAACTTTAGAAACCGTAAAATTATCTGGGGAATTCTTGAATCCTGTAGCAGTAACTTTTCGTCAACATCTTAACGTAAAAGATTATATCCGACAAGCAGGAGGTTTTACTGACAAAGCCAACAAAAGAAAATTGTACATAAAATACGCCAATGGCATTTCGGATAAAACCCGAAAATTCTTGATTTTTTATACTTATCCCAAAGTTGAACAAGGGGCTGAAATTATTGTACCAAGTAAACAAAACGAAAATATACATAAACTTTCTACTGGAGAACGCATCGCTTTAGTTGGGGCAATTACTTCGGTTTCCTATTTATTAGTCAATATCAGTAATAACTTAAAATAAATCTATACCATGAAAACTAACCCTATTTTTAACAATTTTAGGCTATTTCCTTTGCTTCGTTTACTACTTCAGAAGAAATGGAAAATATTCATTGTTAGTACTTTATTTACTTTTTCAGGGATTTTGATAGCCTATAATATTCCAAATGAATATACTTCGCAAGTTCAGATTTTGCCCGAATTGGAAATCAAAGAAGGCACTGAAAGTATGAATAATTTTAAATCTTTGGCTGGACTCGCTGGCGTTGACCTTAGTAGTTTTGGTTCTACCGAAGCTGTTCGCCCAGATTTATATCCAAATATTTTGCAGAGTACGCCTTTTTTGATGCAATTACTTCATTTAAAAGTTTTCTCAATTCAACACCAACGAGAAATGCTAGTTTCGGAATATTTGAAAGAGTGTAGGAAAAAGGAAATACTTGTTAAGCTTGTTGGCGAATCAAATAAAAATGAATTATTGATTTCAAGTCCCAAGATGTCGGAACTGATTCATTTAAATAAAGAGGAAGATATACAAATTAGAGAATTGCATAAAAGAGTGGTGACTTCTTTAGACAAAAAAACAGGTGTAATTACCATGTCTGTAAAAATGCAAGACCCTGTAATTGCCGCTACGCTTGCCAAATTTACGCAAGACTATCTACTGAAATATGTGATTCAGTACCGAACAGAAAAAACGCAAAAAGACATAGATTTCTTATCCTCTCGAATCAATGAAGCTCAAAAAAATTATGATAAAGCTCTTTTTGCTTACTCTCATTATCAGGATATGAACAGGAATTTATTCTTGAATATCGCAAAAGATGAGGGCAAAAAACTACAACACGAAGTTGAATTGGCTTATAATCTTTATACGCAATTGGCTACTGAATTGGAAGAAACCAAGATTAGGATTCACCGAGAAACACCCGTTTTTAAAGTCCTAGAACCCGCACAAGTGCCTGTGAAGAAAAGTAGTCCTTCGAGAGGAATTATCATTGTAGCCTTCACTTTGTTGGGTTTGGTCTTTTCAATTGCTATTATCATAATTAGATACACAAAGTTTTTTAAGTAAAAAGATGATTTATGTTTATCCAAAATTTCGTTCCAGAATAGACATTGGCATCAGAATAGGAGGGATGGGCTTGGCTAATTGTCTGCTGGTTTATGCCAGAGCTTTGTGTTTGGCAAAAAAGCTAAACGCCAAAATGATTGCTCCAACTTGGGAGCAATTCAATTTCGGGCCGTACTTACGACAAGAATCTGACAAAAGACATTACTTCAACATTTTCAAAAAAGAAGGAATTTCTGGCGGGAAGAAGTATTTTCTGTTGAAAAGTTTACAAAAAATTTCAGAAAACGAATTGTCGGAAATTGAACATTTGAAGTATCAAAATCTCCTGATTGAAGTAAAAGGCGTTCAGCCTTATTTCAAGGATTTGATTGCTGAACGAGATTTTATTGTAGAAAATGTGCTAAAACTCATTCATCCATTTCGGTTGAATGAAGTACAACACTTTTCATTTTCAAGAAAAATAGGTATTCATATTCGTTTGGGAGACTATCACCATTCGGCACAAAAAAGTTTGGATTGGTATCTGGAAATTATCCGTCAAATTGATTTACACACGAATTGCAGTTACAATTTTTTACTTTTTTCAGATGGAAAACCTAAAGAATTAACACAACTTTTAAATTACTCTTCAAGAATCCAACACATTCATTTTGGTTCTTCGATAGCTGACCTTGTGGCTTTATCGAAATGTGAATTTATTATTGGTTCAAATTCTACATTTTCAGCTTGGGCAAGTTTTATGGGCAATAAAATGTTGTTGATTCCAGAACCTAAAGGCTATTTGAATGATTTTTCGGGTTTGGATTATTTTGTTTTGGATGAAGTACCGATTTTGTCGAGAGAAGTTTTGGGGAGGGTTATTAAAATCTGAGGTTATGGAAAGTGGTGGCTGGTCGGGAGACCAACCACGGAAAAAGACTGGTCGGGAGACCAGCCACGGGAAGTGAGGATTATTAAAATCAAGTCATGAAAAAATCACTACACATAAATACAGACTCAGCTTGGCTTTTGGCATACACTTTTACACAGGTTTGCCTGAATGCCATGATTATCAAATACCTCACCAGTACTTTTTCTACCCAAGAGTACGGCATTATTAGTCTTTTTAATGCTTCGTTACAATTCTTTTCAATGATATTTTTTGCTTCGTTTAACCAAACTGCCAGTACTTTCGCTTTTCGTTTTCAAAGTTTCAATCGTATTTTTTTGTACTTACATCCTCAATTTTTTAAAATTTACGGCTTGGTCGTAGTGGCTGTTTTTGTCTTTATTTTTTGGTCTATTTATCTTCATCAATTTCAATACTTTGCCCTAAGTCTGTGGCTAATTCCGATTGCCATACTGGAATCGCAGCATGAATTTTATAAAACTCGTTTGCATTTACTCCAACAACGTAAACAAATCGCAATTGCGATTACGCTTTACTTTGGGATTCGCCTCTTTTTGTTGATTTTCTTTATTCATTTTTCAAAAAGCCTACACGCTGTTTGGGGAGCTTGGGCGATAAGTACTTTGCTGAGTCTTTTTTACTTAAAACATATTTTTAGTAAAACTGTAATACCCGAAAATAATGTGCAAGAAAACCCTTCTTGGACAGAAATTGATAGTTTTTCACGTTGGTTGATGCTCGTAAATACTTTTGCTTGGGTGCAAGTTTGGCTCGATCGTTGGTTACTCAGTGGCTTTCTGAGTACTTCCGAAACAGGTTTGTACAGTTCTTATTCTCAGCTTGCTATTCATCCTTTTAGTATTATTTCGGGTTTATTGATGGCGAAATTTAGTCCGTTTTTATACAAAAATGTTGTAGATAAATCTCAAAGAAATGAATTTATAAAAAATGTAAAATCCTTATTTTCAACCTATTTACTTATCTGTTCAGTAGAAATTTTCTTTATTTTTTTATTGCAAGATTTTCTATTGGAATTACTCTTGGGGAAAGCCTTTTTGGAACAAAAAGAGCTTTTCATCTGGCTTTGTTTTGCTTGGATGATTTTTCAATTAGGGCATTTACTCAGTTTTCTATTGAATGTTTTGGGACAAGCCAAAGCTTTATTCGTACCAAATTTTATTACGGCTTTGGTTTCGGTTGTTGCCAATATTTTACTGATTCCCAAATTCGGTATTTCGGGAATCGTCATTGCTTTTATTTTGACGGGAATTACTAAAAACCTAAGCCTTTTATCATCGCTGTACTTTTTTAGAAAAACTTTTTGGTGATTAGTTAATAGTGACTGGTGATTATAATTTTAAGAATCTAATTATCAATTACTTACAAAAAAAAGAAACATCTCTTAAATTATATAGCAATCTGAATATTCTATAAAACTTAAAAAATCTAATCACCAATCACCATTTACTGATAACTAATATGTGGGATAATCTGCTGATTTCTTTGGTCATCGACCTATCGGTTTTCTTGCTTTGTATTTCGCTTTTGTGGCGTTACGGCAAGTTGTCGGCTTATCATCCTGCTACGATTTATTTGGTTTTTCATTTTCTGATTTTCACCGTTCGTTTGTTTGCGATTAATCGTGGAGCAGCACTTTTCTTGAGTAATAGCACTTATTTTGTGGGTACAGAAAACCATGAAATTAGTCGTGCTGCTTTTTGGGCAGATATGGGTTTTCTGGCAATGACGCTTGCTTGGCTTGTGGAAGCTCAGAAAAATAAAGACGATTTTATTCAGACTGAACAAAGTATTTTGATTGATAGAAAAGTACTGAATATGATACTTTTTGTGACGATTCCTTTGGGGATTTGGGGGATTTTTTCTCAGCAATATATTCCGATGCTTGGCAAATCAGAACATGATTTTGGCGATTGGGAACGCTCTTCGTATTTATCGAATACCCAAAATTTTGTGGTGTTGAGTATGATGGCTTTGATTTTTAAAAATGGCTTCAAGAAAATTTACTTGGCAATTGTCGTGATTTTCCTCCTGATTTTGGCTTTGCAAGGTTATCATCGTTATCGAGTAATTGTTCCGCTGATTTTTTTAGGTTCGTTGTATTTGTATCGGCATCAACAAAAGTGGATGCCCAAACGCTATTGGTTTATCGGGATTTTTTGTTTTTTACTTTTTTTGCCTTTGAAGTATATCGGGAAATTGGTGCAAGAAGGAGCGACGCTGAAAGATTTTTCAGATTTTTTCACGGAATACCAAGAAGTAAGTGGCGACGGGAGTAATGCAGATTTGGCTTTTTTGGATATGTATGCAGTGTCGATGACTTTGGTGGATGAGGCTGGTTCGTATTATTATGGCAAAACTTTTTTCCCCATTTTAGTTTCACCGATTCCAAGAAATTTTTGGAATGAAAAACCTTCATTAATGCAGTGGACGTTGGATATTTCTGTTCCAGAACGTGACATTAGTAAACTGGGTGCGGTTTGTTCGATTTATGGCGAAGCTTATGCCAATTTTGGTTACTTCGGAATTGTGCTGATTCCCTTTCTGTTTGCTCGATTTACGGCTCGCTGTTACTTTAAAGTACTCCGAAGTCCGCCCGATTCTGCTTTTGTCTTTTTGTACTTTTTATTGATTTCTGTTTTGGTGCAGGTTTATCGAGATGGCTTGGTTTCAATCTTTACTTTTATTGTGATTTATAATATTCCATGTTTGTTAATTTGGCTTTTTAGTGTTTTGAAAGGGAAACTGTTCTATGAAAAAAACGGAAATTATCTTTTGGATGAATATTCCGAGTTTTCATCAAAATGATTTTTTGAATGAAATCTCTATTGATTTTGAATTATTCGTAGTTTTTGCTCATAAAATAAATGTTGAAAGAGTACAACAAGGTTGGGATTTTAGCGAAAATTCCATGAATTTTTCTTACTGTTATCTTTCAGATAAAAGTGTTTTTCAAATCTTTCAATTCATTTATCAACACAAAAACGCTTTGCATATTTTCGGTGGAATTTGGGCTGAAAAGTACTTTTTTATGGCTTTGCTCTTACTAAAATGGTTGAAAGGGAAGTACTTGATTTACTCCGAAGCTCCAATTCCGAATAAAAAACGAAGTATTTTTAAGCGATTTTTTCTACAAAATGGCTTCAACTTTATCGCTCGAAAACTCCTTCAAGATGCCAAAGGCTGTTTGGCTGTGGGAAAAAGTGGAGAGGATTTCTTTAAAAAATTGGGGGTTGACGAAAATCGAATTTTGCCTTTTGGCTATTTTAGAAATTTAAGTATTAGTGAAAAGCAAAAAATCAACAAGAATACAATTGAATTTATCTTCGTCGGACAATTGATTGAACGAAAAGGAATCACTTTATTGATTGATGCAATTTTTGCTCTGAAACAGCATTTTGATAATTTTTCTTTGACAATTATCGGTTCTGGGAGACTTGAAAGTACAATTCTTGAACAAATTCAGCATTATCAATTACAGAATCATGTAAAATTACTCGGAACAATTCCAGCCGATGAAGTACCAACATTCATTCAAAAAGCAGATTTATTAATTCTTCCTTCTGATTTCGATGGTTGGGGAATGGTTGTCAATGAAGCTATTTTATGCCAAACGCCCGTTTTGGTTTCGGATGCTTGTGGTGCTTCTTCACTGATAAAAAACAATCAAAATGGCTTTATTTTTCAAGCTGGAGATCTTCATTCTTTGCTGAATCAGTTGCAGCATTTTATGAATTTATCAGAAAAAGCAAGATTTGAATTAGAGGAGAAAGTACAAGAAACAGCCGAAAAAATTCATACAAAATCAATTTCAAGCTATTTTGGTCAATGTATTGATTTTTGCTTAAATCCACATCTACCAAAACCTAAACCTACTTGGCTATGATTTTAGGCATCGACTTAACGAATATCAAAAAAGGTGGTGGACTTACGCACATCAGCGAATTACTAAAAGTTGCCCAACCTCAGCGTTATGGTTTCGAGCAAGTAATTGTTTGGGGAAATGCCGAAACCTTGGCTTTACTTCCTAATTCTGTTTGGCTGAAAACGGCTATTTTTCCACAAACGCAACAACCATTTTTACAATTATTTCAAAGAATTTTCTTTTTCCCGAACATTGCTCGTAAAAATTGCAATTTACTTTTTTCGCCTGGCGGAAGTTTTTTTAGTACAAAAATGGCTTTCGTTTCGATGTCGCAAAATATGTTGGTTTTCGAGAAAAAAGAACGTGACCGTTTTCGTTTCCGCTTCAATTGGTTTCGTTATTTGTTTTTATCAGCTTTACAAACTCTGTCATTTCAACAAGCGAAGGGAATTATTTTTATTTCGGAGTATGCAAAACATTATATTGGTCAATGTTTAAGAAAAGATTTTTCAGATTTTCCCGTCATTTATCATGGCGTTGCGGATAGATTTTCGCAAAAACCCAAAATATTTAATCCAAAAGCTACGATTCAACTTTTGTACATTTCTACGATTTCACTTTACAAACATCAATGGAATGTGGTGGAAGCTGTGGCAAAACTTAGAGAAGATGGTTTTTTAGTGAAACTTGACTTGATTGGTGATTTTTATCCGCCTGCTTGGCAAAAATTGCAACATTCTTTGGCAAAATTTCCAGCTTCAAAAGATTTTGTTAAGGTTCACGGAGCTGTCAATTTTGAGGAAATCGCTAACTATTACCAACAAGCAGACATTTTTGTATTTGCTTCTACTTGTGAAAATATGCCAAATATTCTTGTTGAGGCCATGCGAGCAGGTTTGCCGATTGCTTCTTCTGATTATGGACCAATGCCCGAAATTTTAGGCGATGCAGCTTTTTACTTTGACCCTTTAGATGTTAATTCTATTTATGAAAGCTTGAAAATGATGCTTACTTCACCCGAAAAATGTTTTGAAAAAGCAGAAAAAGCCTTTGCCAATGCTCAGCAATATTCTTGGCAACGCTGTGCGGACGAAACTTTTACTTTTCTTCAAAAAATGGCAAAAGTATAGAAAATTGAAATTTGCCTTGCCTGTTCTGAAAAATGATTGAACTTTGTATTCGATTTGAAGATGTGGAAATTTGATGATTTGAAAATTTCTACTTTTAAAATTGGCTATCTTTTTTAAGATAATTTCAAATTTTTCCTTCAAATTTTTGACATTTAAACAAAAACAAAGCTCAACGCTTCCACAAATATCATTATGATAAAAATCTTGAACATCGTCGGGGCAAGACCGAATTTTATGAAAGTAGCACCTTTGCACCGTGCTTTTGAACAACGTCCAGAAATTGAATCAAAAATTGTACATACTGGTCAGCATTTTGATGCAAAAATGAGTGATGTCTTTTTTGAGCAATTGCAAATGCCCAAACCACATTACTTTTTAGGCATTGGCGGTGGTTCGCATACAGAAGTGACGGCGAAGACGATGCTGGAATTTGAAAAAGTTTTGTTGGAAGAAAAACCTGATTTAGTACTTGTAGTTGGCGACGTAAACGCAACTTTGGCTTGTACTTTGGTGGCAATAAAATCGCATATTCCTGTGGCTCACGTAGAAGCAGGTTTACGAAGTGGCGACCGTGCCATGCCCGAAGAATTAAACAGAATTTTGACGGATAGCGTTGCGGAGTACTTATTTATCACCGAACAGTCGGGCGTGGATAATCTGAAACATGAAGGCGTGCCAGACGAAAAAGTGTTTTTTGTAGGTAATGTGATGATTGATTCTTTGGTACATTATTTAGAAAAAGCTTGTGAGACCAGCGTTTTAGAAGATTTTGGCTTGCAAAAAGATGAGTACGCTGTCGTGACGATGCACCGCCCTGCCAATGTGGATACGCCAGAAGGTTTGGAAGCCATTTTGAATATCATTGCCGACACTACTCGCTATAAAAAAGTAGTTTTGCCCATTCACCCACGCACGGCGAATAATTTAAAGAAGTTTGGTTTATCTGAAAAATTAGAAGCGATTGAAGGTTTGATTTTGACTGAACCGCAAGGCTATTTAGAGTTTTTACAATTGATGCAAAATGCCTCAATTATCATTACTGATTCGGGAGGAATTCAAGAAGAAACTACTTTCTTGCAAATTCCTTGTTTGACTTTCAGAGATTCTACTGAAAGACCGATTACGGTTGAAATTGGTACAAATCAGTTATTGGCTGACTTAAATCCTGTGACGGTTCATGAAAAATTATTAGAAATTTTAGCAGGAAAAACAAAGAAAGGACAAATTCCACCACTTTGGGACGGACATACTTCTGAACGAATTGCGGATATTTTGATTGAAAAATTGAATAAATAGGTTTGGGGGATTTTGGATGTAGGATTTCAGCTATTAAAAGTTAATAAAAAAGAGTAAATGATGATTTTTTAAATCTCGTTTACTCTTTTTTATTATATTTATCTCAATGATTATCAGTCTAATAGTTCAAAGTTTACTCATAAATTCCTTTTCTATGAAACAAATCATACAGCATCTACAAACTGGAGAGACTATTTTAGTTGAAATTCCAGTTCCACAAGTTCGTAAAGCTTGTGTTCTCATCAAAACTCATCGTTCTTTAGTCTCGCTGGGAACAGAGAAAATGTTAGTCCAATTCGGAAAGTCAAATCTTCTTTCAAAAGCCCAACAACAACCCGAAAAAGTAAAGCAGGTTTTAGCAAAAATTAAAACGGATGGTTTCAAACCCACTTTTGATGCCGTCAGACGAAAACTCAATGAACCCATTCCTTTGGGTTATTGCAATGTGGGTGAAGTAATTGCCATTGGAACAGAAGTAAGCGAATTTAAAATTGGCGATAGGGTAGTATCCAATGGAAATCATGCCGAAGTAGTTTGTGTGCCTAAAAATTTGGTCGCCATAATTCCTGACGAAGTTTCTGATGAAGAAGCTACTTTTACGGTTGTGGGAGCGATTGCTTTACAAAGTATTCGTCTAGTCAACCCAACTTTTGGAGAAACCGTTGTAGTTATTGGTTTAGGTTTAATCGGACAGCTAACAGCAGAATTATTATTAGCCAATGGTTGTGAAGTTATTGCCTTTGATTTTGAACAAAGTAAGGTTGATTTAGCCATTTCAAAAGGCATAAAAGCCTTTCAAGTAAAGGAAAAAGACGATAGTTTGCAGATTGCGAAAACCCTAACAAAGCAAATTGGCGTAGATGCCGTAATCATTACAGCCTCCACAAAATCTAATGAAGTAATTGCCCAAGCTGCACAAATGAGCAGAAAAAGGGGAAGAATTGTATTGGTGGGCGTAATCGGTTTGGATATTCAGCGAGCGGATTTTTATGAAAAAGAATTGAGTTTTCAAGTTTCGTGTTCGTATGGAGCTGGTCGCTATGAGACAAATTATGAGCAAAATGGACAAGATTACCCAATTGGTTTTGTGCGTTGGACGGCAAAACGCAATTTTGAAGCCGTTTTAAACGCCATTGCCAAGAAAAAACTACAAGTAAATTCCTTGATTACCCAAAAAGTAGCTTTTGAAAATTTTCAAGAAATTTATGCCAATATGGGCAAAAGCAATGCGATTGCGTCAATTTTGGAGTACTCTGAAAAGAGTTTTTCACTTCAAGACACAATTCAGTTTCAGAATAATACTTTTGAAAAAAGTAATGATATTTTAGCCATTATTGGAGCTGGTAATTTTACGAAAAGTACTGTATTGCCCAATTTAAAAAAGCTAAAGGCGAAAATTAAATACATTTCTTCTTCCAATGGTTTATCAGCAAGCCTTGTTGCCCAACAATTCGGCATTACGAAAGCTACAAGTAATAATGAAATCATTTTTAATGACCCAGCAGTAGGAGCAGTCATTATAACTACACAACATAATACTCATGCAAAGCTTTGTATTCAGGCTTTGAAAGCAGGAAAACACGTTTTTGTAGAAAAACCTTTGGCATTGACCCAAGAAGAAATTGACGAAATCATTGAAGTATATCAGCAATCTGGCAAAACGTTGACTGTTGGTTTTAACCGACGGTTTTCGCCTTTTATACAAGATGCAAAAAAGCAGTTGGGTAGTAATAATTTACCGATGAATGTGATTGCTACGATGAATGCTGGTTGTATTCCAAGTACGCATTGGACACAGGATATGAGTGTTGGTGGTGGAAGAATTATTGGGGAAGCTTGTCATTTAATTGATTTAATTAGCTTTATAACAGGCAGTTTGGTAGAAAGCGTGGTGATGAATGCCATGGAACAATCACCCAGTTTGAACACTGATAATGCTACCATTTTATTAAAATATCAAAATGGTTCGACAGGGGTAATCAATTATTTTTCAAATGGGCATAAAAGTTATTCAAAAGAACGCATAGAGATTTACTCGCAAGGACGAACGATTATTGTGGATAATTTCAGGAAATCAATTTACTACGGTTTTAAAAATTCTGGCTTTTCACAAAGCCAAGACAAAGGGCATTTTCAGCAGTTTAAATTATGGTTAGAAAGATTAAAAAATGGGGGAGAGGCAATTATTCCATTTGAAGAGATTATTAATATTTCCAAGGCGAGTATCGAAGCAGTTTCGTCATTAGTCGTAGGTAAAATCATGTTTATTTAAGTTTCATTTACCGTTTGATAAATTTTACAGGTAATTAATTGGTAAATAATAAAAAAAGATTATATTTAGTTTCTCTTTATTATTTACCAAATGTTAACTAAGATGAACACAAAAACAACTCTCTCAGTATTGCTTTTTTGTTTGTGTCTGGCAAGTTCTGTGGGTTTCGCACAGGATGCTCCAGAAAACAAACCGCCTAAGGCAAAAACTGCCCACAAACTAGGTCTCTCATTGAATTTAGGCACAACGCCTGGTATTGACCTTGCTTATGCCATTAGCCCTAAAATCACTACTCGACTTGGCTTTAGCTATTTTAAGTACAATGTCAATTCTACAACGACTACTTCAGACGAAGAAGTAAAATTAGCGGGTGATGTAGATATGGCGATGGCAGGATTATCTTTTGAATACCATCCTTTCAAAAAAAGTAGCTTCAAATTATTTGGAGGTGCTTCGTATATTGA
>NZ_JACHKT010000037.1 GCF_014204325.1 Arcicella rosea
AAAACCCCGAAATTTGCCAGTATTGACACTTTTTCGGGGTTATTTTATTGGTAATATATTGATTATTAAAAGATTACACTCATAAAGGGAAGCCTTGCTAAAACTTCTTTTACTGCTTCGAAGTTTGGAACATCGCCAGCACTTTCAAGTACTTCTGCGTATTGAACGGTTCCATTTCCGTCAATTACAAAAGCTGAACGTTTGGAAACGCCTTTCATGCCTAAAACAAAGTTTTCATAAATACTCTCGTAAGCTGTTGATACTTCTTTGTTGAAATCAGAAAGTAAATCGAAAGGAAGACTTTGTTCCGACTTAAATTTATCTAAAGTAAAAAGTGAATCAACAGAAATACCTATAATCTCGGCATTTAAGCTTGCATAAGTAGTAATATTATCTCTCATTTCACACAATTCAGCAGTACAAACACTTGTAAATGCCAAAGGAAAAAATAGAATAACAACGTTTTTGCCTTTGTAATCTGAAAGACTAATTTCTTTTTTTTCGGTATTAAATAAAGTAAAATTCGGAGCTAATTCACCAATTTGTAAAGCCATTTTTATGTTTATTAAAATGTGAGTAAAATTATACAGTTACTTCTTCAATACCCAAGGCTTTTCCAGCTGTAGGAGTTACTTGAAATTCAACAGATGCTTTTTTGCTATCTTTGAAAGCTTCACGTGGTTTGATACTTAAAATTTGGAATAACTCTTGGTCATTTTTCACCGCTGGATTTGGCGTTGTCAACAACACGTCTCCTGAGAAAATAGAGTTAGCACCCGCCATAAAACAAAGTGTTTGTCCTTCGTAAGTCATATCTAAACGTCCCGCAGAAAGTCTTACCATTGATTTTGGCATTAAAATTCTTGCCGTAGCGATTGTTCTAACCATATCCCAAATAGAGGCTGGTTCTTGGTCGCCAAGTGGCGTACCTTTGATGGGTACAAGGTTATTGATAGGTACTGAATCTGGATGCTGAGGCATATTTGCTAAAGTTTTCAACATTCCGATACGGTCGCCATCAGATTCACCCAAACCAATAATTCCTCCCGAACAAACAGAAATTTTCGCTTTACGAACATTATCAATCGTATTCAAACGGTCAGCGAAAGTACGAGTAGAAATTACATCTTCGTAATGTTCTTCACTGGTATCAACGTTATGGTTGTATGCGTACAAGCCAGCATCTTTTAATTTTTCAGCCTGCGATTCCGTCAGCATTCCTAAAGTACAGCAAACTTCTAAACCCATAGAATTTACGCCTTGTACCATGCCTAATACTTTGTCAAAATCTTTGTTATCACGTACTTCACGCCAAGCGGCACCCATACAAAAACGTGAACTTCCTGCATCTTTTGCTCTTTGTGCTGCTGATAATACTTCGTCAAGTTCCATTAATTTTTGAACTTTTACGTCAGTATGATAGCGAGCAGCCTGTGAACAATAAGAACAATCTTCTGGACAGCCACCTGTTTTGATTGAAAGTAAAGTACTGATTTGTACCTCTTGTGGGTCATTGAATTGGCGATGTACAGTGGCTGCACGATACACTAAATCCATGAATGGGAGGTTATAAATTTCTTCGATTTCTTCTCTAGTCCAATTATTTTTTATCATGGTATCATCTTGGCGATTTTTATTCGCTTTATGTTAATTAATCAAAATTAAACATGGATTTCGGGTTTGACAAATTGAGAAGCCTTTTTGTGTTTTGAAATTTGTCGAAAAATTGGATTTTTTGCGGATTTCATTTGATGACTACTTTGTAGATTATTTTTTTAACATTTTTTTTAAAGAAATAATTAATATACCAAAACTGAAAATAATTAGATTTTTATTCTTTTAAATGGTTTTTCTTTAGAATTATATGCTATAATGAGTTATTTTTTGAATTTTTTTAGAATTTAATTCTAAGGACTCAAATTTTCGAAATTTGTTTTTTCTTCATTCAAATGCTATTTTTGGTTAAGAATCCTTCAAAAAACAAGAATCATGAGTCAGAAAATTTTAATATTCGATACAACCCTTCGTGATGGCGAACAAGTGCCAGGTTGTCAATTAAATACCGAAGAAAAATTGCAAGTTGCTGAACAACTGGAATTACTTGGGGTGGATATTATCGAAGCTGGTTTTCCGATTTCTTCTCCTGGCGATTTCCGTTCGGTTGAAGAAATAGCTAAATTAGTTAAAAACGCTACTGTTTGTGGACTGACTCGTGCTAAAAAAGAAGACATTGATGCGGCTGCCGCAGCGTTGAAGCACGCAAAATATCCAAGAATTCACACAGGTATTGGTTCTTCTGATACGCACATTAAATATAAATTCAACTCTACTCGTGAAGAAATTCTTGAGAAAGGAGTTTGGGCGGTGAAATACGCAAAATCTTTTGTAGAAGATGTTGAATTTTTTGCTGAAGATGCTGGTCGTGCAGATTTAGTTTTCTTAGCACAATTAACAGAAGCGGTGATTGATGCAGGTGCAACTGTAGTGAATTTACCAGATACAACTGGTTATTTGTTACCTCAACAAATGTTCCAACGTATCAATTACTTGTTTGAAAACGTTCCGAATATTCATAAAGCAGTCATTTCAATGCACAATCACAACGATTTGGGCTTGGCAACTGCTAATACGATTGCAGGTATTCAAGCTGGTGCAAGACAAGTTGAAGTAACTATCAACGGAATTGGTGAACGTGCTGGAAATACTTCTTTGGAAGAAGTTGCGATGATTTTGAATACACATAAAGATTTAGGTTACCATACAGGAATCAATTCTAAACATTTGTATCCATTCTCGCAATTTGTTTCTAATTTGATGGGAATGCCAGTGCAAGCAAACAAAGCAATTGTTGGTGCCAATGCTTTTGCACACTCTTCAGGCATTCACCAAGATGGTTTCTTGAAGCATACTCAGAATTATGAAATCATGAATCCAGAAGATGTTGGCGTACCATCATCAGCGATTGTATTGACTTCTCGTTCTGGACGTGCTGCCTTGCGTCACCGTTTGCAATTATTAGGTTTTGAATTTGAAAAACCAGATTTAGATAAACTTTATACTCGTTTCTTGTTAATGGCTGATGCTCGTAAACAATTGAACGATGAAGATTTGAAAGAATTGGTTGGATAATATATTCGTAAATCATGTAAAAAAGGCTTCCTTGAATATCAGGGAAGCCTTTTCTATTTTACTTTTTCAAATGATTAAGATTTTGTGGATAAATACTTAATTCCATCCAAAAGTCTATCCAAATCTTGTAAACTTGTATAAACGTGTGGAGTAACTCTTACGCCATCTAATTTTTCCCACTTTACAGGCGAAGTATGAATTTTATATTTTGCGAATAACTCTGCTTCAACTTTCCCAGCTTCCATGCCTTCGATGCTAAAATGTGCTAAAGCACCCGAATATTCAGGTTTGATAGGCGTATTGAGTTTTACTTTTGGTATTTTACTTGCCTCTTTTGCCCAATAATTTTTCAAGAAATGTAAACGGGCTTCTTTTCTCGCATTACCAATAGCTAATTGAAAATTCAGTGCTTGTCCAATGGCTTGTTCAATCATGAATGGACGAGTACCAAGATTTTCGAATTTACGGATATTATCAGAATTGGGTTTGTCATTGGGAATCAGTGGAAAAATTTTACTGATTTTCTCCTTTTTCACCCAAAGCATTCCTGAACCGATTGGTGCCGAAAGCCATTTGTGTAAACTTGTTCCGAAGTAATCTCCGCCCAAATCAGGAATTTTATATTCAAGATGAGCAAATGAATGCGCTCCATCAATTACTACTTCAATGCCACGTTTATGGGCTTCATCAGCGATGCGTTTAGCTGGTAAAATTTGTCCATTCCAATTAACAATATGTGTAATATGAACAACTTTTGTACGAGGAGTCATTTGTTCTACATATTTCTGTACAATCAAATCGTTATCTTCTAGTGGTAAATCTATGTTCACATAATTGATTTTTAAACCTTCTCGAAGCTCTCTTTGTCGCCAAGCGTGAAGCATATTTGGGTAGTCATATTTACTCATAACGATTTCATCGCCACGGGTTAGAGGTAAACCCAAAATCACAGTATCCAATGCTTCCGTAGCATTGCGATTGATAGCGATTTCTTCGGGAGAAACACCAGAAAATTTAGCTAAGTTTTCTCGTAATGGTTCACGTCCTTGGTCAAGAATTCGCCACATAAAATAGCTTGGGGCTTCATTGGCGAATTTACTGTATCGTTCCACTGCATTTTGAACAACTGTTGGTGCTGGACTGACACCGCCATTATTCAAATTGATAATTTGTGGAGAAACGGTATAAGCTTGTTGAATTTGATACCAATAGTCTTCATCGGAAGCCATAAGTAGTGCAGATTTTTCTGGGGAGAAACTACTAATTGATTGTAAGTCGTTGGATGATAAACCTTTAAATGTTGGAAGTAAGGAAGCACCAGCAAGCGCAGAGATTTGATTGATGAAATGTCGTCTTGTTGTCATATTTAGTTTGTTTTACATAAATATACAAAAGAATCGCTTACGAAACGACGTGAAAGTACACAAAAAAGCCAGTCAAAACATTCCTGACTGGCTTTTTCATAAACCCTAAACCAAACTATTATAATGACTATTTTTTGTCTTTTTTAACTTCTTTTTTGTTAACCAATTCACCGTCTTTCAATTTTTTTGAAACGGTTAAATATGGGCCAGAAATAATGGTTTCGCCATCTGTTAAACCTGAAAGGATTTCAATATTTTCAAAATCAGAGATACCAGTTTTTACTTCTTTCATTTTTGCTTTGTTGTCTTTCCCTAACACAAAAACTACTTCTTTTATTTTCTCTTTTTTGATTACTTTTTCTTCTTCTTTGGTTTCTTCAGGAGCACCTTCTTTTTTCTCATCGCCTTCTTTAGCATTCGGGTCACGAGTGGTTACAGAAGCCAATGGAACTGATAAAACACCATTTTTACGGTCGGTGATAATTTCTACAGATGCCGTCATTCCTGGTTTTAATGGATAAGAATGTTTGCCTACAATTAAATCTTCGTAAGATTTACGCAACACTCTAATTTTTACTTCAAATTCTGTTACTGCATCGGCCGAAACTGTTGTAGCAGAAGTTCCTAAACCATTTGCCGAACTCGCAATTTCATAAACTACTCCTTTGAATTTTCTGCCAGAAGCACTGTAAGAATCTACGTCGATAATAACGGTATCATTCATTGAAACACGAGTAATATCGTTTTCGTTCACATTAACACGAACTTCCATTTTATTTAAATTAGCAATTCTAAGTAATTCAGTACCAGCCATTTGAGATGTACCAACTACACGTTCGCCCAATTCAACATTCAATTTTGAAATCGTTCCACTTTGTGGGGCATAAATGGTCGTTTTTGTTAAGTTAGCTCTTGCTTCTTTCAAAGCTGCTTCTGAACTTTTCACGTTAAAAGATGCTGCTAGAACACTTGCTTTGGTCGATTCTACATCTTGTTTTGCAACCAAGTATTGTGAATTGAATTGGTCAAAATCTGCATCAGAAATTACTTTATCATCGTGTAATTTTTTGTTACGATCATAATCAATTTTAGCTTTCAACAAACGTGACTCTGCTTGAGATTGCATTGCTTTTGATTGCTCAACTGATGCTTTTGATGAATTTACTTGTGCTTCTGCCCGAGCCAATAAAGATTCATAGTTATCAGGACGAATTTTCAAAAGTAACTGACCAGCTATTACAGAGTCACCTTCGCTTACGTACAATCCTACAATTTCTCCTGAAACATCTGGCGAAAGTTTTACTTCAATTTCAGGTTGAATTTTTCCTGAAGCTGATACTCTTTCGATAATATCTGCTTTTTTAGCTTTGGTGAATTCTACTTCTGTTGATGGTTCTTTGCCAATCAGACCTTGTTGTTTTGCTACAAATAATGCAATGCCCAATGCCACGATGATTCCACCTAATATCCACCAGATTTTATTTGAAGATTTCTTTGCCATAATGTTGGTTAAATTGTGTGACTGTTAGTGAGAGAATAAAATCACTTCATCACAAGTTAAAAGGTAAGTGGTTTATTTTGATAATAATCTAAGATTTTTGTTCTGAAAATAAAGTCATATTTCGCCTGAATTTGGTTTCCACGAGCTTTATCAAGATTGGTTTTTTGTAAACTGTAGTTGACAAAATCAATAGCTCCTGCACCAAATCTGCTTTCAGCTGCTCTGAATGATTCTTCCAAAGCGGTTACTTGTATGGTAAGGGCGTCAAAACGTTTGGCGGCATTATTCATGTTTGTATAAGCCTGTTCGATGTTTTGACGTAAAGTTTGGCGAGCTTGAAGGGCGGACAAGTCGGCATTACTTTTTTGTATTTTAGCTTGTGCTACTCTGTTTTTATTTAAAAAGCGGCTAAAAATTGGAATGGTTGCGTTAAATCCGAAACCATAATTAGCGGTATTTTTTAACTGTTGAAAATAAGCTACTGTTCCATCTTCAACAAATTTTGTTTGTGTTACAACTAAGGGATAGTCAACGCCACTAACATTTACTGTTCCTAGGTTAGAGCTTGTTGTACCATCTTGACGATAAATTTTCTGAGCATTTGACTGGTTCGCTCCTAAGTTTGCTCCAGCAGAAATAGTTGGTAAAAAGCCTGCTCTCGCAATATCAATTCCTTTCATTGCACCTTGTATTCTTAAATCAGCAGCTTTGATAGTTGGTTGACTTTTTTCGGCAATTTCAAATATTTTACTTGCAGTTTCATCGTATCCTTGCGAAGTAGCAGGTACTGGTAATGAAACTCTTTCTACGGCTACGTCTGTAATATTTTTATCATTCAATAATTGAATTAATGAGAGTTTTGCTAAATCTAAAGTACTTTGGTTATTGATAACCGTTGTTTCTTCGGTTGCTAATTGTGCTTTTAAATCTAGTAAATTAGATTGTGGCAAAGAACCCGCCTGAACCAATTTATCTGTGCGTTGAATTTGTAATGCAGTAATTTGGGTTTGAGTCTGAGAAATAACAAGAATATCTTGCGCATTCAGAATATTAAGGTAAGCCAACACTACTTGCAAAGAAATGTTTTCTCTCATGGCTTGCAAGTCTAATTGAGTAGCCTTCAACAATAAATCATTTTGAAGAATTGTATTTCTTAACAAGAAACCATTGAAGATAGTAACATTCGCATTTACACTTAAACTATTGTAATTGATGTTCTTTTCAACGTAGGTGTTTGTGAATGGGTCAAGGCTTCGACCAAAATTGAAAGATTCATTAATCGAACCATTGGCAATAGGCAATCGATTATCTTTTGATTGTTTCAATTGTAAATCGCTCAACAATAGCTGGTTTTCACTTTGCTTGACTGAAATGTTGTTTTTCAAGGCAATATTTATGGCTTCTTGCAACGATAATTTGGATTCATTCTCGCTTGCTTGAATAGCGTTCTGAGCTTTTCCTTGAAAAGTCAATAAAGTAATGCCTGTTAGGATTAGTAATGAGAATTTCATAATTCTTATAATTTATAGTTCAATGTTACGAATGATTTTTGGGGCTTTAAAAATTTTTAGGATAAACGGCTATGATGCTATGATAAAAGGGAAATTGATAATATTCCATAGCATTTGCATCTAGTGTAGCTTATTCCTAAAATGTCCTGTTCTCAAAATCATCAAGTAATATGCCATCGTTTATAAATAATTGTTTTACAAGTGTTTATAAATGTTTGTAAACTAAAAAAGTGTCCGAAAACGAACACTTTTTATTAAAATCGAACGGTTGATTGTATTTTAGTCAAAGCTTTATTCAATAATCTGGTAAATCTGTTTTGCTTCTCTTCTCGAAACTGCATTAAAGTGCCACCACTCGTAATCAATGTGCATAAAACCAACGGCTTCCATGACGTTCCTCAACAAAATCCTATTGGCAACTTGTTGTTTGGTTAGTTTTTTTTTGGCTAAAAAATAATCTTCTTTTACAGGATAAGCCAATTCTCCGAAATAATCATATTTCGTTCCCATATCCAAAGCTTTTCCATCGGCAGTAGCAATGGTCAAATCTACAGCACTTCCATAGTTATGAATTGAGCCTTGGGCTGGATTTGCTACATATTTTGCCCGTTCTCTAGGCGGATATTGGCTGAGGGTGCTCCAAAGTACTTTTTGAATACTCAATGGGCGACCGCCATCATACACTAAAAGCCGATAATTTGGATGTTTTTTTTGGAGTAGCGTATTCGCTTTTTTTAACATTTCAGCAGGACGTTTCTGCATGAAACAATTGGTAATACAGCCATAAACGTCTTTCCCAACAAAATTATCAGTCGTTGAATATTTCAGTTCAACCAAAATAGAAGCATCAATTTCTCGGACATTGACTAATCCTTGTTGAAGCATTTTCTTTTCGTATTCACAAGTCGATGCCATTTGAGACTTTGCAGATTTCTTATTTTCTTCGTTTTCAACACTTTTATGCTTGGCTTCAAAACTTGAAGAAATCAGTGAAAAAAGTAAGAGGCTAAAAATATGTTTTCTCATATTGTTGATGTTCATTGAAGAATAAAATATAAATTTAAGGGTGAAATTCTTTGAATACTGTAAATAAAGCCATTTTTCGCTTTTGATACTGCTATTTTTAAATTCTAGAAACTCATTTTCAAATTGAGATTATCAACCCAATTAAAATATGGCCTTAAATTACCTCTGGATTGCCTTCTTTATTGTCGCTTTTGTCGTTGCACTCATCAAACTAATTTTTACGGGTGATACCGAAATTTTTAAATTAATCATTGATGGAATGTTTGATTCTTCCGAAGTAGCAGTGATGAAAATTGCTTTGCCTTTGGCTGGCGTGATGACTTTCTTCATGGGTTTGTTAAACATTGGCGAGCGTGCTGGAGCGATTAATTTTTTGGCCAGTTTGGTTGGTCCATTTTTCAATCGTTTATTTCCTGAAATTCCTAAAAATCACCCTGCTAATGGACAGATGATTATGAATTTCTCTGCCAATATGTTGGGTTTAGATAATGCTGCTACACCTTTTGGACTAAAAGCGATGCAGAGTTTACAAGAACTGAATCCGAGTAAAGACGTTGCCTCTAATGCACAAATTATGTTTATGGTTTTGCACAGTGCTGGCCCTGTGCTGATTCCCTTGAGTATTATGGCACAGCGTTCGATTTATGGGGCGGCTGATGCTTCGGATATTTTTATTCCTTGTCTGATTGCTACTTATGTGGCTACGGTTACGGGCTTACTTTTTGTAGCGATTCGACAGAAAATCAATTTGTTTGATAAAGTAATTATTTCATGGTTAGGTGGGATTTCCTTATTTATTGGCTTGGTACTTTGGTATTTTTCAAGTATTCCGAAAGAGCAAATTGAAGTAGTGTCAAAAGTAGCTTCCAACCTTATTTTATTTACGTTTATTATTTCATTTTTATTGGGAGCTGTACGCAAAAAAGTAGATGTTTTTAGTGCTTTTATAGAAGGAGCAAAAGGTGGCTTTGAGACTTCGGTGAAAATAATTCCTTATTTGGTGGCAATGTTGGTGGCGATTGGAGCTTTACGTAATTCTGGTGCTTTAACTTGGGTCGTAGATGGAATGAAGTTCGTTTTCTCTTTAACAGGAATGAATACTGATTTTACCGATGCTCTTCCAACGGCACTGATGCACCCTTTGAGTGGTGGAGGCTCAAGAGCGATGATGATTGATACCATGAAAACTTTCGGTGCAGATTCTTTTGCTGGACGTTTGTCATGTGTTTTTCAAGGCTCTTCTGATACGATTTTTTATGTTTTAGCTTTGTACTTTGGCTCAGTGAATATCAGAAATACTCGTTACACACTTTGGGCGGGTCTAACAGCCGATTTAGTGAGCGTTATTACTTCTATTTGGGTGAGCTATATTTTCTTTCATTAGGCTGTTGTTGGCTTTCAGAAGTCGGCTATCGGATGTTGGATTTAGGATTTCAGATTTCGGCAGTTTAAGGAAATCTGAAATCCTTTAGTCTTCAATCTTAAAGTCCTGAAGTCCAGATAGAAATCTTGTTTCTTGCGTCTAAAATCTTGAATCTAAAAATCCTAAAGTCTTCAAATCAATGAAAACAAAACTCTACTTCTACACAATTCTACATTTACGTCCGAAGCAAATATTTTATCAATTGTATTATCGGACAAAACGTTTTTTCAGAAAAATACTTCGTTTACAATACTCTAAAACGATAGAAGCGAAGAGTTTTAGGTTACATTTACAAGCTTCAATTTCTGCTAAAAGGACTTACTTTCCAACAGAAAATCGTTTCGTTTTTCTGAATCAATCCAAGTATTTTAAAGAAGACATCGACTGGAACGATGAAAAATCTTTTGGAAAATTATGGGCTTATCAGCTAAATTATTTTGATTTTCTGCATCAAAAAGACCTATCCAAAGAAGAAGGCTTGGCTTTGATAAATACTTTTATCAATACTTCAAACCTCAGCACAGGTTTAGAACCATATCCTATTTCTTTGAGAGGCATCAATTGGATAAAATTTTTGACTTATCATCAAATTCAAGAAACCCCAATAGATGCCGTTTTGATGGCTCATTATCGTATTTTAGGTAAGAATCTTGAGTACCATATTCTAGGAAATCACTTATTAGAAAATGCTTTTTCCTTACTTTTCGCCGCATATTATTTTAGAGATAAGTACTTTCTGAAAATCGCTACCAAGCTTTTGAAAGAAGAACTAAAAGAACAAATTTTAGCTGATGGCGGACATTTTGAATTATCGCCCATGTATCATCAAATCGTACTCTTTCGTTTACTCGACTGCTTGAATTTGGTGAAAAATAATCCTGATTTTGGCGAGTACTCTATCAATGAATTATTGAAAGGTTATGCTCAAAAAATGCTGGATTTTTTAGCGGTAATTACTTTTGAAAATGGCGATATTCCTTTGGTAAATGATTCCGCCCAAAATTTTGCACCCAATACTGCTAAACTTTTAGCGTATGCCAAAAGCTTGAATTTATCGCCAAAAACTACGAAAATTAAAGAAAGTGGCTATCGGAAATTTCAGAAAGCTACGTATGAATTGTTTGTTGATGTGGCTGAAATTTCTCCTAAGTACTTATCTGCACACGCTCATTCTGATACGCTCAATTTCATTCTGTACATTCGTGGAAAGCCTTTTATTGTGGACACTGGTACTTCAACTTATCAGTTTGCTGAAAGGCGACAGCAGGAACGCTCGACTGCGGCACATAATACCGTTCAAATTGGGAATTTTGAACAATCGGAAATTTGGAGTATTTTTAGAGTAGCGAGACGAGCGAAACCAAAGATTTTATCAGAATCAGAAAATCATATTTCGGCTTCGCACAACGGCTATCAGCGTTTGGGAATTGTTCATCAAAGAGATTTTTGGATAGAAGAACAACAAATTACCATTCGTGATAGAATATTTGGGAATGAGAATTTTCCAGCAAAAGCATTTTTACACTTTTATCCAAACATCGAAATTACGCTTACTGAAAATACAATTTCGACATATTTTGCCACGATTATATTTTCAGAAAACCTTGAAATTACGCTTGCAGAGTATTTATTAGCCGAAGAGTTTAATATACTCAAACCAGCCAAATTAGCGATTATACACTTTCAAAAAGAATTAACTACAACAATTAAATTCCATAAAGCTTATGAAAATCCTCGTCCTAAGTTTTAATTTTCAGCCAGATTTGTGTGCTGGTTCGTTCAGAAGTACTGCTTTGGTAAAAGCACTTCAAGTAAAAATTGCTTCAAGCGATTCGATTGAAGTACTCACTACAACGCCAAACCGCTATCACAGTTTCAGCAATCAAGCTCCAATTTTTGAGCAAAAGGATAATCTAATCATTCGCAGGATTCCTTTGCCAGCACATAAAAACAGTATTTTCGGACAAATTTTTGCCTTTACATTTTACGCAAAATCGGTGCTGAAATATACTAAAAAGTACGATTATGATTTGATTTACGCTTCTTCTTCTCGGCTTTTTACGGCTTTACTCGGAGCAATGATTGCTCGTAGAAAACCCACTTTACTTTTTCTTGACATCAGAGATATTTTTTCGGAAGCTGTTTTAGAAGCTTTTCAAAAACCTGTTTTTAAGTTTTTTATGAAAATATTTCTTGTACCAATCTTGAAAATGATTGAAAAATTTAGCGTTAATACTGCTCAACATCTCAATCTTGTTTCAGAAGCTTTTGCGGATAATTTTAAATACTTCAAGGGAAATATTAGTTTTTTTACCAACGGGATTGATGAAGTATTTTTGAAACATCATTTTGAGCATACTCCTCAAAATCAACCACAAATAATTACTTATGCAGGAAATATTGGCAATGGTCAAGGTTTGGAGAAAATCATTCCCGAAGCAGCGAAAGCTTTGGAAGGGAAGTACATTTTTAATGTTATCGGAGACGGAAATACCCAAAAATTGTTAGCTGAGAAGCTAAGTCTTCTGAATGTAAGAAATGTTAATTTGTTTAAACCCGTAAGTCAGGAAAAGTTGCTTGATTTTTATCAGAAAAGCGATTATTTATTTTTGCATCTGAACGATGCCAAAGCTTTTGAAAAAGTATTGCCATCAAAGATTTTTGAATACGGAGCAAGTAACAAAACCATTCTCGCAGGCGTAAATGGTTTTGCGAGAAATTTCATTGAAAAAAATGTAGCAAACGTTATTCTTTTCAAACCTTGCAATGTGGAAAATTTGCTTGAAAAATTAGAAAATCACCGTTTTTCAACTGTAAATCGAAGTGATTTTATCGAAAAATTTAGTCGAAAAACACTGATGGACGAAATGTCCAAAATCATTTTAGCAATGATTCATTCGCCTAACATTGAAAAAAATGTAGTATAAGCTTACCTTTATGTTTTAATTCAAAAAATCATTCATGCTGAAACAAGCATTGATGAAATCGAAGATAGCATTTTTTTAACATTGAAGCTCATTTTGGATATACAAGCAACGAAAATCGCAATTATTGGCCTTGGTTATGTAGGCTTACCTTTAGCAGTAGAATTTGGAAAAAAGTACCAAGTTTTGGGTTTCGATATTAACCAAACTCGTGTGAACGAGTTAAATGCTGGTCACGACCGCACGCATGAAGTAGCATCTTCGCAGTTGAAAGCTTCTGAAAAGCTTACTTTTTCGGCTTCCCCTGAGATGTTGAGTACTTGTAATGTGTTTATCGTGACGGTGCCAACGCCAATTGATAAATACAAAAAACCAGATTTAATTCCTTTGCTTTCGGCAAGTAAAACCGTTGGAAAGGTTTTGAAGAAAAACGACATCGTGATTTACGAATCTACGGTTTATCCGGGTTGTACGGAAGAAGATTGCGTGCCAGTTTTGGAAAGAGAGAGTGGGTTGAAATTCAATGAAGATTTTTTCTGTGGTTATTCGCCAGAGCGTATCAATCCGGGTGATAAAATCAATACTTTAACCAAAATCAGAAAAGTAACTTCTGGTTCAACAGAAGAAATTGCCGAGTTTGTTGACCAACTTTATGGCTCAATTATTGAAGCAGGAACTTACAAAGCTTCTTCGTTGAAAGTAGCCGAAGCCAGTAAAGCCATTGAAAATGCTCAACGTGATGTGAATATTTCGTTCGTCAATGAATTATCATTGATTTTCGATAAAATGGGCATTGATACTTCTGAAGTATTAGAAGCCGCTGGTACAAAATGGAATTTCTTGAAATTTAAACCAGGTTTGGTAGGTGGACACTGTATCGGCGTAGATCCTTATTATTTGTTGCATAAATCTGAAAGTTTGGGTTATTATCCACAAGTAATTCTTTCGGGAAGACGAGTAAATGATAATATGGGAATTTTTGTAGGCGGAAAACTCATTAAATTATTGATAAAAAAAGGACATAAAATCGAAGGAAGTAAAGTGTTGATTTTGGGAATTACTTTCAAAGAGAATTGTCCAGATATTCGTAACTCAAGAGTAATTGATGTCTATCAAGAATTAAAAGAATTCGGTGTACAAATTGACGTACATGACCCGTGGGCAGATAAAAAAGAAGTACACGAAGAGTATGGAATTTCACTATTGGATTCAATCACAGAAAAGTATGATGGAATTTTATTAGCGGTTTCGCATGATGAGTACAAAAACTTGGATTTAGAAGAATTGAAAAACCCAGATGCTGTCGTATATGATATTAAGTCTTTATGGGATAAGGAATTAGTGGATGCAAGACTATAAGCATCTATTTATGTTATAGTTTGATATTTGAAAGACATTTGAAAAGAGATAAGTGATTTGCTTGTCTCTTTTTTTATGCCTAGTTATTGAGTAGAAAAAAAAATATGGCTATACCTGAAATTCGTTTTTAATAATTTATTATTTTAGAGTAAAATATTTATGTTTTACAACCTAAATCTACCCTTAGTATGAGAAAGATTCTTATCACAGGAGGAGCGGGTTTTATACCAAGCTCTTTAGCCGACAGGCTTTTACAAGATGAACAAAATTTTATTATTGCTCTTGATAATTTTTCCACTGGGAATGAGCGAAATCTTCCCTCAAAACCGCCTTCCAATTACCAATTTCTGAAGTGTGATGTAAATGACTATGGAAGTCTTTCAGAAATAATGAATCAATTTGATTTCGATTATATTTTCCATTATGCTGCCATTGTTGGCGTTCAAAGAACGCTTGACAATCCTTCGAGTGTTTTGGGTGATATTCAGGGAATTCAGAATATTTTGAGTTTAGCGAGAGATAAAAATGTAAAGCGTATTTTTTTTGCCTCTTCTTCTGAAGTATATGGGGAATCCAAAGAGTATCCCCAACATGAAGAATTAACGCCTTTGAATGGAAAACTGCCTTATGCGGCGGTCAAAAAAGTTGGAGAAACTATCATTGACTCTTTCAAATTCACTTTTGATTTAGATTACACCATTTTTAGATTTTTCAATACTTATGGTGCAAAGCAAAATCATGATTTTGTGGTTTCAAGATTTTTGGATTTAGCCTTAAAAAATGAACCGATTACTATTTACGGAGATGGTTCACAAACTCGCACCTTTTGTTATATCGACGATAATATTGAAGTAACACTAAAGATTTTAGATGAGAATTTGGCAGTAAATCAAGTGCTAAATCTTGGTTCAGATATTGAAATCAGTATTCTATCTCTTGCTGAAAAAATTATCGAACTAACAGGTTCTAGTTCTTCTATCGTGCATCTACCTGCACTTGAAAAAGGCGATATGGCAAGGAGAAAACCTGTAAATGATAAAATGAAACAAATTTTAGGAAGAGAGTTAATCTCTTTAGATGAAGGTCTCAAACGTATTATCAGTATTTACCTCTAAAAATTACCTCTATGAACACAAGTAATAAACCATTAATTATTCTAGGTGCATTTTGTTGTATTTTTTCATTTGTATTGAATGGCACTTTGCTGAAGTATCTGAAAATCCAAACGCCAAAAAAAGCTAATTCACAGATAAGATGGAGTATTTCCAAGCAACCAACACTCGGTGGGATTTCGTTTTACCTCTCGTTTTTAATAATGTTCTTTTATACATCACAGCCTTCTTATTCACTTCTCTTGCCGTTAACGCTTGCTTTTGGAATTGGTTTAATTGATGATTACTTTGTTCTTTCTCCTTTTTTTAAATTGTTAGGTCAACTTTTAATAGCTTTACTGATTGTCAAAGAACACTGTATTTATTTGGTCGATAATAATGTTGTGAATACTGTTTTTACTTTTTTCTGGATAATTGGTTTGATGAACGCCATTAATATGCTTGATAATATGGATGGTATTTTGGCTTCAACGGTTTTAATAATATTGTTGGTTGCTTTAATCATACGACCCGAAGCATCGAGTCTCGAACTTAATTTTTACATAGTTTATATTGTAGGAGCATTGATTAGTTTTTTATACTTCAATTGGCAGCCTGCTAAAATGTACATGGGCGATTCGGGCAGTCAGTTTTTAGGAGCTTTTTTGGCTTGGATTAGTATTCAATACTTCTGGATTTTTAGAGATGAAAGTATTGAGGGTTTTCAAATTAAGCAGTTTTTAGTGCCAGTTTTAGCTTTTATTATTCCTATTATTGATACTTCTACAGTTATATATTTTCGTATAAAAAAAGGAATATCTCCGTTTATTGGGGGCAAAGACCATCTCACGCATCACTTAGTTTATGCTGGCTTTTCAGAAAGGCAAGCTGTGATACTTTTGAGTATAATTTCTCTATTTTCAGGAATGATTATCTTTTTTATTGAAGATATTGTCGGAACGAATCAATGGAGGAATGTGTGTTCGATAATTGTGGCAATTTATATCTTGTTGGTTTGGTTACTTTTGCAGATAATGTATGAAAAAGGAGAAGCAAAGAAAGTACTATCTTGATAATTTTAACTGACTGTAAACTAAAAGAGCTTGTTTTCATCAAGAAAACAAGCTCTTTTAGTTTATGCTGAGAAACTAAAGCACCGTGCGGATTTTTAATTCATCCATTTGTTTTTGGTCGATTGTTGAAGGTGAATCAATCATAATATCACGTCCTGAATTATTTTTCGGGAAGGCAATAAAATCACGGATTGAATCTGAACCTCCGAATAATGAACAAAGACGGTCGAAACCGAATGCCAAACCTCCATGTGGAGGAGCTCCGTATTCAAAAGCATCCATCAAGAAACCGAATTGGTGTTTTGCTTCTTCGTCCGAGAATCCAAGTACTTCAAACATTTTAGCTTGTAATTCTTTTTGGAAAATACGAATTGAACCACCACCAACTTCTACGCCGTTGATAACTAAGTCGTAAGCGTTTGCACGAATTTTTCCTAACTCTCCTGTTGCTAAATATTGTAAATCTTCTGGTTTCGGACTTGTGAATGGGTGGTGCATCGCAAACCAACGGTTTTCGTCTTCGCCGTACTCCAACAAAGGGAAGTCAACAACCCAATGTGCTGCATATTTTTTAGGGTCACGCAAACCTAAACGATTACCCATTTCAAGGCGTAATTCGTTCAATTGTTTACGTACTTTATCGCCTGTTCCCGGAAGAATCAGGATTAAATCTCCTTTTTCTGCTCCGAAGGCTTCTGCCCATTTCTTCAAATCTTCTTCTGAATAGAATTTATCTACTGAAGATTTTAAAGTACCGTCGGCATTGTAACGAAGGTAAATTAAACCTTTTGCACCAATTTGTGGACGTTTCACAAAATCCGTCAATTCGTCAACTTGCTTACGAGTATATTCTGCACAACCTTTTGCGTTGATACCCACAACTGTATCTACTGAATCGAAAACAACGAAGTCTTTACCAGAAGTTAAATCAACTTCTTCGCTTTTCAATTCTACAAACTTCATATCAAAACGAATATCTGGTTTGTCAGAACCGTAATATTTCATGGCGTGTGCGTAAGTCATACGTGATACTTCGCCCAATTCCATATTTTTTACGTTCAAGAATAAATGACGAATTAAACCTTCAAACATATTCAATACGTCTTCTTGTTCGATAAACGACATTTCGCAGTCAATCTGAGTAAATTCAGGCTGACGGTCGGCACGTAAATCTTCGTCACGGAAACATTTTACAATTTGATAGTAACGGTCGAAACCCGAAACCATCAATAATTGCTTGAATGTTTGTGGAGATTGCGGTAAAGCGTAAAATTCGCCTGGATTCATTCTTGAAGGCACAACAAAATCTCTTGCTCCTTCTGGTGTCGATTTAATCAACACTGGCGTTTCTACTTCTATAAAATCTTGTCTGTCGAGATAATCTCTTGTAAAACGAGCTACTTGATGACGCAACTGTAAGTTGGCTCTTACAGGATTACGACGTAAGTCTAAGTAACGATACTTCATACGAATATCATCGCCACCATCGGTGTCGTCTTCAATTAAGAACGGAGGTAATTTTGCTGGATTCAGTACTTCCAAAGAAGTAACTTTTATTTCAACATCTCCAGTAGGAATTTTATCATTTTTAGAAAGACGTTCTACGACTAATCCAGTAGCCGAAATAACAAACTCACGACCGAAAGTACGAGCTAAATCCAACACTTCTTTAGGCGTTTTGCCTTCTTCAAGCATCAACTGCGAAATTCCGTAGCGGTCACGGAGATCAATCCAAATCATGCCGCCTTTGTCACGTGTTTTTTGTACCCATCCGCAGAGGGTAACGGTTTGGTTTACATTAGTAAGGCGGAGTTCGCCATTATTGTGTGTTCTGAGCATAAAGAATTATATCCTGCCACAGGCTTTTGTTGCGAAAATCAATAGGAATTTTCCAATTCCAGAAAGGCAGAAACTTGTGGTAAGTTTTTATTTTTTGCAAAATTACAGAAATTAGACGTTTTGAAAACTATTTGACTGGTTTAAAGATTGCTAATTATGTGAGATTGATAAAATTTTGAAGAATTAAAAGTTTTTAAAATCCACGATTTGGAAAATCGTGGTACAGATTTATGAAAAAAGTAGCAATCATCGGTGCAGGTATTGGGGGAATTTCAACAGCCATTCGCTTGGCACATAAAGGCTTTGAAGTATCAGTTTTTGAGGCAAATTCTTACGCTGGAGGTAAATTAAGCAGTTTTGACTTAAACGGTTATCGCTTTGATGCTGGGCCTTCGCTGTTTACTTTGCCCAATTTAGTAGAAGAACTTTTTGAATTAGTGGGCAAAAATCCAAAGGAATATTTCGAGTACACAAAGTTGCCAGATATTTGTCATTATTTTTGGGAAGATGCAACAAAACTCACCGCTTGGGCTGAAAATGAACGCTTTGCCAAAGAAGTAGAAGACGTTACGGGCGAGCCAGCCCAGAAAATCCTTGACTTTCTGAAAGACAGTGCTTTTAAATATGAAGTACTCGACGGACTATTTTTACAAGATTCTTTGCATAAATTTTCTACTTGGACATCCGCCAAAGCCCTAAAAGGATATTTGAATTTACCCAAACTTGGTATTTTCGGAACGATGAACGATGCCAACGAAAAGCTATTTAAAAACCCAAAAATCGTTCAACTCTTCAATCGTTACGCTACTTATAATGGTTCAGACCCTTACCAAACGCCTGCTACTTTGAATATTATTCCGCATTTGGAGTATAATATCGGTGCATTTTTCCCGAAAAAAGGCATGGTTTCTATTACTAATTCTTTAGTGAAATTGGCGGAAGATTTGGGCGTACAATTTCTCTATGAAAGTAAAGTAGAAGAAATTTTGGTAGAAAAAGACAAAGTTTCGGGCATTCGTTACAGCAATATTTCGGAGAAAAATATCAGCAAAGCATTTGATGTGGTAGTTTCTAACATGGACGTAACGCCTACTTATCGGAAATTGATGCCCAATCAAAAACATCCAGACCGTTTGCTGAATCAACCTAAAAGTAGTTCGGGCGTAATTTTTTATTGGGGAATCAAAAAGCAATTTGCCGAATTGGGCTTGCATAATATTTTCTTTAGTGATGATTATCAGCAAGAATTTAACACGATGTTTCAAGAAAAAACCATCAGCCAAGACCCAACAGTATATATCAACATTACTTCAAAACTAAAACCAGATGATGCACCCGAAGGCTGCGAAAACTGGTTTGTACTCATCAACGCACCAGCGAACGAAGGACAAAATTGGGATAAAATCATTGCGGATACTCGCCAAAATGTGATTCAAAAAGTATCAAGAATTTTAGGAGAAAATATTGCAGATTTGATAGAATGTGAAGAAATCCTCGACCCACGCACGATTGAATCAAAAACTTCATCGGCACAAGGAGCTTTGTATGGCAATTCGTCGAATAATCGTTATGCCGCCTTTTTGCGTCATGCCAATTTCTCATCTAAAATTAAAAACTTATACTTCGTAGGCGGAAGCGTACATCCGGGCGGAGGAATCCCTTTGGCAATTTCTTCGGCAAAAATTGCAGCGAAGTATATTGAGGCTTAAATAATAAAACGAAACCTTAGGGGTTTTGAGGCTGTGGCTTGTCTAGCTAAAAACTAAATATTACAAACATGAAGCAACTAATCGCTCTACTGATTTTAGTGAATACTTTGGGGAAAATTTCGGCTCAAAATGTATTTACAAAAGTACCGACTTTACCACATACGCATGAAGTAGATATTTTTTTCTTGCATGAATTGCCCATTAAAGAGCCGTATTTCAAAACCCAAATGATTGAAACCGATGGTAACGATTATAATGATGCCATCGTTCAAGTGAAGCAAAAGGCTCAGTTGGTTGGTGCAGATGCAGTAATTATTATGAATTACGACAGAGGACATTTGATAGGAATAGGAGCGAAGTATAAGAAAAATATGACTACTTTGGATTCTACAGTGGCTTTTTTAAAGACTATCCGTATCATTCCAATCAACAATAATAAAGGTAGTGGCGATGTACAATTTGACATTGATGGTACTTTAAAACCCGATCAAAGTAGAGAATTGGTTACTTATTTTGAAGACAATATCTTGAATTACGATTTTGATTTTTTGATACAAGATAAATCATCTCGTTGGCAAGAAAGTCCAGATATTTATAACCGTATTGAAAGACGCAAATTAAAGAATACCAATGGAGTAACAGTTAAAAAAATATTACTCAGCTATGCGACTGATTCGGATAAAATTCCACAGTTTTTAGAAGTAGATGATGTTAATAAAAGTTCAGCTTCGTCTTCGATGTGGCATACTGAAAAGCTTTTCCCCATTTATAACAATACAGGAAAATTGACTGAACTTAAAGTATATTGGAAAAATGCTTTGGTGCGTCGCCAACAATTATTTTATGATGCCAAAAACCGTTTAATCATGTCAGATTGGGTAAAATTTGAAAACCAAAAGCCCATTCCTTTCCTCAGAGTAGAGTATGAATATTATAAAAATGCGGATTTGAAATTGTAATCTTGCTTACTTTCGTAAAGTTTTAGAACTTTGTCCTATTAAATTTAAAAATTTTACGAATTACATACAAAGATGCTTCAAAGAATTCAGACCTTATTATTAGCTGTTGTAGCAGTGGCAATGGCAGCAGTAACAGCTTCTTTACCTATTTGGGAAAAAAGTAGTGCTAGTTTAAACGAAAAAGTACGTCTTACCGCTTTTAATCTTGAACATTTAAAAGGGGAGGCAACAGTAAGTAACAATAGTACGGCTGTTATTGGTATTTTAGCCATTATTGTTGTTTGTATTGCGATATTTTCAATTACACAATACAAAAAAAGAGTTTTACAGATGACTTTAGGGTTAATCAACTCAGTATTGATTGCCATAAGTTTAGGGATTATTTTTTACCAAGTTTTTAAAGTGGGTGTACCGATGTTTGAACCAGAAGTACAAGGGAATTATGGTGCAGGTTTTATCGCTGCGGTGGTAGCAATGTTAGCCAATATGATTGCCAACCGTTTTATCCGTAGAGATGAAATGTTGGTGAAATCTTCTGATAGAATGAGATAGATTTTTTAATAAATTAGCAAAAAGGCTTACAAAAGATTCATTCTTTTGAAAGCCTTTTTGCTTTCTGGACTTCTACTTAATGCGTTGAAGTATTTGTTAAAATCAATACTTTATTTTGAAAAAGTCTTTGTACAATTTTGTGAAAATACGATTAAAGAGTATTGTGTCATAAAATGGAATGAACTTCCAACAACCTTTATAATTTATACCCCAAAGTATGAAACCTTTGAGGTCTTTATTTTTCATACAACGCCTAATATCCCTATCAAAAATAGCGATTTCGATTTTTTTGTTAAGTGGTGTTGTTTCTGAAAAATCGCCAATAATTTTTCCATTCACAATTTGCTTTACACCGTCTGCAATGTCTTTTCCTGTAAATTTGGAATAAGGCATCCAAGAATTAGAACGTAAATCTGTTTCTATCAGATAGTATAAATTTCTTTCTTTATGGTAAATATACTGAATACTTCCAAAGCCACTTATTCCAAAAGACTCGCCTAGTTTTTTCAATTCTTTGGCTAAATTAGCATCTTGATAATAAGCTCTACGAGTGGTAAACGAGAATTTTCCGCCCATATAAGATATAATCGTGGCACAATTATAACTTACTAATTGCCCTTCATAAAAAAGTGCTTCAACACCAATATCTTCACCTTCAATAAATTCTTGTAACACAAGATTTGTTCTATTCAGTACTTTTTCCAAACACGATTTAAACTCATTGATGTTTGCACAATACTGAACTCCTAGCCCAGAAAAACTAAAATCTTCTTTTAATAAAATCGGGAAATCAAGGTTTTGGGCAATAAAATCTAAGCTGAGGTCTTCTGAATAATTGATAAATCTTGGTGTTGTAATGTTATACCTTGAACAAGCTTTAGACATACCAATTTTGGAAGAAAGCACTTCTCTGTTTTCAATTTTAGTAATTGGTAAAAGCTTTTCAAAAAGAAATTGGTCATCTCCAATAAAGTTATTCATCAACTTTAATGTGAATTCATCTAGGAGTAAAATCCAGTTATATTTATCTGGATTTTTTTTAACATAATCGGCTAATTCATATTTAAAACTCTCTTCTTCTTCAGAGGCTTCAATCCAATTATCATAAAATTTGTTACTCTTGAGCCAAGATTTTTCTGAACAAAAAATATCTACAATGCAACCAGCTCTTTTGAAGATAGAAGGAATTTCAGCCGTGGAATCGAAAAAATGACCAACTGAAACAAGTAGTACTTTATACATAAATAATAAATATAGTTTTGGTTAATTTAAGGTTTATTTATTGTTAAATAATAGTTGTGTAGTTTTTAAGGGTAAATAATAATATTATACTCTACACTACTAAAAATGAAAGAGGTTCAAAATCAGCCTAATTTTGTTTTGCGAACAAGAAAAAACGACTATAATGACCTCAATAGTGAAATTAGAAGAATTTTAAATGAAAACCAAATTGTAAAAAATGCCTCTCGTAAAAAATTCTTAGGTTTATATATAACGGCTTTAATTCAAAGTAGCTGAGATAAAATATGATTTTGTGGCTGTTCTACTACTGACTTTACTTCCTAAAAATAAGAAATTACGTATCTCTATTGACCGTACTGAGTGGGACTTTGGGAAGACACAAATCAATATTTTAATGATTTTAGTGGGTAATGGTGATTTCCAAATCCCATTTTATTGGGAAATGCTTGAAAATAATAGTGGAAATTCAAATAGTGGTGATAGAATTGATTTACTGGAAAAAGTTTTCAACATTATAGATAAAAAAAGAATTGGTTTAGTCGTTGCTGACAGAGACTGGGCTGGCACACCAGTTTGTTGGTCATAAATGGTTAAAATGGATGAAAGACCAAGGATTAACTTTCTGTGTTAGAGTACCCAAAAGCCATCATATTCTTCGTCTTACGGGCGAAATATTCAAAGTAGAAGACCTTGCCAAATCATTCTCAAACGGCACGTATCTAATTGATTGTATGGTAGATAATATTTGGGGAAACGTTTATATTAAGCAATTACCTGATGGTGATATTCTATTTTTATTTGGTAATTGTCAGCCAAAATTCTTAGCTCAACTCTATCAGAAGAGGTGGGGTATTGAAGTTTGCTTTCAAAATCTAAAAACCAGAGGATGAAAATTGCGGATGATTTGATAGTTTTAATTACCATTACCATCGTAAAATCTAACACTTTGAATATTAATTGTTTCGCCTTCTAGTAATGGATAAACCCACTATTGTAGAACCCGGTGGTGTATTTGGATTTGTTGTTGGGCTTGAAACAATCGCTTTGGCTACTCCGTTAACTGGATTTCCAAAAATGTTAACTTTTTGAGGAATATTATTTCCGTATTTATGAATAATAATTGCATCAGCTACAGTAGGTTTCATTAAATTCAAATCAACAAATGAATTAAATAATGAGCCATCAAATAAGCCCAGATATGTTTTTGTTGTATCATTTAAAGTATAAATTGAGACTGGCTTATCAGTAAAAATACCCGTATGGTCAAAAAATGAAAGTTTGGAAATAGTACTTCTATGTTCAAATGTTAATCTAACGTCCACCCATCTATCATTATCGCCTCAAGCACTTCCAACTAGCGTATCTAAATTATCGGTAAGCCAAGGAGAATAGTTTTGTCCAGTACTTTCACTTGGATTAATCAAGATGATTTTAACTCTATTAATGTTTTGTGCTAATCCAGAACAGATAGTACAGATTAATACCAAATAAAGTAATAGAGTTTTTTCATTTTGATATAATTTTATAAAGCGTAAAAATATAAATTTTTCTATGTTGCTTCAAATACTGTATTTGTCATTTTATCACTTTTATTGTACTTGAGAATTAATATTTATTTGTTTGGCAAATTGTTGATTTATTCAAAACTATTTAATTTTGAATAAATCAGTTAGCTAGAACTACTAGCTGAAAAGCATACGTTAACTTAAACCAAACCCTCCTTCAACAAATCATGGATATGTACAAAACCTAAAGGTTTGTTGTTTTCTACAACAACTAATTGAGTAATACTTTTTTGTTGCATTAATTGCAAAGCTTCTACAGCAAAAGCGTCTGGATGTATTGATTTGGGCGAAGCCGTCATAATGTCTTTAGCGGTTAGTCCCGTCAAATTATCATGAACGTTTAACATTCTTCGTACGTCACCATCAGTAATTATACCTATTATTTGGTTATTCTGATTAACCACAGCTGTTGCTCCTAATCGTTTTGAGCTAATTTCTAAAAAGGCATCTTTAATACTTGCGTCTTCAAAAACTAACGGTAATTCGTGATTTGGATAAATATCTGATACCTTTAAGTACAATTTTTTCCCCAAGGCACCACCTGGATGATACTTGGCAAAGTCTTGACTATTAAATCCTCGGCACTCTAATAAACATACAGCAAGAGCATCTCCCAATGCCAAAGCGACTGTGGTACTCGTGGTTGGAGCAAGGTTTAAAATGTCTGCTTCTTTTTCGGCTAGTGCATGTAAAATAAAATCCGCATTTTTACCTAGATAAGAATTTGTATTTGAAACCATTGCGATTAATTTTACACCAGTACGCTTAATAAGAGGTACTAAAATCTTAATTTCGGGCGTGTCGCCTGATTTAGAAATGCACATTACGGTGTCGTCTGCTTGAATCATTCCCAAGTCGCCATGTATAGCATCGGCTGCGTGCATGAACAAAGCAGGAGTTCCAGTTGAATTAAGAGTGGCCACAATTTTCTGTGCGATAATTGCTGATTTACCAATGCCTGTTATCACAAAGCGCCCTTTGGCGTTAAGTAGGTGATTTACACATGATTCAAAGGAAGAATCAATTGTTGATACGATTTTCAGGATTGCATTTGCTTCTTCCTGTAAAACTTTTTTTGCAGTTGATTGGATATTTTTTACTAATTTCAATGTTAGAAACAGTTTTTCAAGACTGATTTTGTGTTAAATTTATTACAAAGATAAAGGATTATTAACCACCATATTAATCAAAAAACCTTTTATAAGTTTCAAAAACAATGAGTGTCACACAAGAAACCACCGACTTTTTAAAAGAGAAACTCAAAGAGACTTTTGGATTTTCCCAGTTCCGTGGTGAACAAGAAGATATTATAAAAAACACTCTCTCTGGCGAGAATACTTTTGTAATCATGCCAACGGGTGCAGGGAAATCATTATGTTATCAAATGCCTGCCATTGCAATGGAAGGCACAGCTATTGTGATTTCACCTTTGATTGCCCTGATGAAAAATCAGGTTGATCAAATGAACGCATTTGGAATCAATGCTCAATTCTTGAATTCATCATTGAACCGTGCTGAAATGACGAAAGTTAAAAATGCGGTTATCAGCGGAGATGTAAAGTTACTTTATATTGCTCCAGAATCTTTAACTAAAGAAGATAACTTAGCCTTTTTAAAACAAGCGAAAATCTCTTTTGTTGCTATCGACGAAGCGCATTGTATCTCTGAATGGGGGCATGACTTCCGTCCAGAATATCGTCGTATCCGTTCAATCGTTGAGAGTATCAACGTTAAATTACCCATCATTGCCCTTACAGCAACGGCTACTCCAAAAGTTCAACAGGACATCCAGAAGAACTTAAATATGGACGATGCTCGTTTGTTTAAGTCTTCTTTTAATCGTAAAAATCTTTATTACGAAATCCGTGCGAAGCGTGATGATGTTGATAAACAGATTATCAAGTACATCAAGAAGAATCATGGAAAGTCTGGAATTATCTATTGTTTAAGTCGCAAGAAAGTAGAAGAAATCGCCAATTTATTAAACGTGAATGGCGTTAGAGCTTTGCCTTATCACGCTGGTTTAGATGGTGATATTCGTATGGCTAATCAAGAGGCTTTCTTGAACGAAGAAACTGACGTAATGGTAGCTACTATCGCTTTCGGAATGGGAATCGATAAGCCAGATGTTCGTTTTGTGATTCACTACGATGCACCAAAGTCATTAGAAGGCTATTACCAAGAAACTGGTAGAGCTGGTCGTGATGGGCTGGATGGTACTTGTATCATGTTTTATGCGAAAGAAGATATCAATAAGTTAGATAAATTCAATAAGGATAAAACCATTACTGAACGTGACACTGCTCGTATGCTTTTGCACGAAATGGTGCATTATGCCAACTTGGGTACTTGTCGCCGTCGTCAATTATTAAATTATTTTGGCGAACATGTTGATAAAGACTGTGGTTTCTGTGATAACTGTAACAAACCAACACCAAAGTATAAAGTAGAAGAAGCCGTAGTGTTGGCTTTGAAAACGGTTGAATTAACAGGCGAACGTTTTGATGCACAACACATTGCCGATATTTTGATGGGTTATAAAAGCCAATATGTTGGTAGTTATGAACATAACAAAATTGAAACTTTCGGAAAAGCGAAATCATTATTCAAACTGAATGCAGATGAGGATGAAGACGATGAAGACGATGATGACGACGAAGTAGAATTTTCGGATGAAGAAGATGAGGATGGAAATCCGATTCCAAAACAAAAGAAAGCAAAACCTGCTGTGAAATCTAAGAGTAGAAAAAATGCAGAACCTGAACCGATTGAACAATGCGTTTCGATGGTGCGTCAGATAGCAGTTTTAGGTTTCTTAGAAAAAGACGTAGAGAATTATGGCGTATTGAAAGTTTCTGAAAAAGGGAAAGAGTACTTGAAAGACCCTTATCCATTAACGCTTTCAAAAGACCACGATTACGAAAACGAAAAAATCGAAGAAGATGAAGAAAAAGAAGCAGCTTCTGGCAGCGGTTCTTATGATGTAGCCTTGTTCGAATTGTTGAAAAACCTTCGTAAAAAGCTTGCTAAAGAGAAAAACCTGCCTCCTTATGTAATCTTCCAAGATCCATCTTTGGAAGAAATGGCAACTACTTATCCAACAACCAAAGATGAGATGGCTCAAATCAACGGTGTTGGTATGGGTAAAGTAGTAAAATTTGGTCGTCAGTTTATTGATTTAATCAAGAAGTACGTTGAAGATAACGAGATTGAAACAGCTACCGAAGTAGTGGTAAAATCGGCTGTGAATAAATCAAAAATTAAAATTCATATCATCCAACAAGTAGATAGAAAAGTAGATTTAGATATTATTGCAGATCAGAAAGAACTTTCGATGGCAGAATTGATTGAGGAAATCGAACATATCTGTTATTCTGGTACGAAACTGAATCTTGATTATTATATCAACCAAGTAGTTGAACCTGATAAACAAGAGGAAATTTTCGAATACTTCATGGAAGCTGAATCTGATAATATCGCAGTAGCCTTGGACGAATGTAATATTGATGATATTACAGAAGAAGAATTAAGATTAATGAGAATTAAGTTTTTAAGTGAAGTAGGCAACTAATGAAAGGCAATTAATCCTTGAAAATTAATAAAATTGCTTAATGAAGTATATCAATGATTCTCTGAGTCATTGATATGCTAGAAAATAACAATCAATGAATACACTAATTTTAGGCTCTGGCGGACGTGAACACGCTTTTGCTTGGAGAATAACCCAGAGTACACTTTGTGATAAATTGTTTGTAGCGCCAGGTAATGCTGGTACTGCTCAGATTGCTACAAACCTACCTATTTCATATAATGATTTTGAGAAAATTGCGGAAGCCGTTTTGGCAAATGATATTGATTTAGTGATAGTTGGGCCTGAAGAGCCTTTAGTAAAAGGAGTAAGAGATTATTTTCAATCGAGAGAAGAATTGAAACACGTTTTAATGGTTGGTCCAGATGCACATGGAGCAATGTTGGAAGGGTCAAAGGATTTCTCGAAAAACTTTATGGCGAAGTACGGTGTGCCAACGGCTAAATCTGAAACGTTCACCAAAGATACGCTTGAAGATGGTTTAAGATATTTAGAAGATCAGAAGTTACCGATCGTTTTAAAAGCAGATGGACTAGCCGCTGGAAAAGGAGTAATTATTGCACTTTCATTAGACGAAGCCAAAGAATCTTTAACAGAAATGTTAGTCGATGCCAAATTTGGCGATGCTAGTAGTAAAGTAGTTATTGAAGAGTTTTTAACAGGAATCGAGCTTTCAGTTTTTGTATTGACCGATGGCGATTCTTACAAAATTTTACCTGAAGCCAAAGATTACAAACGCATTGGCGAAGGTGATACTGGTTTAAATACTGGTGGCATGGGTGCTGTTTCGCCTGTTCCATTTGCTACTGAAAAATTCATGGAAGCAGTAGAAAACCAAGTAATCAAACCAACAATGGCTGGTTTGAAAGCCGAAGGAATAAAATACAATGGTTTTATCTTTATTGGTTTAATGAACCACGAAGGCGAACCTTATGTAATTGAATATAATGCTCGTATGGGCGACCCTGAAACAGAAGTAGTTTTACCAAGAATCGAGTCTGATTTTTTAGCCTTGATGATTGCTACGGCAAAAAATAAACTTCATGAAGCCGATTTCACTGTGAGTAAACAACATGCTGTAACAACAGTTGTTGTAGCTGGCGGTTATCCAGGCGACTATAGAAAAGGTGATGTAATTGTAGGCTATGATTCAGTAAAAGATGCTACAATTTTTCATGCAGGAACTAAGCCAGAAAATGGTTTGGTACTTACGAATGGTGGTAGAGTAATGGCATTAACTGGAATGTCGAATACTTTAGAAAAAGCCATTCAAAAATCTCAAAAAGCTGCCCAAGACGTGCTTTTTGATGGAAAATATTATCGAAAAGATATTGGGTTAGATGTGTTGAGGTATTAATTTACTTAGTTAATAAACACATAAAGTAGAATGATTTTTTCATTCTCTCCTTAAATTATGGGATGTAAATCTTGCTCCTCAGGAAGCTGTGGAACTAAAAATAAAAGCGATGGTGCTGTAGGAGGTTGTCAAAACAACGGTGCTTGCGGTACTGGAGGTTGCAATAAAATGAACGTATTCGACTGGCTGTCGAATATGGATATTCCTACTTTTAGTAAATTCAATGTTGTAGAAGTAAAATTTAAAGGTGGTAGAAAAGAATATTTTCGTAATACAAACCAAATTGAACTCTACGCTGGCGATCCTGTAATTGTTGATGTTCCGAGTGGGCATCATCTTGGCTTTGTATCTTTACAAGGCGAGTTGGTTCGTTTACAGATGTTGAAAAAAGGGCTGAAAGATAATGAAGAAATAAAAGTTATCTACAGAAAAGCCAATGAAAAAGACCTTGAAAAACATGACCAAGCCGTTGCTCGTGATTATCCGACAATGTACCGTACTCGTGAAATCATCAAGGACTTAAAGCTGAACATGAAGCTTTCGGATGTTGAGTTTCAATCGGATAATACGAAAGCCATTTTTTATTACTCTTCCGACGACCGTGTGGATTTCAGAGAGTTAATTAAAATGCTGGCTGGAGAATTTAAAGTGAGGGTTGAAATGAAACAAATTTCTCTTCGCCAAGAGGCTGCCAGAGTAGGTGGAATCGGTGTGTGCGGAAGAGAATTATGTTGCTCTACTTGGTTGACAGACTTCAAAAATGTTACAACTTCGGCAGCTCGTTATCAAAATCTTTCCTTAAATCCTGTAAAACTTTCTGGTCAATGTGGGCGATTGAAATGTTGCTTAAACTATGAATTAGAAACTTATATGGATGCTTTGAAGGATATTCCAACGATTGAAAAATCGCTTCAAACCATTAAAGGAGAAGCTTTTTTACAGAAAACGGATATTTTCAAAAGAGTCATGTGGTTTGGCTACAGAGGCGAAGAAAGTAACTGGATTCCTGTAACGGTTGATAGAGTAAAGGAAATTATGACCTTGAATGAAAAGGGAATAAAACCACAGACCATTGATGGTGCTGAGTCTGCCAAAATTGAAATGGAAATCGAAAAAGGCTCTGGCCCATTGAATGCCGATTTGGATAAAATGGACAGAAAGTACGGCGGAAACGGGGGTAAGAAAAGCTTCGATAAGAGAAAAGGAGATCGTCCAGACTTCAAATCAGAGAAAAGAGATACGGCTCGCCCTGAACGTGAACGCAGAGATTTCAAACAAGAAAAAAGAGGAGAAGTAAAACCTGAACAACGTCCTGCAAAAGTTGAAGATAAAGTACAGGTTCAAAAAACTGCTGTTCAGCCAAAGCAACAAGGTCAGAGACCGCAAGAGCAAAAGCCAGCGAACCCTAAGAACAACCAAAGACCGCATCATCAGAAAGGTCCGAAACCACAGCAACAGCCGACTCAACCAGCTAATGTAGCGGATGCTCAGGAAAAACCAGCAGCTCAAGTGCAACAGCCAAAAGCGAACAATAATCAGGGAAATAGAAAGCCCAATCATCAAAAGCAAAATCGTCCGCCACAAAATCGGAACAATAACCGTAACAATGACGATAACAAAGCAGTCTAGCGATATGTGGAGTAAAAGATATTTAGTTAATAAAGTCATTGCAGAATCGTTCAGCAAGTCTAAAAACTTGCTGAATGTTCAAATAATGGCTTTGTTAACTATTTGTTTGTTCACGCTTTCATCTTGTGATACCAACACAATTTTAAAAGATAATTACGACATTCCAGATGCCAAGTGGTTTATCAAGGATGCACCTACTTTTACTTTTGAAGTAAAAGATGCAGCATCGACTTACAATGTGTTTTATACCATTCGTAACAATCGTTCGTATCCATATTATAATTTGTACTTAACACATTATTTAAGTACAGATGCAGGAAAAGTAATTCATCAGAAATTGGATGAAGTAATTTTATTCGACCAAGCTTCTGGGCGACCTTTAGGCGAAGGACTCGGTGATATTTATGACCATAAAGTACTTGTCTTTAAAGATTTTAGATTTCCTAAAAATGGGAAATATAAAATTCAGATTCGCCAGTACATGCGACAAGACCCACTTTTAGATATAGTAAGTGCAGGCTTTTCGATTGAAAAAGTGATTCATTAATTTTAAAATCGATAAGTAATCGTAAAGAGAAACTTAGCCATGCAAAAATTTCTTCCTTTATTTCCGCTCAATTTGGTGGTTTATCCGATGGAAGCACTCAATCTTCACATTTTCGAACCACGCTATCGTGAATTAATCAATGAATGTTTAGATAACGGAAATACTTTCGGGATTCCTACTTTTATGGATGGAAAATTACCCGGATTTGGTACAGAAGTTAAAATTACAGCTTTGTCCAAACGCTTTGATGATGGACGAATGGACATTAAGACCGAAGGTGTTAGAACATTCAGAATCATTGATTTTCAGAATCCTGTTCATCAAAAAATGTATGCAGGTGGCGTCTTAGAAATGTTGCCAGAAGCAGAAATTCGTCCAACTGTCATGATTGGTTTGGTAGAAAGAGTAAAAGTTTTATATCGCCTTTTAGAAGAAGAAAATACTTTTGATATTAATAAAGCTCAACCTTATTCATATCAAATTGCCCATAAAATTGGTTTGACCTTAGAAGAAGAATATCAGTTGCTAAAAATGCCAACTGAAGCCGAACGACAAGGCTTTTTAATTCAACATTTAGAAAGAGTAATTTCTGTTTTGCAAGAAGTAGAAAAAACAAAAGAAAGAATCAGAATGAATGGACATTTCAAGAATTTGGATCCATTGAATTTCTAAGAGACTAAATTCTATAATCTATTCACGATTAATTTTTAAAAGTTACAAAAAATGAAGATTGCTGTTTGGCATAATTTACATAGTGGTGGAGGTAGTAGAGCCTTACAGTATCACATTTTGGGTTTAATAGAGCGTGGACATCAAGTAGAAGTTTGGGCAGTAAATCCAGATGCAAACGGTTTTATGAAATTGCCAGCGAGTGTAAAACTCCATGCTGTTCCAGCGGTTCATTCTAAAGCTAATCCTAGTTTTAAAGGAAAAATCTCCTTACTTTTTTTCGAGAAAGAAGCCAATATGTTGGCGATGGAAACGCATTGTCAACAATGTGCTGAGGAAATTCACGCAGGTAATTTTGATGTATTATTCGCTAATAGTTGTTCGTTCTACGCTGTTCCTTTTATTGGAAGATTTGTGAAAATTCCAAAGGTTTTGTACTTGGGCGAACCCATGCGTTTTTTGTATGAAGCCATGCCAAAACAGGTTTGGGAAGCGCCAGATAGACCACAAAGTAAATTGAGCCTTGAGTATTGGACGCACACTTTTGCTAGTGCTTGGCGTTTGAACAGGTTTCGTACTTTTGTGCGTGAAGAATGGAAAAACTATCAAGCTTTTGATAAAGTATTAGTCAATTCATATTTTTCTGCTGAGAGTTGCCAAAGAGTATATGCTTTGCCTTCTGAGGTTTGTTATTTGGGGGTTGATACTGCATTGTTTCATCCTTCAACTGAAAAGATAAATCAGGAGCAATATGTGGTGGGTTTGGGAAGTTTTATGTCGCATAAAAATCCAGAATTTGCGATTAGAGCTTTAGGATTAATCAAACAAAATCGCCCGAAATTACTTTGGATTGGCAATATGGCTACCGAAGAATATTGGAACGAAATGTCTAAGCTTGCTGATTCGCTGAATGTGGAAATTGAATTAAAGAAAATGGTTTCTGATGAAGAATTGATACAATTGCTCAGTAATGCGGTTTGTATGGTTTATACTTCAAAATTAGAGCCTTTTGGTTTTGCTCCACTTGAAGCCAACGCCTGCGGAACACCTGTTGTAGCTGTTGCCGAAGGAGGTGTTCGTGAAACGGTTATTCATGGGAAAAATGGATTTTTGACTAAAAATAAAGCAAGCGAATTGGCTTTTTACGTTGAAAAACTGCTTGCTGATAAAGTACTCAGACAAGAAATGTCGGATTTTGCTTTACAAAATGTTAGAGAAAATTGGTCTTTACAGGCTGGTTCAGAAAGACTTATTACGGCATTAACCGAAGTATTGAAGTAATGATTTCAGAAGAAATCATCATCATCAAACATATTATATGTTTTTAGAAAGGCACGCATATTTTCTTTCATCCTCAACATATTAATATCATTTTCAATAGATTTGATGTTATTTTTAATGCGAGTCATTTCACGTTTAATACGTGTTTTTGTCGTATCGTTATCAAGACCAAAACGTTGAAATAAATTACCACTTGGTCCATTTGCTTTATTGTATAATTCCCAATGTTCACGTTCCAACTCAATGAGTTGTTCTTTCAAGAGTTTATTATAATACTTCAATTGTTCGTCAGCCATTTTCCAAGCGTTGATGTCGATACTCTGTAAAGAAATCTTCAAACGTAACAATTCAAACAAATCATTTTTCTCGTAAGCTTGAGTGATTTGCTTCATGATTTCCGTCTTGCGTTCTCGTTCTGCTTCGTCAGGTTCACGGTCTGGATGATATGCTTTTACCAAATCTGTATAAATACTTCTGGCGGCTTTATTGATATTTTGTGCTTCTTCTTTAAGTTTTTCTTCTTTCTCTAACTGTTTTGCAGTTTTCTTTTTCTCTTTTTGGGATGCTTGTTCAAAAGCCTCTTTTTCTTCTAGTTTTTTTTCAAATATATCATGTAAAAAGTCTGGGTCATTTACCTTTTCTTCCTCTTCGTCCAATTCAATATCAAACATATCCTTCATCATTTGCTTCATGAGGTCTATGCTTTCTGTCTCAGTTTCTTCGGCGATTTCATCATAAGTCTGACCAGCGTATTTATCAAACATTACTTTTAGTTCGTCTTTTCCAGCTTGCTCGATTAACTCTTCTGATTTGCTTAGAATAAAATGAGCAATTTTCTCTTTCTCTTTCTTCTTGAAAAATTTATCGTCATAATGCTTATCGAAGAGATAAACCATTTCTACAATTTTGTCAATATGTTTGTATTCTAGCGGAACAATGTCTGTTTGAATACGACTGACGATAAGCTCCAATTGCTGGGCATCTTTGACTAATTTTTCTTTTAGTTCATTGATTTTTTTGACATGACTATTGAATTGTTTTTGAAGTTTAGATAAATTTTTATCAGTTTGAACAGTAAGGATTAAAGTATTTTGATTTGACATAAGAGTACTTTTTAGCGTAATACCTGATTTTTCGACAAAGTATTTTTAGCAAAAGTATTCAATTTGCTTGAAAGCTAATGTGATAACGAGCAAAATATTATCGAATTAGTTTAACTTTGTCGATATAAATTAAAATGATATGGAAAACGATACTAAGCTGAAATTAGATGTAAAACATTCTAGGATTCAAGCCATTATTGAAGGAAAATGCCCGCAGTGTAGAGAAGGAAAAATGTTTATGTATCCGTTTTGGCAAATCACTAAATTTGATAAAATGCACGACAATTGCCCAGTATGTAATTTACGTTTTGAAGTAGAACCTGGTTTTTGGTATGGAGCAATGTTTATCAGTTATGCCATAAATGTGGCTTTTTTGGCATTTTTAGGCGTTGCTATTTTCTTTGTGTTTAATGACCCGCCGATACTTTATTACATCATTCCGATAACAGTACTTTCTTTGGCGGCTGTACCTTTTAATTTTAGGGCTTCTCGTTCAATATTCATCCATTTATTTGGTTTTGTAAAGTATAAACCAAGAGAGTAGTACAAAAATGATAGCAATCAGAAAAGCAGATATTACCAAAGACTATGATGGCATTTGGGAAATCTTTCATCAAGTAATTGCTTCTGGAGATACTTATGTCATTGCACCTGATACGCCTAAATCAGCTTTAACCAAACACTGGTTTGCCGATTATATGTTTACTTATGTGGCGGTTGAAGATGGTGTAATTTGTGGCACTTATATTATTAAGCCGAATCAAATAGATTTAGGCTCGCATATTGCCAATGGTTCTTATATGGTTCATCCAGCTTTTCAAGGAAAAGGAATTGGGAGAATTTTGGGAGAACATTCTTTGCAGGAAGCTAAGGATTTAGGTTTTAAAGCGATGCAATTTAACATTGTGGTTAGTACCAATACTCATGCCGTAAAATTGTGGCAAAAGATAGGCTTTCAGATTATGTGTACTCTTCCAAAAGCGTTCAATCATCAGCAATTAGGTTTGGTTGATGCTTATGTAATGTACCAATCTTTAGAATAATTTTGGGTAAAAGTATAAAATAAAAGCTCTCTGAAAATCAAATTCAGAGAGCTTTTATTTTTGTTTTGAGAATGCTATTTCATGAAATAATCATTAATCTCTGTTCTCTATTTTATTCAAATCAGGTTTTTGTTTTTTTCCTAAAGAATTAATCCAATTGGCAATTTTTAATACATCCGCTTTAGGAACGTGTGTCATTGAAGCCATTTCTGTAGCATAATCTGGCCAGTTTTCTGGTTTCGGATGATAGACTAAATCCAAAATTTGTTCATTAGTATAATTTCTTTTTGCTACTTCTGTGAATGGAGGGCCTACAACTCTCGTCGCTTCTGCATGACAACTTGTACAAGCGTGTTTTTTCAATAAGGCTGCTACTTGCTTTGTATCAACTGGTGCATTACTTACAACTTTTTCTTTTTTCGCAGGTAAAGTAGCAGGTTTTACTGGAGTAACAGGAACTGCTTTGGTTGTAATTTTGGCTAATTCTCCAGCTGGAATATCATTCAAAGTATAATAACTGATGTCGTGCAATAAAGGCTGTCCTTCGTCATTTACTAAACCAGAAGCCAATATTTCATGAATATAACCTTTGCGTAGATTATCCATTACCAAACGTACTTTTAGACGGTCTTCAGATACGATTACGCCTCTAAGTGGTGTTTTTTCTTGATTGATAATTGGACTTCCGTATTGGTGGTGATATTTGTAAGTAAAGCTTTTTAGTTCATAACTAGCTAAATCTTGTGCTGATTTAAGATTTACTGGTTGTGTGAATTCTACTTCAAAACCATCTGGCATGGCGTGAACATTCTTCATTTCGAAAGGAGTTCTTCCGTTCCAAACCAAACGCTGAATACCAAACAATGCTTTTCCTGTTGAACCCCAACCTCTTGAAGTCATCCCAACAAAAATAGAACCGTCATTTCCCCATCTAGCACGAACCGTTCCCGATTGGAAACCTTCACGGAAAGGATAACAAGCACCTTGATATTTGCCATTTACTTTTTCTAAGCTCATTCTCATGGCTTTCGATTGCCCTTGGTCAAACACAATGTATTGCCCTTGGAATGGTCCAAACTTTCCATTTGTTTCATCTTCAATCATATCGGCTGTTGAAATTCCCATCAAAGCATGTGGAAACCAAACGGCTGGTAATTTCAAGGCTTTTACTTTTTTAGCAGCTTCATACATTGGCTCGCCTGTGTCTGGAATGTCAGCTTTTGTCAATTTCAAAGGTGAATCTGGTTCTTTTGTCCAGAATAATCCACCTGCATTTCCTGCAAAATCTCCTTTTTCTAAATGAGTAATTCTACCAGAACCTACCCAGTCTCCTTGGTTTTCACCATAAAGTACATCTCCATTTGAATTCACCGTAAAACCAGCTGGCGAACGCAAACCTGTAGCTATTGGTTCAAGTGTTCCGTCTTTCTTTACTTTTACTAACCAACCACGCCATTTTGCTAATTTCCCTTCACCATAACCAACCCAAGCTACGTTAAAAGTAAGATACATATCGCCGTTTTTATCGAAAACTGGTCCATAAGAGTACTCATGGTAGTTTCCAGATAAATCCCAATTGGCTACTGATTCATAAATATCAGCTTTGCCATCGGCATTGGTATCTGTCAATTTTGTTAATTCTCCTCGTTGTGTACAGTACAAAGAACCTTCATGATATGCTAAACCCAAAGATTCGTGCAAACCGCTGGCAAAAAGCGTATAGCTTGGTTTTGTACCGTTTAGTTGATAAGGATTTTCAATAATCCATACTTCGCCTCTTCTGGTACAAACGGCTACATGTCCGTCGGGCATTGGGGCAATTCCACCTGCTTCTAATTTTATTTCGTCAGGAATGGCGATTGTTTTAATTTCGTAAAAATCCTCTTCTGTGTAAGGTTTTGGTTTTGCTTGGGCAAAAAGTTCTTGAGTTGCTACGCTCAATAAACCCATCGAAAGCAATATTTTTAATGATATTTTCATTTCTTGAGATATTATACTTAAAAAATCAATTGATAAGACAATTCTTTTAATCCAGCCAGAGGCATTAGTAATTGTTTTTTACCATTGCTTTCACGAACGATTACTTTATTGGTTTCCGAGGCATTTACTTGTACATAATACTGTTGATTATCTACTGCAAAACGATTATTTCCAATATTAGTAATTGTAATGCCTTCTGCTAAAAGAGCGTATAATTTTGAATCAGAACCTGCATCAAAACTTAAACGACGGCTAATTCCTTCATTGTTTGCCATTGGCAATGAAGTATCTTTTACTTTGATTCCTTTGTATTCATACATGAAATCTGGAAAAGCAATTTGCTGACCAGCAAAATCATACTTTTGGAGACGATAGCCCTTATATTTTAAATCGCTTTTTGTTAAAGTATCAGGAAATGCGGCTGATTCGTTTGCTAAAAATGCTAAAGGAAATTTATCGTTTGAGTTTACCGTTGTGCCCATTGGAGAGGAGGTTTGAGGTTCGCCACGGTCGTGCCACATTTGAGTTGCATCTAAGAATTTCCCTCTCCATAATTGTAAATATCCACCTTGATTTAAGTCATAAGAGTAATTCAAACCATATGGTAAACCAACGCTGATGGCATGTGTTTTTTTCTTATCACCATAAAAAACGAAAGAACGTTGTAAAACTGGTTCTTGCCCAACTTTTACTTCGATAAGTGGTGTTGCTTCTGGCTCTGGTAAAGATGTTCTTTCAGTAATTCCTTGTTTTGCAGTACCGATTCTTTCAATAAAACAACCTAAAGCTTTTGGTCCCCAGCCAAAATCTTTGGCATGAATCAAGGTATAAGTATGTTCGCCAGCCGAAAGTTTTTTCGTCCCTTGTACGTTTTCGCTATACCAATGGTCGCCTTTTGTGATGGTGTCATTATCGATTAATAATGCTCCAGTTCCAGTCCAATTTGTCGTAAAAGTATAATTGTCTGTTTCAGGAATAATGATTTTTCCTTGAAATTTCAACAAGAAATCAGCTTTTGCTTCAGCCAGTTTCATCGTTGGTTGTGCTGCTGTACCTGTTTTTACAGGTTTAGCATTTCCAGTTTGAAGACTCGCATATTTCCCTTGATAATACTCGTAGGTAGTTGGGCTAAAAGTTGCAATGGCTTTATCAAAAACTTCATATTTAATGTTTTTGAATGCTACTGGGCCGTGGTCGCCTTGAATTCTGATTGGACCCGTTGCCGCTTCTTTTGGCGAAACGGCACCACGAGTAACACCAAGTAATTCAATGTTTTCGTGGATAATAATGCCATTCAATGTTACTTTGTTGAAACGGGCATTTGTTAGTTTTTTACCAGAAGCATCAAAAGTTGGCGCTTTGAAATCAATTTCAAGATGATTCCATAAGCCAGGTGCTTTTACGGCATTTTGGCGAGGGGCATGTCCTTCATAACCTTCGTTGCCAGCTCCACGAGCTTCGTCCCAACGATGATAAATAGCACCACAATCGCCATCATTGATTTCTTTTTTCAACCAAGAATCCAAAATTTGTACTTCGTAGCGTCCTTGTAAATATACGCCAGAATTTGAACCTTTCGGAATCATAAAATCAAGCGAAAGCTTGATATCGCCATGTTCAAGTTTGAAAAACAAATCATCATTTGCTTGGTATTTTGCACCTTTGGCAGTACCATATAAAATGCCTTTGCCTTCAGTACTTGTTAGCGTGGTAGCTTGATAATCTCCTGAGATACCGCCAACAATCGTCCAATTTGTACTTGGATTTTTGAAAGCTCCTAAATCATTGAGTGGGATTTCTGTTTGGGCAAATGCCGAAATTGGAAATAATAGAAATAATAGTTTTTTCATTGATTTGAGAATATTTCAGGAAATTTATAAAAAAAATATGCTTTGACTATCACGTTTTGGCATTAATTTTCATAAAAGCTGTATAACACATTAGAACAGTTGTTTTTTTAACGTTTAATACAATTTTTTATAAATAAGTCTTCTGCTTTTTTAAGACCTTTCGTTGCCAAGTAATTCCAATCAGAGCAAGCATTTTTTGGGACATTTAACTTAAAATAGGCATCTGCTCTTTTGTACAATGCGTCGTAGGCGTCGTCTTTCATCAGGATACATTTTGTATATAATTTAATGGCTTTGATATAATTCATCTTTTCGATTTGTCTATCACCACGGGCAATCAAACTAGCATAGACAGCTGGGTCGAAGTAGTTGTCATCATTAATTTCATTTTGCTCATCACTGTAATTGAATTCATAATTAAAAAGCACATCAACAGCTTTCCCGTCAATATCGGCAGGAAGCCAAAATTTGCGAGTTTGTAAAATGGCTAGTTGTAGCTGAGCATTATAGCTAGAGTCAGAACTTTCTTTGATAGAAATATCTTTTAAAATACCTTTTTTACTTATCACAAAAGAAACTTTAAAAAAGCCTTTTTTCTTTTCGGGAAAGTCGAAAGTAGATTCGATTAAATCATAAGATTGTTCATAAACATCTTCAAAAGTATTAAATACAAACGCTCTGGAAGCCACTGTATTCGCCTTGAATTTTGGGAAAATATATTTACTGAAAGCATAGACAGAATCACCATTTGCTTGAATTTTGAGATTTGATTTAATAAACCTTCGAGTAAAATAATCGCTAGAATTTTCTTTTGTAGCCAAATAATGGTAACGTCTTAGCTGATAATCTGGTACATTTTCCAGAATTTGAGTAAACACAAATTCATAATTAGTTAGTTTTTCGATACGATACATTACAGTACTTCCAACCAATAAAGTATCTCCAAAAATTTCAAAAGGAGTACTTGCAGCATCTTTTCCCTGAATTACTACTGCAATATTATTTTTTTTGAAAATGAGCATTGTGGCAGTGATTTCATCAATAGATGGGTCGTCTATTCTACTACCATCTTTCATATCGATATAATCTTTCATCCAATTTCCAATGATTTTTTGGGCATAATCATTTTTATCTTGGCTAATTCCAGAAAAGCTAAACAATAAAGACAATATTAGTAGATAAAGTACTTTCATAAATACGTGCTAGTTTAAATCGAATGTTATTAGAAAAGTTCTAATTTTTCGTAATTTAATAAATAAAGACATTATTTAGAACGAATTCTTAAACCCATTTGAAAGCCTAACCAAAATGTAGAGTGTTCTGTTGCAAACAGTGGAGTATAAGTTGGCATCCTACTGAAAGGTTTGCTTTGCCAAGTAGCAACATTATACCTATCAATGAAAAGTGCTTTTAGTGATGGACCAAAAGTAATAGCAGCATTTTTGGCAATTTGTTTTTCAAAACTTACATCAAATTTTAATAAAGTACCAACATTGGGGTTGAAGGCATCATATTCAACCATTACGTTGGCTACTAAATCGGTATTGAGCATCCAACCATGATTCATTTCGTAGGCTCTGCCTATTCCGTAACCAGCACTGAAAAGCTCACGAGTTCTAAGGAAATTATAACCAATCGTAAGAATATTATAGAATTTTCTTACACCAGTTTTAAAAGTAACACTTCCTGTTTCATTTTCATCAACGGTTAATTCAAGGCGTTTATAACCATCGCTTGAACTTACAAAACTTAACAAACCAAATGGCGTTGATTCTGTGGTTTCACTGATGTTCAGCAAACCGATTTGTTTACCTTTTTTGCCAACATTTTGGGCAAAATTAACAAGACCAACTTGCCAGCCATTGGCAGTATTTGCCACAAGGTTGATACCGCTACTTAGTTGAAGTCCTCTTCCAAGATTTCCCGTAATGTTTAATAAAGTACTCATTTGTAAACCTCGTACTTCTCCACCTACCACGTTGCCCAGACCTGCTATTTGTACGCCTTCCACATCATGATGAACACCATTTAGTAAACCACCAACTTCTAGTTTTCGTACTCCGCCAGAATAACCCATTAGAATATTGATAGAAAAATCGTTGATGATACTTCCTGAAAGTAATCTATTTGTACCTAAAAAAGGTAAAAGCGATACTTGAAGTTTTTGATTAAGCGTATCGTTGATATTAAATGCGTTGATTCGTTGGCTTCGTCTTACAAAAAACTTACCTACTTCATCTTTGAATTTTTCCCAATCGGTTCTGTATGCCAGCGAATCTGCCGAAACGAAAACAGGATGAAAACTCTCGTCGCCAGCGGCATCTACAAAAGGTGGTCGATTATCTTTAAAAACTGGAATCGGTTCAATATACTGATGCCTTCTTTTGAAAGCTTCCATTTGTTCAATCGAATTGTCTTCAAAGGGCGTTTCATAAACGATAGCTTTCTTTTCTGAGATAAGTTCAATATTGAGATAATCGTTCTGAGCATTTTTAATCCAAACTACTTGGCGTTCATAGCCTGGTTTTGAAATACTTAAACGGATAGGGAATTTTTTGGTCAAAAGCTTAATTTTATAAAATCCATATTGGTTAGAAACCGCAGAAGCTAAACTGGTTTTTTCATAAATACTGGCATCGGGTAATTTTATGCCTTCATCGGGGGCAACGATATAGCCACTCAATATGAAATGTAAGTTTTGATTTTCAGTAGTGTTTTTCAGAAGAATTACGTATTGTCCACGTACTTTGTAGCTGATTGATGTACCAAAAATTTGCTTTAGGACATCACGAACAGGACGGTTCGTAACAGCCAAATCGATTCGTTTGTCACCATCAATTAAATTAGAATTATAGGAAAAATAAAAATCACCTTCGTCGGCAATTACATCCAACACTTCGGTAATTCTATCATTATTGAACCTAACACTAATATTTCGCTCTAAAATAGGGATTTGTCCTAAAGAAGAGTGAGTAATTAACAGTAAAAAACAAATGATAAAAGCAATGTATTTCAAATAATAAGCTATCATAGTAGAACGACGTTCAGGTCGTTGTTCAATCTCATTCTACTGACAGCCTTCGCCATTAAGCAGGATTGAATCTCCTTGTTTGGTAATTTTCAGATTGAAGGTTTCAGAAATTATGGTGAGAATATTATCCAAGCTTTCTTGCTTGAAGGTGGCAGTCAGTTTACAATTTTTGAATTTATCTTGTTCTAAAACTATATTTTTCCCAAAATTGTCAGCAAGTAATTGTGATACTTCTGCTAAACTAGCATCCTGAAAAGTAAACGTTTTTGTTTTATAGGAAAGTATGTTTTCGTCGATATTCGTTGATTTTACAATCGTTTCTTGTCCTTTGGTGATTTCTGCTTTTTCACCTTTTACCAAAATTACTTGTTGAGTATTTTTAGAAAATTGTACTTTTCCTGTACTCACAGCCACTTGAACTTGGGCATTATAAGCTTTTACATTGAAAGAAGTACCCAAAACTTTAATATCTGAGCCATTGGCATGAATGATAAAAGGATGTGTTTTGTCGTGATGTACTTCAAAAAATGCTTCGCCTGTAAGATTTACTTCTCTGAAATCGCCCTCAAATTTTTCTGGAAAACTGATGGATGAATTTTTATTTAAAAATACTTTTGTACCATCAGCCAAGATTTTTTCTGTAGGAGTATTGCCAGTCTGGAAACTCAAAAGTTCAACTTGAGATTGAAGATTTTTATTCAGGAAAAATGCTCCGCCAACAATAATTGAGAGTACAGCAGCAATTTTAAGGAAATTCTTGAAGATAAGATTATTGCTAATTGATTTCTTCGCTTCAAAAGTACTATCACCGCCACCTTTAGTTTTTGGCAAAGCTTTGATAATATTCACGGAATCAACTTGATGAATGTTTTGGGCTTTTGAACCAATACCAAGTTTTTTCCAAGCGACATCAACATTTACTTGTTGTTCTGTACGAAGTAAGCTTGATTTTTCCCAAATGAGATTCGTTTGTTCGAAGGTTTTCTGATTTTCATTCGACAAGCCAATCCACTCGCTTACTGCTTCGGCTTCCTGATGGTCGGCTTCTTCGGCAAGGTATTTTGCTAGTAAATCGTCTATGTTTTCTTCGTTAATCATCTTCAACCCAAGGGTTTTATCGGGATATTAGTATTTAGTTTGGTAAATCAAAAACAGGTTTTTAGTTGAAAATCGCCCAGAAAAGTAATAAAGGCAAATAATCGGCTAATTCTGTTCGCATAATTTTTAAGGCTTTTCCAATCTGATTTTCTACTGTTTTGATAGAAAGTCCTAGTTGGTTGGCAATTTCTTGATACTTCAGTTCTTCAAATCGACTCATTTTAAAAATAAGTCGGCATTGTTCTGGCAGTTTTTCTAATGCTTCGGCAATGCGTATTTCTAGCTCATTTTTATCAAGTAAATCGGTGGCAGAATCAAAAGTATTTTCTATAAAATCACCAACATGTTGGCGATATACTTCTTGTACTTTTAGGTGTTTTATACGATTTAAACAGGTATTATGGACGGCACGATAGAGATAAGATTTTAAAGAAACGGTAATTTCTATTTCTTGGCGTTGTTCCCAAAACTTCAAGAAAACGCCTTGCACTATTTCTTCGGCATCATCCATGTCTTTCAGGATGTTGCAAGAATAGTTGCACAAAGCCTGATAATGCTTCCGAAATACTGTTTCGAAAACACGCTCATTCCCTTGTCGGATGGCCAATAAAATATCAGAATCAGAGACTTGCAAAATTGATAGAGGTTATTTTTCCGTAGAGTTACTCCCACAAAATTACAAACTTCCTTGGTATTTTTCAGTGATGACAACTAAATTTGGTTAAACCCCTATTGATTAAATGATGATTGGTCGAATTATACTTTAAAATGCCATAAATATTCAATGCCTTATTATTGAAACTCTATTTTTCATTAGCGTTCTTTGTGGAAATTTATCTTTTATCTCGTAAAAACATGAATAGATTTTTCTTACAGGCTGGTGCTTTACTCGCTGGACTTTCTGTAGCGTTGGGTGCTTTTGGTGCTCATGCTTTCAAAGTTGCTTTAGAAGCTACCAACCGAACAGATACTTTTGAAACAGCGGCTCGTTACCAAATGTACGGAGCTTTGTCTTTGATTTTTGTAGGCATTTTATCAGAGAAAATTCCACATAAATTTTTGAATTGGTCGGGTTATTTACTGTTGGTAGGAACGCTTATTTTTGCGGGTTCATTATATTTAATTTGTGCGACTGGCGTAACGATGTGGGGTGCGGTTGCTCCAATTGGCGGAACTGCTTTGATAGCAGCTTGGATTTTCTTCTTTTTAGGAGTAACTAAGAAGTAAAGAAAATATACAACAGAAAGGCTCTATACTTTCCCTTGTAGAAGTATAGAGCCTTTGTGTTGTATCTCATTTGTGATTAATTATTGCATTCTTACTTGTTCTAAACTTGCCCAAACGATTTCCCCCATCGTTTTACATTTCAGGAATTCATCAGAATGATAATATTTTGCAAGTTCTACTTTGAGTTGTTCTGTATTTTCGGTTGTTGAAATATCATCTTTTGCCATAATTGCCATCAATTCATAAACTCTTTGGCTTTCCACTTTCAATCGCTTTGAAATCAGGGAGCGTTCTTCAATTTGATATTGCTTTACAGATTCTGGCGTCATGTGTCGCATACCCATTTCAATCAAAGGATTATTTTGTTTGAAGTATTGTGGCATATAAACAGTTCGTTTACCTTCGTAGCTTTGTTGGTCGAAATCTATCGCTCTGATTCTAAAATATACTTCTTCAAAATCGGGAGTGATTTCCACAACGAAATTAGAAGAGTGCATATCTCCTAAAAGTAAAACCAAACATCTTTCATTGAACTTTACAAATTCTTTTGCCAAACGAATTTCATTAATATCTGGATTTTTCAGGTAGTTTTTGAAAAACTGGTCGCCCGGAATGCCAGCGATATGTTCTTCAACCAATGAGTTTCCGTAAGTAAGATAACTGATTCTATTGGGTGAAAGTAAATGTTCTAATTCCATTCCATATACTCTGGAACAATCGGCTCTTTTGACATAAAAATAATCGAAATTATCATTTACTCGGTTCACAATCCGAATCCGAAAGGGCTGAGTATTGCCATAAGTACATAAATCAATTCTATCAACTGTTAAGTGTTTGATTACTTTTTCGTCACCTTCTGTTTTTAAATCAGCATAGATTTTTTTGAGTCCTTCATAAACATGTTCAATTTCGGAATGTGGAAAAAAAACGGTAATCCATAGCGTGTCATTCCCTTGTTTATCATACAGACTAATAGAGCTTTCAAAGCGAAGTAAATCGTTGTACTGAATAGGCATTTTAATCTCCCGACCATATTTTGTTAAATATTTTCTGAGCTGAAGATTAATTTTGAAAGGAACTTTCTTTTTGGATATTAATGCCATAGTTAAAGAAGAGTGAAAAGTTTACCATCTTGAAAGCACTTGAGTTCGATGGGCATCAATTTTCAAGAAAATAAATAATAAAATTGAAAATGACCAAAGTGATGAACCGCCATAACTAAAGAAGGGTAGGGGAATACCGATAACTGGCATTAAACCAATCGTCATGCCGATGTTTACCATAAAGTGAAAAAACAAAATGGAGACGACGCCATAGCCATAGACTCGGGCAAATCTGGATTTCTGTTGATCTGCCAAATAAGCTACTCTTAGCAGAAGTCCCAGAAATAAACCCACAACCAATAAACTTCCAAGAAAACCTTCTTCTTCGCCAACTGTACAGAAAATAAAATCGGTACTTTGTTCGGGTACGAAATCAAATTTTGTTTGTGTGCCTTGCAAATATCCTTTACCCAAAAGTCCACCAGAACCAATCGCAATTTTTGCTTGACGGACGTTATAACCTGTTTTTTTTCGGTCAAAATCTGGGTCAATCAATACTTTGATACGGTTTCTTTGATGCTGTTGGAGTACATTATTAATTGCCCAATCGACCCCTGTAACGAATAAACCCATCACAAAAGCGATACCTAAAATGGTGATGATATTCTTCGTTTTTCGCTCATAACGAGGCATAATTAAGATAATAATTCCTGCTAAAACAGCTAAACCGATATAGATTTGCCATTCTTCATAAATCAGAGAAAGTACAAATAAAATAATAGTAGCCAAGAAAACAGCAGGATAAACCCCAGGAAGTCCTTCACGATACAAGAGTATCATAAAAGAAGCAAAAACTAAGGCTACGCCTGTTTCATGAGATGCCAAAATAAGAATTGGTGGAACTAAAATAATTAACGACACCGTAAATTGGTCTTTGAAACGAGCTAAGTTTACCATGGGTGTACTTATATATTTTGCCAAAGCCAAAGCGGTAGCCATTTTGGCAAATTCGGCAGGTTGTAATTGAAAACCTCCAATCCTAAACCACGAATGAGAGCCTTTTACTTCTGTACCAACCAGCAAAACAGCCACTAGCATGAACATGAAAAACCCATAAATGATGAAGGCAAAAGTATCATAAAAGCGGTAGTCAATCACTAAAATGGCGATGATGAGTAGCACTGTTGTGCCAATCCAAATCAGTTGCTTGCCTGCATTAGTTTCAAAAAAGCCAGGGTCGCCAATCCAAAGAGGATTTTCAGGATTATAAATGGCGGCATAGATATTAAACCAGCCCACAATTACGCAAACGATAAAAAGTAAGACTGTAATCCAGTCTAGGTTTTTAGATATTTTTTCTTGCCTTGCCAAGTTGAGTTCGATGAATTAGGTTATTCAATTATGTTGAACAACGAGAAATTAGAATTAAAAAAAATAGAAACGCTTTTCAACTACGCTATTTCTTTTTTATTGATGGTTTTGAATTAGTTGCTTTTTTGGGGTTCATCGGTATTTTTACTTCGTTCTTTTTTTGTGAACTGCCAATTGGTAAAGCGATAGTGGAAGGGGTGGTTAAAAATAGCTCTTCATCTACTTTCTGTGCAGTATCTGGCTTCATCGGTATTTTTGGTTTTGAAGCCAATTCGTTTCTAACAGTCAGTAAATTTGGATAGCTTTTATTCATCCATTTGGTTTCGATGGCTTTTCTGTCAACATGCCCTTTAATATATTTTTCAATACATAAAGAAGCAATTGGTGCAGCGTGCGCACCTCCAGAACCTGCATTTTCTACAAAAACTGCAATCGCAATTTTAGGATTGTCTTTAGGAGCAAAAGCGATAAAAATGGAATGGTTTTCTCCATGTCGGTTTTGCGAAGTACCTGTTTTTCCACACATTTGAATATCACTCATTCGTCCATCGCCAGAAACCGTTCCGTTGTTTACGGCTAAAACCATTCCATCAATAACTGTATTAAAATGACGGCGGTCGATGCCAACAGATATTTTCTCTTTATACTTCGGATCAATCGCTCCGAATGTATCAATTCCTTTTACTAAATGTGGACGAATGTACCAGCCTCTGTTTGCAATGATTGCCGCAACGTTTGCCATTTTTAAAGGATTTACGATGATTTCTCCTTCGCCAATACTGTTACTGGCAATGTTAGAGAATTTCCATGAAAGTGCGCCTTTGTACATTACTTCGTTGTAATACTTTACATCTGGTAATTTACCTTTTTTCTCGTTTGGCAAATCAATATCCAATAATTGCCCAATACCAAACTTTGCTACCATTTCATCCCATTTCTGTAAACCCAAAGCAGATTTTTTGAAGACGTTTTTTTCAGAATTATTATAAATCATTCGCTTATAAGTCTGATAGAAATAAGGGTTACAAGAGTATTGAATGGCTTTTTGTACGTCACTGGCTACTGGGTGATTATGGCTACAACGAATCGGAGAGCCTGCATGACCAAAACCTGTATTTGGTGTAATTACACCCATTTGCAAAGCCACTAATGCTTGAATGATTTTGAACGTAGAACCAGGGCGATAATATGCACTCGGCGGACGGTTCAATAAAGGATGAAGAGGATTTAAGTTTAAGGTTTGAAAATACTTAGAAAAAGTACGTCCAGATAATTGGCTTGGGTCATAAGTGGGTGCGGAAACCATTGCCAATACTTCGCCAGTACTTGGTTCAATCGCTACAACACTTCCTACTTTATGTTGCATTAAACTATCGGCATAAGCCTGCAAATTAATATCAACCGAACTCAAGAGATTTTTACCAGCTATAGGATTTTTATCAAAAGCACCACCTTTAAAAGCCCCTTTTTCAACACCACGGCTGTTCACCATCATGTACTTGATTCCTCTTTCGCCACGTAAGTCTTCTTCATAAAATCGTTCAAGACCCGTTACTCCAATATAATCGCCTTGTCGGTAATATTCATCGCCTTCGTCTTCTAGTTTTTCTAAACGTTCAGGACTGATTTCGCCAACATAACCCAAAGCATTTGCCATCGCTTTTGAATCATAAGTACGTACTGCACTTAATTGAAATTCAAAACCGGGATAATCAACCATTACATCTTGTACTTTGGCAAAGTCTTCACGAGAAAGCTGTCTCAGAAATAGCGAAGGACGAACGGGTGAATATATTCTTGCTAAATGAGTAAGACTATCAAAAGATTGGCGGGTAATCCCAAAAATTTGACAAAAACGAAGCGTGTCGGCAACTTTCGCTTTTTTAGGAGTAATGTATAAATCATAAACTACCGTGTTGCTTACGATTAGTTTTTTGTTTCTATCATAAACCAAACCTCTGAAAGGCACTTGCATAATCTTTCTGATGGCATTGTTTTCAGCATCTAGCTTGTAAGTTTCATCAACAACTTGTAGGAAAAATAACCTACAGATGTAGATAAATGCAATCAAGATAAAGAAACCTTGGATAAATCGTTTTCTTAGTTCGTCCACGAGTAATAAAATTTTTTATAAATAAGCCAAGAGGCTGATGAATGTCTGTATTTTAAAGTAATGAGCTTTGTTTTGCTAAAATAGCTATTCAAAAATTAATTATTTTCAACAGCTTGTTTTATCGATTTTTTAATCTTTGAAGTAAATTTTCAAGAAAATTATATCAATTCTTCTTGAAAAAACTCTTATTACAAAATTTGTTATTTTTCAGGAAAATATCAACGAAAACGGCAAATGAGTTGTAATATTCTGATAAATTATTCTTTGGGTAATCCTTTGATAAAAAGGTACATTCCTGCAAAAATAAAAAATAGTGAACAGCCTATCGTAAACCAAGGAGTTTTCATCATCATTTTTTCATCAAGCCATCTTCCCAAGAATACTCCTCCAGTTATAGTCACCAACATTTGCGTGCCAGCACCCATATAACGCATATATCTATTGTTATTATTTTGCGAGTCGTCTTTCATGATTTTGAATAACATTTAAAATCGAATAAATAGAGAAAAGCTTTAGATTCAACCCAAAACTGAATTTATGAGGCTTTTTGATTGAATAAATTAAAAAATTAGCGTTAACATAAAAACTGATACTAATTTTACGTAAAGTTGCGTTTCTTTCACGGTTTCAGCATTAAAAATCTCTATGAATAAATATTTTATTTTATGTGTCGCTTGTCTTACAGGAGTTTTTGTATTGAGTTGTTCTCAGTATAGTAATTCTCCGTTGAGCGTGGGATTTCATAATGTCAATGCCAAGTACAATGCGCTGTTTCAAGCAAAGATTAAATTTAAAGAAGCCGAAACTTTAATTTTTGATGCTCGTCAAGATAATTTCTCACAGCTTCTTCCAATACTTTTACCGATTGATTCTCTCTCTGCTCAGGCTGTCAATGAGCAACTTTCTGCGGTTATCAAAAAGGCATCTTTGGTTGCCGAACGCCATCAAAATTCTAAATGGCTCGACGATGCTTATGTGATTATCGGTCAGGCTCGTTTGTTGAAAGAAGATTATAAAAATGCTATCGAAACTTTTAAGTTTGTCAATACCAATGCCACGAGCGATGATGCACGAGACGCTGCTTTAATTGGTTTGATGCGTGCTTATACCGAACAAGGCGAATATCAAACGGCATTAAGAGTAGCTGAAATTCTTCGTGAAGAACCTTTAAACAAAGAAAATACCGCAGATTTTTATTTGACAAAAGCATATTTGCATCAACTGAAAGAAGAGTACAAAACATCTGTTGCTATTTTGGAAGAAGCTTTGCCATTACTCCCCAAAAATGAAGAAAAAGCAAGATTGTACTTTGTGGCAGGTCAATTGTACGAATTGATTAATAATCCAACATTAGCAGCTCAAAAATATTCATCAGTTAGTAAAAATAGACCTTCATATAATTTAGGTTTTTATGCGAAGCTCAATAAATCGTTGGATTTAGGACAAACCAATAGTTTTCAAAAATTATTGAAAGACCCGAAAAATAATGATTTACAAGATAAGATTTATGAAGCGATGGCGACTGCCGAAATCAGAAAAGGAAATACAAAAGCTGGTTTGACTTTATTACAATCTTCTGCCAGAACGAATCAAAATCCTCAGCAATTAGCATTTACTTATCTCAGATTGGCGGATTCTTATTACAACCAAATGGGCGATTATGAAATGGCATCAGCTTATTATGATAGCACTGCCACTTTGTTGCCACAACAAGATGCCCAATACAAACGAGTAATTGATAGACAGCGTTCTTTGGCTGATTTTGTAACACAAGTAAGAATTATCAGAACGGAAGATTCGCTACAAAGCTTGTCGAAAATGAGTGCAGAACAATTGGATAAGATTTTAGAAAAAGTTTATATAAATCAACAATTAAAAGAAGATAGTCAAAAACGTGCAGCCGAAATTGCCAATAAAGGAAAGCAATTACAGAATAAAAATACGGCAAGTACTTTCAACGACCCAAACAAACCGATGTGGTATTTTAATAATCCCATCGCTATTTCACAAGGAAAAACAGCCTTCACTGCTCGTTGGGGAAATAGGGTTTTAGAAGACAATTGGCGAAGAAGTAGCAAAGAAAACACGCTTTCTTTTGATAATAATGCACTTTCAAATCAGAATTTGACGAATAATGTAGGAAATAATCTCGGAGATTTAAATGCCAAAAATATAGGAGCTGATGGTATGAAAACTGGAATTGCAGCTTTAAGAGCCAAAATCCCATTTTCTCCAGAAGCTATTTTAGCCTCAAAGAAAAGACAAGAAGAAGCAACTTTCGCTTTGGGGAAAGTATATAAACTCAACTTGAACGAGCCTAAAAATGCTATTATTACTTTCGAGAAGTTCTTGAAAGAATTTCCAAGTTCTAGTCACGAAACAGAAGTATTGTATTTGCTCTGTTTATTAACGGAAGACGATGCAGGCGTTTATGCTTCTTACAAAAATCAATTATTGACAAAATATGCAGATTCGTATTTTGCAAGATTGTTGATAAGAAGCCAAAATGAAAGTTTGAGTACAGGAAAAGAATCAGAAGTACAGAAATTGTATGCCGAAGCTTATAATTATTTCGGTCAGAATAATTTTGCAAATGCTTTAACGATTGTTGAAACTGGTTTGAAAGATTATCCGAACAGCCAAATTGAAGATAAATTAGTGTTTTTGAAAGCGATATTATTAGCCAAAACACAAGATACAAAAGCATATAAAACGGCATTAGAAAACTTCATTTCAGACTATCCGAAAAGTCAATTAATCACTTTAGCGAAAGAAAGATTAGCTACTTTAAGTGCAAAATAATTAATTGTGATTGAGTGAGATAATTGTGATTTAGTGAGTTGTGATTGGCTTCCCTTTATGAGTGTAATCTTTTAATAATCAATATATTACCAATAAAATAACCCCGAAAAAGTGTCAATACTGGCAAATTTCGGGGTTTTT
>NZ_JACHKT010000038.1 GCF_014204325.1 Arcicella rosea
GGCTTTACAAGAAACTTTTCAACTACTTTTAACGCCAGATTTGAGAAATTATCAACAATGTTTAATCATCAGCCCAGTTTAAGGGTTGAGCCAAAAAAAATACAAAAACTATGGAAGCTGAAGGCTGAAATCCGAAGTCCGAAAGCTGACAGCCAACATCAAAAAATCAAAAAAACATGGCAAAATATAATCTCACAGTAAATGGCAAAAAGTATAATGTTGATGCTGATGCCGATACTCCCCTTTTGTGGGTCATTCGTGACCACGTAGGTTTGAAAGGAACAAAATTTGGTTGCGGTATGGCACTTTGCGGAGCTTGTACAGTTCATTTGGACGGCCAACCGATTCGTTCATGTTCAACGCCAATCTCTACGTTGAAAGCTGCTAACAAAATCACAACAATTGAAGGTATTTCTGTGAATACGGATAGTGCAGTTCAAAAAGCTTGGATTGAAGAACAAGTACCGCAATGTGGTTATTGCCAGTCTGGACAAATCATGTCGGCAGTAGCTTTATTGAAAGAAAAGAGTAATCCAACCGATGCGGATATAGACGAAGCGATGTCGGGAAATATTTGTCGTTGTGGTACTTATCCACGTATTCGTAAGGCAATACACAGAGCCGCCGAATTGATGAAAGATGGAGCAAATTCTTCGGGTAAGTAATCTCAAAACCACAAAAACATGACACAGAACAATTCACGCAGAAAATTTATAAAAGCCAGCACCATGTTGGCAATTGGGTTCTCATTACCATCAATCGGTAAAGCCGAAAGCCTTCACAAAATTGATACAAGTAGTGCAAGTGCTTTAGGAATAGAATTGAATCCATATATTTTAATTAATGACGATGGTAAAATTATCCTTTTCAATGCACGCCCAGATATGGGACAAGGTACTTATCAATCGCTTCCGCTTTTAATTGCAGAAGAATTAGAAGTTACTTTAGACCAAGTAGAAATCAGAAATACAGACGGACAAGGGAAATATGGTGCACAGCTTTCGGGCGGTTCGTCGTCTGTGCGTACTCGTTGGCTACCAATGCGTAAAGCAGGTGCAGCAGTCAAAGAAATGTTGATTACCGCTGCCAGTAAAAAATGGCAAGTACCTGTTTCTGAATGCTATGCTTCAGCAGCGAAAGTATTTCATAAACCGTCGGGCAAATCTTATACTTATGGAGAATTAGTAGAAGAAGCCTCGAAATTAGAAATTCCGAAAGAACCAAAATTAAAAGACCAAAAGGATTTTAAATTGTTGGGGAAATCGGTGCCACGTCCAGAAATTCCTTCAAAAGTAAATGGAACAGCCGTTTTCGGGATAGATTCAGATATTCCGGGAATGTTGTATGCAAGTATCGAACGCTCTCCAACCATTCATGGAAAAGTGGTTAGCTTCGACGGTTCGGCAGCAATGAAAGTAAAAGGCGTAAAATATGTGGTAAAAACAGAACGTAAAATGCCTCATAAAGCTGTTGAAGCAGTAGCCGTAATTGCTGATACATATTGGGCAGCGTTGAAAGGAAGAAGAGCTTTGAAAATCAATTGGGATGCACAAGGTTCGGATAAAATTTCAACAGATGCGTACTTTGAAAACCTAAGAGCTTTAGCCAAAACAGAAGGGATTGAGTACAAAAATGAAAAAGTAGGCGATTTCAACAAAGGTTTTGAAAGTGCTACCAAAAAAGTAGAGGCACAATATGAAACACCTTTCTTGGCACATGCTCCACTAGAACCAGAAAATGCTACCGTTTGGGTACAAGGTGATAAAGTAGAAATTTGGGCACCTATTCAAGGACCAGACGGATTGATTCCACAAGTAGCACAATATTTGAAAATCAAACCTGAAAATGTAAAAGTAAACGTGCCATTTATGGGCGGTGCTTTCGGAAGAAAAGCTTATTTCGATTACGTGTTGGAAGCAGCAAATCTTTCCAAACAAGTAAATGCTCCTGTAAAAGTAATTTGGACACGTGAAGATGATACTACGCAAGGACCATTCCGTCCGGGAATGTTGTCAGCTATGCAAGGTGGTTTGGACGATAAAGGAAATATTGTAGCACACAATCATAAAATTGTGGGTAGCTCAATTCAACACCAAGTATTTGGCAATCCATTGAAAAATGCTCCAGACGATTGGGCGATTGAAACCGCTAATACAGAAGATAGTCCTTATGATTTTGCGAGTCGTAAAGCGAGTTTCCATTTAGCAGAAACAGATATTCCAATTCTTTGGTGGCGTTCGGTTTATTCTTCAACGACGGCTTTCGGACAAGAAAGTTTTATGGATGAATTAGCTCATGCGGCAAAAACAGACCCATTGGCTTTCCGTTTGGATATGTTGGCAGATGCTTCAAGATTCAGTAGAGTATTGCAAACGTTAGCGAAAAAGGCTAATTACCATCAGAAATTACCAGAAGGACAAGCCACAGGAATTGCTATTGCTCGTTCGTTTGGAACGATTGTCGCTCATGCGGTTACGGTTTCAAAAAGTGGTAAAGGCGTTAAAATTGAAAAAGTAGTTTCGGTAATCGACTGCGGAATGACGGTGAATCCAGACAATATCAAAGCCCAAACCGAGGGAAATATTGTGATGGGCTTGACAGCTGCGATTAAAAACGGCATTACTTTCAAAGACGGACAAGCCGAACAAAGTAATTTCCACCAATACAATGTATTGAGATTTAACGAAATGCCTGCTACTGAAGTACATATTGTTGATAATCAAGAATTACCAGGCGGAGTTGGTGAACCTGGTTTACCTCCATTTGCACCCGCTCTTTGTAATGCGATTTATAATTTAACAGGTACTAGAATCCGAACTTTACCTTTTGATATTGATAATATTGGATAAGTAAAACTAGCGTTAACAAAACATGAGTCATCCCGAATTTTCTTCTAAAATAGCGAGTTTTAGAAGATTTAAAAGTTTTTTGGATTTGTTCTCGTCCTTACTTTTTGCCTTGATGCAAAAAGTAACAAAAAAATCAAGAATTCCTAAACTCGCTCCGCTCAAACAGTAGGAATTCGTTGTTCATCAATCACAAAAAAGCGGTCGAAATTAGTTTTTCGACCGCTTTTTTGTGATTTTAAAATTCGGGATGACTCATGTTTGTTATATTATTCTCTAAGATCATCTCTAAATTGCCACAGGAGCTTTGATTCCCGGATAAGGGTTGTAGTTCTCTAAAGTGAAATCTTCAAATTTAAAATCAAAAATACTTTTTACGGCTGTATTGATTTTCATTGTGGGTAATTCACGTGGCTCACGAGCTAACTGAGTAGCTACTTGCTCGTAGTGATTCGAGTAAATATGCGTATCGCCTCCAGTCCAAATAAAATCACCAACTTCCAAATCGCATACTTGAGCAACCATCATCGTCAATAAAGCATAAGAGGCGATATTGAAAGGCACACCCAAAAATACATCCGCCGAACGCTGATACAATTGGCAAGACAATTTATTGTCGGCAACATAAAACTGAAAAAGTGCATGACAAGGCATCAGAGCCATTTCCGACAATTCACCAACATTCCAAGCACTCACAATGATTCTCCTTGAATCTGGACTTTTCTTTAAAGTATCAATTACTTCTTTTAATTGGTCGATTACTTTGCCATTTAGTGCAGTCCAGCTTCTCCATTGTTTTCCATAAACTGGTCCCAAATCGCCATTTTCATTCGCCCATTCGTCCCAGATTCCTACACCATTATCTTTTAAATATTTGATATTGGTATCGCCATTGATAAACCAAAGTAATTCGTGAATGATAGATTTTAAATGTACTTTTTTAGTAGTTACCAAGGGGAAACCTTCCTGCAAATTGAAACGCATCTGGTAGCCAAAAATACTGGTAGTACCTGTACCAGTGCGGTCGGTTTTTTGCGTTCCGTTTTCAAGAATATGTTTTAAAAGCGTATGATATTGTTGCATTGTTGGCTGTAAGCTATAAGTAATGAGCTTTAAATTTTGTGAAAAAAGAGAAGATTGAAACGAAGATTTAATTTTTCGACTCCAAAATTACATAAAAAAATAACTCATCAATAGCCTTTGATAGGATTGATGAGTCTTGCAATGAAATTCCTAATAGGCTTAGGCTGTTTTCTTAACCGCTTTTTTGTCTGCTACTTTTTCTACTTTAGCAGATTTAGTCATTTCTGCACAGCATTTCGACTTTGACTTACTGTGAGCCGCAGCCATTTTGGGGCTACAACATTTAGAACCTTTTTCTTTGTCATGTGCCAAAGAAATGTTTGCTACAAAAGCTAACAAGGATAAACCTAAAACTACCTTTTTCATGTGTATAAAAATTGAATGTTAAAATGCTATTGAATGTTAAAAATAGAAAACGAGCGAAACTACGATATATTTCCAGAAATGTAGGAAAGCTTTCTTTACAGGTAATTGAAAATGTAAATTAATCACTCATTCACTCAATTAAGACTCAATCTCAAAAGTATGTGTAATTACTGCCGAGCCACTAAACTGAGCCGTTGCCGAGCAGTATTTTTCCATAGATAATTCAATCGCTTTTTTAGCTTTTTCCTCAACGACATTTCCTTTGAATTTGAAATGAATATTGATTTTGCGAAAAGGAGTCATTTCAGTTCCTTCAATTTTTTCACGTTCACCAGAAACCGAAATTTTCAAATCTTCGATTACTTGACGTTGCTTTTTCATGATTAGAATCACGTCGATAGCAGTACAGCCACCTAAGCCCATCAATAATAATTCCATTGGGCGAGAACCCGCATTATGTCCGCCAATATTTTCGGCAGCATCAATATCAACTGGTACGCCCGACATTCCATTTGCCTGAAAGTGAAAGGCATCATCTATTCTAACTAATTCTACTTGCATTTTTTCTAAAATTTATGAATAATAAAGAACTTGGTTCTTTGGCTAATTATAGATTTAACTTTTGCTGAAAATTTAAAGTTCAATTTAGGGTTTATTTAAAAAACACCATCATTGAAAGAATAAAATTAACTTTTAAAGGCATTTGTTTTTAGTTGGTAAATTGTTGGGAGTATCTTTGTAGTTCAAATTTTCATTTTAAGGTTAAAATTCCTAAATAATCAAGGTAAATAAAGCTGAATTTCGCAATTCCAATTCAAAATATGTCTTATTACTCCATCCAAAACATCAAACTTACTGATTTAGCTAATCAATTCGGTACGCCTTTGTACGTCTATGACGCTGACAAAATTATCGAAAAAATATCCATTCTTCGTGATTCTTTCAAGAATGTTAATCTCAAGATTAAATATGCTTGTAAAGCCAATACTAATTTGGCGATTTTGAAGTTGATGCGTAAACATGGTGTGGAAATCGACGTGGTTTCGCCCGAAGAATTGCGATTGGCGATGATGGCTGGCTACGAAGGTTCGCAAATTACTTTTACGCCAAGTGGTGTTTCTTTTGACGAAATCGAATTGGCGGCTGAGCTAGGTACAAGAATAAATTTGGATAATTTGGACGTACTTGAGAAATTCGGACAACGTTTTGGCAATACCAAAGGAGCTTTGATTCGTTTGAAACCGCACGTTTTTGGAGGTGGTAATGAAAAAATTATGACGGCTCATCCAGAATCTAAATTTGGTATTTCGATTCACCAAAAAGCTGAAATTTTGGCAATTGTTGAAAAATACGATATGAAAATTATCGGTTTGCACCAACACACGGGTTCGGATGTGAAAAATGCAGATGCTTTTACACAAGCTGCCAGTGCGATTTTGGAAATGGCTTTTAGTTTTAAAGACTTAGAAATTATCGACTTGGGCGGAGGTTTCAAAGTTGCTTACAAAGACGGCGACATTGTGACTGATATGGAAGAAGTAGGCGAAGTATTGAGTAATGCTTTCTTGGATTTTGCTAAAAAATATGGTCGTGAACTACAACTTTGGTTTGAGCCGGGTAAATTCTTAGTAAGTGAAGCAGGTACTTTCCTGACAACTGCCAATACGGTAAAACGTGACCCAATCAAAACTTTTGTTTGTGTAAATTCTGGATTGAATCACCTCGGTCGCCCGATGATGTACGGTTCTTATCATGATATTTTCAATGCTTCAAACGAAGACGAATCTGTTCAAGAAGAGTATCGTGTGGTGGGGTATATTTGCGAAACGGACACTTTTTCGTGGACACCAGAAGGAAAACAAGGTGAACGATTGATGAACAAAGTAAGTTCTGGCGACATTATAGCCATGAAAAATGCTGGTGCATACTGTTTCTCGATGGCTTCACAGTACAATTCAAGATTGCTACCTGCCGAAGTATTAGTGATAAATGGAGAAGCAAAATTGATTCGTAGAAGAGAGACTTTTGATGATATTGTAAGAAATTTAGTCAGTGTAGAAATATAAGTAAAACGGGATTTCATCCCGTAAAATAAAAATGGACGAGATGTAAATCCCGTCCATTTTTTTATTAAGAATCGTAGCTTAAACCATACTGTTTTAAAACCTCTTCTGGTACTCCTTCCCAATTGTTTGGTTTGTTACCAACATAGCCAATATCATGATGTCCCATTTCTGAAGAATAAAAACCTGATGCAGTAAGGTTTCTCATCAAAGAAAAGAAATTTACTCCTTGCGATACTTCTGGTTTTGCTTGATTTGGATAAGCAATTTCATCCACTAAACTGATTTGTTCCGTTTTGCTACAAAGAATAAAAGTCTTCCCAAAACGCTTTATCGAAGCAGAATCCATCCAACGTAAACCTCCACGCATAGGCGTTTTAAAAGTTGGTTGATCTTTGACGATAAATTCTATAAAAGCTGGTACTCCCGACTGAGAAGCACTTCCTGAATGCTCATCAGCAGGAATAATAATATCCGCCAACACCGTGATAGTTTTCATTTCATGGTCATTGAAGAATTTCTCTGCTAATAATTTAGCATCACGAGCAATTTCATCTTCTGTTCTACCATAATTATATTTAGGAACAGCAGGAGTAGTTGCTTTAGCAGCTTTCGGTTTAGGCTTTGGACCTTGCAATAGCTCCATGGCTACTGCTTCTTGGCTCACCACGGCCATACCCAATGATGAAAGCCCTATATTTTTTAAATAATCTCTTCTTTTCATAAGAACATGATTTGAAAATTTGATGATTTGAAAATTTGAAAATCAGATATGGGAGCTTTCCCCTCTTTACAAATTCCCTTTCTTCTTTTCATTAATAATAAATTCAGAAGTACGAGCAGATAATGCCAAGATTGTCCATGTTGCATTTTTATCTCCTTGCGAAACAAATGGTGCAGCATCTGCTACAAACAAGTTTTTCACATCGTGTGCCTGACAATTTGAATTCAATACCGATGTTTTCGGGTCTTTACCCATTCTCACAGTTCCTACTTCATGGATAATTCTTCCTGGGTCAGCTAAACCGTAATTAGTGCTTGCATCTGGCTTTTTACCTAGCGGAGTTCCGCCCATTTCAGTAATCAATTGTTCAAAAGTTTCCTGCATGTGTTTTGCTTGCTTGATTTCATAATCCGACCAATTGTAATGGAAACGCAATACTGGAATACCAAATTTATCAACTACTGTTGGGTCAATTTCACAATAATTATTATAGTCAGGAATAGGTTCGCCTCTACCTGCCATACCGATATATGCTCCGTAGAAACGACGATAATCTTCTTTCAAAGATGCACCATAACCACCAGCCGCTTTTTTGATACCTTCACGAGTTGGGAATTTCTCATTAATTCCTTCAATACCCCAACCAAAACCATAAGCTGGCATTCCCATACCTCCACCATATTCGATGTGATAACCTCTTGGGAAATCTAATTTTTTATTATCTCCCCACCAAGGCGTATAAACGTGCATTCCTCCTACTCCATCTTCGTTATAACGTTTTCTATCAAACAAAGCTGGAATAATTGCTGAACGAGAAGCACCTGTAGAGTCATTGATGTAACGCCCAACGATACCACTTGAATTGGCTAAACCATTCGGGAAACGAGCAGATTTTGAGTTTAATAACAAACGAGCCGTTTCACCAGCACTGGCTGCTAAAATTACAATTTTACCTTTAACTACTTTCTCCGTCATTGTACGAGTATCAACGTAAGATACTCCAGTTGCCAAACCTGTTGTTGGATCTGTCAGTACTTCACGAGCCATTGCATTGGTAATCAATGTACAATTTCCTGTTTTCATAGCAGGAATCATCAAAACTGATGAAGAAGAAAAATCGGCATAAGCCTGACAAGCTCTATTGCACTGGCTGCAATAAAAACATTGTCCACGGTCTTTATTGATAGGTTTTGTCAGAATTGAAAGACGTGAAGGAATCACTGGAATACCAATATTCGTTGCACTCTTTTTAAGCATCAATTCATGTAAACGGGGTTTTGGAGGAGGTAAAAAATAACCATCTGGGTCGTTTCTTCTTCCTTCATTTGTTCCGAAAACACCAATCAATTTATCTACATAATCGTAATATGGTTTTACGTCATCATAACCAATTGGCCAATCTTCGCCCAAACCATCAATAGACTTTCTTTTAAAATCATCTGGACCAAAACGCAAGGAAATTCTTCCCCAGTGATTGGTTCTTCCTCCTAACATTCTTGAACGAAACCAGTCGAACTTAGTACCGTCTTTACGAGTATATGGCTCACCTTCTATGTCCCAACCACCATAAGCGGCATCAAAATCACCGAAAGCACGAGTACTTGAAGCACCACGACGAGGAGATTCCCAAGGACTTTTTAATTGAGTAATATATTTTGGGTCGGCTGGGTCATAATATTGCCCTGCTTCGAGTACACAAACTTTTGCACCAGCTTTGGTAAGCTCATAAGCTGCCATACCACCGCCAGCACCAGAGCCAATGATGACAACATCATAAACTGTTGATTGCTCCTTGATTTGAAAGTCCAACATTTATAAAATATTTTTTAGGTTGAAATGAATGATTGAATCGGAAAATGAAAGTAATGCTTAAAAATCTACTTCATGTCCTTTTTTGTAAGAAATCAATGTTAAATCATTAGGCAATTAATCTTTCTACATAAAAATACCGCAGAAAAAACAGTATAATCTATCTAAAAAACTACAATTATTTACAATTTTTGCAAGAATAAATTTTAAAAGAATACAAGTAATAAAAACCTTTCGCTAAAATTAAGTCCTCATAAAAATAGCCACCTGAACAACAAGTGGCTAAATTAGCTAAATCTTTTGCTGCTATAAACATTCTAAAATATTATTAATTTCAGCCATATTAAATTGTTGAGATTGGGCTTCAATTTGAGCTAGTGTCAAAGGTTTTTTAATACCAGAATTGGGAAAAATTAAATAGACAATTCCTCCGCTTGAGTCTGAGCCTACAATCTGTTTTATAGTCTTTTTATAAATCAATTTAATACCCAAATTTTCTGCTAACTTAATTGAACCTTCGCCAATGTGCGTATTACTTCCTGTATCAGCGATGATAGCAAAACAACTTTTTCCAGTTTTTCTACTAAAAACATAAGCTAAATCGCCATTTTTCACACCAATTGTTCTAAGATTTGCAGGAATGGCGATGTAGGGAATTTCCTCAGAATTAACGTATCTTCTATAATCTGTTACTTTTTTTGTAGCATCTTGCAAAGAAGTTTGAGAAAGATAATATCCCGGAAATGGGTCTTCTTCTGTTTGAATATAAGGTTTATCTCCCTCAAAAACGATCACATTTTTGCTCAAATTAGTAATTCCTCCAGCACTTGAAAGATTATCCAATCCTATATTTTGTGGATGATAAGCCTGCGGAGAACCATCTACATCAATAGTCATTTCAGATTCATAAGCAACAACTGCATCATTGATTTTCCAGACTTTTGTGTTAGGATTCTTTTTATAATTGAGCCCTGTATCTACTTTATTACATTCTATTTTTACTTGACAATCTGCTTTACTTTCTACTAATAAAATTATTAAAGTAAATACTATCAATAGTTTCATTCTACAGAAATTAATCATTTCATTTCTCATTCGCTTTCATACCTAAATAAGTAGCGGCACTGATGCCCATCAATCCTAAAGTTTCCTTTTCAAATACTGGAAATTCCATCTTGCTATTCGAAATATTTTCAAGAAACTCAACCAAGAAAACGATACTAAAGATAAGATTAAAAATTAATGCTTGATAACGATAAACGGTTATTCCTGTAGAATCTGAAAGAATATCTCTAAAAAAATGAGGTATTCTCTTTTTGAAAATATTTTGAGGAATAACACCATCCGTTGCATTATCATCATCTTTTGGCGTATCAATAATACCACCAATGGCGGTAGTTCCTACGCCAATACTCAATAGCACCAAACAAGTTGCATTCAAATTGATTACTTCCCCATTCGCTCCGAAACCAATTACAAAACAAGCACCAATGAGCGTTGTCCACCATAACCCTTGTGTTCTGGCAAAGCTATACATTTCAATTTTGCCATAAAGTGGATGGTCAACTTCTGGGTCTTTTAGAATTTTGGTACTGTAGGATAAATAAATTGCTCCGAAGACTATCAACAGAGCTAATACATTGCATACGATGTTCATGATGTTATCTCAAGTTAAATTGGTTGATTAATTTTAAACTTAAACATAACAAAAAAGCCAGCCCTTTAAAAGGCTGGCTTACAAATATTTATCCTATTTTTATTATTCGGTCAATCAAGGTTTACTCTACCTCTAATTTGCCTACATTTTCAAACTTAATCGCTCCTTCGTCATCTACTTCCATCATCACAACAGAATCTTTATTGATATAATTTCCGAGGATTTGTTTCGATAATTCATTCAAGATTCTTCTTTGCATTACTCTTTTCAAAGGTCTTGCACCCATCGTTGGTTCATAACCTTCTTCTGCAAGTTTAACCAATGCTTCGTCTGTACTTTCAAGCGTAATACCTTGTTCTTTCAAACGGTCTTGAATTTGTTTGAATTGAATTTTTACAATCTGACTCAAGTTGTCTTTGCTCAAAGGTTCAAACATCACAATTTCATCCACACGGTTCAAAAATTCTGGTCTTACTACTTGTTTCAATAAAACCATTACTTCTTCTTTGGCTTTTTCCATGACGATATGGTTGTTCCAACCTTCCATTTCACCCATTTTTTCTTGGATAATATGGCTACCAATGTTAGAAGTCATAATGATAATGGTATTCTTGAAATTAGCAATTCTACCTTTATTGTCCGTCAAACGACCGTCGTCTAATACTTGTAACAAAATATTCCAAACATCTGGGTGAGCTTTTTCGATTTCATCCAACAAAATAACAGAATAAGGTTTTCTACGAACGGCTTCGGTCAATTGTCCGCCTTCGTCATAACCAACGTATCCCGGAGGAGCTCCCACCAAGCGACTTACCGCATGACGTTCTTGGTACTCAGACATATCAATTCTGACCATCGCATTTTCGTCGTTGAACAAGTAATCCGCTAAAGCTTTCGCTAATTCTGTTTTACCAACGCCCGTAGTTCCCAAGAAAATAAACGAACCAATCGGACGTTTTGGGTCTTGCATTCCTGCACGAGAACGACGAACAGCATCCGAAATCGCTTCAATCGCTTCTTCTTGTCCTGCTACTCTTTTGCCTAATTCTACTTCCAAATGCAAAAGTTTTTCTTGTTCGGCACGCATCATTTTTGAAACTGGAACGCCCGTCCATTTACCTACTACTTCGGCAATGTTTTCTGGTGTTACTTCTTCTTGCAACATCGGAGCTTCACCATTTTTATTGGCAGATTTTCCGTTTTGTAATGTTTTAAGTTTGTTTTCAGCTTCAACTACTTTTCCATAACGAATTTCTGCTACTTTTCCATAATCGCCTGCACGTTCTGCTTGTTCTGCTTCTAATTTTAGGCGGTCGATATTTTCTTTTTCTTTGCGTACTTCGTCTAAGACAGATTTCTCACCTTCCCATTTCGCCATCAAGTTATTTTTCTTGTCGGTGAGTTCTGCCAATTCCCTGCTAATAATATTTTCACGCTCTACGTTATTTTCTCGTCTGATTGCCTCACGTTCAATCTCTAATTGCATGACTTTACGTTTCAAAGCATCAATTTCTTCTGGCACTGAATCTATTTCCATACGCATTTTTGCAGCAGCTTCGTCCATTAAATCAATGGCTTTATCGGGCAAGAAACGGTCTGAAATATAGCGACTTGATAATTCAACAGCTGCAATCACGGCATCATCTTGAATCCTTACACCGTGGTGCAATTCATATTTTTCTTTAATCCCTCTCAAGATAGAAATCGCATCAGTAATATCTGGTTCATCCACAATTACCATTTGGAAACGGCGTTCCAAAGCTTTGTCTTTCTCAATATACTTTTGGTACTCTTTTAATGTAGTTGCACCAATCGCATGGAGTTCGCCACGAGCCAAAGCTGGTTTTAATAAGTTGGCAGCATCCATCGCAGAATCTCCGCCACCGCCTGCACCAATTAAGGTATGAATCTCATCAATAAACATGATGATTTCGCCTTCGGCATCGGTTACTTCTTTGATGACAGCTTTTAATCTTTCTTCAAATTCACCTTTATATTTTGCTCCAGCAATCAGCAAACCCATATCTAACGTATAAATCTGTTTAGATTTTAGGTTTTCGGGTACGTCGCCCATCACAATTCTTTGAGCCAAACCTTCTACGATGGCGGTTTTACCTACACCCGGTTCACCGACCAACATCGGATTGTTTTTGGTACGTCTTGATAGAATTTGTAATACTCTACGAATTTCTTCGTCTCTACCAATCACTGGGTCTATCTTTCCAGCTTTGGCTAATTCGTTTAGGTTTCGAGCATAGCGTTCTAATGAACGATAAGTTGCTTCTGCGTTTTGGTCTTTCACGGTTGTGTTTCCTCTTAGTTCTTTGATGGCACTCTTTAATTCTTTTTCCCTGAATCCACTATCTTTCATCAAACTTGCCACAGAATCTTTCCCTAAAAGGATTCCCAATAATAATAATTCTATGGATACAAATTCATCCGAAAACTCCTTTAATAAACTTTCTGCTTTGGTAAAGGCAGCGGCAGCATCGTTGGCTAAATAGGGCTGTCCTCCGCCAGAAACTTTTGGATAGGCGTTTACAATATTTCCTAGTTTTGAAGAAAAAAGTACTTGATTTACATTCAATTTTTTCATCAAAAACTCCGAAGTATTCGGCTCTTCGTCGATAATGGCTTTTAGCAAATGTCCCGTTTCAATGGCTTGTTGTCCATTGGCAGAGGCAATCGAAGCAGCGTGTTGGATTACCTCCTGAGTCTTGGTTGTATATTTATTAAAATTCATTGTGTAAAATGATTTTATTTTTTCAATCACTGATACACCTTATTTAACAAAAGCCAAGCCAAGCTATTTTTTCGGAAATAATGGCGGATTTTTCAAAGAAGAATTGATTTTTTCAAGCCAAAATGACTGGATTTAGACAGAAGAAGCAAGAGACAAGAGTTTTGGAGTTTTGGACTTTAGAACTGGAGGACTTTGAGATGAAAGATACAAGAGGTATTTATTTGTTCAAGCCTGTGGCTTGGACATTTGAAGTATTTCTTTTCGAAAAGAAATACTTCATTATAAATACAAGTGATGCTTTGTTTAATACTTAAACTAGTGAAGAAAATACTTATATTCATATTGATGTAATGACAACGCCAAGGTGTTGTCATTACATTATTTTCCTATGATTAACTATCTGCTCTTTTCTTCTACCAAAGCTCTTCCATTTGTTCTGGTGTATCTAAGAACAATACCCATTTTCCATTTTTTCTTATGTAAGTGTTGTTCGTCAAAGCAATGCCGTCACTGATAGATGCTTCATACATTTGTTTTGCTATTGGTCGCATTGTTCTGAAACTTTCCATTAATTTCATGTCTGAAAAAAACAATAGATTTTTGGCTGGAATAGAAACGGCGATAGTATCTGACTTGAGGATGTCTTTGGCGGTTGTCTCCCAAAATTGGTCTAAAAGCATCATCGATGGATTAAAATCGGCATCCATTTCTATTTGATAAAATGGTTTGATTTCTGGGTTTTGTTCAGATAAGTCAATTACACCAATTTGACAATTTTCATTAACTTTTTTGATTAAGTTCCTCATCGCCGCCTGTTGAATATCTTCTATAGTTAGTCCAAAATTTAGTAAGTGCGACTGTGAAAGCATTTCATAATTATCGCCCGTATCCAAGGCATAGCAAGTTACAATTCCCTCACTCAATGTCTCGGTGATTAATGGATTACTCTTTGATACCATCAAAATTCTTGGGTCATCAATCGACTTAATCATAGGAAAAATACTCTGACCCACATTTAGATAACTTTCTCTGTCTTTTTGTACCTCTGAGATGGGCGTATCAATGGATTGTTCTGTTGGAATACTTTCTTTTTTTCCGAAGAGTTTGTTAAATAGTCTCATGTTTTAATTTAATTTTGTTTATGGTACTGATGATAGAATTCTGATTAGTATTGTCAAATCTTTGTAAATATTCTACTTATTATTTATAAAAATTGACTTAAAGTATTTCTTGTTTTTTATGAGTGTATACACGGGTGGAAGTTAAATTATTGATTAGCCTTCTTTTGTTTTCTAATTTGTAAATGCAAGGCTATCATTGAAAATATGCTAATAAGTATCGGTAACTGCATTTCAGAAGTGGATTCAGCATAGTAGAATTTTTTCATTACAAAATCTATGAGCAACATAGAAAACAGAACAATAAGCGTGTTCCTTAACCAGACTAGATATTTGATTTGAGTTTTCACTATTTTAACAATCAATGTTTGTGTTTGTATAATATAACCATCAATAATCCCTAAGTTTAACTAGTGAAAATCTCAGTCTAAAAATGGCTAATTTTAGCCTTTTAGGTTTGTTAGACGGGAATATTCGTCAAACTGACCAGAAACTGATTCACTGTTTTTAGTCCCTACAATAGAATTTTCTGTTTCCGTCAGTTTGTAACCTTTTGCCATCAAATAATTTTTGAAAGCACTTTTATGGTTCATTTCGAAGAGTGAAATCAGTTGAGGAAAAACGGTTAAAATTCTTTGGTGACTTTCATTATTTACGCCTTCAAATTTGCTATCCTTGATGGTTACAAGCATTGCACCTTGTCCATAGTCTGCAATATAGTAGCCACTTGAATTGAACATTCCAGAAGCAATCATTCCAATTAGGTGAAGTTCTTCAGATGAAAAATCAAACTTCTCGCTTGTTAAAAGGTCGATGTCATTTTCTACCCCATACTTTTTTAAGTGAAGAGATTGCTCAACGATACTTTCAGATAATCCTGATTTTGTATTTGCCCAAGCCCAAAGCCACGTCTGTGATGAATGAGAAATTGTGCCAAGTGCCTGCATTGGAAAGGTTAAATCTTCTCCGAAACTAATTGTCCCTTTATGTAAATCTACTTCCCAACTATTGTTGCCGATTACAGTCCCAAAATCGATTTGTTTATCAAGTGCAATGCCTCCATAACGCTCAAGAAGCTCTTCTTCTGTTTTGCAAGGTGTCAGTGCTTGTTGCGATTGATTGTCTGTTGGTGTTGATTTTTCAGACTGTCCGAAAAGTTTTTTTAATAGCCCCATTATGGTAAATTTATTGTTACGTTTGTTTAAAGGATTGGCAATTATTCTTTTTAGTACTATAAATATGATTCTAGGTCTGATATTAGTCACAACAATTATTTTACTGGCAAATCAGTGTATCTCACAGGACTACATTGAGCAAATTGTGTATCCGTTTTAAGTCCAAACTTCACCTGCTGAATGAATTTTTGAAGTAAATTCCTGAATTCTTTTTCTTGTTCTGGTGTAATTTCCCCTTCCTTAAAGTTGTATAAGAAATAGTCAACTGTGCCTTGTTTTGAAAAATATATTCTGTTAAAACATCTTACTTGCTTACCCCATTTGAAATTGTTTTTTGCTAAGAAATCTGCCAATTGAAATATAAACTTTTGATACGACTGAATATAACTCTTTTGGTCTTTGAAAACAGATTTTGTTGAATCGCTATCTATCCCACCACGATACAAACTATCAAGTTTTTTAGAAATTCCAATTTCCTCAGCTTGCTTGAAAGTCATACTTTCCTGACCGAAAACAACCATATTAAATAATACAAATACCAAAACTAGACCTATCTTTTTCATGGGTTAAATCATTTACTTTTCAAAAATCACTTGATACTAATATTGCAGTCCAAGACTACATTCTTTGTTGGGTCTAATTAAAAAACACTTAGACCAACGGGGATTTATTTCTCAGTTTCGTCCTTTTTTTTCTTAAATGTCATAAATAAACTGAAAACAAATGTTGTGAGGTAAATAAAACCTAATGCTGGATTTCTAAATACAAAACTGTGAAAATCAAATTCTCTAAGCAATCCCAAGCCTATTGGGAAGGCTATGATGGCAAAAACAATATTAAAACCTATTTTATCTTTCATTTTTTACGTTTTTACTATTTATAATCATCCAATGTTTTGAAAATACCGTCTAACAAAACCAAACTTTTATAAGCTGTCAGAAATTTGTAAAAATTATCTACCATCAACGAGACCAATATATTTAGCGACGTGATTTTATTTCTTTAATAATTTCATTGCCAGCTTTAATTTTTTGAATAAAAGAGTAAACCATCCAAAGAATTATCCCTGTTAAGATATAGCTAAAACTATCTTTCATGGCGTAAATAGCTAATGCAATAGTAATAACCATGAAAGAAATACTAGCCAGTAAGTATTTGGTGTTCTTGGCAGAGGGTATTGCATCATCCAACCTTCTTTTTTCAGCATAAAGCTCATCCACAGTCATTTCTGATAATTTCTTTTTTGCATTCATTTTCATTGCTACGTTAAAAAAGTTTATCAATTAGGTAATGTTAAATTTGAATCTAATTTTTGTATTAAGAGGCTATTTGAAAAATACTTCATGTAAAACAAGTGACGCTTTGCTTCTGAGTGCAGTCTGAGACTGCATTTATTTGTGGGTCTAAGTGAAAAAAACACTTAGACCAGCGAGAATTTAGTTTTGATAGTCATACCCATTTTCACCTTTCACAAAATAGTAACCTGTCTTTTTTATGTAGTAATTTTCATCACCGTTTTTACCTTTATAAAATTTGAATTTTTGCTTAGGTCTGTCATCATAAAAAAGTGTCAATGTTCCATTCTCTAATTGATAAGTACCTTTTAATAACTCTTCTTTATCGAGCTTAACCTTATAGTCGTTAAATTCAAAATTTCCGTCACGTTTAAATTTAATGTTTATTGTCGCCCCGTGTGGTACAAACCAATAACCGATTAAATTTTCAACATTGGATAGTTCGCTGTTTTTAGCAGGTTCAACTTTGTCAACAGGTAGTTGAGGAGTATTAGTTTGTGTAGTATTCTCTTTCTCTTTAAGTTTTAATTCTTGTTCTTTGAGAGATAATTCTTTCTCTTTCAGCTCCAACTCTTTTTGTTTTTCAGAATTAGAATTATTACAGCTTGATAATACTGTAAAGACGGTTAGAAGTAAAATTATATGTCGCTTCATTTTATTTCTCTATGTTGGTTTATCGTCTAATATGGTTGGTCAAAATGACAAATACCAATAGTGTCGGAAATGTGCAGTCTGAGACTTCATTTTATTGGTGGGTCTAAGAGAAAAACACTTAGACCAGCGAGGGAAAATTTTAAAAACTTACGTTTTCACTCGCACTGATTATTTTTTTTATAGATTCATCTGTTATTCTCCTACTTTGTATATATTTAATTTGATTTATTTTGAGTGTGTCGGATAGCAATATACATTCCGATTTCTTCAAACTACTAGGTAAGGATTCTCCAAATAGCCTAATCGTCTTGTATATTGTTCTGTGTGATATGTCAAATTCATTAGATGAGAGAATGTCAATTTTGCCTTTTTCCAGTATAAACCCAGGCTCTGTCATTAAATATATAGAATCAGTTAAAACTAAATTTTGAGTTAAAACACTTGAATAAGAAGTGTCTCTAATATATACTATCGAAAAATCGCCATCTTTGGGCAATTTTGCTGGTATCCAAATGCCATTAGGAAAATTTTCAACTTGTTTTTTTGAATCTTGGCAACCTACCAAATACAGTAAAACGATAAATAAGTATTTTTTCATGAGATTAATCTACTATGATGATTGGAACATCTACAGCCATTGGCACATTCCCTCTTACATCTTGTCCATTTACCTTTCAAAAGTAATTAAATACGGTATTTGTTTTATCGCAAACGGAACCGTGAGTCCAATTATGTTCCTGCATTTTTCCATGTATATAATAGCCATGTACTTGATTATGAGCGACATTCCCCCAACTAGTCGTAGGCTCTCCTACGACTTAAAATTAAAATGAGCGTCCGCTCATTCATTGAAACTAATTTTTCCTTCAATGACACAAAATATCTCTCAGGAATCACTTTACATCTCTTCGATGACACAAAATATCTCTCGGGAATCACTTTTTATCTCTTCGATGACACAAAATATCTCTCGGGAATCACTTTACATCTCTTCGATGACACAAAATATCTCTCGGGAATCACTTTTTATCTCTTCGATGACACAATATATCTCTCGGGAATCACTTTTTATCTCTTCGATGACACAATATATCTCTCGGGAATCACTTTACATTTCATCTATCAGACACAAAAAATGGCTAGTGGTTGTTGACTTCACTAGCCATCTTTATCATTCCAAAAATAATTAAAGGACTTTAACCTTTCTTATTTTTCTTTTTGTATCTCAAGGCTATTCTGGCTAAAAGCTCATTAATCGCTCCGTCTTCCTTGGCTGCTCCTTTTAGTGAATCATACACTTTATCAGAAGTAACCATTGCATCAGCACTTGCGGCATCCATCGTATCATCAATTCTTGCTAATAAATCTGCCACCGCTATGCGTACACTCCATAGCTGACTAATCAAATTCACATCCCGTTCAAATTCGGGTGCATCAAAATCTGCTCTCATCTTGGTTGGATATGTTCTAACTCCTTCCAAGCAAAGTCCAACATACTCTACACTACTGGGTCCCATTTTATGTTTAGGTTTTTGTCCAATAGGCGTACTAATCAAAAAAGGCAATTTGGTTTTTACTTGTTCAAGTAAAGCGAGGGTTGCGGTTTTGTCTGCTTCGGGCAAAACGGCTGAGATTTTGTTTGTGTTACTCATTTTATTGGATGTTTAAAATTTACAAAAGTGTAAGAGTATGCTGTTTTCGGGGCGAAATCTCCAGAAAGGTGCAATCGTTTTGTAAGAATTTCTTCTCTCAAAAAGAAGCTGGAACGTAAATTTTCTGAATGATAATGGCAACGAAAGGGTTTCGCTAAAGATGGTTTATCGGTGTCGAATATCAGGTGCAACTACCAAATTTTGCGATACTTCAAACATAAAGAAAAATTCGATTGGGACGTAAAAAATGGAGGAAAATTTAATCGCTTTTTTATTAAACGGTATTTTGTTGGGACTTTAGGACTGAAGACTTTAGGACTTTAGGGGAGACTAAAGAAGCAAGAGGCAAGATTTTGGATTGGGGATTTGGGACTTTAGAAAAGACTAAAGAAGCAAGAGGCAAGAAACAAGATTGGAGATTAGTGATTACTTTCCGTTTAGCCATCGTTGGTATTGTTACCAACGAGACGGGCGAAAGCAACGAACCAATGATGAGAATACTTTCCGTTGTTTGTATTGCAAAACTCTTGCTTTACTGTTTGGCTTTTTGTACCTACAAAAGGCAACAATAAGGGATTGCCTCTTTGCCGTTGTCAGTGTCTTACTGACAACTTTTGATTATTAGCAACAAGGAATTATGAGAATAATTAAGGTAGCAAAATGTGCAGTCAGAGAAGCATTTATTTGTGGGTCTATTGAAAAAACACTTAGACCAGCGAGGGGGTCTATTGAAAAAATACTTGGACTAGCGTTGGTCATGGCATCAAAAAGATGTCAATAAGTAAATGGTTTTCTTGTCGCCATAGTAACCAACCTGTCAATGGATTTTTGCATTTGTCAATATAATTGTGGCAAGGTTCACCTTCATATGAATTATTTTCGTCATTGTAGAAACAATCATATCTCACTTTTATCCAATCACCTTTAATTTCCATTGGACAAAATAGCTCGTGTCCTTTAGGAATTACCAATGTGTCTGCGTTGTCTTCGGGTTTAATTCTTAATGTGTATTTTTTTGAAATGTCTCCATTATCATTTGTAAGCCGTCTTATTCCGAAAGATTGAGATATGTATTCGTCCCAAGTTTTGAAGTCATAATTTTTTGTCTTAGGTAAATATTTAATATCGGAAAAGTTCACTAAAACCTTATATGCTTTTTCACTTTTTGCTATACACACAAAATGCATTATTCCGTAGTCAGGCTTGAAAAATTTTGAGCATAAATTTATTTTGCTTTCATCTTCATACATATCCCAACTTGCGATTTTATCGTTCAGTAAACTGTCATTATAAATTTCAAATTTTGGTGGTGCAATGATTAAACCAATACCTAGACTTGATACTTGATTGTCATAACTGCAATCGTTGTCTTGGTCGATTTGTTTGTTAATAGGTTGTGTTGAAAGAGTGTCAACTGAGGAATTATCAATGGTGTCAATTTTACTTTCACTAATATTGCTTCTCTGCCCGCACGAAAAGAAAATCGTCAAAATGAATATGATTAAAAATTGTCTTATCATGGTCGTATTAAAATGGCTTATAACGGTTTTGGGCTTTGCGTTCGGGCGGGTTTCGAAACACAAAGTTTCAATTTATTACTAAAGTTCAATAGAAGCACAAAGATCTATGTTTGCACGTCAGCCTGCCTGACGCAAAACCCATGTTAGGAGCAGGTTTTTTATGTCAATTTACTCTTTTTTATGTCTTCAATTATTTCGTCAGTAACTGAAACTAATTTGTTCTCAATCTGTTTTGATAGTTTCTCCAAGTCATTAAAGTTTGGTTTCTCTATTAGTACAGTTTCAAGAATAGAATATTGAGGTCTGGTCGTTCTGTCCTTATTCCACTTTGTCGATTTAAAATACTCCCAAAATTTTTCTTGAATTGGAATTGTCTGTCCAAGAAGCCAAACCTCGAACTGCATTTTTGAATGGTTCAATACAAGTCCCATTTTCAGTTTTCTCTTTTTCAGGAAGTCATTTGAGTAGTAAAAATAGGTATAGTCCATATACCCTTGGAAAAGACTTCCGAATGAATAGTGTTCTGAAAGGTTTTTGGATAATGTTGTCCCAAGTCTTGTTACATACTTAACAAGTCCAACGTATGCTTCTTGAATGTCGCCATTTTTGAGTTGCTCTTTGTATTTGTCAACGTAGTGGTTTAAGTCTTTCATTTTAAATTTTTATTTCTGTTATATCTTCCTGGTCATACAGTCGGTTTCCGGTTGATCTGGTTAACTTGCACCTAACGTTTCGGGGCTTGCCGAAGTGGGGGATTTCAAGGCACGAATGTTCAAATTTAGCACAAAAGTTCAATAGAATTCCAAATGTTCAATTTAGCACTTCTGCCCCCATTTTGGCAAACCCATGTTGTATGCCGTTTTTATTCTTCAGTCAGTTCTTTTTGCGTTTTCTTCGGAAGTCCTGCTACGACCAAATTATAAGAGTTTGTTATCCATTCTTTCATTTGTTTGTCAGTTATTTTTCCTGTCGTTTTTACGCTATTCCAAAGTTTTTTATTCATATAGTAACCTGGTGTTACATCACTATATTTCTCTCTTAAAGTTATGGCTTCTTCTGGGTCGCATTTTAAGTTTAAAAACTCGAAAGTTGTAATGTCCGTTGCACAAAACATTTTCCCTTTAACTGAAAACACAAGTGTTTTGTCGTCAAAAGGCATTTTCTCTTCTGCTCCCTTAAGCGACAAACAAAATTTTCTTACGTCTTCTATGTTCATATTTATTGGGCTTTTTCAGCAAATCCAAGAATATATCCGTTTAAGTCTTTTAGGTAAAACTCTTGCATACCGTACCAAGTTGTTTTTAGTTCGGTTAATTCAATGTTTTTATTCTTTAAGTCTTGATAAAATTCTTTTATGCCTTCTACGTCCATATAAAATGAAACTGTTGCACCAATATTTTGCCCTCTTGAAAAAATAACATCATTTTTAAATGTGTCTGAACGTTGAAACATAAACTCTACATTGTCTTTTTGCATCATTGCATAAACATATTCTTTATTTTCTGCAAAAGTTTGGTCTATTCCGTCTTGTGTTTCAGGAACAGCCATAATTAAGTTAAAACCAAAAATTTCTGCATAAAATGCAACTGTTTTTCTAATGTCGGTTACTTCAAAGTTTGGCGAAAGTTTGCTTATCTTCATTTTTATTTGAATTTAAAATTAAGTCGCAAAATTACGCTTCATCCATCTTTGATAATTGTAAAAATCGGTCGTTTTTGTTTTGACTTAATTCTTTTGGCGTTACACCTGTATATTTCTTAATTTCTTTTATGAAATGGGCTTGGTCAAAATATTCAGCATTAGGATTTAGATTACCGTTTGATATTTCTTCGTACGTAGCGTTGCAACGCACAATGTTTAAAAACTCTTTTAGTCTAATACCAAATTGTGTTTGAAAATACCTGTTTATTTGTCGGCTACTCCAAAACACTTTTTTTGAAATTTCAGCAACAGTTTTAATTTTTTGTTCATAAACGAAGTCAAACAGTTTTAGTTTTCTATTGTCAATTTGCTTCAAATGTTTTATCGAAGTGTCTAAATTATTTGATATTTCAGTAATGAATCTTTCAAATTCATCACTTTTGTATTTGTCAATGTTCCAAAATGAAAACGATAAATTTACAGTTGCATCTAAAATAGATTTTATCTCTTTTTTGAAGATATATTCAATGGCTAAAAGTTTAAATCGAATGGCAAGTAATTTGGTGTTTTTAGAAATTTGTATTTCTTTAGGTTTTGTCCAAATTCCTGTCAGTTTAACAGTTGTCAAATTATCATTCTCAAACTCTGCAATAAAGTCAAAGTAACCATCTGGTAAAATGGTGTGTTGAATTTCTGTGGTAGTTTCGTAAAACCAAAAACACTTCACAAAGTTGTTTAAAAATCCATTCGGTTCAATTTCTCTATATTTCATTGCAGTGTCGTTCTAAAATGGCATACAACGAGTATATAACCGCAATAAAGCCCTGTTTTTTTATAATTTATGGCGGTTATGTTGCATGTATCTGAACTCGTTAGTACATTTCTATTTAGTTCAGTTTTGTTTTAAAACTAAGTATTTATTTCTAAATATCCAATTCATCTAAAGGGCTTTTGCTTTGCAAGCATTTTCCTAAATTCTAATGTTGTGCGTGTTTTTAGCCCATCTCCATAGTCACTTAACATCTCATCATTGACACAAAACATCTCTCAAGCATCATTTAGAATATCTTCCTAAAAATAAATTTCCACTTATCAGGCGAATTAATTCGCCTGATAAGTGGAAAAATTTGATTCGTAATAACCTACCTATTCCGTAATAACATCAATCTCTGCATAACCAACTCTATCATTGTCCTCGGTATTTTTCAAAGCTCTTAGTTTTATATAGCGTGCTTTGCTTGGGCTAAAGGTTTTTGTTTGCCACAAAGGGTTGTTCTTGATATTTGAAAACTCGCCTTCATCTACTTGTTTCCAATCATTCCCATTTTCAGATACAAAGAAACTGTAATGTGTAATAATTCCTGAACCCCACCAATGTTGGTCTGGCAAGTATTTGAATCCGCTAATATTCTGAATTTTACCTAAATCAATCACAAGGTCTATCGGCAGTTTTAGCGTATTTTTCTGATACCATTGCGTGTCAGTATTGCCGTCCAACAAATTATTAGCTTCTTTGTCTTCTATCCCAACAATTTTCCAATTTCTTTTTGAAACATCAAATTTTGCTTCTGTCAAAGCACTTGTCTTTTTACTTTTTGGGTCGTAGCTAATACATTTTAATACTACTTTACCATCGTCAGTTTTGATAGGCTCGGTATATTGATTCGATTTCAAGGTTGGCGTACTTCCATCCAGCGTATAATAAATTTGTGATTCCATGTCCGCAGGAATAATACGAACATCTCCCGAACGCTCACGCATGGCTACGGGTGGCACTAATATTTGAGGAGCATCGTAAATGCCAACATTTGAAATCAATGGACAAGCTTTGGCATCTATAATATTCAAACGGAGTTTGGTAGCTTTAACCGTTTTGAAACGTAAAATACGTTTATAGCCTATCGTTGTTTCTTTGGCGATTTCCTCCCACCGATTGTTCACGAAGGCTTCTAAAGTAAAGGCTTTTACTCTTTGTCCTAATTTGATATACTCCTGAACCAAAAAGCGATTGAAGGTAGTGGGTTTTGCAAAATTGAAAGTCAAACTAGCAGACTTTACCTTATCATCGCTTGTCCAATAACTTTCGGTACTTACATCAATTGCCTTGTTCGCTCCAAATTTCGGGTCGTTTCCACGCACATTGGAAGCTACCACCTTTGCCTCTTTGATAAGGTTTATAGCAAATGCTTCTTTGACGGCTTTACCAAAATCTAAGGCAGCTTTTTCGTCAAAAGGGTGAATCAAGCCATTTGGCATGATGGGAAAGTTTAATAACAAAGTAGCGTTTCTACCGATAGAATTATAATAAGTATCCATCAATTGTGGCAACGTTTTTACTTGGCTATCTTCTTTTGGATGATAAAACCATTCGGGTCTGATAGAAGTATTTACTTCACCAGGCACCCAAGCATTGCCATTTTCAACACCATAACGAAGCATTTCTTCGGGAACGTCGCCTTTGTCGTTCAATAAACTCCAATTGGTTTCGCCAATATAGCCTGCTTCTGTTCCAACCCAACGAAGGTCTGCTCTGTCGCCACCATCGTTCCAGATTACGATATTAGGTTGTAAAGAACGAACAAGTTTATACGCGTTTTCCCAATCATAATAAGTAGTGCGGTCAATTTTACGGGTTTCATTAGCTCCGCCATAATAACCAGAGCCACCGTTTGCACCATCAAACCACACTTCAAAGATTTCTCCGTAGTTGGTTAAAAGTTCACGCAATTGGTTTCTGAAATAAGTAATGTATTCAGGTTTTCCGTAGTCTGGATGGTTTCTGTCCCACGGAGAAAGGTAAATTCCTAGTTTTAAACCATACTCTTTACAAGCATCCGCCATCTCACGCACCATGTCGCCCTTTCCATTTTTCCAAGGACTGTTTTTTACTGAATAATCCGTGTATTTTGATGGCCAAAGGCAAAAGCCACTATGGTGTTTTGCGGTAAGAATAATGCCTTTCATACCTGCGGCTTTGCATATTCTTGCCCACTGACGGCAATCTAATTTATCAGGATTGAATATTTTGGGGTCTTCATCCCCTTTTCCCCACGACATATCAGTGTAAGTATTCACTGAAAAATGGACAAAAGAATAATATTCCATTTGCTGCCATCTCAATTGGTTTTGGTTTGGTATCGGAAAAAGAGGGGAAGGAGCTTTCACTTGACCAAATGTATAAAAATTGGTAAAAATGAGTAATCCTAAAATCAAGTTTTTAAAATTCATGTCTTTGTAAGATTTGGATAACGTTATCGCTGTCTCCTTCAAAAACAGCTCTTTGATTAAAGTAAATTTACTTAGAAAATACTTTATCAAAAGCTATTTTTTCAACTGAGATAATTACTCAACATTTATTTCCGACTTTAGAATTTGTAGATTTTAGGACTTTTGAAACTTCTAAAAAAAGAAGCTTTGCTAAATTTTGAAAATTTAACAAAGCTCTTCATATTACTCTTAACCTTCAGAAGGTCAGCTCTTCTTAATCATTTTACGAGGTTTAATTCCTACGTAAATAGACATATAATACCTATTTCCTCCTGTCGTCTCCTCTTTATAATATTTTTCATAGCCTTCATTCGTCATTAAGTCTATCTGATAATAATGCTTACCATAATTGATTGCATTTTTCTCTAGCTTACTTACAAATTCATGTGCAAAATCAGTGTTTTTGTATTTATTCAATACGGCGTTATTTACTCGTTTATCATCAATCCAAACGCCATAAATCTTATCATTTTTCCAAGCTTCGATTTGCTCTTGTGTTGGAACAGTCTTTGGAAATGGTGGGAGACTTGGCACAAATGTTACAAGCTGTTTGGCTTGTTGAGCTTTGCTCATTGATAAATAAATAGTCTCTAACCTTTTTCTATCTATTTCTGTAAACTTTAATGCCGAAGGAATCCCTTTTTTATTTTTTTTACTGTTAACAATTTGCTCGTACTCATCTAATAATGCTTGCGAAACGCCATCTTGAGTAGCAGGTACAGCTATTTGTTTAGCTTTTGGAAAGCTGCTAGGCTTTTCTTGTGCAAAAGATTTTGTACTAAATGCAAATATAGCTATTGCCAACACTGGAATAACAGCCAATTGCTTGAATAAAGCCTTTTGAGGTGATTTTGATTTAGTCATCATGATTAATCGTTGTTTAGTTATGAGATAATTGAAAGAACTTGATAGATGATACGTATTACTTTTACTGGCTTTTTCAATCAGTAGATACTGATAACTGGCTACGTTTGGATATGTATTTATCACGGCTTCATCTGCTAAAAATTCATGATTTAGCTGTATTGCTTTTTTATACATCAATAGGAATGGATTAAACCAACAAACTATTTGTAGTATTTCTATCAACAGAATATCATAAGAATGCCTCTGCTGAATGTGTGCGTATTCATGCAATAAAATTTCCTTTTCAATTCCTCCACAGATATATTCTTGATTATTGACAAATAAATAATTCAAAAAACTATGAGGACTCAATGCTTCATTGGTTAAGACTATTTGGGAATTATTAAAAGGAATCGTTTTACTGTTGCGGGTTTTAGCAAGAATTTTATTAAGATTAATGATAAAACGTAGCAAGAAAAAAGTACTAATCAAGCCATAGAGTATTGGTAACACTAATAAAGTGTAATCTGTCTTTTCAATAGTTGATACTTCTTGAACGATGTTATTCTCCTTTATAAAGTTAGTTGGCAAGATTTCATCTCCTGAAATGGGTAATGTAGGTGTAGCATAATGAAAGGTTAATAGGGGAATCACCAATGACAATAGCATACTTAGCAATAAGTAGCCTCGATTAAAACTGTGCATCTTTTCTTTTTCAAGCAGTAGTTTATAAGTAAAAATAAACACAGCCGAACAGAGAACTATTTTGATGATGTAGGTTATCATTGTTCTTTTCTTTTGATTTCTTGTTCAACAATTTTTTTAAGGTCTTCTAATTCTGAGGATGATAAATCTGTAGAGGTTGTAAAAAACGAAGCAAATTGCATGGGTGAATTGTTAAAAAAGTTTTCAATCATACCTTTTACATGCTTCGAAAAGTAATCTGACTTTTTCACTAAAGCGTAATATTGTCGGGAGTTTCCAAACAGGTTATAAGCTACAAAACCTTTGTCTTGCATTCTTTTTAGTAAAGTGGCTAAGGTTGTTGTAGCGGGTTTTGGGTCTGGATAACTATCAATTAAATCTTTCATGAAAACTTTTTCATGCTTCCAGATTACTTCCATTAATTGCTCTTCTGATTTCGACAATTGCATTGCTCTATGTTTATGTAGTTTACTCTACAAATATAGAGTAAAATTTCAATAAAACAACAGTGTTGTAAAAAATATTTAGAATGTTGGCTTACTTGTTCAGTAAGAGTATAAGAATAAGGGATATTAGTTTGAATTTCGGAGCATATTGTTGTTTGTAGTGTCTCATCAAGAGATGAAAAACAGTATTTACTCCACTTTCAAAACCTTCATCAAAGTACTTTTACTTTGATTCCCAATGCGAAGAAAGTATGTTCCTGTGTTTAAATGTGCTAATGATAGTTTGAAGATTGGGGAATTGATGGGCTGATAAAGTAGTGTTTTGCCAGTAATGTCCATTAAACTGGTAAAATATTGATTTACTTTAGTCTCGTTAAGTTGAATTGTAATTTCTCCAAAAGTCGGGTTCGGATATGCTTTAAAAATGGCATTACTCTCATCTTGGGTAGATAAAACTACAGTAGGTGTATTGGCTCTAGTAAAATCAGGAATACCATAACCTAATCGTTCGTCTGGACTTTCATATTGGCTGCCAGATTTTCTTAACCTATTTATCACTTCCATCGCCGTAAGCGTTGGATTCGCTTGCCAAAAACCCGCTACCATTCCACATAAAATAGGCGAAGAAAAAGAAGTTCCACTACTTGTGCTAACCGTTCCACTAGGAGTAACAATGGCGGAGCTTTGCCCCATCGCAACTAAATCAGGTTTTATTCTTCCATCTGCTGAAAGACCAATAGAACTAAACAGTGCATAATTTTTCAACGCATCTACTGCACCTACAGTAAGAACTGAATCGGCATCCGCAGGTGTTGAAATATATCGCCAAGCACTATTTCCTTCATTTCCAGCACTTATTACACAAATAATCCCAACAGATGCCGCCCATGTAGCCGCTTTAGCAGCAATGGTAGTTTTTCCATTTAGGTCTGAATATTTATGATTGGTACTAGCATCATCAAAAGTACTATACCCTAACGACGAATTGATTAAATCAACCCCAACGCTATCGGCATATTCTGCCGCAAAAAGCCAATTGGCTTCTTCAATTAAGTATTCCGAAAAAGCATCTTCTGAACGTAATAATAGAAAGGAAGCTTTATAGGCTGTTCCAACGATTTGTCCATCTAAATAAGCACCCATACATGATAAAACAGATGTTCCATGTCCGCCATCTTCATAAACAGGCTTTTCGTTTTTCACAAAATCATAAGTACCAACAATCCTATTTTCATCAAAAAGGGGCTTTAAGGCTGCAATATTATTGGCATTATTAAAACCTTCATCCAATACTGCAATCAACATTCCCTCGCCATGAAAACCTTGCTCGTGCATTTTATCTGCTCCAATCATTTCAATTTGAGTTTTGGATAAACCATAATTGAGGGCATTGGTTTCATAACTTTCAAACTTAGATGATTTTCGGGCTGTTCTATTATTCGGATTATCAATTGAAGTATTAACTTCTAAACCCTTCACAAAAGATAATTGTAGAATGTTATTCAAAACGGTGGAAGAACATTCTATCAAAGCGGCATTCATCCAACGTGAAGTATAAATTACTTTTGCTCCTTTCTTCTTTACTTCTTCGATATAACTAGGATTAACGGGTAAATCTTTCATTGTAAAAGCAATTTTCTGTTTCTGGCGACGAGCCAGTGAGCGTTCAGACAAATAAGCTAAAGGCTGAGTAATTGAATAAGGAGAATTGTTTTTGTCTTTAAAAACTAAAAGATATTTGGCAGATAAAGCTTGTGTAAAAGCAGTTTGAAAGCTCAGTAAGCCCTCAAAAAAGAGTATTAAAATCAGTATTTTACAGGGTGATACAAATTGATAAGTATTACTCTTTTCCATTCTTTTTATATTTCATGATAAAACGTGTTCCAAAATCAACTTTACTTTTGCCGATACAATCAGGAGTATTACAATAAGCGAGTGCTGTTTTTTCTGCATAAATCAAACCTACTCCATCTGCATAAACTTCTATTTTCTTTTTTAAATCAACTAAGGTAGAATCATTTTGTTGAACAATTCCAACCGTAATCGGAAAATATTGATTGTTGACAGTATAAGGCTTATAAAGATTTTCAACGATTACTTCATCTTTCCCTAAATCATTAAATTGATTTATATCCCAAGTCATTTTATCTTTTAAAGGAAATATAAACTTCAAATAGGTAATATTATTGGCTGATTTCAAAGCTTTATCCTGTAGTCTTTTTGAGGTAAAAACAGAGTCTAATTTCCAAGCTTGCTGTTCATTATTGCGATGAAATCTTTTAATAAGTATGGCTTCTTTTCCATCAATATCTGTAAAAAAACTATCTACCAATTCTTTTATTTGGTAGGTTTTTACCAAAGGTTCTTGGCTTAAAGCATATTGTGTTTCTTCTACTTCGTATTCAACATATTGTTTATAAATTGGATAGAAAAAGCCATAACCGCTCTGAGGTGGAGTAACACAACCACAATCATTATTGTTACAAGCTTGGAGCAATAAGAAACTGAAAATTAGGAACAAATAGGTTTGTTTAGGTTTCATAGTTGGAAGAGTTTAAATTCGGTTAAATATAAAGTGATAGGAAACTAAAGAATAGACATCAATGGCATTATTTTCGTTGCATGGGTTTAAGAATAAAAAAAGCCAGTCGAATATAAAATGACTGGCTTTGATTATTTTGATTATTGTTCTTCTGGTGTTAACCAAGCTTTACGCAAAGTAACTTGTGCTTCAGTTGGATTTTCCATCGGAGAAAGAAGGTTTTTCTCAACTACCTCTGGAATAAAGATTTTTGCCGAAAGTTTCGTTTCTACTTTTTTATCTCCGTCTTTTCTCAACACCACAAAATCAGCATTATCGCCTTCTTTGGCATTATTGATAAAATCTAAGCGAGTAGCTCTGAACGTTTCTAAACCTAAAGCATTTCCATTTAAAGAAACCAATTCGTCACCAGCTTTGAAACCCATTTTCGCCCCGAAAGCATCAATTCCATCTTCATCAATGATAAAAATACCTTTTGTTTCTGGATTGATACCTAGGTTATACACAGAGAAACCTAAAGTTTTTTCAAGTCTCTTATTCGTTTTTTGGAAATTTATTCCAACGTTATTCAAGGTTTCTTCTAAAGGAAGTGGCTCTTTTCCTTCTACATATTTTGCAAAAAACTCACGAATTTCTGGGAATTTAGTTACCTCAGCAATTTTATCGAAAAGCTCATCATCATTAAATGATTTATCTTTTCCATAATATTTTGATAAATCTCTCATCAAATTCTGAGTACCATATTTTCCACCAGACAATTGGCGAAGTTTAATATCCAAGCAAAGTCCAATTAAAGCACCTTTTTCATATACATTTTGATATTGGTCTTTATATTTTTCCAATACATCTGCCGACATTACTGTGAAAGGAATATCATCTTTGTAACGGTCGTACATATTTCCAATTTTTGAACGAAGCATATTCATGTACATTGGCAATTCAATCAAACCGTATTTCGCTTGCATGTGTCCAGCCGCATATTCTGTCATTCCTTCATACATCCAAAGGTGTTTAGACATCTTCGGCTTGTTAAAATCAAAATCTCCAATTTCTTTCGAGTGAATACTTAGCGGTGTTACGATATGAAAAAATTCATGCGAACAAACGTCTTTTATTGTTTGCGAAAGCTCCTCTGAAGAAGATTCTGGCAAATAATAAAAAGAAGAGTAAGAATGTTCTAAAGCACCGTAGCTTCCGTTTTTCAAATTGTCAGAAAGTACAATTACAAAAGCATATTTTTTGATAGGCAAAGTACCTCCTAAATACTCTTTTTGGGCTTCCAACAAAGTTTTTACGTTTTCAGCAATTTCAGCAGAAGTAGCTTTTTTGTTTGGAGAATAAACCGAAATCAAAATATCAGCACCACCCACTTTCAAAATTGTTGTATCAGGTTTACAATACATGATTGGAGCATCGACCAAATCATTGTAGTTTGGCACACTGAAAACATCTTTTTTATCGTCTGATTTAGAAGCCGTTAACGACGAAGCTCCATAAAAACCTGTTGGTTTACTGAAAGTAAGTTCGTAAGTATTACGTTTAAAATCATCGAAGTAACCGAAAAAACCATGCGTATTAATTGCAAAAAGTTTATTTTCTTCAATATCCGTTCCAGCAGGTTCAAAAACGTATTCGCCAGAAATCTCAGGTGAATCCCAAGTATCATCTACCAAATACGTGATTTTATTGAGTTTCTTCGCTCCTTTTATTTTATAACTATTAACATCAACCTTCGTGACAGACAATTCTTTACCTTTTTCATCAAAAGCTTTCAATCCAGAAATATAACGACCAAAATCATAATTGGCATAAGTACCCGGAACAATTTTAGGAAAATTATAAACTACTTCATCTTTCGAGATTTTAGGAGTAGTTAAGGATACTTCTAATTTATCGTTTTGAACTTTTGTTAAATCAATAAAAAACTGGTAATTGGCATTTTGAGTTACTTTCTGAGCGAAAGTAGGTAGGCATGTTATCAATGCCAAAAACAGCAAGAATTTAATCTTCATGGGTTGAATTTTTCAGTTAAAATAAAATCAATTAGCATTCAATTTCTGGAAAACGCAAAATTGAATGTAAAAGTATGATTAATAAAGTAATGGCTGATTACTTTGCTAACTAGCGTTTAAGATTAATTGTACCTTGAAAAGAGGTTACTTCTTTAATTTCTTGCTCAGTTCCCTTATATTGCAAAGCAAGCGTTCCCAAGAGTAAATCAAATAAATCTTCAAAACTTCCGTCCTCAAATTTGCCATTTGCATCTGCAACAAATTTCTTTAAGCCAAACATAAGTTCGTTTTTTGTTAAATTTAATACAGAGAAAGTAAGTACCTGAAGTTTTCCATCAAAACCTCTTGATACCTTTGAAGTCAATACGATTGTTTTTCCATCACTTGAAGATTTCCATTTTCCTGAATCATTTCCAGCAATATAAGTACTATCAGTTTTGAATTCATAAGTCAACGCTCTTGAAATTGAATCTCCACTCGACGAGGTAGCACCAGGAATTTTCGAAAAGTCAGCAGGTAACATTTCGTAGCTTTTTTTGTTAGTGATTGTACCCAAACTTTTAAACGACCACTTACCTATGATAGTAGCTGCTGCTGGTGTTGGGTCAACATCTGGACCAAATTTTTCTTCACAAGAAACAAGAGAAATAGTTGAAATTACTAAGAGGAGGAATAAGGTGATTTTGTTCATTTTGTTAGACTTTTAGAGTTTAAAATCAAATTTAATAAATATGTAAAAATATCAAGCTAAAAAATTATTAAACGGTAAGAAGTAATTAGAAATGAGTGATTGACAAATAGTTTTGCCATTGATTGATGATTAGTAAAACTAGATTCTGATAAGTACTTCTGTAAAACAAAAGCAAAAAGCCCGACAATTTATCGAGCTCTCTGCTTTTAAAGAATTTTGTTGATTATTCCCACTCAATCGTTGCTGGTGGTTTTGACGAAATATCATAAACTACTCTGTTTACACCTTTTACTTTATTGATAATTTCGTTAGAAATCTCTGCTAAAAACTCATAAGGTAAATGACACCAGTCTGCCGTCATACCGTCAACAGATGAAACCGCTCTCAACGCTACTACTCTTTCATAAGTACGCTCATCGCCCATCACACCTACTGATTGAATCGGTAATAACATCGCACCTGCTTGCCAAACGTTATCGTAGAAGCCTTTATTTTTCAATCCATTGATAAAAATATGGTCAACTTCTTGTAAAATCTGTACTTTTTCTGCCGTAACATCACCCAAAATTCTAATTCCTAAACCTGGTCCAGGGAATGGATGACGACCCAAAATAAATTGTGGAATTTCTAATGTTTTTCCCACCAAACGTACTTCGTCTTTGAACAAAGTTTTTAGTGGCTCAACAATTTTCAATTTCATATAATCAGGTAAACCGCCAACATTGTGGTGAGATTTTATCGTTTGTGAAGGACCTCCACTAACTGAAACAGATTCAATAATATCCGGATAGATTGTTCCTTGTCCTAACCATTTTACATCTTCAATTAAATGAGATTCTTGGTCGAAAACGTCGATAAATACTTTACCAATCGCTTTACGTTTTGCTTCTGGGTCACTTAAACCTGCCAATGCGGTATAAAATTGTTCTTTCGCATCAACACCTTTTACATTCAAACCAAGATTTTTGTATGAATCCAGAACGTCTTCAAATTCATTCTTTCTCAATAAACCATTGTCAACAAAAATACAGTAAAGGTTTTTGCCAATCGCTTTGTGAATCAAAACCGCTGCAACAGAGCTATCTACTCCACCCGAAAGTCCTAAAACTACTTTATCGTCGCCTAATTGTGCTTTCAATTCAGCTACAGTTATGTCAACGAATGAATCTGCCGTCCAATCTTGAGAACATCCGCAAACGCCAATTACGAAGTTTTTCAACATCGTTTTTCCTTCTAAAGAGTGCGTTACTTCTGGGTGAAATTGGATACCGTAAGTTTGTTCTCCTTTGATATGGAAAGCGGCAATTTTTACTGATTCTGTTGAACCAATGATTTCAAAATCTTCTGGAATCGACATGATGGTATCTCCGTGCGACATCCAAACTTGGTTGTTTTCAGAAACATCGTTCAACAATGGATTTTCGGCTACTTTTTGCAATTTAGCTCTTCCGTACTCACGATGTCCAGCATTATAAACTTCTCCACCGCTTGTAAAAGCCAATAATTGAGCTCCATAGCAAATGCCTAATACAGGTAATTTACCTCTAAAAAGACTCAAATCCACTCGTGGAGAGTCTTCATCACGCACAGAACATGGGCTTCCTGATAGAATTACGCCTTTTACGTCTTCGCCAATCGCTGGAATTTTATTGTATGGATGGATTTCGCAATAAATATTAAGTTCACGAACTCTACGGGCAATTAACTGAGTGACTTGTGAACCAAAGTCGAGGATAAGAATTTTTTCGGACATTTTTCGATTTCGGATTGCTGAATTCGGATAGCAGAAAGAAGCGACCCGAAAACTATGCTAAAAAATAAACCGCAAATTTCGGGAAAATTTGCGGTTTTGGAGTAATATATTTTACTTTTTTTGAAAAATCTCTTCAGAACTTAAAATTGAAAATAAATAAACTGCGACGGTGCATCGAACATTCCTAAGAAAAGTATCGCCAAAATGATACCATAATAGAGTATCCAACGAAACAAAACTGGTTGCTGATTCAACACCGTTCTTAAACTTTGTCCTCTTTGGAAATAATGCACCGTTTCCATAACAATTAAAGCAAAAACTACCATTGCAAAATTGGAAATGCCTTGACCCAAAAAGATATTTTTTTCAATAAAACCTCTATTACTTATCTGCGAAAGCTGTTCACCAATTCCTGTAAATAAATGAGTTGCGATATAATAAGCCGTTTTAAAATCAACTGCACGGAAGAAAATCCATGCAAAACTTGTCAAGCAAAAAACAGTTGAAATCTGAATAATTTTATAGAAAAAAGGTGACTTTTTAATCCCGATTATTGCTACAATTTTATTTCTATAGTCAACAGTAAGGTTAGCAAAAATCAAGAAAAAACCGTGCATAGCTCCCCAAATAACAAAATTCCAACTCGCTCCATGCCAAATGCCTGACATTAAAAAAACGATGAAAACATTGTATTCTCTTCGCCATTTTGAAACTCTATTTCCACCCATTGAAATATACAGATAGTCACGAAACCAAGTAGAAAGCGAAATATGCCAACGACGCCAAAATTCTGAAATAGTTTTTGAAAAGTAAGGACGGTCAAAATTTTTCATTAAATCAAAACCCATTACTTGTGCAGAACCCAAAGCGATGTCGGAATATCCTGAAAAATCACAAAAAATTTGAATTGAAAAAAGCGAAGTCGCTACCAAAAGTGGAATACCTTTTTGCTCAAAAGGATTATCATACACTTGATTCACCATCACCGCCAAGCGGTCGGCAATTACCACTTTTTTGAACATTCCCCAAACCATCAATTTTAATCCATCGGTTACTCTTTGATAATCGAAATCAAATTTCTCATAAAACTGATGCAATACATTTTGTGGTCTTTCAATCGGGCCAGCTACTAATTGCGGGTAAAACATCACGTACAAAGAGTAAATACCAAAATGTCTTTCTGCTTTTTGTTTGCCACGATATACTTCAATCGTATAAGACATCGCCTGAAAAGTATGAAATGACAAACCGATTGGTAATAAAATTTTGAGATATGGAATCGGATTTTCAAGGGCAAAACCTTTGAGTAAAAAGCTGATATTTTCGTTCAAAAAGTTATAATATTTAAACACAGCCAACACACCAATATTGGTAATGAGGCTCATTGTTAAAAACATTTTCCGCCTACTTCCCTCCGACTGCTCGATGTAAATACCAGCGTAATAGTCAATCACAATCGTGAAACCCAAAATCAGCATATAAATCGGCACGAAAGCCATGTAAAAATAACAGCTCGCTACCAACAATAACAGCCAACGAAAACGATACGGCATTAAAAAATAGAGTATCGTTACGACGGGAAAAAAGATTAAAAATTCTAATGAATTAAATAACATAATTTTTGAAAGCCCAAATCAGTTTTTCGTGCTTTGGTATAAAGATTTTTCAACGAGATATGTTGATATTTTAAAGGCTTATGCCCAATTTATTATCTTTTATAAATACTTAAATATTTACCTGACGATATTTTCTGATAAATATGTTGATGATATTGTATTTCTTGAGCTGTACTTCTACTTGAAACAATGGCTTCTGGCAAGAATGTTTTACTTTCTAACTTTCCTAAAATGCCTTTCACAGCAATTTGGCGTACTTCTATGCCTTCGGGAATTAATACTCTGAGCATTAAATAATCTTTGTCGTCTTCAAGTAATTCTAAGCCAACCGATTTGAAATGATTTTTCAGGATAATATCATTAGTTGCCAAAAAATCTGCAGCTTGAATATCCAGACCTTCATGCGTAAGTACATCTTGGTAAGTAGCATCAAGAATACTCTTTTTTTGATACAAAGACAAAGCCCCAGATTTTTCGTTTAATGGTACAAATTTCTTAGCAAGCATCGTCAGTCCATGAAACGAAAGAATTGGTTTCTGAAAATTCAAGAGTAAAAAAGGTAAAGTAGCCAAGCTTAATACGATAGCAATTGGTTTTATCACCTTTCTTTCGCCAATTACTAAGGCACAAAAACATGAAATTAACAAGAAAAAAGGACTATGCAAACGACTCCCGAAAAGCTGAAATCTCAGTAAAGCACAAAACATGATAAATCCCAACACACAAGCACACCAAAATAAACTAAGTGTTTGTTGTTTTTTTACTTTCAGAAAATAGAAAAATGAAACAAATACGATGAGTAAAAAATGTAGGAAATTCCCAGAGAAATCTTCGGTAGTAGTGAATCTTGGAATTTTAAAAACACTGTCTTCGCCAAAAGTAGTCAGAGGGTCTGAAATGCTAATTCCTAAAAAATCATGAAGTGTCAGTAAAATATTCATCCAAAAATTATTCCAAATATTTCCTGGTGAGTGCATTCCAATATGCAAAGCAATTTGACGAGTAATATTTGAAATTAAAGCCGCTGGAGAGTGATTTTCCAAAGAAATTCTGTCAGAAGCATGACCGAGTGGGTCATGGAAAATCACCCAATTTCTGGCATAATATCCCAAATTAATCGTAACACTTAGCATTACAATTAGGATAAGCCCAATCCAAATCTTAGATGATTTCCACCATTTTTTTTCCAACAAAACACGAAAAGCCAGCCAAAGACAAAATGGAAAAAGAAAAATATAACCCGTTCCTTTGGTCAACTCTGCTAAACCTAAACTCAACCCGAAGTAAATGGCATTTTCTAGCGAAAATTCTTGAACATATTTGAAAGAAAAGTAAACTCCACAAACTACAAAAAACGAAACGACTAAATCATTTTGTGTAGAAGTAGCTTGAAGCACAATCATCGGAATTGTTGCTACAATCAATGCACCAAACCATTGGGTTTTGATACTTCCACCTAGTTGTTTTATCAACAATGAACAAGCTGCAATCCCGCCCAAAAAACTAAACCATTGTACCAAATTGGCTGCAAAATCAGATTTACCCAAAACATACAAATGAAGGATAACAAATTCTGAAAAAATATTGTAGGCTACTTGTCGGTGATTGTTGGTTGCAAAATGAGTAAGATGTTCATTTTGAAGCCAATACACAATTCTTGATAAATGATAGGTAAGAGAATCTGTATTATTGACTGGAGAAATCAGTGCCAAGAAAAGCGTGATACTCAAAATGATAAAAATAGGAATTAAAAAAAGACTTACGCCAGCACTTTCTTTTTTAATCTTTTCAATCAATTCAATTACTTTCTCTTTTCGATTTACGTGTTTTGTTAAACGAAATAGTAAGAAAGCTATGAGCAAAATCCAAAAACCAAAAATATAAGCGAAGTTGATTTTGAAGCAAAGATTTAAAATTTCTGTACTAAAAACCATCGCAACAGAGTTCAGTAACAATGCTTTTATCAAAGATTCCCTGATTTGCTTTGAAGTAAAATATCCATCAAAAAAAACTAAAGTAATGGCAAGTAAAATAATAAAATTAAGCATTGATTTGAATATTTTAAGGTACTTTACAAAGGCAGTAAGGAGGTGTGTTTGTACCTGTTTTTCACTACAATCATTGATTTCGATGCGAAGTTAGTGATAATAACTTATTCTGGAATCTCATTTTTTTGAGGAAATCCGTTATTCTCAAATAGCTCTAAAAGTCTTTTTGTAAAAATTTCTCTTCCTTTTGCATTTGGGTGATAAGCATTATCATAAAAAAAAGCATCGTCCATCAAAGCATTTTCTGCTGTTCCTAAAATCGGAATTTTTAGTTCTTTTTGAAGCTGTTGACTTATTTTACGAATCGTGTCCATATTTTCTTCATAGCTTTTTTGTGCTAAACATGGAAAAGTAAAATACACTTTCGCTCCTTTTTTTTGTGCAAAAGCATAAAAATCGTTCAAATCTTTAATTTGTTCAGTAAAATCTGATGATGATAAGATTGGATAGACAATTTCAGTTTTAGGATTATTCAAATGGCAGAGTAAATCACCTTTGGGCGAAAAACAGTTTCTATAAAAAATAGAAGTAGTATCGGCAATACTAATTGGTTTACTTCTTGAATGATTGATGGCTTCACCGATAATTAATCTACAATCCGTCAGCCGGTGTACAGCATAAGCTCCCATTTTTTCCGTAATGGATAGAAAGTGAATCCACTCTTTTGAAGGCGGATAAAAATCGGCAGCAATTAATTGTTCATCATATTTTCCTTCAGAAGTAACCATGTACTCTAAACTTAACAATACGACATCGCCTTTTTTTAGATACGTTTTCAGCTCTTCCATCATGTAGCGACTACCGAAATTGTAATGCAAAGCGGCATTGACTACGGGCAATTTCAAATCGTTTTCAAGTAAATCGCTATCGATTCCAAATGCCATACTTGAGCCACTCATCAACACCAATCTAGGAGTTGGTACGGTAGCCAGCATCTTAGTTTTGTCTATAATGGTTGCGATATACGCATTTTGTGAGCGAGGGTCAAGGCGTAAATCCAATTTCCTTGCTCCATCAATGGCAATTAATGGCAAAAAACCAATCAAAAACAGTTTTATGAAGAACTTTAGGAGTTTCAAAATGTGTGATTTATTTAATGTTAATTAATCGTCATAATTACTCAAAGGCTTATTCAGCATAGAGCAAGTACTTTTTTCTGATTACTTTATACGCTTCTAAATCTTTTTGCCAAGTAGCACGAATTTCTGCTTCTGTTTTTCCTGCAATAATTTGTTTGCGTAAATCATCTGAACCTGCTAATCTGTCGAACGAAGAAATACTGGTAAAGAATTTAGTTTTATCCGTCGCTTTTTGATAGAAATAAAGAACATATTTTAAAGTAAAACCTTCTTTTCGGGCATCTACTTTGGTTAAATCTAAACCGTAGCAAAGTTTATCTTTTTGTGGTGGATTTTTGGCACCAGGTTTATCTACAGGGGTAAAAGTAAAAGTCCCATTTGCAGGATTTGGCGAACCAATTACTTGAAATTGTGTATCAGTTCCACGTCCAACGCTTACTTCTGTTCCTTCAAAAAAGCAAATAGAAGGATATAAAAGTATAGATTGTAAATTTGGTAAATTTGGCGAAGGGGCAATTGGTAAAGTATAAGGCGTTGAATGCTTGTAATTTAAACATTTTACTACTTTCAAATTGGCTTTCACGCCATCTTTTAGCCAACCTTCTTGATTAATCATTTCAGCTAATTCGCCAACGGTGCAACCATGTACCACTGGCACAGGATTCAATCCTACAAATGACGCAAATTTTTTATCTAAAACTGGCCCATCCACAAGATGACCCATCGGATTAGGTCGGTCAAGAACCAGTATTTCTTTGCCATTTTCAGCACAAGCTTCCATTACATAGTGCATTGTAGAAGTATAAGTATAAAATCTCGCTCCAACATCTTGAATATCAAAAATCACAACATCAATTCCTTCTAATTGTGCTACGCTTGGCTTTTTATTTGAACCATATAAAGAAACAATTGGCAAGCCTGTTTTTTTGTCAATGCCATTGGCTACGTGTTCGCCAGCATCTGCTGTTCCTCTGAAACCATGTTCTGGGGCAAAAATCGTTTTCACTTTCACGCCTAATGAAATCAAAGAATCTGCCAAATGCGTTTTCCCAATCACAGAAGTATGATTTACCACCAAAGCCACTGTTTTACCTTTCAACATGGGCAAATACAAAGCCGTTTGTTCTGCACCAGTTTTAAGCGTCTGAGCATTATTTTTCTGGATAGAAACACAAGAAATCAGCAAAAAACCTGTTAAAATGATAATTATTTTTGTTGTATGAAACATAAGGTAAGCTTTGTGTTGAGAGTTTTGAATGATGAAATTTAAGTTTTTAAAAGATAAAAAAGCAAGCACTTTACTAAATTACACAGAACGAAAATCGACTCATCAATTATTTTACCAGTAAAAACTACTTAATTTGTAGTCAAGAAACAAAATTACAAAATACTGCATGAATTTCCCTTATTTCATTTCTCAGCGCATTCAAAATACTAAAACTACTTCTTTTTCGGGAACGGTTACTCGCATCGGTGTGGGAAGTATAGCAATTGGTTTGTCGGTGATGATTGTTGCTTTTGCAGTATTATTTGGTTTTAAAGATGCCATTCATCAGAAGTTATTTAGCCTTACACCACATATCAAAGTTTCAAAATTTTCGGCTAATGAATCTTACGAAGAAAATCCGATTACTCAGCAAAGCGACCTTTTCAGAAATCATAAAAGCATCAAAGAAATTGCTCATATTCAAACTGCGGCTACAAAAGCAGGCATTTTGAAAACTCGTCAAGATATTTTGGGCGTGGTAATGAAAGGCATTAATCGTGACTTTGATTTTAAAAGATTTGAACCAAATATCATCAAAGGCAAGCAAATTAGTTTCTCAAAAGATGAGTATTCAAAAGAGATTTTAATCAGTAATATTATTGCCAACAAACTGAATTTAAGCGTTGGAAATGATGTAATTATTTACTTCTTAAACGCCCCAGACCGACCAAGAAAATTAATCGTAAAAGGTATTTATGAAACCCAAATGGAAGAGTTTGACAAAACTTTAATCATTGGCGATATTCGTTTGATACAAAAAATGAATAATTGGGGTGCAGATTCTGTGGGGAGTTATGAAATTTACATCAATGATTTTGAACAATTGGATGCAGTTACTAAAAAGATTCAGCGTAAAATTCAGCCTGATATGAAGTTAGAAAAAGTAACGACTTTGTACATGGGTTTGTTCGATTGGCTAGGAATGCTGGACAGAAATATGGTGATTTTCCTGAGCCTTATTTTATTTGTGGCGTCCTTTAATATGATTTCCATTTTACTGGTATTAATGTTAGAACGTACTCCGATGATTGGCGTTTTAAAAGCTTTGGGAGGAAGTAATTGGCAAATCAGAAAGATATTTTTATGGAGTGGTTTTTCGATGATTTTCAGAGGATTAATCTATGGAAATTTACTTGGAGTTGGGCTTTGTCTTTTACAAAAACAATTTAAACTCATTCCTCTTGACCCTGTGAATTACTACATGAATACTGTGCCTATTATGATGGATTGGCCAGTAATACTTTTACTGAATTTGGCTACAGTTTCATTGGTTTTGTTTGTACTAATTATTCCTACCTTTGTTATTACTCGTATAGAACCTGTCAAAGCGATTGTTTTTAGAAAGTAATTTGAGATTTCATCATAGTAAAAAAGTTGATTGTTATCTAAAAGCAAATGGGATTCCGAACAAAACAAGTTCAAAATCCCATTTCCGAAATTGATAAAATTTTATTACAAAAGTGCTGCTCCAAAAACGCCAGCACTATCGCCTAATAATGGCTTCACGATAGGAGTTGAAATCTTTTTATCATTGAAAATATACTTCTTTATTCTTTCATAGCCTTCCGTGTAAAGTAAATCTATGTTTCCGACACCTCCACCAATTACGATTAAATCTGGATCCAACACATTAATTAATGTTGAAATCCCTCTTCCGTAATATTCCAATAATCGTTCAATGGTTGCTGTAGCAAACTCGTCGGTATTGGCTAAATAACGTTCAAGTATTTCTTTCAACTTTAGCGATTCACCACTTATTTTTTGGTAATATTTCTCAAGGGCTGGGCCAGCAATTACTTTTTCTACACAACCTGCTTTTCCACAATAACATGGCTCGCCACCTTCTTCGATAATATTATGTCCCCATTCGCCACCAATTCCATGATGCCCAGAAATTACTTTCCCATGAACAACTAAACCACCACCAACGCCAGTTCCCATAATTACTCCAAAGACTAATTCAGCTTTTGGAAAGCTTTTCCCTGCTCCCATCAATGCTTCTGCTAGTGCAAAACAATTGGCATCATTAGCTAATTTCACAGGAATACCCAATGCTTTTTCTAAATCTTCGTGCATTGGTTGTCCGTTCATACAAACAGTATTACAGTTTTTCATGGTTAGAGTAGCTGGGTCTAAAACACCCGGCGTTGCAAAACCAATTTTAGCAGGCTGTTCGTCGATTTCCTCTATGACCAAATTAACTAATTTAACTATTTGACTAATAATATGTTGGTAGCCTTTATCGGCTTCAGTAGGAATGCGTTTTCTACAGATTACAGACAATTCATTTGTTTTATCTAAAACGGCACATTCTATTTTTGTACCTCCTAAATCAATACCCCAAAGATGTGTAGGATTTGTAATTGATGGTTTCAAGTTTTTGGATTTATTTAATTTATAGTTTACAAATTTTAACCACCGCAAATTAACTATTTATTCTTACTTTTGGAAGAAAATCACTTTTTACACTTATTTACCCTGTAATTCAAACAATCTCCCCCAAATGAGTAGTTTTTTACTCATTTAATTTGTCATTTATCCCTATTTTGTGGAAATGGCAATACTTATGAGATAATCAATGATGGTATAAAAATTTTAAGTTTTATAATAATAAATTCTTATTCAACTTAAACTTTTATTACTATGATACGCTGGTCAATCACATTCTTAATTATTGCCTTAGTTGCAGCCGTTTTTGGTTTTGGTGGTATTGCTGCTAATGCTGCATATTTCGCTAAAATATTATTTTTTGTAGCCTTAATATTTGCCGTTTTTAGTTTTCTTAGAGGCAGAAGAAACAACTAATTTTTCATCATACTGGGTTTATTCAATTACTTTTAATTAAACAAAATCAAATATTTTCACAAATATCTAAACAAGAATAAATAAAAGCTAAATCATGAAACTTCAAATAAGTTGCCAACTTGATTACGAAGCTTACTCTTCTACTCCATTAATTCTGATGCTCAGACCAAGAAGTGGTTCTGGACAATGGATTATTAAGGAGGAGTACATTCTTGAACCAAGTGTTCCAATTACAGAATACACAGATATTTATGGAAATTTATGTCAACGTTTATTAAGTCCTCAGGGTAAATTCACAGTTTTTACTTCATCAATTGTTCAAACGGCTGATGAAATTGATGTTGCACCCAATGCAGAATTTGTATTGATTGAAGATTTACCCGCCGAAGAATTGATTTATTTACTGCCAAGTAGATATTGCGAATCTGACCAATTAGGAAACCTCGCTTTTCAAATTGTAGGAAATGCCTATCCAGGCTATGACCAAGTAGAACTTATCCGACAATGGATTCACCATAACATCATTTATCAATACGGCTTTAGTAATGTTTCTACTTCTGCCAAAGATACTGCTTATGCTAAAGTTGGCGTTTGTCGGGATTTTTCTCATTTAGGCATTGCCCTTTGTAGAAGTTTGAGCATTCCTGCTAGGATGGTTGTGGGTTATTTGCACGAATTAAACCCGATGGATTTACATGCTTGGTTTGAGGCTTTTGTTGGCGGACGTTGGTACACTTTTGATGCCACACAAGACTATCCAAAAGGGAATAGAGTTGTATTAGCTTATGGCAGAGATGCAGCTGATGTTGCTTTAGCAACACAGTTTGGCAGCATTTTTTTATTAGACATGCGAGTTTCGGTGTCGGTAGCAGAAGATGTAACAGTGTAAACTATCTTCTGTTATCATCATCACCCATCATACTCAAATAGCTATTATACCTACTTTCTGCAATTTCTCCACTTCCAACTGCATCCATTACTGCACATTTGGGTTCGTTAAGATGTTTACAATTATGGTATTTGCATTGACCCAACAGTGCTCTCATTTCAGGAAAGAAATGGGATAATTCTTGCTTTTCAATATCAATCAACCCTAATTCTTTAATGCCGGGGGTATCAATAATGAAGGAATTTTCTTCGATTTTAAACATCGTTGCAAAAGTAGTGGTATGTACTCCTTTATTGGCAAAGTTTGAAATCTCCATCGTCTTCAAATCTAATTCTGGAGCAATCTGATTCACCAAAGTAGATTTTCCAACGCCTGAATGCCCAGAAACTAATGAAATTTTATCTTTCAAAATATCATTAAAAGCTTTGATTCCGATTTTGCCAACCGCAGAAGTAAATACACATGGATAGCCAATACTTTCATAAAGTGCCGCTAAATCAGCCAAGTAATCTTTTTCTTCTTCAGAAAGTAAATCTATTTTATTAAAAACAATGGTCGTCGGAATTCTGAAAGATTCTGCTGAAACTAAAAAACGATCCAAGAAACCCAATGAAGTTCTCGGATAATTTAAAGTGACAATAATCACCGCTTGGTCAAGATTCGCTGCTAAAATATGCCCATGAGCCGTTTTATGAACTGATTTCCGAATAATATAATTTTCACGAGGCGAAATTTTGAAGATTGTCGCCATGTTTTCTAATTTATCTTCAATTTCAAATTCTACTCTATCACCAACCGCAATCGGGTTTGATGTTTTTAATCCTTGAATTTTAAATTTTCCTTTCAAACGGCACTGCCACACATGCTTGTTTTCATCAAGCACTTCATACCACGAACCCGTTGAACGCATTACTAATCCTTTCATTATTGTATCAGAATATTGATAATTCCTTGATAAATTTTATAATTTTTGCAGTCCCTCCTAAATTCTCTTGCACATAACTCAATATCGTAGCAGACTTCTCTTTTCTCAACGTTTCATCAAAATATAGTTGCTCAAAATTGTTTTTAAATTGAGCTGTATCTGCAATCACAAACGCTCCGCCAATACTTATCAAATCCATAGCTTCTTGAAACTTTTGGTAATTATTATTGCCAAAAAAGATAGGTAAGCCAAAGGTTGCTGCCTCCAAAGTATTGTGCAAACCTTTTCGATAAGCACCACCAATCCATGCAAATTCTGCATATTGATACAGTGAAGAAAGCATCCCAATATTGTCAATAAAAAGCGTTTGAGCAGTTTCTAATTCTCCAGCTTTCAAATGCTGGATTTCAGAAAACTTGATAGATTTTCCTTTTAAAACTTTTTGCCAAGCTGTAATTTCTTCCTCATGAATTTCATGTGGTGCAATAATTACTTTTAAATCTTGCTTAAAATCGTTCAACATTGGCGCAATCACATCAAAATCTTGTTGCCAGCACGAACCAACAATCAACAAAGGTTTTTTATTTTTGAATTGAGCGACTACTTCAATTTCTTTCTTGGCGTCTGCTATTTGTTTTACTCTATCAAAACGAGTATCTCCTCCTACACTAATCTGCTGAATATCAATACTTTTTAGCAATTCGTAAGATTTTTTATTTTGCACAAAAATATGCGTAAAATAAGCGAGCATACTCCTATAAAACCCACCGTAGTTTTTGAAAAATACTTGATTATCTCTAAAAATAGTCGAGAAAGAAATTACTGGAATTCCTTTTTCTGAAAGTATTCTCAAATAATTATACCAAAATTCGTACTTCACAAAAAAGGCTACAGATGGTTTGAAAATTTCGATAAACTCAAGGGCATTTGCAGAAGTATCGGCAGGTAAATAACAGATATAATCAGCCTCAGCATAATTTTTACGAATCTCGTAGCCAGAAGGCGAAAAAAAAGTAAGTAAAATATGGTGTGTGGGAAATTTCTCTTTGTATTTTTCAATCACTGGTCGGGCTTGTTCAAACTCGCCCAATGAAGCACAATGAAACCAAGCCAATGGTACTTCGGAAGTATTTTTTTTTATCCAGAAATCACTAGCATAAACCTGATTGCGAAAGTTTTTTCTACCTTGAATCCAACGTTTAGCTTTACTGTTGAAAGGACTTACAAACCAGACTAATAACTGGTAAATGTAAATTGAAATATGATAAAGTAGCTTTGACAAATGAAATTTGAATTAATTTTGAATCAAAATTACAGCTAATTAGTTTCATATTAAAACAAACACAAAGCAATTACATAATCTGAATCAGCGAAGAAGCGCTAAATAATTACAATGAACTGGAATCAATTAACAGATTTGTCTCAAATAGAGGCTATCAAAGAGGAATCTAAACAACAACCAATTTTGATTTTGAAACATAGTACTACTTGTTCAATTTCATCTACTGCCTTAAATCGTTTGGAAAGAAATTGGAAACAAGAAAGTGTAGGAGATCTAAAACCTTATTACTTAGATTTATTGAAATTTCGTCCAATTTCAACCGAAATTGCTAATACTTTCGATGTTGAACATCAATCTCCGCAAGTATTGGTAATTCAAAATGGTGAATGTATTTATGATGCTTCACATTTTGATATTTCATTTGCTGAATTAGCAGAAAAAGTAGCGTAGGTAATATTTGTGATTGAGTGAGTGGTGAATTAGTGATTTTTCTATTTTCATAATAAAAAAAATCACTAATTCACCACTCACTCAATCACTCAATAATACTAATTCCACTCAAAGCTCACCGCTTGTTCCAAGTCTGGATGTAAACTTAGTGAAACAGGACACTTGTGTGCGATGTTTTCTAGTTTCTTAATTTGTTCTTCTGTCAAGACAATATTTGTCTTCATTTTTAAGTTTATTTCTAAACGAGCTACTTTTCTTGGGGGTGTCTGAGACATAATTTTTGTTACCTCAACACCAGAACCTGCTAACTCAATTCCATCACGTTGTGCAAAAATTGCCATAGTGGTTAGCATACAAGTTCCTGTAGCAGTAGCCAATAAATCGGTCGGAGAAAAAACCTCACCTTTACCCATATTATCAGTAGGTGCATCGGTAAGTAATTGTGTACCAGATTGCAAATGTGTTGATTCGGTACGGAGGTCGCCTAAATAGGTAGTTTTTACTGTTGGCATTATGTTGTTGTTATGTGTTAAATATTTGATGATTTTTGTCCTAAATTTAAACAAATAGCATCATATTCCGTATTTTTATCATAATTATATAATTTGTTGACATTGATTATCAATTTTAGAAACAAAACTTGTGGATTGTCTGATAAATATCAATATTCATTGTATGTTTAGTTCATTCATATAAAATTTTTGATTAAACCATTGTGAAAAAACTACTAAATACACTCTTATTCTTCATTTTAGCTTCGTTGTCGTTTCATACTACTGAGGCACAACGCCGAAATACTTCGACTAAAACTACTCAGACAAGAGAAGTAGTCGATGAAGAAAATTACCATTCTATTTTATCTTTTGGCTTAACTACCAATACGAATTCTGGTTTATTAGGCGGTTTAATGGCACGTAAAGAAATCGTGATTGATAATAATGCTTTACATCGCCAGTTTCATTACTTCAATCTTGAAATTGTGAATGTAAATCATCCAAAAGAAAATACCATTAGTTTCTTAGGGAACGGAAGTAGTTATGTTGATGGCAAACAGAATTACCTTTTTGCGATTCGCCCTCAATATGGTCGTGAAATTAATTTATTTCATAAATCATCGGATGGCGGCGTAAATATCAATGGAATTATTGCTGGCGGACCAACGATTGGAGTAGTAAAACCTTATTACGTACAAGTATTTTACGGAAGAGGAAATATTCGTGACGAAGCATACGACCCAACCAAACATAATTACAATAATATTTATGGAAGTGGTGGTTTCTTTGAAGGCTTAGGGAATGCAAACCTTGTACCAGGCGTAAATTTGAAAGCTGCTTTAAACTTTGAATTAGATGCTTTTCGCCAATCAAATATTAGCTTAGAGATTGGTTTCTTAGCAGAAGCTTACTCTAAAAAAGTAAATATTATGGCGATGGCAGATAATAGAAGTGTATTTACATCAGGATATTTAACCATCTTTTTTGGTGGAAAAAAATAATGGCTCAACCCTTAAACTGGGCTGATGATTAAACATTGTTGATAATTTCTCAAATCTGGCGTTAAAAGTAGTTGAAAAGTTTCTTGTAAAGCCTT
>NZ_JACHKT010000039.1 GCF_014204325.1 Arcicella rosea
AGCCAATAGCTTTTTCAGAAAAGGATTGAATATTATCAGGCGAGGATTTAAGAATCCTACAAAAGTCTTTGTCCAACTCTGGAATAAATGCTTTGGGGCATTTGCAAAATGGATAAATATACAAATGTCTTACAATCAAAACTTTAAAGAAATCTTCGGGTAGAGTATGACATTTTATAATTCATAATTCAAAACTCATAACTATTATAAATTCTTATAACAAAACAAAACCATGAAAATTTCACAAGAAGACAGAATCCAACAGTTGATAACTGATTGGACAACCAACCCACGTTGGAAAGGCGTAGAAAGACCTTACACCGCTGCCGAAGTAGCACGTTTAGCAGGTTCGTATCAGTTTGATTTTAGTATCGCTCGCATGGGTGCTGAACGCCTTTGGAACTTGTTACAGACTGACGAATGGGTAGCTGGCTTAGGAGCATTGACGGGAAATCAGGCTGTGCAAGAAGTACAAGCAGGGATGAAAGCCATTTACTTGAGTGGCTGGCAAGTAGCTGCAGATGCCAACCTTTCAGGCAATATGTACCCAGACCAAAGTTTGTATCCTGCCGATAGCGTACCAAACGTAGTAAAAAGAATCAACAACGCATTGTTGCGTGCAGACCAAATTCAATCAGTAAGTGGCGAAGGCGATGTGCATTGGATGGTACCCATCGTAGCAGATGCAGAAGCTGGTTTTGGCGGAAACTTAAACGCCTTTGAATTGATGAAATGGATGATTGAAGCAGGAGCTTCGGGCGTTCACTTTGAAGACCAATTATCTTCGGCTAAAAAATGTGGACACTTGGGCGGAAAAGTATTAGTACCTACGCAAGAAGCCATTAATAAATTAATTGCCGCACGTTTGGCAGCAGATGTTTGTGGAGTACCAACTTTGGTGATTGCTCGTACAGATGCAGAAGCCGCAAATTTGATTACTTCTGATGTTGACGACAGAGACAAATCTTTTGTAGAGTATGAAAAAGGAAGAACTTCAGAAGGTTTCTATCATGTAAAAAATGGTTTACAACAAGGTATCGACAGAGGATTGAGCTACGCACCTTATGCAGACTTAATTTGGATGGAAACAGGAAATCCAGATTTAGCAATGGCACGTGCTTTTGCCGAAGGTATTCATGCTAAATTTCCAGGAAAAATGTTGGCTTACAACTGTTCGCCTTCGTTCAACTGGGCGAAATTCATGGATGAAAAACAAATGGAAACTTTCCGTGAAGAATTAGCGGCAATGGGCTACAAATTCCAGTTTATTACTTTGGCTGGTTTCCATGCCCTTAATACGGCCATGTTCGAACTTTCATCAGACTACGTAGCTCGTGGAATGGCTGGTTTCTCGCAATTACAACAAAGAGAATTTGCTTTACAAAGCAAAGGCTTCAAAGCAATAAAACACCAAGCTTTTGTAGGAACAGGTTATTTTGATGCCATTCAAAGTACTGTTACAAATGGCTTGAGTTCAACTGGAGCATTAAAAGGCTCGACGGAAGAAGAACAATTTCATTAATTGATTGATTAGTCTTGGGGATGAAAAAAGCCTGTTCATTTTGTGTGACAGGCTTTTTTTACTCAAAGAATCTATAAAAAAACAATAATCTCTATTCTTAAAAAAGTATATGGTAGTGGACTATTAAGCTTATTGACTTTCACAATAATACATTCATCAAGCTTTACAATTCATTTATTCTTTCAGTTTTGTCTTGATCAAATTAACAATTAAAAAAATGAAACATGACATCCTTACTTCTGATTTTAGCAAAATAGCTAAACAAAAAGTGAATCATCCATTATTAAATCTCCACACCGACATTCACCTCAACCTTAGAGTATCAACACTTATCGAGGAAGCTCTGAAAAATGGTGAAGGTACACTTACGGATACAGGTGCTTTTATGTGCGACACTGGTAAATTTACAGGACGCTCGCCAAAAGACAAGTTTACGGTATATGACGATAAAACCGCTGAAACAGTAGCTTGGGGAGAAATCAATCAGACTTTTGAGGCTGATAAATTTGAAGCTCTTTACCAAAAGATGTTGACTTTCGTTGCCAACAAAAAACTCTACGCTCGTTATATTTATGCTTGTGCTGCACCCGAACACCGAACCAATATTTTAGTTGTAAATACATTAGCTTGGCATAACCTATTTTGTAATCACTTGTTTCTTCGCCCAACTGAAAACGAAATTGAAAACTTTGAACCAGAATGGTTGATTTTGAATGTGCCAGAATTTGAAGCTAATCCTGCCATTGATGGTACTCGTCAAGGCAATTTTACTATCATTGATTTCACCAGAAAAATCATTTTGATTGGCGGAACGGCTTATGCTGGAGAAATGAAAAAAGGCATTTTCACAGTACTGAATTATATTTTACCAGAAGAGAAAAAAGTACTTTCGATGCACTGTTCTGCCAACATTGGCAAAGACGGCGATACGGCTTTATTCTTCGGTTTGTCAGGTACAGGAAAAACAACACTTTCAGCCGACCCATACAGAAAACTCATCGGTGACGACGAACATGGCTGGGACGATAAACAAGTATTTAATTTTGAAGGTGGTTGTTATGCCAAAGTTATCAACCTAAGCCAAGAGCAAGAACCAGAAATTTTTGGTGCTATCCGCTACGGTGCTATTTTAGAAAATACTCGTTTTATCGAAGGTACTACCAGTGTGGACTATACCAACCAAAGCGTTACCGAAAATACCCGTACTGCTTATCCAATTAATTATATTCCGAATATAGCTGTGCCGTCGGTTGGCAATGCTCCTAAAAATATTTTCTTCCTTACGGCAGATGCTTTCGGAGTTTTACCTCCAATTTCAAAATTGAGTACAGAACAAGCCATGTACTATTTTGTGGCTGGTTATACTTCAAAATTGGCAGGAACAGAAATGGGAGTAAAAGAACCACAAGCTACTTTCTCGGCTTGCTTTGGAGCAGCATTTTTACCATTACATCCCCTAAAATATGCTGATTTATTAGGCGAAAAAATCAAAGCTGGCGATGTAAAAGTATGGTTGATTAATACAGGCTGGTCGGGCGGTGGTTATGGTGTTGGTTCAAGAATGAAACTTTCTTATACTCGTGCCATGATTCACGCAGCTCTGAAGGGGGATTTTGAAAGAATTAATTTCATCAAACACGATGTTTTCGGTTTAGAAATGCCTGAAAGTTGCCCAAATGTGCCGCAAGAATTATTGAATCCTAAAAATACTTGGGCAGACAAAGAAGCCTATGATACAAAAGCTAAAAACTTGGCGGTATCATTTGAAGAAAACTATCTTAGAATTAGTGGTAAATAGATTATCAGCTGTGAGCTATGAGCTGTCAGATTTCAGCTGTGAGCATTGAGCTATGAGATTTGAGATTTTTTTTAAGAATTAAACCAAAAAAGCTCAAAGCTCATAGCTGATAGCTTACAAAAAACTATGACCAACAACCTTAATCTCGCTTTACCTGTTGGCACTACGCTCGACAGGTTTATCAATCGCCAGCAAGAAGCTTTTCCGTATGCCAAAGGAGAACTTTCTCAGTTGTTGAGGGACATTGCTCTGGCTTCAAAAATCATCAATCGTGAAATTAATCGAGCAGGATTAATCGACATTACGGGTGCTTTAGGAACTGAAAATGTTCAAGGTGAATCACAGCAAAAATTAGATATGATTGCCAATATTCGATTTATCAGGGCTTTGATTAATGGCGGAGAAGTAGTGGGCATAGTCTCGGAAGAAGATGACGAAATTATCCAAACAGGTAATCTGAACGCAAAGTACGTGGTAGCGATAGACCCTTTAGACGGTTCATCGAATATTGATGTAAACGTTTCTATCGGAACAATTTTTTCTATTTATCGAAGAATCAGCCCTATCGGAACGCCAGCCACCGAAGCCGATTTTTTACAAGGTGGACGCAAACAAATAGCAGCAGGTTATATACTTTATGGTTCTTCGACCATCATGGTTTATACCACAGGCAAAGGTGTAAATGGTTTTACTTATGAAAATTCTCTGGGCGAGTATTTCCTTTCACATCCTGACATGAAAATGCCAGAAAATGGCAAAATTTATTCGGTCAACGATGCTTATTATGATGAATTTCAGAATCCTATCAAAGATTTTATCAATAAAATGCGTCAAGAATCAGGCTGTATGGCACGTTATATTGGTTCGTTGGTGGGAGATTTCCATAGAAATTTATTAAAAGGTGGCATTTATATTTATCCGCCAACACGCAAAGCTAAAGATGGGAAACTACGTTTACTTTACGAATGTTACCCATTGGCTTTCGTAATTGAACAAGCAGGCGGAGTATCCTCAGACGGAACACAAAGTATTTTAGATATTCAACCAAAAACACTTCATCAACGAAACATTGCCTATTTAGGCTCTAAAAAACTATTATTTAACCTAAAAAAAAGGCTGGATAAATATCATGACTTGATGATAGAGCAAATGGAAAATGGACTTTGATTATTTTTAATTCGTTTTTATCCAAAATTGCTGTTCTGAATAAAACAGACAAGTCAGGATATTACTTCCTCAGTAAAAAAGATTATTTTGCACAAAAAATGGGAACTGTGTAAAATAATCTTTTTTCTTATGAAAATTATATTCAAAATCTTCTTGTCGATTAGCTTAAATCTTTTTCTTTTTGGAAATCTTCAAGCTCAAAAGCAATTTGCTGAAATTTGGTTCACAAGCTCAGACGAATCTATTTTGTTTAAAAAGCAAGCCAAAACTTTCAATTTTGAATATACCAACAATACTTTACCGAATATTATCATCGACGAAAGTAAGACTTTTCAGAAAATGGATGGCTTTGGTTTTACTTTGACAGGAGGAAGCGCCATGCTTATCAACCAAATGAATACTAAAGAAAGAGCAGCTTTATTACAAGAACTTTTTGCCACAAATGATGCTAATATTGGTATTAGTTATCTCAGAATCAGCGTTGGTGCTTCTGATTTAGACGACCATGTTTTTTCGTATGATGATTTACCCGAAGGAGAAACCGACCCAGAATTGAATAAATTTAATTTAGCAGCCGACCAACAATATTTAATTCCTGTTTTAAAACAGATTTTAGCAATTAATCCCGAGATTAAGATTTTGGCTTCGCCTTGGTCACCACCAGTTTGGATGAAAAGCAATGCAAACTCAAAAGGCGGAAGTTTAAAGCCAGAGTATTATACCACTTATGCGAAATATTTATTAAAGTATATTCAGGAAATGAAGAAAGAAGGCATCAGAATTGATGCTTTGACAGTGCAAAACGAACCACTTCATCCCGGAAACAATCCAAGTTTATTGATGTTGCCCGAAGAACAAGGACTTTTTGTAAGAAAACATTTAGGTCCAATTTTCAAAGCGTCAAAAGCTGATACTAAAATCATTATTTATGACCATAATGCTGACCGTCCAGATTATCCAATCACAATTTTGAACGACCAAGAAGCTAGAAAATACATTGATGGCTCAGCCTTTCATTTGTATGGAGGTTATATTAATACTTTGTCGGATGTACACAATGCTCATCCTGATAAAAACTTATATTTTACTGAACAATGGATCGGAAGTCCTGGAAATTTCTCTGGAGATTTAATTTGGCATGTAAAAAACCTCATCATTGGTGCGTCCAAAAATTGGTGTAAAACGGTATTAGAATGGAATTTAGCTGCCGACCCAAAACAAAATCCACATACAGAAGGCGGATGTACAGAATGTCTTGGAGCAATTACAATTGATAAAAATAATATTAAAAGAAATCCTGCTTACTATATCATTGCACACGCTTCAAAATTTGTAAGACCTAATTCTGTCCGAATTTTTTCAAATACAACCATTAGTTTACCTAACGTTGCCTTCAAAACTCCTTCTGGGAGAAAAGTTTTGATAGTTCAAAACGAAAGTAATAAAGCACAGAAATTCAATATTTCGTATCAAGGGAAAAAAGCCATTCAAACTCTTGAGGCTGGGGTTGTGGCTACTTATGTTTGGTAGGTTTCTTGAAAATTAAGTAAAAAACACATTTATCAGAAAAATTAAAAACATAAAACATGAGTCATCCCGAATTTTAAAATCACAAAAAAGCGGCCAAAAAACTAATTTCGATCGCTTTTTTATGATTGATGGGCAACGAATTCCTACTGTTTGAGCGAAGCGAGTTTAGGAATTCTTGAATTTCTTTTGCGGCCGCCGCTGCGGTTACTTTTCTTGTTTCAAGACAAGAAAAGTAAGGATTGTACAATAATAAATATAAAAACCTCTCAAATCGTCCTAAACCTCACTATTCTAAGAAAAAATTCGGGATGACTCATGTTTAATTTTAAAATTCTGAATAACTATTTCTGAGCAATTACTTTATTAGAATCAACCTTTGTCACTTTATCTTCCCAACCGATGTTTACTTCTACATTTGGCAAGGCTTTTTGTAAGGCTATTACGCCTACTTTTGTAACTTTTGTTTGCCAGCAATATACTTTCTTTAAGTTTTTGAACTTGGCTAATTCTTTCAGTCCTGCATCACCTATTTGAGTATCAAACAAATTGATGTATTCTAAAAATGGTAAATCTTTCAATTGAGCCATTCCAGCATCTGTGATGGCTGTATGTTCTAAATGCAAACGTGTGAGATGCTTTAGTTTAGCAATTTCAATTAATGATTTATCAGTAATTTTCGTACTTCCCAACTTCAACCAGATAATTTGTTCTGATAAATTTATCAAGAGATTAATTTTTGAATCATCAAAGTTTCGAGCATTCACAAAGTTGACATCCAAAAAATTATGACTTTTTGAAACTGGCATTACCATTACATTTAACGCCTTTAGTTTTTGAATATCGTTTTCTGACGCAACAGGAACTTTTTCGCTAAAAACGGCTGAAATACTTTCTCCGCCTGTAGCATCACTACCTTCGCTCCCACTTGCCAAAGAGGCTAACAATGGCTTTACTTTTTCGTCTGGTTTTAGTTGAGCTACTTTTTTATCAAAAGCCGCTCCGTTTTGAATCCACCAATGCAAAAGTGAAATTTCTTGTGCTGTCAAAGGTGTTTTGCCTTTGGGTGGCATGTGATGTTCATCTTCTTCAGGCAATAACAAACGCTTGATTAATTCACTATTAGCAACATCATTTGCTTTGATGATTACTCCGTTTTTACCGCCTTTCATCAAAAGTTCATGAGTATCCATTCGTAACCCGCCTTTTATTTTGTTGGCATTATGGCACGACCAACATTTTTGTTCCATCACAGGAGCTACAATATCTTGATAGACCAATGCTTCGTTTATATTTTCTATTGTCTTTTTTTCACCAGATGTCCCTTTTTCTCTTGGTGGTAAACCTACTAAAGAACGAAAAGGCTCGGGAGTGAAACTATAGAGATAATCTTCGCCATGCGTCATATTTCCACCTAAATGCCCTGTGCCAGTTAACAAAATCACAATCAAGTAAACGGCAGGCATATATGCTTTTTTCATGGTTGGGTCTTCTTGCCAATTTACTTTCATGTACCAAGCAGCTAAAGCAACCAATGCTACACCAATGCCCATCCATTGATGCAAAAACAGCGTTTCTTCACTGTATTCGCCAGAACTTGAGAGTAAATAACCAAAAATACATGAGATAACTGCGGTCAACATACCCCAAAATAAAATTGGAGCAATAGCTGGTTGTAAAGCTGTTAATCCTTTTTTACGAGAAATCAATTCTAAAATCGCTGCAATCATCAACATCCCGATAGGTAAATGAACTACCACGGGATGAAAATGCCCAAAAAACATTGCCCAGTCTGAAGGAGCATTGGCTTGTAATACAATCATTGTTTTGAATAGCTTTAAGTTTTTAGCTATGAGCTTTAAACTTTTTCCTTTACTTGGCGTAGTTTCCTACACTACGTTAAGCAAAGGAAATCAATATTTATTCTTTATTTCCTTGAATTACTGATGGCATGACTGTGAGTCATGCCATCAGTTGAAGTGGGAGTGTTTCAATACAGTTTAAGCGAGCTAAGACTCTGATTTTTTGAGTACTGACTCAGTGTGGGTGAGCTGGTACTCAGATTTTATGAGCTTCAATACAGTTTGAGCAAGCTAAGACTCTGATTTTTTGAGTACTAACTCAGTATGGGCGAGCTGGTACTCAGATTTTCTGTATTCCAGTTCACTAAATCTGTACTCTAATACAGAAAATCTGAGTTACAATACAGTTTAAGCGAGCTAAGACTCAGTATTAGTGAGTTAAGTATTTTGTTGTGGTTTATGGATAAAAACACCCCAAAAGGAGGAATGTAATGTGGACTGGTCAGGAGACCAGCCACGGGAATAGCACTAAATTCATTCCTCATTCCGCACTCCAAACTCAGCACAAAAATTCACTCCTCATTCCGCACTCAAAACTCAGCACTTCTAAGCGATTCTTTCTAATTTAATCGGATATGTTTTTTTAGAACTCCATTGTGGAACGTAAATATTTTCGTCTGAATCAACCCAAACATCATGTGGGTGCATAAATACTTGGTTGGGGTCGTCTTTGTACTGGCGTTGAAGTTTTCCGTCTTTGTAAATCGGTTCAGAACCACCCGGCGTTGATATTACCTTCATGTTTTTATCCATTACCTGAATGTAGCCTGAGTTATTCCAAGATTGGTCTGAACTTCTGTAAGCAGCCGCAAAAATATAGTCACCATGCAATACTGGGCGACAAACGAACGTACCGGGCAAATGATATACTGCTAAAAACTTACCGTCTAAAGTAAATCTTTTCATACAAGTATGCGAACGGTCAGTGATGAGTAAAGTGGGATTCTTTTTATCACGAGTATCTACTAAAATACCATGACAAGTATCAAATTTTTCATCTGAATATTCTTTTGAGTATCCACCAAAATGACGAATGTATTTTCCTTTGCTGTCGTACTGCGTAATGTATTGTGAACCGTAACCATCGGCAACATAAATATCCCCATTAGCTGGATTAATTGCAGTTTCAGTTGGAACAAATCGGTTGGGAGATTCATAAACGCCTGTTTCTTTTGGGTACTCCAATTTCATTACTTCACGACCTTTCAAATCTGTTTTAATCACTTGATGACGATTGTTATCACAAATAAATAAAAACTGCTCTCCGCCTTCGTTTGAAATCGTCAAACCATGTGCACCGGGATAAGTAGTTCCCCAAGCTTCTAACAATTTCCCTGATTTATCATAAATCAAAATATTGTTTTTGGTTTCATTGGTACACATAATCAAACGACCTTTGGCATCTTCAACCATTTCGTGGCAATCATTTACGGGGTTTTTATCGGCATCCAAAACGCCCCATCCTGCCACTACTTTATACTTGTGAGAATTGTGTCCAATAACAATATTTTCCATTTTCTTTTGAATTTTATTTGCTGAAACTGAATTAACGACTAAACCAGTTCCCATCGCTAAAGTACTGGTTTTTAGAAAATTTCTTCTTGATTGATGCTCGTTCATGGATTATGATTTGTGATATTCGTTGAAAACTAATTTATTTCCAAAAGGGTCAATTAAGTTGATAAATCTGGCATTCCAAAAAGCTTCTTCCAATGAAGGACGGTAGTACTTGTAGGGTTTTGCCTGTAATTCTTGAAAAAAACTATCTATGTCAATACAGTTGATGAATACTTTTGCAGCAGGCGAACAATCACCAACGTGTTCGGTCAAATGAAAAGTCAATTCCTCTCTTGAAATCTGAATGTAATAGGGCATATTTTCTTCAAATTGATGAGACCAATCTTCTTTGAAACCCAGCCAATCAATGTAAAATTCTTTAGCTTTATCAACATCAAAGATTCTCAATAAAGGAATTGTCTTTTCTATTTTCATTTTATTTCTCTGTTCCCGTGGCTGGTCTCCCGACCAGTCCACATTGATTATCCTGAATGCTATTCAAGCAGTATTTGCAAAAATAATGTTGGCTTGGTGGCTGGTCGAGAGACCAGCCACGGAAAAGGAATAGACCAATCTCTACTTATTTCTCTAACTCAATTACATTGTCGATTTCGTTTTTATCCAAAGCCGCTACATCAAAAACAAAGTAATTATTATCTAATTTTTGGAATTTAACGGCTGTTCCATTTTTAAATAATTTTGCCGTTTTGAATGCTTGTGGGATTTTTAACATGAATTTATCATCCTTTAATTTTAATAAATGAAGATAAATTTTGTTGCCTTTTTCGGTAACTGCTCCCCACTCTTGCGGACGAATAAATCCACCTTTTGTGCCGTAAATAGTTTCGCCATAAACTTTTGTCCAGTCACCAACTTTTGCCAAACGCTCTACAAATTCAGGCTGAATTTCACCATTGGGCATTGGGCCAACGTTTAATAAAAAGTTTGCTCCATAACCAGCAGCACGCACCAAGTAATCCACCAATTGCTTTGACGATTTATAATTATCATCTTTGATATTATAGCCCCAAGCTCCGTTGAGCGTCTCACAAGTTTCTAATGGTAAAGTAGAAATTTCTTGTCCACTCAAACCACCTTTATTTTCGCCCGGTAAATCACGTTCAAACATTTGAAAATCTTCTCCCGGAATCGGACTTAAATGGTGATTGTTTCCGATTAAACATTGCGGTTGAAGTTTGTGAATCAAGCTATAAATTTCTTCGTATTTCCAATCAATTTTAGATTGTAAAGATTTGTCATGGTCATTATCCAATTGGTCCCAATGTCCATCAAACCATATTGCTGATACTTCGCCGTATTTCGTCAAAAGCTCTGTCAATTGGTTTTTCATAAAATTTAAGTAACTGGCATAATCACTTTTTTTCGTGCGTCCAGTTCCTTTACCTGTTTTTCCTGTTTCGTAAGGATAATCGTCACGATACCAGTCTAATAATGAGTAATAAAAACAAATTTTGATGCCTTGTTTGTGACATTCGTCTGCCAATTCTTTTACAATATCTCTTTTGAATGGCGTATTCATAATGTTCCAGTCCGACTGCTTGGTAGCGAAATTGCTGAAACTATCATGGTGACGAGTAATTAGAGTAATGTACTTCATGCCTGCACCTTTGGCGATGTCCACCCAAGTTTTAGCATTGAAATCAACAGGATTGAAAGCTCTTTGAAGCCTTGTATAATCTTTAACAGGAATGTTTTTATTTTGCATGACCCATTCGCCATCGCCTAAAACACTTGATAAACCCCAGTGAATGAACATTCCGAAACGGGCTTCTTCAAACGCTTTTCGGGCTTTGATGTTTTCTGGACTTGGCGTATAACCAGTCTGAGCAAAAGTGGACATACTTGCCAGTAAAACCCAAAAAGCAACTTGTATTTTTCTCATAATAATTTGTATTGTTTGTTTTCAAAAAAAGGTTTTTACCTTCATTTATACTCACTCACACTGTCCTGTTTAATCAGGATAGCACCGATTGAATCACTTTTCCGCTGGTATCGGTCAGTCTAAAATTTCTTCCTTGGAATGGATAAGTAAATTCTTCGTGGTTGAAACCCAAACAGTGCATAATGGTCGCTTGCAAATCAAAAACAGAAGTACGGTCTTTGATGCCCACATAGCCCACAGGGTCGGTTTCGCCATGCGAGTAACCGCCTTTGATACCTCCGCCTGCCATCCAAACCGTAAAAGCTTCGGTGTGATGGTCTCTTCCTTTAAAGGCAGCGGCTTTTCCTTCACGGTTTTCTGCCATTGGCGTTCTGCCAAATTCTGCTCCCCAAACAATAAGTGTTTCGTCTAATAAACCTCTTTGTTTTAAATCTTGAATTAATGCCGTGATAGCTTTGTCAACGGTCGAACACTTTTTGCTTAATCCATTCGCAACATCCGAATCTTCTGAACCACCGCCATGCGAATCCCAACCCCAATCGAAAAGCTGTACAAAACGTACTCCTTGTTCCACTAATTTTCTGGCTAACAGACAGTTATTCGCAAAAGATTCTTTTCCCAATTGTGTGCCGTACATTTCGTGAATATAGGCAGGCTCTTTGGTAATATCCATTACTTCTGGAACAGTAGTTTGCATTCTGAAAGCCATTTCGTATTGCGAAATACGAGCTAAGGTTTCGGGGTCATGAAATTCTTCGTAAGATTCTTGATTGATTTCCGTGATAGCATCAATCGTACTTTTACGTACATCTCGATTAATCCCTGTTGGGTCAGAAATATACAAAACGGGTTCGCCTTGATTTCTACACTGAACGCCTTGATACACCGAAGGTAAAAAACCACTTCCCCACAAAGCCTTTCCGCCATCTGGATTTTTTCCTCCAGAAGTAAGTACCATGTATCCTGGCAAATTTTGGTTTTCTGAACCCAAACCATAAGTTGCCCAAGTCCCTGTACTTGGTCGCCCCAAGCGTGCTGAACCCGTGTGAAGTAACAACTGAGCAGGAGCATGATTGAACTGGTCGGTGTACATGGCTTTGATAAAAGAAATATCGTCTGCCACGCTTTGTAAATGTGGCATTTTGTCCGACATCCACGCACCGCTTTTTCCTACTTGTTGGAATTGTGCTTGCGGCCCCATCATTTGCGGAACGCCACTGATAAAGGCAAATTTTTTCCCTTCCAGAAATGAAGGCGGACAGCTTTGTCCGTCCAATTTCATCAAGTCGGGCTTATAGTCAAATAATTCTAATTGCGAAGGAGCACCCGCCATGTGCAAGTAAATGACAGATTTGGCTTTGCCAGCAAAATGAGGCATTTTGGGCGATAATGGATTAGAAACTGAAGTATTTTGCTGCGTACTTCCACAACTTTGTAACAAAGAACCCATCGCCATCATGCCCAAACCAGTAGTACACTGCTTGAGAAAATGCCGACGAGTTTCGTAGCGAAACTTTTCAAAAAGAAGTTCCTGTTGTAAATTTTTCATAGTTTATTCAATGAATAAAAGCTTTTAGGCTTCAAAAAAACAAATCCCAAATCAATATCTTTCTTTTACAATAAATTCATCCCAAATTCATTCAATCAAGTGGGACTATTGAAAAAATTCCATCCAAAATCACAAATCAAAATTCAATCTAAAATCCCACTCTATTGAAAAATTTCATCCGAAATCACAAATCCAACATCCCAAATCAAAATCATTCTTTCATAATAAATTCATCCAAATTCAATAAAGTACTTGCTACCAATGTTTTAGCCGCCAAGTCTGGAATATTTTTTGGTTTGATATTATCGTCTGGACAAATGTTAAGTAGTTTTTCAGCCTCTGTTCTATTTTTCTGATACGTTTGAAAAGTAGTAGAATAAAGCTTTTTCAAGACCGCCAATTTCTTCTCGGAAATCGTTTTGCACATCGTAAATTGGTACGTATTGCTAATCTGTTCGTCGAGCGTCCCTCCTACTTTATCCATTTTTTTTGCCAGATGTTTGGCACATTCCAGATACACAGGGTCATTCAAAGTAACGAGTGCTTGCAAAGGCGTATTGGTACGGATTCTTCTTGCCAAACAAATATCACGATTCGCCCCATCGAAAGTAATCATTGAAGGATAAGGCGTTGAGCGTCGCCAATAAGTATATAAAGCTCTTCGATATTGATCTTCATTTTCGCTGGTTTTCCAAGCCATACTGCTGTAAGGCGTGTTCCAAATGCCATCAGGCTGATAAGGCATTACACTTTTTCCATACATTTTTTGGCTTAATAAACCACTCACCAACAAAGCTTGGTCACGGATTTGTTCTGCCGACAAACGCACTCTTGGTCCACGAGCCAACAAACGATTCATCGGGTCTTTATCTAACAAATCTTGATTCGCTTTTGAATCTTGCTGATAAGTAGCCGACATCACGATTTCTTTCAATAATTTTTTAGGTTTCCATTGATACTCATCCATGAATTTTACCGCTAAAAAATCTAACAAATCCGCATTGGTTGGCGTAAAACCTTGTGTACCAAAATCTTCTAAGGTTTCGACTAAACCTGTTCCAAAAATTTGTTCCCAAAAACGATTAACAGCTACTCGGGCTGTTAATGGATTTTCTTTACTTCCCAGCCACATTGCTAAACCCAAGCGATTTTTGGGTGCATTTTCGGGTAATTTACCTAAAGAAGCAGGAATATCTGGTTGAACAAATGTCGTTTTTGCTAACCAATTGCCTCGCTCCCACACATGAGTTTGACGAGCATACTCTTTTGGCGAATCAAGCATCACGGGCGTATTTTCTGTATTGGCACTGACCAATGCCAAAAATTCCTTTTTCTTTTCAGCATAATCCGCCCTTCCCTTGCCCGGAAATTCGGGTAATAAGGTAAAACTTCCGATGATACAAGTACTTTGGTCGGGTTTTACTTTAGCATTTTTAAAAGTTAAATACCAGTCTTGGCGACCGTTCATTACTGGCAAATCATATAATTGATAATCCCAAGAATTTGTCCAACCGCCTTTTTGGGTAGTATCTAATTTTATGGTTGTGAGTACTTTGCCCGTTAAAGAACCTAAGTGAATTTCCATTAAGGTCGGACTTCCAGTTTTATTTCCGTAAGCTACCAATAATTGGCGTTTACCCGTCAAGGGCAAGGATTTGAATCGTACCGAACCGCCATTTCTAATTCCCAAGTACTTGGTATCTGCCAATGCTCCATTAATAAATTGGTCGCCTGAATGTGGATGAATTTTAGGTTCTAAAAATGTCAAATACTGACTAATTTCTTGCTCTTTGGCTGTGCCAAAATTGTTTTTTATCCAATGTTGTAAATCTGTTAATTTCGCTTTGTCCTCAGGCTTTGTGAATTGACGGAGATAAGGCGAATCGTCAGGAATGTCTTCGTCACGAGTATTATAAAAAAACGCCATTGATTTATAATAATCTTCGTGCCGAATGGGGTCATAAGGATGCGAATGACATTGCACGCAAGCAAAAGTAGTTGATTGAAAAACCTCCCAAGTCGTGTTTACTCTATCGACCATAGTGGCATTTCTAAACTCTTCATCATCCGTTCCGCCTTCGTCATTATTGACAGTATTCCGATGAAAAGCCGTAGCGATGTACTGTTCTTCAGTAGGATTTTTCAATAAATCGCCTGCCAACTGTTCTTTTATGAATTGGTTATAAGGCAAATCTTTGTTAAAAGCTTTAATCACATAATCTCGATACTGCCAAATATTTCTGCCTTCGTCTTTTTCGTAGCCTTTGGTATCCGAATACCTTGCCATATCGAGCCACATTCCTGCCCAACGTTCGCCGTACTGCGGAGAAGCCAGTAAAGAATCGACTACTTTTTCGTAGGCGTTGTCGGCATCATCTTTCAAAAAATCCTGAATTTGTTTTTCGGTAGGTGGTAAACCCGTCAAATCTAAAAATACTCTTCTGAGCAAAATCGACTTTTCTGCTTGTTTTGAAGGACTTAATCCTTCCTCATCCAATTTATTTTTTACGAAATAATCAATGTCATTTTTCTCCCATTTACTCGAAAACAAACTCAATAAACCAGCAAAAAAGCCTTTGTTAGGTACTTTTGGCATTTCTGGTTTTACAAAAGCCCAGTGCTCGCCCCAATTTGCTCCTTGATTCACCCATTTTGTCAAGATTTCAATTTCCTCTTTTTTCAACGGTTCTTTTTTCAAAGGCATTCTTTCCTCTGGGTCTTTGTGCGTCAGACGAATGATAAATTCAGAATGTTTGGCATCGCCCGGAATAATGGCAGGTTTGCCCGACTCCGTTTTGCCCAAAGCCTCCTCACGAAACAACAAACTAAATCCACCTTGTTTTTTCACGCCACCGTGACAAGCAATGCAATGTTTGTTCAGAATCGGTTTTACTTCTGTGCTGTAATTTACTTTGTTGGCTTCTCCCAAAAATGAATACACAGAATATCCTCCGATAGTGATAATACTACTGATGAAGAGTAATTTATTCGTATTCATAAAAATTTATTGAGTGATTTCTTAATCTATTGAGTGATTGATTGAATGAGTGATTTAGTGATTAAAAATATTTATTAATCTGTACAATGTTTAATTCTGATTACTTAACAAAGTCCTAAGTGATAATCTATTTTCACTCAGAACAATCCGTAGCGGCAACCCTTTCGGTTGCACGTCCATTGTAGCGGCAACTCCAAGGGTTGCCGCTACAATGATAAAAAAAGTATTCTTCAATCAGATTTTTAAAACTTGAGCCATTACTTCTAATACTAATGCAATTAATACACTTCAAAATAGTAGAATAATTTTTAAAATGCTGTCTGTAATTGCAGTGAAAAAGCGATAAACTGAATGTTTTAGGCAAGGACATTTCCTTTACTCAGCATTCTGCACTCACAATTCGCAACTCATGCTAATGCCCCAAAAAAACATCTTCTAATTCTTCTAAAGTCTTTCCTTTAGTTTCTTTTACTTTCAATTTAATAAACCAAAAACCAGCAAAACACACCACAGCGTACATCCAGAATGGGCCAAAAGTACCCAGCTTTTCTGCCAAAATTGGAAAAGTAAATACCAAGACAAAATAGGCAGCCCACAAAGCTAAAATGGCAATGGAAGAAGCTTTTCCTCTGATTTTATTCGGAAAAATTTCAGAAATCAACACCCAAGTAACGGGTGCTAAAGAACAAGCATAAGTACTAATTGCCATCAATACAAAAAGGGAAAGTACTCGTGGGTCAGCATGATTTTTCAAGAGTAAAGCAATGATAATGTACAAGACCGAAAGCCCGAGTGAACCCACTAACATCAAAGGTTTTCGTCCTATTTTATCTACTTTATTCATGGCGAAAATGGTAAAAATCAAATTGATTGCACCAATAGCCACGGTTTCAAAAAGTTGTCTATCAAGATTTGCTCCTACGGTTTCAAAAATGGTTGAAGTATAATTAAATACCACATTGATACCACATAATTGCTGAAAAACTGCTAAGCCAATACCTACCAAAACAGCAGGTCTGTAATCTACTTTTAGCAATAATTTAAATGATTCTTTCTGAACATTCTCTAAAGATTTTTCCACGTCGTGAATCGTTTTTTGGGCAAAATCATTGCCTCCGATTTTAGTTAGAATGGATTCACCTAAAGCTATTTTCCCATGTTGAATCAACCAGCGTGGACTTTCTGGCAACCAAAATACACCGACAAAAAAGGTAAGTGAAGGAATAACACCTAAGCCAAACATCCATCGCCAAGCTTCTGTCCCAATAGAAGAAAGTTGGTAGTTGACCAAATTGGTAATCAAAATTCCGATAACAATTGTGAGTTGATTGATGGAAACATTTCTTCCTCTAATTTCTGCAGGTGATACTTCTGCTATGTACATCGGACTTAGCATAGAAGCCATTCCTACACCGATACCTGCGATCAACCTCATTACAATAAAGATGGACAAATTACTGGAAAATGCCATTCCCAAAGAAGATAAAGCAAAAACTAAGGCTGAAATCATTAAGGCTGGTCTTCTGCCGTGTTTGTCGGCAATTTTTCCTGCCAACATACAGCCCAACATACAGCCTAATGCTAATGAACCCGTTAAAAACCCTTCCCACCAAGCATTCAGAGCAAATACTTCTCTTAAAAATGGTAAAGCTCCTGAAATTACGGCAAAATCAAAGCCGAAAAGATAACCTCCCAAAGCAGAGATAAAAGAAATCAAAAATGTATAGCGAGTATTGTTCGTATTTTTCTCCATGATTATTATTTGAATATACTTATATTATATTAAAGAATTACCAGTTGATATGTTAATTTTACATGACTGTTTTGATAAAAACATAGATAATATTACTAAACGTATTGAATGATGATAGAGAAACAAGAAGGTTTTGTTGGGCAACGAACTTACATCATGCCCAATGAATTACTAACCCGAATTGCCAAGCATCCATTGGTTGAAGCATTACATATTACAGATATTGGTTATTACCCAAAAGCGGGTTTTCACGCTCGTGAACGCAAGTATGGTTGTTTACAACATATTTTGATTTACTGTGTGCATGGCGAAGGTTGGTTTGAAATCAATCAACAAAAACACCTTGTAAAACCTGACCATTTCTTTATTCTACCTGCCAATATTGCCCACCGATACGGAGCAAACCTAAGTAATCCATGGTCTATTTACTGGGTACATTTTACAGGTTCTCGTTCCACTCATTACCTTGATTTTCTGATTGATGTTTCAGAAAATTATGCACCGATTATGATGCCGCCCAACAACGAGCGAATAGTAATGTTTGATGATATTATTTCACATATAGAGATGTCCTTCAACGACGATAATATAGTTTACGCCAACACCAGTTTTGCCCATTTTCTTACTACTTTCAAAATCTCTGTTTTTAACCCCAATCCACAGCAATCATCCGACGCAGACCCCATCAGTAAAGTGATTTTTTATATGAAAGAACATCTTACTGAAAATCTTACTTTGGAACAATTAGCAGAAGTAGCAGGAATGTCAGCTTCGCACTTTTCAGCAGTATTTCGCCAAAAAGTACAAAGCTCACCTATCAATTTTTTCACTTTCCTCAAGATTCAACAAGCTTGCCGTTTGTTAGAATACAGCAAGTTGAGAGTAAAAGAAATTTCCTATCAAATTGGTTATAACGACCCTTATCATTTCAGCAGAGTATTCACAACCGTAATGGGCGTTTCGCCACGTGATTTTAGAAAAATGGGGAAACATTAATTTTTTAGCAATTAGAAAAAAGTGATTGGTGATTAGCATTACATCAAATTATGTGCTTGCCTAAAATAAGTTGATTTTTTGTCAACCTATTTTAGGCAAGCACAGCTAATCACCAATCACTTTTTTCTAATCACTACTTTCAATGATTAGCTTTTCAAAAAATTAATCATCTTTTTATGTAAAATCGCTCCTTGATGATTGATGTTCAAGCTTAGTATTTTATCAAAAAAAGTTTGAGCCTCCTCATAGAAACCTAAGCCTAAATGTCCCAAACCAATCAAATAAAAGCAATGAATTTGATTTCTTTCGTTTAAATCTGCATCAAAAACCAATAAATCGGGTAAAGAAACAGCGAAGTAATCAATCTTTACTTCATCACTTTGATGAACTTCTCCAAAGCCAATCAGCCTATGAAAAAGAGCTTCTGCTTTTTCAAGATTCCCTAATTTTTTCCAAGCCAAACCTTGATAGAAAATTTTATCGGGTTGTTGATCATTATAAAAAATTGCCTGTGCGGGTTCGTCTAAACCTATCATTGCTAACTGAAAATTTTCTTTCGCTTTTTCTGGCATTGCTAAACCTTCATAAGCCAATCCTTTTAAATAGAAAATATCATTTTCCTGCACGCCAAATAATTTGCCTTCCCCTAAATTGATTGGATACTTTTCTGCGGCATTTAGCAAGCTTAAAGCTTTTTCAAAATTTTGATGTAGAATAGCTTTTTTAGCTAATTCAAGATGACAAATTAAGTACTGTCCTACTACTTTTCCTTCGCCGCCTTCCCAAGGATGAAACTGTCGAGAAGCTAGTAATTCAACCGCTTTTGCATAATTTCCTAATTGATTATGCAAAGTAATTCTTTCTAAAAATAAATCATCTCGCTGGTTACTTACTTCAAGGTCTTTTTCTAATAAATTCAATCGTTCTTGCGGATTGTAATTCAATTTTTTATACAATTGGTCGAGTTCCATCAATACTCTGGCATCTTTCGGGTCTAAAGCAAAAGCCTTTTCCATCGCTTCAAGCGACTTTTTTGCATCATTTAGTTTATTAAAGTAAGCCAAAGATAAATTTCTAAAAACCGTAGGAAAAGTGTCGTTTATATTCGCTGAACGCTCCCAACAAGCAATAGCTTCAGGATATTGACGATTGGCATACCAAAAATTTCCTAAGAAATAATAAGCGTTCGCATCCAATGGGTTTTGTTCCACAGCCCATGTCAAAACTACTACTTCATCTAAACGATTCGGAAAAACATATGCTGGATTTGCCTGTTGAGCATTCTCTAAAAAGCGTAATTTTTGTGCTTCCTCGCCAAGATTTTCGTAAGTAAAAGCCATAAAATAATACACCATCGGATAAGCTTCTTTACTTTCTGAAAGATAAATCGACAATAAATCAGCGACTTCCTGAAAAAGACCAGCTTCTAAATAATCGGTAGCGTATTCCAGATAAGTATGTACATTTTGGCGTAAAAGTGTGGTAAGTCTTGTGAAAGTTTCTTTGGCTAATTTTTTATCAAAAGCCTTTTCAATGAGATACTTTTCAAACAAACAGCCCACATTGAATTGATCTATTTGTAAACTTTCTTCTATCAGTTTTAAGGCTTCTTCTTTTCTGTTCAAATGGCGAAGAATGGATACTTTCAGATGACGAGCAGTATGTCCATGCCAATTTCTGAGCATCGAATTACTTACTTCTTCTAAAGCTTGTTCGTATTTTCCCTGACGAACTGAAATTCTTGCCAAAGCTAAATAAGCGTTATCTTGCCAAGCGGCATTCCAAGTTGCTTTAAAAAATACTTCATAGGCTTTATCGTAATCTTCCAGTTTTGTCAAACAAAGTCCCAAATTGAAATATGCTTCGCCATTATAAGGATTTGGATTTCTTTGCGTTAAGGTTTGAATTGCCTTTTCAAAATACGGTTTTGCTTTGGCAAATTGCCCACGTTTGTAATACCACAAGCCCATCGCATTGTTTGAACGAATATCTTGTGGGTCACGGCGGAGCACTTCTTCGTAATAATCAGTAGCTAAATAAGTAGCATGACGATACTGCTCGATGTGTTGCCCTGTCAGAAACAATTGCTCATTACTTTCAATTTCAGCAGGAGTTTTTGCAGCCATAGCAGGTGCTGGGATCTCCTTTTCTACTTGTAATTCTGGCTGATACCCCACCAATTCAGTGCCATCGGAAGATGATAAACGCAAATGCAATTGTTCCAGTTGAATATCTGAGTAAGGCAAATAATGATGAAATGCCTGCTCTGGAGAAATATCAATAGTCTCTGCAAAAATAATATTATCATTCAAGCTCAATTCAATCTTGGCTTTTGGGTACGAAGCCGTCGTGTAAGCTTTGAGATGAATGATATTATTTTCGTACTCCAAATTAATTGCCGCTTCTTTCGTAGCGTTTTTTACGATACCAATTTCGCTGTAAGGCATAAAGTATTGTACAAAACGACGTTCTTCGTTGGGCATTATCCATGAAAAATCAGGTTGATTATCGGTAAAAACTCCCGTCATTAATTCAATGTAAGGACCATCCTCATCCGTCAAATTTCTGTCCCAAGCATAGCCAAATTCACCATTTCCCCAAGTCCATTGTTTTTTTCCGGGCGAAACATGATGATTAGCCACATGAAGCAAACCTCCTTTGCTGTCGTTTTCATAACCGCCCATAAAATCGTACTTCGATTTTATCGCCATATAAGACGTAGGCACAGGAATATTTTTATACCAAGAAATATCCGTTCCGGGCGAATAATCTACTTTATAATAAGTGCGTTTGGCGATTGGAAAGGAAGAAACATCTCGTTTTCCGTGGTCGAAAACAGCATAAACATCTGGCGGAAAAACAGATTGATAATAATCGTTTACTTTCACTGCTGGATTTGCCCACCACAGAAAAGTCTGTGGAATACTTGTACGATTGTACAATACTCCTTGAATTTCTAAATAAGCTTTATCAGGATGTAAAGTAAAGCCTGCCATGCCTTTGGTACGAAACATTCTTTCAACTTCACTTACCCAAACCGTTTTTGAGCCATCGGCATTTTCTTCAATCGAAAAATCAATGGCTTCAAAAGTACTCGGACGGTGATGTTGAGGCCAATTAAACTCAATTCCGCCCGAAATCCAAGGCCCAGTTAAACCAACCAAAGCAGGTTTAATCACTTGATTATAATAAATAAAATGACGTTGCTTTACTTTGTCATAAGCCATTTGGATTCTTCCTCCCAATTCTGGTAAAATCATAATTTTTAAATATTGATTTTCCAGATAAATGGCTTGATAACTTTTATCCTCTTTAGTATCTTCTATTTTTTCAATAACAGCGTGCGGATATACAACACCGCTACTTCCTTGATATACTCTTTTTTCTAAAAACATCGGATTCTTTTCTGGCTTTCCAATGCCATAAGTAGGAATCAAGACTGTTTCTTCCCAAACATTCACTAATTGATTATTCATAATTATTGTATGCAAGTTCTTGGTTAAGGTTTTTACAAAACACCGATGGGAGATGTAAAATAAAGATTACTTTTTACTTTCAAATAAGCCTTGTAAAGCTGATACTTCCATTTGTTGGGTCGGGTTAAAAGCTTTACTGTTAAGGTATTTTAATAAACTATATTTTAATTGACGAGTAGCAGGACGTTGGTCAATATTTTTGATTAAATCAATACTACAAACCATCAGTTTTCCTTTGCCTACCTTTGCTTCAAAAGCCAAAGCTAGTCGGCGATTTTCAAACCAAGTATCAATCGGTTGAATACTTGCCTTTAAAGAAGTAGGAAATTCGTCCAGAATTATCGCTTGAGAATGACTCATAATATCTTGCCACTGATAATTACTAAATGATTCCGTAGGAAAATCACTAAAAATTGGACTTTTCGGATTACAAGTAATGCCTAAAGTGTGTGGACCTTGTCCGCTCGTCCAAGCCGTGTTCCAGAAAACAGTAGAAAATCCAACTTTTACTTCTGCTCCTTTTCCTTTTTTCACATGGCTAAAAGGTAATAATAAAACAGTTCTTCCAGCTTCTAATTGTTGTATAATTTCAGGATTTAAAGATTCTGCTATCAACACATTTCCAGTAGCGGATTCTACTGAAAGTTTAGCAGGATAAACCCAAAAATCCCAGCTATTTTTAATATCAGTGCCTTCGATACTTAATTTCAAGACTAATTTTTGAGCTTTTGTAAAACCTGACAATGATTCTTTTAGCTGACCGATGGTTTGTACATTATCAATATCAACTTGTTCTTTGATAAAAAATCCTTTTCGCTGTACTTTACCAGCTTCATCTACAATCTGCCACAAGATTTTAGCATTTTTTAAAGCTTTTGCTCCAAAATGAGCCATCTCTAAAGTAGCTTCCATATTGTCTTGATTGGTATAAATCAAAGATGGTAAACGAGCTAACAAAACGGTAGTATTACAAAAAGTACGATATTCTTCAGGCGAAGTATAGCCTTTTGATTCCCAAAAAGCATCTAAAGCACCCACCAAAGCTGTACCTTGTCCGGGAAAATCGTGCAAGCCTAATAACTGAAATCCACCAAAACAAGGAGTACGCAAAGCGGCTTCAATATCGGCTTTATAACAAAGTGTTTGCAAACGTCCAGAAGCATAAAGAAAATCTTCTGCTTGACTGCCCATGCCTTTGGCTTCTAAAGTTTCTTTGAAAATCTCAAAATTTGTTGCCTTTAAAACACCAGTATATTTCGATATTTCCTTTAAGTTGGGGTACGCACACCATTGTCCAATTTCATGACTGATATATGGCTGATTGGCTGTGCCACCAGTTCTTTTTCGCCAGTCGTAAGTTGTACTAGGTTTTTCTTTGTTGATAATACTGTTCGTCTCTTCGCCCCAACGCTGAATGCGTGCATCTGAATGAATATTGAATTGATTTTCGGGTAAAATTGGCCAACCTGCACCGCTGGTATATAAACGACGAGTATCTTTTTGTTTGAAATGTTCAACCCATCTTCCAAGAAATTCATTTTGGTTGATACCCGCAGGTTCATTGCCGTAAGACATCATGCAAAAAGAAGGATGATTACCATAATTTTTCAAAATACGTTCTGATTCTTTGTAAATAAAATCATCGACTAAACCGCCTGTTCCAACCGCACTTCCTTGGTTTGCCCAAAGTGGACTTTCTACATACAAATAAACACCCAAACTATCAGCTACTTGAAAAGCCACCTCTGGCGGACACCAAGAGTGAAAACGCAAATGATTGAGTCCATAACTTTTGATGGTTGTAAAAATTTTATTCCAAAAAGTACGCTCGGTAGAAGGATAGCCCGTCAATGGAAAACCTGCACAGTCAACATCGCCTCGCAAGAAAATCGGACGACCATTGATAGCAATTCGTGAACCAATTGTTGACATTTCACGCATACCGAAAGTCGATATTTTTTCAGAAATGATTATTCCTTTTTCATCCACTAATTGTGTTTTTAGTTGGTATAAATTAGGTGAAAATTCATCCCAAAGTTCAGGATTTGGAATGCGATAAGTAGTGCTGAGATTCGTCGTTTCAGTAGAAAAACTAACCGCTTCTTCTTGAACTGGCAAAAATGTTTTGTTTCCTTGCAGACTTTGTACTTGATAAATTACTTTTCCTTTAAAAGATTGGTTTCTAGCTTGATTCAATGCTAAAGAAACCATTATAGAGGAAGAGGAAAGATGGGGGAAAATCTGAATATCTTCAATATTCGTCGAGGCTTTTGCTTCTAAAGAAATCTCCCCAACTATTCCGTTCCAATTGGTTTGTGTGTGTTCAGTAATACTTGATGAATTTGGTCCGATATAGATTTTAATTCTATTATCAACCCTAATCACAATCTCATTGTTTTTCTCTTTCAAAAGACCCGTAATATCATATTGATGTGCCGTAACCAAACTATTTTGTGTACCCGCAAACTTCCCATTCACAAAAACACTTGTTTCCCAATGACAACGTTCTAAATTCAAGACAACTTTTTTCTTAGCCCAATTTTCAGGAATATTGATTGTCTTTTTGTACCAAGCAGGTGCAGCAAAATACTTCGTTGGTTTCAACCAAAAGGGCATTTTAATATCATTTTGACGATATTTGGCATATTTCTCAGAAAAATAATAGCTACTATCAATCACATCGCCCGTCCACGGAGTTTGTAAAGTAATGTCGTCGCCTTTACCATTTTCAGTTAAAGAACCTGGCAATTTTACTTTTTCTGAATAAGAAACATCCCACCAATGTTCTCGAAGACCTTTATCTTGTGGGTCGAGTTTTAGTTCCCAAGTTCCTGCTAATGAGATTTTCTGTTGGGCAAAAATATCGAAGGAGAAACCCAATAAAATTCCTAAGATAGATAAACTAATCAGTAATTGTCTTTTATACATTTTTCTAAAATCTGTCTTTTGATGGATTAAATATTTATACAAAACAACTTATTACAAGAGCTAAAAACCATAGAGTTTATCTTGAATTTAATGGACAATATTATGATTTAAAATTCTCTGAAAATTATATCTACTTCCGTTTTAAAAGCCTCTTTCCAAGACTAATACTTTTAAAGTAGCAACATTGCGAGAAACAATCACCGACTTTTTACCTGCTGAATTACGAATTGAGATGATACTTTTGCAATCTCCATCGACGAAAAAACCTGTTTTTTCTAAGTCTAATACTTCAAAATTCCCTTTGCCATTTCCTTTCAAAACTGTTCCGTAAGAGGCATCGTATCGCCCAGCAACGGGTTCTACTCCGTAATCATTTCCTACTAAAATCATGTCTAAATTTCCGTCTGCATTCAAGTCTTCTATCAAAATATCTTGGCAAACTGACCACTGAGCGACATTAGGCAATGCCTTGAATTTAAAGTTATTATTCCCCAAATTTTCAAGGTAAAAACTCTCTTGAAGAAATACTTTTGTTATCGTTGCAGCTTTGCGTTGTTCTTCTGAAAGTACATCCTTCATGGTAGCTTTGGCATACAATTCGTAAGTATTAAACTTGGCTTTGAATGATGGAATTTGACGAACAAGCTCATCTCTTGAGGGAATTGGATATTCAACGCCTTTCAAGAAGTAAGAAGGAATGGCATCCCAACGACCATTATTGTCGTAATCAGCTCCATAAATCGTCAGCGGTTCAGTACTTGAAAACTGATAGCGATTGTTTGTTCCGAGATTTCCTACTACAAAGTCGATGTCGCCATCTTTGTCAAAATCAGCAGCTTTGATACAATTCCACAAACCATTTGACGCTGGGAAAGTATTGGTTGCTACCAATTTTCCTTGTTTATTTTGAAATAAAGTAATGGGCATACATTCGCCAACGACAATTAAATCTTCCCAAGAATCATGGTCAATATCAGCCCAAACTGCCGAAGTAACCATGCCAACTGTTCGCAAGTTAGGAGCAAAACTTTCAGTAACATCGCTGAAATATCCTCCTTCATTTCTTAATAAATAGCTTTCGCCAGCTTTTGGATATTGCAAAGGCGTTAGCCTTCCACCTCTGAACAAATCCAAATCTCCATCGTGGTCAAAATCAGTCGCTACCACACAAGAACCACTATGACTAATGTTGGGCAAGTGATTTTTTGTCAGGGTAAAATTTCCTTTCCCATCATTAAAATATAATCTGTCTTGATAATATTCCGAACCATCAAAATACTCGTTTGAACCACTGACAATGTACAAATCCAAATCTTTATCGTTGTCAGCATCAAATAATAATACCCCTACATCTTCTTCGTTTTTCTCCTGATTTCCTTTCGTCAAAATGGTTTGCTGAAATTTCCCATTAGGTTTTTGAATGAAAAACTTTCCTTCGTGCAAGTACGAACCTCCCACAAAAAAATCTTCTAAGCCATCGCCATTCACATCACCAGTAGTCATTTTTGATCCTTGCTGAGAAAGTTTGTGCATCAACAACGTTTCCTGATTATAGTCCATATAAGGTTCTTCTTGATGAACATAATCTTTCAAAATATGAGATTCATCTCTAAAAATTCTTGAAGGATTTGGTTTGGTTACTGTTTGTAGTTTAGCATTTTTATAATCAACAAGCAAGGTTTGATTACTTTTTACATTTTTGATAGTCTGCGATTTTCCGTCTGACCAAAGTATTTGTAAAGAATCAATTTTCGAATTTTTACCCAAACCAAAATGAATTAAAAAATCACTAGAAGACTGAAAACCTCTGGTAACTGTCTGGTGAATTTTCTGCAATTTTCCTTCTTGAAAAAGCGTAACATCACTTCCTAAACCAAAAGTATTTTGTGCTGTTCCTTGTAGTTTTACTTTTAAAAAGGCTTTTGATTGTGTGTTATTTTTCAACAAAAAAGCTTCTTGATTGATGTTGTTTACAACTAAATCTAAATCTCCATCGTTATCAAAATCTGCATAAGCCGCACCATTTGAAAGCGAAGGTAAATCGCCAAACGCCTCATTTGAAATATCTTTGAAAGTTAAATCTTCATTGTTGCGAAACAAGTAATTTACTTTTTTAAGTGTATTCATCTTCAACGCTCCCTTCTTCATCAAGTCGTCTATTTCTTTTTTGGAAGTACTTGCCTGAGCCATTTCTGCGTTGTAACTTACAAAATCCAAATCGGTAATATCTCGCAAATAGCCATTGCTAATGAATAAATCTTTGTTGCCATCATTATCAAAATCGGCAAACAGAGGCGACCAACTCCAATCAGTACTATGAACTCCCGCCAACTGACCAATTTCAGAAAAATGTACTTTGCCATCGGGCGTTTTTCCGACATTCAAATGCAACATATTTCGCATAAATTGCGGATGATAGCCCAAAGCCAAACTTTGTTCGTACTGCACATAATTGGCTGGCCCAGCCATTTTTTTTCTTTGCTCATTATCAGCAGGAAGCATATCGACAGACATTATATCAAATTTCCCGTCATTGTTAATGTCTGCAACATCCGTTCCCATCGAAAACTGGCTGTGATGTCCAAAACTTTCTTTTGCAGATTCAGTAAAAGTACCGTCGTGATTATTGATGTAAAGTAAATCGTTGGAAAGAAAATCATTTCCAACAAAAATATCTTCCCAACCATCTTCATTTACATCGGCAATAGACAAACCTAAACTCATGCCATCGTGCAGAATTCCAGCTTTTCGAGAAATATCTGTAAAAGTACCATTTCCATTATTTTGAAAAAGTTTATCGGCAGACAATCCACTTCCATCCGTAATTGGAGCAACCAAAGCGTTTGGATTGCGAGTGGAATTGGTACTTGTGATGAGAAATAAATCTAAATCATTGTCTTTATCAAAATCAAAAAATGCGGCTTGATTACTGAAAGTTGTATCCGCTAAACCATACTCTTTTGCCGATTCGACGAAGCTAATTTTCCTTCCGCTAGAATGATTAATGTATAATTGATTCGCTCGTTGAGAAGATGGATAATTTCCTGATTTACAAACGTAAATATCTAACAGTCCATCTCCATTGACATCCGCCATCGTTACGCCCGTACTCCAACCTCCTTTTTTGATACCTGTTTTTTCTGAAATATCTTCAAATTTAAAAGCTGATTTTTCGTCAACTCCTTTATTCAAATACAATTTATCAGCTACTTGGTTTCCAGTAAAATACACGTCCGTCAAACCGTCATTGTTAATATCGCCAACGGCAACACCGCCTCCGTTATAAACATAATAGTAATCAATCAGGTTGAAAGAATCATTTTCAACAACCGTGTTTTGAAAAGAAATACCACTTTCGGTCGCAGGAATTACGGTAAAAAGTTTTTCTTTTTCAGGTTGACAAGCACCAAAAAACAAAAGGAAAAGTACTGATAATTTCTTCATAGCATCAGCTCAAATTTTAATAGCGTTTGAGTAAATATCGCTTTTCAAAAAAACAAAACATTCCAAATCTTGATGATTTGGAATGTTAAAACTATTATTTTCAATCAAAAACTATTGCCATTCAGGATTTTGCTTCACATTTGGATTTCCTTGAATTTCAATCAATGGAATCGGCAATACATAATCTTTGGCTTTAACAGTTCTTCCAACTTTGTAAGTATCAGAATAGTGTTTGATGTACGCACCAAGATAATCTGGATTTCCGCCAAACTTACTTTTACGACGAAGCTCTGGGTAACCTACTTGTTCAAAAGCAAATTCGTGAATAATTTCATCCACAATTGCATCTCTCAATGCCGCTTGCGAAAGTCCTTTTAAAGGTTCTAAACCAGCTCTTTCACGCAATTTATTAATACTTGCAAAAGCATCGCCTTGTCCAACTTCGTTACAAGCTTCCGAATGTCCGAGTAACACGTCAGCGTAACGTAAATAAATAGTATTTTTTTCCGTTGTTGACCAGTTTGTATTCAATTCCACTAATTTTCCTGACCATGCTTTACTGAAAATCAACTCAGAAGGATTATTGGGATTAGCATTTGGGTCAACTAAACCACCAAAACGAGAAAGATTATAATCTGCTTTTTCACTCCATTTTACGATTGGAAATTCTCCTTTAGAATTTTTAGCGGTACGACCTGTTGGATACGATTCTATAAAAGTGGCATCAATTCGCTTGTCAGAACTTTTATAAGACATTCTGAAATCTTTTGTAGCACTTAGCCAACTCCAACCAGCACCGCCTAAATCACTTGGAAAATCTTCTGGATTAAAGTGTGCAGAGTGATTCGTATATTCTGTTGAATTGGCTTTGGCAGAGCCTTGACCTTCAAATATTCTTTCTCCTTGATTTTTATGATTTAAATCGAAGTTACTTCCAAAATCTGCATAAAGCGACAGCCCACTATTATTGATAATATCTTCAGAAGTAGCTTTTGCTTCAGCCCATTTTTGTCCCCATAATTGAGCTTTCATCAACAAAGTTTTTGCTGCCCATTTTGTGGCTCTACCAGCATCCGCACCTGAATATGAAGCAGGCAAAACACTTGCTGCTGCACTACAATCAGCATAAATTTGTTCAAGTACTTTTTGTTTTCCTCCGCTATTACTTGGCAAATCGTTGTAGCTCTGGGTAGAAGTAATTTTCAAAGGCGGATTATCAAAATATCTTACCAATTCATAATAATAAAACCCTCTTAAAAACTGTGCTTCTGCTTTGATGCGTTTTACTTTATCGGCATTGGCAGGATCTTGAATTTTATCAGCCGTTTCGATGAGATTATTCGCACGGTCTATCGAACGATAACACTGTTGCCAATACGCATTGATATAATCATCAGAAGCACTGATATTTCCTAAATTATATTGCAATGGCCCTTTTTCCCAACCTATTTGATAACCCGCCAAACATTCAAACACATAACGATTGTAAAAGTGATTAGACCAATCGCCATTGCCCATCGTAAGGTCATCGTAAACTGCATTCACGCCCAATTCAAGCTCTTTGGCTGATTGATAAAAAGTACTTGGGTTAATAAAATCTGGATTTTCTTTCAAATCCGAACATCCCGTTGCCGACAACATAATGGCCGAAGCAAGGAGTGATTTTGTATTTTTTAAGATGAAATTTTTCATTTCTTATATTGCTAAGAATTTAATTTACAGTAAAAATTAATTTTGATAAAAGCCTAAAAACCAAGATTTAATCCGAACGTAATCGTTCTTGCTCTTGGATAAGCGTCATAATCATCTCCACGGTTCAAATTACTTTGTCCGCCATTGTTTACTTCTGGATCAAAACCTTTGTATTTCGTAATCAAGAATAAATTTTGTCCACTTACTGATACTCTTGCCGAACGAATAAATTTATTGTTGACAGGAATTCTATAACCCAATGAAACATTTTGAAGACGAATGAAAGAACCATCTTGAATAAAGAATGAAGATTTGCGGAATGAAATAAAATCTCTTCTACCGTCAATTACTGGACGAGTACCATTTTGATTTTCTGAACTCCAAGAATCCGTAAGAATATTCTCTAACTGATTGATTTTCTGCACACCATCACCAATTTCTGACTGTTGAAGGTTACGAATTTGGTTACCTTGTACTCCTCTGAAAAATACGACTAAATCAAAGTTTTTATATTTCAATGAAGTATTCATACCCCAAACAAATTTTGGATTTGGATTACCGATAATTTTGTAGTCATCCGAAGTATATTTTCCATCATTGTTTACATCAGTATATTTGGGATAACCCGCTTTAGCTGAATAGCTAGCTCCTTCTGCATCCGTTTTGAACAAACCTGCATATTCATAACCACGCCAAACGCCAATCGGATTTCCAGCTTCTACCCAACTTCCATCAATCCCTAAGTGACCACTTGGGCTACCAGCGAAATAAGGAGTACTTTTACCTAAATCAGCAATTTCGTTTCTTACAAATGAAATATTTCCGCCAATATCCCATTTAAAATCTCCTTTGTCGATTGCTTTATAGTTAGCTTCAAAGTCAACTCCTTTGTTGGTCAATGAACCTGAATTTAACAATACAGTACTAAAACCTGTACTTTGAGCGATAGAAACGTAGAGTAATAAATCAGAAGTTTTGGTATTGTACCAGTCAACGGCTAAGTCTAAACGATTGTTCAATAAACGAGTATTCAGACCGACATTCAGCATCGCTGTTGATTCCCATTTTAAGTCTGGATTCGCAATATTGTTTGCTCCGTAACCAGCAGCCAATTGTCCTCCAAAAACATAATTGAAAGGCACTAAACCAGAAACAGATTGATAAGGAGGAATATTTGAATTACCTGTAATACCATAACTTGCACGCAATTTTAAGTCGTTGATAACTTCTGAAATTTTAGAGTTTTTGAAGAATTCTTCATTGGCAATTTTCCAACCAATGGCAGCCGAAGGGAAAGTTGCCCATTTGTTATTAGGACCAAATTTTGAAGAACCATCTCGGCGAACAGTTACAGTCAATAAGTACTTATCTAAAGCAGAATAATTTACTCTTCCGATAAATGATTCTAAATTCCATTCTTGTCTTCCCGAAAATGGTGTTTGTGGTTTAGCTCCATTTTGCAAGTTCATTGAATTAACATCATCCGAAGGCAAACCCCAAGAAGAAGCTGCATCATACTGGTTAATTTCATGCTGATTGGTATAACCTGCGGTTACATCAACATTGTGTCCTTTACTCAAGGTTTTGGTATAAGTCAGTAAGTTTTCGTTCAATAAATTCATAACATTACGATTGAATTTATCTAACACACGTCCATTCTGGCGACCCAAACGAGTAAAACTATTATAGAACGATTTACGATTAGCATTTACCACATCAACCCCAATACTTGTCTTGAATTTCAAGCCTTCGATGATGTTAAAAGTAACTCCGGAAGTACCGAAAATACGATTGGTCACATCTTTGTCATAACCTTGTTTGGCTTCTGCTACTGGATTAATACTAAAGCGACCATCATAACTTGGATAATTATAATTTCCATTTTGGTCGTAAATAGCCACCGTTGGGTCCAAACCAAGTGCAGTAATAATTAAACCACCCGGTCCACCTCTATCGGTCGGCACATTACTTGATTCTAAATGACTGTACGACCAACTGTTACTCAAGGTAGCTTTTCCTCCTAAAAAATCATTATCTAAATTCACACGAAATCCATAACGTTTGAAATCAGTACTAATAACAACACCTTGATTATCAAGCACATTTCCACTAAAAGCATATCGCATCCCCTTTGTTCCACCTGCAAATGTCAATTGATGGCTTTGGATATTTCCTTGACGAGTCACTGCATCCAACCAGTTTGTACCAGCACCAGCCGCATTAATTTGTGCAGCACTATAACGTCCTGCACCTCCTTGGCTTACTTCTAATTTATTGATGTACTTCATGTAATCGTCTGCACGCATTACATCAATTTTTCTTGAAATATCTTGCATAGAGTACGACGCATCGTAAGTCAAACGTCCGTCTCCTTCTTTCCCACGTTTTGTTGTAATCATCACCACACCATTCGCTCCTCTTGAACCATAAATTGAAGTACCAGAAGCATCTTTCAGTACTTCGATAGATTCAATATCATTCGGGTTCAGCATCGCCAAAGCGTTTGAAGGCTGTCTGTTACCGCCAGTTCCGAGTGCATTATTATCAGGATAAATTGGTAATCCATCAATTACATACAAAGGTTCTGAACCACTCAAAATTGAATTGGGTCCTCTTACACGCACCGAAAGCCCACCACCAGGAGCAGCAGAAGCTTGTGATACTTGTACCCCAGCTACTCTACCTTGTAAGGCTTGATCTAATGAAGAAACAGGAAATTCTTTAATCACATCCCCTTTAATACTCGAAACCGAAGCCGTTAAATCACTCCTTTTTACTTGTCCATAACCCACAACCACTACTTCTTCCAAAGCTTGTACATCAACTGACAATTCTACGTTTACATTGGTTTTATTACCAATAGCAACTTCTTGAGATTTGAAGCCTACAAAACTAAATACCAATACCGCATTCGCAGGAACATCAATTTTATAAGTACCGTCTAATGCCGTTGTTGTACCTTTTTTAGACAGTTTTTCAAAAATACTTACTCCTGCTAGCGTTTCATTATTGCTTCCTGTTACTTTCCCAGTAACCGACCTTTGGGCAAAAGTCGAAAACCCTGTGATAGCTAAAAGAATAAAACCATAAGCTATCCTTCTGCTTTTTTGTAATAATTGCTTCATATACAGTTTTAATAATAGTTAAATGTTTATTAAAAGATTATCAGAATAGTAAAATAAAATATTGAAATATTATAATATTTTACCCTGCAAAATTGATTGAAGCAAAGAAGTAAAACAATGGATATTTATTCAAAAGGATGGATTATATTATTGTTTATAATATTATTTTTCAAAGTAATTTTATTGTTTTTCAAGCAAGTCAAAATAACATAGAAAGTAATTATTACGCTAAAAAAATAAATTTTTTTGTACTTTGTCAAGATTAATCTTGATTTAAATTCCATATTTCGCTAAAAGAATATAATAATTTCTATTACATGATGATAGATAATTAACTTATTAGATTTTTGGGGAAGTGAAATATATTAGCATAAAAAAAAGCGACCTTGATTGCTCAAAGTCGCTTTTGTATTCTTTAAAAAATTTTTGGCTTATCTCGGACGACCGCCACCTGCTGCTGGAGTAGCTGCTGGCTGTTGTTGTTGACCACCGCCGCCGTTTCCGCCTTCGCTACCTCCGTCTTTCAAGTCATCGTTATTCACAGATTTCTTTCTTTTCTTCGGTGCATCAAAAGTCATTTTTCCAATACGGTAACTGAAGTTAATTTTGAAGTTCATGTTACGTAAAGTATTTGTACTTGTTTGCGAAATCGTTGATGATTCAATGCTATTATTAATTTTGAATCCATTAGGAGTAAAGAAGTTTTCAGCACCTAAACCAATACTTCCTTTTTTGTTCAAGAAGTCTTTCTTTACACTTAAGCTATAGATTCCAAAACCACCTTGGCTACCTTGTAATTGTACTTGGCGACCACGGTAGAACGAGAATACTTGCAAACCCCAACCTTTTGTAAGATTATAACTACCGAACATTCTGAAACTTGCTACCCAACCTTCGTTTTTAGTATCACGATTATTGTTCAACTTAGAATAATAAATATCTGTTCCTCCACCCAATTGGAATTTGTTTGAAATATTCACGTTTCCAAATAAGTTCATCCCATAAGCATCTTCATTACCAATGTTTTCATAGTTGGTTAAAATATAAGGAGATTTTCCTACCTCTTCTACGGTTCTTCTTACACTTTGAATAGAACCCGTTGTATTACGCATAAACAATGCGGTAGTCAAGAATGTATTTTTGAAAAAAGTATTTACTGTAAACTCATAATTGTTCGTAAACTCTGGCGATAAGTTCGGGTTACCTTCTGTAACATTTGAAGGGTTAGAAGCATTACGGTTCGGGTTCAAGAATTGTAATGAAGGTCTTTGAATACGACGGTTATAAGCTAATTTCAAAGTAGTTCCGCCTTTCAAACTTTTAGAGACATTGAAACTTGGTACAAATGTTCCATAGCTTGGAATGTTGATGTCAGTTTTAGTTCCACCTTCAGCTGTTTGAATAGCGTTGATAGTTGTGTATTCGTAACGTCCACCTGCTTTGAAGCTATATTTTTTCTTTGTCGTTAAAGTATAAGAAAAATATGATGCCGCAATGTTTTGGTCATAATCTAATGAACCGCTATTTCCAATCTGAGTAAAATTACTGTTTACTTGTCTGAAAATTCCTTTTCCTCCAAATTCAATCATTTGTGTTTTCCCAATTGGTGATTGATAATCAGCTTGTAAAGTAGCTTCTTGATTATAACTTGGGTTGATATTTGTAATACGACTCAAAGAATCTGGTACTCCACGAATGATGTTTGTAAAGTTATTCTTACGATCATTACGACTAAATTGAGCTGATAAACTGAATTCTTGCTGTGGTTTTGCAAAAAGGTGAGTGTAATCAACGTTCAAATCTACTGTTCCTGAATTATCTTTTGTTTCTACATCACGAATAGTTGAAGTATTTGTACCATTAGTTCTCTTGATAATAGTAGATAGAGCATCTTGAAAAGTACTCTGATTTCTAGCACCATAACGAGCAGAAGCTGTAATTGAATTAGTTTTGTTGATGTCCCAATCCCAACCTAATTGGTAAGAACCAAACAATCCATTGTTACGAGTAGCTGCACTTTGTGTAGTACTTGTTCCATCAGATTTAGCAATTTGTGTATTTACAAAATCTCCGTTTACGTTGTAAGTAGCACGACCAAAACCACCTAAAGAAAAGCCCATATTACCTTTTCTATAGTTTCCGTTCAACGACATATTTCCACCACGAATACCAACACTGCTATCAAAATTCAAGGTTAAACCTTGTAAAGTATTCTTTTTAGTGATGATATTGATAATCCCAGAAGAACCTTCTGCATCGTATTTAGCCGAAGGAGAAGTAATTACTTCAACCGACTTAATCATGTCTGAAGGAATTTGTTTCAAAGCATCTGCTACGCTACTTGCTACAATTGTTGAAGGCTTGTTATTAATCAATACTCTTACGTTTTGGCTACCACGAAGGGTAACGTTTCCGTCTAAATCTACCGATAATGAAGGTACTTTTCTTAAAACATCTGTTGCATCGCCACCTTTATTGGTTCCGTCTTTTTCAGCGTTGTAAACCATTCTATCAACTTTATCTTCAATTAAAGAACGTTGTCCCTCTACGGTAACTTCTTGTAAAATCTGACTTGTTTGGCTTAATTTAATCACGCCTAAATCAATTTCATCATTTTTGTTAACAATTTTCACATCTACTCTTTTAGACTGATAACCCAAGAAAGTTATCGCTAATACGTATTCGCCAGTAGCTACTTTTGCTAAAGTAAATTTACCTTTATCATCACAAACTGTTCCATCAACTGGCTTGTTTGTTGCTTTTACGATTAATGCTACGCTGGCAAATTCAACTGCTTTAGTAGCCGCTGAATCTATGATATAACCCGTAATTTTTGCTGAGCCTTTTGGTGCTGCCTGAGCAGTGCCAGGAAGTGGAGTCGTCTCTTTCGGACGTCCGCCGCCCATTCCTCCCATTCCGCCACCTGGAAACTGAGCGAAAAGATTGGTACTGATAAGACTGATTAACGTTAATGATAATAATAATTTTTTCATAAATATAATTTTATAGTGTTCGCTCTTTTTTGTAATTAGAAACAAAGTTGGGGTAAATAGTTTATTGTATAAATTAAAAAAGTACAAATGGATTGATTTTGAGATAAAAGGAAAAGCAGGAAAATCAAGCATTAGACAAGGATACAACACAAAAATTGCATACTCGTCTCTTAGATTATGACTATTTTCGACCAAATACAGAAGTGTGTCGGTGAATGACAATTATTTCAGGACTCAATTTTAAGAAGCCCCAAATTGTGCATTTTTTTGAAGTGAAGGCAAGACAAATTGATGTTGATATTGTCAATTTTCTCACCTTCTTTGTGTGGTATTTTATGGTAGATTGAGATTTACACTCGACAAAAAATCAATAATTAGGTTGATGAATTTCTTTCCCAGTAATTTTCTGTAAAATTTTAACCGCATGAATTCTTGAATTTTCAATAAACAAAGAATGTGTATTCATGCCTCCACAAATTACGCCAGCTAAATAGACATTTGGCAAATTCGTTTCTTGGGTTTCTTCATCATAAGTAGGTTTCAATACTTCATCGTTTGATAAAGTAATACCTATTTTCCGCAAGAAATCTAAATTAGGTTGATAGCCCGTCATGGCAATTACATAATCATTTTGAATGGTAACGATACCTTCTGGCGTTTTGATGTCTATTTCATCTTGACGAACAGCCGCTACTTCTGAATTAAAATAAGCTTTAATAGTACCTTCTTTGATCCTGTTTTCAATATCTGGTTTTGCCCAGTACTTTACTCTGCTTCCAATTTCACTTTGTCTGATAATCATGGTTACTTCCGCTCCTTTTCTCCATGTTTCCAAGGCTGCATCAACCGCTGAATTATTCGCACCAACTACAGCTACTTTTTGTAAAGCATAAAAATGTGGTTCTTCGTAATAGTGTGTTACTTTCGGTAAATCCTCGCCGGGCACGTTCATTAAATATGGAATATCGTAAAAACCCGTCGCAATAATAATGTGCTGTGCTTGATATTCCGCTTTATTCGTTTTCAGTGTATAATTAATTTCATCATTTTCTTGATTTGTCCTGCTGATTTGCTCAACACTTTCAAAAAGTTTAATATGTAATTTTCGGTGAATAGCAACTCTGCGATAATACTCCAAAGCTTCTGAACGAGTAGGCTTGGCATTATTAGAAACAAAAGGAACATCTCCAATTTCTAGTCTATCCGAAGTACTAAAAAAAGTCATGTTTGCTGGATAATTATACAGTGAATTCACCAAACAGCCTTTTTCTAAAATCACATAATTTAAACCAGCCGATTGAGCTTCCAATCCACAAGCCAAACCAATAGGGCCACCGCCAATAATAATCAAGTCGTAATGTTGCATAAATTTTAAGTAAAAATCTTCTTTGTTGGCTAACAAACAAAAGCCCGCAAGAGTTCTGAAACGCTTGCGAGCTTAGTTTTTAATTAATGGTAAATTTATTCAGCACTTTTTACTGAAGAAGCACCAGAAACATCAGATCTGACAGCAGGTTGACCTTTATATCTTAATGAGGATGCTCCGCTTGCCTCTACATTCAAGGTTTTGCTTGCATTTACTTTAGCAGAACTTGCACCAGAAACCTCAGCATCAACATCTCTTGCAATAAAATTATAAGAATCAACACTACTTGCACCAGATAAATCAAAGTTTAGTTTAGAGGTTTTGCCATTCAATTTCAACCTAGATGCTCCAGAGCAATCTAAATTTACTTTGTCGGCATTAATATTTATCTCTGAATTGGCAGCACCAGAAAATTTCAAAGTGATGTCTTCTAAATCATTAAATCCAGAAATTTTAGATTTCGTTGCTCCTGAAAAATCAACTTGTTTCAGATTTGGCATCACAATCGTAAAGCTTACTCTTTTACGATTATTATTCCATTTCCAACCTTTTCCATCACGATACTTCACAATCAGTGTACTACCGCTTAATCTTACATCCAAATCCTCAAGGTCTTCTGAACGTTCAGCATCTACTTGTACTTTGTAAGTATTTCCGTATTTCACATCAATTACAAAAGCACTTGCCATGTCTAACTTATCAAAACCTTTTAACGAATACTCTTTTGTATTCTGAGCAAAAAGGACTTGAGCAAATCCTAACAAAAAAAACATTAATACTGAGTTACGAAAGTAGGGTTTAGTTTTCATAGTTTTTGAAACATTGTTTAACTGTTGGATTAAGTAGCGATTAGTTTTTTATCAACCAATTTTGTTTCGCCGTTTATTAGATGAAATTTAGAGCTTAAACGTTGCATAGACTTTCAATTTTTTATGAAAGGTTTTTGCAAAGGATAAATCCGATACTTATTCACGGTCTTTTGTTACCGAGCCACCTGCTTGTACTGAACGAGTAATAGAAGGTTCGCCACGGTAATGAATCGTTCCCATTGAAGTAGTTTTGGCTTCTAATTTTTCATGTACATTAATTTCTGCCGAAGCCATATCTTTTACTTCTACTTTGGCTTTATTTACTTCTAAATCAAAAGATTCTAATTTTGATTCATTGGCTAATTTGGCATTTAGCTCATCGTATCTGCCTTTTATTTTTAATATTGAACCATTTTCGAGACCGAGTTCTAAGGTTTCTCCTTCAAAATATTTGATTTTACTTGTACCAACACTTCCTTTTACGAAATAGCCTTTGAGCTTGGGCATGGTGATGTGAATTTCATAAATATCCGAAGCAGTTGCATTCCCTTTCGCCTCCAAAACCAAAGTATTGTTTTTGATTTCGGCTTGGATGCTACTTAAAATATCAGAATTTGTTCCGCTGATTTCTACTTTGTACTCATCTCCTTGACGAACTTGTACATCGGTAACGCCCCCTAATTTGATGTCGATATATTCAAAATCTTTTAACGGCAAGGTTTGAATGGCTACTCCTTGTTGAAATTCGTCTGAATCGTTATCATCATCATTTTGATTATCTTGAGAATACACTTTCGGAAAACGATTCTGACAAACTAATTCTCCATCTTTCGTAAATTGCCACAATGAACCTTTAAATAAATCGCCATTGCTTTCGTCAAAATATCCTCCATCAAAATCATTATCAACAAAACTTGCAAATCCACGGGTCATAGAGAATGACTTTCCATAAGGAATATAGACTTTCATTCTGATTCTTTGGTCACGGAAATAAGCATCATCTTTGAATTCAAATCTATCGTCAAACTTCAAAATAGAGTCTTTCTGAATGATATTATACGTAACAGCCATTGCATTGATTTCAGCATCTTTTTTATCAACGCCATCAGCTCTAAAGATTTTCTCGATTTTAATAACTTCTCCGTCGTAGCCAATTAGTTCTACTGAAGGTTCCCAGTCTTGGTCTAAACCAGTCGAAGTAATATCAAAAATTGGTATTTTCTTGTCAAAATTAAACGTTACGTTTTCTTCAATTGAAGCAGTTTTAGCGAAATTCTTGGCATATTTTACTCCTGTGTACATCGTAATTAATAAACCAATCAAGAATACGCCTAACAAACTTTGCCAAGTAATTGGCGTAAATAAATTTCTACGAATCACCAACGAAACACCTGCACAAGCTACCAAAAAGGCAGGAACTGCTAAGGCTAAAAACCCACCTAAAAACAATATCGGAGAAGCATCACGAGCAATTAAACCTACTGGAAAATGGTCGCCGATATACACATTTGCGTTTTCTAAAGCTGTTAAACCAACAAAAAGCGAGAAGAAAAGAGCGATGATAAATACTACTCCCGAAAATGCCATCATGCCACCAACAAAAATACGAGCCACCGAAGCCAAAAACACCGTGATTGGACCCAAAGCTTTGAATACCTGAGAAATAATTCTAAAAGGTAATAACAATAATCTCGTTAATGGTTCTTCAGGTTTATCTTCTGTATGTAAAGTACGTTTGATATTCGATTCGATGTTTTCAAGCGTAATAGGTTCGCCAGACATTTGCATTTTATCGGTTAAAGATTTGGCTTCTGGAGCAATTGCCCAGAGAATCAGGTACAAAACAATACCCGAACCAAAAAGAAAAATACTTAGCACAAAGACAAAACGAAGCATTCCTAAATCCCAACCAGTATAAGAAGCAATACCACTTACTACGCCACCCATTACTTTTCCGTCTGGATTACGATAGAATTTACGAATTCTTTCATCTTCTTCTAAAATGGCATTTGCAGGAAAAGCAATCCAGCAAGCGATATACAAAACAAAAGTAATTCCACTTAAAATTCCTGCTGTGATTGGACCAATTCCTAATAAACAAAATAAGAATGCTAAGCGAATCCAAAGGGGATCAAAACCCAAATTATGAGCTAAACCTGCACAAACACCCCCTAATAATTTTCTTTTTGTATCACGGTAAAGTTTGCGGTCACGTGGTTCATATTTGAAGTTTTCAAAACTACTTGAAGCTTTTTCTTGTGAAGATTCTTGTTTCTTTTCTTCTTTTTTAGTTTCCTCTTTTTTCTGTCCATTTACTGCGAAATCTTCCTCTTCTTCGATTGCAGCAAAATCTGAAACAGAACCCATAGAAGCAATCAAACCATCTACGTCTTCCAGTGTAATTACTTGAGAATCCTCACTTTTATGTTTTGTCCAAAATTTTTCAGCAATTCTGGCTTCAATGTCAGCAACAATTTCTTTTGAACCTTCATAAGAAGCAAAATACTTCTGAATGGATTTCAGGTAGGCATTTAATCGCTCGAAGCCGTCTTCTTCGATATGAAAAACTATGCCTGCAATATTGATTGATATGGTCTTTTTCATGTTTGAATGAATATATGAGTGAAATACCCAGATGCTATTTTAAATATTTGTTTGGCTTTTAAAGGATTGGTTTAAACGCCTTCTTCTTCTGACTCTTTGTTGTGATGATGAAAAGATTCGTGAATGATTTGATTCACAGAAGCTTGGAGTTCATTCCAAGTTTCTCCGAATTGCTCAAGGAAAATTTTACCAGTGTCAGTAAGAATATAATATTTTCTTGGCGGACCAGATACAGATTCCACCCATTTGTAATCTAACAATCCTGAGTTTTTCAAGCGAGTAAGCAAAGGATAAAGTGTACCTTCCACAACCATTATTTTGGCGGAAGTCAACTCCTCTAGCATATCTGAGGCATATACTTCTCCTCGGGAAATGATGTGCAGGATACAAAATTCTAAAATCCCTTTCCGCATCTGCACTTTGGCATTTTCTAAATCCATATTGTTAATTTATGTTTAAAATCGTTCGTAACTACTGGTAGTAAATATTTGTCTATTTGCTTCATCTCTAAAAGCTTATAGCTTAATGCTGGAACAAAGATATAAAAAGGTACTATGCAATGCAAGGTACTATGGGAAAATATTTTCATATTTAGACAAATGGAGCTAAATAATTACAAAAGGAAAAAAATGAAGGAAAATAAAAGCAAAGAAGTTGAGGTTGGCACAAAAAAATTTGGCGAGCCTTATTAAGGTTCGCCAAAATGTATCACTAACACACCAAAATATGGTTTCGAGTTCAAAGAGAAAACTCCTCTTACTAAAAACCTATTTGAAAATATAGATATTCACGATTGTCTCTATGACAGAACGCTACATTAATCTTCAATAGAAATAAAAAACAACATAAATGCTAGTAACAAACTTATAACAATAACTTGTTAATTCAAATTTGTAATATCATTTTCTTATTATACGGTTAAAAACTTCGTTTTTATTATCAATTGGTAATCATAAGAGATTAAATCTTAGGCTTATCTTTGATATTTCTTTCCAAGAATAATTCTAATTTGTATTTAATCCAGTACAAATAATATTTAAACTCTAAAAAATAGAAAAAGTAACAAGTTTTGAGTATTTATTTTTTTTCAATGACAGTAATTTTATTATCGCAATTCATAAATCTTCCCCCATAAACGTCTTCATATAAAACTTTAAAATGAAAAGAAGTATCAGTAATTACCTTGTAGCCCAGATGTTTTACCAACACTTCATTACGCTTCAAAGTATAAATCTGTAATTCTTCCCCAATTTTCATAACGCTTCCCTCTTCTAAATCGTCAAAATAATAAGGAAACTTATTGAAATCACTCCCATTTTTCTGATTCCATTCTTTAGTAAAAAATTTAGCAAAAGAATCATACTTTTTTTGCTTGTAATAAATCTCTATTTCTTTTATAAACGCCGGACCAACGCCTTTGTTTTCACAATTATAATAAAAAAAATCATTATCATAAACTCCACCTTCAAACCATAAATATGGATACACCGAAGCTTTTTGTTGTTCTCTTGAAATCTTTAATTGTTCAAGATAAATAAAAATAGAAATTACGCTGGTAAGAATCGCCACTGTACCTACCATCAATTCAATGTTCAGCTTGTGATTAAAGATTTTCATAAAAAAGATTTTAGCTTATATTTTGTTTAAAATTCCCTCCTAAAAATACTTAGTTCATCCTTGATAATCATCATTTCGTCGGAAAACAATTCAAGAAATATTCTTTTTGAACTTGTTTTGAAGCATCAAATAAACAACACGACGATGAAAACCTTTACTTATCTGTTAATCCTCTATTTCTTATTTATTGCTACTCAAGTATTTTCACAAACACTCGTAACAGGCAAAGTACTTGACGAAAAAGGCAAAGGCTTGCCCGGTGCAAATATTTCTTTGAAAGGCTCTTACGACGGTGCAACTGCCGATGCTGAGGGCAATTTCAAATTTAATACTTCTGAAAAAGGCGAACAAGTACTTGTCTGTACTTTTGTTGGTTTTGAAACAAGCAACAAAAATCTTGTACTAAATCAGGCAAGTATTGAAGTAGTTTTTAAACTGGTTGAAATGGCGAACGAACTCAATACCGTAACCGTAACGGCTGGTACTTTTGAGGCTTCGGACGAAAAGAAAACGACTTTAATCAAACCTTTGGATATTGTTACAACGGCTGGCGGCGGAGCGGACATTACCCAAACAATGACCTTACTAACGCCTGGTTCGCAACGTAATGGCGAATCTACGGGAATGTTTGTCAGAGGTGGTTCGGCACAGGAATCAAAAATCTTAATCGACGGACTTACAGTTCAGAACGCTTACAACACCGCTTCGCCTGATGTAGCTTCTCGCTCTCGCTTTGCTCCTTTTCAGTTCAAGGGTTCTGCATTTTCAACGGGTGGTTACTCGGCACAATACGGTCAGGCTTTATCAGCAGTTTTGTTGATGAATACCACCGATTTGCCCACAGAAACCAGCTACACAGTAAACGCCAACTTGGCACAAGTATCTGCTGGTTATACACATTTGGCGGAAAATCATTCTTTGAGTGGAACGCTTGCTTATAATAATCTTACGCCTTTGTTTAAAGTGTATCCGCAAAATATAGATTGGATAAAAATTCCTGAACAAATCAATGCTTCGGCTTCGTATCGTCTAAAACCATCGGCTGATGCCAATTTTAAAATTGATGCGGTTTATGCGAAAAGTGAATCTGGTATGATGTTTACGAATACTGAACAAAATCTTAGTCTTTCAAAATTTGGTATCAAAAACAATAATCTATTATTGACAAGTACTTATCAGAAAGCCTTAGACAAAAATGCAGAATGGGTTCTGAAATCTGGTGCTTCCTATTCTTATAATCAAGATTTATTGAGTGTAAATACTGATGCTTTTGAAAAAACAGAACAGCGTTCGCAGTTCAGAGCGGTTTTGGTGAAATCTTTTGATAATAATTCAAATATACTTTTCGGTACAGAAGGACACGTCGCTCAATATGGATTAACACTTGAACAAAGTAACAGTGATAAAAAAACGTATCAATTAACGGATAATTTCCAAGCTCTTTTCTCTGAATCAGAATTTTATGTTACTCGCAAATTGGCTGGAAGAATCGGAATAAGGGCCGAACACTCTTCTTTGGCTTCGAGTTTTAACCTTGCTCCACGATTTTCTTTGGCTTATAAAACTGGTCTTTACTCTCAAGTTTCGGTGGCTGGTGGTAGTTTTTACCAAACACCCGACTATCAATATTATTATTACAACAAAACGCTGGGCTACGAAAAGGCAAATCATGCTGTGCTGAATTATCAATTAATCAAAGATAACCGTACTTTCAGAGTAGAGGCTTATTATAAAAAATATGAAAATTTAGTGCGTGAATATGCCGAGCAAGAAAACTATTTTGATGCCAATCCTCAACGTTTCCCGAACGGCAGAACCGACAATAGTGGAAAAGGTTTTTCACAGGGCATTGATGTATTTTTCAGAGATAATAAATCTTTCAAAAACGGTCAACTTTGGGTGAATTACAGCTATTGCGATGCAAAACGTTTGTCGGGTAATTATTTGACAGAAACGCAACCAACTTTTGTTTCAAACCATAATTTGAATGTGATTTATAAACAGTACATCGCCAAGCCGATGATGACGGTTTCGGGTACTTATTCTTTTACGAGCGGTCGCCCTTATTACAATCCAAACAATCCAGTTTTCTTAGCCGACCGCACGCCAAATGTACATAATACCAGTATTTGGCTCAATTACCTGACCAATATTAAAGGCAATTTTATGGTGGTTTACTTCTCGGTTGATAATGTTTTAGGAACGCACAATGTCTATAATTATCGCTACTCTGCCGATGGCAAAACTCGCACAGAAGTAAGACCAGCAGCTTATAGAACCTTTATGATTGGTACTTTTATCACGATTTCAAAGAAAAAAGTATTGCCAGAAGATATGCGTAAAAACTAAAAAATTACTTGTTTTTCACGCTAAAAAATCAACAATTCACTCCTTGAAATACTTAATTCGTCGGAATTCCATTCATTCAAAACCCATCTTAAAATACCTTTGATTCATCAAAAAAGAAATATTTAAACATCAAAAATAAACGAATATCATCATGAAAAATCTATTATTAACTATCGTAATTGTATTAGCTTTCCTTACCTCTAAAGCAACTGACAACGAACGCTTCAACAAAGCAATGGGCGAAACCCTAGTACAATTAGGACAAGCAAAAGACCTGACTTCGTACCAAGAAGTAGCCAATAAATTTGAAAGAATTGCCAGTTCGGAAACGACAGAATGGTTGCCAAATTATTACGCAAGTTTAACTTACTCTTTAATCGCTATGCAGCAAAAAAGCGGTAGTGAAATCGACAAGTATTTAGATAAAGCTGACTCTTTTATTGAGAAATTGGCACAGCAAAAAGTAAGTAATCAGGACGAAATAGAAGTATTAAAAGCCCAAATTGCGATGATGAGAATTTCGGTGGATGGACAAGCTCGCTACATGAAATTTGGTTCGGCTTTTGAAGCTGCCATCGCTAAAGCAAAGAGTATTAACCCAGAAAACCCAAGAGCTTATGCTTTGAAAGCACAAATGATTTTTTATACGCCAGAGCAATTTGGAGGCGGAGCAAAAAATGCTTGTCCTGAAATTCAGAAAGCTTTAGAAAAATTCGCTAACTTCAAAGCAATAAGCCCCATTTATCCAAATTGGGGACAAGAGCAAATCAAAGAAATGGCAAAAGCCTGTAATTAAAATATTTCAAGCATGACGGCGTGAGGGTCGTCATGCCTTTTTTATGGGAAAAGAATTAAAATCAAGTTTTTGGGGAAGATTCTGGCTGCTGAGTTTCTTTACCGTAATGGCATTTAATGGTCATATTTACTTTATCATTGGCATTCTCAGAGGGAAAAATCAATACAAAGATTTCTTCATCAATATCGTTTACAGCAATATTTACGATGCCACCATGATGATTAGTTTGTGCTGGTTTTTTATCCGATTTTTTCCTTCCAGTAAATTTCCAATACTCCGTCACGGCCTTTTGTCTTTGTGTATCATCGCTTCGGCAATGTTGAAATTTTTTAGTTTTTCAATTTTATACAGTTTTTTTCAAGAAAGCGAACCCGTAAGAGTAACCAATAATGCCAGAGATAATTATGATATTTTGTTTATTCTCGGCCCGCTATTGGGTGTAAATATTATTTATTATTGGTTTACCCACGAACGCACAAGACTTATCAAAATGACTGAGCAGGAATATCAATTATTACAACTCAACGACCTAAAAATTCGGGCAGAATTAGAGGCATTGGAGGCGAAAATCAATCCGCACTTTTTGTATAATTCCTTAAATTCTATTGCTTCATTAGTACACGACGACCCCGACAAAGCCGAACACATGGTGCTTAATCTTTCTAAATTCTACCGATATTCCACAGGCAGAAGTCAAGAACATTATGATACTTTAGAAAATGAATTAGAAATTGTAAAGACCTATTTGGAGATTGAAAAAATCCGTTTCGATGAACGATTGGTTTATTCGGTAGAATTTGAAGATGAAGCTTTCAGAAAGTATAAAATCCCAAGATTTTTGTTGCAGCCAATCATCGAAAACGCCATCAAACACGGCATTTCTAAAATTGCAGGGATTGGAGTGCTAAAAATCAGGATTGATAAAGTAGAAGAAAACTTAACAATCAAGATTTTTGATAATGGTGTACCTTTTCCAGACAATATTTTTTCGGGCTATGGTTTGAAGTCAATTCAAGATAAACTTCGCCTACTTTCTGGTGAAACGGCTTCGATGGAACTGAGTAATTCGCCTGAGAAAGTAGTGATTATTAGTTTGCCAGTTAGCTTTTAGCTGTGAGGGTTGAGCTATGAGGCTTGAGCAGTGAGCCCCCTCGCTTGCCCGTAGTGTTTTACACTAGGCAGAGTGTCAAGCCTTCTTAGAAGGCATCCGTTAGTAGTATATGAGTAAACAACTTGGGACATAATTATAAAATGCGTTGCATTTTTGCAATG
>NZ_JACHKT010000040.1 GCF_014204325.1 Arcicella rosea
GCAACCTCTCCTTCAAGAATAGCAAATATAAAAATAATTATAATCAAATAATAGGATTTTAAGACAGTACCTCAAAGCTCATAACTCACAGCTAAAAAACTAAGCTGGCATCGTTGGGCGAACTTCTATTTTACTTGGTAAAGTTCTTGCAGGCATTTTAATTAAATCTGCTACAATCTGACCAATATCTTCTGGCTGAATCTTCCAAGCATCTTTTTCTGAAGGAGAATGTCCGTTGAAATTTGTTGCTACCGAACCCGGCATAACCGTTGTTACTTTGATTCCGTCTTTTCTTAAATCCATCATGATGGCTTGCGAGAAACCTACCACACCAAATTTACTAGCATTATATGCTCCACCATTTGGGAAAAAGTTAGTTCCAGCCAAACTCGAAATCGTGATAAAATATCCCTGAGTTTCTTTCAAAGCCAAGTAAGAAGCCTTAATACTATTGAAAGTACCAGTTAAGTTAATGTCAATCGTTTCTTGCCATTGTTCAGCAGTTAAATCTTGAATCGCTGCAAAATGTCCTACTCCAGCATTAGCAATTACGTAATCTAATCTTCCCCAAGTAGCAATAATCGTATCTACAGCACTTTGTTGAGAAGCTAAATTTCTTACATCCGATTCAATCCCAATGGCAAAATCTTCTTTGATTTTATTCAATTCTAATGCCGCTTCGTCTGCACTACTTTGCGAACGGCTTGTGATAGCCACTTTAATTCCTTCTTTGATTAATACTTCGGCAATGCCATATCCGATTCCTTTAGAACCTCCAGTAATAAGAGCAATTTTTGTCATGTTGATTGATTTTGAAATAAGTTTATATCACGGATTTTCAATCCGTCAGTAATAAATAAACGGATTGGAAATCCGTTATACTGTTCTTGTTCAACCTTTGAAAATATAAAAAAGTTTCTGAATGATGTTATCAGTACTTTATTGCTTGGAAATAGCGTAAATCATATTTCAATTCCATAATGATACAATTATATGAATAAAAAAACAGGTCAGAAGTTTTACGTCTGACCTGCTTAACTGTTTTTCTAAGGATTGGAAATCCGTTGTACTGTTTTTATGCTTTCTTTTTCCATAAATAGAAAACAGGAATTCCTAAAGCTACAATACCGACACCTGCCCAAGATGGAATAGGTTTGTAAATCAATAAATTCACACAAAGAGCAACGGCAAATAAAAGATAAATCGCAGGAATAACTGGATAGCCAAAAGCTTTGTATGGACGTGGTGTATTAGGTTGTTTTTTACGCAAAACGAATACTCCAACGATTGTCAAGATATAAAATACCAAAATGGCAAAAACGGTATAATCTAATAAATCCCCATAAGTACCTGTTAAACACAACAAACAAGCCCAGCCACATTGAATCCATAATGAAAAAGCAGGAACGCCTTTAGTGTTTAATTCGCCAGCCTTTCTAAAGAAAAGTCCATCTTTTGCCATGGCGTAATAGACTCTCGCCCCCGATAAAATAATCCCATTATTACAACCAAAAGTAGAAATCATGATAAAAATCGCCATAATGATAGTAGCAGGATTTCCGAAAATCATTTCAGCGGCAGCCGTCCCTACTCTATCATTCGTTGCAAACATAATTCCTCTTGAAAGCGTATCGGTAGCATTGGGATGTCCTTGTACTGGTAAAAGCATCAAGTAAGCAATATTTGCCAAAATGTACAAAGCACTTACGGTTAACGTTCCGTACAATAAACTTAATGGAATATCACGTTTAGGATTTTTCATTTCTCCAGCGGTATAAGTAACATTATTCCAAGCAGAAGACGAAAACAATGGCCCAATTAATGCTAAACCCATAGCCGACCATAAACCAATACCCGACAAATACTCATAATCTATGATTTTACCATTTTCCCAAATGATTTTCACTGGACTCCAGAAATCAATTGAGTTGATAGCCCACATTCCTTTTTTAGGATCAGAACCTACTATGATTCCGACGACAGCCAAGCCCAATAAAGCACCAATTTTAGTAACGGTAAAGATTAGTTGCACCAATTTAGCATTCTTTACGCCCTGAACATTTACGAAAGTCAGGAGTAAAATAAGAGCAATCGCTAAAAGTTGCTGCGTGTCAAAAAGAAGAAATTTATGTTCAGTACCGATATAATCAGGAAGGAGTACGCCAGTATATTTGGCAAAAGCAACTGCAACAGCTGCAATCGTACCGGTTTCGATAACCAAAAAGGTAGTCCAGCCAAAAAGGAAACCCGTTAAAGAATTATAAGCTTCTCTGAGATAAACGTATTGTCCGCCAGCGTTTGGCATCATACCCGCCAATTCGCCATAAGAAAGCGCTGAAATCAACGTAATTATACCTGTGATAATCCAAGCCAGTAATAAATAACCAGGAGAACCCAAGTTACGAGTAACATCTGCTGAAACGATGAAGATACCAGAGCCAATCATCGAACCAATCACAATCATGGTTGCATCAGTCAGGCTTAGTTCTTTTTTTAGTTCTTGTGAAGTAGTGGGAGAAGTATTTTTTTCCATCAAGGATTTATTGGTTAGTTTTGTTGATTAACAAACTTAACGAAAGACGGCTTGATTTCAAAATTTGGGGATTTATGATTAAGGCTGAATGTGTATGTGTAGTACTATTTCAATTCCATAATTGGTACGATTAGCATGTAGTCATTAAGTCTTCAAATCTTAAAGTCATTTAAAAAAAAATCCCCACAGCGTATAAATCACTGTGGGGATTTTTTTAAAAAACATTCTATAAGCCGGATTCTGTCGATTGAATTTTTCTTTGCAGAAATTTCCAAAAGTCTTATCATTTATCTCGAATAGTAGTCACCTACTACCTCTATCAACCTACCCACTGACACGAACGAGCCGTCCTTTACTTTGTTGTTGCCAACGCCGCTTGCCAGCCTATTTGGTCTTTCAACTCATGAGGTTTACCGATGCCTCGTTTGTCACCAACCGAGCGGTAGTCTCTTACGCTACCTTTTCACCCTTACCCTTGCGGGCGGTAATTTTCTGTGGCACTTGCTGTTACGGTTTCGTCTCCAAAACCGTACCTTCCCGTTAGGAAGCATGATGCTCTGTGTTGTCCAGACTTTCCTCCCCTGCTTTCACAAAGGCGATAAGACGAATGCTTTCTGGCACAAAGTTAGCTTTTAGTTTTTATAAACCATCTACTTTTATATCTAACTTTCCATTCGCATGGATTACCGCAATGATAGAATTTGGAGTTAGATATACTTTATCAGGTGTTAATTCACTAATATTTCCGTTCAAAGTAATGCCTTTCGCTACTTTATTATTGGTCAAGTTCGCTTGCATTTGCTTTTTCATTTCATCAATTTGTCCACCGATTTTAAACGTCAAAGCGTCTTTCATATTCTTGGCAAATTTTCCTTGAAAAAACCAGTTAGCAGTTCCTATCAATAAGTTTTTGGTTTTTAAATCATAATCAAAATTCTCTAAATAAACCGATTTTGTTGTTGGGTCGTAAGCTGGAACACCTTTATAATAAATACTTCCGTTGATACTTCCCTTCAAACCTGCTTTGATGACCATTTTTTCTTGGTCACCGTAAATATCAATTTCTGTTACTCCAACATTATACTTACCATCTTTAAAAGAAAAATTTTGTCCGATTAAAGTATCAGCTGTCAACTTTGCTGCTTCACGCAAAGGAATTTCAGCAATGATTCCCACTTTAAAATCATCTGCAATTTGATTAACCAATTTTAAATCTGGTACTGTATTAACTGCTTGGAAAGTTGGTTTTGTACCTGTTATCGTTTCAGTATAAGCCTGTATACCAATGGTTGCTTTTACTTTGTTGTTTACGGTAGTAAGCGGTGTCATTTGCAAACCAACTGGTGTTATTTTCAGCCAAGTACGGTATTTTTCAGAAAGTAAATAAGGTTGCATGGCTGTATTCCAAGCTTGTAACACATATTTTTTAATTTCTACATTTTTCTTTACAGCATCATCAACCGATTTCAATAAAACAGCTTGTTGTGAATTCAAAGCTCTTTCTACCAAACCTGTTACTGGTATTTCATAACCACCTAAACGCAAGGTTGGCTTTTTAATCCATTCATAACCCATCGGAAAACTCTGTACTGAAGCCGTCCAATTCGGAGAAATAGAGAATTTTGTGCCAAATTTCAGGTTGAAATCAAAAGATAATTCTTGTGGCGGAATAGAAATACCCATTACTTTATAACCCGCTCTTACCCATACTTTTAGTGGAACACTGAATAAAAAGGCTTCGTCTTTGGTCGTAACAGTAATGTTATCACGCTTGTTTACTTTACACATGAAGTTATCAAAATTGTTATCTTCCATGCTATTGTCTTCGTAAATCAAGTCTTTGATATTGGCATTGATTTGTCTTTCTACATCGCCCATTGTAATTTCAAAAGGGATTCCAATCGTCGAAAGACTTTTCTCTACTTGTTTTCCATTATACATATACGATTCTTTGGGTGCTTCAGGATTAGCAGTAGTATTTGTATTTTTTGAACTAGAACAGCCTTGAAGCAACATAAAAGCTATGAAGGCAAAAAGTATTTTTTTCATTTATGGTTATTTAAGTTATTAGCTTGTAGCTATGAGTTATGAGCTATGAGCTTTTAGCGTTTAGTTGTTATTTGAACAAAGAGCAAATTGCTAAAAACTCATAGCTCACAGCTGATAGCCTTTACAGCCATTATTTAGAATGTTTTTTACTTGAGAAAAGCAATTTGCTAAAAACTCGTAGCTCACAGCTCAAGGCTCACAGCTGAAAACTGAAAGCTGAGAACTATTTAATCTTCACATTAGTAGCTCCATAACCAAACTTTTCTTTCTGAGCATCTTCAAAGTATTTTACATTTTTATGTCCAGAAAGTTTTTTGTGAATGGCATCTCTGAGTACTCCATTTCCAACACCATGAATAAAAGTAATTTCATCCATTCCGTTAGCGATAGCTGCTTCAAACTGTTTATCGAAAGTAGTAATTTGCAAAGCTAACATTTCACGATTCGACATCGCCCATGAATCTGCTGATAATTTTTCGATGTGTAAATCAATCGAAACAGCTGGTTTTGACGGCAAAATGATAGTTGGTTCAGGTGCTTGCTTTTCAAACATTTGTTCCTTCAATTTTTCTACATCAATTTTTGTTGGAACAGGATTAACGGCATCTTCTGAATCCAATTGAAACAAATGTGCATCTTGATTAATAATCGGAGCTTTTTGTTTACTCTTGAAAAAAGTATTAACTCTAAATTTCAAACGTCTTACCAAAGGTTCTGGCAATTTCATAAATGCCAAACGATAGAAAAAAGCTTGAAACACAAATGTTCCCCATTCTTCAAAATCCTTTACCAAAACGTTTTGTACTTTGATAGAAGTTTTTGGTTTCAATGTTCCTGCTGCCAAACCTTTATGGTGTGGGTCTGAACCAACTGAAAGCATAAAAGGTAATTCCCAATCGGTATTATTGATAAGGTGTTGCGAAAGTTCACGGTCGTTTACAGGCACAAAAGCCATGTAAATACCTTTGTTTGCCAATATTTCTGGCGTTGTTGGTTGGCGACGCTCAATACTTCCTTGTGGTTCAAATGAACGAGAAGGTGCAACAGGTTTAAATGTTTTTTGTTCTAATTCATCAATAATTACTGCATCCGAACGCTTTACTGGAATGGTAAAACCGTCTTCAATTTCTATTTCAATAATATTATTCGACAAAATTTTGGTAACGATTCCTTCTTCTTTCCCACGTAATAGTCTTACTCTATCTCCTATATTCATTTTCTTAATTGTTAATTTGTTCGCAATTTAGGGCTTTGCTGTCGGTTATCAGTTATTTGGAATCTCTTATCTGGAAAAACTGTTATGCTTTTTTCAATCTTTTATCAAGAGAACTTAAAAAAGTTAAGACAAAGTTCAAAACATAATTTGTTTCAAAAATCATTTCCCCCTTTTGTAAGACCTTACTTTTCTTGTCTTGATACAAGAAAAGTAACAAAAGAAAATCAAGAAATTCCGAAACTCGCTTCGCTCAAACAGCGGAATTTCATTAAATGCTGACGCACGATTAATTAAAATAAAAGCTTACAGCTACTTAAACGCCACAACATTTTTTATATTTCTTTCCACTTCCACAAATACAAGAGTCGTTTCTGTTGATAAGTACTTCTGGTGAAGCATTTTTAGGATTAATAATTCCTTTTACATAAAACCATTTTCCATTTTCTTTTACAAAAGTGGAATGTTCATGATGAATTGACGTTTGTCCATGAGCGTTGTTAAAATAAGCTTTAAAAGTTACTTCTCCATTCACATCATTTACTTGTCCATTTTTAGTGTTTAGTATTTCTAATTTCTGCCATTGATTTTCGCTTGCCCAATCTGCTAAATCTTGTTTGCTAAACTTAGCACGTTCTGTAAAATACGTACTTAATAGTAAATAATCAGGTGCAACAGAGGCATAAGCTGAATATCTCGAACGCATCAATGACTCCGCAGTAAGTGCTTCTTTTTTTCCTAAAATAATTGGTTCACAACATTCGCTAAAAGCTAAGTTTGAACCACAATAACATTGTACTGACATCATAAAGTTTGGAGTTGTGAATTGCGAGTTATGTAGTGATTAGTAAAGATTGATTGGCGATTAGCATTATAGCAATATAATTAATTGAGTATATAAACCTATAAGGGTTTGAGGTTAAAACACTTATTATTAATCAATTATATAAATCCTTATAGGTATAATAAAATACTTCTGAATATTTAATATTTATATTTTGGCAACACGCAAAATCTTCTCCATTTTTCTACCTTTTGCCAATTCATCTACTAATTTGTCTAAATATCTTACTTGTTTTGTCAAAGTATTTTCTATTTCTTCTATTCTATAGCCACAAATTACACCTGTAATAAGCGACGCATTATGATTGAGATTAGCTTTCTGAAAAAATGTTTCAAACGTCACTTTTTCATCAATCAATTCATCTAGTTTTTTATCATCAAACCCCGTCAACCACGTAATTACTTGATGCAATTCCGCTTTTGTTCTGCCTTTACTTTCCACTTTTGTAAAATAGTGCGGATATACCGATGCAAAAGTCATTTTTGCTATTCGTTCATTGTGTTCAGTTGTTACTTTCATCATAATATTTTAAGGGAACACTTTTAACTATTTTCAAAGTAGATACAAATATAAATATAATTCCACATCTATAAAAAATCAGCAACACACTGATTTACAAATATATAAATACAATTCAACAGAAGAACACGCTCTTATTTTGATTGTATTCTGCATATTTCTATAAGGATACAAAGCTGTCCCATCCTAAAAAAGCTTGACAGCATAATATCACTTTGCTACCGCACATGCACAAATCACTACTGCATTTTACCAAGTAACTACAGGCTTTGCACAAATCACTACTGCACTTTACCAAGTAACTACAGGCTTTGCACAAATCACTACTGCATTTTATCAAGTAACGACAGGCTTTGCACAAATCACTACTGCACTTTACCAAGTAACGACAAGCTTTGCACAAATCACTACTGCATTTAATCAAGTAACTACAAGCTTTGCACAAATCACTACTGTGTCTCATCCTAAAAAAACAACTCAGTATTCATGCAAAATTAGTTGTTGTTTAGAGATGATTTATTTGAATGAAATATGGGCAAAATCATTGAATTCTCTCATTTATTCTCTCAACAAAAAACACATTCTCATCTATCTGTCGCCAAAATAACTTTTCACTCTTTCCTAAAATATTTACATACAAAGAGTAGGCGATTTTAAAGGTAATTTAAGTGCATGAATTAGCCAATCATAATACAGTTTTTATCATTATTCTTGTTGAATCTAAGTCCTTCTTAAATACCCCCATAAAAATACCTATATAAAACCACGAAGCAGTGCTTTATATCCGATTTCAAAAAGGGTTATTTTTCCTCTTACACAGTCCTCTTTCTTGTAGCAAATTTGTGTTATCAATAGCTTTTGAAAAGTGGAGTTCAGCTACCACTAAAAAAACGGGCTTACTTACCGAGGCATTTACGATAAGGGTGAAATCTGAAAAACCATAAGAGTAGGAGCATTTAAAAAACTAATTTTATGGCTAGTACAGACTTAATGACGTATCTAAACTACATGGCTACTTGGGATTCAGAAAGCGATGAAAATATTGGTAACATTATTACAGAGCAAAACCTTTTCTTGCAAGTAGATGATTATGATTCAGACCGTGTTGTGAATGATGAGTTTAACACCCTTTATGATTTGGCTTGCGAAGTTAGAAATCTGACAATAGCCGCCGATGCCACCCAAATAGCCGCCGATGCCGCTGCCATAGCAGCCATTTGGTCTTTTGGCTTAGGGATGGCGGCATTTGCTGCACTAGAAGCAGCCGAGATTATTGAGAAAAAAGTTATTTCTGACAAATCAAAAAAACTAAATAATAAGCTCACAACAGTAGATACCGATATTTCAGCCAATATCAATGATAATGTAAAAAATTACGTAGCCAAATATAAGTTAAATAACAATTTAATTGCCTCCAAAGCCCCAGTGGGCTTAGATACACGAACTTGTCGAGCATATCTAATGCAATTTACGGCTGAGGTGCAACGAAAAGCTGGAAAATTAGATGCACCCACTTTTAAACAATATGCAGAATCGGCAAGGCTTCTTTTTAATTGTGATGAAATCAACGGAGTATATGATGCCCTTGATGAACTAAACATGAGTGCCAAAACTGATGCTGATGTTAAAAAATTCATGAATGTTCTTGTGGGCTTTCAGCCACCTGAAGGTGTTGTAATTGCTAAAGATATTTTAATGGGGGCATCGATAACAATCATGTTCCGAAAGCTTAAAATAGCCAATGAAACTATTAGAACGATGGCTAGAGAAGCAGGTATCCCTGTTGAAGAAGTTAATACTAGCGCTTTCCAAGCGATGGATGCTGTTGGAAAGTTTGTAACTGTTGTGGCGGTTGTGATATCTGTGGTAGATATTATATTTAACATTCTTGACATTGTAAATGTAGTTGAACAATGTAATAAAATGTGCGACGAGCTACAAGGTCCAATAAAACAAAGTTATTTAGATTATTTTAATGGAATAAAAGAAGCTTCAAAACAATATAAGGCTGCCATAACGCCAAGTAAAATTGGGTGATGAAACCAAATGTTGCAGAATTTGAAGGTGCACCATGGGACAACCATATTATATCAACTTATTCAACAACTGTAGAGGCAGCCAAAAAATACGCAGAAGAGCATTCAAATATCACTTTTTTCTTCTATTGTAGAGAACACATGACTTTTGAACCTGAACCTCATCGTACTTTTGACCCTGGAACGGCTGTATTCTTTAGTGGTAAGCCATGGTACGGTACAGCACCCCAATGCGATGCTTATGAAAAGAATAAATAATAAAAATCTGCTCTTCGAGGTGTACGATACTTTAATTCACTTCAATTATTCTAGAAAATAGTAACTGTATAAATTTAACCCGTCAGTTTTTTAACTTGACGGTTTTTTTTGTGCTGTTCTCTCAACCAGTACCCATTATCTTCTCTTCATCATCAAAATTAGTTTTTCCAAAATAATATTGAAAAACTAACATCCAATTGTGTGATTAAGTAATTTTATACATAAATTATAAACAAGAATTAACTAATTTGTGGTTGGACTTGTCCGAAAACTAGCCACTGGTTAGCAACACAACTATAATATCAAACTTATCAACAAACCAAAATAATCAAATGAAAGAAAATAACAAACTCGCTGATTTAACATTAGAAGAACTACTAGTAAAACAAAAAAAGGCAAAAGCTGCTGTTATAGGACTCGGCATCGTGATGGCAATTGCTTTAATTATCCTAATTTATCTTGCCTTAAAAAATAAAAATTATGCCTTACTTGGTGTTGCAGGTGGTAGTGCTATCACGCTTTTACCAAGTTTTATTGCTCTAAAACAAATAGAAACTGAAATAAAATCACGAAAAAGCTAGATAGTATATTTTTCATTGCCTCATTGCTGTTGGTCGTATCTCAACAAAAAACCATTGTCTTTGTTTGTATCACTACGAACAATTTGATTAATTATTTACGAAGACACAAACAATGGCAATGGATAATTTTAAACATCATGAAACGATACAATAAAATACTTTTAGTATCTTTTTTATCCATTTTTTCACTAGTTGCAAAAGCACAAGCAGGCAAAACAAAACAGTCTCATAAATTTACCATTTATCAGCAACCTACAAAAACTATAATTGATTTCTTAAAATGGTATCGTAATAACTTAGGAATACAAGGAAATCTGTTGAAAACAAATCCTAATTTGCCAAAAGATACAGTAGCATATTATTCGGTTAATTTTTTGGAAACAGAGAAGTATTTATCAAAATTACAAAGTACAGGTTTCATCTCTGATAAATACATAAACAAATGGCGAGTATATTTTAAAAAGTGCGAGCAAAACTTGAAAGAAAATCCTCAACCCAATGATGGTCCAGCAGATGGCTTTGATTTCGACTTTATTATGTTAGGTCAAGAATATAATGATGACTTAGATATAATAGAAAAAGCCAAAATAAAATCATTAATTATTTCAAATAAGAATGCCATCATAAAATTATATTTTTCATTTGGAAATGAAATTATCTATAATCTTACACAATACGGCGATAAGTGGCAAATAGATGATATAACGAGAAAGCATCTTCCATCTACATTAAAATAGTCAATTGCAATAACTCTATTACCTTTATTTGTATCACTACGAACAATCAAATGAATTATTTGTAAAACACAAACAATGGCTATAAGCTTCTGTATTTTATAACCAACAAAAAAGCTAAACAAACTCCAAACCCTATTTAATGAAATTCTCAGAAAGCTTACAAAAGATACTTCCATTTGGTTATCTATTTCTTGTGGTAATGGGCATCTTGAAAGAGAGTGTCTTCTATTACCAAATCGGAATAAATATTTTGAAATACTCCACCATTATGGACATTTTGATAAGTCCGATTGCTACACTTACTGCACATCCAATCATATTAATAGCCCTAATCTTAGTAATTGTTTTTGCTTATGCTTTACCCACATTCTTGTCTAAACAAAGTCATAAAAGTTGGGTTCAAAAAATATCTGGAATAAAAAGTAAAGATGAAGTAAGTAGTGAAGAGCTTAGTGAAAACCTTACCAATTTATTTATCAAATATCTTACCATTGGCTTATTGGCGTTCTTTCTTGGAATAGGAATTGGTGAAGGCATCGGTTTATCTAAGAAAATAAAAAGCAATAATCTAGTTTATAAACACAAACTGAATTATAGTAGCGGAGATTCAGAGCAGGTTTACCTCATAAACACAAATAGTGTATATTATTTTTATCTAGCAAAAGGAAACAAAGCCATCAAAATTGCGCCAATCGGTGCAATAAAGAGCATTGAACTTACCGATAATAAAATGTTGAAATAAAATACTGCTATCAATCAGTAATGTAGCCCAATTAAACAAAAAATATAAATTGTATTTTCCTGATAAATCTCAACAATGACATTAACGATTAAACGCTATGGCTCTTTATCAGTTTGCTCCAAGCCCAAGTTTAACCGAATTTGTTCGGGTGTATAGAGTTGTTCATTTTGTTTTTGAAGATATTACAAACATTCCTTACAAACCTTATCCGCCTAAGCCTGAACATTGTCTTAGCTTTTATCCTCGTGATACCGAAACCGTTCAATTTGCTAACAAAGGAACGAAAATCAATAACCTAAAAACAGTTTTGATTGGGCAACAAAGTGAAGTAACCAATAGATTTGTCGGAAAAGATTTTTTGGTTTTCCAAGTAGTGTTTAGTCCTGGTGGTTTGTTTCGTTTGACGGGGATTCCCGCCCAAGAACTCAACAATTGTTACATTGATGCCGAAACTATTTTCGGGAATGCCCTCAGAGAAGTAAATGATAAATTGAACGACGCTCTTAATTTCACGCAAATGGTTCAAGTAGTTGAATCATTTTTATGGAAACAAGTAAATAGCGGCGTGAAAGACTTTCATCGACTAGACCACGTGAGTAATCTAATCCTGAAATCAGAAAAAGGCTTGAATATAGAATGGCTTGCCAATGAATCATGTCTTAGTTTACGCCAATATGAACGAAAATTCATCGAACGCATGGGTATTTCGCCACGATATTTCAGTAAAATTGCTCGCTTCGAAAATGCCTTTAGAATTAAAAATAAAGAACCTCATTTAGATTGGCTTTCTATTGCCATGCGTTGTGGTTACTACGATTATCAGCACTTGGTAAAAGACTACAAAGAGTTTACCAACCAAACACCTACTGGTTTTCACTTGTTGGATAGTGGCTCTCCCGAAAGAAAATTTGGAGAATCCGACACCTATTAAAATGTCGTTTTTTTACCACCAAGCTCTTGGCTGTTCTTGTGAGATTTGTATGGTTAATTAAACAATACAAACATGAAAAGAAAGCAATTTTTATTAACAAGTGCTGCGGCAATCCCTACCATCTTGATGAACAACAATGTACTTGCTCAAAAAGTAGAACGTCCCCAAAAAGGTTTCGTCGTAAAGGCAAACGAAAGTAGATTTGGCGAAAAAACATTAGTCGGTGGTAAAAGTCCAAACAATATCAAGGTATCTCAAAAAGATACAAACAACGACTTAACGGTTTTTGAGTATATCGGAAACGAAAAAGGTGGTCCTCCGCTTCATGTACATCCTAATCAAGACGAAATATTTTTTATTGTAGCAGGAGAATACCTCTTTCAAGTTGGGGAAGATAAGCATACTTTAAAAGCAGGCGATACCATATTTTTACCAAGAACTATCCCTCATACTTTTGCACAGCTCTCAGAAACTGGTAAAATGTTCTTTCTTTTTCAGCCATCGGGCAAAATGGAAGATTTTTTCAGAGCACTCGGAAATTTAACTGCTCCACCCAGCCCAGAACAGGGAGCAAAAATATTTGCAGCACACGATATGCAAGTGGTTGGGCCGCCATTACAATACTAATATCCCCTCCCATTTCGCTTCTTACACAAAATGAGGCTGAACCCAAACACAGCACCACTAAATCGCTTTTAGGAGGCTAATATTTTAGGTTCAGCCTCATCGCTACAGCATAATATCACTTTGCAACCACCTTTACACAAATCACTACTGCATTTTATCTATTAACTACCACCTTTACACAAATCACTACAGCATTTTATCACGTAACTACAGCATTTGCACAAATCACTACAGCATTTTACCAAGTAACTACCACCTTTACACAAATCTCTACAGCATTTTATCACGTAACTACAGCATTTGCACAAATCACTACAGCATTTTATCAAGTAACTACAGCATTTACACAAATCACTACAGCACTTTATCAAGTAACTACCGCCTTTGGACAAATCACTACAGCACTTTATCAAGTAACTACCGCATTTGCACAAATCACTACAGCATTTTATCTATTAACTACCACCTTTGCACAAATCACTACAGCATTTTATCAATTAACTACAGGCTTTGAACAAATCACTACTGCATTTTATCAAGTAACTACCGCCTTTGCACAAATCACTACAGCACTTTATCAAGTAACTACCGCCTTTGCACAAACCACTACAGCATTTTATCTATTAACTACAGCATTTGCACAAACCACTACAGCATTTTATCTAGTAACTACCACCTTTGCACAAATCACTACAGCACTTTATCAAGTAACTACAGCATTTGCACAAATCACTACAGCACTTTGTCAAGTAACTACAGCATTTTTACAAATCACTACAGCACTTTATCAAGTAACTACAGCATTTGCACAAATCACTATAGCATTTTATCTAGTAACTACAGCATTTGCACAAATCACTACAGCATTTTATCACTTTGCTACCGCCTTTGCGCAAATCACTGTTATCTATGTAAAATTGGCAACTAATTAAAGTTGATGTTTTTTTTGAATTGAAGAAAAGACAAACCCTATCGTATTTTTATTATACGGTAGGGTTTGTTTAGAGAACTAAAGAGACAGGGATAATTATTCCACTAAAGTCAAAGTCAATTAAAATGAATTTATTTTTTTCCGATTTCTCATAAAAAGTCAATAAAGTGGTTTTTAAAATAGGGTCGGTTACTTTATTAATAAAACTTTTCAATTGATCTGTAGTTTGAAATAATTCATTTATAAAACCCCCAAATCTGTATTTACCATTGTATTTAACAATATTTTTTTCAAAAAAGCCTATTATATCATGCTCCAAAGCAAAACTCTTTACTAACTCATTCACTCTTTCATCACAAAAATCTCGCCCATGCTCGTTTACAAATATACATAATTTGTATAAGTCCCAAAGCTCTTTATTGAAAACGAAGTTGGCATTACAAAAGTCATTAAAGAAATAAAAAAGTAAATCTAAAATATTTTGTTCGTCTATAGGGAAATTGTAACTCTGCCCCTCAGCTTTCATCACAACATGAAGGAACTCCGCTTTGAAAATTGAGTTATATTCATCATCCTCAAAAATTCTTAAGATTATTTTATTGTACTCATGTTTTGCAGTCAGTTCATCATTTTGATAAAATTCAACAATATTTTTGAAATTATTTTGTAGTTTATTGCGAAGGACTTGATACAAATGAAATCTATCAAATTTTTCTAGTAAAAAAAGGTGTTGCCCAAGCTCTAACATTCCTTTTATAATTAGTTCAAAATCTTCAAGGCTATCATAAAGATTGGTTATCTCGAATTTTAAAATCAACTCATCAATTAGATTTTTATCAATCCAATTCTTTATGGCTATTTTAAAGTCATTAATATTTTCCGATTTCCTAACATTTTTAAAATCTCTTTCACTTAAGACTCCTTCTGTTAGTCTCATTGAGGAATAAATATAAAAGTTTGAAGGACGTCTTATTGATTGAATATTTTCAGTATTGATTAATTCATCATTTTCAAAATAGAAAGTTAAAGGTGTTTTTTTAGGTTGGAAAAAAATTTTTGAAACCAATGAGTTTATTTCTTCAATATTATCTGTTGTAATCTTTAATTTAGACGCATTTGATTTTAAATACTCTTTAAATTTAGTCTCATCAAGATATAGAAAATTTAATTTAGAGTTATTGTTGCTTAAAACATTGGACTTATAAATTGAGAGAAAATACTTATTTTCTTCAAACAATACAGTGTAAATGGTATGATATTTCAATTTAATTAGTTCCACATTAAAAAAATCTGCAAAAAGGACATCTTCAGCTACTTGTTCAAAATTTATACAAAAAGGATTTGTAAAAATAGTAACATCACGTAATGTATGAATGCATCTCTCAAAAATTTCTAAATGTGATATATCGGAGAAATATTTATCTATCTCAATGTGATAATTATTATTAAGTTTACTTTTCAATTTTTCAATCATTATACTTCTAAATCGATTTTTTTCAAAAGTTGGCAAGGGAAATTCTGCTTGAAATATTTTTTCAAGAAACCTTTCTTTTTCGTGTGGATTGATTTCTGCAATAGCATTTATAACATATCCTTTATCAAAAGCTACTACAAAAACAGTATTTTTAAAGTTGGCAGAAATACGAATGAGTTTAATGATTTCAATAATTTCCTTGTTATCTAATCTGTCTAAATCATCAATAAATATCACTATTTGCTTATTAAGCCTTTTGATACTAGCGTTAATACGGTCAAAAATCTCTTGCGTTGATTGTGTTCCAAAAATAGTTTTCTGTAAAAAATCTATGGTTTTAAAATAGATGTTATCATCAACTGCTGTGAGTTGTTTTACATAAAGATTAATATGTTGTGATACACTTCCATCATTCAGTTCTGCTTTTAGTAAATCAAAAAAATCTGTAATTAGATTCTTTGTCTCATGACTATGCCAAGCATTAAAATCAACTATAATTGTATTTCCGTTTAGCTTCTTTTTGATAAGATGTAAAAAAGAAGTCTTCCCAGAACCCCATTTTCCAGTAATGCCAATAGCAAAAGATTCTTTAGGAAAGGAGTCATTAATTTGCTCTGCTATTTTTTGAGCATAATTACCTCTACCAAGTTTTTCATCACTTAATTCTTCAATTGGTTTATCTGTCTGAAAGCCTTTTTTTGTGTCTTCTTGATTTTCCGCTTGTTTTTGCAAAGTGCATCTTTTGATACAAAAGAAAATATGAGCGAGAGGTACAATAAGAAATATATCTAAATAAGATAAGATTGGCATAAACCAAAATCTACTATAATGCCATCCACCACTACAGCGATAAATAAAATACCAAAAGCCTATAACAATTACTAATGAGCTATCAAAAGAAGAAAAGTAGTGGTCATTTTTATATTTATAGCGATAGTAAAAAAAAAGAAGAATGGAGATAACTAAAAAGATAATATCGGAAAAGTAACTACTTTCAAGATTTTGAAAAATAGGTTTGCCAATGTACTCATTTAAAATACTTTCAAAGTATTTATTGAAAAGTATAGGTAATATAGCGACAGCACTCAGAAATATAATCTTTCTGTTACTTATAACTTCAAATAGGTATTTTTGGATAATGTCTTTTTTAAACTGAGGAAAAATCATTCTAAGTAGATTTTAAATTTCTTTTAAATATAGAACTTTTATTATTATTTCAATTGCCTTATGATAAAACTGATACTTAAACCTTAAAGATTGAGAAGCTTCACCAATTCAAACCCTCAATCAACCCTAGGCAAAGAAATATTCTTTTTTACAGCTAATAATCGGATTCCGACGATGATGAGAATGGTTAAAATGTCAACCAATTCATTGGGGAAGGTCAACTGTTTCATCAAGAAATACCCTAAACCTCCTACAATACAGGCAGTAGCATAAATTTCTTTTTTGAAAAGCGTCGGAATTTCATTCAATAAAGTATCTCGAATTACTCCTCCAAAACAAGCGGTAATTGTTCCTAAAATAACACAAGCAGCAATATCCAAATCAATCACCAAGCCTTCCTGAATGCCTCTTAAAGTAAAGAAACCCAAACCAAGCGAATCAAAAAGAGTAAGTGTTTTATCTAATTTGTCGATATGGTTTTTTAAGAAGATTGTCAGGATAGAAGTACCTGTAATTAAGAAAATGACCGAAGAATCTAACAGCCATCGCACTGGCAAATGACCAATCAACATATCACGAATCGTTCCTCCGCCAATGGAAGTAACAAAAGCGATAACCAGTAAACCAAAAATATCTAATTGTTTACGAATGCCTGCCAAAGTACCTGAAATGGCAAAAGCTACGGTTCCGCCTATATTGATGATTGTGAAAAATTCCATTTGAATAACGTAGTGATTAGTAAATAGTGATTGGCGATTAGTATTATAAAAGATTAACTATCAATTTGTTGCAAAAATGACTTGACGATTACTTATAAAAGTATTCATCAAGTCATTTTAAATATTGCTACAAAATTAAGCTATTTTGCTGGCACTTCGTGGAGTAATTCTAAGCCAACTGATGAACGTGGCGGAAAACCTGTCCAATTCTTTTCGTTGGAATTAGGTTGAAGCAATAAGTATTTACCAAAATCTTGATGCTTGAGTTGTATTCCTAAAAAGGCTGTAACAAAATGTTGATTGATATTATTGATATGGCGTTCGTTCCATGCAGGTTCTGAATAATGAGCATAATCTCTGGCACGTTCTGGTTTATAAGCTTCTGCTGGCGGAGGATTCGGCGCTACATTATGGCGAGCATTCAAATAAGTCAATAAATAACGCTCGCTATTGATAGTTCCTTTATAGATTGCTTTAATACCATCTTCATATCCAGAAATATCATCTTGGTTACCCGCTACAAAAAAAGTAGGCACTTTCAAACCTTTTAATCCTTCGGCATCCCAAACCCCACGTTGCATTCCCCATGGAGCAAAAGCTACAACTGCTTTAATACGATTGTCCTGCGAAGCGATATATTCAGGATTTCCTGCTGTTCGTACTTCAATGGCTTTACTTCCACCCGTCATGGTCGCAAATAAGCTTGCTGCTAGCTGACTATAACCAGCACCTGCGGCATTCAAAACACCATAACCACCCATCGAATAGCCTATCAAAGCAGTATTATTGGCATCTGCCAAACCTTCCAGAAAACTCTTACTCTTTGGTTTTGCCAGTTCAGCCATTTGATTGAGGACAAATAAAATATCTTTACCACGATTCAATAAAGTACTTTGAAAAGGTGAAGCATCACGATAAGTAGATTCCGTATGGTCTATTGCCACCACCACGTAACCTTTTGAAGCAAGGTTCTCTGTCAAATAAGTCATTAATAATCTAGAACCCAAATACCCATGTGAAACCACAATCAAAGGAAATGTACCAACACCTGTTTTGGGTTTGGCATCACGAGCAGCTCTTCCTGAAAACTGAAATGGAATCAAAGGTCGTTTTGGGTCGTTTGATACGCCAAATACTTGGTCATACGCAACGATTTCTTTTTCATTATCAGCTAAATTAGCAGGATACCAAACTTCTACTTTTAGCGGTCTGTCATAAATAGCATCTACGCCACCTTTAGATTTAAGCACATCTACTTGTCCTTTATGAACAAATTCAAGCGTCCTTACTCCTACTTTATATTCTCCTCGGGCTGATAATTCAGGAGCATCAGGTAGTGCATCGCCAAAAATATATGAATCAGGAAACTGAGCTTGTGAGTTGGTTTTGAAGACAAATAAAACCAATAACATTAATACAGCTGTTTTTAGCCGTTGAGGAGTAAATTTTTTCATAGTTTTTTAAGATGAATTGTTTTCAAAGATTGCATAAAAAAAATAAATTCAGCCCGACGTTGACTGAATTTATTATACATTTAATATCCTCCTAAATACTTTCGCATTACCCACTCTGCCGTGAGAAGCGTCAGAATTAAGAAAAATATCCAACGGAGATTTATCATTTCTTTTAGGTCTTCTGTAGCTTCTATTTTATCGGGTACTTCATGACTTAAAATCTTTTGTTTCAGCTTTTCAAAATCATTCTTTTGAACAAATAAAGCACCTGTTTTATTGGATAATTGTCGGAGTACATCAAAATCAGCGGTGAGGTTAATGTTCTCAATTTGTAAATCTTGAATCACAAATTCACCCGTTGATTGTTCCGATTTTCCCAACACAGTAGCACTCGCATTAAAAAGATATACACCAGCGGGTAAGCCACTGATTTCAAATTTTGTATTATCTGCCGAAGTGGAATAAGTATAATTTCTAGTAAAGCCTTTTTCGTCTTTGATAGTCAGTTTAATTGGCAAATTATACAGTTTCTCGTAAATGGCATTGTAGATTTCTGTTTCAAAAACTACTTTTTCGCCTAATGTCAGTGGTGTTTTTAAAGGATAAACTCTTAATTTTCGTTTATCGTCTTTGGCAGAAATATATTGTAATACTTTAGAGATAACATCATCAATCACTACTTGCTTTTCATTTAATTGATACTCCTCTAAACGCCAAGCCCAAAGTCCTTCTCCGGTAAAAATAGCAGATTTTTTAGCACCAATATTCATTGCCAAAAGTGGTTTCTGAGTCTGAACCGCCCCTACTCTTTGATACAACAATACTTCTGAATTAGGCAATAAAGTATAGTCACCAAAAGGCACTGAAATTTGTGGAAACTTGGTAATAATATCCATTTGTTCCGTTTCAAAATTCAGTACTTTAAAATTCTTGTTAAAAATTCCTGTTACTTTATCGTTTTCGCCAAAATCTGCATTGATTTGCATTACTTGGTTTAATTGATTCAAATTATTTACTCCAGACTGATTTCCCATTACAAAAAAAGTAGGAATTCCTTTGTCTAAAAGTGGTTTAAAAATGTTAGCATAAGTATTGTAAGCATCTGGCAATTGATGTAAAATCAGTAAATCGTAGCTTTTCGTAATTTCAGGATTCGCATTTTCGGTCAGGATTTTTACATCCAACTCATAATTTTCATTTTTTTCGATGATGCTTTTCAAAGCTTTTACATCTGGATGCGGTGCTAATGCCAGCAATAAAATTTTCTCTTTACCATCAATTACCTCAATATAAACTTCCTGACGGTTATTTCTATTTGAAAATTCTCCAGATAAAAAATCAACTTCAACTGTAAAATGCTGTACACCAATTTGTGTAGCAGTTGTATTGAAAGTAAGTGTTTTTAAATCTTCTTTTTGATTAAAAGTAATGGTTTGTTTTTCTAAAAACTTTGCTCCTTGTTTTAAATAAACGTTAGCTGTTTTTCCTTCAAAACCGAAAGACGTAATATCCGTTTGTACAGGAAATTTATTACCCAAATATGCTATTTTATTAGCATAGACAGTTTTAACAGCAAGGTCTTTTTTAGGAATGGTATCGCCCAAACCAACAGTATACACTGGAAATTTAAAGGATTCGGAAGCGGGAGCTATTCCTTCATTGACAATTCCATCAGAAATCAAGACGACATCTGTTAGATTTTGGTCTTCAAAAGTATTTTTAATTCCTGAAAGTAAATTTGAAAGGTTTGAAGTTTTTTGGTTGAATTGAAGTTTTTCTAGGTTCGTAGTATTCTCTTCATTGAAAGTAGCAAAGGCTACTTCATAATCTTTTTCTTGAAGGCTTTCTTTTAAATCATTCAGATTTTTTTTCAAGTCTTCCAATACTTTTACTCCGACAACATTCATCGATTGTGAATTATCAATTGCCAGAACCACCGTTTTCTTTTGAATTTTCTGACTTACCTGTCGGATTAGAAAGCTCAACAAAAGCATACTTAGAATACTTACAGCTAAAAATCTGAAAGCAGCCATTAAGTAATTTTGCGTTTTCGTCCAGTTTGCGTTTTTCTGATATAACACAAAAGCATACAAACCAGCCAATAAAAAACAAAGAGGAATAAACCAAGGGGAAGATTGAAAGAGAAAATCGAATTTCATCATGTGCGTTGTTTGTTGTCTCTTATCAAAAATGGTATAGAAGGATTAGTTGTGAATTAGTGAATTAGTGAATTTAAAGTCTATTTTTAAAAAGAAAGTTCTCAAATATCATTTTACTTTTCCAAAATAATTCACTAATTCACTAACTCACAACTAAAAAACCACTAACTCACTCAATCACTAAAAAACTAGGTAAGCATTCCGCCATCTACTTGCAATACTTGTCCTGTAATATATTTTGACATATCCGAAGCCAAGAAAACACAAGCATCAGCTACTTCTTCTGGTTGACCACCACGTTTTAATGGAATAGATTTTTTCCATTCTTCTGTAGCAGCAGCATTCAATTCGCCAGTCATTTCAGTTTCAATAAAACCAGGAGCGATAGCATTTGAACGAATATTTCTTGAGCCTAACTCTAAAGCAACTGATTTAGTAAAACCAATAATTCCTGCTTTAGATGCCGCATAATTTGCTTGTCCAGCATTTCCACGAATACCCACTACCGAAGTAAGGTTGATGATAGAACCAGCTTTGGCTTTCATCATTGGTTTGGTCGCTGCTTTTGTTAAGTTGAAAACAGATTTCAAGTTTACTTGGATTACAGAATCCCATTGTTCCTCTGTCATTCTCATTAATAAACCGTCTTTAGTGATACCTGCATTGTTAATCAACACATCGATTCCACCAAAATCAGCAACAACTGAATTCATCAATTCTTCAGCTTGCTTATAATCAGAAGCATCCGAACGATAACCAATTGCTTTTATTCCTAAAGCAGACAACTCTGCTTCTAAAGCCTGTCCTTTTTCTACAGATGAAAGATAAGTAAAAGCAACATTTGCCCCTTCTTGAGCCATTTTGAAGGCAATTGCACGACCGATACCTCTTGAAGCACCCGTTACCAACACTACCTTGTTTTGTAATAAAGCCATTTATTTTGAATTAATTGTTATTTCCAAAGTTCAAAAATAACATAACGCCCCAAGACCGCAAAATTATATGCTTATCTTTCATATAATAAAGTCGGTGCAGTAGTTACACTTCCTTGTTTAAACTTATTGAAAATCATTTTGGCTTGCTAAAAGTGCTAAGAATTGTTCTTCATTGATGATTTTAACTTTATGAGTAGAGGCATCAACTTTTTTAGGGCAAACCTCATTAGCAGCAGTTTCTCCTGCTATAAAGAAATCTGTTTTGGCAGTAATATTTTTTACATAAATTCCACCTAAAGCTCTTATTTTTTCTTTGATTTCATAATGCTTAAAATACTGAAAAGCTCCAGCTACAGCTATGTTTTTACCCAGTAATGGGCTTGCACCTAACTTGATACATTTACTTTGTTGGACATTAATAGAATTGTTAAAAACTAATTTATCCTTCGCCTTTTTTAATTTCAAAAAGACATTTGCACACAAGTAAGCATCTTTGAAAACATTTCCTTTTTTTACTGTTAAATGCAAGTGTTTTGCAAGCGTGGTTAATTGAAAATCAGGTAAAACCCAAGTTTTTTTTGAATTGAGATAAGTACAGTAAGTAGAAAAAGAAGGGATGGGCAAATTAGCATGATTGAGTGCTGATTTAAGAGCTCCAATATTAAAATCAATAAAATGAGCTACCAATTTTTGATTGGAAATATAAGGGTTTAGTTCTTCCCAAATTTCTGCAAACGAGCCCGCATCCTCTAAAATTTGTTTTGAAAAATAAGGGCTTTGATAATAAACAGGGTTTATATCAAAAGGATTAGGACGAACATACCAATGTTTTTTTTCAAGAATCTTATCATTTTTGATGGCAATAATCGCAATTGAAAAAATGCTATTCAATTGAACATTGGCTGTTTTAAGATCAAAAACCACATAATCAAATTCATAAGATTTTGGTTTTTCGGTTAAAGTGTTGGAAACAACAATCGGTTTTTCTAAAGATGTCTTAGATTCAACTTTCTTCAGGAGTGCGAAAACTTTATCAAGGAATGTCATAGAATTATTGATTAAGATAAGCGTATGATTTTCAAGTATTAACTTCAAAAATAGCATTCATCCTAAAAAAACAAAATACTTTGACAACTATCTTCATTTCAAGTGCTTAAAATTTATTATTCGGTAGCTTTATGAATGTTTTAGGGTAAAAATCAATGAAATATTTTCTTTAAAACAAAAAAAGCGACAATCCATTTAAGAATCGTCGCTTTGAATATTTGATTAAATTTCAGGCTAAACTGTTTTCACGTAACTTCCCAACCATTTGATTTCGGAAGCGTGTTTTGCCATGATTTTCTGAACACTTTCGTCTAAAAAGTAACCATCAAATTCCATCAAAAACCAGAAATTAAATTGTTCTCCTTCTTTTACAGGACGACTTTCAATTTTCAAAAGATTGATTCCTTGACTTTCAAACTCTTGCAAGAAACGAACAAGTGTTCCAGGTTTTCCATCTTCTGGTAATTTGGCAATGATTGTCGTTTTATCATTCCCGCTTTTCTGATTAATAAAATCTTTACCAATGATGAAAAAACGAGTACGGTTTTGGGCTGAGTCTTGAATATTATCAAATAGAATTGGCACATCAAATAATTTTGCAGCGATATGCGAGCAAATTGCTGCCGAATCAGTTTCTAATCCAGCCAATTTAGCAGCTTTAGAAGTTGAATCTACTTGTACAAAAAAGTCGTCTTCTTTACCTCCGAAGTAATCATTCAAGAATCGCTCGCATTGACCAAAAGCAATGTCTTTTGAGTAAATCCTTTTAATATCCGATAATTTCTCAGCTTTAGTTGCAAAAGTAAAGTGTACAGAAATGACTACTTCTGAAACAATTTTCAAATCTGTTTCATTGAGCAAATCAATCGTTTCTTTAACAATTCCTTCCAAATTGTTTTCGATAGGCACAACACCAAATCTTGCACGACCCGTATCAACACTTTCAAAAACTGAACGAATATTGGGCAAAGCCAAGTAGTCGCTCATTGCACCAAATCTACTTTCTGCCGCTTGGTGTGTAAAACTGCCTTCTGGTCCTAAATATGCAATTCTTTCGGGTAATTCTAAATTGCGAGAAACTGCAAAAATTTCTAAATAAATCGCCTCGATAGCGGCTCTATTTAATAATCCATTGTTGGCAGCAGCGAGTCTATCAACAATTTGTTTTTCTCGTTCAGGACGATAAATAACCGTTTGAGTTTGTTTTTTTAACTCACCAACTTGTTTTACAACATCCATACGCTTGTTGAGAATTTCAAGCATTTGGTTGTCGAATGAGTCAATTTGATTTCTTAATTCTTCGAGAGACATTTTTGACAGTATTAAATTGAGAATGTTAGGATTGTGTGAATCGGTCAATAGAAAATTATCATTCACACAATCATTAGTACACGCTCTTTCTTTTAATTTAAGCCGCTAATTCGGCTGGATCTTTTTCAATAATCAGGTTTTCAATAATAAATTTCTGACGGTCAGGAGTATTTTTTCCCATGAAGTAAGTCAAAATTTTAGGTATCGTAGTATCTTTTGTTAGAATTACGGGTTCTAAACGAATATCATCATTGATAAATTTCCCAAATTCTTCAGGGGAAATTTCACCCAAACCTTTAAATCGAGTAATTTCTGGCTTTGGACTTAGCTTTTCGATAGCATTCAAACGCTCTTCATCAGAGTAGCAATAAATTGTTTCCTTTTTGTTTCTTACTCTAAACAAAGGTGTTTCCAAAATGTACAAATGCCCATTTCTTACTAAGTCTGGAAAAAATTGTAAGAAGAAAGTCATCATCAACAAACGAATGTGCATTCCATCGACGTCGGCATCAGTAGCGATAATGATTTTATGATAACGTAATCCTTCTAAACCTTCTTCAATATTCAGGGCATGTTGAAGTAAATTGAATTCTTCGTTTTCGTAAACAATCTTTTTAGTAAGTCCAAAACAGTTTAAAGGCTTACCTCTTAAACTAAATACCGCTTGACTTTGTACATTTCGAGATTTAGTAATTGAACCACTGGCAGAATCTCCTTCGGTGATAAAAAGCATAGATTCATATCGATTATCTGCTTTTTCGTCAGTCAAGTGAACTCTACAATCTCTTAATTTTTTATTATGCAAATTGGCTTTTTTGGCACGTTCGTTGGCAAGTTTTTTAATACCAGCCATGTCTTTGCGTTCACGTTCCGATTGTTCAATTCTTTTCTTGATAGCATCGGCAGTAGTTGGGTTTTTGTGTAAAAAATTATCAAGATTTATTTTGATAAAATCTCCAATAAAACTCCTAACCGACTGAGAACTAGAATCAGGCGACATATTATTTGAGCCTAATTTTGTTTTTGTTTGAGATTCAAAAACAGGTTCTTGTACACGAATGGCAATTGCACCCACGATACTTGCACGAATATCTTCAGGGGCGTAATCTTTTTTATAAAACTCACGAACAGCACGAACGATTGCCTCACGGAAAGCCTGTAAGTGCGTTCCACCTTGCGTAGTATTTTGTCCGTTCACAAAAGAGTAATATTCTTCTCCGTACTGATTCCCATGCGTCAAGGCTACTTCAATATCAGAACCTTTCAGGTGGATAATTGGATAGCGACGTTCTTCTTCGGCAGAATATTTACTCAATAAATCAAATAATCCATTTTGTGAATAATACTTTTGTCCGTTGAAATTGATGGTCAAACCAGCATTCAAATAAGCATAATTCCAAATAAGGTTTTCTAAATATTGCGGGATATAATGATAGTTTTTGAAAATCGTATTATCGGGTTCAAATATCACATAAGTACCATTTCTAGCATTGGATTCCGTTCCGTCTGGAGATTCCGCAATTAATTCACCTTGTTTAAATTCTGCCCATTTGGTTTTCCCTTCACGGAAGGATTGTACTTTGAAATAAGAAGAAAGTGCGTTAGTAGCCTTAGTACCTACTCCATTTAAACCAACTGATTTTTGAAAAGCACCAGAATCGTATTTACCACCTGTATTGATTTTAGAAACACAGTCGATTACTTTTCCTAAAGGAATGCCTCTACCATAATCACGTACTTCTACACGATGGTCGGTAATTTTAATTTCAATCGTTTTTCCATTTCCCATCATGTGTTCGTCAATCGAGTTATCCATGATTTCTTTTACTAAGACATAGATACCATCATCAATAGAGGAACCGTCTCCTAATTTTCCGATATACATACCCGGACGAAGGCGAATATGCTCTTTCCAGTCGAGAGAGCGAATATTATCTTCGGTGTATTGTACAGAAGTAGGGTTTGTTGACATATTCAAAGCAAGGGTTAATATTTTCTAAAATTTGCTATTAAAAACAACTTTTAGAAAAAACAATTAAAAAAACTAATAAACTTCAAAGAGTAATGTTGTCAAAAATTGTACGTTTCCTCTATTCAGCTTATCAGTGAAACAAAGCTACAAAAACATTAAGAATTTATAAAATTAGCATAATTTTATCTTAGAAGTGATAATTAATGTTAGAGGAGGTCGTTAGAAATTACTAAAAGTTGTTTTACTTTGCACTTTGTTTAGAATTAACTTCTATTGTCAATAAGATTAAATTGGTAGTCAAAGTAATCCTTTTAAACCCAAAGGCAACAAATTATATGTTCAAACTCATGCAAGCAAACGATTGCTCTAACAAGGTAAGCACACGATTGATTTCTTCACTCTCAAGTAAGTTTATTTTTTCTGCTCTTTTCCTGTGCCTCACTTTTTTATCAAATTATGGTAATGCACAAAACTTTACATTAGGAGACCTCCAAAACTTAGCACTTCCAATGCAAGGAAGTAAAATTTCTACCTCAACAACAAAATCTCCAAATGTTGACCCTAGAAAAGTAAACGATGCAACAAGTGCAAAATCAATAAGTGATTCTCTAAAAACTAAAGCTGCTGGCAATACTGTTAGCACTGCGGACTCAGAAAGTGCGGCATTTAGAAAGAAAATTTTTGGTATTAACATGTTTAATAATCCAAACATCACTTTCGAAAGCTCATTGAACATTCCAACGCCTAAAAATTATATTTTAGGAGCAGGTGATGAATTGGTTATAGACATCAATGGCTATTCTGAAGAACATTATACGCTTCCTATTACTCCAGAAGGTTATGTAAAAATTGCTAAAATAGGCAATGTTTTTGTAAGTGGTATCTCTATTGAAGAAGCAAAAAAAAGAATTATAGATAGGCTTTCTAAAATTTATGTGGGTTTAAAACCTTATGGAGGAGCACCAGCAAATACAACTGCGACTATCTCTTTGGGAAGTATTAAAACCATCAGAGTTTCTATTTTGGGTGATGTGGTAGCTCCGGGTACTTATTCTATTTCTTCTCTATCAAGAGTAATGAACGCCCTTTATCTGTCGGGTGGTCCTAGTGAAAGTGGTACTTTCCGTGAAATCAGAGTTATCCGAGACCGAAAATTAATCGCTCAGTTAGATTTATATGATTTGTTGACAACAGGAAATCTACGTCAAAATGTTGGCTTACATGACCAAGATATTATCCAAGTAGGTTCTTACAAATCAAGAGTAGAAATTATTGGAGAAGTTAAAAAACCAGCTGTTTTTGAAACGTTACCGAATGAAAGTTTAGAAAAAATCATTAATGAGTATGCTAATGGTTTCACTCCGATGGCTTATAAATCAGTATTAAAAATCCAACGTCTTACTGAAAAAGACAGTAAGTTAATTGATTTGAGCAATGATTTATTATCATCATTTTACCCTAAAGCAGGCGATATTATCACGGTTGAAAAAGTGTTGATGAATAGAATTGAGAATGCAGTAACTTTAGAAGGAGCAGTTTTCAGACCGGGTAAATTTTCTATTAACGACAGCCCAACGCTAACCAAATTGATTAAAAGAGCTGATAGTTTCAGAGAAGATGCTTTTTTAGGAAGAATCTCAATCGTAAGACTTCGTGATGATTTAACGAAAGAAAACATTTCTGTCAATTACAATGACATTTTATCTGGTAAAAGCCCAGACATAGCACTTCATCGTGAAGACATTGTTACAGTTTACTCTGTAGTTGAATTAATGGAAAAATACACGGTACGTATCCAAGGTGAGATTAATTTGAAAGATGATGCACCCCTAACAAGTGCCATTGAAAAAGGTTCAACGGCTGTTTCAGAAACGCCTGGAGAAAGTCCTAACAATGAATCACCTATAGGTACTTTTCCATTCTTGCATAACATGACGGTGGAAGATTTAGTTGAAAAAGCTGGTGGTTTAAAAGAATCAGCCGCAACAGGTAGAATTGAAGTAATTAGAAGAAAGAAGAATATTGGTAAAGATGATCCTTCACAAATTACTTCTACAATTGGTGAGCGTTTTAATTTTGCGATTAACAATAATCTTGCAATCGACCCAAGTGCTTCAAAATTCATTTTAGAACCATTTGATGAAGTATTCGTTCGCTCTTCTCCTAACTACGAAAAACAACAATTTATTTCAATAGAGGGACAAATCACTTTCCCAGGAGTTTATGGTTTAGAGAGAAAAAATGAGCATATTTCTGAAGTTATTGCTCGTGCAGGAGGTTTAAATGCTCAAGCTTATCCAAAAGGAGCTACTTTGGTTCGTAAGTTCAAAATAAGCAAACAAGAAGTTGATAGAAAAAGTGAGCAGATGAGTGAATTATCTGATAATACAACAGAAGCAACGGTAAAAGTAAAGTCGGTAAAAGAAGAAACATCTGAATCAATCGGCATTGATTTAGTGAAAGCTTTGGAAGAACCAAATTCTTCTGCTGACATGCTCTTACAAGATGGTGATATTATTAAAATTCCGAAAGAACCACAAACTGTAAGAATGCAAGGAGAAGTATTGTATCCAACATCAACAAGATATATTGAAAACTTACCATTCAAACATTATATTTCAGAAGCTGGTGGTTATACGGAATTATCATCACGCAAACGCTCTTATATCATTTACGCCAATGGGTCGGTTGATAGAACTAGAAAGTTTTTAGGGTTGATAAATATCTATCCAAAAGTTCAACCAGGTTCAGAAATCGTTGTACCAAGCTTGAATATCAGACAAGGTGCTTCACAACAAGCATTTCAGATGATTCAAACCCTTACGATGGGTTTAACAAGTGTTGCTACTCTTTTTGCACTTATCAGAACTTTTAAATAATATTATAATTCAGGATTTAAGATGTCAGCAAAACAACATACATCATTACCAGAAGATCAATTTTCACTTGAAGACATAGTTTTAAAATTCATAAAATTAAAACAGTTAATTGTAGCAAATTGGAAAATTGTCGCAATTGCCACTTTAATTGGGATGGCTTGTGGTTTATCATGGGAATTAATCACGAGAAAACCTCCCGTTTATACTTCCAAGATTCTATTCAATATGGAAAATGGCGGTAGTTCTCCATCAGGAGGATTATCAGATTTAGCAAGTGCTTTTGGGGTAAATACCGGAGCGGCTCCTTCTTCTAATTTGTTTGTTGGAGAAAACTTCAATGAACTTATCAGAACTAAAAATCTTTATAACCGAGCATTACTTACCAAAGTAAAAGTAAAAGGTAAAGATGAAATTTTTGCCAACTATTTCTTACGTAAAAGTGGTGTGCGTGAATTTGAATTGGAAGAAGATGAAGAGATTCAAAACTTCCAATTCAAACATAATAATTACAAAGAATGTACTGTTAAAGAACGAACGCAATTAAGAAAAATCCAAAACGTTTTGATGCCTTTAACAAATATCACAAATGAAAGTAAAAAAGCGTCTTTTGTTACATTAACAGTTATTACTAGAAATGACTCTTTATCATATATATGGTCATATCTTTATCTGAAAACTATTACCGATTTTTATATTGAAACCAAGACTAAAAAATCTAAAGATTTACTTGTATTGGTAGAGAATAGGGTTGATTCATTGAAAAAAGAATTGTATCGTACCCAAGGTGCTGCGGCAAGGTTTGCAGATCAAAACCAACAAGTAATTGTTCAGCAAGGATTGGTTCAACAACAACGCTTGGCAACTAACAGTTCACAACTACAAAGTCTATACTACGAAGCAGTAAGGAGCTTAGATAATATGAAGTTTTCGATGGTAAAAGAATCTCCACTTTACAGTATAATCGACGATGCTGAGTTACCTTTTCCAAAGGAGACGGATAGAATTACAAAAGGAACAATTATTGGAACAGTTTTAGGGTTATTACTTTCGATTTTATACGTTGTCTTTTCGAAAACAATGGGAAAAATAACGAATAAAGTAGAAAAGTAATTATTGAAAAATATGCAAGAAACAGTTATCGAGTCAGGTAGGTCAGAAAAATATTATTGGCAAGACTTGTGGAGGTTTAGAGAATTACTTTATATCCTAGCAATTCGAGATATTACCGTTAAGTATAAACAAACATTTGTAGGGGTTGCTTGGGCTATTTTCCGCCCAGTACTCACGGTATTAGTCTTTGTTTTTGCTTTTGATAAAGTAGCTAAAATTGAAAGCCATTCTACAATACCATTACAGATTATTATTTTTACTGGTGTTATTTTCTGGAATTTTTTCGCCATGTCATTCCAACAAGTAAGTAATAGTATTACTGGAAATGCGAATTTAGTATCCAAAGTATATTTCCCAAGATTATTGATGCCATTGAGTGCAGTAGCAGTGCCTTTACTTGATTTTATCGTCGGATTCGTAGTCATGATTCCATTTCTAATCTACAAAGGATATACACCAACACTTAATATTTTATTTGTACCAGTATTTCTATTTTTAGCATTTTTTGCTTCATTTAGTTTGGGCGTAATTTTTGCCTCTTTGAATGTTCAATTTAGAGATTTCCAGCAAATTGTTCCTTTGGTAGTTCAATATGGTTTTTTTGTTTGTCCAATAGCCTATCCAATATCATCGTTGAAAGATTTCTCTTGGTTTCCAATTTATCAATGGTTAAATCCGCTAGCAGGAATTATAGAAGGTTTTAGATGGTGCTTAATCCCAAATTATACAGATTTCGAATGGAATAGTTTTATCCCAACCATCATATTTATAACCATAACTACTACACTGGCAATTATTTTTTTCCGTAAAAAAGAAAATTCTTTTGTCGATTACATTTAACATTATTTGCGTAATGTAGAAAAACCCTTTAAAAATGACAGTAATTGAAGCTGAAAATATAAGTAAAAAATACATTATCGACCACATCAAAAGTAATGCGAAAGCCAGTACGCTTAGAGAGGTAGTTACAGATAAGTTAAAAAATATATTCAATAAAAAAACTGAAGAACAAGTAAGTCACGAAGAATTCTGGGCTTTAAAGAATGTTAGTTTTAATATTGAACAAGGTGACAGAGTTGGTATTATTGGTTCTAACGGAGCTGGTAAATCAACAATGTTAAAAATTTTGAGCAGAATTACTGAACCTACCGAAGGAAAAATTAAAATAAAAGGTAGAGTAGCCAGTTTACTTGAAGTTGGAACTGGATTTCATCCAGAGCTTTCTGGGCGTGAAAATATCTATTTGAATGGTTCAATCTTAGGAATGAAGCGTGAAGAAATCAAAAACCATTTTGATGCTATCGTAGATTTTGCTGGTGTAGAAAAGTTCTTGGATACTCCTGTAAAAAGATATTCTTCGGGTATGTATGTTCGCCTTGGTTTTGCTATTTCTGCACATCTTGAACCTGAAATTTTGATTGTGGATGAAGTATTAGCAGTGGGCGATGCAGAATTCCAAAGAAAATGTTTAGGTAAAATGAAAGATGCTTCTACTTCAGGTAGAACAATTTTATTTGTCAGCCACAACCTCACTGCTGTACAAGGACTTTGCAATAAGTCGATGTATATGCAAAAAGGGAAACTACTTGAAATGGGTGAAACCAACCAAGTGTTAGCTACTTATTTAAGTCATGTTCAAAAAACAGATTTAGAATCTAGTTGGACAAAACCAGAAGAAGCACCAGGAAATGATAAAGTTAGACTTAAGAAAGTAAAACTTACTCCCGACTATCAAGGTAATTTAAAACATATTGATGTCAGAACATCCTTCAAAATTCAAATTGAATTTTGGAACATGGTCGATAACATCAATGCTAATATAAGTTTACATCTAAATTCTTTGACGGGTGAATGTATTTTTAATATTGGTACACCATCGTTAGCACTTAGAAAAGGTGTAATTTATGCTGAATGTGAAATTCCTTCTGATTTTATGAATGATGGTTCTTATTCAATATCATTGATGATTGTTCAAGATAAATCAATTGTAATTCATAATTTCGGTGAAGTATTAGTTTTTGAAATTGAAGATTATCGTGAAGGCACAGCTTGGTACGGGAAATGGCCAGGTTATATTAGACCAAAAATTAACTTTCCTATTTCTCAACTTGAACTAGAAAATGTTAGCTAGGAAAGATAAAACTACAAAAATCTTTTCCTTTAACATCAACAAATGATAAACGTTACAAAAACATATTTACCTCCCATTGAAGAGTACCAACAATATGTACAAGGTATTTGGCAGAGAAATCAATTAACTAATAACGGCCCATTAGTTCAGGAATTAGAAAGTAAGCTTAAAGAATATCTTGGCGTAAAACATTGCTTTTATGTAAGCAACGGAACTATTTCCATACAAATCGCACTGAAAGTACTGAATATTACTAAAGAAGTAATTACTACACCGTTTTCTTATTGTGCTACTTCTCATGCTATTGTATGGGAAAATTGCACCCCTGTATTTGCAGATATTTCACCCGATGATTTTTGTATTGACCCTTCAAAAGTAGAACAATTAATTACTGAAAATACAGAAGCTATTTTAGCAACCCATGTGTATGGTAATCCTTGCGAGGTAGAAAAGCTGGCTGCTATTGCCCAAAAACACAACATAAAATTAATTTATGATGCTGCCCACGCTTTTGGCGTAAAAGTGAATGGTACTTCTTTGTTCAATTTTGGCGATATAAGTACTTGTAGTTTTCATTCCACAAAAGTATTTCACTCAACAGAAGGTGGTGCTATTTTTACAGATGATGACCAGTTAGCTTATTTGATTGATAGCTACAGAAGTTTTGGACATAAAAGCGATAACTATTACACCATTGGGATTAATGGGAAAAATTCGGAATTTCATGCTGCAATGGGTTTATGTGTGTTGCCTAAAGTAAAAGAAATTATCGAAGCCAGAAAAAACATTTTTGCTTTGTATGATAAACTTTTGAACTGGGATAAATTAACGAAACCTAAAGTAAAAATCCCGGTAGAAAGTAATCATGCGTATTATCCAGTTTTCTTTGAATCTGAAGAGATTTTGTTAAAAGTAAGAACTGCATTAGAAGCTGAAAACATTTTTCCAAGACGATACTTCTATCCTTCTTTAAGTACATTAAAGTTTGTAACTGCACAAAGTAATTGTCCAATTTCTGATGATGCTGCTCCAAGAGCAATGGCTTTACCGCTTTATTATGATTTAGCCCATACTGATGTTGAAAGAATTAGTACGATAATTAATAACACTATTTCATAAAGAATATGACTTTCTTGTATCCTATCATATTTGCCATTTTCATTGGTTTTGTATTTAGAGTATCGGCAAGAGTTTGTCAGAAATCATTAATTGATCTCATTATTATTGCCTATATCGTTTTCTGTGGAAGTGTTATTCTAACAGGTTTTACGCTTTCTGAAATTCATAAAATAAACGATAGAAGGTTTTGGGCAATCGGTGTATTCATTCCTGCTTTTATTTTCTACATTCAATTCACAAAATTTTTCGGGAAAGATAGAAACGAAAACTTTACTGTCTTTCAAATGATTGGTGGCCAAATTCAAGCAGTTTGGAATTGGTTTGGTAATCTTTCTGTATTTTTAAAATGGATTTTTGCTGGTCTTTTCATCAGTCTTGGTATTATTGAAATCACCAACTTCATTTTAATTTGCTATACTCCTCCTAATGAATGGGACAGTATGACAGGGCATTTGAATCGACTTCTGTACTATCTACAACACAATACGATGTCGCATTTCGGTGGAACAAACTGGAACATCGACAGCTATCCAAGAAGTGCTTGTACGATTCAAATTTATAATTATTTAATGTCTGGTAAAATTGAGAATTGGTTTAAAGCCATTCATCATACTGCTTATTGGATGATAGGTTTTGGCGTTTTTGGAATCGTTAGAAGTATCAGTAAAAATCTAACGGCTAGTTTCTTTTGTGCCTTAGTAATTCTTTTATTGCCTGATGTTCTAAGACAATCAATCACCACAGAATCCGATATTGTACTTGCTTCGTACTTGAGTTGCTTGATATATTTTTTATTTAGCTTTAATGAAAAAAAGAAAAGAAGATACATTTATTTGGCTGGAATTACTTTTGGGATTGCACTCGGACATAAAATCACTTTTGTATTTTCTCTTCCTCCTGTCTTTTTAATTTTACTTTATACGGTTTTCAAAGACGAACAGAAGCAGATTTTTGCAGGTTTTTCGCTCATTCATTTCAAGCATTTAGTCGTTGCTTTTGTACTTGGTTTTGTATTGTTTACATTGCCTTCTGGATATATTCCGAATATTCAAGAGTATCATCACCCGATTGGGCCACCAACAGCTTTACGTCACCAATCTATTGATAGAGCCGGACCAAAATCAAATCTTATCAAACAGGGGACTCGTAATGTTGCTCGTTATGCGATTGACATGATAAATCTTGATGGTTTACGCAACTGGGACGAAGCCGAAAAAGTAAACAGATGGATGAAAAAACCAATTATTTGGTTTGAAAAAAAGGTCTTAAAAGCTCGTTTAGAAGAAGAAACCAATTTTACCATTTTCCCTTTTGCTTATAACAAACGATTTGAATTTTATAATGGTAGTCCGTGTTGGGGAATTTTTGGTTTTGCCTTAATTATTCCTTTAGTACTCTTAGTACTCACTCGCATTATCAAAAGTAAAGAAGTTTATGTGTATTTGGGTTTAGCCTTTGTCTTTCATTTTGTGGCACTTTCCTACACAGCACCTTACGATGCTTGGAAAGGGCGATATATGATAAGTACTGCCGTTTTTGCTGTTCCATTTTTGGCTTTGTTATTTACAGGAAAATATTCGCTTGAAAAACCCAAGCATCTCATTTTAAAATCATACTTGAGTTTTGTCGTACTTATTGGCATTGCTTCTGCTCTTGTAGCTGTATTCTTGAATTATAGAAGTTTACCAATTAGAGCGTATGGACGTGTTTCAGCTTTTGAAATGACAAGAATTGAATTACAAACCGAGGCACGTCCCGATATTACAAAAGCCTACGAAAATTTCAATAAAATTGTGCCACAAAATGCTACTGTGGCTTTGGGAACAATCAACGATGACTATGAGTATCCGCTTTGGGGAGATAAATTGACACGTAAACTGATTGTTTTGAATCCTTTTGAACAAGGACTTCGCCCAATTCCGAAAGAAGCTGATTATTTATTCTTTGCCAAAAGTGTGATTAAACCTCAACCCGGTGACATCCGTTTAGGCACTGATACATTGATGAAAAATGTAATCGTAAGAGGTGAAGACTATTACCTCCGTAAATTACATTAATCACCTAAAAACCGTTTTTTATGAAAATTGCGATTATGCAACCTTATATATTCCCCTATATTGGGTACTTCCAACTGATTAATGCCGTTGATAAATTTATTATTTACGACGATGTGAGTTTCATTAACAAAGGTTGGATTAATCGTAACAGAATTTTGGTAAATGGCAAAGACAGCCTTTTTACCATTCCTTTGAAAGAAGCAAGTCAGAATAAATTAATCAATAGCATAGAAGTAAATTGGGACAGTGCTTGGAAAAGTAAATTTCTGAAAACCATTGAACAAAGCTATAAAAAAGCACCTTATTACCAGCAAATACTCCCATTAATTGAGGATTTATTGAATACGGAAAAAAGTATTTTTTCAGAAATTATTTTTGAAAACTTAACACAAATTTGTCAATATCTGGGAATAAAAACTGAAATTGTCCCGAGTTCAAGTATTTATCAAAATACAGCTTTGAAAGCTCAAGAACGAATTATTGATATTTGTGAGCAAGAAAAAATAGACACTTATATCAATCCTATCGGAGGTTTAGAACTTTACGACAAAGCCGCTTTTCAGACAATTGGTAAAGAATTATTTTTTATCAAAAGCAAAGCCATTTGTTATACACAATTCAAAAATGAATTTGTACCGTGGCTTTCAATTATTGATGTTTTGATGTTCAACAGCCTCGAACAAATATCAGTACTCCTAAACGACTATGAATTAGTATAAATCAATTCTTGATTTACAATCAACTTTCTAAAATACTTTCGGAAATGGCAAAAGTAATAATTTTCGGCACTACGCTTTCGGCAGAACTTGCACACTTTTATTTAAAGTACGATTCTGAACACGAAGTAGTGGCTTTCACAGTAGAAAAAGAATACTTGAAAGAAAAAGAGTATAAAAATCTTCCAGTAGTTCCATTTGAAGACATTAACGAAATCTATCCTCCAGAAGAATTTCAGCTCTTCGCTCCTATGACTGAACTCAAAATGAACCGAGTTCGTGAAAGAATTTACAACGAAGGGAAAGCAAAAGGTTACAAATTTATTTCATATATCAGTTCAAAAGCGACTGTTTTTCCTGAAGCTCAAATCGGGGAAAATTGCTTTATTTTGGAAGATAATACCATTCAGCCTTTTACAAGTATTGGTAATAACTGCGTACTTTGGAGTGGCAATCACATTGGGCATCATGGTGTTATCAAAGACCACGTTTTCTTTACTTCTCATGTAGTTTTGTCTGGAAGATGTGTAGTGGGTAATAATTGTTTTATTGGCGTAAACGCAACCATTCGTGATGGTGCAGTTTTGGGCGAAGGTACTTTGATTGCGATGGGAGCAAATCTTACAAAACAAAAAACAGAACCTTGGTCTATCTGGAAAGGAAATCCTGCTGTTGCTGCTAATATTTCGAGTAAGGATATTAAGATTTAATTGGCTTTCAGACATCTGTTATCAGCTATCAGATTACGGTTAAATTAGCTTTTCCCAAGTAGCTATTGTTTAATATAAATACAGATATACCGATAACATCTCTTTACTTAAATTTAAAAAAATCAAATGAATTGGATTAAGAAAGGACATATTTATACACCAGACGGGTCGATAAGTTGGAGTAAAAGCCATGCACAAGTACCGATTTGTGACTATGCTCCAGATGAAACTAAAATCAGAATTTACTTTTCTACTCGTGATGAACAAGGAAGAAGTAATCCAAATTTCATCGAAGTAGAAGCAAGTAATCCGCATAATATTCTTTTTGAAAACCGTGAACCATTCATTGAATTAGGTAAAAAAGGCACTTTTGATGATTGTGGAGTAATGCCTTCGTGGATAATTGATTACGACAACAAAAAGTACTTGTATTACATAGGTTGGAATGTGCGAAATACCATTCCATACCACAATGCTGTTGGTTTGGCGATTAGTGAAGATGGTGGCAAAACTTTCCAAAAGCTTTCAGAAGGCCCACTTTGGGACAGAGATTATATTGAACCGCATTATTCAGGTACTTCTTGTGTATTGATTGACGACAATGGTATTTGGCGAAATTGGTATTTATCATGTACTGAATGGCGAGAAGTAAAAGGAATTATGGAACCTCGATACCATATCAAATACGCTGAATCGACCAATGGCATTGATTGGATACGAAAAGGACGTGTGGCGATTGATTATAGAGACAACGATGAAGCGGGCATTGTAAAAGCTTCTGTGATTAAAGAAAACGGCATTTATAAAATGTGGTATTCGCACAGAAATTTCAATGATTATCGAATTGATGCTACCCAAAGTTACAGAATTGGTTACGCAGAATCTTCTGACGGTATCAAGTGGGATAGAAAAGATGAATTAATGACGATGGACATAAGCAGTAACCCAGCAGATTTTGATAGTATTATGTTGGCATACCCACACGTATTGCCTATCAATAATCAACTGCACATGTTTTATAATGGCAACGGTTTTGGAAGAACAGGAATTGGTTATGCTGTTTTAAATTAAAATACATCAAACAATGGTAAATTTTCAAGAATTTAAAGAAACTGGTTATCAGATTGTTAGAGGTCTTTTTGCCGTAGAAGAAATAGACAAAATTCGTGAAGACGCAAAGCAAATTTTTGTCAATCAAATGAAGTATTTAAATTATCCCGTGGATACAATTCAAACTGAAATTGATTTCAATAAGTTGTTATTCAAATTATTTGAAGAACATCCCGACAGATTAATGGCTTGTGGAAAACACATTCAGCATTTAATTTCGCTGCATAAACTTTCTTTAGATGACCGTTTGATTGATAATTTAAAAAAATTAGGCATCGAATTTCCGAATGTTTGTACTCGCCCAGTAATGTTTTTCAATGCTCGAAAATTAGCAAAAAAACAAGTTTATTGGAAAACTGATGCTCATCAAGACTGGCGAAGTATGCAAGGTTCACTGAACTCTATTGTAATTTGGGTTGCTTTAGCGGATATTGATATTTCGTTGGGAGCTTTGGAAGTAATGCCAAACAGCCATAAATTAGGACTTCAAGCCACAAAAATGGTGGATTCATTCGGTGTAATTCCTGATGAAGTATTGGCTCAACAGCAAATCGTTCAAGTAGAAGTAAAAAAAGGCGATGCTTTGTTTTTTTCTTCATTTTTGATTCATCAATCTGGGAATAATTCAACAGAAGATGGCATCAGGTGGTCTTGTCATTTTAGATACAACGATTTATCAGAACAAGCATTTATCGAAAGAGGTTATCCGCATCCCTACGTTTATTATCCAAATCCAGATTTGATAACGCCAGATTATCCGGAAGCAAAAGACATACTTAACTATTTTGTGAATGAATAAAGTACAGCCATCCTCACCCATTGAAGTAAGTGTTTTTATCACGGTTTATAATCATGGAAAATATTTACGTCAATGCTTAGATAGTCTTGTGAGTCAGATTACAAATTTCAAATTTGAAATTATAGTCGGAGAAGATTGTTCTCCTGACGATTCAAGAAGTATCCTGATTGAGTATGCTTCAAAATATCCAGCTTTAATAAAAGCCCTTCTTTGGGAGAAAAATCAAGGCACAAAAGAATGTCCGGGGAAAGGAAATTTTACGCAAACTTTCTACCAATGCACAGGCAAATATATTGTTTACATTGAAGGCGATGATTATTTGACAGATAATTATAAACTTCAAAAACAATATGATTTTCTGAATGCTCATCCTGAAAGCTCTGCTTGTTTTCATAATGCCATTATGTCTTATGAAGATGGTTCAGACATGGGGGAAAAGTTCATTAATCCGCCCGACCAAAAAGATAAAATTTATCCTGAAGATTTACTTACACAAAAGGAAGTTTGGTTTATGGCTACTGCCAGTGTGATGTTTAGGAGAAATTTGTTCGGCGAAAAACTTCCAGAATGGTTTTTAAAATCAAAAAGTGGAGATATACCCATTTATATATTACTCGCCAATCAAGGTTACATCGGCTATATTCCCGATGTTATGTGCGTTTATCGAAGACATCAAGGCGGTTTGAGTTATACGGATAGTAATTACAGTGAAGTATTTATCAAGAACAGAATGTTTATGTATTCTAATGTTGATAAAGAACTAAAATTCAAATATAATCATTTGATTAAGCCAATTCTAGGCGAATATTATTTATTACTTACTAATGTTTTTAAGCTTAAAAATCAGTACTTCCAAAGTATTTATTTTGCTTTTATTTCTTTGTATTTAACAAAGCCCAATTCAAAAAAACATTTAAAATCCGTTTTTCAAGATTTTATTATTCCAACAGGTTTGATGAAAGTTTATGCTAATGTAAAATGGAAGTTAGAAACTTTATTTAACAAAAAAGCCTCTCAATAATGTTGAGAGGCTTTTCTTTTGGAGTATTTCCTTACTAGGTTTTTTGCTTTTTCTTCTTTGCTGCGGGGAATAAAACATTATTCAAAATCAAACGATAACCAGGCGAATTAGGATGTAAATTCAAATCGGTAGGTTCTTCGTTTACATAATGTCTGTAATCTTCAGGGTCATGTCCGCCATAAAAAGTCCAAAAACCTTTTAAGAAAGTACCGTGAATATACCGAGCTTCATTCAGCGAACGATTTTCACCCAATACAATTACTTCGGGCTTCAATAAATCTTTTTTGTAAGAAGTGGTTTGTCCCATAAAACCATGAATGGTAGTTTCATGATTTTGTGTCAACATTGTAGGAATTGGATCCCATTTAGCAGAAAATTGGAAAAGATTGAAAAAATCATTTTCCTCTCCTACTGGTCTTGATTCGTTAGTATAAGCCTCAATATTTGAAAACTCAATTACTTGTGGATGAAAAATTAAACCAAAATTCTGAAAGGCAAAAGTTTTAGAGAAATCTAGTTTAGCATCTGCATTTCTATCATAACCATCTCCGTCATAAAAGGCATCCACAATATCAATTCCTTCAGCAGCTAAAGCAATATCATAAGTATCGGTTGCGGTACACATCGCAAACATGTACCCACCGCCAGCCACAAATTCTTGAATTTTTTTAACAACGCCCAATTTCAATTGAGATACTTTATTAAAGCCATATTTTTGTGCATTTTTTTTATCTTCACGCAATTGGGCTTGATACCAAGTTTGTCCACTCTGATTCAAAAACTTGCCCATCTGCCCTGTAAAATCTTCATGATGAAGATGTAGCCAATCGTATTCTGGTAATTTACCAGTCATTACCTCATCATCAAAAATCAAATCGTAAGGAATTTCAGCATAAGTCATTGCTAAAGTAACAGCGTCGTCCCAAGGTTGGGCAGTTTTAGGTGAATAAACGGCTACTCTGGGCGGTTTCTGGAGTTTTACAACATCCATATTTACATCTGGACTACTTACTTCTGCTCTGATTTGTGAGGCTTGTCCCTCAGAAATCACTTCATAGCTTACTCCACGAATTATCAATTCATTTTCAAATTTCTGAGCTTGTGGAAACATAAAAGCTCCGCCACGGTAATTCAAAAGCCATTCTACTTCAGTATCATGTGTTTTGAGAATCCAATAAGCTATTCCGTAAGATTTTAGATGGTTTTTCTGACTCTCATCCATTGGAATTAGAATCTGTGAAGCCCATAAGCGACAAGTAAACGTTAAGAATATGATAAACGGAAATAATAGCCTTTTCATTGGTGAAGTTATTTAAGTTCTCTGAACTAAATTTGTTATTCGTAAACGATAAACGAATTTAGTATATTATTAGTGCTAATCACAATTCTGATTACGTAAACATACTTCGTCTTGATTTATTTTGGTTTCAAATCGAATCCATTTCAATATCCACAACTATGAATTTATTAGAAAATATTCGTGAAGGATTACGCTCTATCAAAGCAAATATGCTGAGAACTACCCTCACAGCTTTAATTATTGCCATTGGTGTAACCGCATTGGTTGGAAGCCTTACTGTAATTGATGGTATTCAAAGCTCAGTTAACAATAGTTTTGCGGGTTTAGGAGCAAATGCTTTTGACCTTAGAAACAGAGATATTTTCAAAATCAGAAAGGACGGCGAAAAGGAAAAAAATTACCCTCAAATTGATTATCGTGAAGCAAAAATGTACAAAGAAAAATTTGGACATTCAGCCATTATCGGATTGAAAGTAAATGTTAGTTTTTCAGTTGAGGTAAAACACGATTCAAAAAAAACAAATCCTAACTCAAGAGTTATCGGAACGGATGATAATTTTATGGATATAAAAGGCTATAAAATTGACAAAGGAAGAACTTTCTCAGCAAATGATTTACAATATGCTGTAAATGTTTGTATCATCGGCACTGATATTGTTGATCAACTTTTTGAAAAAAACACAAATCCAATTGATAAAGAAATTAATATTCTTGGACAGAAATTTAAAGTAATCGGTTTGTTAGAGAAAAAAGGTAGCATGATGGGAGGCGGTGATGATAGAGTAATTTTTATGCCTTTAGAATCTGGCAGAAAAATGGCTCAAGGCAAAACACTTACTTTTGATATTGTTACTTCTGTTCCAAATATTACTGATATTGACAACGTAATTGAAGAAGCTAGAGGAGTCATGAGAATTATCAGACAAGACCAAATTGGTGAACCAGATTCATTTTCAATAGAACGTTCAGATTCATTAGCCAAACAATCTGAAAGTATTACTGGAATTTTAAGAGTCGCTGGTTTTGGTGTAGGTTTTATTACTTTACTAGGTGCAGCCATTGCCTTGATGAACATTATGTTAGTTTCAGTAACAGAAAGAACGCAAGAAATTGGTATCAGAAAATCTTTAGGAGCAACACCTTATCTTATTCGTTTACAATTTCTGATTGAAGCCGTTGTAATTTGTATATTAGGCGGTTTAGGAGGCATCTTTTTAGCCATTTTGATTGGTAATCTATTTGCACAATTATTAATGGGTGGTACTGCAAGTTTTATTATGCCTTGGTTCTGGATGTCAATCGGAATTGGCGTTTGTGTTGTGGTAGGATTATTTTCTGGAATTTACCCCGCATACAAAGCTTCAAAGCTAGATCCAATAGAATCATTGAGATATGAATAATTTTTTTCATTTTTTTTGAATCTATAACCAATCTAATAATCAGAAACTTACAAGAACACTTACAAAAAAGTTTCAGATTAATTAAATGTTAAGGTTGTGTAGTCCAAAAACATCACTTATCTTTGCATCAAGTTTGAGAAATCAAATGCCCAGATGGCGGAATTGGTAGACGCGCTGGTCTCAAACACCAGTGTCTTCACTGGCATGCCGGTTCGACTCCGGCTCTGGGTACATTAGCGGAATATGTAGATTTCAAGTCTATTATTCCGCTATTTTTTTGTCTAAAATCAGCCTTTAGACCTCTTAGAAGCACTATAAGTTGGTTTTCTCTATTGGTTCGACAAGTATTATTTTCGATAGTAAACGATTCTGGGAAAATTGTAGTTAATAATTTCTTCTTATTTTCAATTCCTGCTCTTTCATAATAGAAGTCAATATTTTTCAATAAGTTGATACCGTAATTTAGGCTTCCCTTTATGAGTGTAATCTTTTAATAATCAATATATTACCAATAAAATAACCCCGAAAAAGTGTCAATACTGGCAAATTTCGGGGT
>NZ_JACHKT010000041.1 GCF_014204325.1 Arcicella rosea
GCTTTACAAGAAACTTTTCAACTACTTTTAACGCCAGATTTGAGAAATTATCAACAATGTTTAATCATCAGCCCAGTTTAAGGGTTGAGCCAAATTTTATTACTCATTTCCCCATTTCTAATCTCTATATTTTTCTGTTTTAAACTTTCACTATATTTTTCAGTACTTTTCTTTGAATAAACATTATTTTTTCAATGCAATTCTTTGGGAATAAGTAATATTATTCCGATATTTAAGTTAAGAAAAAAGACTCTTATCATGAAACTGGCTTGGCATAAAATATTATTGTTCAGTACTTTACCGCTGGCAGGGTATTGTCAAGACTCTACGAGTTATGCTGAACAAAATAATGGAGGTGTACGAGTAAGCACTTATGTCCGAAGTGAACGACCTAAAAAAATCAAACTCAAACCTGCCTTTGAAGAGAACTTTGGTTTTCAGTTAGTTAAAAAAAGAAAAAACTCAATAATCCCTTTTGAACTTCATGCTAATTTAATCATTGTGCCTATCAGAATCAATAATTCTGACACACTACGCTTTATTCTGGATACAGGTGTGAGTTCTATTATTGTGACGGATTCTAAGGTGGCTGAAAAACAAAGAATGATATATAGCAGAAATGTGAAAATAGCTGGTGTTGGCGTTGGAAATGATTTAGAAGCAGGTATTGTGATTGATAATACGATAAAAATGGGCGAGGTAATTGGTTATCGTCAGAATATCGTTGTACTGAAAAATGACATTTTAAAACTCAGTGAATTTGTTGGAAAGCCCATACATGGAATTATTGGATATGACCTTTTCAATCGTTTTGCCGTAACGATTGATTTTGCGGTCAATCAGATTATTTTAGAAAATCCAGAACATTATAAATATAAGCCTTCAAAAGGACAACGTTTCCCAATCACAATTGAAGAAAATAAACCTTTTTTGGATGTTGTAGAATTAGTGAATGGCGACCAAACAGTACCCATTAAAGTACTATTGGATACTGGTGCTGGTCATGCTATTTCGATTGAAGTAAATAAGAAATTTAATATTCAATTACCACCTAAAGTAGTGAAAGCCCAGTTAGGTCGTGGTTTGAGTGGAATTATCAATGGGAATTTAGGTAGGTTACCTAAGATAAAATTTGGGAGATATGAGCTAAATAATGTGGTAGCATCATTTCCTGATAGTTCATCATATCATTTGAAACCAATAAATTTCTCTGAGCGTCAAGGAAATATTGGCTGTGAATTTCTGAGAAGATTTAAAGTTACTTTCAATTATCGGGATAAATATGTGGTGTTGAAACCGATTAATAGAAGAATGAAAGAACCATTTGAACACAACATGAGTGGAATGGAGTTACTGGCAAGTGGTAGCGATTATCATGAGTTTCTGATTGAAAGAATTATTGAAGATTCACCCGCATATTTAGCAGGTTTACAACAAGGCGATAGAGTGATTTTTATCAATAATAAATCATACAAAGATTTATCAATAACTGATATTTACAAAATCTTTCAAAAAGGGGAAGGTAAACCAATTAATGTGGTTGTAAAAAGAGGTCAAGAAGTAATTTTTACAACCGTAAATTTGAAAAGATTGATATAAAAAAGTCGCTCAGTGAATATCAATGAGCGACTAACACTTAAACCAAAACTAAATTTATTATCTTTCTATGCGTCCGTCCAATAATTCAATTACTCTGCTTCCATAAGTAGCATTTTTTTCTGAATGAGTTACTTGTATAATGGTTACGCCTTCATCGTTCAATGTTTTAAATAATTCCATGATTTCTTGTCCTTGTTTTGAGTTCAGATTGCCTGTTGGTTCATCTGCCAAAATCAAATTAGGTTTCGTAATAATGGCACGGGCAATACCGACTAATTGTTGTTGTCCACCCGAAAGTTGATTCGGGAAAAGGTCTTTTTTCCCAACAATATTGAATCTGTCTAAAATATCTGCTACCATTGATTTTCTTTCAGACGAACCAATGCCATGATATAATAACGGCGTTTCTATGTTTTCATACACCGTAAGTTCATCAATTAAATGATAAGCCTGAAAAACAAATCCAATGTGTTTTTTGTATAATTCTGCACGCTGTTTTTCTTTGATTTTCAAGACGTTTTCTCCCAAAAATGAGTACTCTCCTTCATTCGGCTCATCCATCATTCCCAAAATATGTAAAAGAGTAGATTTGCCCGAACCCGACGGCCCCATAATGGATACAAATTCACCTTGTTCAATATTCAAACTAACATCACGTAAAACGAAAGCTCTGTTCACGCCTGAATTATACCAACGAAAAATATTTTTGAGTTCTAGCATATTGTTGATTTTATAAAAGTATTTTTTACTCTGTTTTTAAGCTTTTTACAGGATTTTCTAAAGCTGTTTTAAAGGTTTGTAAGAAAACAAAAAGGCTAATAATAATGCTGAATCCGAAAGCAACGATGGCAAACATTTGCCAACTTAAATCTATACGATAAGCATAAGCTGAGAGCCAATTGTTCATACTCAGTACGCCAAGCGGAAAAGCAATAACGATGGCAATGGCTATTAAAACCACAAATTCTTTCAGAAAAAGCATGACGATACTGATGCTCGAAGCTCCCAATACTTTGCGAATACCCAGTTCTTTGGTTCTGCGAGCGATACTCATCGAAACCATTCCTAAAATTCCCAATAGCACAATAATTCCCGATAAAACCGTTGCGATTTGAGAGGCTTTTTTAAGCTGAATTTCAGATTGATACAACTTTTGTAAGGTATCGTCAATAAAAGTATATTCAAAAGCCGAACCTGGCATTAATGTTTTCCATTTTTGTTCGATACTCGATAAAGACTGAGCAAGATTACTCGGCTGAATTTTGAAAGATAAGTATCTGAAATAGGTAAAATCTTTCACATTCATAAACACCAAAGGCGAAATGGCTTTGTGCATTGAAGCAATATGAAAATCTTTCGTAACGCCAACAATCGTAAATGGCTGTGGATAATAATGAATCCTGATTTGCTGACCGACAGCTTCTTCGGGCTTTTTAAATCCTAAAGTTTTTGCAGCGGTTTCGTTTACAACAATTTTTCCTGCTTGGTAACTCTCTTGTTTTCGCTGAAAATATAAGCCTGAAACCATTGGAATTTGATAAGTATCCGCATATTTTTCATCCGTTGTAATGGTCTGAACATAAACTGCTTGGGTGGAGTCTTGTCCCATTTTATAGAAAGCATTGTTATTTCCGCCATGCCCTGCTGGAATATCATAGGATAAACTTACTTGACTTACTTCTTTTAGTTTTGCCATTTCGTCTCGGATGCGTTCCATTTTATCAACACCTTGTGGCGACCAATCACGAGGAACACTCAGCGTAACCACAGCTTCTTTCTGATAGCCCAAATCTTTGTTAAAAAAATAACTGACCTGTTTATTAATCACACTTGCCCCAACACAAACAAAAAGAGCAATCGAAAACTGCGAAACGATAAGGACTCTTCGTAAGAAAATATTCTCTTTGATAGATTTCAGTTTGCCTTTTAAAGAATCTATGGAAGGTAAATTGGACAAAATAAAAGCTGGATAAATGCCCGAAATCAATCCAATCAGCACCGAAAAAAGTACAGCAAAAAGGTAAAAATAAGGTGAAACCGCCAACAAAGAAGGTATTTTCTTGTGAAGCATTTGTCCGAAAAATGGCTGAAATACTTCATAAAGAATCAGAGAAATCAATAAACTGAACAAAGAAATCAAGATAGATTCTGCCAAAAATTGAAGCATTAAATGCTTTTTCTGGCTACCAAGCATTTTTCTAACACCGATTTCTTTGAGTCTTGTAACTGCATTGCCGATAGACATATTGATAAAATTAACAATTGCCATCAGCAGAATAAACAAAGCCACGAAAAACAGCGTAAGAATGGTCTTTTTTACGATACCGTTGTTTGCTTCAAGATAAACCTCCTTCATCGGAACAAGAAAAGCTTGAAGGTTTGTACTAATATTTTCTGGTGCATTGGCTTTGATAAGTTTAGACATTACCTGAACAACACTTTCAGGTTTTACGCCATTTTTCAACTCAACATAGCCAACATTATAAGGATTGTTCCAAGCGAAGTAATTTTCGATTCCCCAGAATTTACTACTTTCAAACGACATAAAAATTGGGATTCTGGTATCAGAAAGTAAGTTCATCACCGAATTGGTATTTACTTTTCCCAAAACACCCGAAATCATAAAACTCTTTTTGCTCCCAGCATTTGATTCTACCGTCAGACTTTTACCAACGCAATCCAATTTACCAAAGTACTTAATGGCTTGTTCAGACGAAATCACCATTGAATAAGGTTGGTCTAAAGCCCTTTGGCTGTCGCCATAAAGCAATTCAAAACCATACATTTTCAATAAAGTAGCATCGCCAATTTGAATATCTTCTCTGAAAGCTTTGTCACCGTTTGAAATCGTAGAAGTATAACCTTCAAAACCATAGTAATTTTCTACCAAATGGGGGTAATTCACCTTCAAAGTTTTTGCCAGCGGAGCAAGCGTTGTGATTTCTAAACCGAAGTCAGCTTGCTTCCATTTACTTTTAATCAAGTACTGATTTTCAACATTTTTCAAATCAGCATTTACCTGTAATTCTCCCCAGATATAAGTAACAATCAGTAGTGAAAACGAAATACCCACCGACAAACCCAAGATAGAAACGAAGGAGTAAAACTTCCTTTTCATCAAGTTTCTCCAAGCTATTTTAAAGTAAACTTTCAACATAATTTCTTCATTTTTTAGTTTAAAGTGAAGATAATCAAGCATTAATACTTATCACAGCGTTTCAATTGAGCTTAACTTTTTTTAACATTTTGAAAGAAATTACTCTGTTCTAAGGCTCTTCACAGGATTAGCCAAAGCAGATTTTAAGGCTTGATAACTAATGGTTAGAATGGTTATCAAAACCAAAAGCACGAATACCGTAGCGAACATCCAAGTACTTATTTGAATACGATAGGGATAATTTTCTAAGAATTTATTAGCAGCCCACCAAGCCAATGGAAAGGCAAAAACGACCGAAGCCAACACTAATTTTAAGAAATCTTTCGTCAGCATCGACACGATGGCTAAGGCACTTGCTCCTAATACTTTTCTGATACCTATTTCTTTGGTGCGTTTTTCTGCTGAAAGTGTCGCCAAACCAAAAAGACCTATACACGAAATAAAGATGATAAGTATGGCCGAGAAACTGATAATTTGTTTCCATTTCGCCTCTTTTTCATATTGTTTTTGGTTACTTTGGTCTTTAAAATCATAGATATAAGGCTGTGTTGGGCGTAACTTCTTGAAGGTTTTTTCAATGAATTTTAAAGTACTTGGAATATCCGTCGGCTTAATTTTGACACTCAGTTGAGCAAAAGAAGACCTTTTGGGGTCACAAGTAAGTAGTTGAGGTTTGATACTTTCATGCAAAGTATTGAAATGATAATCTTTCACTACGCCAACTACCTGATACGTTTTATTACTTGAAAAGAAATTTACCCTTTGTCCGATGGGGTTTTTCCAACCTGCTTCTTTTACAAAAGTTTCATTTACTAAAACAGACTGAGAGGTATCTGAAGGAAAATCTTGAGAGAAATTTCTACCTTGAACCATCGGAATTTTTAGCGTAGGAAGATAATCTTCATCGACTACATCAATGGCAAAAGAAATTTCTTGTTTGCCATTCACTTTGGCAATAGTTCTCCAAGAACCGCTTTGTCTCGGGGCAACTTTTTCAATAGATGGATTTTGTAAAAGCTCTTGTTTGAAAGTATGGGTTTCGCTCAAAGTCATTCTGCCCGTTGATACATCTACCATGTTTTTATCGTCATAACCCAAATCTTGTTTAACCATAAAATCAAATTGCGTATAAAGCACAAGCGTTGCCATCATCATAAAAGCCGCCAGCGAAAACTGGAAAACCACTAAACTTTTTTGCAAGAAACTTCCTTTTGAAAACTTAAATCTACCATAAAGTGTATCAACAGGACTGAAACTTGAAAGTACCAACGAAGGATAAATACCTGCCAAAAAACCTGTAAAAAGAAAGAGTAAGAAATAGGAAGAAATCAATTGAAAATCAAAAAGATATTTCAAAGAAAGTGCTTTGTTGGCTAAAGTGTTGAAAATCGGCAACGTGAGTTCTACCAGAAAAATCGCTAATAAAAAAGCAATAAGACTCAGCACAAAAGACTCGCCCATAAACTGGAAAATCAACTGTTTTCGGTCGCCACCAACTACTTTTCGGATGCCAATTTCTTTTCCTCTTTTCACAGAACGAGCCACCGTAAGATTGACAAAATTGATACAAGCAATTACCAATAAAAATACAGCAAGCCCCATCAAAACATAAGAGTACATCGGGTCACTCTCATCTTTTAAGCCATTGGCTGCTCTAAAGTCAGTTGAAAGATGAACGTCCAAAAAAGGCTGTAAACCATACTGAATGGTACTTTGAAAATTCCATTTTTCTTTGGCTTCAATTAACTGTCCTTTGGCTTCTTTGGCGTAAATACTGGCAAATTTAGCTTCTAAAGCTTTTGGGTTTGCGAAAGGTTTTAGCTTTACAATCGTGTTTAAATAGAAATTAATCCATTGGTCATCATGGTTTTTTTCACGATGAAAAGGCATGAGTAAATCTATTTTGATGGATGAATTTTGGGGTGACTTTTTGGTTACTCCAGCCACGGTAAAAGGCTGAAAAGTATCATCATAATTGATAGACAAAGTTTTGCCTAAAGCTGACACTTTTCCAAAGTATTTTTCGGCTACCTCTTCCGAAATCACGACTGATTGCGGGTCTTTCAAAGCCGTTTTGGGAGAACCTTCTACAAAATCAAAAGTAAAAATTGAAAAGAACGAACTATCTACTTTCAAGGCATCTTGTACTAATATTTCGTTGCCTTTTTTGATGTTGTAAGATTCACCTTGCAGACGAACAAAATTTTCAATTTCTGGTAATTGTGCTTTAAAAGTTGGACCGGGCATCATTCCCGTAATGCCGTATTTATCTACTTTGCCATCTGGCGACGTTTCGGTAGAAGTAATTCTATAAATCTGGTTGACGTTTTTATGGAAACGGTCGTAACTGATTTCGTCTTTGGTATAAAGTACAATCAACATACAGCAAGCCAAACCAATACTCAGCCCAGCAATGTTGATAAACGAAAACACCTTGTTGTGCAAGAGATTTCGGATGGCAATTTTTAGATAGTTTTGTAGCATGATATTTATGATTTAAAGATTTCAGGACTATGGGATTAATGGCTAAAGGACAAAAGGATTTTAAATTTGGGATTTCAGATTTTCGTAAAAATTACTCCTCACTCCGCATTCAAAACTCATCACTCAAATCATTCCGTTCGTAAGCTCGTCACAGGATTTGCTAAAGCCGCTTTGATGGCTTGGTAACTTATCGTCAGCAAAGCTATAAAAAGTGCTAAAATGCCAGCCAATACAAAAATCCAAGCACTGATTTCAATGCGATAGGCAAAGTCTTGTAGCCATTTGTTCATCAGCCAATAGCCAATCGGAAAAGCAAAACCGCAGGCAATCAGTACTAATTTTAAAAATTCTTTAGAAAGCAAAGTAACAATTTGACTCACTGAAGCTCCCAATACTTTGCGAACGCCAATTTCTTTCGTGCGTTGTTCTGCCGTGAAAGTTGCCAAACCAAACAAACCCAGGCAAGCGACGAAAATGGTAAGTCCAGAAAAAATGCTCAGAATGACACTAATTTTCTGTTCGCTTTGGTATGTTTTTTCAAATAATTCATCCATAAATGAATATGAAAAAGGCTCTTCTACATTAAACTTTTGCCATTGATTTTTTAAGGAAGCCAACAAGCCTTCCACATCTTTTCCTTTTACTTTGATGGTTAAACCATAAGTTTTTTCAGAAACCATCAACAAAGGCGTAATATTTTCATGAAGTGATTTGAAATGAAAATCCTTCACAACGCCAATGATGCTGTAAGTAACCTTCAAGCCATCGTTATTTTTTAAGCGAGTAATGGTATGTCCAACAGCATTTTTACCCCAACCGAAAGCTTTTGCAGCCGTTTCGTTGATAATCATGGCGGTAGAATCCGTCGCAAAATCTTTAGAGAAATTTCGTCCAGCAATCACTTTCATGCCCATTGTTGGAATATATTGTTCGTCGATTTTGTATTCCAATGTCCGCATTACTTGTGATTCATCACTATCTGGATAGCCCATTGAATTATTAGAATCACTTGGCCCAGCAGGTAAATAACCCGCACTGGTTACGCTCAATACTCTTGGGTCTTGCAAAATTTGCTGACGAAATACTTCTTCATTTTTGCCCAGTGACCAAGTATTTCGCATGATGAGTAATTGGTCTTTGGCATAGCCCAAATCTTTGCTTTGAATAAACTTAATTTGCTGATACACCACCGTTGTACCGATGATTAAAGCAATAGAAATAAAGAATTGAAAAACCACCAAACCACTTCTGAGACTGATACTTTTTCCTGCCAATTTGAATTTGCCTTTCAATACTTCCACAGGATTGAAAGAAGAAAGGAAAAAAGCGGGATAACTGCCTGCCAAAACACCAACCAACAAACCAAAAACTAAGAAGGCAATGAGTAGGAGTGGGTTTTTGAGGAAATCTAACTGTAAATCTTTTTCGGCTAAATCGTTGAAAACGGGCAAAGACAATTGTACCAACATCAATGACAGTAGCAGTGCAACGACGCTTAAAAGGATGGATTCAAACAAAAATTGGCTAATTAAATCTTGTTTTATAGAACCCAATACTTTACGAACGCCCACTTCTTTGGCACGTTTGGAAGCTCCAGCCGTAGAAAGATTCATAAAATTGATACAAGCGATGAGTAACATAAAAACTGCAATTGCCCCGAAAATATAAACATATTGAATGTTTCCACTGGGTTCAAGTGTGCCAGTGAAACCTTCGTCGAAGTGAATACTGGTAAGTGGTTGCAAGAAAAGCCCAAGTTGATTGCCTTTTTGTAAAAACTGCGAAAGGCTCATGCCCATTGCCGTTTGGATTTGCGGACCCATGTACTTTTTGATGACTTGTGGCAGTTTGGCTTCTAATACTTTGTAGTCGAAATCTTCGGGCAAAACCAAATAAGTAAAATAGCCTGATGTCATCCATGAGGCTGCTTGGGCATCTTTTACGCCAGCCATTGAACCAAAAATGTCAAAATGAAAATGAGAATTATGCGGTACTTTGTCGATAAGTCCAGTTACTTTATAATTTTCATTCCAACTTTTGATAAATAGAACTTTACCAATTGGGTTTTCATCACCGAAGTATTTTTTTGCAAAATCTTGCGTAATAACGGCGGTGTTGGGTTCACGCAAAGCCGTTTTTGCATCGCCTTTCAACAATGGTAAAGTAAAAACATCAAAGAAATTGGCATCTACAGAAGCGAAATCATGTTCTTTAAATTTCTTATTTTGATAAATAATTTCAGGCGAACCACTGGTACGCAAACGAGTAGCTGCTAATACTTCTGGATAATCGTTTTTCAGAACCTGAGCCGTTGGTGGCATTACGTTGGCTTCGTTGATTTTTCCGTCGTTGATAGATGCTTTAAATACTACTCTGAAAATTCTATCTGTTTTTTCGTTAAATCTATCATAGCTTAATTCATCATACACAAAAAGCATGATGACAAGGCAAGTGGCGATTCCCAAAGCCAAACCAACAATGTTAATTGCTGAGAACACCTTGTTTCTGAGCAAATTACGAATGGCGATTTTTAAATAATTTTGTATCATTTTTTTGGACTTTAGGATTGATGACTAAAGGACTTTGGGATTTCAGATTTCAGATTTAGGGTTTTGGTAGAAAATTTACTCCTCACTCCGCACTCAAAATTCCCAACTCAACTCATTCTGTTCTTAAACTCTTCACAGGGTTTGCGGAGGCGGCTTTGATGGCTTGATAACTTACCGTTAATAAAGTAATCAATAATGCTCCCAAGCCAGATGCTACAAAAATCCACCAAGAAATATCTGAACGGTATTCGTATTTTTTCAACCAATTATTCATGAAAAAATAAGCAATTGGCGTAGCAAGTAGTAACGAAATCATCACTAAAAAGACAAAATCTTTAGAAAGTAATTGCCATAAATTCAAAACTGTAGCTCCTAAAACTTTCCTAACCCCGATTTCTTTGGTGCGTTGTTCTGCGGTGAAAGAAGCCAAACCAAATATGCCAAGACAACTGATAAAAATGGCAAGTATGGCAAAGAAGGTCGCCAGTTTTCCAATTCGTTCTTCGTTTCCGAATTTCTTCGCATATTCCTCATCTACAAAATTGTATTCAAATGGAACTGCTGGGTTGTATTTTTTGAATACTGTCTCCATTTTACTCAATGCTTCTCTTGAGCTTATTTTTGGATTTATTTTAATGATAAGAATATTTTCTTGGTCTTTAGAAATATGGAAAAGTGATGGTCTGACTGGCTGATAAGGCGATTGCACCACCATGTCTTTAATTACACCCACAATTTTGAATGGTTTACCATTCCATTTAAGGGTCTTTCCAACTGGATTTTTTAACCCTATGAATTTTACGGCAGCTTGGTTCACTACGAAGGCTAAAGAATCAGTAGCATAGTCTTTTGAAAAATCTCGTCCATCGACAAATTGCCAACCTACGGTTTTTCCATATTCATAAGTAACGCCATTGTTCGGGAAATCAAGGGCTAAATTTGGGTCTTTTCCTTCCCAATCGAAACCGCCATTTGTATTCCAAACTTCGGTAGTTGGGCTTCCAGATTCGGTCATTTCTGAAATTGCTCCAGTACTTTTTAATTCCCCACGGATGGTTTCAAAATGATTATGAATATCAGGCGTTTGCATATTCATGGTGATTAAACCATCACGATTATAACCAATTGGGCGGTTTTTGGCGTGTTGAATTTGGCGGAAAACTACAATCGTTCCGATAATTAAAGTAACAGAAACGGTAAACTGAATAACAACTAATACTTTACGAGGAATAGCCGCATAACGACCCACTTTGAAAGTGCCTTTTAATACTTTGACAGGCTGGAAAGATGATAAATATAGGGCTGGATAACTTCCCGCAATTAAACCTGTGAGTAAGCTAAAGCTAAGACCCAACAGCCAAAAGAAAGGATTTGTCCATAGAATGACCATTTTTTTATCAGCTACTTCATTGAATGTTGGCAAAATAAGCTGAACGAGTAGGATTGAAAATATAAATGCAAATACTACAACTAATAAGGATTCGCTTAAAAACTGGATAATTAATTGGCTACGAGCTGAACCAATGGCTTTACGGACACCTACTTCTTTAGCTCGTTTTTCCGAACGAGCGGTACTCAAATTCATAAAATTAATACAAGCCAATAGCAAAACGAAAATGCCAATAATACCAAAAAGCCAAACAAATTCAATTCTTCCACCCACATTGATACCATTTTTAAATTCACCATACAAATGCCATTTGCTCATAGGTTGTAAGAATACTTCGGGTTTATAGCTTTTGTATTCTTTAGCAACTTTATTGAATTTAACATTGATGATTTTTTTTGAAACTTTATCTAAATCAGCATTGTCAGCCAATTGAACAAAAGTTTGGGTAAAATTGCTTCCCCAAGGATCATCCATCTTTTTAATCCAAGGATTAGTAATCAGGTATAATTCCCAAGGCAAAATATACTCCATTGCTTTAAAACTGGAATTGTAAGGTAAATCCTCATAAACGCCTGTTACTTTTACTATTTCTTTATTATCAATTTTGATAAGTTTATTCATTGGGTTTGTATCCCCAAAATAGGCTTTTGCTACTGATTCAGATAATAAAATTGAATTTGGTTCTTTCAATCCTCCTCTTGTACCTTTTAGCATCTTCAAACTCAACATATCTGTTACTTGTGGTTCAAAGTAATTTCCAGATTTAGTGAATTTCTTTTCTCCATAAGTCAGAATATGGGTTGATGTCCAAGAAGATTGTAAAACATATTTAAAATCGCTACCATAATGACTGCGAATTTCTTCGGCCATTACCGCTGGATTAGATGGCTGAGTAGTTTTTTCTCCATTATAAAGGTTATGTTGCAATACTTGTGCGATGCGGTCATAATTTTCATGGGATTTATCGTAGGAAATTTCATCATAAATCCAAAGACCAATTAACATAGCCACTGCCATACCAGTAGCCAATCCCGCTATATTAATGAAGGAATAGACCTTGTTTCTGAGCAAGGTTCTTAGAGCGATTTTTAGATAATTTTGTATCATTTTTTTGGGACTTTAGGATTTATGACTAAAGGACTATATGACTAAAAGACCGAAGACTATAAGAGTCAAGTAATAAGGATTTCAGATTTTAGTGAAAAATACTCCTCATTCCGCACTCAAAACTCCCAACTCAACTCATTCTGTTCTCAAACTCTTCACAGGATTCATCAAGGCTGATTTTGTGGCTTGAAAACCAACGGTGAGTAAAGCAATTGCCAAAGCCAAAACGCCCGCAACCACAAAGTACCACCATTCAATATTGATTCTACTCGCAAAATCTTGTAACCATTGGTGCATAAAATAATAGGCAATCGGGCAAGCGATGAGGATGGCGATACTTACCAAAATCAAAAAGTCTTTTGATAGCAATTGTACAATACTGAATACCGACGCACCCAGAATTTTACGAATGCCAATTTCTTTGGTACGAGATTCTACCGTGAAAGTAGCTAAACCGAAAAGTCCCATACAAGCGATAAAAATTGCCCAAACCGAAGCCATTGTAAACAAAGTACTATACTGACTTTCAGTTTCGTATTGTTTGTTGAAATTTTCGCTCATAAAGAAAAACTCAAATGGATTTCCTGAAAAATGCTTTTTGAATACATTTTCTAAAGTCGCCACTTTACTATTCATATTTTCGCCAGCAAGCTTTATCGTTAAGTACGAAGAACTATTGAAAGGATAAAAAATCATCGGGTCGATGGCGGTTTGTAAACCTTTGTGATGATAATCTTTCACAACGCCAATCACATCCAAATAACGTTCGTCCCATTTGATTTTAGCGTTTACGGCTTCGTTGGCTGATTTAAAACCGAGTTGCTCAAGGGCTTTTTCGTTCAAGAGTACTTTGCTATTATTGTTCCATTCCACGTCACATTCTTGTTCGGTAAAACTTCTTCCTGCCTTCAATGGAATATCGTAGGTTTTTAGAAATTTATGTCCAATCGTTACGAAAGAGTAAGGTTTTTGTTCGTCGCCAGTTTTTGATTTGGCAGAAGTAAAACCAACCGTCGTGAAATTATACCAGTTACTTGGCACGCTTCCGCTGGTACAATAATCATTTACGAAATTGAGGTTGGCAATATCGTTTTCAAAGGCATTTACTCGGTTTTTGAAAGTACTGTCTTTCCCAATTTCTGGGCCTTTTATTACCAACAATTGCTTGATATTCATGCCCAAATCTTGGTTTTGCATGTGTTTCAACTGACTGAAAATAATCAACGTAACAATAATCAGTACAATTGAAATACTGAATTGGGTAACCACGAGTGATTTACGCAAGAAAATCCCTTTAGCTGATTTGTGTAATTTTCCTTTTAGGGTTTCTATCAATTTAAAATTCGCCAAACCCCAAGCGGTATAAATGCCCGAAGCGACAGAACCAATAATCAACAAGCCCAAACCAATAATCCACAAAGAGGAGGAAAGTAAAGTACTCAGCGAAAGGTTTTTCTGAATGATTTCGTTGAAAAATGGTTGTAAAAGTGTCACCAGAAAAATAGCTCCAATAAAGGCTAAAAGGTTTACCAAAATAGATTCTCCCAAAAATTGCATCACCAAATTGTTGCGAGTTGCTCCGATTACTTTTCTTACGCCTACCTCATTGGCTCTTTTTAGGGCGTTGGCGGTACTTAGGTTGATATAATTAAACCATGCAATCAGTAAAATCAAAAAGGCGATGCCACTTAAAATAAATACATATTTGATATTGCCATTGTGTGGATAAGTATCTGAAAAACTGCTTGCTAAATGGATTTCCGAAAAAGGTTGTAAGCGAAAAGTTATATCATCATTTTCTTTGCTGAGTTCCTTGCGGAGTACATTGAGTTTGCCTTCAAGTGCCAGATAATCAGTATTTTGATTTAACTGAAAATAGGTGTCAATATACTGAGAATCCAGATTAGTAAGATTTGCCCAAGAGTTATCATTGAGGTTGGCTGGGTTTTTTAAGGTTTCTAATGAAAAAACAAAGTCGAGTTGAATGTCGGAAAGGTCGCCCATATTGGCAAAAACACCTTCTACTAAATAATCTTTTTTCCCAAATTGGTTATATAAAGTAAGCGTTTTACCGATAGGATTTTCTTGGTCGAAGTACTTTTTCGCCACAGATGCTGCTACAAAAACTACATCAGGTTTTTGTAATGCCGAAGCCGAACCTTTGATGAGTGGAAAACTAAAAAAAGTAAAGAAATTACTTTCTGAATAGGCTACTTTTTTCTCACGGAAAGAAACATTTTTTGCCTCATATTTCACTACGCCTTGCCCAACGCTCTCGGCTACACGACAGTAACTTTTGATTTCTGGAAAACGTTCTTGTGCTTTCGTAGCCCAGCCCGGTTCTACTTGAGCCCACGATTCGCCTTTGGAGTTTTGGTTCAAAAGTCGGAACATCGTAGGCAAGTTGGCGTGAAATTGGTTCACGCTTTTTTCCAAACTTACATATTCCAAAATCAACAAAAAGGCAGCAATCCCCAAAGCCAAGCCCGCAATGTTGATAAATGAGTAAACCTTGTTTCTTAACAAGATTCTCAAAGCGATTTTTAAATGATTTTTGAACATTTTCTTGACTTTCGGATTTTAGGACTTTCGGATTTTAGGACTTTAGGATTTTGGAGGTTTGGTGAAAAATTTACTCCTCACTCAGCACTCAAAACTCCCAACTCAAAAAATCATTCTGTTCGTAAACTTTTCACTGGGTTCATCAAAGCGGCTTTTACTGATTGATAACTTACAGAAATCAAAGCAATGGTGATAGAGGCGATACCGCCCAACGTAAAAATCCACCAACTAATATCAATGCGATAAGCGAAATCTTGTAACCATTGATTCATCGCCCAATACGCAATCGGCGTAGCAATGAAGATTCCTAAAATGACTAATTTCAAAAAGTCTTTCGACAGCAATTGCATGATTTGCATCACCGAAGCTCCTAATACTTTGCGAATGCCAATTTCTTTGGTGCGTTGTTGGGTTGTAAAAGCCACTAAGCCAAATAAACCCATGCAAGAAATCAAGATAGCAACGCCCGTAGCGGTGTTGAGAATTTTGGCAAAGCGTTCTTCTTTTTCATAGAATTTGGCAATACTTTCATCAAAAAAATGCGGACTAAATTCTTCATAACTATTAGGATAAATTTCCTTGTAAGCTTTTTCTATTTTGGCTAAAACAGTTTTGAAATCAGTCGAAGATTGTCCTTTGCTATGAATTTTTACGTTGATAGCAGATTCATATTTAGTTTCCGACATCATATACAAAGGCTGAATGGCTTTGTGTAATGACTGTAAATGAAAGTCAGCCACAACGCCAACGATGGGTAATTTATAATCTCCTTTTCCACCCGAATAAACTAAAAAGTGTCCAACGGCTTGTTCTGGCTTTTTGAAACCCAATGCTTTTGCGTAAGTTTCGTTAATGATAAACTCTTTGGCGGTGTCGCTATTGGTGATATTTCTGCCTGCCAAGATTTTTATCCCAAACATCGGTATATAATTTTCATCAATCGTTCTTCTATGAACATCTAATTTGATTTCCTTTTCGCCTTCCTTATAAGTTACTCTGTTGGTAGAATAGCCATTTCTTGCTGGTGTTTCTCCAAGACTAACAATTGCTATTTCAGGAATTTGCTTTAGTTTTTGAATGAGTACGTTCTTCTTGTTACTGTTTACGTCATTCCAATCTGTGTGAAAATTAACGATGGCATCTTTTTTAAAGCCGAGGTCTTTACTAAGCATATACTTCGACTGCGTAGCCACAATGATTGTTCCTAAAATAAATACTTGCGAAGCTGTAAATTGAAAAGTAATCAAAGCTTTACGAAGTAGAGCAGTTCGAGTTTGTCCGCCAGACGATACTTGGTTTTTCAAAGACGAAACAGGCTGATATGCTGAAATCATCCAAGCAGGATACAAGCCTGATAAAACACAAGTGCCAAGCGTGATGATGCCTAAAAAGCCTAAAATATTTGGACTTAAAACATTAAAAGATAATTCTTTCGGAATAAATTCTTTGAAAATCCAAAGAATAGGTTCTACTAAAAGAACAGAAAAAAAGACGGCTAACGTGGTGATAATAAATGTTTCACATAAAAACTGAATCACTAAAGTTTTTCTATTACTTCCCAATACTTTACGAACACCGATTTCTTTAACACGAGTAATAGATTGTGCGGTTGATAAATTAACGTAATTGATGGCAGCAATCAAAAGTAAAAATCCAGCGATTCCCAACAATGTGTAAAGCGTTGGTAAATGTACTTGTCTTGAAAAATTGTCTTGTAATGTATCACTAAAATGAATATCCGATAAAGCTTGCAATGACAGCATTCTACCATTATTCCACTCATCTTTTTGGTCAAGATGTTTTTTTAGAAAAGCAGGAAATTGAGCATTTACAGTATTTGCTTTGGCATTTTGAGTAAGTTTTACAAAAGCCATTGAACTCGAATTGGTGTTCGTCCATTGGTCTAATTGAAATTCTTTACGCCAATTTTTGGCTTCGATACTTTTGAAAGAAATAAAGTTTTTAAACTTAAAATCAGAATTAACAGGAAAGTCTTTCACAACGCCCGTTACAGTTGTCGCCAAAGAATCATTGAAGTATAATTGTTTGCCTAATACTTGTGCTAAAGGAATTTTGCCAAAATACTTTTCTGCTTCTGTCTGGCTTAATACTACTTGGTTGGGCGTAGTGAGGGCTGTTTTGGGGCTTCCTGCTAACCATTCGTAATTGAAAATTTTAAAATATTCTGGCTGACAAACCAATACTTCTGAATTGTCATTTTTCCAGATTTTAGCTGGATTTTTACCGTCTTTTTTGTCGTTTGGTAAAGATGTTCTTGCACTCCAAACATGACAAGCCGATAGATACTCTATACCCGAAATTTCTTGTGCAAGAGAAGCGGGCATTGGAGCAGACAAACCTGGGTTATAATAATTTTCTCCTTGCTGGCCTTTGAAACCAGAAGTTACTCTATAAATTCGTTCACGGTCGGGTTGAAAATCCTCAAAACTCAGTTCAAAGCTGACAAGTAAATAAATCACCAAGCAGGCACTTACGCCAATTGCCAAACCCAATATATTAACGAAAGAATAAACCTTGTTTCTTAACAAGATTCTCAAAGCGATTTTTAAATGATTTTTGAACATGGGTTTGGACTTTAGGATTGATGACTAAATGACTAAAGGATTTTGGATTAGGAGTTTTGACTTTTGGTGAAAATGTACTCCTCACTCAGCACTCAAAACTCCTAATTCGAAAATTATTCTGTTCTTAAACTCTTCACTGGATTAGCCGAAGCGGCTTTTACGGCTTGATAACTTACTGTTAGCAAAGTAATTATTAAAGCCCCAAAACCCGATGCTGCGAAAATCCACCAAGAAATTTCTGAACGATATTCGTAGTTTTTCAACCAGCCATTCATAAAGTAATAAGCAATTGGCGTGGCGATTAAGAATGAAATCATGACCAACATCACAAAGTCTTTTGATAATAATTGCCATAAATTGAAAATTGAAGCACCCAGTACTTTTCTGACACCAATTTCTTTCGTGCGTTGTTCAGCCGTGAAAGAAGCCAAACCAAAAATGCCTAAACAAGAAATGAAAATTGCCAAGCAAGCAAAGAAAGTAGCGAGTTTACCAATGCGTTCTTCGCCACTGAATTTTAGAGCGTATTGTTCGTCAGCAAATTTGTAATCGAACGGACTGCCTGGATTGTATCTTCTAAATACTTCGCCTACTTTTTCCAAAGAGGCGGAGGCACTCATGGCAGGATTCAACTTGACATTGATAATATTTGCCCAACCATAATTGATAAAAAATATTGTTGGTTTAATTGGCTCATAAGGGGATTCCATCACCATATTTTTAATGACACCCACGATACGATAATTTTTATCGTTCCAATTGATATTTTTTCCAACAGGATTTTTCATACCGATAAACTTGGAAGCCGCTTCATTCAAAATCATTGCAGAAGTATCAGTTGAAAAACTTCTTGAAAAATCTCTACCTTCTACAAATTGCCAACCGACTGATTTTGCATAATCATGCGAAACGGCAATTACTCCGAAAAGTGCTTGTAGATTTGGGTCTTTGCCTTCCCAATTAAAACCGATTTGGTTGGAATAAACTGCCGTTGTAGGACTTGATGACTGCGACATTTCATACACTGCTCCCGTTTTTAATAAATCACTTCTAAGTGCATCGTAATGCCCAACAAGTTCAGGAGTATTGATGTTGATGGCAATCAATCCATCACGACTATAACCAATTGGGCGGTTTTTGGCATGTTGAATTTGACGATAAACGATAATTGTTCCGATGATTAAAGTAACTGAAACGGTAAACTGAATTACTACCAATACTTTCCGTGGAACGGCGGCAAATCTTCCCACACGAAAAGTACCTTTAAGTACTCGGATTGGGTCGAAAGACGATAAGTAAAATGCTGGATAACTTCCAGAAACCAAACCTGTAATTAATGAAAACGAAATACTGAGTATCCAGAAATAGGGATTTGTCCAAAGAATGGACATTTTTTTATCTGATAATTCATTGAACCACGGCAAAGTAAGCGTGACCAACACAAGCGTAAGCACAAAAGCAAACACTACAATGAGTAAAGACTCGCTTAAAAACTGAGTAATTAATTGCGAACGAACCGAACCAATTGCTTTACGAACGCCTACTTCTTTTGCACGTTTTTCAGAGCGAGCAGTACTTAAATTCATAAAGTTGATGCAAGCCAACAAAAGTACAAACACGCCAATAATGCCAAATAACCATACAAACTGAATACGTCCGCCAGCTATTTTACCGTCTTTAAATTCAGAATATAAATGCCATTTACTCATCGGATGCAAGAAAACCATCGGTTTGGCTGCATCTTGTTTGTCGTGATTAAATTTTACTAATCTGATTTTTGCGGATACTTTATCAAAATCTGCATTTGGATTTAGCTCTGCAAAAGTTTGAAATGAGTTATTATTCCATTGGTCTTGCGAGTTTTTTACCCAACTTTCGGTAGCCAGATACATTTCCCAAGGCAATACATAAGTTACTTCGCTGAGGGTGGTATTGTGTGGTAAATCTTCATAAACGCCCGTTACTTTTACATTGGTTTTGTTATCTACTTTAATGATTTTATTAATCGGGTCGGTATCACCAAATAAAGCAGTGGCAACTGATTCAGAAATAAGAATAGAGTAGGGGTCTTTCAAACCTTTTTGCGAACCTTTCAACATTTTGAACGAAAACATTTCTGGGAATTTGGGTTCTACAAAATTTCCTGTTTTGGTGAATTTTCTATCGCCCACTGCCAAAATATGTTCAAAGTTCCAAGAAGACAAAACTACATTTTTGAAATCTCCTGAATATTTAGCTCTTAGTTCTGGAGCTAAAGGCAAAGGCATTGCCGTTTGCGAACCTGTAACGCCATTCCAAGTTTGGTTTTGCATCACTTGTGCCAGACGGTCGTATTTTTGATGATACTTATCGAAAGAAATTTCATCGAAAATCCAAAGTCCAATGAGCATCGCAACTGCCATTCCTACCGAAAGACCAACGATATTTATTGCCGAGAAAGCTTTGTTTCTCAACAAGGTTCTAAGAGCAATTTTGAAATAATTTTGTAACATAATTTTAACGATTAGGATTGATGACTTTAGGATTAGAGGACTACAGGATTTTAGATTGCGGATTTTAGATTTTGTATTTCAGATTTCGGAAAATTTACTCCTCACTCCGCACTCAAAACTCCCAACTCAAAAATCATTCTGTTCTTAAACTTTTTACGGGATTTGCTAAGGATGCACGAACCGAACGATAACCTACCGTAATGCTGGCAATGAGTATCGTCGTAGCGATAGAAAGCAAGAAAATTCCAGCCCCAATGCTGATTCTGTACTCGTAATTCTGTAACCAAGCGTTCATGATCCACCAAGCAGCAGGAGCGGCAATCACAAAAGCAATAATGATAAGTTGTGCAAATTCTTTTCCGAACATCATTAAAATATTGCCAATACTTGCTCCCAATACTTTTCTGATACCGATTTCTTTGGTTTTTTGTGCTGCCATAAACGACACCAAACCGTAAAGTCCTAAACAACCAATTAAAATGGCAACCAAAGCAAAGAAGTTGATAAGTTTGCCCATTGTTTCCTCTTCTTGGTAAGCCGCTTGGATGGCTTCATCTACAAATTGATGGTTGAAATAACTTTCTGGATATACTTGATTAAAGCTTTTTTCTAAAGTTTTAATTACCTTTTGAAAATTAGCCGAACGTAATTTAACATTGACAGAATAGTAATTTGTAGCCAAGGTTGTCATGTATAAAGGTTCAATCGTTTGGGAAAGTGACTGTTGATGAAAGTCTTTTACAACACCCACGATTTCTACCTTTCGCCCTCTTGCTTCTATTTTTTTACCGATAATTTTTGCAGGGTCTTTGAAGTTAAGCTTCTTCGCAAAAGCTTCATTTACTACTACTTCTCTGATAGAATCAGAAGGGTAAAGGTTACGCCCAGCTACTAATTTTATACCGTATAAATCTAAATAATTAGCGTCAATGCTTTTAACATGAGTACTCCATTTTTCGTCTTCTCCACGATTGTCAAATCTTAAACTTGTGCTATTTACCCAGCCAGATTGCGGTGGACCCGACATTGAAAAACTGATTTTTTCTACATCAGGAACAGCCGAAGCCAAATTCTTGAAGGTATTCATTTTGACAACATCTTGCTTCGACATAAAAGGAAGACTAATGGTTAAGATAGATTCTTTTTTGAAGCCTAAATCCTTATTCTGAAAATACGACAGTTGGCTTGTCACTACTGCCATGCCAATAATTAGCATTTGCGAAATGGCAAACTGAACGACTACTAAACTTCTTCTTACAGAAAAACCGCCTACTTGTTGCGTTGAAATTTTGCCTTTCAAAGCCATTACGGGTTGAAATCCTGCCAATACTAAAGCTGGGTACGCTCCAGAAAGTACGATAACGGCAAGAATGATAAGGACAACATACAAGATAACAGAGGCATCGAAGTAGAAAGTAAATCTGAAAGCTCCATCTAAGTACTCACGAGCGATTTTCTCTCCAAATTGAAATAATACAATTGAAATCAGCAATGAAGTAATCGTAATCATGGCGGTTTCTGCCATAAATTGCCAAAACAATTGTGCTTTTGAACTTCCTAAAACTTTGCGAACACCTACTTCTTTAGAACGTTTCAAAGCCTGAGCCGTTGCTAAGTTGACGAAGTTGATACTTGCTGTAATAATTAAGAAAATACCAATGGCAAAGAGTGATAAAATAAGGTTTTTGTTGATGCCGCCGTAGTCTTCTGAAAAGTGAATTTCTTTCAAAGGCTGCATTACATAGTGAATATATTTCGCTTCATCTGGACGATATTTTTTTACAAAAGCAGGCATTAGTTTGTCCCAATTAGCTTTGGTGAATTTTTCGTTCAATGAAACTACACAACGAGTACTGCTATTTGTACTTCCGAAATTATCGTTGATAGAACCATAATATTCTTTCAAACTGGCATACGAGGGCATTACTTCGTAGGCAAAATCTGTATTGTCTTTATAATCTTTGAAAACGCCAACGATTTTAAGGTTCAAACGACCATCGTGTTTGATGATTTTGCCGATAACATCCGTTGTGCTGAAGTATTTTAACGCATTTTTTTCGCTGATAACAACTGTATTAGGATTTTTTAGCTCTTCAAAACCACCTTGAATCCATTCATAGTCAAAAATTTTAAAGAAAGAAGGTTCAACAAAAGCACCTTCGCCTGTTTCTTTAAATTTTTTGTCTTCGCCATTTGCCGAAGGAATAGCTTCGAAATAATCTTCTGCTAATTCCGTCATCGAAAGGTTTTCGATATTGGGAAAATCTGTCAAAACAGCTTTTCCCAAAGGATAGGGGACACCCGGAGAATGAAAATTTTCACCACCTTCTCTCGAAACAAATTCACTTACGATTCTGTAAGTATTTTCATATTTGCTATGATGTTTATCAATACTGAAATGGTAGCGAACTAAAGCAAAAATCAACATGGCACAAGTAAGCCCTAAAGACAAACCTGCAATATTGATAAAAGCGTAACTTTTGTTCCTCAAAAGGTTACGAAAAGCGATTTTTATATAATTGGTTAACATGGTTTTAAAGGTTTTTGCAATTGATATTTAGTGAGTTGTGAATGAGTGAATTAGTGATTAAATAAGAGTAAAATCACTCATTCACAATTCACTAAATCACTCAATAAGGTTATCCCAAAATATTTTCCATCACCACTTTCCCATCCAATAAACGAATGATTCTGTGGGCGAAACGTGCATCGTGTTCAGAGTGTGTTACCATGATTACAGTCGTTCCAGCTTCATTCAACTCTGTTAATAACTGCATTACTTCATTACCATTCGTAGAATCCAAATTACCTGTAGGCTCATCGGCTAAGATTAATTTTGGTGTATTCACAACGGCACGAGCTACAGCACAACGTTGTTGCTGACCACCCGATAATTGTTGTGGAAAGTGATTTCTACGGTGCATAATTTGTACTTTTTCTAAAACTGCTTCTACTTTTTGTTTGCGTTCGGCAGCATCTACACCCAAGTACAACAATGGCAATTCTACATTTTCATATACTGTTAGTTCGTCAATCAAGTTGAATGATTGAAACACGAAACCAATATTACGTTTGCGGAGGTCAGCACGGCGGCGTTCGTTGAAATGGATAATCTCTTCGCCATTGAACATAAAGCTACCTTTTTCGGCATCATCCAACATTCCGATAATGTTCAATAAAGTAGATTTACCACAACCAGAAGGTCCCATGATGGCTACAAATTCACCTTTCTTTACTTCTAAAGAAAGCTTATTTAAAGCAACCGTTTCGATGTCTTCGGTACGGTAAATTTTTTCTAAGTCTGTTATTTTAAGCATGATTTTAGGATTTATTAGCTTTGAGCTTTGAGCCGTGAGCTATGAGTTTTTAGTTTTTAGCAATGAGCTTTTAGCGTTGAGCCATGAGCTATGAGCCATGAGCTTTGAGTTTTAGATTAAGCTTTTTATCTTTAATTTATATTTTTGAGTAAATTGTTACTATCTTTTAGCTGTGAGCTATCAGCTTTGAGCTACGAGCTTTTTTATTTACACTAAGTAATCTCAAAGCTTTTAACTAAAATCTCAAAGCTGATAGCTCACAGCTCAACGCTAAAATACACTACAATGAGAGATTTTAAGAAACTACAAGTTTGGCAAAAAAGCCATTTACTCACTTTAGAAATTTATAAAACCACTTCTTTATTTCCGAAAGATGAACTCTATGGACTTGTGAGCCAAATGCGACGTTCTTCTTCTTCTATTCCAACTAATATTGCCGAAGGTTGTGGTCGAGAAAGTAATATTGAACTCAACCGTTTTCTGACAATTGCTAAAGGCTCTGCTTCCGAATTAGAATATCAATTGCTTTTAGCGAAAGATTTAAACTATATTGATTCAGTAACTTTTTTATCATTAGATGAAAAAATCAACGAAATCAGAAAAATGATTTATGGATATGGAGCGAAGCTTTTGTAGCTTTTTAGCTATGTATGAGCCATGAGCTTTGAGCTTTTTTTGATTTATTTATCCCAAGAACAATTTCAGGCAAAGCTAAAATCTCATAGCTCACAGCTAAAAAGCTACTTCTGCTTCTTAATCACCAATTCCTGCATATCTCCGTAGTTTTCATAACTTGAAGTCACTACTTTGTCGCCTGGTTTTAAGCCTTCTAATACTTCATAGAACTCAGGGTTTTGGCGACCCAACTGAATGTCAACTTTATAAGCTTTTTGTCCGTTTTCACCTACTTTGAAAATCCAGTTTCCGCCAGTTTGCTGATAGAAACCACCTTTTGCTAATAAAACCGCTTGCGTTTGGTCGCTTAATGAAAGACGAACTTGAAGCGTTTGTCCACGACGAATATCACTTGGTGGCGTTCCTACAAATTCCATATCTACTTGGAATCTACCGTTGGTTACTTGTGAATATACTTTTTTCACACGGAGTTTATATACTTTATCCGAAATGGTAAAATCGCCAGTTAAACCAATGAATACTCTTGAAATATAATGCTCGTCAATATCAGCACGAACCTTAAAACCACTGAGTACATCAATTTGTCCTAATCTTACACCACGCACTTTGTTCTCCCCGATTTCGGCATTTCTTGAAGTAAGCTGACCCGCCACTGGTGCTTTTACCACTAAATCAGCAGCCTTTTTTCGCATCAATTTCAAGGTTTCTTGCGTGCGGGCTACGGTTTCTTTCATTTGTGTTAATTGTGTTGCCGTTGTGATTGAATCTTGTTTCAAGGTTTTTTCAATCAAAGATTTACGGCGGAGGTTATAGTTATATAGGTTTAGAGATGAGCGATAATCTTGTTCTGAAATCACTTTCTCTTTGTGCAAACGGCTATTCAATTCATATACTCTTTTGGCTTCTACCAATGCGTTATCAATATCCGCTAAGTTAGCTTGCTGACGAATGGTGTTTTCACGAGCTAAATTTTGAGTGTATTGCATTTGTGTAATCAACTGGAAAACAGAAGTTTCACGGTTTGCTAAATCCAATTCAAGGTCGGTATTCGATAATTTTAACAGTGGCTGTTCTTTCTTTACGATTGCACCATCTTCGACATACAACTCTTCAACTCTACCGCCTTCAAGGGCATCTAAGTAAATGGTTTGGATAGGCATCACAATTCCGTTTACAGGAATAAATTCCTGAAAGCTTCCTTTGCTTACTTCCGAAATCATAATTTTATCTTCTTCCACATTCAGTTTACTCTTGCCTGTGGTGCTGAAATAACTTGCTGCAATCAGTCCAATTACTGCTACGCCACCCACCCACGGAAGAATGCGTTTAACTGACCATTTCTTTTTTTCGATTACTCTATCCATTGTATTGAAATTAATTTAATAAGATTAGATGTGTTTCATCAATTATCCATTCTGTTTTGCATGATTTATTAACAAGATAATGCCAAAAAGTTAAGTGATTGATAGTTAGGTGTTTAATTGGATTTTTCTTGAAGAAGTGTTCGGAAATGATACACTTTTTGTTCGGAAATGAACAAAGATTGATTCGTGTTTTCAACAAAATTTGAATAGCGTTTAAACAGTAGAAAAAGTCGGGGAGTTTCTATTTCTTAAGTGTTACTTAACCATCCGAAAATATCTTAAATTAATTCTCAATCAAGATTCCTTCCTTTATTTCCTTGCGGAGCTATGTTTAATATAAAATTTCTCTAAATTAGTGCAATTATCGTCAAACTAACATTCACTGATTTCAATGAAATATTCTAAAGCCATTGTCTCGCTTGCTTTCACCATTGCTTTATGTTATGCACTTAATAGAGGTTGGGGAACAGCTCCTGCCTTTGGGCGTTTTCTGAGTCCTTTTACCGGTTTTTGGGTAAATGCCGAAAAACCTTTGAGCGATAAACCTGTTCAGGGTTCTTTACAATTAGCAGGTTTGCAGGATGAAGTAACCATTGAATATGATGAACTAGGTATTCCGCATATTTTTGCCAATAATGACCACGATTTATATTTAGCCCAAGGATACGTTACGGCGAAAGACAGACTTTGGCAAATGGAGTTTCAAACACATTATGCAGCAGGTAGGCTGACGGAAATTGTGGGTGAAAAAGCCTTGGAATCTGATAAGTACAACCGTAGAATGGGGGCAGTATATGGTGCGGAGAAATCTTTGGCAGGCATGATGGAAGACCCACAGTCGAAAGTAGCTTTAGAAGCTTACTCAGAAGGAGTGAATGCCTATATCGACCAGCTAAAAGTAAGAACATTACCCGTAGAATATAAATTGTTGGGTTATCAACCAGAGCGTTGGACGCCTATCAAAAGTGCTTTGTTCTTGAAAAATATGTCTTTCGTATTAGCTTCTGGCACAGACGATTTACGCATGACAAATATTTTGAGAAAGTATGGCAGAGAAGTAGCCGAAGAACTTTTTCCGAATTATCCTTTTGAAGAAAGTCCAATTATTCCAACAGGAACACCACAAGATTTTACACCACTACCTTTACCAAAAGCACCAGCTGACTTTGTAGGAACTGGAAGTATGAAAGCAAGTACCGAACGTGACAAAGGCATTGGTTCAAACAACTGGGCAGTTAGCGGAAGTAAATCTGCTTCGGGTTTACCCCTTTTAGCAAACGACCCACACCTTACTTTAAGCCTTCCTTCTATTTGGTATCAAATGCAATTGGTTGGGCCAAATGTCAATGTTTATGGTGCTACTATGCCGGGTACTCCGAATGTAATCAGTGGTTTTAATAAGGATATCGCTTGGGGAGTAACCAATGTAGGGGCTGATATAGTTGACTGGTATGAAGTGAAATTTAAAGATGCCAAAATGAATGAATATTGGCACGACGGACAATGGAAAAAGATTACTAAGCGTCCTGAAAGATACATTATGAAGAATGGAGAAGTTGTGTTAGATACTGTTCTGTTTACACATCATGGTCCAATTGTATATTTAGATAATGAAAAACCATTCAAGAAAAATATTCCGACGGGTCATGCACTTAGATGGATTGCACACGATAAATCGCAAGAATTAACAACTTTCTATCAGTTAAATCGTGCCAAAAATTATGATGATTATGTAAAAGCTTTAAGCTTCTACGCTGCACCAGCACAGAATTTTGTCTTTGCAAGTAACCAAGACGACATTGCACTTTGGGTAAATGGTAAATTTCCATTGAAAGCGAAATTACAAGGGAAGTATATTTTAGATGGAACCGATAAAATGGCAGATTGGCAAGGGTTTATTCCTCATGCACACAATCCACATGTGAAAAATCCAGCGAGAGGCTTTGTGAGTTCAGCCAATCAATCATCTACCGACCCAATTTATCCATATTATATCAATTGGGAATTTGCGGCATCAGAACGTGGCAGACGCATCAATCAGCGTTTGGAAGGCATGAGTAAGATTACAGTAGATAGTTTAAGAGCTTTGCAAAACGATAACTATAATCTTAAAGCGGCTGGCATACTGGACAAATTAATCAGCTTGGTAAAAGCACCAACAGCCAAACAAGCCAAAGCCATCAAAGTATTGCAAACTTGGAATAAACAAAATGATGTAGGCGAAATAGCCCCAACGATTTTTGAAACATGGTCGAATTTATTGTACGAATCTATCTGGAAAGATGAATTTGCTTACGATGAAAATATTCCGATGAAGTATCCATCTTTGGATAAAACCATTCAGTTAATCAAGCAAGAACCAACTGCAAAATGGTTTGACAATGTAAATACAAAGAACAAAGTAGAAACATTAGAAGAATTAGCCAGTACTTCCTTAACCGCTACTTTGGATAGTTTAGCAAAATGGCAAAAAGCCGATATGGGCGATACTTGGGCTTGGGCAAATTATAAATCTACCGACATCAAACATTTAATTCCTGGTTTGGATGCTTTCAGTAAAATGAACGTGAAAATTGGCGGAGGAACTGGGATTGTCAATGCCACAACCGAACGCACAGGCCCATCTTGGAGAATGATTATACAATTAGGAAAAAATAATGCTGTGAAAGGTTACGGTGTAATTCCGGGTGGACAATCAGGAAATCCGGGAAGTCCGCATTATGATGATATGGTTGAAACTTGGCGACAAGGAAAACTCAATGAGTTATTGTTCCTACAAAACAAAAACGAGAAGTCAGCAAGAATCAAAAAAACAATCAAACTAACGAAGTAAGGGCATAATATTAGCAACGTTTTTATTTATCAAATACAATTATTAGAAATTTGAAATGCTAATTACCAATCACTATTTACTAATCACCACACTTTAAGATGGCAAATAATATTTCAACAAGCGATAAAGAATCTACTTTTTTAGGAAAATTAGTTTCAGCATTTTTTAGTCCACTTACCTCTATCATTATTATGTTGGCTTTTGTGAGCCAATACTTTTTTGATTGGTGGGTCATTGCATTAGCGGCTTTTACAGCCTGTTATTTACAGGCAAAATCTAGCGGAGAAGCCTTCCGAAAAGGAGCAGGAGGCATTGCGATGCTTTGGCTTTTGGTAACTTTATATTATCATATTGCTACAGATGGTATCCTTTCTAGCAAAATTGCAAGCATTTTACCTTTGAATGGAAACGCTGGACTTTTAATCGTTATTACGGTTTTGATTGGCGGTTTAGTAGGCGGTTTTGCAGGCATGAGTGGTTACTTAGTGAGGAGTTCGCTCAATAAATAATTGGCACGAAGGCTTTGAAAATGAATGAAAGCACTTAAATTGTAACTTCTTAACAATTAAATAACTTATTGGTAAGCGTGCTTTTTGATATTAACTGTTTGATTTTCAGTATAATGTTGTGCTGAATACTTCATTTTCAAATTGCCACAAATTTAGTATATTTGTTAAATTTTTATCTTCTAAATACCCCAACCGAAGACAAACATAATTCAAAAATTATCCCTTGGGGCAGGGGCTTTAACTGAAATGAAAAAATTATCCCTAATCTTGTGCAGTGGCTTATTAGCAATTGGATGTTTCTCGTGTGATAAATCTGCCAACAAGGAAACCGCTACTGCTGGTTCTTCGACATCAGCCGCTGGCGAAAAGAAAACAGTTTATGTCAATACAGATTCATTATTGGCAAACTATCAATTTTACAAGGATGCTCAAAAAGAATTTGAAAATAAGGGCTACCGTTTACAAGTAGATTTGGGTCAACGTGAAAGAGGCTTACAAAGTGAATTACAAGCGATTCAACAAAGAGCGCAAACAATGACACAAGCAGATTTACAAGCTGCCGACATGATGTTGAAGAAAAAAGGTTCTGAATTACAGCAGTACAGCCAACAAAAACAAGCAGCTTTAGCTGAAGAACAAGGCAAAAAAATGCAAGAATTGTATGCTAACATTCGTGAATACATCAAAAAACATAATGCTGAAAACAAATTTGAATTCGTATTAGGTTATACTTTGAGTGGCGGTGGAATTCTTTTTGCAGACGATAGTGCAGACAGAACTAAGGAAATCGTAGAAGGCTTAAACAAAGAATATGCTGAGAAAAAAGGACCTGAAAAGAAATAATTAAGATTATTCTTTAAAGTTTTTATAATTTTGTCAACGAAAAAGCCGTACAGATTTACTGTATGGCTTTTTTTAGCAAGAATTCTCCCTACACTTTTTCAAAAACAGATTAAACTATATCAAGATGGCAAAGGAAAGCATTGAAAAAAATATAGAAATTAAAAATAGAAGAGCATCGTTCGAGTACTTTTTTATTGAAAAATTCTCGGCAGGTGTGATGTTGATGGGAACAGAAATTAAGTCGATTCGTCAAGGAAAAGTGAATTTGACGGATGCTTATTGTTTGTTCTTGAATGAGGAATTGTACATCCGACAAATGAATATTTCGAAGTACAACGAAGGAACACATTATAACCACGAGCCACTCAGAGACCGTAAGTTATTATTGACCAAAAAAGAGATTAAGAAACTACAGAATAAACTGAAAGACCAAGGTTTAACCATTGTTCCAACAAGAATGTATATTTCTGACAGAGGTTTTGCGAAGATAGATATTGCTTTGGCAAAAGGTAAAAAACTATACGATAAGCGTGATTCTATCAAAGAAAAAGATGTGAAAAGAAGTATGGAACGTGAATAAAATCAGTGATTTAATACGTTCCATATTAAATCACTGATTCGCATTTTACTCTATTTCAATAGAATCTTTTTCACCAACTTGTTGTCTCCACATCGCATAATACAAACCTTTGTTGTCGAGTAATTCTGTATGCGAGCCATTTTCTACAATTCTACCTTTTTCTAAGACAAAAATCTTATCGGCGTGCATAATTGTTGAAAGTCTGTGGGCAATCACGATGGTAAGATGAGTATGTCCTTCCGATACTTCACGGATAGTTTCTGAAATTTCTTCTTCCGTTAATGAATCTAAAGAAGAAGTCGCTTCATCAAATACCAATAAATTCGGGTTACGCAATAAAGCTCTGGCGATACTTAAACGTTGTTTTTCACCGCCTGATACTTTTACGCCACCCTCTCCAATAACACTGTCGAGTCCTTTATCGGCACGTTCTAACAGCGTATTGCAAGCCGCTTTTTTCAGTACATCCAAACATTGTTCATCTGTAGCAGATGGATTCACGAATAATAAATTCTCACGAATGGTGCCTGAAAACAGTTGAGTATCTTGTGTTACAAATCCAATGCGTTCACGCAATTGGTCGAAATCAATTTCATTATAGTTATGTCCATTGAAAAGGATTTTTCCTTCTTTCGGACGATATAAACCTACTAATAATTTCACCAAAGTAGATTTTCCCGAACCCGATGGTCCAACAAAAGCAATGGTTTCACCTTTCTTCGCTTCAAAAGAAATTTTGCGAAGAGCATCTTTATTAGCAGATTGATGACGGAATTTAACGTCTTCAAAAGCCAAAGTGTCAATGCTGATAACGGGATATGGATTTGTAGGTTTTACTTCTACAGGAATTTTAAAAATATCTTCAAAATTCTGTAATGAAACTTCTGCTTCACGATAAGTATTCACCACATTTCCAATTTCTTGTAAAGGTCCAAAAAGGAAGAAAGAGTAAATATTCAATGAATAAAATTCACCAATGGTGATTTTGTTTTCGTAAATCAAATAGATTAACACCAACACCATTAAAGCACGAATGAAGTTTACACAAGTACCTTGCACAAAAGACATCGAACGGACATAACGTACTTTTTTGAGTTCGAGGGCTAAGATTTTTTGCGTAGTAGCATTGAGTTGGGCAATTTCTTGTTTGGCTAAACCCAGTGATTTTACTAATTCAATATTGCGTAAAGATTCTGTGGTAGAACCTGCCAAACCTGTAGATTCTTTTACAATTTGAATTTGAATCGTTTTGATTTTTTTACTTAACACCGAGCTAATCCAAGCGATCAAAGGCCCTGTTACCAAGAATAAAGGCAGAATCATCCAATGTACCGAAAAGGCATAAATCGAGATAAATATCAAAGCAATAACCGATTGGAAAAGAATATTGATTCCGACAGAAATTAGTTTTTCAACATCAACTCTTACTTTTTGTAATTTACCCAAAGTTTCACCTGAACGTTGATCTTCAAAAGATTCATAAGGTAATTCAAGCGAGTGGCTAATGCCATCGGCATAAATTTGTGCTCCTACTCGTTGGGTAACAGTACTGATAAAGTAATCTTGAAAGTTTTTAGCGACTCTACTCACAAAAGCGACTCCGATGGAAGCACCAGAAAGTGGTAAAATGGCATAAAGGAATTCTTGAACGGTGTGATTATCGGAACGATAAACGGTGGCTACATCATCAATGATTTTTCGGAAAATGAAAGGGTCAAGTAATGAAAAAATTTGATTGATGGCAGCTAAGAGCAATGCTCCTAAAACTGTGGTTTGGTATTTTTTGAGGTAACGGTAAAGTATTTTCATGTGGATAATTTGCTGAATTAAAGACTACTTATTAACCCAATGCTCAAAAAATAAGTTCTCAGGAAACAAATTGCCCTAAAATGAAACAGCCACAAAACTCATTTAAGAGAATTCTGTGGCTGTTTTTGGTATATTATGTTTATTTAAAATCGCTTTAATGCCATTTCAGAAACAGTTTGTCCGATTGATAAAGACGATGTTGCCGCTGGCGAAGGAGCATTCAAAATATTGATTACTTTTTCATCTTCAATGATTGAGAAATCATCGAGTAAACCACCAGTACGGTCGCAAGCTTGCGCTCTAACACCTGCACCTCCTTCAATTAAATCTGATTCTTGAATATCTGGAATTAATTCTTGTAAAGCTTTGGTAAAAGCTGCTTTCGAGAAACTTCTGTACATTTCACCTAAACCAGTTTCCCAATATTTTGCCGCTACTTTCTGGAAACCGCCCCAAGTAAGCGTATCCCATAATTCTTTTGGGTCGATGTCTAATTTTTTATAACCTTCTTTTCTGAAAGCCAATACAGCATTGGGACCAGCCTCAATTCCACCACGCATCATTCTAGTAAAATGTACTCCTAAGAATGGGAAATTTGGATCTGGTACAGGATAAATCAAGTTTTTTACTAAATAATGTTTTTCAGGACGAATCTTAAAGTACTCTCCACGGAAAGGAACAATACGCACATCAATCGGTCTGTCTTGTGACATTTGGGCTATTTTATCAGAATACAAACCTGCACAATTGATGACCAATTTGGTTTCGTAAGTATTTCTTTCTGTTTTGATGATTGATAAAGAATGTCCTTTGGTTACGCCAGTTACTTTTTCATTAAAGAGTAGTTCAGCACCAAGTGTTCTTAATTTATCCGCCATTTTTTGCGAAACGACTTTATAATCAACAATACCAGTTTGTGGTACCCACATTCCTTCTACACAAGTAACGTAAGGTTCATATTCTTTTACTTCGGAAGCAGAAATTTTACGTAAACCTTCCAGCCCATTTTGCTGACCACGGATATAAAGGTTTTCTAATTGTTGGCGTTGTTCGTGTTTGGTTGCCACTACAACTTTCCCCGTCAATTCGTAAGGAATATTTTCTTGATTACAAAAATCAATAAGTTGATGATAGCCTCTAATACAGTTGGTTGCTTTCAGTGAACCGGGTTTATAATAAAGCCCAGAGTGAATTACACCAGAATTATTACCTGTTTGATGAACGGCTACTTCACGTTCTTTTTCAAGAACCAAAATTTTCATTTCTGGTCGTTGTTCCTTGATTTTTAGAGCGGTAGCAAGCCCAACGATTCCTCCACCGATTACGATAATATCGTGCTGCATAATATATTTTAGGGTTTTCTCGTGTAATGTTTCTGTAAAAACAGGCTGTAAAGATACAACAAAAAGACCTGTGACGATTTAAAACATCACAGGTCTTTTCGAGAAGTCTTTTATTTCACTTATATCGGAGATAGTTTATAACTAGTTATAATTTCTGTAACCGAAGCTGGAGGTACGCCTAAAAATGCTAAATTCATCGACCAAGTAGCTTCATCAGTGCTATTTTGTTTCAAAACAGCGTGATATTCAATGACATCCTTATTAAAAGTAATAATATCGAAAAGTTCGACAGGATGGTTTTCGATAGTAAATTCTAGTTGTTTATCATTATTGAGTAATTTCCATTTCCCTTTTTGTACAACCAAACCTTGTTGAATACTTGTTATTGTACCGTCGGATTTGAAATTGATTTGGATTTTTGAAATTGTATTACTCAAGCCAACATTATTTTGTCTTGAAAATAATAGTTTATTTTTGGTACCAGCAAGCATGTTGATTTCGCTGTATTGCCAAAAACCGTTGACGAGCGTTTGCTTAACGCTAGTAGAGACAGAAGTGCTTTTTACACTTGATGGAACAACCTTTTCTAAAGGTGTTATACTTTCATCGCAACTAGTCATCAGCCCGATACACAGTATCGAGATGATAAAGAATAATGGTTTTCTCATGAAATTTAATGGCGGTTAAAATTCAATACAAATATATTAGTAAAAATGACTTAGACAAATGTTGAAAGTCATGCTGAAATTTATAATTATATTAACAAAGATAAATCCGTGATTTTCGTTATAAATTTACGATAAGCGTAGTAATTACTTTTTTTAAAGTTGAAAATTTTACTTGAAATTTCGCTTCTATCTTTTATTTTCATCGGAAGTCATCAAACCGAATACTAAAAACGTCTGAACTAATGAATTTTTTAAACGAATCAAACAGATGAAAACGATTTATCTCCTGCTCTTTTTGATGAGCTTATCTTCAGCTTTTTCACAAAATACCGAATCCGTCAATAAGCAATACTTTCATCTAAAACTAAAAGTGTTGGATGTTAATAATCGTAAAAGTATAGAAGGTGTTTTTTTGAAACTATATACGAGAAATAAGCCTGAAAGGATTGACTCAAGTATCGTAAAAAATGGATTTGCCATTTTTAAACTTGAAAAAGGAAATGATTATGAACTTTTAGCACAATTGGATGAATATCTGACTCAGCGAGCTAATTTTAATGCAGCTTGTTATCAGCAAGATTCCAGTAAAGTATTTTGTGTTTCGGGAATGGATATTGAGCATATCAGTAAGCTATCTAAACAAATTAATTTAATAGAAGCTTCGATGAGTATGAAGAAAATTAATTTGAATGATGTTTTGGGGCTTGAACATATTTATTATGACTTTGATAAATGGGAAATCAAAAAAGATGCTTGGGAAGGATTACATAATTTAATTCAATTGCTGAAAGATAATCCGAATATCAAAGTAGAGTTGGGTTCTCATACCGATAGCCGAGCAGATGAAGTTTATAATATGATTTTATCTCAAAAACGTGCTGATGAAGCCGTCAATTTCATCGTAAAGAAAGGTAAAATTGCCCAAGAACGAATTATCGCTAAAGGCTATGGAGAAACACAGTTATTGAACCGTTGTAAGGATGGCGTAAATTGTTCAGAGCAAGAACATGCACTTAATAGGCGAACAGAAATTAAAGTTTTAGGGTATAAAATCAATAATAAAGTACCAGCACAACAAAGAGGAACAGCTATTTCTGGGGCGAGAAATTAACAAATCTTGCGAATATCAACTCTATCTTGCTGATTATCAAAAACTTTCTTGGTAACATTTTGTAATTACAAACAGAATGTGTAATTTTGCACTCCAATTTTTAAAACAACATTACATACTTATGGAATTACGTAATTATGAAACGGTATTCATCTTAACTCCCGTTTTGTCTGAACAGCAGACAAAGGATGCCGTTGAAAAGTTCAAAAAAATCCTAACGGATAACAATGCTGAAATCATTAACGAAGAAGCATGGGGAATACGTAAGCTGGCGTATCCTATTCAAAACAAACAAACTGGTTACTATTATATCGTAGAATTCAAAGCTGAAGGAACGTTAGTAGCTAAATTGGAACTTGAATACAAGCGTGACGAAAAAGTGATTCGTTTCTTGACAACTGTTCTTGATAAGCACGCAGTTTCATACAACGAGCGTAAGCAAAAAGGTTTGGTAGGTAAGAAACCAGTTGCAGCAGAAGCTAAAGCAGAATAAGTAAGACATTCACGAAATTCAACATTTTGAAATCATGACATTAGTAAACGAACCAGTTGACAAAAGCGTAATCCGCAAAAAATATTGCCGTTTCAAAAAATCAGGCATTAAATATATCGACTACAAAAACCCTGACTTTTTATTGAAGTTAGTAAACGAACAAGGAAAAATTCTTCCACGTCGTCTTACTGGTACTTCTTTGAAATTTCAACGTAAAGTAGCTGTAGCTATCAAACGTGCTAGACACTTGGCTTTAATGCCTTACGTGGCTGACGGATTGAAATAGTTATCATAAATAAGGTTTTAGATAATAGGTTTTAGGTAATAAGAAATAGGCGAATAGTTTTAACTATTGCCTTTAAATAAAGCCCTGATACCTTAATAAAATAAAAAAATGGAAATCATCTTAAAGACTGACATCGCAGGTCTCGGTTATAAAAATGACGTAGTTAACGTGAAACCAGGATATGGCCGTAACTACTTGATTCCACAAGGTTTCGCAGTTCAAGCGACGGGATCAAACAAAAAAGTTCTTGCTGAAAACATCAAGCAAGTAGCTCACAAGGCTGAAAAAGTGAAAATTGACGCTTTAGCTTTAGCTGAAGCTATCGGTGATATTACTTTAGCAATTGCTGCAAAAGTAGGTGAAAGCGGTAAAATCTTTGGTCGTGTTACTACTATCCAAATCTCTGAATCTTTGAAAGAAAAAGGATTTGATGTAGATAGAAAGAAAATTGCTTTGGATACTGAAGTGAAGTTTGTTGGTGATTTCACTGCAACACTTGACTTACACAAAGAAGTGAAACACAAAGTGAAATTCACAGTAGTAGCTGACTAATTTATTGAAATGGTTTAACAACCGTTTGATGAATTTTTCTTATAATAAAGAAAGCATCCCATAATTGGGATGCTTTCTTTATTATGTGCCTGTTGCTTCCGTAATTTAATTGATAGTAGTGCTGTTGATATTTAAGTCGTAGTGTGTTTTTGCTAGGACTTTTACGTTGTTGTTGTAAAAACTAAAGAGGTAAATGTCATAGCTATCATTCGGTAGGGTTGCGTAATGTATTTTTTCTTCAAAATCATTTTGAATTAAATTGCCCTTTTTTAATATATTTCTGATTGAAGGAGCTTTTTTACTTACAGGAAAAAGAATGCTATACTTATTTGACCTAAATATTACAAAAAGGTTTTCGTCAAGACCATGATATGAAAAGCCAGTAGGATTTCTAATAATAAAAAAAGGAAATTGGAATAGGGCTTTTGGAGATTGATTGTTTTTTTCAAGCGAAGTTTTCACAAGTATATTCTTTATTAAAGAACCAGTTTCTGGAGTAAATTGACATACACCTTCCTTCAAAGATACTGCCACTACATCGTTTACGAACTTCATGTCACCTTTTCTAAGACCATGCAATCCACTTGGGAATTTTATTGGAAGCTTTGAAAGTAATACTGGTTTCATTGTTTCATGGTCATCAAATGTTCTGGTAGAATCATTTCTAAAGAAAAAATACCTTTTATTCAAACTAAAATTTGCACTAAAAACTTGCATTTCCATTCTTTTGTTGGCAAATTTTGTAAGAGAAATGGCATAAGTATAAGCCATAAAAACAAATGAAAAAGCTACTGAAATCCCTACAAATGTTTTTATGAGGACTTTGTTTTTTGAAAAAGTATTGATTTTTGAAAAAAGATATAAATAAGTACAAGCCGTTAATAACAAAGGATAAATCATGTACCTTGATTCCTGTTTGCCATTTCTTAAAAAGAAAGTCAACACGATAATCGCCAAACAAATAGACATTACGCCAAAAAGGAATAGGTTTGTTTTTTTCCCTTTTGTAAAGTAAGTCTTTAATACTTCTATCCCGAAAGATATGTAACATGAAAAAATAAGGAATCCAAAGGTATAATTAAGAATGGTATTTATTTTGAGTTGTGAGGAAATAGGTTCAATTAACAAGCTTGGCATTGCTATAATCGCTATTAATTCTTTTGGATGTTTTAGCCTTTCAAGAATTACACTTGTGCTTGGAGTATAATCTGGTTGTGTATAATTAGCATAGTAAAGAAACATAACTATGATAGATACAATTAGCCAATAAAAAGCATTTTTGTTTGCTCGTTGTAATGAATATAATACAAAACCGACAGGTGCTAAAATCATGCTAGGGGCACTCGTACTAATCGATAGGGCAAAAAATACGATACTCAGAATTAGTTTATTTTGTGTAATAAAGTAAATAGCAAGTACCATCAATAATACGACCGTATAATTTTGCAAAGATGCCATTGCCTATAGTGCATTCTCGTACGTCAGTGGTGAAAACAGTAAAATGCTTATTGGCACTAAAGCTAAGTACCCCATGTTAGCAAACTGTTTTACAAGTAATCTTAGCAAAACTAATATTGAAGAGATTCCTATCAACATGAATACTTTATAGTTCAATGTCCCCACAACACTGTAGTATAAAAACATGGCTCAATCCTTAAATTAGGCTGATGACTTTTAATGTATATTTTTGTATTCAAAACATATAAGATATGCAAATACAACTACATAAGATTTTAGA
>NZ_JACHKT010000042.1 GCF_014204325.1 Arcicella rosea
AATATCCTCTCACCACTCAAAAGCTAATATCGTAATTTAATCTATTTTAACATGATTTTTAGTAAGACAAACATACGAGGAAAGAAAAGTAAGGATGAGAATAAGGTCAAAAATTTTGAAATGATTTTTCTGACGAAGAAAGTCAATTTGAATAATATTTTTTATTGACTAAGAAAATCTATCTCATATTATGATAAACATTCTGAACATCATCATCTTCTTCCAAACGCTCGATTAGTTTTTCAACATCAGCCATTTGCTCTTCAGTGAGTTCTTTGGTATCATTCGGAATTCTTTCAAAATCAGCTCCTTGTAATTCAAAGCCTTTTTCTTCTAAAAATTTCTGGATAGCTCCAAATGCAGTGAATTCTCCGTAAATGTTTACTTGGTTAGTTTCTAAATCCAAGAAGATTTCATCTGCACCGTAATCAATCAATTCTAATTCTAATTCTTCAACGTCTATTTCAGCTGTTTTTGCAATTTTGAAAACTGATTTGCGTTCAAAAATGAAATCCAACATACCAGTAGTACCAACACTTCCACCACATTTTGTAAAATGACTTCTGATGTTAGCAATAGAGCGATTCGTATTGTCAGTTGTACATTCTACTAACACCGCAACACCGTGAGCAGCATATCCTTCATAAACAATCTCTTTGTAGTCCTCTTGTTCTTTAGATGAAGCTTTTTTGATAGCACGTTCAACATTGTCTTTTGGCATATTCACTGCCTTGGCATTCTGGATAATTGCCCGTAAACGTGAATTTGAATGAGGGTCTGGTCCGCCCGATTTTACTGCAATGACAATATCTTTACCGATTTTGGTAAATGTTTTTGCCATTTGTCCCCATCGCTTAAATTTTCTTGCTTTACGAAATTCAAATGCTCTTCCCATTTCTATTTTTAATTGTGATTGCTATCTTTTCTTTTTGAGTTTGCAAAGTTAGGAATTATTAGGTTTTTACGCAAAGGAGAGTTTGTTTTAGCTTTTGCGATTGTACAAAAAAAGCTCATGAATTTCATGAGCTTTAACGAATTATATTTTTTAAGGCTTACCAACCATCATCTGCTTTAGGTTTTACATTCGCTGAAGATGATTTTTTTACCACTGGTTTATTAGCTGTTGAAGGTGCAATCGCAGTACCTTTTACTTGGCTGTCTAAATCAGTACGACTAAATACACGGCTTACGATTTTCCAATCATTACCAAATTTTAGCATACTTAGCAAATCAACATATTTGAAATCTCCAAAACGTAGTTCAACAGTTGCCAAAGCAGATGCACCAATATAAGAATAACTAACTAGCTTAGTTGAACCTCCTTTAGTTTCAATTCCACCGACTGGAGTAGTTGAAATAAATTTAGCGACAGGAACATCTTGCAAAGCACCACTAACGGTATTGATACTTTTGAGTATTGCTGTTGGATGAAAGGCAAGATTTAAGCGTGCAGCATCACCTTTCAAAACACCTTCTAAGTAATTATTGACACAAGTTTTGATGGCTTCATCTTCCGACTGAGCTTTCACAGTGAAGGAAAGACACATCAACAAGCAAAAAAAATTGAGTAGTAGTTTCGTGATTTTCATGTCTATTGAATTTTCATAAAAGGTTTTTTTACCCTCTAAAATTAGCTTTTTTTTATGATTAAACGAGTTTTTAAATAATTATTGTCAAAATAAAAAGGAGTAAATTATTCGATTTCAAATTCGCCTGGCAGGCCTTCGCCACTCATAAAATACCAAGCTTTTTCTGGATATAATATTGATTGTGCCACTTTTACTCTTGCTAAAGCTCTATTTGAAACATTTTGTAAAATAATAATGGAAGAATTATCTCGGTTATTGTGCATGTAATAGTTTTTAAAACCATGCCACCAACCCGTGTGGAAAGTTAACCAAGTACCATCGTCTAATAACTGAAGTCTCCAACCAAAACCATAATTTTTAGTCAACAAGTTTTTAAAAGAATGTGCAGGTAAAAACGCCTCGTTGAGCGTACTCAATTTTACAAGTTTCTCACTATTCAAAGCCATGTCCCATTTATATAAATCTTCAACGGTTGAATAAATTCCTTTATCACCTACTACGCCATCGAGGTGGTCGAAAGGTACTTGCCAAAAACCTCTTCGTTTTGGTGTGTAGCCAATAGCTGCCGAACTTACCAGTTCAGGTTTGGCTGGGTCGTAAACAAAACTTTTGGACATTCCTGCTGGTGCAAACAGATTTCTCTTAGCATATTCTCTGAAATTCATTCCTGAAAGCTTTTCAACAATATAAGCCAACAAAGCGTAGTTTGAATTATTATAGTTGAACCTACTGTTCGGATAATAGTTAATGCCAGGTCTGTAGCGAGCAAACAAATCAACTACTTGGCCGTTTGTAAGCGGTACTTTTTTATTGATGATTTTATCTAAGCAATACACATAATTTGGAATCCCAGAACTATGAGAAAGTAAACTTTTGATGGTAATACTTGGGTCGTAGGGAAAATTAGGAATGTATTTATAAACAGGATCGTCGTAATTTATCAAACCTTTTTCATGTAATTGCATAATAGCAACGGCAGTAAACTGTTTTGAAACAGAAGCTAACTGAAATTGCGTTTGAGTTGTGTTAGAATCTTTTTTACTGAAACTTGCGTAACCAAAAGCATTTTTATAAATCACTTTGCCATACTGCGAAACTAAAACCGCACCATTAAAACCGTTAACTTTATGAAGTTTCTTGAAAAAAGTATCAAGTTTACTTGCCTTTTTGGCGGCGAGTTTTGGGTCAAATAATTTAGAAATACTATCATTTCTGATAGAAATGTCTGATGAAGTGTTTTTGCCTAATTGTTTTGACTGATGTGAGCAAGCCAATAAAACGATACCTGAAATTAAGCTACATATAATGATATGTTTTGTGTACTTTAATATTATCACGATGCTGTAAAGGATTATAATCTTAATTGAGTGGTCAATTAATGTAGCAATTTACTGCTGGAATTTGAAAATTGCCAATCTACGCTCTAAATTGAAAGCTATTTTATCACAATGCTAATAAAACGACGCTGATGTCAAAAAGATATATTATTCAGAATAAAAACTTAGGGACTTCGCCCGGTACGCTTACTTATGTAGGAAAAGAGGTTGATTTTGAGACCCAAATACTTTGGACTAGCTATAATTTTGAACAATATGAAGTAACTAAAATTCCTACTTTAGATACTTTTAATGTAGAATTAACCGAGAATAAAACTTATTGGATGAATGTTGATGGTATTCACGAACCCGCTGTCATTGCTACGATTGGTGAGATGTTTACGCTACATCCATTGGTGCTAGAGGATATTCTGAATACTCACCAGAAACCCAAATTTGAGTATTACAATGAAGATCAGCTTTTTGTAACGCTTAAAATGATTGAATACAATCCTTATACACGTGAAGTTGAAATTGAACATTTAAGCTTTGTCATGGGCGATGGTTATGTGATTTCGTTTCAAGAAGAACGTTCAAGAGATATTTTTGAACCAATTCTAACAAGGATCAAAGCTTCAGCAGGTAAAACTCGTAAAAATGGTGCTGATTATTTACTTTATTCTTTGATTGACTTAGTGGTTGATAATTACTTTTCAGTACTTGATAAGCTTTCAGAAAATATGGAAAGATTGGAAGAGGATATTATTAAAAACCCTAATCCTAAATCATTGAACGAGCTTTACAGCATGAAACGTGAGCTTACTTTAATGCGAAGAGCGATTTTCCCATTGCGTGAAATGTTGGCGAATTTGATTAGGGAAGAAGCTCCATTGATTACTTCGAATACCAGTCTTTATTTAAGAGATGTACTCGACCATGTGATGCAAGTTGTTGAAACGATAGATTCATTTCGTGACCTAGGTGCATCATTGATGGATTTATATCTCTCGCAAGCCAGTAACAAAATGAATAACGTCATGAAAGTACTGACGGTCATTTCTGTGATTTTTATGCCGCTCACTTTTGTGGCTGGAATCTATGGAATGAATTTCGATTATATGCCAGAACTACATTGGCATTATGGTTATTATGTGGTTTGGGGAGTAATGATTTTACTGGTAATTTCGATGCTTTTATGGTTCAAACGCAAAAATTGGCTTTGAAATCTAAAAATATTTTTTAATTAGTTTTGGGTTTATTTTTTAGCCTTTTTCCTGAAAATAATGCTTTTAAATACTTGAATGAGTGTAGAATTGAATTGTTTTTCTTTAAAAACAACAATTTATAGTTAATTAAAGGTTTGAATAGAAGTTGATACTAGTAAAAATGCAATAAAAAAACTTTAAAATTCAATAAAATAATTTTTTAGCAGAACTAAGTTTTAAAAATGGGTAATTCTCGTGTAAAAAATAGAGATTTTGAAAAAACAGCTTTTAAAATAGAAATGCTTAAATAGAAAATAGATAAAACCTTCAAAAATAGCCTTTCTACAATCTAATGAGTAAAATCACTCAGAATCCTAACCGCTTGGTTTTTAATGACTTTTACCTGAAATTTGTAATGAAGCGTAGCAATATACACTTCATTCGGTCAAAGAATCATTAAATTTTTGTGAATATGGAAAGTGCATTTAATTCAATATTACTTATCTCAGGCCCGCATGGCGTGTATGAGGGAGTACCGCCATTGGTCATGGCTGGTTTTATTTTGGTAGCTGGAGCATTAATATTTTTAGGTATTTATTTAAGTAAAAAGCGTCGTGATTGGTTGCAACATTCAGTGTTGACAAATGGTGAAGTAGTAGAAGTAAGCAAACGTTATGAACGCAGTGATAAATTAGGGCAAAGCCCAATATTTTTCCCTGTAGTTTCATTCAGTGTAAATGGAAGACAATTCAAAATTGAAGCAGACAAAGGAATGTCAATGCTTAGTCAGGTTGGACAAACCATGCAAGTAAGATATAATCCAGAGAATCCTTACGATTCTGCTTTGGGTGAAAGAAGTATCCCAGGATTGAATCCATCAGTTTTCTTAATATTAGGAATCGTTTTATTGTGTACTAGTGCAATGCTAATGTTCTAATTTTGGTTAAATAATTAAAAAGGGGATGAGTTTTCAATTCATCCCCTTTTTGTTTGCAAACTTTTGCAATAAATCTTCAAAGGATTTCTACATTTTTATTTCTAAAGCCAGCTAATAAGCTATCATTTGGTGCTAAACTTGTGATTAAGTAATCTAATCTTGTAAAATCACAAACCTTATAATTTTCTTCTCGATTAATTTTCTCTTCAATCACACAAGTAACAATTTTTCTAGAAATACTCATCATCTTTTGTTTCAATAATGATTCTTCATAATGACGAATCGCCAACCCTAATTCAGGATTAATGCTGTTTGTTCCCATAAAATACACATCCGCATGAATATGCTCAAGGTCTTGAAAAGTTTTACTTCCCATCGTAATTTGATAACGTTTGTAGAAAGAACCTCCCAATAAAATTATTTCAATTTTTGGATGTTCTGCCAATGCTGTAGCCAAATGTGGGTTGTTGGTTACAATGGTAAGTTCCATGTTTTTAGGAAGTTGCTCGGCAATATAAAAATTGGTTGTGCCACCATCCATCAAAATGATTTTATGGTTTTCAATCAATTTTAAAGCTTTTTTAGCAATGGTCACAAATTCAGTGTTAACGATTCCAAGACCTTTGCTTGCTTTGATTGACAAGTAAGAATTAGCAATAGCACCACCATGAACTTTCTTTAGCAATCCACGGTCTTCCAACTCAATGATGTCACGCCGAACGCTGTCGTAAGACACATTTAGTATTTGCCCTAAATCTACTAATGTTACTTTTTTATCAGTACTTAGTTTGTCTAAAATTATTTGTTGGCGTTCTTCTTTTAACATAATACTCAGTTTGAAGTATAAAAATTAAATTCCTTGAAAAATATTGCAAATATTTGCAATATTTTTTGCTTTTATAATAAAAGTTTGCATAAATTTGTATCACAAGCATTAACCATTTCTTTAAAAACACATTAACCATTTTTATAACAATCAATTTTTATATCAATCAAGCCTGAATAATGAATCAGAAGCATTTTTACTCAAATTGTTTTTGATTGTAATTATGTTTTGAAAGGTTGAAAGTTAAAAGTGCAAGAGTTATTTCTTGCACTTTTTTTATAGCTGATAAAATACCCGTTTTACTCTTTCGCTTACACTTGTTAATACTTCATAAGGAATTGTACCAATTTTATGAGCCAACTCGCTGATTGTTAATTCTTTGTTGAAAATAACTACTTCGTCTCCTTCCTGAACATAAGGCACATCAGTAATGTCAATCATGGTCATATCCATGCAAACATTGCCTACAACTTTACATTTATGTCCATTGATTAATACTTCGCCAACTCCTCTGCCATATCTTCTATTAAAACCATCAGCATAACCAATTGCAATGGTTGCGATTTTAGTATCCCTTTTTAATTCTCCTTTTCGACCATAGCCTACTGTTTCATCCGCTTTGATGTGTTTAATTTGCGAAATAACGGTTTTCAATGTTCCAACAGTTTGCAAATTTACTTGGTCTTCAGCTTTGGCTGCAACGCCGTAAAGACCAATACCAAGGCGAACCATATCCAATCTTGCTTCTGGAAAGCGGGCGATTCCAGCAGAATTAGCCAAATGGCGAGAAGGAATATAGCCAAGAGCTTCCGAAATTTCACCTACCATTTCAGTAAAAGTACATACTTGTTTCTGTGTAAAATCATCATAAGCTTCTTCATCAGCTGCCGCTAAATGGCTAAAAATAGTGGAAACCCATAAATTAGGGTTTGATTTTAAACACAAAAGTAATGCAGGAAGTGCTTCTTTTTCAAAACCCAAACGGTGCATTCCCGTATCAATTTTCAAATGAATTTTTGAACTTAAATTTCTACTGTCAATATAGTCTGAAAATTCTTGCAGGATTCTGAGACTATAAATTTCAGGTTCTAAAGAATAAGCTACTAATTGTTCAAAATCATTTGGTGAAGGGTTCATTACCATAATGGGTAAGTAAACACCGTTTTGTCTGAGTGCTACGCCTTCATCTGTGTAGGCAACAGCCAAGTAATCAACGCCATGAAATTGAAGTAAATTAGCCACTTCTGTACTTCCTGAACCGTAAGCAAAAGCTTTCACCATTACCATCATTTTAATTTGTTGCCCAATTTTATCACGGTAGTAATTCAAATTGTTGGTAATAGCATCTAAATTAATTTCAAGAATAGTACCATGCGTTTTTTGAACAAGGCGATTTACGATTTGTTCAAAACCGTATTTTCTTGCTCCTTTAATCAGCATCGTACAATTGTGTAGCGATTTTATGGTTTGACTATCCAGAAATTCATCAGTAGTTTTGAAAAATTGGATATTAGTTGTTGTCTTTGCCGAACTTGTAATAAAATGATTTTTATTACGGGAAATCACATCTCCAATACCAATAAAATATTCCAGATGTCTTTCTTTGACAAGATGAGCGATTTGCTTGTAAAGTTCTTTCTCTGGAATGCCAGTTTCTAGTAAATCGCTTAAAATAAGTACTTTCCGTTGTCGCTGTTTTTGTTGACTAAGGAAATTTAGGGCAATTGTTAAACCCGCTAAATCATTATTATAAGTATCATCAATCAAGTAATTTGAATTAATTCCTTGCTTCATTTCAAGCCTCATCGAAACCGGACGAAGTATTTGTAATCTTGCCTGAATTTCTGAAGTACTGTAGCCCAAATGCCAAAGTGTAAGCATACAATGAATGGCATTTTCAATAGATGCTTCGTCAGTAAATGGAATATCGAAAGACGTAGTAAACTTTTCAGCATTGCTAGTAACTGCTGTTAAATCTAAAAATACTTTTGTGTTTTCAACATCAACTTCCCAATCGGCACGAATGCCAGTATTTGCCATTCTTGACCAATTGATGATTGTACAATTAGGATTGTCGATGATAAAATCTGATTTTATTATTTCATCAATTTCAACATAATCAGCACAATAGATAAGTGTTTTGACATGCTTGAAGAGTTTGATTTTCTCTTTTATTTTCTGTGAATTACTAGAAAAAAATTCACTATGAGCAGTACCAATATTGGTGAAAATTCCGATGGATGGCTGAACTACCTTTTCCAGATTTTCCATTTCGTTGGGCTTGGAAACCCCAACTTCAAAAATCCCAAGATTATGACTTTCATTAATTTGCCAAATAGAAAGCGGTACTCCAATTTGTGAATTATAACTTTTAGGGCTTTTTACAATTTTAAAACGATTACTTAATAATTGTGAAAGCCATTCCTTTACAATTGTTTTTCCATTACTTCCTGTAATACTGATAATAGGTAAATTAAAATGCTCACGGTGTTTTTGTGCTACTTCTTGCATCGCTGAGATGCTATTTTCAACTTTCCAGATTTTAGCTTCTTGAAATCTTTTTAAATCTCTAAGAATAGTCGGACTTAGCGCATTACTTTCAACCACAAATTCACGAACTCCTTTCCTATATAAATCATCTAAGAAAAGATGTCCATCATGATGAAGCCCTTTGATAGCAAAGAAAATAGAACGTTGTGGTGATGAAAGCTGACGGCTATCATTCAAAAGGTATTGAGCGTTTGTGTTGATGGGTAATGACTGAAATTCCACGTTTGTTTTATTTAATTATCTCAAAGATAAATACAAAAAGGCGATACAATTATGTATCGCCTTCAAATAATGCAAATGCTTTGTTATTTATTGCAATGCGGCAACACCTGGTAATACTTTGCCTTCCATATATTCTAACAAAGCTCCACCGCCTGTTGAAACATAAGAAACTCTATCACCATAGCCAGCGTTGTTTACTGCTGAAGCAGAATCACCACCACCGATTAGAGAGAACGCACCATTTTCTTCAGTTGCTTTCACTACTGCATCCGCAATAGCATTTGTTCCTTTTGCGAAAGTTGGGAATTCAAATACTCCCATCGGGCCATTCCATAAAACTGTTTTTGATACTTCAATAACTTTTTTGAAAATTTCAACTGATTCTGGACCAATGTCTAAACCTTCCCAAGCGTCAGGAATTTCGCCTTGAGAAGCTATGATTGTGTTAGCGTCGTTTGAGAATTTATCAGCACATAAGTTATCAACTGGCATATAAACGTTTACGCCTTTTTCTTTTGCTTTGATTAAAATTTCTTTTGCTAAATCTACTTTGTCAGGTTCGCAGATTGACTTTCCAATTTTTCCACCTTGTGCCAACACAAAAGTATAAGTCATACCGCCACCAATAATCAAGTTATCAACTTTGTCTAAAAGACGTTCGATGATTAAGATTTTATCAGATACTTTAGAACCTCCCATAATGGCAGTGAATGGACGCTCAGAGTGTTCTAATACTCTTTGTGCATTTTCAATTTCTGCTTGCATTACATAACCACAAATTCTATCTTCAAAAAACTGACCAATTACTGCCGTTGAAGCATGAGCACGGTGAGCCGTTCCGAAAGCATCATTTACCCAAACATCACCCAACTTAGACAATTTTTCAGCAAATTCAACATTTCCTTTTTCTTCTTCTTTGTAAAAACGAAGGTTTTCTAACAATAAAATTTCTCCGCTTTGTAAGCTAGAAGATAAATCAATAGCTGATTGACCGATACAGTCATCTGCAAATTTTACTGGACGACCAAATACAACTGAAAGTGGATTAACAAGGTGTTTTAATGAATACTTTTCAGTTGGTCCATCTTTCGGACGACCCAAATGAGACATTAAAACTACTGAACCACCATCATTCAAAATTTTAGTGATTGTAGGAATCGTAGCCTTGATACGAGTATCATCAGTAATTTCAAAACGCTCGTTTAATGGCACATTAAAATCTACTCGGACTAGGGCACGTTTGCCAGCAAAATTGTAAGAATTGACAGTTTTCATGGATAAAGTAAATTATGTATTTTTTGTTTATGGCAAAATAATATTCTGATAATATTGAGTATTTTAAAATATTTTACTCTTTTACAAAGAGAATTGGTTTTTTATTAGCTGTTGTTAAAATCTTTTAGAGGAGAATCAACCTAATAATCAATTCAAGAAACAAATATACATTTTTCATCTTCATTCACGAAAAAAGTATATGAATTGAGTATTTTTTCTCATAAAATCATTGAAATATTATAATTATTGTTGTTAAGTCAATATTTGCCACCAGCACCACCTCCACCACTGTTTCCCCCGCCAAACTTTAGTTCATCATGATGTTGCCCTAGTTTATGATTGACAAGTTCTGATAACAGCAGAGTATCAATATTCAAGCCTTCGTAATTATTGTCGGGGATATAAGTAAATCCGTATTTAGCTTGTTTTAAATGATGAATAAAAAAGGAAGCTAGTCCAATCAGTAATGTTCCACAAATCAGCAATGCGATTTCTGTAGGAATGATTCCGAAGTAATATCGATAAGTAAAGAATGAAAATCCAGCGGTTAATAAGCCCAAGACCAAAAAAGTTCTATCACGTTTTTTTAATCCAAAGACAATGTAAGCTATTGGAATTAGGATGGTGAAAAAATAATACAAAGGAGCTAAAGCAATTTGTGGTGAAAAAGGAGTAATTACTTTGTTAATCATTGCATTGCCTTCTCGAACGATAAAGTAATTCACACTTAAATAAACTGAAGCCAAAGTCAATGTTTTGAAAATATCTAAACAAGTTTCATAATATAGATAATCAGCTCTTTGTTTTAGTTTTCTAACGAACCAATATGAAACGATAGAAAAAAGTAACATGATAAATGGCAAGAGTGTTTTCCCGATAGAAAATGTGAGTGAAAAATCTACCAAAATCATGATTGTTAAGAAGTAAATAACACAAGCGACAAAAACATCTGCATAGCGAATATAGGCTCTAATAAAAAGTGGCATTATCAAAGTAAAGACAAGCCAAGCAGGTAAATGTAATGGTTCTAGCTGAGTATAAATAGCAGTAACAAATGCTGTAAGAGTACTATACAATAAAGCGTTGTCGATTCCAGATTGATATATTTTTTTTGTTTTGATGAGAAATTCTAACAGAAAAACAGAAAATACTCCAAAGGCTAATGCTAAAATTGTTAAACTAGCTTTTGGACTTTCTCGGAAAGTACTTTCAAAAATCAAGTAAAGTAATGACACACTAAAAATGCAAGCCAAGCAAGTAAAAAGAAACAATGCAATTCTGATAAATGGATTTGGCTGATAAAAATCTAAAGGAAATTGATTTTTAATTTCAATATTTTGCTTTTCTGAAAGTAAACCTTTTTCAAACCAATCTTGAGCTTTATTTTGAAGAAAAGAATTATCTATCCATTGTTGTTGATATGCTTTCATAGGCGTTGTTTAGCAGTTTTAAGGATTTTCTTCAAATTGAATAATAAGAATATCACGCCAATGCCAGTGGCAATAAAGTAATAAGCCGCAAACCAAACCTTCATTGAGTCATCTGGAAAAATATCAAAAATAGCTTTCGTAATGGCGATGTAGGCAAAAACAATTCCCGTCAACAAGAAAACATAAGACTGTTTTATCTTGGCGTAGAAGAACAAGCCGATTGAAATCGCCAATACAATTAAAATATATAAATACTTGAGATGCTCGCTGAAAACGCCTGCAATCCCTGCGATTAATGACAAATTACTTCCCAATAAAAGGTATGAAAAGGCAAAATGCTGTTTGAGTTTTCGGTATTCAGAAAGTAAACCTATTGCCATGTATAAAATTCCGAGAGCGATTGAAGTAAAAATAAAATAAGGAGCTGTAAAATCGTTTTTAGAAAATACTGCTAATGGAGAAATAGAAACGCCAACCCAAGAAGCAAAAGCTGTTATTGCCATTGAAAGCACGCCACGGTGGTCAAAAAAGTAAGCGGGAAAGAAGAAAACGATGGCGGAAATAAAAGTAATCAAACCATATTTTTCACCGAATAAATTGTATTGATATTGCAAATAGCCTTCTAAAGTTAAGAACGACAAACAACCCAATAATAAAGTAAAATCAGCAAATGGATTTACTTGTTCTACAGCATCCCAAGTAAAGTTTTGTTTTTTCCAACAAGAAAAAGCAAAACATGCTACCACTAAAAAACTGATGAAAATTACAATGACTGTATGACCAATCGAATCAAGGTTTTGATAAATAACAATTCCCAAACCGCTACTCAAAAGAAAAATGCCCAAATAAAGTAAAAGTCTTAATTCATAATGTAGCGAGAATGGTTTTGTATTTTCAAAATCATTAATCTTTTGTACTTCCTTGGTAGAAACAATAGATTTTGCATGAAATATTTCAAGGACTTTTTGGTCTGTCATACCTAAATAGGATTGTTTATCTTTGTAAATTACGAAAAAAATGAATTAATGGCTCCTGAAAAAATAGAACTGCCTCCTAAATATTACTTGGAGTATTTTCAATACTTACTGACTTTTGTTCAGAAAAAGTACCAACACATTCTGAACGAAAATGAACAGCAATTCTTATCTTCTTTTGATGCTTTGACAGAAGACGAGAAATGTCTATTCATCAGATTTGCCAATCGTACAGGTTCATTTTTCAGAACTGAAAAGTTAAAATACGCTGAAATTGGGAATATTCCTGAAGTATTGAACAGTTTAATTAGCAAAGGTTTTGTAGAACCTTTATCTAGCAAACATCTTCATGATGCGTATGAAGTATTAGATATTTTCAATAAATCTGAGCTGATTTTTTTAGCGAAAATGCTCAATTTAGAAACCAGAGGAAAAGCTTCGTTGAAAAAAGAAGAAGTACTAGATTGGCTTTTGGAAGTTGGAAACTGGGAAGAAATCCATTTTTTGCTCAATGAAAAAGACTTTTCAGCCATTCATGCTGTTCAGCATTCGGTCGTAAAAGTATGTTTTGAAGAGGAAGTACAACTCTTGAAATTTCTTTTTTTTGGTACTCGTCACGGCGATATGTCTGAATTTGTGACTCGTGATTTAGGCTTTCAATCTTATGAAAAATACGATGAAGATAAAATGGTGGCGTATTTTCAAACTCGACAAGAAGTTGAAGATAAGCTAAAAGTAAGTTTGGCTCGTGAGGATTTCTATTTGATGCAAGAAGCAAAAATTGACTACCTAGAAATCTTTAATTGGTTTATGGATTGGACGGAAACGCATCGTAAAGAACTTACAGAAATCGCCGTTCCAACCTTTGAACGCTTTACTTTAAAGGTTGGTGCTTACTTAGAAAAACTCAAAGCGTTGGATGAAGCATTGATTGTTTTTCGTTTAACGGAGCAATCGCCATCAAGAGAAAGACAAGTGCGAATTTTAGATAAACTCAAAAACAAAGAAGAAGCCAAAGCACTTTGCGAATTGATTTTGGCAGAACCACAAAATGCTGACGAACATTATTTTGCAGAAGATTACTTAAACCGATTGGAAGCGGCTCTCCAAAAAAAGAAATCCAAGAAAGCCATTACACAACATTTACACGGCTCAGAATCCATTTCAATTGATTTGATTTGGAAGAGACAAGTAGAAATGGGCGTGATTGATTATTACGAACGGCATGGAAAGAAAGCAACTTTTACCGAAAATCATCTTTGGAGAAGCTTGTTCGGTTTGCTTTTTTGGGATATTATTTTTGATACAGATACTTTAGCTATTCATCATCCTTTACAGCGTTCGCCTTCTGATTTGTTCAAACCTACTTTCTTTGAAAAGCGTAAAGAAAGGATGGAAGAACGCCTGTTGATGTTGGAAGATATTGACGCAACCACGATTTACATTCATAATATTTTCTTTGAAAAGTACGGAATAACCAATCCTCTGGTGGATTGGTATGGCGGACTTTTTCCATTGATTCTTACCCTTTTAGGAAAGCTTTCTCCTGAACAAATAAGCTTGATTATGCTTGAAATGGCAAGGAATTTAAGAGAGAATGTAAGAGGTTTTCCTGACCTAATGATGTGGTCTGACGGAGAATATTGTTTTGTAGAAGTGAAATCTCCAACGGATAGTTTATCGAATCAGCAATTGTATTGGCAACGCTTTTTCGAGAAAATAAATGTACAATCTAAAGTACTGAGAGTGGAGTGGCAGAAGCCAAATTTAGATGAATTTTTGTAGATTTTATAAGTAGTTTTACGCATGTAAATCTTGTTTTTTGCACTTTTCTAATAAATTTTCATCGGTACTATATATGAAGATTCAATAACTTTGATTATTCAAAGAATGTGGATTTAACATTTGGATAATCAAAATATAATCTCTAAATTCATTATAAGAAAAAGCTCAGAAAAGTTATAGACCCTATTCAAATGATTGGGTTTATTTGACTAAAACGGAGAGTTCTTTGTTTTGACTTTATTATTTCTTGCTTGAATTTTTGGTTGAGTTATTTTTGTTTTATTGCAATAAGCGAAAATTTATGAGCTAAGAAAAACAGTTTGAAACGTAAGGGAAAACAGAGAACTGCTCCATTGAGCAAAAGCTTTTTTGAGGGCTTTCTTTTAAAATTTGTTTAACTTTAAACACCGAGTGCGTATGAAATTACAAGTGCATTCAATTCACTTCGATGCTGATATCAAGCTATTGGAGTTTATCCAGTCAAAATTAAACAAGCTGGATACTTTTTATGACCGAATTACTGGAGGTGAAGTATTTCTCAAAGTTGATAAAGGAGATACGAAAAAGGTCAGAAGTAAAATGTTGGAAGTTAAAATTAATTTACCCGGAGGCACGCTTTTCGTAAAAGAACAGGGTAAAACTTTTGAAGAAGCAATGGATATTGCCATTGAAGCTTTAAAAATCCAACTTAAACGATTTAAAGAACGAATACAAGAAAAAGCTAATCCGACTAGAAGTGTACTGATGTCGATGGCTATGGAAAGTTAATATTATAATGCAAATTGCTTTGAAAGGGAACTTCGATTGGAGTTCCCTTTTTTATTTGTCTTCGGATAGAGTATAAATTGTTTTTTTTAAGCTTGATATATAAATTAGATAATATTATAAAAATGGTTAATAGTAAAAAAAATAAGGCGCCGATTGACGCCTTATTTTTTTGTATTGATAAACTGCGATTTTGGTAATTATACTAAACCAAATTTAGCTTTTACGGCATCTACATAATCTAATTTTTCCCAAGTAAAAAGCTCCACTTCTTTTTCAAAAACAACACCGTCTGGTCCTTTGAATGATTTCTTAACAATTTCATTCGTACGTCCCATGTGTCCGTAAGCCGCTGTTTCTGAATAAATTGGGTTACGTAATTTCAAACGTTGTTCAATTGCATAAGGACGCATATCGAAGATTTCTTCAACTTTACGAGCAATCTCTCCGTCAGTTAAACCAACTTTGCTTGTGCCATAAGTATTGATGAAGAGTCCGCAAGGTTGAGCAACACCAATTGCATAAGAAACTTGTACTAATACTTCATCAGCTAAACCTGCAGCTACTAAGTTTTTCGCCACGTGACGAGTTGCATAAGCTGCCGAACGGTCAACTTTTGAAGGGTCTTTCCCAGAGAATGCACCACCACCATGAGCACCTTTTCCGCCATAAGTATCAACGATAATCTTACGACCTGTCAAACCTGTATCTCCGTGTGGCCCACCGATTACAAATTTACCAGTTGGGTTGATGTGGTAAGTGATTTCACCGTCGAATAAACCTTGTAATTCAGGCTTACATTTATCTTTTACTCTTGGAATTACGATATTGATAACATCAGCTTTGATTTTCGCTAACATTGTTTCATCATCAGAGAATTCATCATGTTGTGTTGAAACAACAATCGTATCAATTCTTTGAGGAACGTTATCGTCAGAGTATTCAATCGTTACTTGTGATTTTGCATCTGGACGAAGGTAATTAATCAATTCTGGTTCGCTATTACGAATAGCAGACATTTCCTTCAAGATTTGGTGAGCCAAATCTAAAGCCAAAGGCATATAGTTGTCAGTTTCTTTGGTGGCATAACCAAACATCATCCCTTGGTCACCAGCACCTTGTGCATTTGCTTTCGATTCAAAATCATCAGCCGTTACTCTGTCAACACCTTGGTTAATATCAGCAGATTGGTCGTGGATAGCAGAAATAATCCCACAAGAATTTGCCTCAAACATGTATTCAGATTTAGTATATCCGATTTTACGAATTACATCACGAGCAATCGTTTGTACATCTAGATAAGTATTTGTTTTTACTTCACCTGCCAATACCACCAAACCAGTGGTTACAAGTGTTTCGCAAGCTACTTTTGAAGATGGATCAAACGCCATGAAGTTATCAATTAATGCGTCTGAGATTTGGTCTGCTACTTTGTCTGGGTGTCCTTCCGATACCGACTCAGAGGTGAAAAGATATGCCATTATGAATATTTTATATTTTGTGAATCAATCAAAGTGCAAATTTATCACTAATATTTTTATTTGACAATTTGGCTTATTGAATGCGTTATTTATAGATAAATTATCTTTAAATAAGTATATATTTAAGGATATTAACTATAGAAAACATAATTCACATAAAATATTAGGAGTAAAACTACTTTGATTTAATAGAGTTTTGAGAGAAGAACTCCTTTTAGTCCTAGAATAAATGGAAAAGGAGGAACACTCTGCATAATGCTAATATCTTTTAACATGCTGGTGTCTTCATCTAAAAATTTCAATACATCGGCAGGACGATTGTACTTAAATAGCTTTGTAAATATTTCATCGGCAGGCATTCTTTTATGCAACATCACATTCAAAAGGATACTGTCCAAAAGGGCTTTCCAAGTATTTGAACAGAAATTGCCTTTGAAAGTAAGCGGAATGTTTTTACGTTTTGCTTCTTCTAAATCCTGCACTAATTGCTGTAAAAACCTTTGTGTACGCTGAAAACTATAACCCGTTGAAGCCTTTACATAACCACCAGCCGTACCAATTCGGATAACTTTAGGCGAAGGCGAAATTACTTGTGGTTCATCCGACATCGGGATTACGCCTGATTCTATCTCCGTAATTTGGTAGTCCTCTATCTTTAAAATCTCTTGAATATATTGTTTCAAGGCATCATTGTATGAAGCTTCGTCGAGTAAATTATCTGAGAAAATAGTAAACTCTATCAAAGCTTTTGTCTCTGAATGTGGCAACACATAGACAAATCTACATTCGTTTTGTTGCTCAATCCTGAAATCAAAAAGGGTAGGTTCTTCAGGTTTAAAAATGGCTTGAGAAGTTTCAATTACCCAACCTTTAAAATGTTGAAGCATATTATGATACTTCGCCTGATTGAATTTTGATACTTTAATACTATCAAAAACAAAGGCTTTGGCTTTGAAAACGCCTTGGTTCGTCATCACTGTAGCTTCATCGACAGTGCTTTCAATGTATTCAATGTCGGCTTGCAAGAAAGTAATATTCGGATTCTTTTTGAGCTGAGGAATCAGGTATTGATAGAAATCTTCCCCACGAAGCATTTTATAAAAATACTCTTCAATGTTTAGAAATGAGGCAAAATCCTGATGCCCATAAAACCAAAGTCCCTTCCATTTTCTATAAATAATCTCTTCAAAAGGACTATTTCCCTGTTCCCAAAAGCACCAAGTATGGTCATTCGCCTGTTTTACATCACGGTCGATAATTAAGATAGACTCATTTTTCAATAAGCTTTTATTCAAATAAAAAGCCAGAGAAAGCCCTGCCATCCCGCCACCAGCAATGATATATTGATAAGTATTTGGAAGATTTTGATTCATGGTAAATATGAAGAAAGACCAATTTAATGATTTTGTATGAAAACCATTCTATTCAATCAACCCGAAAAGCGAAATCTTGTTAGAAAAATTTTAGCGATGAGTTTTTAGCCTTCAGCGTTGAGCTTGTTTTTTGTGGGTATTGTTTGATGAAATGGTCATCTAGTAAAGTGTAATAAGCATCTTGTTTGATGAAATGGTCATCTAGTAAAGTGTAATAGGTATCTTGTTTAATGAAATAGTCATCTAGTAAAGTGTAATAGGTATCTTGTTTGATGAAATGGTCATCTAGTAAAGTGTAATAGGTATCTTGTTTGATGAAATTGACATCTAGTAAAGTGTAATAGGTATTTTGTTTGATGAAATAGTCATCTAGTAAAAAGTAACAGGCATCTTGTTTGATGGAATTGTCATCTAGTAAAGTGTAATCGGCATCTTGTTAGATAGAATAATCATCTAGTAAAATTAACTAGAATGTGACAAAGTCATTAGCCTTGTTTGGGTTTTAAAATTTAAAATTACTATTGCATTTGAGGAGAAAAAATAAAGAGTTACTTTAGAAATTAGAACAATATACATTCATAAATAACATAAAATAGACTACAAAATATTCGCATATTAGCGAGTTGATATTAATAAAACATAAACTTTCCGAAAAAATAATGACTTTAGAAAAAATTCAATCTCTAGATAATGGTGCAAAATTTTATCGTGCTGACTTACATATACATTCATTTGGAACTTATGCTTCCTATGATGTTACTGACATGGATATGACACCTCAAAATATAATTGATGAAGCCATAAGAGAAAACATATCAATTATAAGCATAACTGACCATAATGAAATAGGAAATATTCCTTCTGCAATAGAATATGCAAAAGATAAAAAAATATTAGTAATTCCAGGGGTAGAACTTTCAACTAGTCAGGGTCATTTTTTGGTGTACTTTGAAACCTATGAAAAGATAAGATCGTTCATTGGAGAATTGTCAATTAGTCATGACAAAAAACAATGTGACACTACTATTACTAATGCTCTAGAAATTGCTAGAAAATATAACGGCTTTGGTATTGCTGCCCATATTGATATAGATGCGGGCTTTGAAAATTATATATCTGGTTACAATCCTTTCAAAGAAGCAATTTTAAAGCATGACCTACTATATGGTTTAGAAATTTCTAACAAAAATGCAAAAGATTGGTATTCAGAGAATGACGATAATTCAGAAAGAAAAAGATTGTTTAGAGCCAGAAAAGAGTTTCTGAAAGAAGATAATTCATATAATCTGGCTAAAATTATGAGTTCAGATGCACACAAATTAGTTTCATTTGGTAAAAATATAAGTGGGCAGAAAAAACTAACAAGAATAAAGTTAGACAAACTTGATTTCAATTCATTTAGAGTGGCATTTTTAGATGCGAATTCAAGAATAAGAATCGAAGATGAAATTCCTAATTCTTTTCCTCGCTTTATTGGAATTGAATTTGAAGGAGGGATATTAGATAAGTCTATAGTCCATTTTAGTAATAATTTTAATAGTCTCATTGGAGGAAGAGGAACAGGAAAATCAACTTTTTTAGAGTGCCTACGGGCAGTATCTGGAAATCAGACAAGAGAAGATGTTATTGATAACGAAGTGTGGCCCAATAACATTAAATTGTATTATGAAGATGAAGCTGGTCAAATCTTAGAGTTTCAAAGAACTAAGTATAATCAAACTATAAATTTCACCAATCCTGAAAATGGGATACAAACAATAACAATTGAAAGTTTTGGGCAAGGAGAAACAGCATCAACCATCCAAAAATGCGGGAAAGACCCAGAAGTACTGTTAAATTTCATAGACGCCTTTATTGATGTAAAACCATTCTTATCACAAGATGAAATTTTAAGAAACTCACTACTAGAAAATCAAACTTTTATTGAAAGATTAAAAATAGAAATAGACTCAATACCAACAATAAAACAATATCTAACAAACGCAAAAGCCCAATTAGATGCACTTAAAGCAAATAAAGCTAAAGAAGTTGTTGAGTATGAAGAAGGGATTGCAAACGAAAGAACATTACGAAATCAACTTTCTCAAAGTTTAGATGAGCATATAGACAATATCTCTGAAGGTTTAAACACAGATTCTTTAATTCAAACTATAAATACCCTTGAAGAGACACAAATCCTAGTAGGAAAAGAAGAATTTAGGGACGTAAATAAATTGATAGAAGATTATAAAACCTCAATAAGTAAAAAATCAACAAAAGTAGTTGAAGAATCAACAGCGTTGAAAACAAGTATTGAGGAGATAGTAGAAAAGTGGCGAGCAAAAGAAGTTGATATTCTCCAAAAAATTGAAATGAAAAGGTTAGAACTAGTTAGTCAAGGTATAAAACTAGATATGTCTTTTATTAGAAAAGTAACGAAGGATGTAAGCGATTTCGAAGCAAAACTTAAAGAATTAGAAATAAAAAATAAAAAGTTTGATGATTTAAAAAAAGAGAGAAATCAATTGCTTAAAGAAAGAAAAGAAAATTTAGATTTATTGTATAATGAGAGATATAGATTTATCCATACCATAAATAATAATTTGAAAGGTTCTGTTGTTGACTATGAAGTAGAAATTACTATTCAGAAACAAAACCTATCAAGAGAAGTATCAGAAATTATTAAATCGGCAATGGGTTATAGAACTACACAAGTGTCAAAATCAGAGATTATTGTTCAAAAAATAAATCATTTCGAATTGATTAAATTCATTATAAAGAAAGATAGTAGTCCAATTCTTAATATTAAAAACGGTACTCAACAATCTCTTTTTAATGAAGAAGAAGCAAATGATATAATAAGAAGACTTGGTGAGTTTAATGTTCTTGGACAAGTTCAAAGAGCGATTATTAAAGATTTTCCAGTAATTAAAATAAAAAAGAAAATTGTAGAGTCTGATAACTCAATTAAGATTATTGAAAGAGATTTTTCCAAATTATCCATGGGACAACAACAATCAATACTTCTGACTCTTCTATTATACTCTAAAAGAAATTGCCCACTAATAATTGACCAACCAGAAGACAATCTTGATAGCGAATTTATTTACAAAACATTGGTAAAAAATTTAAAAAGAATCAAAGAACATAGGCAAGTTATTATAGTTACACACAATGCTAACATAGCAGTTTTAGGAGACTCGGAGTTAATCTTACCTCTTAAAAGTACTAATGAAAAAACCTCTATCATAGAACGTGGCTCAATTGACAACATTAACACAAATCGAGTAGCTTGTGATATACTAGAAGGAGGCGAGACTGCTTTTAAAAAGAGGCAATCAATTTATAATATACGATGAGGTTATAAACAGCTTCTATTTCAGCAGTGATTGATGAACAAGCACCAACAACACCCACCAATTATCAAAGCCATATTTATAAGTTGTTGGAAAGCCTAAGACTAATTGAAGCATTAGAACAATACTAAGGACTATTTTACCTTATTCACCAACTAAGTAAAATACGACGCTAATTGAAAGTCCCAAACCGTTTGCTAAAATTTAACACATAACTAAACATAATATGAAACTACAAAACCTAATACTCACAATTTTAATATCGTCCTCTTCAATATTGGCTTACAGTCAAAAAACTTATAATGGTCTTCCTGTCATAGAAGCTAACAATGCCAAAATCAAATATTATGTAAACAACGTTGAAAATAGTAATTGGACAGTTACACCAAAAATTGCAGACGATACCCTTCTCATTAAAACTTACCTTTCTGAAAAAACTAAAATTATGTTCAAGTTCAAGACGGATATTGATAGTATAAAATTTGAAATTAATCATGATGAAACCAAACGTTTCTATGTTCATTTAAACAATGAATCTTATGCCTTGACAACCGTAAGAAGACAGAAGATTTTTATACCAACGTTAAATTATGCTTCAACAAAAAGCAATCCTAAATATAAAATTTTATACACCAACGACAATGAAAAAGGGTATCTTGATTCTTTACATTCAAAATATCCGATTACTTTCAAAAATTCAAAAACGCAAATTGATAAAGTTTTAACTATCTTAAATTGGACTCGTAGCCAATGGGAACATAGAGGAGACGTAAGTCCTAAAAAAAATGATGCTATCTCAATTTTAGATGAAGTAAAGGAAGGTGGAAGATTTCCTTGTTTTGCTTATGGATATGTCTTGGCATCACAATTAAAGGTTTCAGGCTTTAAGTCAAGAGTTATATATCTTAAAACCAGCGATATATCAACATCAATGAGGGGTGGAGGACACGTTGCTACGGAAGTTTTTGTTGATGAATTACAAAAATGGGTTTTTGTTGATGCTCAATTTAACGCTATGCCTTTTCTTAATAATGTTCCTTTGAATGCTGTAGAATTTCAAAATGCTATTAGAACAAATTTTGATAAACTGGAATTTAAAAGTCTGGGGAAAGTTGATAAAATGTCCTACATAAATTTTGTTCAACCATACCTTTATTATTTTGATTGTTCTTTTGACCAACGTGAAAATGTAATTACTGAACGTAACAGAGTCAATAACAAACGAAGTTTAATGCTTGTCCCTTTGGCAACTGAAAATCCGACTTTCATGTTGGTGTGGAACTCAAAAATTGATTATTGTGAATACACAAACTCAATTGATGATTTTTATGCAAAGCCTAATTAGATGGGAAAACTTTAGCCAGAGCATCTATGAAAAGTGGGTGCTAATCGCAGAACGGTGGTATATTAATAAACATTTATACCAGCGGGAGAAATACTAAGAAGTTTTGGAAGTAACCAGCCCATCAATATGCAACCAAGAATTGAAACTTTAACTGAACGAAAACTAATTGGCAAGCGACTGATAATGTCATTAGCGGATAATCAAACTATTAAACTTTGGCAATCATTTATGCCAAGACGGAAAGAAATTAAAGGCAACTTGACGGCTGAATTATTTTCTATGCAAGTGTACCCTCAATCGTTTGACTTTGCCTTTTCTAATCTTAATTCGGAATTTGAAAAGTGGGCAGCTATTGAAGTCGCAGACTTTAAGACTGTTCCTAATGAAATGGAAACTTACACATTGACAGGCGGGCTTTATGCAGTTTTTGATTACAAAGGATTAAGTACTGATACTGAAATATTTGAGTATATTTTCGGAACGTGGCTGCCAAATTCAGCAAACTATTTACTTGATGACAGACCTCATTTTGAAATATTGGGAGACAGATATAAAAACAATGATCCAAATTCAGAAGAAGAAATTTGGATACCAATCAGACCAAAAGGATAACGCCAAACGGGTGTTATAGGGCTGAACTGTAAGATTCTTAATTTTGGGAATTTGGTGTCATTGGCTTAGCTCCACTACCAATTTCTTTTTAGTAAATCTTTCAATCCTGAAGGGATGGCATATTTATAGAAAAAGAAAGGATTGAGAATAGACATGGAGAAATTACGCCACATAATGGACAATTTTCCCAGCTCCAAATCAATTCAGAAAAACAACACTCTCCGAAACACTTCTAACTGTATCTTCGGATTACTGATGGCATGACTTCAAGTCAGGTGGTCAGGTTCCAACCTCCAGTTTCTTTATAAATACTTGTAGGTTGTTTGTTATGTTCAACCAAACCCGTTTAGAACAACAGCATTTTGCTAACTGAAAACAACAATAATTGACGAAAAGTAATTTTCAACCATACTTATTTTTGTAACTTTATTGAAGTTATAAACTATAAAAAGATGAAGACCGCAGATATAGATACAAACTTGATAGACAGCTACTTTATGTTGCTAAAAAGCCTAAGCTCTGAGAATAAATTAGAACTTATTGCAAAGTTTTCAGAATCGATGAAAACGACAAAAAAAACTAAAGATATGTCGTGGAAATCTTTGTTTGGGGCGTTGGAATTAGAGCAATCTGCCGATGATTTTGTGGAAGATTTGAAAAAAGATAGAAAGTTCAGCTTTAAATCTATTGACTTGTGAAAAAGTATCTTTTAGACACAAATATTTGTGCCTATTTTCTGAATGGAAAATTCAATCTTGAAGCAAAAATTGACAAAGTAGGTTTTGAAAATTGTGCTATATCAGAAATTACAATTGCCGAACTAAAATATGGCGTTGAAAAAGCATCCACAAAGAAAAGAACAGGAAAACCTTGAAACGTTTCAAACAATGTTTGACGTAATTCCTATTTTTCCTGCACTTAACATCTATGTAAAAGAAAAAGCACGATTGAAAACAAAAGGTGAAATTTTAGACGACTTTGATTTACTAATTGGCTCTACTGCTATTTTCAACAATCTGACTTTAGTAACAAGAAATGTTAGTGACTTTGACCGACTTGAAGAAATAGACATCGAAGATTGGACAACAAACAGCGTAAGCTGATAGGACATAGGAGATTTTTGACTACAAATATTTGAATCCGAAATATTCTTACCAAATTATAAAACATGAGTCATCCCGAATTTTAAAATCACAAAAAAGCGGTCAAAAACTAATTTTGACCGCTTTTTTGTGATTGATGAGCAATGAATTCCTACTGTTTGAGCGAAGCGAGGTGGTTCGCCACTCCGATTACGAATTCTTGAATTTCTTTTGCGGCCGCCGCTGCGGTTACTTTTCTTGTTTCAAGACAAGAAAAGTAAGGATTGTACAATAATAAAGATAAAAACCTCTCAAATCGTCCTAAACCTCACTATTCTAAGAAAAAGTTCGGGATGACTCATGTTAACCTAATAAAACTTAGGCAAAGGATTCAGTTTTACGTTTTGTCTTTGATGCCAATATGGGTAAATCGTTGGTACTTCGCTGGCTTGGTCTAGTTTTTTGATTTGTTCAGTTGTTAGATTCCAACCTACTGCCTCAAGGTTTTGGCGAAGTTGTTCTTCATTTCTTGCACCGATAATAATACTCGAAACCGTTGGTCTTTGTAAAACCCAATTAATGGCTACTTGTGCTACGGTTTTGCCCGTTTCTTCCGCAACTTCATATAAAGTATCAATAATATTGTAAAATACTTCTTCATTAATTACAGCTTCTGGAATTGGACTTCCGCCTTGTGCCACACGGCTATCTTGTGGAAGTGGCTGATTTCTACGATATTTTCCGCCCAATCTTCCAGCCGCCAATGGTGACCAAACAATTGCTCCCACTTTTTGGTCTAAACCTAAAGGCATCAATTCCCATTCGTATTCACGGTTTGCCAAAGAGTAATAAACTTGATGCCCTACATATTTATTCCAACCATATTTATCTGCAATGGCTTGCGATTTCATCAAATGCCAACCTGAAAAGTTTGAAGCAGCGATATATCTGATTTTTCCACTTTGAATTAAATCATCTAAAGCCCTGAGTGTTTCTTCAACAGGCGTGTTGCCATCAAAACCGTGCATGTGGTAAAGGTCGATATAATCAGTATTAAGGCGTTTTAAACTACCTTCCACTTGTTTGATTAACCTGAAGCGAGATGAACCTTGATTGTTCGGCCCATCGCCAAAAGGGAAAGTTGCTTTGGTAGAAATTAAAGATTTATCTCTTTTGCCAGCCAACGCTTTACCTAAAATTTCTTCCGAAAGTCCTTGTGAATACACATCAGCAGTATCGAAAAAATTTAAACCTGCCTCCAAGCAAATGTCAATTAAACGGGTTGCTTCTTCTACTTGAGTACTTCCCCAAGCTTTGAAGAAATCATTTCCACCGCCAAAAGTAGCCGTACCAAAACTTAGCACAGGCACTTCTAAGCCTGATGCCCCTAATTGTCTATATTCCATTTTTAATTGTTTTAGTTTTTATGTCTTAGGAAGTAAATTACTTGATGATAAAATACAAAAAAAAGAAAATGGGTTCGTTTGTATTAAAGAATTAACCTGTAGAAAAGGGTGGAAGGAGGTCTGGGAAGACCTTTAAATCAAAACAGCTTCCCGAAAAATTCAGGAAGCTGTCGTTTTCACCTAACCACTAATATTTATTTTTTTGAAAATTTTCTTATCGTATCTTGAAACTGTGCCTTTCTTCTTCGGGCGATGTCTATTTTTTGTTCATTAATCATAATTACACTTAATTCTTCTACGGTATTGAAGGCTTTCAAGTATTTTAAATTAATGAGTACTGATCTGCTGATTCTCAAAAAATCGTAAGCTTCAAAGAGTTCACAAAATTGTTTTAATGTTTTTGAGAACAAATGCTTTTCTCCATTTTTGTAGTGAACAAAAGTATAATTTCCTTCACCTTTGCACATCAAGATTTCCTCGATGTAAATTTCTGTTTTCCCTCTTTCTAAATAGATAATTGTGCTTCTTTCTCGATTAAATCGCTTAGGAGAATATAAAAAATTGGTTTGTATTGGTAAGTTCATTGTTATTTGGTTTGCAAAAATCACCTTGATGAAAAGTATTGCATAGTACAAAACAAATGCCTTTGTCATCAATATTTTAGCGTAAATACACCTTGTTGGTAAATTAGCGTATTTATACGTTATGATGAAACCTGCTTTTGGTACTACAATTTGTTAGTCGCAAAAACTTTTAAAAAGGGTAACAAAAAAATCAGAAATAATTTTATGGTTTGAAGACACACGAATTATCCTTAATTTTGTAGAAAACAAGATTTGTGATTTTTTTTGCAAATTATATTACAACGACTATGCTTTCAGAACAAGAAGTACTTCGCCGACAAAAGCGAGAAGAATTGATGAAGTTGGGAATTGACCCTTATCCAGCTGAACTATACGAAATCAATGTAACTACTGAAGATATTCAGCAACATTACGAAAACAATAAGATTGATTATAAAAACATCTCGATTGCAGGTAGATTGATGTCTTTCCGTATCATGGGAAGTGCTTCATTTGCAGAATTACAAGATGCTTCTGGTCGTATTCAATTATATTTTCGTAGAGATGACCTTTGTCCTGGCGAAGACAAAACCCTTTACAATACTGTATTCAAAAAGTTATTGGATATTGGCGACATCATTGGAGTGAAAGGTTATGTATTCACTACTCAAACGGGTGAAATTTCTATTCATGTTACTGAATTCAAGATTCTTAATAAATCTTTACGTCCGTTACCAGTTGTAAAACGTGATGAAGAAGGAAATGTATATGATGGTTTAACAGACCCAGAAACTCGTTATCGCCAACGTTATGTTGACTTAATTGTTAATCCAGACGTTAAAAAAATATTTTTGAAGCGTTCAAGAATTGTAACGACAATGCGTACAATTTTTGATGAAAAAGGTTGGTTAGAAGTAGAAACACCAATTCTTCAACCTATTCATGGTGGAGCTTCTGCTCGTCCATTCAAAACACATCATAATACATTGGATATGCCTTTATACATGCGTATTGCCAATGAATTATACTTAAAACGCCTTATTGTGGGTGGTTTTGATGGCGTTTATGAGTTCGGTAAAATGTTCCGTAACGAAGGAATGGACAGAACCCATAATCCAGAATTTACTTCATTAGAATTCTATGTAGCTTACAAAGACTACAATTGGATGATGGGAATTACGGAAGAAATTTTCGAAAAAGTTGCTTTAGCTACTAATGGACAAACAAAAGTAAAAGTTGGTGAAAACGAAATCGAATTTGCTGGACCATTTACTCGTTTGACGATTGCAGAGGCAATTGAAAAATATACTGGTGTAAATGTAGAAGGTATGGACGAAGTAACACTTCGTGAACACTGTACTTCTTGGGGAATTGAAGTGGATGCTTCGATGGGAACAGGTAAATTAATTGACGAAATTTTTGGTGAAAAAGTAGAAGGAAATTTAATTCAACCAACTTTCATTATCGACTATCCAGTTGAAATGTCACCTTTGACAAAAAAGCACCGTAGCAAACCAGGTTTGGTTGAACGTTTTGAATTATTTGTGAATGGTAAAGAAATTGCCAATGCTTATTCAGAATTAAATGACCCAATCGACCAACGTGAACGTTTTGAAGAGCAACTCAAATTAGCGGAAAGAGGTGATGATGAAGCGATGGCGATGGATGAAGATTTCCTTCGTTCATTAGAATATGGTATGCCACCAACAGCTGGTATTGGTATTGGTATCGACCGCCTGACAATGTTGATGACTAATCAGACTACTATTCAAGAAGTCTTATTCTTCCCGCAGATGCGTCCTGAAAAGAAAGCTGAACTTTCTACGAATGAAGAGTATGAGGCAATCGGCGTACCAACTGAATGGATTCCAGTACTTCAAAAAATGGGCTTTATGACGATTACTGCTTTGAAAGAAGCTAATCCGAATAAAGTATTTAATGATTTGGGCGGAATGCGCAAAAAATTAAAATTAGATATTACAATCCCTACTAAGGACGACGTTCTTAAATGGTTTGAATAAACAAACAAAACGGCTACTTCAATTGAGGTAGCCGTTTTTGTTTACTTCCATTTTTACCTTTGATTTTCGGAGATGCTAAATGACAATTTTATTATCTTAACTTTCTTAAATCGGCTATTTTGTCATGAATAAAGTTCTATAAGTGTAAAAAATAAGACAAAATGGCGTAATTTATTGGCTGGTATAAGATTTGAAATAAAAGGGATGTCCATTAATTAAAATTGGATAATTCATTTTAAACATCAAATCAAAAAACATTTAAACATAATAAAGCCATGAAACTTGTAAGATTCAACAACCCAGCATTTCAATTTTTCAATGAAGATTTCAACAACGTTTTAAAGAACCTAGACACTATGTATCCGTCAAAACAAAATCATCAATTAGCTTTCAACAATATTCCAGCTGTAAACGTGAAAGAAGTTGAAGGGGCATTCCAAATTGAAGTTGCGGCTCCGGGTTTGAAAAAAGAAGATTTCAAATTAAGTCTTCACGAAAACCGCTTGAGTATTTCAACGAAAAAAGAAGAATCAAGTGAAGAAAAAACAGAAAAATATACTCGTCAAGAATTTAATTATTCTTCTTTCCAAAGAACATTCAATTTACCTAAATCAGTAGATGGCGAAAAAATTGAAGCAACTTATAATGATGGTATTTTGAACATCAATTTACCTAAAAAAGAAGAAATAAAACCAGCAGTAAAAGAAATTGCAGTAGTTTAATTAGCTGAAAGCTATCAGCGATGAGCTTTGAGAATAAGTTGAAAAATGGAGAGTTTTTAAGAGAAAGTTTGAAGCACTTAAACTCATTATTTCAGAATTTGACCTAAAAACTCAAAGCTCATCGCTCAAGGCTTAAATCTCATCGCTATTTTTCTTAAAATTTGTTAAAAAGCCCTACAGCGATGCACCTTAAAAAAAGTTTTTGCGTTAAATTAGCAGATGTGAATGAAAGACCGAAAGATTTATTCAATCTTTAACTGTTTTGTAAAATTTAACAAAATATCACAACCATGGAAATTAAAAATAATGTTAAAAACCTAGCTATAGCCGGAGTATTGAGTAGTGCTACTACGCTTGGCGCCTATAAGCTATTTTTAGAAAAATCTTCATCAGATTCACTTTTTACAAATACGCCTTCAGCTTTTACTAGAATGGTATCCAATGCTGGTGCTGTACCAGCAGGAGCACCAGGTGAATTTACTTTTGCTGCTGAAAAAGCTACGCCAGCCGTAGTGCATATCAAAACAAAAATGACTCGTAATGTAAGCCGTCAAATGATGGATCCTTTCGAAGATTTCTTTGGTTTTGGTGGAGGCGGTGGTCGTCGTCAGCAACAAGAACCACAAGAAGCCTCAGGTTCAGGAGTAATTATTAGTGCAGACGGTTACATCGTTACCAATAATCACGTGGTGCAAGATGCTGATGAAGTATCAGTAATTTTAAATGATAAACGTGAATTAAAAGCAAAAGTAATCAGCACTGACCCTGCTACAGATATTGCGGTGATTCAAGTAAAAACTAATAATTTACCTTTCTTAACTTTTGGAGATTCGGATGGTATTAGAGTAGGAGAGTGGGTATTGGCTGTTGGTAATCCTTTCAATTTAGAATCAACAGTTACGGCTGGTATTGTTTCAGCGAAAGGTCGCCAAAACATCATCGACCGTGATAAAGATGTTAATCCATTAGAATCATTTATCCAAACAGATGCTGCTGTAAATCCGGGTAATTCTGGTGGTGCTTTAGTAAACTTGAAAGGTGAATTAATTGGTATTAACACCGCAATTTATAGCCGTACAGGTCAGTTTGCAGGTTATTCGTTCGCTGTTCCAGTTGGAATCGTGAAAAAAGTGGCAGCAGATTTAATTAAATACGGCAACGTTCAACGTGGATATTTAGGAATCAATATTGCTGAAGTAAACGCAAAATTGGTTGAAGAAAAAGACCTAAAAGTAAGTGATGGTGTTTATGTCGGTGGTTTCCCGACTACAGGTGGAAGTTCGGCACAATCGGCAGGTTTGAAAGTAAATGACGTAATTGTAAAAATTGACGGTATTGAAACTAAATCAATGTCAAAATTGATGGAATTGGTTGGTCGCAAGCGTCCGGGCGAAACTGTAGTTGTTACTGTGAATCGTGATGGTTCTTTGAAAGATTTTAATGTAGTATTGAAAAATAAAGATGGAAATACTAACATCGTAAAAGGTGAAGTGACAGGAAATGTTGTAAAAAGCGATTTCCTTGGAGCGAAACTTTCTAATTTAACTGAAAGCGAAAAAGCTAAATTCAAAGTAAGTGGTGGTGCTAAAATCACAGAAGTTGATCCTGAGGGACGTTTAGGTTATCAAGGATTCGACAAAGGTTTTGTCATCTCTAAAATCGACGATAAAGCTATTACTGATGCTAAAGAAGTTGCAGATGTTTTGGCTAACCGTAAAGGAAGAGTTAAAATTGAAGGTATAGATGTGGACGGTACTCGTGTAATTATGGTACTTTAAAATTATTCTTATTTTCAATGAAAAACCTGTGAAGCTAAACTTTACAGGTTTTTTTTATGCTCCAATTTTTTAATTGCATCAGAAAGTTCTTTTGCCCAAAGTGGATAAGCTACTTTTTTTAAATGAATGCCATCTAATGAATATTGATTTTTTAGTGTTTCTTTTTCAGCTAGAAACTGATTGGCATCTACATAAACTAGTTGGTTTTGTTGACAAAAACTTGCCAGTTGTTGGTTTAAAATCGTTATTTGATGATTTATTTCAGGAAGATTGGTATAAATAACAGCATTAACAATGGGCTTAATTTGCTGATTTTGAAGGATATGGATCATTTTGATATAATTCTCTAAAACTCTTTGTTCAGGAACGCCAGCTAGTAAATCATTTACTCCACCTTCTATTACACATATTTTAGGTTTTATTTTAGGACTTAGTATTTCTACATTTTTTAGAATATGCAGGGTAATTGCTCCACCATAAGCTAAATTAGTAATGTCATTTCTTTCCAAAAGGAAAGTCCAATTTTCTAGTGCTAGTAAAGAATCGCCCACTAATAAAATATTATTGGATGATGGCGGAAATAAATATTGATGAAGCTTTTCTTTAAACTTAAAAGCTAAAGTTCCACCCGTAAGGATAAGTATTACATTTAATATTAAAGAAAAAGTGAGTAATCTTTTTTGCATTATAAAAGGTTGTTAATTTCAAAAGAATCGGCATCTAAATAAGCAGGAACCTGTTCTCTGAATTCTGCCAAACTCTTTTTATTGAGCACTTGTGTTTTAATAATTTCGCTATCTGGTTGGTAGAAAAGATGATTTCCTTTAAAATCAATAATGGTTGAATTCCCTGAGTAAACTAAATCCATACCATCTTTCCCCACTCGATTTACTCCGATTACATAGCTTTGATTTTCAATGGCTCTTGCTTGTAAAAGTGTATCCCAAACTTTAGAACGTACTGCTGGCCAATTGGCTACATAAATCAATAAATCGTAAGCATGATTTACATTTCTTGACCAAACAGGAAATCGTAAATCATAACAAATCAGCGGACAAATTTTCCAACCTTTCAATTCCACAATTAATTGTTGCGTGCCACCAGTAAAGTAATGATGTTCGCCACCCATTCGGAATAAATGACGTTTGTCGTATTGTTCAAAACTTCCGTCTGGACGCATCCAAATCAGTCTGTTAAAATACTTTTCACCTTCTTTGGCAATAAAACTTCCAGTTACAACAGCATTTGTTTGTGCAGCTTGTTGTTTCATCCATTTTTGTACGAAAAAATTCATCGGTTCGCCTACTTGTTCAACATTCATTGTAAAACCAGAATTAAACATTTCTGGTAAAACAATCAAGTCGGTAGGAGTAGCAATCATAGCAATTTTTTCTTCCAACATTGCCAAATTGGCTGTTGAATTTTCCCAGTATAAATCAGTTTGAATGAGTGTTATAGAAAGGTCTTGCATAAAATTAGCGTTGTTTAAGAAAGGAAAACAAGGAAAGCTGTTTTCAAAAATACTCATTTTATGTGGCTCAATCAAGTTTTGATTTTATAGAATATGCTTGATTTTATTTAAAGCAAAAACTTAGCTATCAAAACAAGATACATTCCTGAAAAATAATATTTATCTTTTATCAAGCATAAAAAACAATTTTAAAAAAATGAAAAGAATACTTATTATCTCATTATTAACGATTTGCGTAGGAGTATTGGGCTTCAAAAATATTGAAGAGCATCCAACTTTAGAAATAGGTTCGCCTGCACCTAATTTTAATTTAAAAGCTACTGATGGCAAAATGTATTCGCTGAATTCTTTTGCAAAAGCAAAAGTGCTAGTCGTAGTTTTTACTTGTAATCATTGTCCGACGGCACAAGCTTATGAAGAACGCATCAAGAAATTAGTAACTGATTACAAAATGAAAGGAGTACAAGTAATTGCAATTTCACCAAACGACCCAGTAAGTGTCCGTTTGGATGAAATGGGTTACACCGATTTGGGCGATAGTTTTAATGACATGAAAGTAAGAGCCAAAGAACATCAATTTAATTTTCCGTATTTATATGACGGAGATACCGAAGAAGTTTCTAAAAAGTTTGGACCAGTTGCTACGCCACATGTTTTTATATTCGACCAAAAAAGAATTTTGAGATATTCAGGCAGAATTGATGATGTAGAAAAGCCAACAGGTACTCCTAAAAATCATGATACCAGAAATGCGATTGAAGACTTATTAGCCAATAAACCAGTAGCAATAAGTAAGACAAAAACATTTGGTTGTTCGGTAAAATGGGGAGGAAAGAGAGAATTGGCTGCTCAAGAAAAAATAGATTGGGAAAAAGAGCCAGTTAATTTAGAAACCATTGATGAAGAAGGAATAAAGAATTTATTGAAAAATGATTCTGGGAAATTGCGTTTAATCAATGTTTGGGCTACTTGGTGCGGGCCTTGCGTGGCTGAATTGCCAGATTTTATGACGATAAATAGGATGTATCGTTTAAGAGATTTTGAATTAGTGACAATTTCGGCAGATAAACTTGATAAAAAACACAAGGCTTTAGCTACTTTAAAAAGGCTGCAAGCTTCGACTAAAAACTATATTTTTAATTCAGACGATGCTTATAAATTGATAGAATTAATCGACCCAAAATGGCAAGGAGCTTTGCCTTACACACTTTTGGTAGAGCCAAATGGAAAAATTGTTTATCAAAAACAAGGAACGATTAATCCGCAAGAAATGAAGAGAATCATTGTTGATAATCCATCTGTTGGAAGAGTTTATTAGCAAGTATATTTTGCAGAAGTAAGAAAACAGCGACAAAAACGGGACTAAAAATCTTTTTTTGTCGCTGTTTGTTTTTAAAAGATTTTCGCAATAGGTCATTTTGTTTGCATGATTGGTCAAGGACGATTTCGGGGCTTTCAGACAACTTTGTATCATCATTAAACAACAAAAACCATGAAATCAGAAATCTTAGTTTTAGGCTCAACAGGAAGTATCGGTTATGCTTTTACCGAAAATTTACTTAGCAAAAACATTCCAGTAACTATTATCGTCCGTGATGTGGCGAAAGCGAAAAACCTTTTTCAAAGCTTCAATCATGTAGAAATTATCAAAGGCGATGTACAAGATTTGAATCTTTTGAAACAAGTAGCCACCGACAAAAAGTATATTTTTCACGGCATTAATTATCCCTATAACGAATGGTTTGGGAATATGGACGTGGTAACAAATAAGATTATCGAAGCGGCAAACTTGAATAAAGCCATGATTGTTTTTCCGGGAAATGTTTATAATTATGGAAATACGCCTTTGATTAAAGAAGATTCGTCAGAAAACCCATGTACTCGTAAAGGAGCTTTGCGAGTAGAAATCGAAAAAACGTTGCGAGATGCCGCCAACGCTGGAAAATGTAAAGTACTCAATGTTTGTTTACCAGATTTTTGGGGACCTAATGTGTTGAATGAAGGTATTAAGCCTATTTTTATTAATGCCCTTAACGGTAAAGCAGTTCCTTATTCTGTCCGAGTGGATATTCCACACCAAATGGTTTTTACTAAAGATGCGGCTGAAATCATGGTAAGATTGATGCAAAGAGGCGTTCAAAAACCTTATGAAAATTATAATTATGGCGGACAAGTACACCCAACGATGAAAGGTTTATTAAACCAAATTTCAAGATTGGCGAATGCTCCTAAAAAGATTACAGTTTATCCAAAATGGTTGTTCTCAGTATTAGGGATTTTTATGCCAGTGATGAAAGAAGTAAAAGAAATGCTTTATCTTTTTGATGGAACAGTACTTTTGGACGATAGTAAAGTAAGAAGTATTTTTCCTGATTTTAAAGAAACACCTTTGTATGAAGCGATTACAGAAACTTTGAATTGGTTTAGGGAGAGCTTTAAGTTGTGAGCTTTGAGAGATGAGCTTTCTTTTACTCATGCCATGACTCCAAGTTATGACAGGAGTGTTGAGTATTTTATTATAAAATTTATAGAAAAAACAGATATGAAAAATATTTTAAAATTAGAAGAATTGGCTGAATTTATATTGGGAGTATTGATTTTCAGTCGTTTATCATTTACTTGGTGGTATTTTCCTGCATTGCTTTTATTGCCAGATTTAGGAATGTTGGGTTATTTAATAAATCCCAAAATAGGAGCGTGGATGTACAATTTCGTACATCATAAGGCATTAGGAATTGCTATTTTAGTATTAGGTTATTATGAACAAAATCAAGGAATTTTATTGTTGGGAACAATCCTTTTTGCTCATTCAGCTTTTGATAGAATGATGGGCTATGGACTAAAGTATGAAGACAGCTTTGAAAATACACATTTGGGAAGGATAGGTAAAACAGCAAAATAGCTTTCAGCCTTGAGCTTTTAGAGAGTAATTTATTTCAATATTAAAATCCGAAACCCGAAATCCGACCGCCGAAATCTAAAACCCTATGCTACCATTTTAGGATTTTTACGATAAACATTAGGTGTGTATCCAGTCCATTTTTTGAAAGAACGGAAAAAAACACTTGGTTCAGAATAACCCAATAAATAGGCAATATCTGTGGTACTTAGGTGTGATTCTTGTAAATGTTGTAAAGCTAAATTTTTGCGAATTTCATCAAGGAGTTGCTGAAAAGTAACTCCTTCTTCTTTGAGTTTCATTTGTAAAGAGCGTAAACCAATTCCCAAACTTCTTGAAACATTGAAAAGTGAAGGTTCTTCACCTTTCAAGCCATCCAAAATTTCTTTTTTCACTTTTTCTTTGAAGGAATTATCTTGATTTAAACCTTCCAGAATACTCTGTGCGTGTTTATCAAACAAAGGAAAAAGATTGGGATTGGCGTTGATAATCGGCAAATGAAAGTACTTTTTTTCAAAAACGATTCCCGTAAAATTACTTTCAAAAACTACTTCTTGCGTTTGAAAAACTCGCTGATATTCAGATGAATCGGAGTATGCAGGATAATTGAAATGAACAGATTTTAGGGGTAAATCTTTGCCAATCATTCCTTCCATAGCAGCGTGATAAATAGACAATTCAGACTCAAAAGCATATTGCGGATACAACATTTCATCGCTTATTTGTGTAAGCGTAACATAAACCAAATCGTTTTGAATAAAAACTGTGGTCTTTGAACCGTCACAAACAATATCTTGATACTGACAAAGTTTCTCTAAAGCTTTATCCAAAGTAGGGCAGTGCATCATCACATAAGCCAAAATTCCCACCGCAACCGTATTGATAGATTCTCCAAGATGCAAAGCCAAATGTTTATCGCCCGTCATTTCTACGGCTTCTTTCCAAAGTACTTGTACTTTTTTGATGGGTAAACGAGCGTCTGGGTCTTGTAGCATTTCGGGAGTCAAACCAACTTTTTCGCACAAAGTAGTATAGTCTGCCCCTCTTTGTTGGGCAGCATATAAAATCAGATTGAAAGAGGCTACGGAGAGGGAATTTTTTTTCATGGGTTGGAGGAAGTTTAGCTTTTGCTATCAATAGGGTTGGGATTAATCCCAACCCTATTGATAGGTATTTATGCTTACTTAATATAACGCCAATCTTCATTTCCTTTTAAAGAAAGTAAAGATTCATAAATCAAGTTAATTACTGCTTGCACATCTTCTTTTGAAACCGTTTCAACGGTCGTGTGCATATATTTCAATGGCAACGAAATCAAGGCAGAAGCCACACCTTCAGTAGCATAAGCGAACGAATCAGTATCAGTACCAGTAGAACGTGAAACCGCCTGACGCTGAATTTTGATTTCTTTTGCTTCGGCAACGTCGATGATAAAATCACGTAAATTGTTTTGTACAGCTGGGCCGTAACAAATCACAGGGCCAGAACCACATTTCAAATCACCTTGCTCTTTTTTGTTGTACATCGGCGACTGAGTATCGTGCGTAACGTCTGTTACAATGGCAACGTCTGGTTTCAAACGTCTCACAATCATTTCAGCACCACGCAAACCGATTTCTTCTTGTACGGCATTTACGACATACAAAGTAAAAGGTAATTCAACATTGTTTTCTTTCAGCATTCGGGCTACTTCGGCAATCATAAAACCACCCATGCGGTTATCCAAAGCACGTCCTACAAAGTAACGATTGTTCAATTCTGTAAGTCCATCTTCAAAAGTAACGACCGTACCTACATGAACGCCCATTTCTTCTACTTCCTTTTTGTTAGCAGCACCCAAATCAATAAAAATGTCATTGACAGTTGGAGCTTTGTCTTTAGCCAAATCACGCACGTGAATGGCTGGATAGCCGAAAACGCCTTTTACCACCCCTTTTTTCGTATGTAAATTACAACGCATCGAAGGAGCAATCACGGCATCAGAGCCACCATTTCTTCTTACGAAAATATAGCCGTTATCGTCGATATAATTCACAAACCAAGAAATTTCATCGGCATGAGCTTCGATAACTACTTTGTAAGGTTGGTTGGGATTGATAACCCCAACGGCAGTTCCGTAAACATCAATAATCGTTTCGTCGATATAGGGTTTGATATAATCTAACCAAATTTGTTGACCAGAAGCTTCAAAGCCCGTTGGCGAAGCATTGTTGAGGTATTCGTAGAGGAATGTTTTTGCGTTTTCAGTCATAACTTATTCTATAAAAAATTTAGGCTCAACCCTTAAACTGGGCTGATGATTAAACATTGTTGATAATTTCTCAAATCTGGCGTTAAAAGTAGTTGAAAAGTTTCTTGTAAAGC
>NZ_JACHKT010000043.1 GCF_014204325.1 Arcicella rosea
TTACAAGAAACTTTTCAACTACTTTTAACGCCAGATTTGAGAAATTATCAACAATGTTTAATCATCAGCCCAGTTTAAGGGTTGAGCCTAAATTTATTTGGATTTGTACTGATGCCAACGGCATCACAGGTTTATAACTAAACTAATCCCGAGAGAATCTATGACCCCAACGGGGTCACACTTTTTTTGTCGTCCATCATTTCTGCTATAAATCTTCAATCCCAAAGGGATTATTTCTGATTCCAACGTCATAACAGTTTTATATTATGTTTTTTTGTTTTTTATCTTGATTTTCAATATTTTAGATTATTCAAAACCTAAAATACAATTAGATATGCCTTCAACATTTTCACAAATTTATATCCAAATCGTATTCGCTGTAAAGAACAGAGAAGCTTTAATTCTGCCAGATTGGGAAGACAGATTATACGAATACATCACAGGCATTATACAAAATAAAGGTCAAAAACTAATTGCCATTAATGGTATGCCTGACCATATCCATATCTTTATCGGAATGAAACCCAATTGCAGCATTAGCGATTTGGTAAGAGAAGTCAAGAAATCAAGTAATGATTTTATCAATGAAAATAAATTATCCAAACATAAGTTTAGTTGGCAAGGAGGATTTGGTGCATTTTCATACAGTCATTCGCATATAGATAATGTTTACAAATATATACAGAATCAAAAAGCACATCATAAAAAACAATCATTTAAAGATGAGTATAAACTATTCTTAGAGAAATTCAAGGTTGATTATGATGATAAGTATTTATTTGATTGGATTTTAGATGCTTAGAATAAACTAAACAGCTTATACACAATTAAAAGATCTGTCAGAAAATTGCTTCTCCCCCTCTTGGCGTAGTGTTTTTCGCTACGTCTTGTGTACTGCAATGTTACATTGCTTACAACTCTGACGTAGTGTAGGAACACTACACCAAGCTAGGGATACATTCAATAGGTCTAGGTTTAAACCCAGACCTATTGAATTCATGTCATTAGCCCTTGTTTGGTGCTCTAAGTGACCCCATAAAAACGCTATCAAGGTCAGAAAATAAAAACTTTCAACATATTCTAAGTAATTTTATTTGAAAAAGTACTTATCTAAGAAGATATTATTCAACCAATCATTTCAATTTATTTCATTATAATGAATCTTAAAAAACTTAGCATCTTTTCTTTGCTCATTGCTGCAATTACATTGCAAGGCAAAACTCATGCCCAAACCCCAGTCATTAACATTAAAGCCACACAGCCTGTTGCTGAAATTCAGCCTACTATGTGGGGAGTATTTTTTGAAGATATTAATATGGGTGCCGATGGTGGTATTTATGCAGAATTAGTTAAAAACCGTTCTTTTGAGTTTCAAAAGCCTTTAATGGGTTGGAAAGTAGAAAGAAAAAAAGCTGAAGAAGGCGATGTAATTATTCAAAATCGTCAAGGAAATACAGCTAATCCTCGTTTTATCAGTATCAAAGCCAATAATACATCAAAAGGTGATATTGGTATTACCAATGAAGGTTTTAAAGGAATGGGGATTAAAAAAGGACTTAGATATGATTTCTCTGTTTTGTATCGCCACCAGAACGGTCATGTAAAATTACATTTAGAACTTATTGACGCAAAAGGCAATATCATCGGAGGAACATTACTTACTCCAACCAGTAACGGTCATAACTGGAAAAAAGAAGCTATCAGTTTTAACGCTACCGAAACCGAAGCAAAAGGCAAATTTAGAATTTGGTTTGAAGGAAATGGCGAAATAGACCTCGATATGGTTTCATTATTTCCAGAAGATACTTGGAAAAAAAGACCGGGTGGAATGCGTGCTGATATGATTCAATTGTTAGCTGATATGAAACCAGGGTTTATTCGTTTTCCGGGTGGATGTATTGTAGAAGGAATTGATTTGGCGAATCGTTATCAATGGAAAAAAACACTTGGGCCAATCGAAGAACGCCAGTTGATTATCAACCGCTGGAATGTAGAGTTTGCTCACCGTCCATCACCAGACTACTTCCAAACTTTTGGTTTAGGTTTCTTTGAATATTTTCAATTAGCGGAAGATATTGGTGCAGAAGCACTGCCAATCTTAAACTGCGGAATGGCTTGTCAATTTAACACTGCCGAGGTTGTGCCAGTCAATGAATTAGAACCCTATATTCAAGATGCCTTAGATTTGATAGAATTTGCCAATGCTGAACCAAATACAAAATGGGGAAAAGTACGTGCAGATATGGGTCACCCCGCTCCTTTTGATTTGAAATTTTTAGGAATTGGAAACGAAAACTGGGGACCACAATACGTAGAACGTTTGAAAATTTTCACGAAAGCTATCAAAGCTAAATATCCTCATATCAAATTGGTAAACAGTGCTGGTACTGACCCTAGTGGCGATAGATTTGACTATTTGAACAAAGAATTACGTGCGATGAATGCTGACATTATCGACGAACATTATTATCGTACTCCTGATTGGTTTTTGAAAAATGCTGGTAGGTATGATGCTTACGACCGTAATGGCTCAAAAATATTTGCAGGTGAATATGCTGCACAAAGTGACAAAACTGTAAGTGTAAACAATCGTAATAACTGGAAATGTGCTTTATCAGAAGCTGCTTTCATGACAGGTTTGGAGCGTAACGCACAAGTAGTTAATATGGCTTCGTATGCACCACTATTTGCTCATGCAGAAGGCTGGCAATGGACACCAGATTTAATTTGGGTAGATAATCTTCGTTCTTACGGAACGCCAAATTATCATGTTCAAAAACTATATTCTACCAATAAAGGAACACATGTTTTGAACACTACTCAGCATGGAAACCCTCTTACTGGTCAAGATGAATTATACGCTTCGGGTATTTTAGACAAAAAAACGAATGAAGTTATCTTGAAAGTAGCAAATGTTTCAGACAAGGAACAAGTTCGTGAAGTAAACTTAGAAGGAATCAAAAAATTTGATGTAAAAGCAAAATTAATTGTGTTGAAAAATGCTAATCCAGAAGCATTAAACACTTTTGAAAATGCTACAAATGTCAGTCCTGTAGAGGAAACTATCATCCTAAATCCAAAGAAGAAAATCTCTTTAATTTTAGCACCAAATTCTTTTACGGTATTAAGAGTAAAGTTACTTTAATCTTTGCTTTGTATTAAATCGTCTTGCCTCATGAATTACCAATATCAATGCTATAAGGCAAGACGATTTTTTTAATTTAACTCATTCTAATAAAATCAGCTTTCCTTACAATGAACCTAAAATCATCATTACAAGTATTTCTTCTTTTGTTACTTTCATTTGGTACTTTCTCGCAGAAAGTATTCAGTCCTAATCGACAAATTGTTGTCGATTTTTCTGTCAAAAACCAGCAAGCTAAGTATTCTGTTAGCTTTCAAGGCAAAACGGTTTTGGCTTCTTCCAGTTTAGGACTTATCCGTGAAGACGGCGATTTCAGCAAAGGACTTTTGCTATTGAGCAGCACAAAACCGACTTTGGTAAAAGACCAATACAGCATTAAAACCAATAAGAAAAGTAATATCACCTATACAGCCAACCGTCAGGTTTTTAAATTAAAAAATGCCGATGGAAAAAAAATAGACATTATTTTTCAAGTATCAAACGATGGCGTAGCTTTTAGATATTTCTTCCCTGAGAAATCAACAGATATTAAAAAAATCAGCGAAGAAATTACTTCTTTCAAATTTCCAGAAGCCACCAAAGCTTGGCTTCAACCTATGAGTGATGCCCAAACTGGTTGGGAACATTGTCATCCTTCGTATGAAGAATTTTATGAAAAAAATATTTTAGCAGGCATTATTTCGCCTATCAAAGCAGGCTGGGTATATCCTGCACTTTTTCAAAGCAATGGCTCTTGGGTTTTATTGACCGAAGCAGGTTTAGATGGTACTTATTGTGCTACTCGCCTTAGAGCCGAATCGCCAAATAATGAGTATAAAATTGGTTTTCCGCAAGCACCAGAAGTATTCACAGGTGGCGAGCTTAATCCACAATCAAGTTTGCCTTGGCTTTCGCCGTGGAGAGTAATTACAGTTGGTTCGTTAAAAACCATTACTGAATCTACTTTGGGTACAGATTTAGCCCAACCTGCGGTGAAAATGGATACTTCGTTTATCCAAACAGGAAAATCTTCTTGGAGTTGGATTATTAAAAAAGATGAATCTGTCAACTTTGAAACAACGAAAGACTATATCGATTTTGCCGCTAAAATGCACTGGGAATATTGTTTAATTGACGCCGATTGGGATACCAGAATTGGCTATGATAAAATTAAATGGTTGGCAGATTATGCTAAAAATCAAAAAGTAAAACTTATTCTTTGGTATAATTCGGCAGGCGATTGGAATACCGTAAAGTATCATCCAAAAGGTTTGTTGCTTACGCATGAAGGTAGAATGAAAGAGTTTAAGAGAATTCAGGAAATGGGTATCGCTGGCGTAAAAATTGATTTCTTCGGTGGCGATGGACAGTCGATGATTAAGTATTATTTGACTATTTTGGAAGATGCTGCCCAAGCAAAACTTTTAGTGAATTTTCATGGAGCAACTTTACCAAGAGGTTGGCACAGAACTTATCCAAATCTTATGTCAGCTGAAGCTGTAAAAGGCTTTGAAATGGTAACATTTGACCAAAAAGCTGCCGACGAACAGCCAGCACATTGTACAACTTTGCCTTTTACTCGAAATGCTTTCGACCCGATGGATTTCACACCGATGAATTTGTATAAAGTACCAAACATTCAAAGACGCACTACTACAGCTTTTGAATTAGCTTTATCAGTTGTTTTTATCTCAGGTATCCAGCATTTTGCAGAAGAACCAGAAGGCATGGCTCATGTCCCTGCTTTCGCACAGCAATATTTACAAACACTACCAAGTACTTGGGATGAAACTCGTTTTATTGATGGTTTTCCGGGAAAACTTTTTGTCGTTGCCCGCAAATCAGGAAATAAATGGTACGTGACTGGTATCAATGGCGAAGGAATTGCCAAAGATTTGAACCTTGATTTATCTTTCTTGAAAAACAAAAAAGGTCAATTAATTTCAGATGATGAGCAAACACTTTTGAAAGAAACAGCTCTTAATATTTCAAGTTCTTCAACAAAAATTTCTCTAAAAGCCAATGGTGGTTTTGTAGCAGTTTTTGAATAATTTACGGCCCCTAAAGTTTTGATTTACTAAAACTTTAGGGGTTATATTTTTCCCAAAATATGAAACACTTCATTGTTGCTTTATTTTCTCTGTTATTTAGTTGGTATAGTATATTATTCAAATCAAAACCCTCTTTCTGTTAGCTCATAACTAACCTTAGTACTTTTCAGCTGATTTCTCAAACTTCTCAAAGGAATCTATTAAAACACTCCCTGACATTCCTAGTGATTATTTAATTAAAAAACAATAAATAACATTCTATTTGTACAAATAAATAACCCTATATTTATATAAAAATATTAATAACCTTGGTTTAACTTAATGGTTAGTAATTCATCTACGATGCAAAATAAATTTTAACTATAAATTAAAGCTCCTATGAAAACTCTCTTTACCCATCTAAAAGTATTCATTGCACTTAGTATTATCTCCATGGGAACTAGTGTGAGTTTTTTATTAAACTCTTGCCAACCTTGCCATCAGGCATTATCAATGCCTATTAACCAAAAATGGAAGGTAACTAGTATTGTTTACAGAAATAAAGGGAAAATTAGCCTTAGTAATACAGAATCATTCATTATACAATTGGATGCTTCCAATAAACTTATAGAAACAACCTATAAAGATAATGTTATCAAAAGTTCTGTAGAAATAACTAAACAAGAAGGGGCTTTGGTCAATTGCTCAAAAGATGATTTTGGAGATGTCACAATATATTATTCTAACGGACTAAGAAGAAAAATCTGGAAAAGTTCAAATGAAAATTCTCCTTCAATAGAATCAACTGGTTATGTGAATGTACTCGGAAGTGAAGCCGATACTTTAAAATATTATTACGAAAGAATTGAGTAATATAGATAGACAAAAAAAGGGAATCATTTTTTGATTCCCTCTACTGTTTTCACATCAATAATTTTAGCTGATTTATTTCCCCAAGAATTTGAAATATAATTCATCACATCAGCAATTTCTTCATTTTCTAATCCGGGTTCGGGCATCATGCCACTGTACTTTATTCCTTTTACTTCAATCGTATCTTTTAATCCAAATTTGATAGCTTTAATGGCTTTTTCGGGAGTTTTCATCAAATAATCTGAACCTGCTAGCGGTGGATTTAATTTTTCGACACCCTCTCCTTTTCCCATATGGCAAACAATACAATTGTTTAAATAGATTTCTTTACCACGTGCGATACTCTCGGATAATTCATCTTCATTCTGACGCCAAAATGGTGATAAAAATATCATTGAAACAATTAATAAAATAACTTTCATTTCTCTTTAAGGGGGATTTTGGCTGTCGGATATTGGTCATCAATATTCAGCTTTAGATTATCAAATTTTTTTGTACAACAGTTGGCTTTTAATGATAAAAACCGACTGCTGATGACCGAAGACCGATAGCCATTTGCTAAAATCTATTTCTCTGGACTAATTTTAACGATTGAACCTGTACTTTCAACAGCTACATAAATGTTTCCGTCTGGTCCTTCTTTAATGTCTCTTACTCTACCAATATTTTCAAAAATCGTTTCTTGACTCACTACTTTATTGTTTTTGATTACACAACGTTTGATATAATGAAATTTCAAAGAACCAATCAGCAAATTACCTTTCCAATCTGGAAATTTCTTACTTGTCACGAAAGTCATACCACATGGAGCAATAGAAGGTCTGTAATAAGTAATTGGTTGTTCCATTCCTGCACGTGCCGTATCGGAACTGATAACTGCATTATCATAGCCAATTCCGAAAGTAATAGCGGGCCAGCCGTAATTTGCCCCTTTTTTCAAAATGTTTACTTCATCGCCACCTTGAGGGCCATGTTCATGCTCCCATAAATCACCCGTTGTTGGGTTAATTACAAAACCTTGTGGATTTCTATGACCATAAGAATAAATTTCTGGTCTAGCACCTTCTTTTCCGACAAATGGGTTATCTGTTGGCACAGTTCCATCATCATGCAAACGAACCACTTTCCCTTGGAAAGTCGTAAGCTTTTGTGCTTCATCCTGTTGCCCTCTTTCTCCTACCGTTAAGAACAAATATCCTGCTCTATCAAAAGCAATTCTTCCGCCGTAATGGTGGTTTGTAGTAACGTTTGGAGTAGCCTTGAAAACTACTTTTTGTTCTGTTAAAGTATTTCCAACCAATTTAGCACGCATTAAAGCTGTATTGGAACCTTTACCAGTTTCTCCTTCAGCCGCAGGCGAAGAATAAGTAAAGTAAATCCATCCATTTTTAACATAATTTGGATGAAGTTTAATATCTAAAAGTCCGCCTTGTCCTTTAGAAACAATAGCAGGAAGCCCTTGAATGGGTTCAGCTACGAGTTTGCCTTCATGAACTAATCTTAATTGACCTGTTCTTTCAGTAACTAACATATCTCCATTTGGTAAAAAGGCAATTCCCCAAGGCACGTTCAAGCCTGTAACAACCGTTTCTATTTTTAAGCCTTCTGTACTAGATTTGGTTATTTTTTTGGAAAAAGGAGTATCCTTGCTGATGTTTACATTACTTATCGCATCTGTAGATATTAACAAGCCAGCCAATAAAGGAAGGATTCCAATAGAGAACATTTGTTTTTTCATTGTTGAGTTTATATTCTTTGTTTGTGATAAAGTTAATGAGAAACATATTTTACATTGTACTGCTTTCTATGTATTAAATTACTTATAGGCTAGTTCTTTCTGTAAGTTGAGACATGTTCAATTTATCTGTAATGGCTTTAATTCTTAATTCCGAACGTTTTACTTCTGCTCTTAAATTTTGTTTTTCGGTCACCAGCTTGTTAATCAGCGCATCATTCTTTTCAATTTTTTTCTTAGCAGCATTTATCTCATTTTGAATTTTCTGAATTTCAGAAAGCTCTCTGTTCATTAAACGTTGCTTAATTGAGTTTGTTCGTTTTTTAATTTGCTTATTTCGCTGTTTTTCAAGAAAATCTTCCGAACTAAAATAAGCTTTCTTTTCAGCATTGATTCGTCCTATACCTTCTTTTCTTACTTTTAAGGCAATTTCAGGATTTACTTTTAATCCTAAAGAACGCATCTTTTTATAGACTACACCGTATCTAAAACCGAGATGCTCACAAATTTCAGGAAGAGGTTTTGTATAATGATGTTCTTTGAGATAATTGATGGCTTCTTCAGACCATTTCGTAACGCCTTCCCTCCCCGATGGAACACCTTTTCGACTTGCTTGACGGACTTTTCTGAGTTCTTCTCCTACAGTAAGCTTAAACCTTTTTAGTTGTCCTCGTACAGATTCCCAGCTTCTGCCAAGTTTGTCTGAAATTTCTCTTGATGTTAAATATTGGAAGTTCTCTTTTAAGAAATTGATTTCCTCCTCAGTCCATTTTGATGTAATTCTTTTTGGTGGTTCTGGTGCAACTTCGCTTCTTAATACCACTCCATCCTTTACGTAGTTGATGATTCTTAATTTGTTTTTCTTTGCCATTTTTTAGTGATTCTTACTGGGTTTTAATACAGTACTTGTATTAGGGGTACAATGAAAAATGTTTTGAGGAGCCTCAAAACATTAAGTATTATTAATTAGCAAAGGGTTTTTGTATAACAAACATCGCATTTTATTCTTAAAAAAACAATATACTCTGTAGGGGTATTCTAGTTTTTCTGAAAATAAAAATAGCCCCCATGAGGGAGCTATCATAACGAAAATTATTGTGTGAAAGTACAGAAATAATTAAATTTTCTGTTCTGCCATCTGAATATCTGGGATTGAAGTGTCATCTAAACCTACACGACCTCTTTCTTTTCTTACAATTCTTGAATACAAGCCTACTTCTTGACTGAATAGAAAAGTAAAGAATAATTTAACAAAAGAAGTATGATATTTCAAGTCATCATAAAATTCTGGAGCTGCTGCTTTCAATTTTGGCAGGTTATTCCAAGGTACTGAAGGCATATCGTGGTGTTCGTTATGGTAACCTACATTCATGTTGATTAAATTCAAACCACCATAATAACTGTAAGTTTCTTGGTCTTTATCCAATACTAAATAATGTTCCTGAATCCATCTTGCACCAAGTGGATGTAAACCTACAGAGAACATAAAACTTGCACCCATGTATCCTAATGCAGACCATCCCCAGAAATACCAAATCACAACATCAAAAGCAATTTGTGCAAAAATATTCATTAATACCCAACGATCAATAACCGCTAATTCTAAACAACGAAGCGTACGAATTACTTGGAATATTGGGAATAATAACAACCAAATTGCTTTACCAATTGCATAATTATTAATCATCTTAGCTTCCCATTTATCAGGTAAATCAGCATCTAATTCATGAACTCCTTGAAAAGCGTGATGCTTTAAATGATAGTTTTTGAAAGAAATTGCTGTTGGCACTAACGAAGGGAAATTAGCAATAATACCAGCGTAAACGTTCCAAGAAGGTTTTTTAAATACAAGGTTGTGTGAAGCTTCATGAATACAAATAAACAAAGTATGTGAAGGGAAAGCACCAATACACCAAGCCGCAGCCAAAATAATGTACCATGCCTGGTCTTTCACCAAATAAGTCATCAGGATTTGAAGTGACACACAAGCCAAAATCCAAACCATCGTCATTGGATTTTTGGTGATTAACTTTTTGACCTCCGGGTGAGCCTTTAAAATCTGCCTTGTACGCAAGCGGTGAGGTTCAGAACCTGTGACATGAGTAAAATCTTGTTGATACGCCATTTAATATTAATTTAATTTGTTATTGAAATTACTGTTTAAATTCTATTTTAAAAATCTTTCAAATATACTGCGAACCAAACGTTTTATCAATTTGTTTGATAATATTTACATTTATTCACCGGGATGGTACTTTTTTTCTGCATTTTTCAAGACATCTTCCTTATAAAAAAGGACATCTTTGAATTTTCCTTTTGTGTACATCAACAATTGGTCATTAAAGTGTTTGGAGCTTGGGTCGCCACTTTCACCACCTGCTAAAAGCGATTTTGCTTTAATTTTCTTGCCAAATTCAACCGCACAAATAAAACTGTTTCCTCCTACTCCGTATCTTTTGTTCGTTCCTTGATAATATCGACTGTTATAAGAAGGTAAAGAACCCCATAAAGCAGAAGCAAAACCTACAGGAACACTTGGTTCGTTGTCGTTATACTTGGCTTGTAAATCTCCATTTAGTCGTTGAAAACGATTGATTTTCCCCCATGCTATTTCCCAAGTACCAAACTTTTTTGTTAAATCATTGATAACTGTTATCAAAGCTGGCATCAATTGAGCAACCGTAGCATTCGCAGCAAATCTTTTCGTATTTTCTACTTGGTCGGTTTCTCCTTGGTCGATGTACAATCTTTGTATAACTGGATTCAACTTCTGAGCCCATTCTACCGCCAAAGTAGTAGCAACAGAATTTTCAGACGAATAATAATCCCATTTTTTCAGTACTTCAATCGGTGCTTTTAATTGATTATAAAGTGAATCGCTTGGTTTCACATCACGTTCATAAGTTTTTACCAAAGCAGGAATAAGGACTTCAAAAGCTGATAAATAAGTATCATAACCCGCTTCAATTACTTTATCAATTGTATATTTTTTCTCACGGTCTAATACTCTTACGGCATTTACACCTCTGAAATTTTCGCCATCTGGAGCCATATAAGATGGATAATTTTCTCGTTTCGGGCTATTCACTCCTGCTACCGAAAAAGGCGTTGAATTACAATTTTGTAACCAACCATTCACTGGATTATACAAATGAACGGTTTCATCAACAGCATGTAAACCTTTCCATTCTGTTGCCGCAATTGAACCGTCAACTGGTTTTGCCCAATTGTATTGATTATCTCTTTTGGGAATATAATTTCCATGCCAATAAGCGATATTTCCTTTATTATCTGCAAAAACAGTATTGTTTGAAGTATTCGCTTTCAAAGCCATTACTTGTTTATAATCTTCAAAACCTTTGGCTTTGGTTCGTTTCCAACTCTGAATTAAGCTGACAACCGAACGATTATAAGACTTTAAACTCAACCATTTATCATCTCTTTTCGCCATGATTGGCCCGTGATGTGTAAAGTAAGTTGTAAAGGTTTTTTGTTTTAATTCGTTTCCTGATTGATAACTAATTGTAATTTTCTTTTCAGAAACAGGCTTTAATACTCCTTCATATTCATAAAAATACTTTTCGCCCTTTTTGATAATTTTTTCTGCATAAACATCGGCAACATCAACGTTACTAGATGTGTGCATCCATCCACAATAAGGATTAAAACCCTGATAAACAAACATTTGACCCCAAGTAACTGCTCCATAAGCATTTAATCCTTCTTCGCTAATTACTTGTACTTCTGGTCTGAAATAAAAAGTGACGTGTGGATTGATGTACAAAATGGCATTGCCAGAAGCCGTAATTTTAGGAGAAAAAGCAAAACCATTTGAACCTGTTTGATGGTCTGAAAGTTTAGGAACAGCCACTGCCGAGACCAAACTTCCTGAGTAAAAATTCTTTAAATCTGCAATACTTAGATCCGCCGTACTGATAGCACCAATACTTCCATCCGTCCATAATAAAGGATACCAAGGTTGAAAACGAGTCAATATCGCTGGTTTTACAGCTGGATGCGTGTGCAAATAATAATTAATTCCATCGGCATAAGCGTTTAATAACTTCTTCAACCAAGGTGCTGCTTTTTGATAATCCGCTTTGGCTTCGGTTGTATCAATCAGCAAACGAATTTGTAAATCATTATACAATTCAGATTCACCTTTTAGCTCCGAGATTCGTCCTAATTTTTCAATATAATTCATTTCTACCCGTTTGAAATCGTCTTCGCATTGTGCATAAAGTAACCCAAAAACAGCATCAGCATCCGACTTTCCATAAATATGAGGAATCCCCCAATTATCCCGAATAATGTTTACTCGCTGAGCTTGTTGCTTAAAACGACTGATTTCTAAAGTAGAAAATTTTTGAGCGAAAATAGAGAAAGGAAGAAAAAGCAGTAAAATAACTTTTTTCATATTTGATTTTATTGAATGATGAAGTTTTCTGTATAAACAAACATACAAAATTCATAGAAATTTCAGCCACTTTTAGGTTTAAACTTTATCTCTTTCTTCCTTTATAAATGAATTCTTTCGGAAAATTGGGGAAATTTTGAAGCTAGAAAAATGATATTGCTAAAGAGCTTTTAGTGATATATGTTAAGAAAAATAATGATTGAAACAATAATATTTCCTTAAAATGTTCTTTAAAACGATAATAAAATTATCAATTCGTACAATTTTAGGCATTAAGCATTAAATTTGGAGATACCGTCAAACCAATCGTTAGCTTTTAATGTCGAATTCATATCAATTTCTGAAAAAAATCATTGTAAGAACGCCCACGCTTCCATTTGCAGATGATATTTCAGAAGATTTCTTAAAAAAAATACTCAACCATCCGCCTTTCTTAGAGGCACTTTATTTGGCTTCTCCTATACTTTTTAATGAAGCACAACTTTGGAAAGATGGGAATATTACTAATGTTAAAAAAGCTCAAAAAATAGTCTTTTCGCTCAGTAAATATTATTCCAGAATGTGTAGTCGATGTACTCCTTTCGGGCTTTTTGCGGGTTGTTCGGTCGTTGAGTGGAGTGATGAAACAGCTTTAACTATCGCTTCCGAAAAAAGAAGAAGTACTCGTTTGGATATGCACTACGCAGGTGCTTTGGCACAAAGTTTATCCGAAATCCCTTTCATCAAAAGTCATTTATTGTATTTTCCAAACTCAAGTATTTATCAAATCGGTCAAGAAATTCGCTATGTTGAATATAAATATGTTGATGGAAAAAGAACACATCAAATTTCCGCTTTTGAATGGTCTGAATACATTGCTCTGGTATTGGATGCTTGTAAAAAAGGAGCAAAAATGTCGGATATTGCACCACTTTTGATAGACGATGACATTTCGGAAGAAGATGCTTTGGGTTTTATCGAACAATTAGTTGATGCTCAACTCTTGATTAATGAATTAGAACCAGCTATTACTGGTGAAGGTTTGACACAACAAATTATCAAAGTACTTCAGAAAATCAATGTCGATGAACATTATCTTGATACTTTACAAAGTATTGAAAATCAATTAAAAGCAATTGATAGTCAGCAGATTAATGAGATAAGTATTTATCAGGAAATTACAAAACTTATTACAAAAATTGGCGTTCCTTTTGAAGAAGGGAAATTATTTCAAACAGATTTGGTAAATCTATTTCATGAGAACAAACTTTCGTCAGTTTATCAAGAAGCATTAAGTGAAATTGCTGAGCTTTTGATTCAAGTAAGTGAAAAAAGAGAGAATCCAACGCAAAGTGATTTTATTCAAAAATTTTATGAGCGTTATGAAAATCAAGAAATTCCTTTACTCATTGTAATGGATACAGAAACAGGTATTGGCTACGGACAAACTGGCAAAAGTAATTTTACCCCAATTGCCAATGGCTTTGAATTAAATCATGAAAAAAAAGAGGAAATTACGGTTAAATTAAATGCTTTTCAGCAACATCTTTATGGAAAATACTTGAATGCCCTTAAAGAAAATGCTTTACAAGTAAATTTGAATGAAGATGATTTTAAGCCTTTTCTGCAAAAAAAAGACAAAACACCAAGTTCTACTTCGATGATTTTTAGATTGACTGGCGATGAAGAATTGCCAATTTATCTGGAAAAATTGGGTGGAACAAGTGCCGTCAATTTATTAGGAAGATTCGCACATACCGACAAAGCTATTTTGGATATTATTCAAGAAATTACTGAAAAAGAACAAGCATTGAATCCAGAAGTGGTCTTTGCTGAAATTGTACATTTACCAGAAAACAGAATTGGAAACATTTTACTTCATCCTGCTTTTTGGAAATATGAAATTCCGTACTTAGCCAAATCGTCTTTGCCAGAAAATCAGCAAATTTTATTGGAAGATTTATTGGTTTCTGTGGATATTAGTCAACAAAAAATCAGGTTAAAATCAAAAAGATTAAACAAAGAAGTAATTCCAAGGCTCAGTAATGCCCATAATTATTCAATGAATGCCTTACCCATTTATCATTTTTTATGTGATTTACAAAGTGCTAATCTAGTGGTTGCCTTTGATACTGGCTGGAGAAAAGTTACTCAGAATACCAGATTTTCACCTCGACTTACTTATAAAAATATTATCCTTGAAGCTGCAACTTGGCAATTCAAGAAAGAAGATTTTGAACATTTACTCATCAATTCTCCTGAAAATTTATTAGTAATTTTCCATGAATTCAGTGTAAAATGGCAATTACCAAAGCGATTTGTATTAGTGGATTTTGATAATGAATTGTTAGTAAATACTGAAAACTTACTGAGTATTCAGACTTGGCTCGATGCTATTAAAAATCGTGATAAGATTGAGCTAAAAGAATTCTTATTTACACCCAACAATGGGCACATCGTTAACCAATCAGGAGCATTTTTTACGAATCAGTTTATTGCATCTTTAATTAACAAGAAAACTATTTTTGAGCAAATTCCAGCTCAAAAACCTTTGAATCATGATATTCAACGTACTTTTTCTTTAGGTTCAGAATGGCTTTATCTTAAAATTTATTCAGGAGTTAAAGCTGCTGATGATATTTTAGCACAAAACATTAAGTCTTTGGTTGAGCAATTTCTGGAAAAGCAATTAATTGACAAATGGTTTTTTATCCGCTATACCGACCCTGATAATCATATTCGCTTACGACTTCATTTTACTGATTTGAAGCATTTGGGTGAAGTAATTCTTGGTCTGAAAGAGACTTTAGACGATTTAGAAAAAGAAGGAATTATCTGGAAAATTCAATATGATACTTATCAAAGAGAAATAGAAAGATATGGTGCTGATGTCATGATTTTAACTGAAAATATCTTTTTTCATGATAGCGAAACCATTGCAAATCTGTTGGCACAAACTTGGGGCGATGAAAGAGAGCATTTGCGTTGGCAATTTGCGATGAAACTAATTGATACTTTTCTTGATGATTTTGGGTTTTCACTTTACCAAAAACTTGATTTGATGTATCTAATGAAAGAAAATTTTGCCCAAGAATTTCATATTGACAAGCCTTTCAAACTACAAATGGATAAGCGTTTTAGAGAATACAGAAAAAATATCGAAATGATTCTTGGGTCAGAAACAAATGAAGAGTACGCACTTCTATTTGAGAGTATTCAACAAAAAAGCAAAAAAATAAAGGAGAATATCGAGCAAATAAAAGCCTTAAAATCTAAACATACACTAAACAAATATTTATCAAGCATCATTCACATGACAGTAAACAGAGTTATTGCCAACAACCAACGTTTTCATGAATTAATTATTTATGATTTTATGTATAGATTTTATCAAGCGGAAACCGCTAAACAAAAGAAAGCTGATAAAATGTAATAATCAATTATTCGAAAAAACTATGACTACCAATCCAGCAGATAATAGAGCTTACTTTTTTAAGATAGATACTACTATCAAAAAAATAAGGCTCATCCTTCAAAAGAAAATTGACGATGCCAAAATAGACTTAACAGTTGACCAATGGGTTTTGCTTGATCATATTAAAAGAAATGAAGAGTTTGGCATTAGCCAAAATGAACTGGCAGAAATGACTGTTAAAGATGCTCCTACAGTTACTAGAATCATTGATTTGTTAGTAAAAAAAGGATTTGCAGAAAGAAGTATGATGCCAACCGATAGGCGTAGATTTATGATTACTTTAACGGATGCGGGAAGGGATATTTTTGAAAAAGCCTATCCAATTGTTGTTGAAGTAAGAAGAAAAGGTTGGGGAGATTTGTCGGAGGAAGATTATAAGAATTTTGTAAAAATCCTTGATACTATTTATTCAAATATAACGCATTGATAGCAACGCCGTTTAAAATTTGTGATTTTCCTATTAGCTGGCGAATTAATTCGCCAGCTAATAGGAAAATACTTGATGAGTGAAATTTTACTAACTAAGACATTTCTCCAGCGATTGAATATCTCAGATTTTTCTTTTTCTCAGCAAAGTAAGTATCCTGCCCCAAAACAAACATTAATTTAGTAATAGCCGCTTCCGTGGTTAAATCTGCACCACTAACAACTCCGATTTCTTGTAAGTATTGACTCGTCTGATAATGTCCTTGAATTACTCGTCCGCCATTGCATTGTGAAACATTGTAAATGATAATTCCCTTATCAATGAATTCTTTCATTAAATCCAAAAACCATTGAACCGTCGGTGCATTTCCTGAGCCAAATGTTTCCATGACAACGCCTTTTAAGCCTTCAATTCCCAGAATACTTCTTACAACTTTTTCCGAAATACCAGGAAAAATTTTTAGAATTACCACATTTTCATCCAATTTCTCATGCACAATCAATTTTGCATTGGGATGATGATGTTTGATATAAGGTTTGTTGTACTCTATTTTCACGCCAGCTTCTGCTAAAACTGGATAATTTTCTGATTCAAAAGCATTGAATTGAACACTTTCACTTTTTCTCGTACGATTTCCTCGCAATAAAACAGAATTAAAATAAATACAAACTTCTGAAATAATTGGTTGATTATTGAGCCTCGCCGCCGCAATTTCAAGTGCAGTAATGAAATTTTCTTTGGCATCTGTTCTGGCTACTCCGATTGGTAATTGTGCTCCTGTTAAAATGACTGGCTTGTTCAAATTTTCTAATAAATAACTCAAAGCAGAAGCCGTGTAAGCCATCGTATCTGTACCATGAAGAATGACAAAAGAATCATACGCTTCATATTTTTCTCCGATAATTTTAGCCAGAGTAATCCAAACTGAAGGATTAATGTTAGAGGAATCAAGCAGTGTTTCAAAAGTAAGTACTGAAATATCAAAATCTAAACGAGCCATTTCTGGTAAGTTCTCAGGAATCTGAGCAAAATCAAAAGGTACTAAACCATCCGATTTGGCATCATAAACCATTCCTAATGTTCCTCCAGTGTAAATCACGAGTACTTTTACATCGCCTTTACTATCTGATTTCGTATTGATTTTTATAATATTATACATAACATAATTTAGTTGTTGTGAATGATGAATAGCTTTTGTAAACCTAATTTATTGGCATAAGTTAAGTGCGTTTTGAGTACTCTGTTCGATTACTTTTTCTACGCTACATTCCATCAAATCGGCTACTCTTTGGGCAATGATGGTCAAGTAAGCTGGCTCGTTTCTTTTTCCTCTGTACGGAACTGGTGCTAAATAAGGTGCGTCGGTTTCTAAAACAATTGAACTCAAGTCAACATGAGGTAAAATTTTATCTAATCCGCCATTTTTGAAAGTAGCCACACCGCCAATTCCCAACAAAAAACCTAATTCAATGGCTTTTTGAGCTTCCTCTAAAGTACCCGTAAAGCAGTGAAAAATACCTTTTAAATTCGGATCAGCATTTTTTTCTATCAAATTCACTGTTTCCCAAAAAGCATTTCTCGAATGAATATCAATCCATAAATCGTGTTTTTTTGCTAACTGACATTGATATAAAAAAGCTTCTTCTTGCTGTTTTACAAAGGTTTTGTCCCAGTACAAATCCATTCCAATTTCACCAATAGCAATAAATTTATACTTATTTAACCAATCTTCCACAATGGCTAATTCTTTTTCAAAATCTTCTTTCACATAACAGGGATGTAAACCCATCATCGGAAAACATTGCTTAGGATATTTTTCAGCCAAAGCCATCATTCCATCAATGGTTTCTGCGGCACAATTCGGCATCCAGATTTGCGATACTCCTGCCGAAAATGCCTTTTTTAACATTTCCTCACGGTCTTCCTGATAAGTTTCATCGTAAATATGGGCGTGTGTTTCAATAATTTGTAAGGATGAATTATTCATTAGATATTTTAATTGGCTGTATTTGACTCAGATTTGACAACTTTTAAAAAGTTGTCAAATCTAAATATTGTACTTAAAAAAATTAGATATTCTTCATTCAAAACTCAACGATAAATTCTTCCTTTCCAATCAACCGCAACGGGTGAATAATAGAAAATTATCATCGTTAATTGCCAGCAATTGGCATAAATTTCGTACAAAAGTAAATGTTTTATTAAGTGAAATCGCCTTAATTTTAAAATTGTTGGCAAGACTGTAATACTTTGGTTCAACCATTTTACAAACCATAAAATACCTGCCAGCTGCCAAGAAAAAGTAAAACCAACTACTCCCAAAATCGGCAATAGAAGTGCTTGTAAAAAAAGTAAAGTAACTATCCACCAAGGGCATTGCAAAGCTCCAACCATCCAACGTTTTCTTTGATGCAAGAACTCTTTGAGGTTCATCATCGGTAAAGTTTGGTTGAATATTTTACGATTAATGGTATTTTTAAAGCCAAAACCTTTGCCGACTACTTCATGGAAAAGTGCAAAATCTTCTGTAATAGAAAAAGGGATTTTTGCGTAACCGCCCGTAGATTCGTAAGCCTTGCGAGTAATGGCTGAATTATTTCCCAAACCCGTTAAGGGAATTTTTAAATCCGCTGCAATTTTCAATAAAGTAAGGGCATGAAGCCAGTCGATTGACTGAAAATGATGCCAGACGTTTGTCCCTTTAATATCTGTAATACCCACTTGATGACCGATATTTTCATCGGCTTCAAAATTGGTAATCATTCCTTCTATCCAATCAGGATTTACCGTAACGTCGGCATCACAAATTAGAAAATATTTTCCTGTAGAATACTCATACAAATTTGCTAAAACATTGGCTTTCCCTCTCTGATTATTGATTACTATCTGAATATCAATAAGTTGAAAATAAGGCTTATCTTTTATGAAATCTTCAACCAAAGCTTTTGTTTGATCTTCCGACTGGTCGTTTCCAATGAGTACTTGTAGTTTTTCTTTAGGATAATTGATTTCGTTGATAGAGTTTAGACAATTAATAATCGTCTCTTCTTCATTACGAGCAGCTATCCAAATCGTAATATTTGGCTGTTGTGAAGTATCCATTTATTCCATTTAGGTTTACAGTGCCTTAAAAGTAAAACCTTTTTCTGAGAAATGAGACAATACTCTTGGCAAAGCGTAAGACATATTTGTGTTGGCTTTGATGCTATCATGGAACAAGACAATAGAACCATTTTCTGCATATTGCAATGTTTTTTTCAATACTTTTTCGGGTGATAATTCTTGAGAAAAATCCCCAGAAAGTACATCCCACATAATAATTTCGTGGCTTGGCAAAATGGCTTTGGCTTGACTTTTCTTGATGCGTCCATAAGGCGGACGAAACTTCTTTTTATTGAAAATCAAGCTATCGGGAAGCAGAAAATCCTGTTCTAAAATTGCCTCACATTCCTTGAAGTTTTGTAAGTAAAGTTCATCTTCTGTCACCCAACCTTTCAAATGATTAAAAGTATGATTTCCAACAACATGACCTTGTTGTATTATTTTTTGAAATACTTCGGGATGTTTTCTGACATTATCTCCGATACAAAAAAAAGTAGCCTTTGCCTGATACTTTGCTAATTCTTCCAAAACAAATTCCGTAACATCAGGAATTGGGCCATCATCAAAAGTCAAGTAAATTACTTTTTCATCACGCTTGATATTCCAGATAAAATCTGGATACAAAGCCCGCATCAGGAAGTTGGTTTTATGAATGAACATTGAATTAAATAGTAAACTTAATCAAAAAAATGTAAGTTAATTTTTATCTTTTGAATTTACGTACTGTTAGCAATTCTAAAAAATTTCAGTTAAAATCAGCCTAATACGAGTACGTAAATGGATCTAATTTTTATCTATAATATCATAGCTTAATCTTCAAAACAAAGTTTCTTCATCTGATTTTTTATCCTCACTTCTCTCATTATGATATTTTTCAAATTCTTTACAACTACATAAATCACCAAAAGGGCATTTAGCAATATCATATTGACAAAACTCTATCATCCAAAAACCGTCTCCTTCTCCTATAAATACTTCTTTTTCCAAAGTACTCACCAATAAACTATATGCTGTTTCAATTGCCAATCCATCTGGTAAATCTGTTGAAATATTATAACTATAGAGCAACTTATCAAAACCTTCAACGATACTTAGCATCTGATTATCAGTCAGTTTATCAATTGGAGGAAATTGTTCATTTGTAAAACCAATTATTGTTGAAATTTTCTGTTCATAATCACCACTCAAATAACGTTCAACATCCTCGAAATGCTTTTCGAGATTATCTATGTTGTTATATTCCTTCTCCTCAAACGGTTCTCTTTGAGGTCTTTCTGCTGAAAGCATATCTTCTAATAACTGTAAAATATATTCTTGCATTTTATTAAGATTTAGGTACTGAAAAAGTGATTAAAATTCATATTAAATATAACATCTCTACGGATTCAATCATTTATCCAAGCTCTAAAATCTCTATAAATTTTTCAACTAAATCCACATTTTTCACTCCAAGCTCCTCCCCTTCCAACGATAACCTTTCCCTTGTGCCAACAAACCGAAAAACACTACGTAAAAAGGATAAATAATTTGTACGATTGGAATGTACTTAGCCTTGTTTTCATAACCTAAAAACTTGATAACGGAGTATAAAAAGTAAAATTCTGCTGAGAATTTTATCAATAAAATGCTTTTTCCAAAATAATTATCCAACATACAATAAGCCGCCAAAACACTTAGATTTGCCAAGAAAATAAAAACTGCCAAAGCCGTTACTTGCCAATTATCATAATGTTTCCATTTACTTGCCCAGCGTCGTCTTTGTTGGTAAAATTGGGCTAAATCTGCCTGTGATTCCGTTCGCACGATGGCATCAAAATCTGGATTGAAAAATACTTTATCAGGATATTTTTTGGCTATTTTGTGCATCAAAAATTCGTCATCGCCAGAGGCTACATTTTCATTTCCAGCAAAACCATTTACTTCATCAAATACTTCACGGGTATAAGCCAAATTGGCTCCATTGCACATATTGGGCTTTTTTAGGTACATCGCACACGCTCCTGAGCCTATCAAACTGGCAAATTCTATGATTTGAATCGTATTCCAAAAGGTATTTTTTTCAGTAAAAGTTACTGGCGAACTGATGAGTTTTGCATCATTATTTTTATACAATTGCTGTATCGAAATCAGCCAATTGGGCGAAACGCTACAGTCGCCGTCGGTAGTTATCAAAAGTTCACCCGAAGAAATTTCTATACTTTTTTGTATTGCTCTTTTTTTGGGCGAAGCACTGGCATCGTTTAATAAATTTAAGATTTTCAGTGAATATTTGGCTTCTTCTTGATAGTTCAAAACGATACTTTCGGTACTGTCGGTAGAGCCGTCATTGGTAACAATCACTTCAAAATTATCGGCTGGATAGCTTTGTTCATTTAGGTTTTTAAGTAATTGAAGTATATACTTTTCTTCGTTCCGAACAGGAATAATTACCGTCAGTTTAGTGTCAGTATCTTGAGGTAATACTTTGTGTTTCGCCATCATTTCTCTCCAAACTGCTATCAAAATCAGGTTGAAAATAAAATACAAACTGTTGATAATTAAGATGATAAAAAGCATAATTTTTTAATTTGATGATTTGAAAATTTGAAAATGGGAACTTGATTTGAAAGTTTGGAGATTTGAAAATTTGAAAACAAAAAAACTATAACCTTCAAATCAAAAAAAAGCTCATCTTCAAATCTTCAAATTAGAAGACTCTTGTTTTTAGTACTAAAATACTTCCTAAGAGTACTGGAAACAGAATATTAATCAGCCACAATACAAAAGTAGCGGCAATTACTGCGGAAGTATTGACATGATAAAAACCAAAAAAATAAATGGCAGAAAACTCTCTGATGCCTAAATCTCCCAAAAAATTAATGGCTGGCACAATGGTTTTTACCAGAAAAATCAAACAGACAATTGCTAATAAATCAACTAAATTTAGGTCGATGCCAAAAATTAATAAGACCAAGACAAACTGTAAGGAAATCGTTAGATAACGCATCAAAGCCCAGAAGAAAACTTCCATAACTTCTTGAATTTCAAAATTTTCTAAAACTTTTACGGTATGAGCAAATCTTTTCAGAAAAGGTATTTTTAAAAGAAAAAGATAAAAAAGATGTCGCTTTAAATAAGCAAAAAAGCCCAGATACAAACTAAAACTAAATATCAAAATCAGAATGAAATTAATACTTGTAAACTGTTCTTTTCTGAAAACAAAATAAACAAAAGATAAAGTACCAAAGAGCAAAGAAATGTAAAATTGAATGCCATTTCCCAAAAGAATTGCACCAATGCTTTCAGCTCTTTTTTGATGTTGAAATTTCCACATTCTGCCAGCATAATCACCCAAATTGGCTGGTGTAATAAAGCCCAAAGACAAGCCCATTAAAACGCCTTTGAAGGCTTCTTTGAAAGAAATATCTTCAATTTTCAAAGCCAATTGTTGCCATTTTTTTGCTTCAAATCCCCAATTAAAAAAAATTAAGAGTATCAATAAAATGCCTTTCCATAGATTCTCCCAAAGCAAAGTTTTCTGGCATTCTACAATCAAATCTCCAATATTTTGCTGTTTTTCTTTGAATGTTTTGTAAAGCATCCAGACGATGACTACAAAAAGCAAAATTTTGAACAGTGAAATTAGTTTTTCAGATAAAATGCTTGTTTTAGGATTTGTTTCGTTGGTATTTTGCATGAAAAGATAAAAGCAGGGACGGAAATTTTTGTGCTAAACAATGAATAATAATACAGAGAAAATAATTTTAGGCGTTGACCCCGGTACTCGTTTTATGGGTTATGGCGTGATATTGGTTGAACGTAACGAAATGAAAGTTTTACAGTATGGCGTTATCAACGTCAGCAAATATAGCACGCAGGAAATTAAGTTAAAGAAAATTTATGAACGAATCATTTCGGTCATAGAAGAATTCATGCCTGACGAAATGGCAATTGAAGCTCCTTTCTTTGGAAAAAACGTTCAGTCGATGTTGAAATTGGGTAGAGCTCAAGGCGTTGTGATGGCGGCGGCTTTATCACGGGAAATCCCGATTGTAGAGTATTCGCCAAAAACAGTAAAACAATCGGTGACGGGCAACGGAAACGCCTCGAAAGAACAAGTAGCACACATGCTCGACCAATTATTGAAAATGAAATTGGATTCAAAAATGTTTGATGCAACCGATGCTTTGGGCATTGCGGTTTGTCATCATTTTCATGGAACAAGTATCATGGCAACCAACAAAGGAACAAAAAAAGGTTGGGGAGCTTTTGTGAACGAAAATCCTGAAAGAATCAAATAAGTGAAGAGTGGCGAGTTTGGAGTGAGGAGTTTTATACTTATTTGATTTTCTATAATTTAACTAATCATCTAAACATAATCATTGTATGAAAAAGTCTATCCTCCTCAAAAAACCATCTTTTATTCTCGTACTCATTTTGTCTTTAAGTCATTTTTCATCGGCACAAGTCTCTAATAAACAAGGAATTAGTTCTATCAGCATTCATCCTTCGGCTACTTTATTTACTTTTGGTTTACCGCAAAATACTTCGATTACAGATGGTTTTCAACAAGGAGCGTTTTCTTATAATGTTTTTCCATTTACTGCATTGCCTATTAATACGAGCGTCAACAGAAATGGGAAAACAGAATTATATGGTTTGATTGGTTCTTTTGATTTGGGAATTAATTATTCAAAATTGCTGAAAAATAATCGAATTTTCAAAACAGAAATCGGTGCTTATTATACTTCATCACCGAATAGTTACGCTATTAAAGACCAATACCATTATTTTGTAAACGGTAAGGAATCAAGCATTTGGCAAAATACTTTAGAATACTCTGGCTTTTCTGCAAGTGTAACCTATACTTCGAAATCAAGAGGAAGAAGAGGTTTGGGAGAAGTTAGAAATTATTTGGAAGTAGGTGGAAGAACGATGAATTTCTTGAATCAGTCTGCAAAAGAAAGCGAAGATTGGATTGCAAATGGGCAAGGTTTCAGGATTGAAAGTAAAGTTGTCAATAGAACAATCAATATGGTTTTCTTTGAAATTGGCAAAACTTTTTGGCGACCAACCAACGATATGCGTTCATTGAATATGGGCATCAGAGTTGGTATTCCTTTATCGCATTTTGTTGAAAATACTTATTCGGGAATTGTCAATAACCAAGTGGTAGCTTCTACTTCTGCTTTGGAAAACGGTGCTTATATTGGCTTTCAACTTTCATATCATTTACCTATCAAAACCATCACAAAATCTTATCTCGAAAGAAAAGCAGAGAAAATTTACTGCGAAATGGAGCGAAAAGTAAAAATTAAGCATCATTTTAAAGTAAATAAAGATGAATTAAACATCGAAATGTTCGACCATGAAAACGAAGATGGCGACATTGTTTCGCTTTGCTTCAACGGACAATATATCCTTGAAAAACATTTATTGACTCGAAAACCTAAAGTTTTAACTTTAAAATTAAAAGCCAATCAAAAAAATATCCTCACAGTTTTTGCCAACAATACAGGCAAAGAAGGAGCAAATACCAGTGCCATTCGTTTTACCATAAATGGCAAAAAAGAAGAAATTATTTTGTACGCAGATAAGAAGGAATCTGAGGGGATTTCTTTTGAAAATTAGTAGTAAAACGAAAATTTAATTTTCAAATTATTACTTATTTTTGTAAATGTAATTCTATTGAATTGCCTTTACTTATGACTAATTCTTAAATTAAACACAATGAATTTACAATATTTAGCTGACAGTACAGGAAGTATAACAGGTGTTTATATTCCAATTCAAGAATGGGACATCATTCGTAAGAAATTACATTTGCCTGACGAATCAAAAGCAGTACATCGTCAAGAATTAATGGAAGCTTTTGAGGAAATGAAACTCATCAAAACTGGAAAAATGCCTAAACCAAGCTTAAATGATTTTTTAAATGAACTTTGATGTAATTCCTCTTTCGGCGTTTCAAAAACAGGCTAAAAGGTTAATCAAAAAATTCCCTTCACTTAAACAAGAATTATTGGATTTAATCGAAAGCCTCAAGAAAAATCCTCAGCAAGGTACTTCATTGGGAGACGATTGCTATAAAATCAGACTTTCAATTGCCAGTAAGAACAAAGGAAAGTCTGGTGGTGCAAGGGTCATTACCTGTGTTTTGATTGCAGAAACAGAAGTATTTTTGTTATCAATCTATGATAAGTCTGAGCGTTCATCTTTAAATGATAAAGAAATTAAGGATTTAGTTAAGCTAATTAAAGATAACTAACGTCTAATCTGCTCCCAAGCCTCTTCAACCGTTTTTACTGGCAATTGGCAAGTTTTGTCATAACAAACGAATACCAAGGTTTCGCATTCTTTGGTACTTCTATTTTCTAATAATGGTAATTTACTAATGGTTGCAGTTCCAGAGAGTACTTTATTGGGGAAAAACTGTTGGTCGAATTGTTTTCTGAAAGTCAAAAAGTCTTTTCCTACAATGGCAATTTCTGGAGTTTTAGTAAGCATTTGTGTTGCCAAACAAGCCCAATTGGTTAAATAATCTACATTTTTCAATAATAGATTTTTTATTTTAGAAAGCATCAATTTTGATAAATCTAAAAAGTCTTCTCTTTCCAAAATCAATCCTAAAGTATAGAGATTTCTCGCCATCATAGAATTTGAACTTGGTACAACATTATCAAAAATTTCTTTTTTACGAGCTATCAATTCCTCCGCATTTTTATCGGTAAAGAAAAACAATTCGTCCTCCTCATCCCAGAAATTTTGATAAGCATACAATGCTAACTTTTCGGCATAATGTAGCCAAATTTCATCAAAAGTAGCTTGGTATAAATTGATGTAAGCATCAATCAAAGCTGCATAATCTTCTAAAAATCCTTGAATTTTAGTTTCCCCATTTTTATAACTGTGCATCAATTGCTCGCCTACCAAAAACTTATCTTTGATAAAATGTGCATTCTGAACAGCTAAAGTCAAGAAGTTTTCATCGTCAAACACTCTGTAAGCATCTACCAAACCTTTTAGCATCAAAGCATTCCAAGAACAAAGTATTTTATCATCTAATCCCGGACGAATACGTGTATTCCTAATCGTATTCAATTGGGCAATTTGTACTTTAAATGCTTCGTTCAAAGTTGGCTCGTATTTCCATAAAATATTTACGCCATGTTCCCAATTCCCTTCTTCCATTACTTGATAATTTTGACAAAATGCTTCGGCTTCGTCGCCTAAAATGGCTTCAATTTCATCTTTGGTCCAGACATAATATTTACCTTCTACTCCTTCCGAATCAGCATCTAAAGCCGAATAAAAACCGCCTTCTTCGTTCGTCATTTCTCGTTTTAGCCAAGCTACGGTTTCATAAACTACTTCTTTGTACAAGGCTTCGCCAGTTAAAGAATAGGCTTCGGAATATAGACATACCAATTGTCCATTGTCGTACATCATTTTTTCAAAATGTGGACAAAACCATTCGCCATCGACTGAATAACGAGCAAAACCTCCACCTAATTGGTCATAAATTCCACCAATTGCCATACGATTTAGCGTTAATTTTACATGATTCAGTACTTTTTCATCTTTCGTTTCATGAACATATCTCAATAAAAAAGCCCAAATTGAAGGCATTGGAAATTTTGGACTTCTTTCAAAACCACCCCAAACATCATCAAAAGTATCGGCTAATTTATAAGCCATTACTTGTAAATCTTCTTTGGTAAAAATCTGACTTTCAGGCTCTAAACCGTACTTTACCGAATCTTTAAAAAGCATATTTTGCGTAAAACCTTCTGCTGATTTTTGCAATTCTGCTTGACTATTTGTAAAACCAGTATTAACGGCTTGGAGTAATTTCAACCAATTATTTTTCGGGAAATAAGTACCTCCGTAAAAAGGTTTTCCGTCGGCCATCAAAAAGACATTCAAAGGCCAGCCGCCATGTACGCCCATTGCCTGAACGGCATCCATATAAACAGCATCTACGTCTGGACGCTCTTCTCTATCTACTTTTATATTCACAAAATAGCGATTCATCACTTCGGCTACTTCCTCTTTCTCAAAACATTCATGTTCCATTACATGACACCAATGACAAGCCGAATAGCCAATACTTACTAAAATTGGTTTATTTTCAGCTTTGGCTTTATCTAATGCTTCTTTCCCCCACGGAAACCAATCGACAGGATTCTGAGCGTGCTGTAATAAATATGGCGATGTTTCTTTGGCTAATCTGTTCATTAATTGATTATAATTTTTTTAGTAACACTTTTTTCTCCTTCTATATATTTCAAAATATAATTGCCCGAAGGTAGATTCAAATCAAACTCCATTTTTGAAGAAATATAACTTGAGGCAGAATTGTAATCTTTTGAATATACTTCTCTACCCAAAACATCATAAATCTTGAAATTTCCCTTTAAAAAACCTTCTCCATAATATTCAAAAATGAATTTTCCTGTTGTAGGATTTGGATAAAGTAAGTAGCTGTTTTGTAAATCAGGCAAAGTAAACTTACATAAAAAAGTCTCTTTCCCTTTTAAAGTAATTTTCCGAGACCAGTCACCATAATGAACAGTTAGTTCAGTACTTTCTCCATCTTGAGCAAATTCATTGATGGCTGCTATCAAAATCTCGTTGCCTTTGACAATTCCTCTCCAAATAGCATCTTGATCTCTAAAATGGTCATAAGCAGTTTTAGGAATCACCAAGCGATAATTTCCAGTAAAGAAATCCTTGAATTCAGAAAGTCTGTATAGTCCATAAATATAAGATTCGTAAATAGAATAATTCACATTATCGGGAGTGTATGGACCTTCCCAAAGCCAAAGCCCTTTTGCCCCAGAAAAAAATGGAAAAATTCCCTGAGCCTCTGCTAAGTATTTTTTGATATTAACATTGAAACCATAAGTAGAACTTTCTTGACATTTATTGTAAGTCAGCCATTGGAATAACATGACATCTTTATTACTTCTTGCAATATTTGCTTCAACTTGAAATAACTGATAGGCAATGTTTGAGTACTTCAATGAATTATACTCATAGCAGAAATATGCTGAAGGTGCTAAAAAAGTATTTTGTTGATAGAATTTACCTCCTGTTAGGTTCGTAATTGTATCTTTCATATAATAATTCAGCACTTTATCACTGGTCAGCCATTCTTGCCAAGTATAATTGAGAGGAAATTCACTATTTTTTATCGGAGCGTCTGAATATGAGGCAAATTGAGTACTTGCCGGAATACTTTTTTGCTGAAGATAAGTAATTGGTTCGGCGTACAATTTGGATAAATCTCTTTTGTAACGTTCTTTAAAATCAATATCAGACAAAGCCCGATACTGAGATGGGATTGAAGAATCTGCTTTCAAAGCCCGAATCGCTGGATCAGTCGGAATTTCCCTTTCAATATCCAACATTAAAATATCCAAATTGGGCATCGCTTTTCCTTGCGTATCGTTGAACAAACCAGCCATTCCACGCATATCATCGTCCCATTTTGCTTTGTATTTGTTTAAATCATTTGCCCACGGACTTTCGATTTCATACCAAGGCTGCCCTACCAAGCTGGCTACTCCTCCCCATAAAATCGCTCTGTTTTCTTTAGGCAAACTAGCATCTGCTGCCGTAAATGTAGCAAGATGCGTAAAGCCATGTTTTAACGGAAGTCGATTCGCATCATTGAAGCGTGGGCCTGTATAGACTATCTTAAAGGGTAATGAAAATTCAGGAAATTGTCCCCAATTAATTACTCCATTTTGTGTCGATGACGTATAACGAAAAACAGGCTGGCAGTCGGACTGTGCGAAAGCCAATTGCATTGATAACAATAAGATAAATATAATAATAGACGGTTTTTTCACGTTTCGTGATTGTATTTTAATAGTGTTTGAAGGATAACTTCTGGCAATTTCGGAAGAAAACCTTTAACTTTGTTAAAGAAAATTCGATTCTTGAATTTTTAAACTTGAAACAACATGAAACTAAATCATTTCCTCTTTTTATTCTTTTTTGCAATTGTCGCTTTTTCTTGCTCTGATGATAATCCTGCTCCAGTTACCGAGACTAAGGTTACGGTTATTCAGTCTTCCGAGTGGCAAATAGATCGTTTTACCACTACAACTGGTTCAGTAGTTGACCCTACTTTGTTCGGTGGCAATTCAAAATTGATTGGTGAACTTACTTATGTTTTCGATAAAACATTCACAGTTCGTTCTTATGACAAAGTTTCAAAACAAGCCCAAGCTTATGGTGCATGGAAATTTGTTGAAAATGACACAAAACTAGACATCAATATTCAAGGCTTTACAGGTATTTTTGAGGTGGTTTCATTAACAAAGCAAAAAATGATTTTAAAAAATAATATCGTTTATGCTGGCGTTTCCGTACCAATTCACATGGAATTTGTTCCTTTCAAATAAGTAAACTTTATTCTTCCCGTAAGTTTTTTTTACTTCTTTTTGGTAGAAAACCTTACGGGTTTTTTATTGACTTTAAGCTAGCTATTCATCAACAATCTTATTAAAAACTTTTTCCAGACGAAATTATTATTCATTTAAGGATAAAAACCTTACAAACATGAGAAAACATATATCATTAGTTTTAGAACCAGAAATTGCATTCGACCAAGAAAGTTTCAAAAATCATTTAAGTAAATTACTTCAATTCCCTGCCGATGCAGATGTGATTGTTCGTCCACTGAAAAGGTCGATTGATGCACGTGGACGACAAGTAAAAGTAAATATCGAAGCCGAAGTATTTTTGGATGAAACGCCTACTCCAAGAATTGAATTTCAAAAAAATTATCAAAACGTATCAAAAGCTAAACAAGCAATTATTGTTGGTGCTGGACCAGCTGGACTGTTTGCAGCTTTGAGAATGATTGAATTGGGCGTAAAACCGATTCTGTTAGAAAGAGGAAAAGACGTTAGAAGTAGAAGAAGAGATTTAGCAGCCATCAATAAAGAACATATCGTCAATCCAGAATCAAATTATTGTTTTGGAGAAGGCGGAGCTGGTACGTATTCCGATGGAAAGTTATACACAAGAAGTAAAAAAAGAGGAGATATTAGAAGAGTACTTGAAATCTTTGTAGCCCATGGTGCAACAGAGGAGATTTTAGTAGATGCCCATCCACACATCGGCACCAATAAATTACCACAATTGGTTGCTGAACTCAGAGAAAGTATTCTTAACGCTGGCGGAGAGGTACATTTTGATACTAAAGTTGTGGATTTTATTATTCAACAAAAGGAAATCAAAGGAGTTGTATTGGAAGATGGAAGAGAAATTGCTGGAATTGGAGTAGTTTTAGCTACTGGACATTCGGCAAGAGATATTTTTGAATTATGTCAGAAAAAAGATGTTCTGATTGAATCAAAACCTTATGCTATGGGTGTTAGGATTGAACATTCACAATCTTTAATCGACTCTTTACAATACAACTGTAAAGAACGAGGAAAGTACTTACCCGCAGCTTCTTACAGTTTGGTTGCACAAACTTTTCACAAAGGAATCCAGAGAGGAGTATTTTCATTTTGTATGTGTCCGGGTGGTTTTATTGTTCCATCGGCTACAGCTCCTGGTGAATTAGTAGTAAATGGTATGTCTCCTTCCCGTCGTGATTCACGCTTTGCCAATTCGGGAATGGTGGTTGCCATTAATGAAATAGACGTTTTACCTTACAAACAATTTGGAGCTTTGGCAGGTTTGCAATTACAAAAAGAACTTGAACAAAAAGCTTGTAAAATGGCTGGAGGAGGGCAAACCGCACCCGCACAATTAGTAGATGATTTCATCAAACAACGTGTATCGAAAAATCTTTTAGATACCTCTTACCAGCCCGGGCTTGTTTCGATGGATATGTTGGAAGTACTTCCAGATTTTATTGGAAAACCTTTACAGGATGGCTTACAGCAATTTGGCAAAAAGATGAGAAATTATGCGTCAAATCAAGCTCAAATTATTGGGATTGAAAGTAGAACATCCTCACCTGTTCGTATTCCTAGAGACAAAGAAAACCTAGAACATCTTGAAGTAAAAAGATTATTCCCTTGTGGCGAAGGTGCTGGATATGCGGGCGGAATTATGTCGGCAGCAATGGATGGCGAACGTTGTGCAGAAAAATTGGTGGAAAAATATGCTAAAAGTTAATTTGTATAATAAATTAATGTTAATTTACTAATTGAATTATTTCAATAAAACTTATCAGCACATTCTTAATCAAACAATACACAGCTTATGATAGGTTTTGTACCATTTACTGAAAATATAAAAAAACGGCTTCAAGAACCTTTACCCGGAAAAACTGCTCATGAAAAAATGGCATCCGATGCAAGGCTTAAATTGAAAATGCCTTCACCTAGCGAGCGCACGAGAGAAAGTGCTGTGTTGATTTTATTTTACCCACAAAACGATAAAATTTATATTCCCTTAATTTTGCGTCCTCAATACGATGGAGTGCATGGCGGACAAATGGCTTTCCCTGGTGGAAGAGCAGAAAAAGAAGATGAAAACCTCATCAGAACAGCCATGCGTGAAGCCCAAGAAGAAATTGGTGTCCGTTTAACAGATGTTAAAATTCTAGGAAAACTCACGAAGCTTTTTATCCCAGCTTCCAATTTCTATGTACAACCCGTCATTGGATTCATGAATCATAAACCAGAATTCTATCCAGATGCCCGTGAAGTTGACAAAGTAGTAGAAGTAGCTTTAGACGACATTTTAAATCCTGAAATTATTGGCAGAAAAGTATTGAATGTACGTGGTGTAGAAGTAGATGCACCTTTTTACCAAATTCAAGAACATGTAGTTTGGGGAGCTACTGCTATGATGATTGCAGAACTTGTAGCAGTATTGGAGTCTAGTAATAATTAAATGTATGTTTATCAATCAATCTGCACTAATTTTACGGGCGTACAAGTAGCTCCAAACATTAAAGAATAGATATGAACCTTATTAAAAAGAACTCATTTTCGACTATCGCATCATATTTTGCCATAATATTGGTTATTTGTTTCTTTTATTACGTCTGTTATTCTTACTCATTTAACTTCTTTTTTCAGGATGATTACCATCTACTCAGTTTCGTAAATACTACTCATAATCCACAGTTAAGTTTTGGAGATAAATTAAAAGCACTTTGGAGTTTACACAACGAACACCGAATTGTTTTTCCTAGACTTTTCGTTTTTATAGGTGATTATTTTCAAGGACATATCGACTGGAAAGTATTAAATACCATCGCTACGTTATATTACTTGGGTATTTTCATCATTTTTGGTAAGTTTCTGCAGCAAATGAAATTGGCAATTTGGTATTTAGTGCCAGTCGCTTTTTATATCTTCCAACCAGCCTGTACCGAAAATTATCTTTGGACGATTTCTACTTTACAACAAGTCGGCAATATTTTTTGGGCAATGCTACTTTTTTATAGTATCGCTTTTTTTAAAAGAAAATACTTCTGGATTTCCATTCTACTCGTCATTATTCTTACGTTTACTCATGGCAATGGTTTATTCAGTTTTCCTGTAGTTGCTTTAATCTTGATTTTTCAAAAAAGATTTAAAGCATTGGTAATCTGGTTATCATTGATGATTTTTATGGCTGTCATTTACTTCTGGGGCTATCAAAACGGACAAAATTCAAATTTAGCTGGCAGTTTGAGTAATCCACTTAGATTAATTTTATGCTTTGGTGCATTTTGGGGAAGTTTTATTTCTGTAGCTTCACATAGTTTGGCTACTTTTTATTGGGCAATAGCATTAGGTTTTTTTGTTTTTATTCCATTATCCTTTTTCAATATAAAAACGATTTATACCAATACGATTTACTTATTCAGAAAAGATCATAAGAACTTGTCAAACAATCACTTAAACAATGAAAATCTTTTTTTATTAGCATTATTTTTATTTTTTAGCATTACTGCACTTTTGGTGGCATTAAGTAGGTCATGGTCTGGACTAGAATCAAGTTTTGCTAACAGATATTTACATAATTCTTACATTATTTTTGTGTTATTTTACTGTGGACTATTGTGCTACTTACCAAAATTCAGCGTACTGATTGGAAACATTTTTTTAGTGACTGGTCTTTCGTTTAATCTATTCGCTTGGTATCAAAATTTTGATAAAATAATTTTTCAAAAGCACTTGAATCAAAGTGAAGCTTATAATTATCAGCATAATAAAACCACGATTGAAAACGTATCTTCGTTCAATCAAAACATTAGTGTTGTTCTTGCTCGTTCTTTTCAAAATGGAGTAAGTGTTTTTCCAGAAAACTACTTAAATCAACCCATTTCAGTCATTAATCCCGAGAATGCTAAAGTTGAAAATACATACAAGGTTGAAATCTCAAAAGACTCTTCTATCTTATTAGATGCCAAAAAGACAATTTATTTGCCCAGAGTACTCCTAAAAAATACGCAATTAGCCTATCAAGGTCAAGCTTTTGTGCTCTTCAAATCTCCTAAGAATACTTACATTTATCCTGTTTACCATCAAAAATCTGGACGAAGAAAATTCCTTCAATTGGAGTCCTATTTTACAGCTGGCTTTTATACTTCAGTACTTTTAGATTCATTTGAAAAAAATACTTATCAGATTGGTATCGTCCAAAAAATAAATAATCGCATCGTCTGCCATTTCACGAAACAATCGATTGTAATTCAATAATTTACAACTACAAATACTCTTTTTATCTATTATTTTTTAATTAAAATACGGTAAAATATTACGCTATGGATAATGTTTTATTGATGATAAATCATGAATGATACTAGATAGAGATGCTTTTTCTTGGCATTTTTTGTGTAAATTAGAGTTTTGAAATACCACAAAAAACGTAGAGAAGTAAAATAAGTGTCAATGGAAAACGAAAGTCTGCCTGAAAATTTAGAAGAAAACACAAACGATAATCCTCAAGATGATGCCTTACATCAACAAGTTGCTGTGGCAGGGTTGTATGAAAACTGGTTTTTGGAATATGCTTCTTATGTAATTTTAGAAAGAGCTGTACCTGCAATTGAGGACGGATTAAAACCTGTTCAACGTCGTATTTTACATGCACTAAAAGAAATGGACGATGGACGTTTCAATAAAGTTGCCAATGTAATCGGACAAACCATGCAATATCACCCGCATGGTGATGCTTCCATCAATGAAGCAATGGTCAATTTAGGTCAGAAAGATTTAGTTTTTGATTGTCAAGGAAACTGGGGAGATTATCGCACTGGCGATGGTGCTGCGGCAGCTCGTTATATTGAGGTAAGACTTTCAAAATTTGCCCTTGATGTAATTTTTAATCCACAAACTACCGACTGGCAACTTTCTTATGATGGTCGTAAACGTGAACCTGTTGCCCTTCCAGTAAAATTCCCTTTATTATTAGCACATGGTGTAGAAGGTATCGCTGTTGGTCTTTCAACTAAAATTATGCCTCATAATTTTGTTGAGTTAATTGAGGCTTCTATTGCTGTACTTAAAAACAAACCATTTGAATTATATCCAGATTTTTTAACGGGTGGTTCAGTTGATGTTTCTAACTATCAAGATGGTCATCGTGGTGGAAAGATTAGAGTAAGAGCCAAAATCGAAGAATTTGATAAGAAAACACTTGTTATCAAAGATATTCCTTTCTCAACTACAACTACGAATTTGATTGAATCTATCATCAAAGCAAATGATGCTGGAAAAATCAAAATCAAAAAAGTAATTGATAATACTGCAAAAGATGTAGAAATACAAGTGCAATTGGCACCGGGTGTTTCGCCAGATGTTACCATTGACGCTTTGTATGCTTTTACGGATTGTGAAATTTCAATCTCGCCAAATGCTTGTGTAATTATTGCTGATAAACCTCATTTTGTTGGAGTTTCTGAAGTACTAAAAGTTTGTACTCAACAAACAGTAAAACTCCTAGAAAGAGAATTAGAGATTCGACGAGATGAATTGATGGAGAAATTATTATTTAGTTCTCTTGAAAAAATCTTTATTGAAAATCGTATCTATCGTGATATTGAAGAATGCGAAACTTTTGAAGACGTAATAAAAACGGTTGACAAAGGTTTAGAACCTTACAAACCTGAATTTTACAGAGAGATTGTTGAAGAAGATATTTTAAGATTATTAGAAATTCGAATCAAGCGTATCTCAAAATATGATGGTTTCAAGGCAGAAGAAGCCATGAAACGCTTGCAAGAAGAGTTGGCAGAAGTGTTAGATAATCTTGCAAACATCATCCGTTATTCTATTGATTACTTCAAAAATATCCTGAAAAAACATGGCAAAGGACGTGAGCGTAAAACTGAAATTAAAAACTTCAATACAATTTCTGCGGCTGTTGTAGCTGCTGCAAACCAGAAACTTTATGTTGACCGTGTTGGCGGTTTCATTGGCTATGGCTTGAAGAAAGAAGAGTATGTGATGGATTGTTCCGACATTGATGACATCATCGTTTTCCGACAAGACGGCCGTTGCGTTGTTACTAAAGTTCAAGAAAAAGTATTCGTTGGAAAAGACATTATTTATGTTTCTGTTTTCAAAAAGAACGACGATAGAAAAGTATATAATTTAGCCTATTTTGATGGCAAAACAGGTATTTCTTACGTAAAACGCTTTAAAGTAACAGCCGTAACTCGTGACCGTGAGTATGATTTAACAGCGGGCAATCCGAAATCTAAACTATTGTATTTTACAGCCAATGAAAACGGTGAAGCAGAAACAATCCAAATCAACCTTACTGCTTCTTGTACAGCAAGAGTAAAACAATTTGAATATGATTTTAAAGAATTACTCATCAAAGGCCGAGATTCAATGGGGAATTTATTGACTAAATATCCTATCCGAAAAATCACTTTGAAATCAGCTGGCGTTTCAACTTTGGGCGGTGTTGATATTTATTATGATGAAAATGTTGGTCGTCTCAATCGAGATGAACATGGAAAGTATCTTGGAAATTTTGATGCAAAAGATAACATTTTAGTGATATACAAAGATGGTCAATATGAGTTAACAAACTTTGAATTGACTAATCGCTATGAGGCCAAAGACATTGTTTCGCTAAGTAAATTTATTCCTGATGGAATTATTACGGCACTTTATTTTGATGGTGCTTCTAAACTATATTATGTAAAACGTTTCAGGATAGAGACTACCACGATTGACAAAAAATTCTTGTTTATTTCGGACGAAAAAGGTTCAAAACTAATTTTAGCAAGTATTGATGTGTATCCACGCATCGAAATGTCTTACAAAAAAGACAATCAATCTGGTCTAATTAAAGAAGAAGTTAATCTTGATGAAATTGCTGAAGTAAGAGGCTGGAAAGCAATGGGAAGTAAATTATCTACTTTCAAAGTGCAGCAAATTACTCCTTTAGCATCTAAAATTGTAGAAACACCAGTCATTGAACAGGAAGAATTTTCAAAAGAGAAAGAAGAAGGTACTCAAACATCTAAGCTGATTCCTCCAGAAGAAATTGAATTCCCTGAGTCGGGCGAGGCTACAACAGGTGAACAATTAGGATTATTTTAATGATTAGCCAAAATACAAGAAGATACCATTTCAAGGAAAAATACAAAAATTGCTGATTATAAATATAAAAAAAGGCTTCCCTTTATGAGTGTAATCTTTTAATAATCAATATATTACCAATAAAATAACCCCGAAAAAGTGTCAATATTGGCAATTTTCGGGGTTTT
>NZ_JACHKT010000044.1 GCF_014204325.1 Arcicella rosea
TTAGCGATATGACAGATTACTTTTTTATCCCATTTTGAAGTAAATACAAAATTGTACTTTTTTAAGCAAATAAAAATCTTTTGCAAGATATGAGCAATGAGCTTTTTTTATTTTACCTATTTTTGAGGTTGGAGTTAAGGTTAATCGAGAAGAATAAAGCTATTTTATCAGAAAGCAGAAATCCCAAATCCACAATAGCATTTACTCCACATTCCGCATTCAAAACTCATCACTCCAATGATTCCTATTGAAAATATATATTTTTTACTCTGCTACGCTTGGAATCGGCTGGAGGAAAAGGATTTGCTAAATGTTTCCACAATTGAAGTACCCGATTTGCCCAATTTATTGGCTAAAGTACTTTTGAAAGGCATAAAAGTGTTGATAAATCGTGGCTTGGATAAACAATATATTGCAGAACAAAACCACTATCAGGGCATCAAAGGAAGAGTAGATTTTAATTATTCACTTCGTAAAAATCTTTTTCAACAAGGTTTGGCAATGTGCGAATTTGATGAACTTTCAGTCAATATTTTGCCGAATCAAATTTTAAAAACTTCATTGCAAAATGTTGTAAAATTGCCAACGCTTGATAGAAAACTGAAAAGAGATATTCAGTCGGTTTTGTATCAATTAACGGATATTGATGTAATTGAAATTAGAAATGATACTTTTGCTAGCGTTCAGATTCATCGTAATAATCAGTATTATCTTTTTCTATTGAATATTTGTGAATTGTTGCACCAAAATCTATCTATTCATGAAAAAACTGGGGAAGTAAAATTCAAAGATTTTTTAAGAGATGAACGCCAAATGGCTAGACTTTTTGAAGAATTTGTGCGTAATTTTTATAAAATAGAAGTACCAGAAGCAAAGGTTTTTCGAGAAGATTTACATTGGCAATTTACGGGAGAACAAATGCAGTTTTTGCCTAAAATGCAAACAGATATTTCAATTAAATTGCCTTCAAATCGGAAGATAATTATTGATGCAAAGTATTATTCAGAAACACTTCAACATTTTTATGATGTCGAGAAAATACATTCTCGGAATTTATACCAAATGTTTGCTTACTTGAAAAATCAGCCTAATCAACAAGCGGAAGGAATTTTGCTGTATCCAACTGTTCAGAAAAGTCTGAGCCTCACTTATACTTTTGAGGAACATCAAATCAGGGTAGAAACGTTGAATCTGAATCAGCCATGGATGGAAATCAAAAGAGATTTATTGTTGATATTAGATAGAAAATCCAGCGAGTTGGAAATTCGTTCTACTGAAAATATTTAAAAATCAATTGTGAAAATCTTTGTTTTTGCATTGAAAATAAACGATTTCTTTTCTTCCTTCACAAAGACATTCACAATATTGGTTTGGTCTTCAAACATATCAATGAGCACATCATTCTTTAATCTTAGTCCTGAAAGTGCTTCGCTCATCGGTAGTTCTAAGTAAATCCAAGTAGCATCTCCTTCTTTTTCTTTTCCGATGTATTGAACTGCTTTGAGTTGATTCTTTGAATTAACCAACATAAAGTGTTTTTTTACATATTGCTCTACCAAAGCATCGTTTTTGTCGTTGTTTTCTACAATAATTTTCTTGTTCTGATTATCGTGCGAAAGTACCTTTTCCAAATCATCTGTAAATACTCTTAGACTTACTTCAAAACCTTTGCTTTTGGTATTATAACGCATTTCTGTAAGGCTGGTATGAAATGCGTGGAAAGCAGTATTATTACTTTTGAAAGCACTTGAAAGTAGGATGACACCTAAAAGTAAAAACCTGCCAAGACGATTTGTCTTAGCAGGTTTTAAGATATTGTTATGATTAATTGACATCATCTATTTGAAAAAAGTTTTGAATGCTCCATTTCCTAACACAAAAACCATTAAAGCTAACAAGATAACAGTACCTACTTGCTGGGCTCTTTCTAAAACTTTTTCCGATGGCGGGCGACCAGTAATGATTTCATACAATAAAAACAACGCATGACCACCATCAAGTGCAGGAATTGGCAATAAATTCATAAATGCCAAACCCATTGAAAGTAAACCTGTTAATGACCAGAATTTTAACCAGTCCCAGTGAGCTCCGTACATAGCTGCAATTTCAAAAGGTCCACTCAAGGCTTTATCAGCACGAACATCACCCGCAAAAATCTTTTTAAAGGCTTTTATATTTTTCACAACTACATCAAAAGCATCATGTACACCAACTAAAAAAGCCTGACCGATGGTATAGTCTTCATGTGAAAGTTTGATTAAATTTTCCATTGCAAAACCTAATTTACCATCTTTGTTAATGGTCATATTAATGGTATCCATTTTTCCTTGTCTTTCAATACCAAAAGCAACGTTTTTACCAGCATATTTTGTTAAACTATCTTTTAAGATTTGATAGAAAACAACTGGATATCCATTCATAGTCACTATTTTATCACCTGCTTTTAAGCCAGCTTTGTAGGCTGCTGATTCTTCTGGTTGAGATTTCCCAAAAAGTTTACTTAATAAAGAAGGTTTTTCTGGTTCAGGTACTTGTGCAATTTTGAATGGGTATAATGGTTGAAAAAATGGATCTTTTTCATCCGATAATTTATTCAAGAAGTCAGAAGGAATAACTACTTCAATGGTTTTTCCAGCACGTTCTACAGTATAATAAATACCGTCGTCGAGAATTGCACCGCCGATTTCGCCATATTCTTTGAAATCTTTACCGTTTACTTTCAATACTTTATCGCCAGTTCTGAAGCCAACTTCTTGAGCCAACTTTCCTGCATAAATACCGTTTTTATTTAATTCGTCTTTAGCGATATAATTATTCCCAGTTTTGTAATTGATACCGAAGTAAATAGCAACCCCTAAAATTACGTTGACAATAATACCACCAAGCATTACGATTAAACGTTGCCAAGCTGGTTTTCCACGGAATTCCCAAGGTTCAGGAACAGCAGATAATTTTGAAGCATCTTGTGTTTCGTCAATCATTCCGGCAATAGAAACATACCCCCCTAACGGAAACCAACCTAAACCATATTCTGTATCACCGATTTTCTTTTTGAATAAAGCGAAGTTTAAAACAGTAGGTACTGGAAACAAAAAGTCGAAGAAAAGATAGAATTTATCAACACGCATTTTGAACCATTTTGCGGTTATATAATGCCCAAATTCATGTAAACTTACTAAAATTGACAGTCCTAAAATTAACTGCCCTGCCATAACTAAACCGTCCATTTGTTAAGTGTTATCTCGTAAAATCAATTTTTATTTACGATTTGTGTTCTAAGATTTTTTTACTGATTTAATATTAAACTAGCGTTTGGGCTAGTCTTCTTGTTGCTTGGTCTGTCTGAATATAATCATCAATACTTGGCTTTTGAATAAAATCAACTTTACTCATACAGTTTTCGATGAGGTATGACATCTCTAAAAAACCAATTTTGTCTTGTAAAAAGGCTTCAACAGCAATTTCATTAGCCGCATTCATGATACAAGGAAGGTTTCCGCCTTTGTCCATCGCATTGAAAGCTAATTGCAAGTTACGAAATGTTTCGGTATCAGGTTGTTCAAATGTTAGAGAAGGATATTTTGTGAAGTCGAAACGTGGAAAATCTGATTTTATTCTATTCGGAAATCCCAAAGCAAACTGAATAGGAAGTTTCATATCAGGCAAACCCATTTGTGCTTTCATCGAACCATCTTCAAACTGAACCAAAGAATGAATAATTGATTGCGGATGAACAACGACTTCAATTTGCGAAGCTTTCAAACCAAACAACCATTTCGCTTCAATTACTTCCAAGCCTTTATTCATCAAACTGGCAGAATCAATCGTGATTTTAGCACCCATTACCCAATTTGGATGTTTTAGTGCCTGAGCTTTGGTTACTTTTGCCAAATCTTCACGTTTTTTTCCTCTGAAAGGTCCGCCCGAAGCTGTTAAAATTATTTTTTCGATTGGATTATGAAATTCTCCAACTAAGCATTGGAAAATAGCAGAATGTTCGGAATCTACTGGATAAATATTTACTCCTTTTTCTTCGGCAAGTTTTGTAATTAATTCTCCAGCAACAACTAATGTTTCTTTATTGGCAAGTGCGATATGTTTCCCTGCTTCAATGGCTTTGATGGTAGGTAATAAACCAGCATAACCAACCATAGAAGTAAGTACAATATCGATAGAATCCATTTGAACAACGGCTTCCAAAGCTTTTGCACCAGCATAAACTTTTATTCCTGCCGAATCTAATGCTAAATGGACCTTATCGTATAAATCATCATTACCAATTACAACACAATTTGGTTTGAACGCTAAACTTTGTTCAATTAATAAATCTGCGTTGTTTTGGGCTGTTAATACTTCAACTTCGAAGATGTCTTCGTTGGCTTTTATTACTTCTAAGGCTTGTGTTCCGATTGACCCCGTTGAGCCTAAAATGGCAATTTTTCTTTTTTGCATAAATGATAAGTAGCTAGGAGCAATTAGCTGTAAGCTATGAGTCTTATTATCAGACGATTAGTAAATCAGATTATTGATAAAATCTAACTTTATTTCTCAAAACTTACTCTTTAAATTATTTGTAAGAAGTTTTAAGTTGGAATAATTGTCTTGAATTAAACTATAAAATTAAAGACTCCAGTTTAGAATTTCGTTAATAAAATGAGAAAATAAAGAAGGTTTTAAAAGCAACGTAAACACGACTCCAAAACCTGCTCCCCAAAGGTGAGCCGAATGACCAATATTATCTAAATTTCGTTTCGACATATAATAAGAGTACGCTGAATACAAAACGGCATAAATAAAACCAGGCATTGGGAAAAAGTACACGTAAATCTGAGCTGTAGGTTGGAAAAGTATGGCAGAAAAAACTACCGCCGAAACGCCACCAGAAGCTCCCAAAGCATTATAATAACGATCATTTTTATGGTCGAGATAACTTGGAATATTTGCTACAATAATTCCTAATATGTACAAAGTAGCATAAAGTAAAATCCCCATACTTGACCCAAAAATTCCTGAAAAGTAATATTCTACTATATCACCGAAGAAGTACAAGCTTAGCATGTTGAAAAACAAATGCCCATAATCTGCATGTAAAAAACCAGAAGTCAAGAAACGATAATATTCTTTGTATTCTCTTACTGAATATGGATGCATAATCCATTTATTCAAAACAGTTTGATTGTTCCAAGCATAAAGGCTTAGCGCAATCGTAATTCCAATAAAAATGAAAGTTAATGACATATTATTTTTTTAGAATATCTGTGGAAAAGAATTTGAATGAAATAACAAATTCTTGATTTTATAAAACAAAAGCAGTCGAAACAATTGGTTCGACTGCCAGTATCTTTCATTACAAATTTACATTAAACCTCTCTATCAATCAAAGTTTCAGCAAATGTTCGTAGAATAAGCTTTCTATCTTCATCAACTTTTAGCGATTCTAACGCTTCAAAAGCTTTATCGAAGTAAGTATTAATTTTTACAGTAGCTACTTCACGAATTCCTAAAGTATCATAAATGGCTGTAACAGCTTTTACTTTTTCAGTAGCATCAAATTCCTTCAAAGAAAGCCATTTATTTAAAGCTACTTTGGTTTCGCCATCAGCTTTTTCCAAAGCTTCTATCAACATAAAAGTTTTTTTGTTTGAAATAATGTCGCCACCTACTTGTTTCCCGAATTTTTCAGGGTCGCCATAAACATCTAGTAAATCATCTTTTAGTTGGAAACCTAAACCAATATTTAAACCAATGTTATACAATAAATCACACGATTTTTCACTTCCTCCGCCAATAATTCCGCCTAATTCTAAGGCATAACCCAAGAGTACAGACGTTTTTAATTTAATCATTTCAAGATATTCTTCTTCGCTGACGTTTTCACGATTTTCGAAATTCATATCTAATTGCTGTCCTTCACAAACTTCTGCTGCGGTACGATTAAATCTTTTTAAAGCTTTTTTAAATTTTGAATCCTCAACAAACATTAATAATTCGTAGGCTTGTACCAGCATTACATCGCCAGAAAGAATGGCAGTATTATCATTCCATTTGGCATGAACAGTCGGTTTCCCACGTCGCAAGGGTGCTTTATCCATGATGTCATCATGCATTAAAGTAAAATTGTGGAAAACTTCTACCGCAGTAGCTGGTTTAATTGCTTTTTGCCAATCGTCTGTGAATAAGGCTGTTGCCATTAAAGTCATTAATGGTCTCATCCTTTTGCCGCCTAACGACATTAAATAGCGGATGGGTTCATATAATTCTTCGGGATGTTCACCGTAAGTTTGCTGGGAAAATTCTTCGTTGAGAGCTTGTACGAATTGTGTAAGTTTCATTTAATAATTGATGGTTTCTCTTTCAGAGTAACGCACTCCATGTTAGAAATGTTATGAATTGCCAAAAATAGAAAGAAGAATTTAAAGTCTCACTCGTTTCAGATTTATTTTGGCTAACTTTGCAAAACCTCTAAACGAGGTCTATATTATATGCTCAACCATCAGCTCAAACTCCGTAAACCACTTGCCGTTTTTGATTTAGAAACGACAGGTGTAAATGTTGTCAAAGATCGCATCGTCGAAATCAGTATTGCCAAAGCAAATATTGATGGAACTGTGACCGTAAAAACCCGTCGTGTAAATCCTGAAATGCCGATTCCACTCGAATCGTCACTTGTACATGGTATTTATGACGAGGATGTAAAAGACGAACCTACCTTCAAACAAATTGCCAAGTCGATGGCTCAGTTTTTAGAAGGTTGCGATTTGGCAGGTTTTAATTCAAATCGTTTTGATGTTCCGATTTTAGTAGAGGAATTTTTAAGAAACGAAGTAGATTTTGATATTAAAAACCGTCGATTAATCGATGCACAACGTATTTTCCATTTGATGGAACCTCGTACTTTGTCGGCAGCTTATAAATTTTACTGCAAGAAAGAATTAATAGATGCCCATTCGGCAGAAGCAGATACAATTGCTACTTTGGAAGTACTCAACGAACAAGTTAAGTATTATGAAGGAGTAACCATAAAAGATAGCAAAGGTGTAGCATTTGAGCCTGTGAAAAACGACATGGATGTTTTGCATGAAATCACAGCGTCTAAATTGGTTGACTTTGCTCAAAGAATGGCATTTAATAAAGATGGAATCGAAGTAATCAATTTTGGTAAACATGCAGGTAAGCCAGTTGTTCAAGTTTTAAAAGAAGAACCTTCTTATTATGACTGGATGATGAAGGGCGATTTTCCGATGGATACCAAAAGAAAACTCACAGAAATAAAGCTTAGGGCTTTCAATAACAAGTAAATTAGCATAAGACAAAGGTCAGGGCAGAATAAACCTACACTTTTGTCTTATGTTTTTATGCTTTTATCAGTTTTTCCTTAATTTTGCTGATAAGTTTTCATTATTACTTTGTCTGTAAATAAACAAATAGGTCTTTTTGATTTAGCAAAACAAGATTCGTTTTAATAAGTTCTCAAGCAGAAACGCAATACTCATGCAACAAATACCTGATGTCATCCGAGAAATACCCTTGAACTATTATGTTTGGTTCAGTGCCGCATTATTTTGTATCGGAATTATTGGCGTATTAACACGCCGCAATGCAATCATCATCTTCATGTCGGTAGAATTAATGCTCAATTCAGTAAATTTATTACTGGTAGCATTTTCTTCTTACAAAGCAGATCCCGCTGGACAAATCTTTGTGTTTTTTATCATGGCAGTAGCAGCGGCAGAAGTAGCAGTTGGGCTTGCCATTATTGTGATGATTTACAGAAATATCCAGACAATTGATGTTGGTTTGTTGAATAAATTGAAATGGTAATCTTCCAATTTAAAACATTATCATCTCAAATTAGAAAACTTTCAAATTAGAATTATGTCTCTAATTACACTCATTCCACTATTTCCCTTAATCGGCTTCCTTATCAATGGAATCGGTTTTCGTCATGTTCCTAAGTCTTTAGCTGGCATTATTAGCTCTGCGGCGGCATTTGCATCTTTTGCTTGTGCTTTAACCTTGTTTTTAGGCTTTAATGGTCAACCTCAAATTGTTCATCTATTCGACTGGATTACGGTTGGTACTTTGAATATTTCGATGTCATTTCAGTTAGATCAATTGTCATTATTAATGCTTTTGATTATTACTGGTGTAGGAACTTTGATTCACATTTATTCAATTGGCTACATGAGCCACGACGAAGGTTTCGGTAAGTTTTTTGCTTTCTTAAACCTATTCTTGTTCTTCATGCTTTTATTAGTAATGGGTTCAAACTACGTTGTGATGTTTATCGGTTGGGAAGGCGTAGGTTTATGTTCTTATTTATTGATTGGTTTCTGGAATAAAAATAGTAATTACGGAAATGCCGCTCGCAAAGCTTTTATCATGAACCGTATCGGTGATTTGGGCTTTTTGTTAGGTATTTTCTTAATTATCAATCATTTTGGTTCTGTAGAATATTCAGAAGTATTTAGCAAAATTGCTGAAGGTGGTTATTCTTCTGGCGATAAAACTTTATTCTATATTACGATTTTACTGTTTATTGGAGCAATGGGTAAATCAGCCCAAATTCCATTATATACTTGGTTGCCAGATGCAATGGCTGGTCCAACACCAGTTTCTGCTTTAATTCACGCTGCTACGATGGTTACTGCTGGTATTTACATGATTATTCGCTCGAATATTATGTATTCATTAGCACCAGAAACACTCGATATTGTAGCTTGGGTAGGTTTGGCAACGGCTTTATTAGCGGCTTCGATTGGTCTTTTCCAAAATGATATTAAAAAAGTATTGGCTTACTCTACGGTTTCTCAGTTAGGCTATATGTTTATGGGCTTAGGAGTAATGGCTTATTCTTCTTCGTTTTTTCACGTAATGACGCACGCTTTCTTTAAAGCATTGTTATTTTTAGGAGCAGGTTCAGTAATTCATGCGATGTCTGATGAACAAGATATTCGTTCAATGGGCGGACTTCGTAAAAAATTGCCAATTACCTTTATTACTTTCCTAATTGCTACGATTGCCATTTCTGGTATTCCTCCATTTGCAGGTTTCTTCTCGAAAGATGAAATTTTAGCACACGTTTTTGAACATAATAAATTAATGTGGGCATTCGGAGTTTTAGGCTCGATAATGACTTCATTCTATATGTTTCGTTTATTGTTCCTTACTTTCTTCGGAGAATTCAGAGGAACAGAAAAACAAAAACATCATTTGCACGAGTCGCCAATTGCGATGACAGCCCCTTTAATGATTCTTGCAGTACTTTCTGCCATTGGTGGATTCTTTAATTTTCCACACATTTTTGGAGGTCATGCTAGTTTAGCAGCATTTATGGAGCCATTGTTTGAACAGTCTGCTATTGAACACGTAGCCGTTGATGAATCACTTGAAATTACTTTAATGATTGTTTCTGTCGTTGCAGCATTACTTTCTGCGGGTGTTGCATACTTTATTTATGTAGTGAAGAAAACCGTTCCAGTAGCGGAAGGAGAGGAAACAGGATTACAAAAAGTAATTTACAACAAATACTATATCGACGAATTATACGATACTCTTTTTGTAAAACCAATCACAGCACTATCTAATTTCTTTAGAGAAGTAATTGAATTCTTGGTAATAGATTTAATAGTAGAAGGAGTTGGTAAACTCGTAAAAACACTTTCAAGTGAAGTTCGTTTACTTCAAAATGGAACAACGGGTTATTATATTTTTGCAATGGTTTTATCGATTGCAGCGATATTAGTTTGGAGCTTGAAAAGTTTCCTTTTGGGATAGATTAAAGACAATATAAATACATTGAAAGATTTGCTCATTACAAATCCGATTGATAAAAAAATATGCTAACACTTTCTCTCATTCTTCTTCCCATCATTGCAGGGCTGATTACATTAGCCATCAAGGGAGAAACCGCTAAAACTGTAGCCTTAGTCTTTGCTTTTGCTGAGTTGGCTTTAGGAGCGTACTTGTATAAGTCATTTGTGCCAGACGCTACTTCTCAATTTGGCTTAAGTTATGATTGGATTCATTCAGCTGGAATAAAATTTTCTGTAGGAGTTGATGGAATCAGCTTGATTTTGGTATTTCTTACCACTTTAATGGTGCCTTTTATTATTCTTTCTACTTTTGGAAATAATTACAAAAACGCTTCTAATTTGTATGCTCTCATCTTATTCATGCAAGCAGCATTAGTGGGTGTATTTACAGCAAAAGACGTTTTCCTTTTTTACTTCTTCTTTGAAGCAGCATTAATCCCAATTTATTTTATTGCGGCTATTTGGGGAGGAGAAAATCGTATCAAAGTGACATTTAAGTTCTTTGTTTATACCATTTTTGGTTCTTTGTTCATGTTGTTGGCATTGGTTTACTTGTATTTATTGACGCCAGGAACGCACTCAGCAGATATTAATGCTATTTATGAAGCAGCTAAAGCCTTAGATTTATCAACTCAGAGCTACTTATTTGGAGCATTTTTTATTGCATTTGCTATTAAGATGCCACTTTTCCCATTCCATACTTGGCAACCAGATACTTATGTGGAAGCTCCTACAGCAGGAACAATGCTTTTATCAGGTATCATGTTGAAAATGGGAGTTTATGGTTTGATTCGTTTTATTTTGCCAATTGTACCACTTGGTGTAGATCAATGGGGATTTGTGGCGATTATTCTTTCGGTAATAGGCATTATTTACGGTTCTGTGATTGCGATTCAGCAAAAAGATATGAAACGATTGATTGCTTATTCATCATTTGCACACGTGGGATTGATGTCGGCAGGTATTTTCTCAAGAAATTTAGAAGGTATTCAAGGTTCATTGATTCAAATGTTGGCACATGGTATCAATGTTGTGGGTTTATTCTTTATCGTAGAAATTATTGAAAGAAGAGCAAAATCTCGTGAATTATCTCTTTTAGGTGGTATTACTCAAACTACTCCAAACCTTACTGTTTACTTCATTATTTTAATGCTTGGTTCGGTAGCTTTACCACTTACAAATGGTTTTGTGGGCGAATTTTTGTTATTGAAAGGAGTATATGAATACAACGCTTGGATAGGAGCAGTAGCAGGATTAACCATTATTTTGGGTGCGGTTTATATGTTGAGAATGGTTCAAAAATCAATGTTTGGAATTACTTCTAAAATTACGGAGGGATTTACAGATTTAACATTCAATGAAAAAGCTGTTTTATTCCCGCTTTCATTTTTAGTAATCGCTTTGGGAATTGCTCCGAATATTTTCTTAAAATTAACTGAACCAGCTGTTAGCCAATTATTATCAATCATCAAATAATTTGATTGTTGGGTTTGTGTAAAGTCTTTACTTTTCAGAAATACAACTTTTCAAGTTTTCAAATTTGAAACATGAACGCAATTATAGCATTATCACTCTTCGGGATTTCTAATCTGTTTTTAGGGTTTTTGAACAACCGTAAAATCTTGTTACCAGCTACGCTAGTTTTTATCCTTATTGCTCTTGGATTAAATTTTGCAGACTGGAATCATGAATATTATTGGTTTAATAACATGCTAAAAACCAATAACCTTTCTGTTAATTTTGTTACAATTATTCTGTTATCAACATTTTTGGTGGTAGCTATCTCTCGTAGTTTTGGAGATGATGATGAACATTCACATCCTGCTGAATATTATGCCATTTTGCTTTTCTCTGCAGTAGGAGCGATTATGATGGTTACTTTTGAAAACCTGATTATGCTTTTTGTAGGCTTAGAAATTCTTTCTGTTTCTATGTATGTACTTACAGGTTCTGATAAACGTAGTTTACGTTCTAATGAAGCAGCCTTGAAGTATTTTTTAATGGGTTCGTTCGCTACGGGTATTTTATTATTTGGAGTAGCATTGGTATATGGTGCAACTAGTTCTTTTGATATTCATGGGATTGCTCAAGGAGTAGCGAAAGCTAAAGAACAAATGGGCGGTGCTTATGGCCCATTATTATATTCGGGAGTAATTTTGATAATGGTTGGTTTACTCTTTAAAATTTCGGCAGCTCCTTTCCATTTCTGGACGCCAGATGTTTATGATGGAGCACCAAGTATCTTTACGGCATTTATGTCAACTGTTGTGAAAACTGCAGGTGTTGCGGCTACTTATCGTATTTTGTCAATATCATTCCCATCTGTATATGGTTTATGGGGAAATCCATTAGTGTATATTGTTTGTGCGACTTTAATCATTGGAAATATTACTGCTGTTTATCAACAAAGCTTCAAAAGAATGTTAGCTTATTCTAGTATTTCTCATGCAGGATACTTGTTGATTACAGTTTTAGCGAAAAGACCAGAAACGAATTCTTCACTTTTATTTTATTCATTAGCTTATGCTATTGCTACAATTACGGCTTTTGCAGTTTTGATGGTTGTTTCTGAAGCACAAGCTAAAAATGGTAAGGCGGATGAAAGTTTTGAAGCATTGAATGGATTAGCTAATAACAACCCATTATTAGCTTTTTCTTTAACAATTTCAATGTTATCTCTTGCCGGAATTCCATTAACAGCTGGTTTCTTTGGAAAGTTTTTTGTCTTTAGTGACGCTTTTTCAAATCCATCATCATTGTTTAAGTGGATTCTAGTGATTGCCATTTTGATGTCAACGGTTGGTATTTATTATTACTTTAAGCCAATTATTGCAGCTTACATGAAAAAAGGAGAAGTTGCAAAAATTGAGCTCTCACCACTTTATAAATTTATCTTAATTCTTACAACGACACTAACAATTTTATTAGGACTAGCTCCTGATTTAGTTAAAAATATCTTTTAATCTTGTCAAATTCAAAATTACTTAATAAAAAGGATTTAATTGTTTACTTTTTAGTTGCTGGTACTGGTGTTATCATTCAACTAGTTTGTAGTAGTCTTTTTCAATCTTGGTTTACCATCACCTACGAAGCGAGTATTACTCCTGCGTACTTTATATCTTTGATTGTAGGCTTTATCTTAACTAAACTTTTTGCCTTTAATGCTCGTAAAACAAGCCAGACTCGCCGTGAAATGGTAAAGTATCTTATCGTTGCAACTTTTTCAGGCGGAGTAACATGGTTTTTTGCAACATATTCCTACAAAATATCAAATCATTATTTCGAAATTTTTCATTATTTGATTCCTTTTTCAAAGAAATTAATCAATGTTAATCAGTTGACTTGTCATTTAATTGGTAATGGTTTTAGTTTTATGTCTAATTATACTCTTCATAAAACTTTTACTTTTAAAGATACAGGCTTTTATGATAGACTAAAGAGGACAATTTTATAAAATATAATTATTTCTATATTTTATTTTAATTTTAAATGTCCATCTGATACTTGAATATATAAAAACAACTTAAAATAAAAGAGATTTTAAGGATGTATTTGTACTTTTCTTTGATAAAACACTGCAAAAGCTAGATTTTTAATCAATTATTAAGAAATACTTAAAATTTATGTACAATTGCTTGCATGGAATAAAAGTTGTACATAAATTTGTATCAAACAAACCCCAATCACAACGAAATGAAGAAATTTTTTGCATTCGCTTTAGTAGCTGGTATGATTTCATTAGCTGCTTGTTCAGAAAAGAAAGCTGAAACTACTACAACTGATTCAGTAACTGTTGATACTACTACTGTAGTTGATACTGCTGCTGTAGTTGATACTGCTGCTGCTGATACTGCTGCTGCTAAGTAATTATCAGTTTCCTTATGGAAAGAAAAGAGCCTTAACCTAGTTAAGGCTTTTTTATTGCCCAATAGTTTTCACTCAGATGTCAACAAAGTTATCTTGTATATTAGCATCATGAAAAAGGACTTAGAGGTTTTTCAAAAATACTTCCCTAACACTACTGTTAACTATTGCTTTAGCTTATGGGAAACGTATCAATTTAACTTCAAGATAACCCGTACTCGCCAATCTAAATTAGGTGATTATTCCTTTAGAAGAGATAAAGGACATAAAATTACCGTAAATGGCGATTTGAATCCTTACGCATTTTTGGTTACTTATATTCACGAAGTAGCACATTTGGTTACCTTTAAGCAGTTTGGCAATAAGCCCAATCCGCACGGAAAGGAATGGAAAAAGAATTTTAAAGAAGTATTTTTACCTTTATTAAACGAATCGACTTTGCCCTTTCAAATATTGATTCCTCTAAAAGAATATTTAGAAAACCCTTCAGCAACCACACAGAGCTATTCTCCTTTGGTGAAAGAGTTAAGAAAATTTGACAAATTAGCGGAAGAAGAAGATAAAATGATATTAACAAATTTACAAAAAGGAGAAGTCTTTGAATTAAATGGAAGATATTTCGAGAAAGGAGATTTGCGGCGAACACGTTTTCTTTGTACTGATAAAGCAAATGGAAAACGATATGTAGTTTCTGCAATTGCCTTGGTAAAAAAAGTATAATTTTTGAAATAGGCTTACGTTTAAAAATTAAAAATACTTGGCATTTTGAAAAAATCATTTCTATATATCATTCTACTTTTTATTATTTCTTTCAATAGCTACGCACAGAACAATGCTGTATTAGCAAAAGGAAATTGGATAAAAATCGGTGTAAACGCTAATGGAGTTTATCGTTTGGACGCAACTTTTCTACAAAAAAATGGCTTCGATTTAGCAACAATTAATCCTCAAAATATTAAAATTTTTGGAAATGGAGGCGGAATGTTACCTCAAAGTAATGCTGAAAATCGCCCTGCTGATTTAACAGAAAATAGTATTTACATTGAAGGCGAAATAGATGGAAAGTTTGAATCTCAAGATTTTATTCTTTTTTATGGACAAAGTCCGCATAAAACAATTTATAATTCTTCGCCTAATTCCTTTAAACATCAATTCAATATTTATGCTGATACCACTTTTTATTTTCTGACACTCTCAGAAACCAAAGGTTTACGAATACAAGAACAGCCATCGATTGAAGCGACCAAAAATATTTTTACATACGACGATTATGTTTTTCATGAAATAGACAAGAAAAATATATTAGCTCAAGCACCTTTTGCAGGTTCTGGAAGAGAATGGTTTGGAGAAGAGTTTTCAGGAACAAATGAACAAATATTTACTTTTAATCTTCCCGGAATTACAGCTAATTCTTCCGTAAATATTACTTGTTCTGCTGTTGCTGTTGCTTATGGACAAACAGATTTTGTGTTAAGAGCAAATGAGCAAAATCTTGGAAGATTGGCAATTTCAGCCATTGGTTCAGACAGATATGACTATAAAGGTGCGATTGCTAGTAAAATTTTTACCATTAATGGAAGCAATTTTACGAATATTAATGACTTAAAAATTGGACTAACTTACGATAAAAAAACACTTAATTTGGGAAGTGGATATCTAAATTTTTTAGGAGTACAGTCTCAACGAACGTTAAAATTATATAACCAACAAACTGTTTTTCGGTCTTTAGAAAGTTTAAATTATCCTTCAGTAAACTATGTGATAGAAAAACCATCTACCACTTTTAAAATTTGGGATATTACCAATCCTCTGCAACCATTTAGTCAGGCTTTTTTACAGCAAAGTCAAACGCTTAGTTTTGGAGCAAATAGCAAGATTGTTAAAGAGTATATAATTTTTAATACGACAGATTTCCTGAACCCAGTTTCTTCTCAAAAGATTAGTAATCAAAATTTACATAATGTTGAAGTACCTGATTTGGTAATTGTTGCGGCTAAAATTTTAACTAATCAAGTAGAAAGGCTTGCTGATTTTAGACGTCAGCATGATAAATTATCTGTATTGGTGGTTTCGCCAGAAGAAATTTATAATGAATATGCTTCTGGGAAACAAGATATTTCTGCTATCAGAGATTTTATGAGAAATCTGTATCAAAGAAATCCTAACAAAATAAAGTATTTATTGCTTTTCGGTGATGCTTCGTATGATTATAAAAAAAGGCTGAATGTTATTAACGATGAAACGAAAGCGATTCTAATTCCAACGTATGAAAGTAGAGAATCTTTACATCCTATTTTTAGCCATTCTTCTGATGATTATTTTGGTTTTTTAGAGGATAACGAAGGGGAATGGATTGAGAATCAAGCTGGGAATAATACCCTTGAAATTGGGATAGGAAGATTACCCGTTAAAAATCTTGAAGAAGCCAAGCAAATTGTTGACAAGCTAATTAATTACGGAACGAATAAAAATACAATTGGGCAATGGCGAAATAAAGTAGCCTTTGTGGCTGATGATGGTGATGGAAATATTCATCAGCAAGATGCTGAAGCGTTTGCATCAATGGTTAATTCCTTTTACCCGGCCTATCAAACTAATAAGATCTATTTGGATGCTTTCCCTTTGGTTTCTTTACCAGAAGGACAAAGGTCGCCAGCTGCTAATACTGCACTTAATCAAGCTTTTCAACAAGGTTCATTAATTATCAACTATAATGGACATGGTGCAGAAACAGGGCTTACTGACGAACAAATTTTGACTTTGAAAGATGTTGAATCTTGGACAAATTTTAATAATATGCCTTTGATGCTTACAGCTACTTGTCAGTTTGGTCGCTTTGATGACCCTAATCAGATTTCAGGGGCTGAATTATCAATTCTTAATCCAAATGGCGGTGCTATTGCATTATTAACGACGACAAGACCAGTTTATCAAAATACTAATTTTTTTATTAACCAAGCCTTTTATGAATCAGTTTTTACTGCTAAAAATGGTGAAATGCCACGTTTAGGAGATGTCATGATTTATACAAAAAACAATAGTTTTCAAGGGGTTTTGAATAGGAATTTCTCTTTACTGGGCGACCCTTCCATGAAATTGGCTTATCCACAATACGAAGCTGTCGTGTTGAAAGTAAATGGGAAAGCGACGGCACTAGCAGATACAATAAAAGCACAAAGTAAAGTAACCATTGAAGGAGAAATTAGGCAACTGGCGACTGAGACAAAAGTAAATAGCTTTACTGGAAAGGCAATCATTACTGTTTATGATAAAGAAAAGAGTATTTTAACCAAAGGAAATAAAGGAGCGAAGTTCAATTATCAAGATTTTACAAATATTTTATTTAAAGGTGAAGTCAGTGTTTTGAATGGAAGTTTTACCAGTACTTTTAGGATACCTAAAGATATTAATTATCAATTAGGAGAAGGTAAAATTTATATTTATGCCCAAACGAACGATGGTTTATCAGATGCACTAGGTGCTTTGAATCCTCTGATTGGTGGTGCTGATAATAGCTTGGTACTGGATAATATTCCACCTAAAGTAAGTCTTTATTTAAATGATGAAACCTTTGTGAATGGAGGAGTTACAAGTGATAATCCAATTTTTATTGCAAATATCTCAGATGAAAACGGTATTAATATTGCTAGTGAAGGTTTGGGTCATGAATTGCTTTTAACAATTGATGATACACTGAATATTGCTGTAAATCAGTATTTTATCTCATCTAAAGATGATTATAAAAGTGGACAAGTAAAATATCAAATAAAGGGTTTGACAGCTGGTGAACATCAATTAAAATTAAAAGTTTGGGATACAAGTAATAATTCAAACGAAGCTTCGTTACGATTCAGTGTCAATACGGAAAGCCAAAATCGATTAAAAAATGTTTTTAGTTTTCCGAATCCTGCAAAAGAAAAAGCTACTTTCAGTTTTGAGCATAATCAAGAAGGAGATGATTTTAATGTAGTTATCGAAATTTTTGATACTTTCGGGCATTTAATTAAACAAATAGACCAGAATGCTTACCGAGTAAGCTCACCATTTAATAAAATTTCATGGAATATTGTAGAAGATTCTGTCTCAAATGTAACTGGTAATTACTTTTATCGTATTTTTGTAAAGTCACTAACAACTGGCTATCAAGCCAATGGAAGTGGCAAGATTATTTTGCTTAAATAATTCCAGCAAAGAATATTTGGATAAATTTTGTAAAAAAAGGTTTATTGACTACTTTTGATATGCCTCGTTCCAAGAAACTTTAACCTTAAAGACAATGATTAAAAAAATTACCAGCGCTCTAAGAGTGTCTCTGTTGTTTGGATTAACAGTGCCCGCTGTGAACGTCTTTGCTCAAACTACTCGTACACCATCACCAGTTATCCAATCTTTAATAATTACTCCTGATGCTCGTTCGGCTGCAATGGGTGATGCGGGTGTTGCACTTTCGCCTGGAGATGGCGATGCTAACAGCATTTTTTGGAATCCAGGAAAAATTCCTTTCTCTGGTAAAGATATGGCTGTTTCTGTATCTTATGCTCCGTGGTTGCGTCAGCTAGTTGATGATATGGGACTATTGAATGCTAGTTTCTACAAAAAAATTCAAACTAATCAAGCTATTGGACTATCAGTTCATTATTTTGACCAAGGAGAATTTCAAGCCACTAATAGTACAGGACAATCTTTAGGAAATTTTAATTCTAAAGAATATTCGATTTCACTTTCTTATTCTCGTAAACTTTCTGAGAAATTAGGGCTAGGAGTAAATGTAAAATACATTAATTCTGCATTATCGCCACTTACATCAGGAGTGGCTGGTACAGTTCAAGTTCAAACAGAATCAACAGTTGGTGCAGATATTGGTTTGTTTCATACTTCAAAAAGAGATAAACCTTGGAACTATAATTGGGGTGTAATGATTCAAAACATTTCTGGTCGTGTTTCTTATGGCTTGAATGAATCAAACTTTATTCCAACTAATTTTAAAGCTGGTTTTGCGGCAACTAATACAATTGATCAGCATAACAAATTAACATTAACAGCTGATATTAATAAGTTAATGGTACCAACACCGAAAGTAGTGAATGGTAAATTAGAACAACCATCAACAGCTATTGGTGGAATTTTAGGCTCATTTGGAGATGCTCCAGATGGCTTTAGCGAAGAATTAAAAGAAATCAATGTTTCTTTAGGAGCAGAATATTTATACAATGATTTGTTTGCTTTAAGAGGCGGCTATTTCTTTGAAGATGCTAGTAAAGGTGGACGCAAGTATTTTACAGCAGGTTTTGGAGTTAAATTAGAAAAGAAATTTGGTTTAGATTTCGCTTACTTAATTCCTGTAGCAAGTGGAAATGCTTTAGCACAAACGCTTAGATTGAGTTTACATGCAAATTTTAATGCAGCACCTAAAGTAGCTAAAACTACTACAAACTAGGTTTTGTAGCATTTAAAAATATTTTACAACAGTGAAATGACATCTCAAACGAGATGTCATTTTTTTTAGATTATAACATCTGGTATCATCCAAATCCAGCAATCATATAGCATTTATAAGTAATGATTTTAGACAGAGTAAAAAGTCCAGCATTTCAGACGATTAAACAAGTATCTATTCCCAAGATAGAAAGTATAATGCTATCCAATGGCATTCCTGTTCATTATATCAGTATTGGTGAGCAGCCTGTTGTTAAATTAGAAATCAGTTTTGATGCAGGTAATTGGTATGAAAAACAAAATGGGGTGTCATTATTTGTGGCTAAAATGCTTGGAGAAGGAACAAAGAAATATTCTTCTTCACAAATAAGTGCTTTTTTTGACCAATATGGTGCATTTATTGAATTTGGTCATGGACTAGACAGGGCCAATATTACTGTTTATGGTTTGACAAAATATTTGCCAACGCTTTTGCCTATGGTAAAAGAGATTTTAGAAAATGCCGTTTTTCCAGAAGACGAATTAGAGAAATTCAAGAAAATACAATTACAGACGCTCGAAGTAAATGCAGGAAAAACATCTTTCATCGCTAATAAAGTATTTAGAAAAAAAGTATTTGGGGACAATCATTCTTATGGAAATTCTTTGGATGAAGAAGCTATTCAAGCGATTAACCGTGATACTTTATTAGATTTTTATCAAAGTTTCTGGTTAGGAAAGAAACCTAGAATTTTTCTTTCTGGAAAAATTACCGAAAGTGAAGTTAATCTGCTAGAAGATTTTTTTGGAAAAAATGATGTTCAGTCAATTGTGAAAGATATTTCGCTTAATAAAGACGAATATAACCTGATTGAAAAATCTGTACTTATCGAGAAAGAAGATTCTATCCAATCGTCGATTAGAATGGGAAAACAGATGATGACTCGCAAACATCCTGATTACTTCAAAATGCTAGTTTTAAATGAGACATTAGGTGGTTATTTTGGTTCAAGATTGATGAGTAATATTCGTGAGGAAAAAGGTCTTACTTATGGCATTTCGTCTAATATCGCTCCTTTTTCAAAGGCTGGCTACTTTGTGATTGGTACTGATGTTAAAAGAGAAAATACTCAACAAACAATTGACGAGATTTATAAAGAAATCAATATTCTTCAAAGAGAATTAATTAAAGATGGTGAATTAGAAGTAGTTAAGAATTATATGATTGGATCTTTTGCAGGATCGTTAAATACTCCTTTTGATATTTTAGATCGTTATAAAGTGATTTTATCAGAAGAGCTTTCTTTAGATTTTTATGATTGCTATATCCAAAATATTCAAGCAATTACCGCTGAAATGGTTTTAGAAGTGGCGAATCAACATTTAGCGATAGATTCATTGGTTGAAATCGTTGTAGGCGGAAAATAATTCATTTTTTGATTTTTTATTTAGGATTTTTTCGCTAAATTATAGCATTATAACAAAATGAAAATCGACTATGAAAAGGGTATCTAATCTTATTTATCACAAAGGAAATACTGTTACCGTTATTGATGCTTCAAAAACTGTTTATGAAGCACTTGAGATTATGTCTCAGAAAAATATTGGTGCACTTGTCGTGTACAATCAAGATGATTTTGTTGGAATACTAACCGAGCGAGATTATGCCCAGAAGGTAATCGTAAAAGGGAAGCATTCAAATGATACGCTGGTTTCTGAAATCATGGAATCTGAATATCCATCAGTGAAATTTGAAGATTCTATTGAAACTTGTATGGAAATTATGTCGGCCAAACATATTCGTTATTTACCTGTAATTGCCGATAAGCACGTTGTAGGAATTGTTTCGATGGGCGATGTAGTTCGTTATATTATTGAAGACCAAAAAGCCACCATTAGCCATTTACAGAATTTTATATCAGGGGGTGGGATGTGAAAATTTCGGATTACTAGATTTTCCGAATCTAGTAATCCGAAAAGATTAAATATCGAATCCTGCTAAATCTTTGAATTCATTGATTCGTGCAGTAAGTTCTTCGTCACTTAAATCGACAATACGTTCCGTTCCAAATTTCTCTACACAGAAAGAAGCCATTGCCGAACCATGAACGATAGCTCTTTTCATATTTTCAAAGCTGATGTCGTCTGTTTTAGCTAAGTAACCAATAAAACCACCTACAAAAGTATCGCCAGCACCAGTTGGGTCAAAAACTTCTTCCAAAACCAACGCAGGACAAAAGAATAATTTATCTCCTTGGAAAAGTAAAGCTCCGTGTTCACCTTTTTTAATGATTAATGTTTTTGGTCCCATTGCCATAATCGTTTTGGCAGCAGTTCTAAGCGAATAATCACCAGAAAGTTGACGAGCTTCTTCATCATTAATACAAAGTACATCAATCATTGTAAGTACTTTTTTCAAATCATCCATTGCAATGTCCATCCAAAAATTCATGGTATCCATTACAACTAATTTTGGACGTTTTGCTAAACGTTCAATTACTGTAATTTGCACTGCTGGTGTTAAATTCCCTAACATCAAGTATTCACAGTCTTGGTATTCGTTTGGAATGATTGGGTCAAAAGTGGCTAAAACATTCAATTCAGTCACTAAAGTATCACGAGAATTCATATTGTTGTGATAGCGACCAGACCAAAAGAAAGATTTTTCTCCTTTTTTAATTTGTAAACCGTTTGTATTAATTCCTTTATTTTCAAGAAGTTGTATGTATTCTTGTGGGAAATCTTCACCGACCACCGCTACAAGGTTTACAGGTATTTTGAAGTAAGAGGCAGACAAAGAAATATATGTTCCTGCACCACCGATGATTTTGTCTGTTTTGCCGTAGGGTGTTTCGAGGGCGTCAAAAGCTACCGAACCAATTGCTAATAAACTCATTTAGAATATTTTAGAATATTGAAATAATCATGCAATTTACAGATTTTTCATGTGCGAATGCAGGGCTTGTTTATAAAATTGACTCAGAAGTAGAAAAACATCAAGAAATGCTTTTGAATATTTTGTGTAAAACTGCTAAAATCTTGTATCTTGAGGAAAACGACCGAAGGATATTACTGTGATTACAATTTTTAAAAATACTTGACGTTCTCTGAAACAAGAATATGGTGAAGGATTGGCTAAAATGCAGGTCTTTGCAGGAATTCAATATTAAATTTTTAAATTTGTAAGATAGTTCATTCATAAACAACAACATTCGCTGTTTTGAAGAGCTTTCACTCTAGTGTTGTTGCTTTAATACAGTCCTCCTTAATAATCCTTATTGAAAATTACTCATGATTCAACTTCAAGCTGGCAAATACAAACAAGTAATTTCTCGACTTTGGAAACTGTCGATTATTGGTTTTGTTACATTTATATTATATATTGTTGCCGTTCAATATAATTTCTTGTGGCTTTTCGGCGGAATGCCAAGTTTGCAAGAACTAGAAAATCCTAAAAGCCAAATTGCTTCTGTGTTGATTTCGGAAGATGGCGTAGATTTAGAAAAATACTTCCGTGAAAACCGTTCTCCCGTAGAATACGAAGAACTCTCTCCCAATATTATTAATGCACTTGTCTCAACTGAGGATGCTCGTTTTACACAGCACTCAGGAATTGATTTAAGAAGTATTTTCAGAGTAATTACTCATTTCGGACAAGCAGGTGGAGGAAGTACACTTTCGCAACAATTAGCCAAAAATCTTTTTGATACTCGTAGGTTAGACCCAACAGAAGATGGACCAAGCTATAAAGGTTTATTAGCTAAAATTCCTTTGGTAAGAACCGTTATTGCAAAAACAAAAGAATGGATTTTGGCAATTCGTTTGGAAAGTCGTTATACCAAACAAGAAATCCTAAAGATGTACTTGAACGAAGTAGAATTTGGAAATAATGCTTATGGAATTAGAGTTGCCTGTAAAACTTATTTTGGAAAAAATGTGGGCAATGTAAGTGTAAAAGAAGCCGCTACTTTGGTAGGAATGTTACAGAATCCATCAATGTATGATCCACGTCGTCATCCAGAAAAATGTACGATTAGAAGAAATGTAGTACTTAGCCAGATGAATAAGTACGAGCATTTATCTGAAGAAGAAATGCTGGCTTTGCAAGAAGAATCACTAGGTCTAAAGTTCAAGGTTGAAAATCAAAATACTGGACAAGCACCTTATTTGCGTGAAGCCGTGAAAAGACAATTGCAAGAAATTATTGCAGATTTGAATTCAACTAGAGATGAAGGAGATAAATTGAATTTATACACCAGTGGGTTGAAAATTTATACAACCATTGATTCAAGAATGCAGGCTTATGCTCAATTGTCTTTAGATGAACACATGCGAAACCAGCAGAAGCTATTTTATGCACATTGGAAAGGACGAAATCCTTGGGTAAATGAAAAAATGCAAGAAATAAAAGGCTTTTTGAAAGATGCCATGAAACGTACTCAACGTTACAAAGCCTTGATGGAAGAATTTGATGGAGATGAAGAAGCAGTTTGGAAGGTATTAAAAACACCTGTAAAGATGACGGTATTTTCTTGGCAAGGTGATAGAGATACAACTTTATCTCCGCTTGATTCGATGAGTTATTATAAAAGAATTTTGAATTGTGGCTTTATGGCGATGAATCCGAACGACGGGCATATTAAAGCTTGGGTAGGAGGAATCAATTTTAAATATTTCAAATTTGATCACGTAAAACAAAGCAAGCGTCAGCCAGGCTCTACTTTTAAGCCTTTTGTTTATGCAACTGCACTCGAAAACGATGTTGTAAATTTATGTGGAAACGTAGTGGATGAACCTGTAACTTTTGGACCTGAAGATGGTATAGATAGAACATGGACACCACAAAACTCAACGGGTAGTTATTCTTATGCTTCAATGTCGCTTCGTCATGCTATGGGGCTTTCAATCAACTCTGTTTCTGCGGGTTTAATGAAATTATTAGGGCCTAAAAAAGTAGCTGAATTTGCCAATAGAGTAGGGATTCAGAGTACTTTAATGGAAGTTCCTGCACTGTGTTTGGGGGCGAGCGAAGTATCAGTTTATGAACAAGTAGCAGCTTACAGTACTTTCATCAACCAAGGTTATAGAATTGAACCAATCATGATTCTTAGAATTGAAGATAAAAATGGTAATGAATTAAGACGTTTTGAAACCACAACCAAACAAGTAATCAGTGCTGACTTAGCCTATAAAATGACCTATATGTTAAAAGGTGCGGTGCAAGAATCAGGAGGAACTGCTCAAGGTTTAAATCGTTACAACTGTGCGCAAGGGAATGATATTGGTGCTAAAACGGGTACTACTTCAAATTATTCAGATGGTTGGTTTATGGGTGTGACACAGAATTTAGTTGCTGGTGTTTGGGTTGGCGGTGACGATAGAAGTATTCACTTTAGAAGTTTGGCTTTGGGACAAGGTGCAAAAATGGCAATGCCAGCTTATGCCAATTTTATGGATAAAGTATATGCAGATAAATCTTTGGCAATTGCTGGTTTCAAAAAAGAACCTTTCAAAAAGCCAGATGGTGTAGATTTGGGCTGTAATACTTATACTGTAGATTCAACCCAAGTACAAATTCCAACTGATAAGCCCAAAGAGGAGGAAGGTTTCTTGAAGTAAAGTTTTTGATTTTTATTCAAAGCAAGTTTAAACTGGGCAGCTAGTTGGTGATTAAATCTAACCATGAAAAATAAATTACAAATTGAGCCAAAAGCTCAGAAACCAAAATATCAGCAAATTGTAGATGAAATCACTGAGAGAATCCAACAAGGACTTTTGAAAAGAGGTGATCAACTCCCAACAATTAATGAAATTACTGCTTCTTTGGGTGTTGCTAGAATGACGGTGATTAGAGCTTATGAAGAGCTTCGAGAAAGAGGTATTGTGGCAGCTCAACATGGAAAAGGATATTATATCGCTTCAACCAATATTCAGGCTTCCATGCACGTGTTTGTACTTTTTGATGCAATGAATGCCTACAAAGAAGTACTTTTTCATGCCATGAAAGAAGCTTTGGGCGAAAATGTTTCTATAGATTTATTTTTTCATTATCATGATTTGAAGGTTTTTGAAAACGTCATCGTGAACAATATTGGTAATTATAACTTCTATATTATCATGCCTCACTTTAATGAAGATGTTTCTGATATTGTTAAACAAATTTCGAAAGATAAATTACTAATATTAGACATTGATGTTGAACAATTGGATGAAGAGTATGCCGTTTTGTACCAAGATTTTGAACAAAATTTTTATCAAGGACTTACAGGAGCGTTGCCAATGATAAGAAAATATGAAAGTCTTACTTTGTTTCTCAGTAAAAATCAATTCCAATATACTCCGAAAGGTATATTAATTGGCTTCAATAAGTTTTGTGAAGAGTATCAGGTAAAAGGTGAAATTGTTGATAACCTTGATGTAGAAAATTTACAAAAAGGACATGCTTATATACTTTTTTTGGAAAATGACTTAGTAAGATTTGTGAACTTTACCCATAAAAAGCATTTGAAATTAGGAGAAGACATTGGTTTACTTTCTTATGATGATACTCCGATTAAAGAGATTTTAGCGGAAGATGGCATCACAACGATTTCAAATGACTTTGTTCAGATGGGAAAAATGGTTGGAAGAATGGTTCATAATCGACAAAAAGGAAAGATTGCCAGTGCAAGTTCGCTTATTGTTAGAGGTTCATTATAGCATCATTACAACTTAGAATGATGCTACAATGAATCATATTATTGGTCGTTAATTACCTTTAATTGCTCTTTAAGTTTTAAGGCTTTTGCTTTGCCTAATAGTGTTTCTAATTCTTCTGTAGTAGCTTTATATATATTACTAACAGTTCCGAAGTGCTTCAAGAGCTTCTCTGCGGTATGTTTACCGATACCATCAATACTTTCTAATTGACTAATAATAAAATTTTTAGAACGTTTGTCTCGGTGTTTTGTAATCCCAAATCTATGGGCTTCGTCACGAAGGCGTTGAATTAGTTTCAACGATTCTGATTTTTTATCTATGTATAAAGGAATGCTATCTTCAGGGAAATAGATTTCTTCCAAACGTTTAGCAATCCCAATAATGGGGATTTTTCCATACAATCCTAAATTTTTTAAAGCATCTGCCGAAGCACTTAATTGCCCCTTCCCACCATCAATGATAATTAAATCTGGTAAGTCAGCTTCTTCTTCAAGTAACCTTGTGTACCTTCTCGTAACTACTTCGTGCATTGTGGCAAAGTCATTTGGACCTTCTACCGTTTTAGGAGTAAAATGACGATAATCTTTTTTTGAAGGTAATCCATTTTTAAAGCAAACCATCGCCGAAACAGGATTTGTTCCTTGAATGTTCGAGTTATCGAAGCATTCTATATGACGTGGAATAGCTTTTAATTGTAAATCATTTTTGAGCGTTAATAAAATTCTCATTTTGGTATCGCCAGCACTTTCTTCAGAAGCTTGTCGGTCAGCTTTTTCCTTTTTGAAGTATAGAACATTCTTCAAAGACATATCCAACAGCTTTTTCTTATCTCCAATTTGCGGAATCGTGTTTTCAACGCCTTTTAAATCTACTGAAAGTGGGATATTCGTAATTACTTCTTTGGCTTCACTTTCGTACTTTTCACGCATTTCCCACACCATCATTGTAAGAACATCCTCGTCAGTTTCATCAAGTTTTTTCTTTACTTCCAATGATTGTGTCTGAGTAATAAAACCATTCAATACTTTCATAAAATTGAAGTAAAAGGCATTTTCATCCGAAACGATTGAAAATACATCCACGTCTTTAATATTTGGATTGACAACCGTTGATTTACTTTGGAAATTGACTAAGTAAGTCAGCTTTTCTTTAAATTCTTGTGCTTCTTCAAAGGCAAGTTTTGAGGCTGCTTCCAACATTCTTTCTTCAAAGTATTGTTTCGGCAAGCTCATGTTCCCTTTCAATATATTTTTGGCTTGGTCAATTTCTTTTATATAATCATTTTCGGTTTGGAGTCCTTCGCAAGGTCCTTTACAATTACCGATGTGATATTCTAAACAAACTTTAAATTTTCTATCCTGAATATTTTTTTCATTAAGATTCAAATTACAAGTTCTGAAACTATATAATTGATTAAACATTTCCAAGATGGCATACATCGCTTTTTGATTAGCGAAAGGGCCGAAAAATGTACCTAATTTTTTATCAACTCGTCTAATAGTGATGATTTTAGGAAATGCCTCATTGGTAATGCAGATAAACGGATACATTTTATCATCCCTCAGCAAAATATTGAATTTGGGCTGAAATTGCTTGATAAGCGTATTTTCTAATAAAAGAGCATCAAACTCTGTATGAGCAATAGTGAACTCAAGATTTCTAATTTGACTAACCAAACGCTTTGTTTTTCTATCATGTTGGTTAGATTTCGCAAAATAACTACTTACTCTATTCTTTAAATTTTTTGCTTTTCCTACATAAATTACCGTTCCTTCATCATCAAAATATCGATACACACCCGGAAGTTCGGGTACTTTAGCTAAAGCACTTTTGTAATCAAACTCAGTCATATTTTTTTATTTAGAATACAAATTTACTAAATAAAACGACCATCATTCTGGAAAGTTATACTTAGGAAATTACAAAATAATCGGGGCAAAAATATTATACGGTTTTGTTGGTATGAGATTATTGGAATAGATTTTTCTTATTTCTTATTTTTTTAAATAATTATATTCTATTTCAATAAAGGTTTTTTAAAATGTTTTTTTAGATAAAATTATATTATTTTGATAAATAGTACAATAATGCTAAATTGACGTACTTGTAGTTAAGTATTTGATTATCAGCAGTTTAAAAAATGTTAAAATAATGCAGGTTGAGGTTGATAAAATTCTAAAAAGTATCATTTTGATACATTAAATATTATCATTTTGATACATTAAATAAATATCAGTGATATACTAAAGTGAAATAAATTATTAGAATATAAATATTCAGTTTGTTATGAAATTAAAATAAATATATATTTACAGGGATTTTCAACCAAAAATCTAATTTTTTCAATCAAAAACCCAATTTTATTATGAACACAAAATTTTACTCTACATGGAGGAGTATGCTTTTGTTGTGCGTATTTTTATTAAGTACGTTCTTAACAATGGCACAAGACAGACGAGTAACTGGGAAAGTTACTGGTGCAGATGGTCAGGGAATCCCAGGAGTCTCGGTTCTTCTAAAAGGCACACAAACAGGTGTATCAACTGATGCAAACGGTGGTTTTGCAATTAATCTCAAATCAGGTAAGGATGTATTGTTAATTTCAGCGATTGGCTATAGAAGCACTGAAGTTAAAGTTGGGTCGCAAAGTAATGTAGATGTTAAGTTAGCAGAAGATGTTTCAGCACTTGACGAGGTAATTGTTACAGGTTATTCAAGTTCCAACAAAAAAGAATCAACTGCTGCTGTTGCTACTGTTAAAGCAAAAGATTTACAAGTAGTTCCTTCTGGTAACGTTGAACAGCAATTACAAGGGCGAGTATCAGGTGTTACTTTGATTACTAACGGACAACCAGGAACAAGTTCAATTATTCGTGTTCGTGGATTTGGTTCAATCGGGCCTGCTGGTTCTAATGATCCGCTTTACATTGTTGATGGAGTTCCAGTACAATCTACAGATTTCCTTTCTCCAAATGATATTGAGTCAACTACGGTATTGAAAGATGCAGCTGCTGCTTCTATCTATGGTGCTCGTGCTGCGAACGGTGTAATCGTTTACGTAACTAAAAGAGGTACTAAGAAAGCTAGAAAAATGGAAGTTACTTATGATGGTGTTTATGGTGTAACAGACCCTAACGCAGCGGGAGCTCCTAAAAATTTGACTCCTCAAGAAGAAGCTGATTGGACTAAAATTGCACAGATCAACACTAATATCGCCAATGGTTTATCTCGTACAGCTAACCCAACTGAATGGGCTAATGGTTTGAAACACCCACAATATGGTAATGGTGAAACCGCTACTATTCCTAACTATTTATATGCAAATGGTCAGAGTGGTGTTTATGGTACTGTAGATTTGGCTGCTGTTAAAGCAGCTGCGCAAGCAGATCCTTATGGTGTATTCTTGATTAAGCCAAATATGGCAGGCACAAACTGGTACAAAGAAATTACTAGATCTGCTCCTTTGATGAGACATAGCCTTGGTTTTAGTGGTGGAACAGAAAATGGTCGTTATTACTTCGGTCTTTCTGCTCAACAACAGGATGGTATCTTGATTACTAACAGTTTCAAAAGATATAGCTTTAGAGCTAACTCTGAATTTGATTTAGGTAAAAGAGTAAGAATTGGTGAAAACTTACAGTTTACTTATCGTTCAGTATTAGGACAATCTGGTGCTACAAACGGTTTGGGTATTGCTCAAGATGAGTCTCCAATTTTGGCTGCTTATCGTATGCCAAGTATCATTCCTGTGTATGATGAATTAGGAAACTTTGCAAGTACTAAAGCAAGTGGTTTTAATAACCCAAGAAACCCCGTTAGACAGTTGATGAATAACAATACCAACGACAATAACTTTAATGCTAATGGCTTTGGTAACGTTTACGTTGAATTTGACCCTATTGAAAACTTGACGCTACGCTCAAGTATTGGAGGGCAATTTAATAGTTATTATTTCAAAGATTACGGTTATAAATACCTTGGAGACTCTGAGCCAGAAGGGAACAACAGTTTCAGTGAGGGTTCTGGATATAACTTCTCATGGGTATTTACTAATACAGCTGCCTACAAAGTGAAAATTGGCAGTCATTCAATTAGTGCTTTAGCTGGTATTGAAGCTTTGAACACTGGTCAGGGGAGACAAATTTCGGGCTCTGGTATAAATCCGTTTTCAACAGATTTAGACTATGTGAATTTAAGTAAAGTACTAAATCCACAAGTAAACTCAGGTTTATTTTATGGATCTAATTTTTACTCGTTATTTTCGAAATTAGACTATAGTTTGCAAGATAAATATTACCTATCTGCTGTTGTTCGTCGTGATGGTTCTTCAAGATTTGGTGCAAACAACCGTTATGGCATATTCCCTGCATTTTCTGCTGCTTGGCGTATGAGTAGTGAAGATTTTATGAAAGAGATTCCTTTCATAACTGATTTGAAAATCCGTGGAGGTTGGGGACAAATGGGTAATTCAAACCCAGTAGATCCTAACAATCAGTACTTCTTATTTGGTTCGAGTAGAGGTAATTCCTATTATCCAATTTCTGGTACTAACAATGGTGCTGATGAGGGTTATTATCGCTCACGTATTGGTAACGTAGATGCTAAATGGGAAACAAGTACAACTACCAACATTGGTATTGATGCAACTTTCTTGAATGGTAAACTTGAAGCAGTAATTGATTTCTGGAGAAAAGATACTAAAGACTTATTATATCAAGTACCTATTCCTGGAGTAGTTGGTGTGTTAGCATCTGCTCCTTCAGTGAATATTGCAAGTATGAGAAACCAAGGGCTTGATATTCAGTTAATCAATCATGGTAAATTTACGCAAGATATTAAGTATGATATTACTTGGAACAGTTCATTCTTAAGTAATAAAATTACTTCATTGACAGAATCTATTAAATTCTTTAGCGGTGCTGCTTATCGTGGTATCAACCCAATCAGAAATGCTGTAGATCAGCCAATCTCTTCTTTCTTTGGCTACCAAGTAGCTGGTTATTTTGCAACTGCAGAGGAAGCTAAAAATTCTACTCAAACTGGTGCTGGAGTTGGTCGTTTCAAATATGTTGATGTGAATGGTGATGGAAAAATTACTCCGGATGATAGAACATTCTTAGGTAATCCAGTGCCAGTTTATACAGGTGGTATTACTTTAGATGTTAAATATAAGCAATGGGATTTCTCAACGTATTTATATACATCGTTGGGTAACAAAATCTTCAACATGTCTAAATGGTACACTGCATTCTATGGTTCATTCCAAGGTTCAGGAAAAGGTGCTATTGCTAAAGAATCATGGACGCCAGCTTTAGGTAATAACGCAAAAGCACCTATTTGGGAAAGTGAATCAAACATCAGTACAAATGGAGCTGAAAACTCATGGTATGTTGAAGATGGTTCTTATTTAAGAATGACTAACATCTCTGTAGGTTATACACTTCCAAAAGCGTTGATTTCTAAATTAGGTATTAGTAAAGCAAGAGTAAGTGGTTCTGTAACAAATATTTTTACAATTACTTCTTATTCAGGTCTTGATCCAGGCGTAGGTGGAGCGGTAGATACAAACTTCGGTATTGATGTGGGTAACTATCCAGTAGCTAGAGGTTTTAACTTGGGTTTAAACTTAACTTTTTAAACAATTATAATTTACAATTTGTAATATAGAAATATGACAAAACTGATTATTTATAAAATTAAATAATGATTTGTTTGTTCTGATAACAAGTAAAATTATATAAAGATATAATCAATGAAAACAACAATTAATTTCAAAAAGTCTGTAATTGCCACATTTGCAGTGGCTTCGATTACATTCTCTTGTAAAGATAGCTTTCTAGATGTGCTACCAACAGGCTCTCTTAGAGAAGAGCAATTAACCAGTGTTGCAGGTGTTGAAGGGGCACTTCTTGGGACCTATTCAATGATGTTGGGTAAAGGGTTTACACAATTAGCTGGGCCTAATAACTGGGTATTTGGAAGTATTTTAGGGGGTGATGCTAATAAGGGAACAGACCCTGGTGATTTTTCAGCTATTAACCCTATTCAACGCTACCAAGCTGACCCTACTAATGGTGAATTTAATGGTACTTGGAATGCTAAATATGAAGGTATTAGTAGAGCCAATGCTACAATTAGACTAGCGACAAAATCAACAGCTTTACTAGATGCTGATAAGAAAAGAATTATCGGTGAAGCAAGATTTATCAGAGGTCACTTCTATTTTGAGTTGAAAAAGATATTCAATAATGCTCCATATATCGACGAAACAGTTGATTATGGAACAGGTATTGAAAAGGTGACTAACAAAGCTGATTTATGGGCAAAAATTGAAGCAGATTTTAAATTTGCTTACGATAATCTTCCAGAAACACAAGGTGCAGCAGGTAGAGCAAATAAATGGGCAGCAGCTTCTTATTTAGCTAAAGCTTTCATGTTTGAAAAGAAGTATGCTGAAGCTAAAGCTTTATTTGATTTAATCATTGCAAATGGTAAAACTACAAATGGCAAAAAATATGGTCTGGTATCGAATTATGCTCAAATTTATAATGCTGCTAACGATAACCATGAAGAATCGATTTTTGCAACGCAAACTTCAATGAATACCGGTGATGTTTCGAACTCAAATTCATATGATGTTTTGAACTATCCATATAACACTGGTGCTGATGGTCCTGGTAACTGTTGTGGTTTCTTTACACCAAGTTTCGACTTAGTGAACTCCTTCCGTACAGACGCAAATGGTTTGCCATTATTAGATAATTCATATAATAGTGCAGCAAATGCAGTTAAAAATGATTATGGTGTTGAATCTAAAGACGCATTTACTCCAGATGCAGGAAATCTTGACCCTCGTTTAGATCACTCTGTTGGACGTCGTGGTATTCCATATTTAGATTGGAAAGAACACCCAGGTAAAGATTGGATTCGTTCTCAGCCTTACTCTGGTCCATACTCAACTAAAAAATATGTTTATTACAAGTCTCAAGAAAATACATTAACTGATGGTAGTGGTTGGACAAGAGGTTATTCTGTAATGAACTATACAATTCTTCGTTATGCAGATATTTTATTGATGGCTGCTGAAGCTGAAGTTGAAATAGGTTCTTTAGCAAAAGCTCAAGAGTATGTAAATATGATTCGCACAAGAGCAGCAAACAAAGCTTCATGGGTTACTAAGAATGGTGCACCAGCTGCTAAGTATGTAATCGGAACTTACGATACTCCTTGGACTGATAAAAATGCTGCCCGTACAGCTGTTCGTTTTGAGCGTAAATTAGAACTTTCTGGCGAAGGTCACCGCTTCTTCGACTTAGTACGTTGGGGTATTGCTGAAAGTACTTTAAATGCTTATTTAGCTAACGAAGCTAAAGTATTAAGTACAATGTTTGGTGGTGCTAAATTTACTGCAGGAAAAAGTGAATATATGCCAATTCCTCAAACTCAAATTGACATTCAAGGAAAAGATATTTTGACACAAAACCCTGGGTATTAATTTTTATTTGTAATTACATTTATCAAGAAAAGCGGTTGGCAATTTGCCAACCGCTTTTTTTGATAAAACTTTATTTCTTTTTTTCCCTGATTGATTTAACGATTCTAACTGCTGACATAATAATAATGGCGAATAGAATTAATCCTAAAATACCCCAAATCCAATCAACAGTATTCTTTAAAACGACTAAAAAAACAATGGCAAATAGAAAGATGGTAGCAATTTCATTGAATAATCTTAATTGAAAACCTGTAAATCTGTACTTGTCGTTTCGAAGTTCTAAGATTATTTTTCGACAATAAAAATGATAAAAGACTAAACCTAACACAAAACCTAACTTTAAATGTAACCAAGCTTGCGAAGCAAAACTATCCCACCATAACCAGTAAATCATTGTTGAACCAGAAATAATCGTTAACCACATCGCAGGAACCATGATGGCATTAAAAAGTACTTTCTGCATCCGCTTGTACTCTTTTTGTAAAATTTGCCTTTCAATTTCTGGCTTTTCGTTGGCTTCAGTATGATATACAAATAATCGTGGTAAATAGAATAGTCCAGCAAACCAGCTAGTTACAAAAATGATATGTATTGCTTTAATATGATTATATTCCATTACTTAAATCATTTTCAGTTAATTTCGTTGCGATGATATTTTTTAAAAAAACTATAAAACTTCATTTCAATTACTCCTAAAATAGCTTCTTTAAAAATATTAGCAGACATTTTTGATACGCCTTTAGTTCTATCTGTAAAAATAATCGGTATTTCAGCAATTTTAAAACCATATTTCCAAGCGGTAAATTTCATCTCTACTTGAAAAGCGTAGCCTACAAATCTAATGTTATCTAAATTGATGGTTTTAAGCACTTTGGAATGATAGCATTTAAAGCCCGCCGTAACGTCCATAATTGACATCCCTGTGATAAAACGAACGTAATATCCGGCGAAATACGACATCAAAACTCTTCCCATTGGCCAGTTGACAACGTTTACGCCACTAACGTAACGAGAGCCAATTGCCATATCTGAGCCACCATTTACGCAAGCGTCGTAAAGTTTTAAGAGGTCTTCTGGGTTATGTGAAAAATCAGCATCCATTTCAAAAATATACTCATAATGATTGGCAAGAGCATACTTGAACCCATGAATATATGCTGTCCCCAAACCGAGTTTCCCTTTTCTTTCTTGTAAATGCAATCTACTTTTCCCAAATTCTTCTTGCAATTCTTTTACTTTTATTGCTGTACCGTCAGGCGAACCATCATCAACAATTAGTAAATCGAAGCTTGGTTCTAAACTCATTACTTTACGAACGATGGCTTCAATATTTTCAATTTCGTTGTATGTCGGTATAATTACAAGACGAGAGATCATTATGGAATATTAGGAGGTTAAAATTTAATATTAATGCAAAGTTACGAAAAACTATATCATATTACAGATTAGCTGACTTATTAGGGAAAGTACCAAAGTATATATTTTGTAATGCCTTAACTGTTTCAATCGGATGAAAGTTTTTGTAAGAACAAGCATTTTATTTTCATTTTATATGACTATATCATTGTATTTTATTTGTGCTATTATATTGGTAAGTTTCCATGAGTTATTTATTTAGAATCACGTGAGCAAGGTTTAAATTCCCATTATTATCATTTTTAACAAGATTTAAGAAAATGTATTGCCATTATTAAAAATAATTTCAAATTATAGCAAACATTTTTTGTGTTTCATAGATGTAATAGTATTTTTGCATTAAATTTATAGAACAGTGTAGAACACATATTGATACTGACTAAACAAATTAAACAATCAATAACAAAGACAATGGCAAACATCACATTAGGCGACAAAGAGTATTTCGCAGGAATTGGTAAAATACAGTTTGAAGGAAGAGAGTCTGATAATCCTTTAGCATTCAAATGGTATGATGAAAATCGTATTATTGGTGGAAAAACAATGAAAGAGCAAATGCGTTTTGCTATTGCTTATTGGCATACTTTCTGTGGAACTGGGGCTGACCCATTTGGCCCAGGTACAAAAGTATTTCCTTGGGATGCAAAAAATGAAATCGTAGGAAGAGCCAAAGATAAAATGGATGCTGCTTTTGAATTCATTACTAAAATTGGTGTGCCATATTATTGTTTTCATGATATTGATTTAGTTGATGAAGGAAGTTCTTTATCTGAATACGAAAGCAATATGCAGGCTATTGTTGACTATGCGAAACAAAAGCAAGCTTCGAGTGGTGTAAAATTGTTGTGGGGTACTGCTAACGTATTTTCAAACCCACGTTATATGAACGGGGCTTCAACAAATCCAGATTTCTCTGTTTTGGCTCATGCTGGTACTCAAGTGAAAAATGCTATTGATGCAACAATTGCTTTAGGTGGAGAAAACTATGTGTTCTGGGGTGGTCGTGAAGGATATATGACTTTGTTGAATACCGATATGAAGCGTGAATTAGCACATCTTGGTAAGTTCCTTACAATGTCTCGTGATTATGCTCGTAAAAATGGTTTCACAGGTAAATTCTTCATCGAACCAAAACCATGTGAACCAACGAAACACCAATACGATTTTGACTCAGCTACTGTAATCGGCTTCTTAAAAGAATATGGTTTAGAAAATGACTTTATGTTGAATTTAGAAGTAAACCATGCTACATTGGCTGGTCATACTTTCCAACATGAATTACAAGTGGCTGTTGATAACAATATGTTAGGAAGTATGGATGCCAACCGTGGTGATTACCAAAACGGATGGGATACAGATCAATTCCCTACAAATTTGAATGAATTAACGGAGTCTATGTTGATTATTTTAGAAGCTGGTGGAATTACCCAAGGTGGAATCAATTTTGATGCTAAGACACGTCGTAATTCAACTGATTTAGAAGATATTTTCTTAGCACATATCGGTGGTATGGATGCTTTTGCTCGTGCCTTGGTTATTGCTGATAATATCTTAGAGAAATCTTCTTACAAGAAATTACGTAAAGACCGTTATGCTTCTTTTGATGCTGGAAAAGGTGCTGAATACGAAGCTGGTAAATTAACTTTGGAAGATTTAAGAAATTATGCTTTTGAAGTAGGTGAGCCAAAAATAACTAGTGGTAAGCAAGAATTGTTTGAAAATATCATCAATCAATTCATCTAGTCTGACTAAATTCATAAAAAAAGCGGGTAGAAAACTTCTACCCGCTTTTTTTATGAATTACTTTTGGCTTTCCTTTATTATTATAATCATCTAATTATCAATATATTACAAATGAAATAACCCCGAAAAAGTGTCAATATTGGCAATTTTCGGGGTTTTT
>NZ_JACHKT010000045.1 GCF_014204325.1 Arcicella rosea
CGATAAAGAAAGCATTAAAAGTAGAAGGAAATTGGCAGGTTGGAATGACCAATATCTAATCGAAATGCTCTTTAATATTTAAATGCGTTTAACCTGTAATTTATTGTAAAAGTGGTTGCTCATAAAATTTCTGCTAACGTTTTGCCATTACCCGAAGTTGCGGCTTGGTAACCGAGCCACAAAACTAAAATAGGAAAAAATGAGGAACAACTTACCGAAAAACAGCAATCTCGCCAAACGCCTGTTACCTGCCGTTTTGTTTTTCAAGTAGTATATCTTCCATCGTTATTTTTCCTTCTTTAAAGAGTCGTGATTTGTATTCAATTTTTAATTTATCTAAAAGTCTTGCCATATTAAAACCCACAGCATATGAATATGTTGTTTTTGCTGTTTTGTAAAGCCATTTGTCTTTTGTTATGTTGTAATTGCGAAATTTTTCAAATGATTTGAAAGAGGTGTCAGACTTTAATAATTTATAATCAGGTCGTTTTGCAGCATAGAGTTTGTAAAGCGAATATTCAATGTATCGTGCTGTGCCTTCCATTGTTTCGTAGCATTTTTCATACTTGGAAATGTCAAATTTCATTTTCTCCAATACTGTTTTTCTTCGTTGAATTCTTAAAGTAAAAAAATCTTTTATGATGTTTGCGATTTTTATACTGTCTGTTTCAGTAATAGCATTTAGCAGCAATTCATTTTCCTTGTCAATTGAGTTTTTAAACCAAGTATTGTTTTTGTAAATTGCTGTTAAACTGTCTGGCTGAATTTGTACAATTTCTTTTTCGTAGTAATCTATGTAAGGTTTATGTTTGTACTGATATCCATGAAAGTATTCATGCATAATCATTGTAGTCCATTCTTCCGTTGAAAGAACATTCGGAATTGTTTTAGAGGTTTCTTCATAACTACTACACATCATAAAGGGTGAATGATAATTATAATCGTCAGTCGGGTCGCCTAATGTCATGCCTGTTTCCATATGAAATGGTAAACTGTCCACTCTGCTATTCGTTTTGTAAATTTTTATGAGTTGGTTTTGAAAAACTAAGCCTGATTTGAATGTTTTCAAGAATTTTTCTGTCGGATTAGCAATGTAAGAACTTGTATCAGTGAAATAAACAAGTGGCAAGTCATATTCCTTTTCGTTAAAAGTTGCCCAAGTTTTTTTAGCTACCGTTTGTTTTAAATTATATACAAAGTCGATTCTATCAAATATTTTTTGCTCTTTACCATTGTCTTTGTTCTTGCAGGAAAAAACGAGTAGCGTCAATATTATAAATAATGTTTTGTTCATTGTTACCTGCCGTTTTTATTTCTCTTCAAAGTTGTCATAATAGGTTAAGTCCTTTGTTATTTTTCCATTCTTAATTTCAAAAATTGTACAGATGGGCAATGTGAATTTAGAACCGTCTGGAGCTGTTCCTGATGACTCAAACTCAACAATTACGTTGTTGCCTGAATGATACATATTTATTACGTTGTCGTGTACATCAGGAATCATTTGATTGAGTTCACTGTACTTTTTTACAATGTCAGCTTTTGTCATTTTTACATTTTTAAATCCATAAGCTGGGTCTTTCATTTCAGGCTGTTCGATATACATTTCAGCCATTTTTTGCCATTCGTGGTTGTTAAAATGTTTGAAATACTGCTCAATAATTATCTTGTTTGTTGCTGAATTATCCATACTAACTGAATTTTGTTTTGAATTGTTACAAGAAAAAAGAGTAACCAATAAAAGTGCAAAAAAAGTAAATCGTATCATATCTTATTGTTTCTGTGATTAATAGTACAAAGGTAAGTATGTTATTAAATGTTCCACTTTGCAAATGATAATTTCGTTCCTCTTACTTCAATTTTATTCAAGTAGATTATTATGGCATGATGACTCCGCTTTCAGGAGCGGCATCAATCAATACGCCTGATGCTCGTACAATTGTAGTAAAGCCTTTCGAGAAAAAAATGATTGCTGAATGTGAAAAAGCAATTCGTAACTCAAATATTGGTTTAACGCCGATGAACGATGGCGAAATTATCCGTTTAAATATTCCTCCACTTACCGAAGAACGTCGTCGTGACTTAGTAAAAAGAGTAAAAGCGGAAATTGAAACGGCAAAAATTAATGTAAGAAACGTTCGTCAAGATGCGAACAGTTCGATTAAAAAATTGAAAAATGATGGCGTTTCTGAAGATGCTGTAAAAGCAGGAGAGGAGCGTATTCAAAAAATGACAGATGCTTATATCGTAAAAGTTGATGCAGCTTTTGCTGATAAAGAAAAAGATATAATGTCGGTGTAAATAAAGAATTTTGAGTGAAGAGTTTTGAATGCTGAATGGTAATTTTAGTATTCAGAACTCTTTTTTTGTGGGTGTTTTCGTGACGTGTATCTTCACATGTTACTCTGAATTACTATCACAATGACGTAGTGTTTTTATGAAATATTAATTTTTATGATGACAATAATCATGTAGTTGCAGTCAGAGACTGCATTTATTTGTAGGTCTAAGTGAAAAACACTTAGACCAGCGAGGGGTCGTAGGAACGCTTCGCTTAACATACGACCAGTTTGAGAACTAGTTAGGATAAGCTATGAGGTACTGTCTGAAAAAACTAATTTTTGAATATAATTATTTTTATATTTGCTACTCTTGAAGGAGAAGTTCTTGAACTTCATCCAGTGTAGCCTCGTTCATCGAGGCTACTTTATTTGGATTATACTTTTCATTCTTTTTCCAAGTATAAAGTCCTGTATAGTCTCCCTTTAGCCCAAAGTCATAAGAAATCCAGATTGCTTTTCTATTTGTTGCCCTCATCCTGTTCAAGACTGCGTCTTGGACGTTTATTTTAATTTAGTTTAAAACTGAATTAAAGTTTAGCACAAGTGACGCTTTGCTTAACACTTGCACTAGTTGGGGCAACAGTTACAGGTGTTACCAGCCGTTATTTATATTAGTCTTAAATTTTCAATTTTACTCCCAATTGTCATTTGTTTCATTTCCATTTCTAGTACAGGAAAGTCTGTTTTTTGAACAGATTTGATGAAACTTCCCTTGTTTAGCAAATGTATTTCATCGCAAGTGTCGCTCAATGTCGAGAAAATGTGCGATGAAATAATTATTGTTTTGTCAAGTGATTTTAGCTTATGAATAATTTCCGTGATAATAATGTTGCTTTGTATGTCCACTCCATTAAATGGTTCGTCAAGTATAAAATAGTCGTTGTTTTGCAAAAGAATAGCTGTCAATGCCAATTTCTTTTTCATTCCTGTTGAATATGTTGAAGCATATTGTTCTAAGGGCAAGTCAAAAATGTTTCTTTCTTGAATGTCTGCTATTTTTATTTTCCTTGCATTGCATAGCAACTGAATATATTCCTTGCCAGTAATTTTTTGAAAAAAGAAAGGTTCAGTCAGCAGTAAACCAAGCTGATGTTTAATTGGCGTAGAGTTTGAACTTATTTTACCTTCGTATTCTTCCAAGTCTGCAATGCACCTAAATAAAGTCGTTTTCCCTGCACCATTTTCGCCAACAATACCATATACTTTTCCTTTGTCAAATTGTATATTGATGTTTTTCAGAACTTCATTTGTTCCGTATTTCTTTGATAAATTTTGTATTGCTATCATTTCAACAAGCTACTAAGACGGTTTTCAGATTTTTTAAAAAGGTAAGGAATTAGAATAACAAGTATAGGTGGAAACCAAATACAAAGAGCTAAGAGAATACCTTGTGTAATATTCATTTCGTCAGGATATGCAGAGTATTTACTGAGGATTACGTTGATTAGAAAGCCCCAACCAATTAAAAAGAAAAGTGAAAGTATGCCGATATATTCAGGATGGAACATTGAAATAACAATTGCTATTGGGAAAGCAAGTGAAGAAGAAAAATGGATTGCTGTTATTATTTTGTTAAACAAAAATTCCTTTGGTTTTACGTTGTATGTCCAAACGTAATATTCGTTTTCTGGTTTTGAGTAATAACTCAATGTAGTTGCAAACACAAGCAACATAGCGAATACACCAAGATTAAAATTGTTTACAGAAACAGCAATAATAGTCAAAGCGTATGCTACAAAAATCAAAAAAAATGTGTTTCTAAAACCTGTCGTAAATTCAAAAGGCTTTTTTGAAAATGGCGTCCAAATTGTAAAATTGAATGTTGTCCGAAAATTCACTAGTGCTAAAAACGTTGTCAATGTCAATAATAAACCTACGTGAATAAAGAGTTGCTTATAAAGTAGAAATGCAAGAAACGGAATTGAACAAATTAGATTTTCTGTAATCCTTATTTTTTTCAGTTGTCTGTCGCCAAAACAGATTTTTAAAAATTCGGTTCTTCGGGTTTCTGAAAGTTTGCCGATAAGTGTCAAAGCAGAAAGCAGAAAAATGTATTCTGCAAATTCTGTCTTGCTAAATAAGTAAATTGAAAGTCCCACAAACCCAACTGTCAAAATGAGATACACAAGTATTGGTTCAAATCCTGCGTCTTTAAATCTGCGATTTATCATTCTATATTGAAGTGCAAAATACTCTTTCATTTTATTGTTTTGGGTTCGCTCTATAATGGCTGGTAACGTTTTGCCGCTTTGCGAAGGCGGGGATTTTCAGCACTAAACTTCATTGGATGCACAAAGCTTGAATTTAGCAATTCATTGTCATAGAAGCAAGAAACCCCCGCTTTTGCAAAACAGCAAAAGTTACCAGTTGGGCTTCTTCTATGCAAGCATTATGTCCCCAAGGCAAAACTGCTACGGCTTGTAGCAGTTTTTGGTCTGCTTGATAGTAACGCTCATAAAACCGCTTCATATCCTATAAATTACGAGGCGAAAGCCCCATATCTGGAAATTGATTCTTGAGGTCAATAGATAATTGTTTCACAACGCCACTGCCGTAGCCTTCTTCTAAATGTTTTTCAAAAAGGAGTTTGTCCAAATTCCAATACACAGAATTAGTGCTACTGTTTACCTGTTTTGCAATCAGGGTTCGGGCAGTCTTGATTTGACTGATTGCCTGATGTAAAATCTCGGTATAATCAGAATCGTTGATATTTGTTTGAGCTTTGTTGGTTATGTCTAAAATTCTGATTTTCTTTACTACAACTTAATCAAAAAAGCTCATTTTACGTGAGATAGTTTTGATAATTGAAGCGTTGCTTAGGCAGGTTTTGTTGGTCTTTGCGACCCCATGAAAACACCAATAATGATTGAAATATTTCATCATTCTCAACTCTTAATTAATATTTAGTATAGGCTTTTTATATTATTGCCCTCGACTACTTGTTAAACCAACCATTTGTTGGCTACTAATATTTTCTACTTACCAATCTTCTTCTCCTTCAATCCAAAATTCTAATAGACTTTCCTTGTCAATGTGAAAACAATATTTGTCTGCTAAGTAATCTAGACTTTCACTTGTTTCCATTGTTATCCAACCATAGTATCGGCTCAAACTACAAAAGCGTTGTGCTTTATATGTTGTATTGTTCACTTTTTCAAATCTCAGTATGTGTCTGTATGATTGAATTTTGTAATAATGTTCTTGTAATTCTATATAGTCGTTTTTGTCAAGGTGTCCCAAATAAACATCAATTGAATTTTCAGTCTTATCAATAATATAGTCTTTAGCTGTTATATGGTTTTCCATTATTTCCGTAACAATTTCAACTTCGTCTTGCAAGACTACAGATTTTAATATTTTTCTGAGGACGACCTTTGCATCTTCTGGATGTTCATAAAACTCAAAGCCTTTTGGAAGCTCTATTAATAGCTCCAATTTTGGGTATTTGCTTTTATCTTTCACAACATAAAAGCGTTCCTTTCCATTTTTTGTCATTTTGGAGATAAAAAAATGGGATTCTTTTTTTCTGTTGATATATTCTAAAAGCATTTTGGTATATCAAAATAATGTTTATTGGTTACGAAAAAATATTTGTAAAGAAGTGTATTGAACTACAAAAGCTACCGAGCTTTTTGTGATTAAAAAGGCTCTATAATCTTTTCCAATTTCAAATTCTTTCCAATTCACTTTTTCAGTAAAACACATTACTGAAAAGTATTTAAAACTCTTTTTTGTGCTTGTTTTTGCACTTACTGGTTCAAGCCTGTGGCTTGGACTTTTAAATTATTTCAGTTTCAAACTGAAATGATTTAAAAGTCCAAGTGACGCTTTGATTAACACTTGAACCAGTTAGGGGATTGTCAAACCCAACTGTCAATTAACCTCAATAAATTTTGAGCGTCGCTATTATTAGTAGCAGGTCGTGTTGCTGCATTATCGTCAACAGTTTTTTCTACAAATTGATTACTATAAGTGGCAAACTCAATTATAGCTGCGTTTGTCCCAGGTTTAGCAGAACGGTCAAAAGTCCTACAAGCACAAACACAAATATTACAATTTGCGTTAACCATTTCTTGTAAACGGTCGTGTACTAAATCATAAGTGTCGCCAGAACTTGTAACACCAATAAGTTTTCCCTTCTTTGAAAATATTGTTATAAAATCTCCACCGTTAACGCTAAAATTACTTCTAACTTGAACGTAGCCATTTGCTAAAAGTAAGTTGTGAAGAATTCTAATTGTTGTTGTCTTACCAGAATTTCCTTTGCCTCGTAAAGCAATAATTATACTCATATATTTTGTGATTTAAAATTTTAGGATTGGAGTCAAACCGCATAGGAGCCAAGAATTCGAAGCCGTTTTGCTCGTTTTAGTACTGAAGTTTATTAGAATTACCAATGCTCAATTTACCAATATTGCCCCCATTTTGGCAAACCCCTGTTGGCAGTAGTTATTTTTTGTCCACTAATTTACTTATTGTTTCTGTCAAAGAGTTTATTGATGTAAAGGTTTCTTTGGTAAAAGATGTATTAATTTTTAAGTCTTGATTTTCGGGAAATTTTAAGTCTAAACTCAGGAATTGCAACAGTATTTTTAAGTTTTCATCTTGTTTAGTTTCTGAATTGAATTTTTTAATAGCCAAAAAGGATAATATATATCTGTCAATTACAGTTTTGAATTTTAGAATATAAAAAGAGGTGTTTAAGCTGTTTTGGTATTGTTTAAGAAACCAAGCTCCCAAAAATTCAAAAAATAGAAACATTAATGAGGTTGCTGTTAAAACGTAAATATGATAAGTTTGAAATCCTGTTTTGTGAAAATCACTAACCCAATAAAATATCAAAGTCAAATGAATTATTATACCGAGTAGAATTATAAATATTCCTTGATGTAGTAAAGTTTGTGCTTTTTTATTGCTAATATTTGCTTGTTCTGTTAAGTTATTTCCCATATTTTGAAAATAGTTTTCAAATGTAAATTCTGACGAAATATCTTTACTTTCATTATTTTCTAACTCGTTCACAATTTTTAGCAATTTTTCTTTGTCTGTATCTGAATTTTCAATTTCTGTTTTAAGGCTTCTAAGTTTTTCTTGAACTTCAATTTCATTGTTAATTTTAGACCTTGATTGAAATAAATATAATTTCTCTTTTTGATAAACTAATTCATTGTATAAGTCCGTTGGTGTAATTATTCTCAAAATCAATGGTAATAGTTCTGTTAGCAGTACAAGAATGGTTATTAATAAACCAATTGTTGCCGTTGAAGAATTTTTTGATTTTAGTGATTGTAATGACACAAGCTTTTCAATAAGTGAGAAACCTTCTACGTTAGGATTAAATATTGCTAATTGAAGCAATTCAGAAACTATAAATGCGATAATTGCACTAATTATAATTCTCGGTGCAATTTGAAATATTTTCGTCCTAAAATTAGACGATATGCCTGTATTTAGCACTCTATCTATGTTAGTTAGAATTAAACTCCAAATTATCCCAAAGATAATTGCCAAGATATAAGAATAGAATATATAAAGTGACGCATAAAATCCAACAAAAAAATTTAAAACTAAATTTAGAAAAGATATTAATCCAATTGTTGTGTGTCGGTTTTGTTCAGATTGTGGTGTTTCTCGTACAATTGAAGTGTCCGAGCCTGCAAACCACCATAAAATTTGTTGTATAATGATATTCATTGTGTCGTTCGTTATAATTACTGCTAACTCGTAAATATACGCATGTTAGCGTTTTTTTCTAAAAATAATTAATTGTTACAAACAAAGCTATTATTAGCTCTGTACAATTTATAAGTTATTTGTTTTCAAATATTTATATTTGTAATTTTCAAAAATAGAGTTTTTTAACAATACAAAATAAGCATTGTACATTTTTGTATTGTTGGAGTTTTAACAAAACAAAATGCGAAGTGCAAAAACCATATTCTAACCATGTCGAAGTACTCCTAAAAAGCATCTCTTCTAAGCGGAATATGAGTGTTCCATTTAGTGAAGTGCCATTTTAATCTTTATACACACCACTTACATTTAGTGATATGTCATATCAATCTTTATACACGACACTTGCATTTAGTAATATGCCCATTGAATCTTTATACACGCCACTTTCATTTAGTGAAATGTCATTTCAATCTTTATACACGTCACTTACATTTAGTGATATGCCATTTCAATCTTTATACACGACGATTACATTTAGTGAAATGTCATTTTTTACTCCTCATTCACCACTCACCACTCACCACTCACAACTACTTCTTATATTCTCTCATTTCCTCCATTCCTTGTTCGTAGCCTAATAGTAGCATTCTTTTGATGTCGTCTCTATTGAATGCTTGAATGTCGATATTCAAATGGTGCTGTGGACGAATGATTTTTAGCTTTATTCTGGATTGACCTTTCAAAATGCCAAATTCACTTGGTGAACCATCTGCTGGTAAACATTCATTTCTAAACTCTGCCCAATCTAAATCTGCATTCAAACACTCGTTTACGGCAATATCCATTACTCTATCAACCAAAGCCAAAAGATTTCCATAAGGGAAGTATCCACCATCAATGTTGCGAGTATGGCAAGCCACACAAATGATTTCGGTAGCACCGTCTTGAATAGCTTTCTTTACGGGTGCAACATCACGCATACCTCCATCTAAAAATGCCATATTGTTTTGTCCACCGATATTCACAACGGGCATCAAGATTGGAATGGCTGAAGATGCCATGATATAGTCAAGGAAATGATCATAAGAAGGATTGGCATAGACGATATTTCCGTTGATTATATCGACAGCTCCAACTTTTAATTGAATGGGACTGGCATTTATATTCCTCATCGAAATATTATTATCCAGAATTTCTCTTAGTGGAGTAGTATCTAATAAACCTTCAAAGTTTCTACGGATGGCACTGAGTCCTAGTTCGTAAGTGCCACGTCTCAACGACAAACATTCTGGAGCGTAAATATTATTCACCCAAAAGTCATTCAAATCTTTCGTTGCCTGATTCAAATCAATATAGCCGTCGTTTTCTATACTTTGTCTGCCAAAACTATTGATTAAATAAGAGGCATTCATACTGCCTGCCGAAATACCATAGATAGCATCTGGAGAAAATCCTGTTTCAAAAACTGCTTTTACAACCCCTGCCTGATACGCACCTTTTACTGACCCACCCGCCAAAACTAAAATTTTACTCATGGTTAAATATTGTTTTATAGATACTCCGTCAACGTTAAGGATGAACAATTTTGTATAACGAACGATTCATCAATTAACGAACTAAAAAAATAATTTCAGGTTATTAATTCAAGCAATATACATTTTTTTAGAGAAAAGCGTAATTTGCAAACCATTTAAAAATCTTATGAATTTATCTATCAAAGAAATACAAGCTCCAATCCTTACTGAAATGAATGCCTTCGAAGGAAAGTTTAAGGAGTTTATGAAAACAAAGGTGATGCTCTTGGACACGATAATGAATTATATCGTCCAAAGAAAAGGGAAACAGTTACGTCCGATGTTTGTATTTTTATCGGCTGGTATTTGTGGTACAATCACCGAAAAAACATATCGTGGAGCTGCTTTAATCGAGTTATTGCACACTGCTTCTTTAGTGCATGACGACGTGGTGGACGATTCTAATTACCGTCGTGGGTTCTTCTCGGTAAATGCCCTTTGGAAAAACAAAATCGCTGTGTTGGTAGGAGATTATTTATTGACGAGAGGACTTTTACTCTCTGTTCAGCATAATGATTTTGAAAACCTGAAAATCATTTCTACCGCTTTTCAAGAGATAACCGAAGGAGAATTATTGCAGATAGAAAAAGCTCGTCGCTTAGACATTACCGAAGATGTTTACTTTGAAATTATCCGACAAAAAACGGCTACTTTAATTGCTGCTTGCTGTGCAGCTGGTGCGAGTTCTGTGGGTGCAGATGAAGAAACCGTTGCCAAAGCACATTCTTTCGGGGAAAAAGTAGGCATTGCTTTCCAAATTAAAGACGACCTTTTTGATTATGGAGATGCTGAAATCGGAAAACCATTAGGCATTGATATTAAAGAAAAGAAAATGACACTTCCATTGATTTACGCATTGAATAAAGCTAATTGGAGTACCAAGCGTAACATCATCAATATCATCAAAAATGAATCGGACAATCCTAAAAAAGTAGCAGAAGTAATTTCATTTGTAAAACAATCTGGCGGATTGGAATATGCTACCAAAGTAATGAAAAACATTGTTGAAGAAGCACAAAACATTCTTTCAACTTTCCCAGATTCTATCTATAAAAAATCTTTAGCAGGACTTGTTCAATTTACGATTGAACGAGCGAAGTAAACTTTGTTAGCTTTGATAATTTTTTAAATTTGTCAAAGCTAATTAATCAATCTGATTTAGAATATTATTTGGTTTTTGATTCATTTTTGAACAATAAACCAAACGAATCCTATCTCCGAGATAGGATTTTCCATCTTTTTGATAAGTTGTCCTATCTCTGAGATAGCTTGTTCCATCATTTTTATAGCTTGTCCTATTTCTGAGATAGGATTTCCCATCTTTTTAATAGGTCGTCCTATCTCCTAGATAGGTTTTTTCGTCTTTTAGATAGCTTCTTCCATCATTTTGATAGGTCATCCTATCTTTGAGATAGATTTTATTAGGACAAGACGTCGAGAAACAGGAGTTTAGTGATACCCACTTGCTAAAACTCTTTAGAAAACTTATTATCTAATAGTTTTTCCTTGAAAGCAGATTTGAAAGTATAAGCTAATGTCAGCATAACTGCCCTTGTATCAGCTTTTTGGCTACGATTGCTTGTAAATTCGTTGGTGAAATTTTTAGAACCACTCTTTAAAGTATTAAATACATCAACTACTACTAGACCTAATCTAGTATTCCCTTTGCCAAGCTTTTGTTGAAATCCTAAATCTACATTATACAAGGCTATCAATCTACCTTGAGGAGTAGTCGCTGCTGAATTATAATTGGCTATGATTTGTAATTTACCACCTTTACTTACCGCAAAATTATTAATTAACTTTCCATACCAGTTAAAAGAGCTTTGGATAGCATCACTTGACACATTACTTCCATTTAGTTTTTGTTGAAATAATGAAATGCTGGCATTCAAATCATAAAAATCTGTTGGTTTAGCTGTGAAGATATTCTCCAAGCCATAGCTATCTGAACTACCGATATTATTGGGTAAGTTAAGTACTGTACCATCATTTTGAGAGATAAAAAAGTTTCTAATCGTATTATTGGCATGTCTGTAAAATACATTTGATGAAAGTGAAATTTTGTCCCATTCTTTATTATAACTGATTTCTATTGCATCAATAATTTCAGGCTTTAAATTCGGATTGCCACTATGCGGATTCAAAGCATCTGTTATATCCACAAAAGGATTTAACTGCCCCAAACCCGGACGGTTAATTCTTTTACCATAACTAAGCTTCCAAAATTCATCAGCATTGATAAAGTAACTAATATTAGCCGTTGGAAAAAGCTTCAAATAATTGTTAGTGAAATGCGTACTGTTATTTTGCGTTTCGCCATTGTTATTTACTTGTTCGGCTCTGAGTCCAAGTTCATACTTTACTTTAGGTTGTTCTGCCGTTCCGAAATAGGAATGATAAAGGGCATAAACCGCATGAACTTGTTCGTTAAAATTAAAAATATTGCTAGAGGCAGAATTAATAACATAGCTATTTTCAACCTTATCAGCCATTTCAAAGTCAGTTTTAATACTACGAAAAATTCCTTTGTAACCAGTTTCTAGGATTCCTTTTTCAGAGATTGGTAAAGTATAATCAACCTTGGCATTTGAAATAATACCATTTTCGTAATTGTGTGTTCTTTGCCAGAAAATCGCTCCGATATTATTCGCATTTCCGTCGATATTTTGTGTTGAAATATCAGTATTTTCCTTTCCGTTTTCAATAGATGAAGTAATACTTGCTGATAATGCCTTTTGAGGATTATCGTATTTACGATTGTAATTCATGGCAAACTCTGCAACTTTTGAACGCTTATATTCCCATGAATGCCGATTATTACCAGTATTAAAATTGTTATTTTGTTTTAGAATAATACTATTCAAGAATTCATCATTGTCTTGTCCTTCAAGATTCCCGATGGCTTCAAAAGCGAAAGTGTTTTTTTCATTCGGTGCAAAATCTACATTTAATTTTAGGTTTTGTAAACGCTCTACTCTTTCATCATTTCTATCTTGATTGATGTAATATTTATCAGATAAATTGAAATTGGTTCGATTACTGGTAATATGTTTCGTTCTACCAGCAAAGCGATTATCATAACCTACGCCAACATTCCATTTGTCAGTTTTATGGTTAATCAGCAAAGCACTATTTGCTCTTTCTCTAGAACCCATTCCACCACCAATAGCGATGGCTCCATTCGTGCCATTTTGTGTATTTTTCTTGAGTTTAATATTGATAATTCCACTTTCCGCATTGGCATCATATTTTGCCGAAGCACTGTTAATGATTTCAATACTTTCAATACTACTTGCTGGAATTTGGTCGGTATTGGCAAGATTTGAATTTCTCCCATTAATTAAAATCGAAGGCGTTTTTCCTCTTAAAGTTATCACTCCTTCAGCATCAACCGATACGGTGGGCGTATTTTTCAAAAGGTCGGTCGCCGTTCCGCCCAATTGCGTAATATTGGTATTTGCATTGACGATGAAACCCTCGGTAGTTTTTTCTATGAGTTTCTTTTGAGAAGTAACTACGACTTCGTTCAAGAGTTTATCATCTGTGGATAACATCAAATCCTTTAAAAAATAAGGACTGTTTTGTTCGGATAAAGTAATGTTCTGAATGAATGTTTTGTAGCCAATCAGACTGACTTTCATCAAATAGTTTCCTAGATTGATGTTTTCAAAGGAAAAATGCCCTAAAGAATCTGAACTTGTGAAGTAAACGATTTTGGTAGCATCTGGAAGTTTAGATAAAGTAATAGTCGCAAATTCTATAGGTTCTTGATTGGCGGTTAAATTCCCAGCAATACTTCCTGATTTTTGAGCAAATGCTACGGAACTTAATATGCTAAAGCAAAATAATATAAGGATTTTCTTCATTGTTTTTTAATATTAATTTGAAGCAAAGATATTGGTCAAATTAGAAGAAATTTTGAGTTTTTAGAATGCTATAGAAAAAGTATGCAGCTTATTCTGAAAGGAGTAAGAAACAGTCCATTGATTCAAATCAGCAATGGCTTTGATAATGGATAAACCCAAGCCATTGCCTTGTGAAGAAGGATTTGATTTTGAAAAACGAGTAAATAATTTGTCATTATTCAAAGCCTCAGGAATGCCAGTATTCGTAAAAACTAAAGTATGATTACTGAGTGAAATGTGAATACTACCTTTATTGACGTTATGACGAATTGCATTTAAGAACAAATTACTCACTAAAATTTCTGTAAGGACAAAATTCGCCTTCACCATTACAGTGTCATCTATCTCTAACTTGATTTTAATATTTTTGGCAATAGCTTGTTCAGAAAAGAAATCAAGAGGCTTTTTAATCAATTCTGCTAAATTAAAATGGATGGTTTCATTGTATTGAGGAGTATTGATTTTTGAAAGTAGCAAGAGGTTTTTGTTCATACGATTTAATTTAGAAACCGTATCATTCATCGAACTCAGTATCTCAAATTGTTCATGAGTAACATCCGAAAGTTGCAAAAGTGTGTCTATTTTACCTTGAAAAACAGCCAAAGGCGTTTGTAATTCATGCGCAGCATTTTCTATAAATTCCTTTTGTGATTGATAAACTTGAATATTGGTACTGATGAGTTTTTTTAGGCTTTTATTCAATTGTTCAAATTCTTTGATGTTAGATTGTTGAAAAGTAGGAGCATCATGTTTTTCGAGATTGAATTGTTCTATTTTTTGTAAAGTATCATAAAAACTTTTCCATAAATACTTAGAAGTGAATTTGGCAAACATTAAAATAACAGCCAACAAAACGAACAAAATACCTAAATAAAAACGTCCGAGCGTAGCGATTAAATCTTCTGACTCAACCAAATTAAGCTGAATCATCAATACTGCTTTTTGATGTTGAATCTTGATTTTAGTGTATAAAATTCGATAGGGTTCCCATTCCGAAACCAAAGTATCATAGTTATTTTGCTCGATAATATGATTAAATTCTTTACTCGCTACAGTATCTGGCAAGATTTTAATATCTCTATTAAAACGATTCCATTGTTGAATGTCTTCAATTTTTAGATTGGGTAAATTGTAGGCGATGAATTCATCTTTTCTTTGGAAAATCGCTTCGTCAACATCTTCTTTATAAAGGTTATCCATTGCCCAATAAACAAATGGGTAGCTCGACAACAGAACAATTGTCGTGAAAATGCTATAAAAAAGTAAGGTTTTATGGAGTAACCCTTTCATGCTTCCCATTTATATCCTAAGCCATAAACTGATTTTACATAATCCTGACAGCCAGCTTCGTTTAATTTCTTTTTCAAATTTTTAATATGAGCATACACAAAATTGTGGTTATCGAGCATATCAGCCATGTCGCCAGAAAGATGTTCTGCTAAAGCACTTTTTGAAAGTACTTTTTTATGATTACCGATTAAATAAAGTAATAAATCAATTTCCTTTTTGGTAAAATCAATCTTTACATCATTGACGGATACTGTTTTGGCAAAAAAATCAATTTGAATTTCGTTGAATTTAATGATATTATTGCCATTAAAGTTTTTTCGTCTGACTAAAGAATGTATCCTTACCAGTAATTCAGATAAATGAAATGGTTTGGTCAGAAAATCATCAGCACCCAAGTTAAAACCTTCTAAACGAGTATCTAAAGATTCAATAGCAGAAATGATAATGATACCATCAGATTTATTTAAGCTTTTCAACGTTTTCAAAACTTCAAATCCATTGCCATCAGGCAACATTAAATCTAACAGAATACAGTCATATTCATAATTAGCAATTTTCTCTAAAGCCTCCTGAACTTTGTGCGTTACTTCACAGATAATATCGTTCGTTTTAAGATAGCTTTTGATGCTATTAGAAATCTCTTTTTCGTCCTCGATGAGTAATATTTTCATTTGATAAAGGTCACATTTAATTTTGAAGAAAAATTGAATTTTATCGTTTGCGTGCTTTACTTGTTAAATATCTTCGAATAGGGATAACAATTACAAGGATACTTCATTATATTTACTAGTGTTTATTTTAATTTGTCAAATTATAATCCCCTTAATACTATGGAATTAGAGCAATTAGATAGTTTAGATAACGGAGAGACTAAAGAAGTTAACTTAAATAAGGATATTACTAGGAATACAAGACATAATGTAAAAAGAATAGGAAATATCTCTAATATAAATAGTTATTCATCTCCAAGATTTAAAACTAATAAAAGTAGCATATCTGTTATTCCAGTTCAAAAGTTACGTGTTACCACAAACAATCGTTTATCACCAAGAAATACATTAGAACAATCAGCCTTATATGAACATGGATTATCAGTTTTTGGCGATTCTAGGAAATTTGAAAATTGGCTAAGAAAACCTAATGATGCTCTTGATGAAAAGATTCCTTTTGATTTATTAAATACAGCAGAGGGGATAAAAAAAGTAGATGACATTTTAGGTAGAATCGAACATGGAATTTTTTCATAATGAAAGTATTTAGGTTAACAAAATCAAAGTTTGCATCTGATTTATCGGGAGAAGGTTCAAAATTATATGGAGGTAGATGGAATCATAAAGGCATACCTTGTCTATATCTCGGTTCTTCAAGAGCAATGTGTGTTTTAGAATTTTCTGTACATGTAAAAAAAGAGGAAATACCTGATGATTTAGTTTTCGTTGAAGTTATTCTCCCTAAATGTGAAATATTCAAACTGACAAAAGAAAACTTACCCGAGGATTGGTTCAGTCAAAAGATTTCTATGGAGATTGGTTCTAACATATTAAAAGAAAACAAATATCTTGTTTTTCAAGTACCTTCTGCAATTATTCCAGACGAATTCAACTATGTATTGAATCCACTTCATTCTGACTTTTCAAAAGTAAAAATCAAAAGTACAGTCGCTTATCATCTTGATGAAAGAATAAAACAGTAAAACTGCTTGTAGTTGAATATAACAAGCCACAGTAATGGGTGTTTTTGGGAACAACGACAGCTTTTTTGTTTTATCTTTGCGATTCTTATCAAAACTAAACTAGTTTTATTTTTGATAAGTATTGAAATTTGAAATTCTTTTACTGCTGAATACGATGAAAAAACAGACTAAAGCTATCAGAATACAAGCAGAACGTTCACAAAACCGTGAGCATTCTGTTCCATTATATCTTACTTCAAGTTTTACTTTTGAAGATGCAGAGCAAGGACGTGCCATTTTTGCTGAGGAAATAGAAGGAAACATTTACTCTCGCTACATGAATCCAAACGTGGATGAATTTGTAGAGAAAATGTGTATGCTTGAAAATACTGAAGCTGGTATTGCCTTTGCTACAGGTATGGCTGCCAACTTTGCAGCGATGGCAGCATTATTAAAATCTGGCGACCATGTTGTTGCTTCAAAAGCACTTTTTGGTTCTTGTATTCAGATTTTAAGTAAAATTCTTCCTAAATGGGGAATTACAACTACTTTCGTTGATGGTCATGATCTTTCAGCATGGGAAGCAGCCATTCAAGAAAATACTAAATTTTTATTCTGCGAAAGTCCTTCAAATCCGGGTTTAGATTTAATTGACCTTGAAGCGATTTGTCAGTTAAAAGCAAAACATAATTTGATTTTAGCAGTGGATAACTGTTTTGCAACACCAATTATCCAAACACCAGCCGATTGGGGTGCAGATTTAGTAATTCACTCAGCTACAAAATACATCGACGGACAAGGAAGAGTATTAGGTGGAGTAGTTTGTGGTAGAGAAGAATTGGTGAAAGAAATTCGTTTCTTTTCACGTCATACAGGCCCATCAATGTCTCCATTTAATGCTTGGGTTTTATCAAAAAGTTTAGAGACTATCTATCTACGCATGGAGAAACACGCTGAAAATGCCTTGAAATTAGCACAAGCTTTAGAGAATAATCCAGCACTAAATTTTGTAAAATATCCATTCTTAGCTTCGCATCCACAATTTGAATTAGCGAAAAAGCAAATGAAAATGGGTGGTGCAATCCTTACTTTTGATGTAAAAGGAGGTTTTGAAATGGTAAACGAAATGTCGAAACACATTACGATTGCTTCTATTTCTCCGAACTTAGGTGATACCAGAACCATTATTACGCATCCAGCTTCAACAACGCACTCAAAATTAACGGCAGAGCAAAGAGCTGAAGTTGGTATTACAGATGGTTTAGTCAGAGTGGCAGTTGGTTTAGAAGCAGTAGAAGACTTAATTGAAGACTTTGAACAGGCTTTAGAAAAAGCAACAATTGCCCTTACTACTTTGGTAGGATAAATTTTACATGATTTGAAAATTTGAAGATTTGGAAATTTGAAAATGTAGTATCGTAAACATTTTCAAATTAACTCAATTCAAATTTTCAAATTCAAACAAGTATTTTCAAAAATGTATATAGCCTTACTGATTTGTTTGGGTTTAGTATTGACCAATGTTGTAATTGGTGTATATGCAGAACGGAAAGTATCAGCTTTCATGCAAGACCGCTTGGGACCCATGGAAGTTGGTAAATATGGTTTTCTACAAGTTTTTGCTGATTTAATAAAATTACTTCAAAAAGAAGACATTGTGCCTGCCTTGGCTAACAAGCGTCTTTTCCTGATTGCTCCTTGTATTATTTTCGTGGCCATTTTTGCTGGATTCGCCGTGTTGCCTTTAGGCCCAAGCGAATACCTTCAAGGTTCACAAGCAGAAGTAGGTTTGTTTTACTTATTGGCTGTGATTTCAATCGATATTATTGGTATTTTAATGGCTGGTTGGGCTTCAAACAATAAGTATTCATTGTTTGGTGCAATGCGTTCTGTGGCACAAATTGTTTCTTATGAAGTACCTTTGGGTTTGACTGTCATTTGTGTAGCGATGATTTCACAGAGTCTTAATCTGCAAGAAATTAGTTTGCAACAAGGAATTTATACTGAAGAAACCAATTACTTATTTGGCTTAAAATTTTTAGACATAGATGTTTCTAAAGTAGGAGGGTTTTTAACTTGGAATATTGTTCGAGTTCCCTTTTTCTTTCCCATTTATATTATTTTCTTTATTGCTACCTTGGCGGAATGTAACCGTGCACCTTTTGATTTACCCGAAGCAGAATCTGAATTAGTGGGAGGTTTCCACACAGAATATTCTGGTATGCGTTGGGCTTTAGTTTTTTTGTCTGAGTATGGCATGATGCTTTTAGTGAGTATTTTAGGAGCGATTCTTTTTTGGGGAAGTTGGAATACGCCTTTTCCAAATATTGGCTTTCTGAAATTAGCCGATTGGACTTCTGGCGAACCAAATACTTGGTCGGGTGCGATTTGGGGCTTTTTCTGGTTGATTGCAAAATCTTATGCAGGCGTATTTGTACAAATGTGGATTCGTTGGACTTTCCCTCGTTTACGTGTTGACCAATTGATGTATCTTACTTGGAAAGTACTTACGCCTTTTGCTATTCTTGGTATTTTTCTTTCAGCTATTTGGCGATTGTTGATGTAGATTTTGAGGAGACTTGAGGACTGAAAGAAGAAAGATAAAAGAAACAAGACGCAAGACAAAAGATTATTTTTTACAAAAAAACATTAGGCTCATAGCTCAAAGCTCACGACTCATTGCTAAAAAAAATGTCTTCACTCATCGTAATTCTTGGTCCAACTGCTAGTGGGAAAACACATTTGGCAGTACAATTGGCTCATCAGATTGATGGAGAAATCGTCAGTGCGGATTCCAGACAAGTATATCGTGGAATGGATATTGGTACAGGCAAAGATTTGGATGAATATACCTTTGAAGGCAAGAAAATACCATATCATTTAATCGACATCACAGACGCTGGCGAAAGCTATCATATTTATCAATTCCAGCAGGATTTTCAAAAAGCTTACACAGACATCATTCAAAGAGGAAAAACCGCTATTCTTTGCGGAGGTTCAGGCATGTACTTAGACGCCGTATTGAAAGGCTACGAATTTACTTCAATTCCTATAGATTTAACTTTAAGAGAGCAATTACTTGAAAAGTCTACAGAAGATTTACTGAAAATCTTTGAAGAAAATCAGAGTGTTTACTCAGAAAAATCGGATACTTCAACCAAGAAAAGATTAATTAGGGCTATAGAAATTAATCTTTTCTTGAAAAATAATCCCACTTTTAAAATTACTCCACAAGCTATCCCAAAAGCTATAATTTTTGGCTTAAATCCAGCCACAGAACTCAGAAGAGAGAAAATCACGAAAAGGTTAACCCATCGTTTGGAAAATGGAATGATAGAAGAAGTGCAATCACTTTTATCGAAAGGTATTCCCGCCGGAAAACTAATTTTTTACGGACTAGAGTACAAGTTTATTACTCAGTTTTTAGAAGGAGAAATTGCTTATGAAGTGATGGTTGAAAAGCTAAACATAGCCATTCATCAATTTGCAAAAAGACAGATGACTTACTTTAGGAAAATGGAAAATGATGGGCTGAAAATCAATTGGTTAGACTCAAATTTACCGTTTAATAAATTAATGGATACAATTTCTAGGGGATTTGTTGAAAATCAATAGCTTTCAATTATTTTCGGGTATTAATCTAAATCTAATAAGTACGTTTTTACGTATGTATTTTCAGAATTAAACCTTTTTAAACCTTAAAAATCTACAATTATGGCACTAGCAATTGTATCCATCATGTTATTAGGTATGGGAGTGTACCTATCTTTCAAAGTAAGTAATCATAGAGATGATAAGTTTCCAATGAAACCTTAATCATCGGTTTCCAGTACTTCCAAAATATTCATTAATTCATCGAAATCTCCAAAACCAGGTCTGATTTCATCATTTCCTTTTAGGGCAAATCCTGTCAATTGGGTTTGTTCTAAAAGGTCATTTACGTTTGATTCTTTTAATCCAAAACCTAGTAAGATTGGATACTGAAATGACCAAGCATCTACTTGGCTCAATATTGCTTCATCAATCACGCCAAATTCATCAGAGTTTTCTAATAAAAAATACTCAACCATTCCTTTGGTAGTCTGAAACAATGCAGGAAGATTTGCCGTAGCAAAATCTACTTTTAGAATAATCGGTAAACCAATTCTTTGAATTTCAGCCAAATTCTCCCAAGCACTTACTTGTAAATAATCTGGTTGGAAATTTTCTGTTAATTCAATGATTTTTGATACATCAGTTGAATCCGTTTCTCCCACTACTTGAATGCCCGCTAACCAGCCACGCATTTCCTTGTACTTTTCAAAGTCAAGTTCATCCATTGAAAAACCCAACAATTCTACGCCCATTCCAGCACAGTAACGTGCGTCTGAAAGGTTATTTAAGTTTGATACTTTTACAGTTGTTTTAAGCATAAATGTTATAGCTGTCAGCTCTGAGCTATCAGCCTTGAGCTTTTATTTAATAAATTAGAATCGCTAAAGAATAGATTTTACAATCAGATTTGAGAAAATACCAAATGAGTAATACTATATTCTATTGGTTATCGGGGAAAGTAAAAAATACTAATCACTAATTACCAATCACCAATAACTTGATGCAAAACTACCAAGCTTTCTATCCAGAACCAAAAAATCAGAAATGATGTTGAATATTATTGTAAATTTGTAACAAAGTAATTGGTGATTGGTAAATAGTGATTAGAATTTTATATAACTAGATAAACTAATAACCAATTACTAATCACTAAAAAACTAATAATAATATTTTTAAACGTCAGGCCTTGAACCTGAGCAGTACAATGAGCAAACACGGAAGAATTTTAGTCGCCATGAGTGGCGGTATCGACAGTTCGGTAGCAGCAGTAATGTTACACGAAGAAGGTTATGAAGTCGTTGGAATGACGATGAAAACTTGGGATTATGCCTCTTCAGGCGGAACAAAAAAAGAAACAGGCTGCTGTTCTTTAGACTCCATCAACGATGCTCGAAACGTTGCCGTTTCTTTGGGCTTTCCACATTATATTTTAGATATTAGAAATGAATTCGGTGATGCCGTAATTGATTACTTCACGGGCGAATACATCGAAGGACGCACGCCAAATCCTTGTGTAATGTGCAATACGCACATCAAATGGGACGCACTTTTGCGTAGAGCTGATAAATTAGATTGTGAATTTATCGCCACTGGACACTACGCCAATATTCGTGAAGAAAACGGCAGACATATTATTTCAAAAGGTGCTGATACTTGGAAAGACCAAAGCTATGTACTTTGGGGCGTTTCGCAAGAAAGTTTGGCTCGTACCAAATTGCCTTTAGGACATTTGACAAAAGCCAAAATCAGAGAAATGGCTACCGAAAGAGGTTTTATGGATTTAGTGAATAAATCTGAAAGCTACGAAATCTGTTTTGTGCCTGATAACGATTATAGAGGTTTTATCAAAAGAAGAGTAGAAGGCTTGGAAGAAAGAGTAAAAGGTGGAAACTTTTTGGATACTGATGGAAAAATTCTTGGGAAACATGAAGGTTATCCATTTTATACTATCGGACAAAGGAAAGGCTTAGGCATTGCTTTGGGCTATCCAGCTTTTGTCACTGAAATCAGAAAAGAAACCAACGAAGTAGTATTGGGTCGTGATAAAGATTTAGAAAGAGACGGCATGGTGGTTGGACAATTGAATTTATCCAAATACGCTTCTATTGATAATCCGATTGAAACCATTACAAAAGTACGTTATAAAGACGCTGGAACGCCCGCTACAATTTGGCAAGAAGGCAATAAAATAAAAGCTCATTTCCACGAAGCAGTTTCAGGTATTGCACCGGGACAAGCGGCTGTTTTCTACGAAGGAGACGACGTAGTTGGCGGTGGTTGGATTATGAAATCGTTTAAACAAGACGCTACTTCTGGTATTTTTATGGCAGAAGTAAATTAACATTATGCAAGAGATTACTCATTTTGTTGAAAAAACCACGAATGCGATAGCGGATAGTTATCGCTTGAAAATTCTATTGACATTATCTCAAAAAGGAGAAATGTACTGTGGAGAAGTTCAACAATTGATAGGTCTTTCGCAATCTACTTGTTCGCACCATGTTTCAATATTGATTGAAAGCGAATTAGTTGAATCAAAAAAAGAAGGTAAGTTTCATAAGATTTCTTTGAACAGAGAAAATTTTAAAAAGCTTTCAGCTTTCTTTCAGGAACTTTCTTAGCCGTTTTTAGATTGTTAACGTATCGAAAAGTTTCGATATATTAACAATCTAAAAATATCATTATGAGTTCTAAATTATTCTCTTCTGCCAAACTTGGCAACATTGAATTAGCCAATCATATCGTTGTAGCTCCAATGACACGCTCAAGAGCTATCGGAAACATCCCAACTCCATCAATCGCTACTTATTATGCACAACGTGCGTCGGCAGGCTTAATCATTACAGAAGGCACTTCACCTTCACCAAATGGTTTAGGCTATGCTCGTATTCCCGGTATTTTCTCGGCTGAACAAATTGCAGGTTGGAAAAACGTAACGGATGCCGTTCATGCAAAAGGTGGAAAAATATTTATTCAATTAATGCACTGTGGACGTATTGCTCATCCAGCGAATATGCCAGCAGGAGCTTCTATCGTTGCTCCTTCGGCAATAGTTGCCGCAGGACAAATGTGGACAGATACTGAAGGAATGCAAGCACAACCAACACCTTTAGCTTTAACCATTGAAGGAATCAAATTAACAATTGCTGAATATGTACAAGCGGCAAAAAATGCTATTGAAGCAGGTTTTGATGGTGTAGAAATCCACGGAGCAAATGGTTATTTAATTGACCAGTTTATCAATACAAAAACAAATATTCGTACAGATGAGTATGGCGGTGATATTACTGGTCGTGCTAAATTTTTGTTAGAAATTGCCTCGCAAACAGTTGAAGCGATTGGAAAAGATAAAGTTGGTGTACGTCTTTCTCCTTATGGAGTGTTTAATGATGTAGGTTTTTTTGATACAATTGACACTGACTATCAATACATTGCCGAAAAATTAAATGAAATTGGCGTTGTTTATACGCATTTGGTAAACCATGAGTCAATGGGTGCACCAGCAGTTCCTCAGACAGTAATTGATAATATTCGTAAAGCTTTTAAAGGAACATTAATACTTTCTGGTGGATACGATGTAGCTCGTGCGGAGGCAGATTTAGCTTCGGGAGCAGCAGATTTAATTGCTTTTGGTCGTTCATTTATTTCAAACCCTGATTTAGTAGAACGTTTGAAACAAGGAGCTGAATTGGCCGTTCCAAATGGAGATACTTTTTATACTCCTGGTGACGAAGGATTTATTGACTACCCAACACTTTAGGAATTGAGAGTTTTGAGTGCGGAGTGCTGAATGTTTTTCCACTCCTCACTCAGCACTCCAAATTCAAAACTCCCTAAGCTCTCCACTTAAAAGCCTTATCATCAACCGCTCGCATGGTGCAAAGTATGCCGTTCAGATGGTCGTACTCGTGTTGGAGTAATTCAGATAAATCATCTTCTATATGCCAAGATTGTTCTTGCCAATGTTCATTTAAATAATGTATCGTTAGCGATTTATGGCGTTTTACTTTTACCAAAAGGTTGGGGAAACTCATACAATCGTCCCACATTTCAAACATTTCTTCACTAAGATTTTCAAAAACAGGATTGATAAAAACCACAGGCTTATCAATATTCATGTAAATTACTCTTTTCATAATGCCCAGTTGCGGGGCGGCGATGGCTCTGCCAAAATTGTACTTAGCCCTGATTTCCTCCATCACATTATGCAAATCCGCTACCCATTCTTTGACTAAGGATAATTCTTCTTTGCTAACAGGTTCACAAACTTCATACAAACGTGGGTCGCCGAGTAATAATAAATCATTCAGATGTTTCATATCTTTGGGTTTGATTGACGAACAGATGTTTACAAGCTATGCAATTATTAGAAACCATACAAATCAAAGACGGAAAATTTCAGCATATCGAATACCACAACCAACGATTTAATACTTCCAGAAAAGCTTTATTTAAAATTGAAAACGCTGTAAACTTGGAAGAAATCATCCAAATTCCTGCGGATTTTTGTGAAGGAATTGTGCGTTGCAGAGTACTTTATGAAAGCGAAATCCAAGAAGTTACTTTTGCTCCTTATACTTTTAAAAATATTACAAAGCTAAAAGTAGTTGCTGTCCCCATTATTGATTACTCGTACAAATATGCTGATAGACAAGTATTTGGCGATATACTTCAACAAAACCCCGAAGCCGATGAAGTAATTATACTGCAAAATGGTTTGATAACAGATTGCACCATTGCCTGTTTGGCTTTTTATGATGGAAACCAATGGTTTGTGCCGTCAACACCACTGCTGAAAGGCACTCGCCGACAACAATTATTAGACAAAGGATTAGTAAAAGAAAGAATCATCCAAGCAAGCGACCTCGCTTCTTTTCAGAAAGTATGTTTAATTAATACTTTTAGAGATTTGGATATTGCCGTGGCGGTGGATTGTGAGGGGATTTTGTATTGAGTGATTTTTTAATTTTAAATATTATGGAAAAAAATAAAATTGAAATAACAGTTAAGTATTTGTTGAAACTTATCATCAATCATCAATTTGACTTAATATTTGAAAATAATCTTTACAAAAAAATATCTAAAGAGGATTTTGAAGAAGAAGTATTGACACATCCGGGAAAATTAACAATGCCACCTATTTATCAACTCAATAATTTAGACTTTTATGAAACCAATTTTGATAATCAAGTATGGGTAGATGTACCTTTATGGTTTGACCACAAAGAGAGCGATTTAACATTAAGTTGTTTAATTTATAATGTAAATGAAGAAGAATATAAATATTCAATCGAAGATATTCATGTTCTTTAAGTAGTAAAACAATATTTCCAAACTGGTCGTAACATCGGCTACGCATTAAGGTAGTAGAGAGCGTCACACTCGCAATATGGTTTAGAAATAAATTTCATATTCGAGCATTAGGCTCTTTTTTCTTTTGGGTCGTTGGGGATGCTACTACCAGTCTTAGAATACCAAACATTAATTTAAAGAATAAAAAATACGTGATAGGGAATCTATCATATCTAAGTGAATGAAAACTCTTCTAATTATTTGTACTCTTCTTTGTTTAGGTTATAATCAACTAAACATCGACACAGAAATCGTTCATATCAAAGGGCAAACTAAAAGAGATTACGCTAAAGTTTTATACCCTTTATTAGAAAAATTTTATAAAGAAAAAAGACTATCTGATGATGAGATTGTCAAAATCATCCCAGTAAGTGAAGAAGAATTTGGAGAGTATTATTCTTTAAGTAATCCTGAAAAAGGGAAAAAAGGAATAAGATTTATAGCGAAATTGAAGTAATCATTGGGAAAAGGGCTTCTATAAACCAACAAGTATTTAAGTCATATTTAGGATTAGCACCATTCGTTGATGGAGAGTACGCAGAAGGATATTTTGAGGATGCCGATTTCCTCATAGGAAAGCATCAAAAATATTTTTGTAAAATATTTGACAGTTTACCCAAAAATGCCAAAAAAAGCTTCGCTGATTTACACGCTCAATACTGTAAATAATATCCCGCTCAATTTACTTATTCCTATGCAAGTAAAGTGATAATAACTAATCAACAGATGAAAAAAATAATATTAACTCTACTATATTTTTGTCCTTTTGGAATGGTCTTTAATTGCTTTTCAAGTACTGGGCTTTTATGTAATAATGCTGGCTTAGGCAATGATAGCCAATTAACTATTTTGAATAGCGATAATAGTATTTATTTGAAAATTTCTATGTTAGGAGATATTAACCCTAAAGTACCCAAAGCGTTTAATCCATACGCAATGGATATTCCAAATGATATTTTTTTAATCGAAGTAATTGGTGAAGATAAAGGTAGGTATCAAGTTTCCATAGGAAATGGGCAATCAAAATTTATTAGCAAATACTAAAAATAAAGAAGTTATCTCGGATTCTTTAGAAATTGTTTTGCTTTCAAAGAATATCTTGAAATAAGTAAAACTTCCACTTTGAGCCATTAAACATAATTAATCTTTGATTAGCGGATTAATACAAAAAATTACTTTGATGTTGGGTTCACTTTTTTCGCTAAGATATTTATAACTTAACTACGTTTTATCACACTCTTTAATATTTCTATGATATGAAAAATAATTTCAATATTTATTTAATTTTTATAGGCTTATTTGCTTTTGCTTGTTCTTCTGAAAAAAACGATAAAAATAATACTCCTCCCGATTCTTTAGCAGGATTGGGTACGGATTCAGTAGGTAAAAATCAAGAAGTATTTGAGCCTATGCGGTTTTTTGTATATGCTGATACGATTGATTGGCGTAAGTTTGACACGCAGGTTACAAACACGTATCGAAAACAAATCACTGAAAAACTAAAAGTTAACTTTGATTCTTTGGCTTATTATGATGATAATGAATCTTACAGGGAAAAAAAGTTCAAAGACTGTTTTCACTTTATGGACTTGAATGCAGATGGGAAATTAGATGTCATTTATGGAGGTTTTAGCGGAAGCGAACCAGATTTAGTTAAAATTTTTCTACACAAAGAAAATCAGTTTGTTCCAGTCTTTGAAGGTTATCAAGAGCTATCAGCCTTGGTTTTTGATGCAAACAAAAAACTCACTTCTTTTATTCTTCTTGATTTTGGCTGTTGTGCCGAATACATAGAATATGAAACAAAGTATAATGTTGGTGATGATTTTAACATAACACTCAATTACCAAAGAGCAAGAATGGTACGTACTCAAGCACCTAAAACTATATGGAGTACGCCTATTAAATTCATGACACTCAACGATGGTTACGCACTTCGTTCAGAGCCAATGAAAGAAGACACTGCAACTTACATTTACGATGCGGTTGGCGAAGGAAATACGGTTACGAAATATCCTAAAAATGCCAAAGGTTTAGCTTGGGCTGAGTATAAAGATAAAAGTAACAGGGTTTGGTGGTTTGTGGAAATGTATCCAGCAGATAACTTAAAAAAGAATCTCATTCATAGACGAGATTCGTTGGTAGCTCCAAGAGCCTTGGGTTGGATGAGTAGTAGGTTTTTGCAAAAACAACCTTGATTTTTACTCCAAACAAACATAATAACTCGTACTTCGTCCGCCGCCTGTTTGAATCAAGATATTTTTTTGTACTAAATCTGCTAAATCTCTGGTAGCGGTTGCCTTTGAGGTTTTGGTGATGGATTGATATTTTCGGGCATTCATACCACCCTCAAATGTTTCATCTTGAAGCATTTTATAAATTACTTTTTGTTGTTTGGCATCTACAAGGTGTTTGATGTTGTCTAAAAATCTGGTTTTCTTTATCGTAAAATGTACGGTGTTAAAGAAATCTTTTTGAGCATCCAATACAACTTTACCAAAATAGATAAGCCAATTGTTTACCTCTTTTCCTCGTTGAGCATTTTTTAATTGCTCGTAATAAATGGCCTTATCTGCTGAAATGGTTGTGGAAAGACTCAGCAAAACAGGACTTTGCAGATGTTGCGATAAGGCTTTTTCTGCAATGATTCTTCCGACACGTCCATTCCCATCTTCAAAAGGATGGATACTTTCAAAATACAAATGGGCTAAACCTGCACGTACAATGGCATTATTGATGGGTGTTTCTCCTTTGAGGTTAGTTTCGTTGAACCATTGAATAAAACGTTTCATTTCGCTGGGAACGTCCTTAGAAGGTGGTGCTTCAAAATGTACAATTTCTTTACCAATCGCTCCTGAAATAATTTGCATGGGTTCTTCGTGGCTACGCCATACGCCTGCATTGACGCTGGTATTACCCAACATGATGGCTTGATGCCATTCAAATAACATCGTTTCATTTAAGGGTTGTTCAAAATGTTCTCTGGAAGTAACAATGGCACGGGCTATGCCTATCGACCGTTTATCTTTAACCGATTGGATATTGGTATTATAGCCTAAATTAATTTTGATAGAAGACATCACATCCTCTCGACTGATTAACTCGCCCTCGATGGCAGAAGTTTTAATTGCTTCTTTGACCAATAAAGTAAGTATTGAAGCCTCTTTTTCTTCTTGAGCTAATAGCTGAACGACACCTCCGTTTTGTCCTGCAAGTGAATGAAATTGCTTATCGACTTCATCGAAAAGACGAATGTCGTATTCAAACTGAGTCCAGTTATCAAATTGCCAATTGTACATGATGAGCCGATTAAAATGCGTATTCGGCTCAAATATAGTAAAAATATGAGCCGAATAATGAAATTAATCGGCTCATAGGTGAAAAGAAGCTTCCTAATTTAGATATTTTGTATCCCGACTGAGAAATTAAGCATCCCTATTTAGGGATTTTGTAATATGTCCAAGAGATTAGGCATTCCGATTTAGGGATTTTGTAGTCCGTCCAAGAGATTAAGTAATCCGATAAGTCGAACTGCTTGACGTCATTCAGAACTAATCAAATCCTCAAAAAAATCATTTCAATCAATTTAAGTGAGAATTTACTGATTTGGGCGTTGGCAGTCTGAGGTTTGTTATCTAATTTTACGCAGATTTTGAAGACAGAATCGTTTCGGCGATTCTCAACCTGAACACGATAAAAATAACCAATGAGAGAAATACAATTCAGAGAGGCACTTCGTGAAGCATTAAACGAAGAAATGCGTAGAGACCAGTCAGTGTTTTTGATGGGCGAAGAAGTAGCCGAATACAATGGTGCTTACAAAGTATCACAAGGTATGTTGGATGAATTTGGTCCAGACCGTGTGATTGATACACCTATCGCAGAATTAGGTTTTGCGGGTATCGCTGTTGGTGCAGCCGCTAATGGTTTGCGTCCAGTAGTTGAGTTTATGACTTTTAACTTCTCGTTGGTAGCCATCGACCAAGTAATCAACTCGGCTGCCAAAATGATGTCTATGTCTGGTGGACAGTATTCTTGTCCAATCGTTTTCCGTGGACCAACTGGAAACGCCGGGCAATTATCATCACAACACTCATCTAACTTTGAAAACTGGTTTGCCAATACTCCTGGTTTGAAAGTTGTAGTTCCTTCAAATCCTGCTGATGCAAAAGGTTTATTAAAATCTTCAATCCGTGATAACGACCCAGTTATTTTCATGGAATCTGAATTGATGTATGGCGATAAAGGTCTTGTGCCAGATGGCGAATACTTAATACCAATCGGTAAAGCACATATCGTAAAAGAAGGTACAGACGTAACTATCGTTACTTTTGGTAAAATGCTTTCAAGAGTAGTAATGCCAGCAGTAGCTGAATTAACGAAATTGGGCATCAATGCAGAAGTAATTGATTTAAGAACTGTTAGACCAATTGATTACGAAACAGTGATTAATTCTGTAAAGAAAACAAATCGTTGTGTAGTTGTTGAAGAAGCTAACCCAATTGCAGCATTATCTTCAGAAATCGCTTATAACGTACAACGTTGGGCTTTTGATTTCATGGATGCACCAGTAATTCGTGTAAACTCTTTAGATTTACCACTTCCTTATGCAGCAACTTTGTTAGAAGCCATTCTTCCAAGCATTTCTCGTACAATCGAAGCGGTTAAATCTGTTACTTATAAGAAATAGTTTGTTCTTTATATTTAATATCAAAAAGCCTTTTGAGTACCCAGTGGTTATTCAAAAGGCTTTTCTACTGTAAAATCATTTTAACCAACCATATCTACCATCATGTTACAACACTACAAAAAGATTACACTTTTGCTTGCTATTTTAGTTTTAGGAGGTTGCTCTTCAAAAAAATCAGATGAGATTGAACCAGAAGCAACAAACGCATCACTTCCACAAACAGTGAAAATCGAAACTTATGGCAGTAAAAACCCTACTTCCTATGCTTACACTTGGAAAGACAATCTTTTAACTTCTTATACAATTACAAGCCTTAATACTTCTACCAATAGGGATTTTGTAAGAACCTATGAATTTACCAGAAATGCTAAAAACCAAATCAAAACTGAAAAATATAGTTACAAAGGTGCTGATTATGCCGATGGAAGTCAATCGTATGAATATGAATACAATGCAGATGGCTCAGAAATTATATTAGAAAAATACATGCAGTGGATTTATAATAATAAAGGACAGTTGACAACCCTTAATTATACAAACCCATCTCAATGGACAAAAACATTTGAAAAGTTTGAATATCAGAGTGATGGACAGTTGACTAAGTATCAATTCAAAAGTAATGTTGAAATTATATGTAGTTTGAGTGAATTTACTACGGTAGAAAATCCTTTGTATAAATTCACGGAAAATACACAGTTTTTAAAATTGTCATACAGTGATGGACAGATCATTTCGCTGTTTGCCTCTAAAATGATTCCAAAGTCGGTAATCAATGGTAACTTCTCTAATAAAGTAACTTATACATTGGATAATCAGCAACGAGTTAGTGCCATTGCATTAGTATCTAGCTTTGGTGTAACTTTGTTTAAAATTACTATTGGCTATTAAGAGAGGTCTGGGTTGTAATAAACAATATGCTTTAGTCTTACTTCCCAACAGTAATAGACTTAAGTCCAGCCACGGAAACAAAAAACGTCAGTTTATCTTAATATGATAGACTGACGTTTTTCATTGAAAAAGGAGGAGATAGTAACTTAAAACAAATCTTATCAAGTATTATAAAGAAGATGCTTATCCTTACTCAAATTCAAGCAAAACATTATGTTTGCAGACTTGCTTACTTTCAGATGATGGAATTTCTTTACGAAGACTAATATACGTGGTTACATTACTAATCAATATCACGTGGTCTGCTTTTTCGGGCAGAGTATATTTTTTTAATGAGATATTCTGTATTTACTTCGTCCTCCCAACTACCGAATGAACTAAAGTAAGCCTTTTCTGTTTCATCTTGATGGTTTTCAGTTGGTTTAGGCTTCTTTTCAGAAGTAACAGTAATTGTTAGTTGCTCTTCGTTTTTAAAGAGGTCTTTAATAGTTTTCAATAAACTATCATTAATTTCTGTAGGTTTGATGTTGTAGGTTGCGTGCATAATTTTAATGTTTTTACCGTTATTTTATTACTATTTTAGATTTATATTAAGTAGGATTTATACTAATTTTATAAATGATGATATTGGATAAAAGTATTTAAATAGGTTATATTATTTTATCACAAATGTATAAATTTTGTGAAATTTTCAAACAAAAATTGAAAATTTCTTAGATTAAAATGCGTGTTAAATGTGGAATGGATGTGTTTTGAAGAGGTTTTGTTGATGTAAATGCAATTGGACTCCTTAAAACTCTAAACTCAATTGCTTCCCAACCATATCGTCGCCCAATGCTAAGTTTGAAAGTGAAATACCCAAAAGGCGAACGCCCTTCGGAATTGGGTACAATTGTTCTAATAAATCATAAGCGATTTTCTCAAAAAAAGTGCTATCAACAATGGGCGAAAGCGTGGTTCTACTACGAGTAATGATTTGAAAATCTTTAAATTTTACTTTTAAATGAACTGTTCTGCCATATACTTGTGTGCGTTCGCAGTACTTCCAAACGTCTTCAATAATGGGTTTTAAACCTGCTTCCAACTCTACATTGGTTTCTAAATCTCGCCAAAAAGTATTTTCAGAACCCACAGATTTACGGATTCTTTCAGTATTCACAGGTCTGTAATCAATCGCTCTGGCGATGTTGTAATAATATTTTCCTGCTTTACCGAAATGTTTGGTCAGGAAACTTTCATCATATTGGCGTAAATCCAAACCCGTGAAAATATTCATTTTGTTCATTTTATCGGCTGTTACTTTTCCAATGCCATGAAAACGATATACTTCTAAATCTTCTACAAACTTTTCTCCTTGATTGGGTTTTATCACAAAAAGTCCATCAGGTTTTTGATAATCCGATGCCAATTTTGCCAAGAATTTATTGTAAGAAACCCCTGCGGAGGCTGTCAGTTGTGTTCTCTCTTTGATTTTCTCTTTGATTTCTTTGGCAATTGCTGTTGCCGAAGCCATACCTTTTAGGTTTTCGGTGACATCCAAATAGGCTTCGTCTAAAGAAAGAGGTTCAATCAGATGAGTATATTCTGCAAAAACCTCTCTGATTTGCTTTGAAGCCACTTTATAGCTTTCAAAGCGAGGTTTTACAAAAATTAAATTCGGACATTTACGAGCCGCCACCATAGAAGACATCGCCGAACGAACGCCAAATTTACGAGCTTCATAACTTGCTGCCGCCACTACGCCACGCTCACGAGAACCACCCACAGCTACGGGTTTTCCACGCAAAGCAGGATTATCTCTCTGCTCCACAGAAGCATAGAAAGCATCCATATCTATATGAATTATTTTTCGTATGTTTGTTTCGGGCATATTTAGCTATGAGCCTTGAGCTGTCAGTTTTCGGTCATCGGCTATCAGGTTATTGCAATCAATTTTGTTAAAAAAAGATGTTTACTTACGACATGATTGAAAGTGAATATCAATAAAATTCACACAATCTTGCTTCTTTTGTCCTTTAGTCTTAAAGTCTATAAATAATCACTAAATCACAATTCACTCAATCACAATTAAAAATATGTCTTTAGCCGAATTATTAAAACAAGATTTTAGTCCAGAATTTCAATTCCAAGCCTCAAGAAGTGGCGGAGCTGGCGGACAGAATGTCAATAAAGTTTCTACTAAAGTAGAACTAAGATTTAATGTAATCAATTCCGTTATATTAGACGAAATTCAGAAAAATACACTACAAGGAAAACTAAAAAATCAGATTAATTCAGAAGGAGAATTAATAATTGTTTCGCAAGAAGAGAGAACGCAATTACGCAACAAAACGGTTGTGATAAAGAAATTTTATGATTTACTCAAGAAAGCTCTTTTTATTCCTAAAAAACGCAAAGCCAGCGAACCTACTTTTGCATCCAAGATGGAAAGACTAAAAACTAAAAAAATCGCTTCGATTAAAAAGGTGAATAGGAGGGGGATTACTTTTTAATTTGAAAATTTGAGGATTTGAAGATGATACTTACTTAGTCAATTTGAAGATTTGGAAATTTGAAGATTTGAAAATGGTAGTTACTATATAGGGAATTTTGAAATTTGAAAATGACACATACTTAGTCAATTTGAAGATTTGAAAATGGTAGTTATTACACAGGGAATTTAGAAATTTAAAAATGACACATACTCTTAGTCAATTTGATGAGTAGCTAATTTAGAAATGAGGAATATACCATTGTTAGTTTTCAAATTAAATCCCCATTTTCAAATCTTCAAATTTCCAAATCTTCAAATCAAAATATCCTTCTTCAAATTAAGTATATTTGCACCTTAAAACTAATTTAAAATGCTTACTCCAAAATCTCAAGGATATTTTTTTCCTGCCGAATGGCATCCACACGTAGCAACTTGGCTTACTTTTCCACATAACGACCACTCTTGGCAAGGTGATAAATTAGCCAAAATGTATCCACAATACTTCAATTTTATCAAGGCTATTTCTCAGGGTGAAAAAGTTTGTTTAAATGTAAATGATGTAAAACTACAATCATTTATTTTGAATGAATTGCCCAAGTATGGTATTGATGAAACAAAAATTGAAATATTAATCAACCCAACGAATGATGCTTGGTGTAGAGACCACGGCCCAGCATTCTTGATTAATCCTGAAACCAAACAACGTATGATTGTGAATTGGGGTTATAATGCTTGGGGTGGAAAATACCCTCCTTTTGATGATGACAATAATTTACCGACTAAAATTGCAGCATATCGTGGCTTGAATGCTGTTACTCCCGGTATTATTATGGAAGGTGGTTCGGTAGAATTTAACGGAGCTGGTACGGTATTAACCAGTCGCTCTTGTTTATTGAATCCTAATAGAAATCCACATTTGAACCAAGCTCAGATAGAACAATACTTGTACGACTATTACGGACAAGAACAAGTACTCTGGGTAAATGATGGCATCGTGGGTGATGACACCGACGGTCATGTGGACGATACCGTTCGTTTTGTAAACGCTGATACCGTAGTGGCAGCAGTTGAGTATGATAAAAATGATGATAACTACGAAGTACTGAATGATAATTTGCAATTACTCAAACAAATGCGTTTGCTAAATGGCAAGCAATTGAATGTAGTTGAATTGCCAATGCCTTCGGCAGTAGTGATTGATGAATTCAGAACGCCGGGTTCTTATGCTAATTTCTTGATTACCAACGCTTCGGTGATTGTGCCTACTTATCAATGCAAGAGTGATGACATTGCTTTAGATATTCTTTCTGGGCTTTTCAAAGACCGTCCAGTGATAGGTTTAGATGCCACAGATATTATTTGGGGACAAGGAAGTTTCCACTGTTTATCTCAGCAAGAACCTGCGGTTTAGATAATGATGGTAGGGACGAATACCATTCGTCCCTACCATCATTATACTTGTCGTGCTATTGTTTATTCTTTACAAGGTTGTATGTTATACGACCTTACTGATTAAAAATGAGGTAATAATAATAGCCATGCTCAGACAATCGTAAAGCTTAATAAAGTTAAATAAAGGTAGGCATAATAGAATAACCGCAGGAATATCTTTAGACTTGGAAAGAAAAATGAAATAAACGTAGGGGTGAATTGCATCCGTCCTTGTCGTTGACTTGTTATTCGTTTAGTAAAAGGTCGTATGCGATACGCCCTTACAGTTTAAAAAATAAAACAAATAAGTCTATCACTAATTAATTAACACTACAAAACTTACTAACTGACCGTTGACGGAATTGTGTTTCTATGAAGAATCATTATCTTGACAAGGGAGGAGTAAGAAATTTAACCATGAAAAAAACATTATTACTTTTTACGCTTATTGCTGGTTTCACACAATCAATAAAAGCACAAACGCAAAGTACAAGATCCTCTGTCCCAGATGCTGTACACCAATTTATGCTGATTAACATAGACCCAATGTCTGTTTCAATGGGCTATGGAGGGATGGCTCTTTTTACCGAAGAAACAGCAGCCTATCTCAACCCAGCCATGTTGGTACATTCGCCCAATAGAAACGGTTTTTTTTTAACAGGGTCGAAGTGGCTACCTAAACTTGTAAGTGATATGTATATCTTGCGAGGTGGCTGATATTGGCAGTTGAGTGAAAAAAGTGTATTATCGAGTAATATTACTCTTTTCCAAAATGGCACTTTTAGCTATGTGACTAATACAGGAGTTTCGACAGATTTTTCATCTAAAAGTTGGGGTTGGGGAGTGAATTATACTAGACGTTTATCAAACAAAGTATCAATGGCGGTGGGTGTGAAGTATATGCATGAAAATGGAACCAATTTGTTACCATCTATTAATGTTGAGATACCTTCCAAGAATAATGTTGCTTTTGACATCAGTTTAGCACATGTTGATACCGATGTCTTTAAAAAATTCTCATTCAATTACGGTGTTAATATTGCCAATATTGGCGGGAAAGTTAATCTTTATAATAAACAGGAGGCTTTTTTGCCGACTAACCTAAAATTAGGCATAGCACCAAGTTATAAGTTGGATGTTAAAAATAAAATTGGATTTACAGTAGATGCCAATAAACTATTGGTACCTACACCTACTGGCAATCATTACAACGATTCGGCATTGTCTGGAATGGTTGCTTCGTTTTCAGATGCCCCTGGCGGACTCAGCGAAGAGCTAAAAGAAATCACTTGGTCATTGGGTTTGCAGTACACCTACAATGATTTTTTGTTTTTGAGGATGGGTAAATTTTTAGAATCAGAAGAAAAAGGCAACCGCAGCTTTACAACTTTTGGTGCTGGCGTTGTGATTAAGAAATTAGTAAACCTAGACCTTGCTTTTTCAAAGGATAATAATGATAGCCCAATTGGTGACCAACTATTCCTTTCAGTAGGTTTTAACTGGGAGTGTTCACTGAACTGTGTCAGTTGATTTATTGAGTTAGGGGGCTAGCCCCCTAACTCAATAAATCAACTTGTGAAATTCTATCTTCAAAT
>NZ_JACHKT010000046.1 GCF_014204325.1 Arcicella rosea
TAGGAATTCGTTGTTCATCAATCACAAAAAAGCGGTCGAAATTAGTTTTTCGACCGCTTTTTTGTGATTTTAAAATTCGGGATGACTCATGTTTTATTCTGCTCTGATTAATGTTACAGTCTTTCCAAAAATCGGACTCCCCAGAAATCCTCTCACATCTAACGTATTTTTATTTTTCAGTGATAATTTCCCAGAAACGGTTCTTCCAGTTCTCACATCATAAATTTCTCCTTTCGTCCAATTGTTATTTCCTTCAAAAACAAATCTGTTAAAAATTGACAAGCCTAACACAGCTCTTGAACGAAGTTTTTCTTCTGGATTTTTTACGTCCAAAATAGTTTTTCCGTTAATTGTAGGAGATTTTAGCCATACAATCTTTCCAAAATACAAATTATCGTGTTTGAAAATTTGTATTTTAGATGCTTTATCCTGCGTAAACCACACTCCTACGATTTCTTCTGAATCATTATTACTTTTAAAGGAACACAACAGAAAAAGTAAAGGCAATAACTTATGAAACTTCATGAACATTTTTCGATAAATAGAATTGGTAAATTTTAAATGAAATAAATGCCGACAAAACGCCTACTCCAGCACCTGCCAATACATCAAGCGGGTAATGAACACCAACATAAATACGACTATACGATACAATTATTGCCCACACAAAAAGATATTTAACCCAAGTGTATTCTTTACCAACCAATAATAAAAGGCTCATTGCTAAAGTAAAGGAATTGGCAGCATGTGATGAACAAAAGCCAAATTGTCCGCCACAATTTCCCACAACATGTACTATATGTTGAATGGCTGGTTCATGACAAGGACGAAGCCTTTCGACAAGTGGCTTAAAAAACGATGAACAAATCTGGTCTGCCAACGCTACACTTACAATAACAGTAAGTAAGATAGGCAAAGATTGTTTTTTATATCGCAAGATAATTAAACCAATGATAGCTAAATAGAGTGGAATCCAAGAATTTCGTCCTGAAATCCAAGCCATAATTGGGTCGAAAGTATTGTTATGCAAAGCATTCAGCCATAAAAATACTTCTGTATCAAGTTGATTCATCAGAATTATTTTATGACATTAAAAATTCATTTTTTCACGAACTCTTTCCATCGTCGCTTTAGCAATTATTGCTGCTTTGGCTTCTCCTTCTTCCAATTTTTGTTCTAATTCATTGGTATTGTTCATATAATAATTAAACAATTCTCTTTCCTTAGCAAATTCTCGTACTAATACTTGGTGCAAAGCTTGTTTTGCATGTCCATAACCATAACCTCCTGCTAAGTAATTGGCTTTCATTTCTTCAATTTCATCTTTAGTTGCTACCAAAGAGTAAAGCTTGAAAACATTATCTGTTTCAGGATTTTTAGGTTCTTCCAACGGAGTAGCGTCGGTAACAATCTTCTTCACAGATTTCAATAATTCTTTTTCATCTAAGAAAATATCAATGTAATTTCCATAAGATTTTGACATTTTTTGTCCATCAGTTCCGGGAATTACCATTACTGTTTCGTCAATTTTCGCTTCAGGAATTACCAGAGTATTTTCGCCGTATTGGTTATTGAAAGCTCCGCCCAAATCTCTTGTCATTTCAAGATGTTGACGTTGGTCACGACCAACTGGAACCAAATGGGCATCATAAAGCATTATATCAGCAGCTTGTAAAACTGGATAAGTAAATAAACCAGCGTTTACATTCGCTAACTTTTCAGATTTTTCTTTGAAACTATGTCCATTTGCCAACATCGGAAATGGCGTAAAACAGCTTAAATACCACATTAATTCTGTGTGATAACCTGCTAATTTTGATTGACGATAGAAAAAATTCTTATCAGCATCAAAACCGCAAGCTAACCAAGCTGCTGCAATAGCATAAGTATTTTCACGAAGTTGCTTACCATCTTTTAATGAAGTAAGCGTATGCAAATCAGCAATGAACAAAAAAGATTCGTTGGCTGGATTTTTTGATAATTCGATGGCTGGACGAATGGCACCCAGAACATTGCCTAAATGTGGTCTGCCTGATGCTTGTATGCCTGTTAGAATTCGCATTTTAAAAAGGGTATAATCGTAAACTGTTTTGTGTAATTATTGTTATTATGCTACAAAATTGATTAAAATCCATGAATACATCAAATCAAGCTTACTCGATTTGACCGAAATCATGAATTAAGTATTTATATTGATATAAATTATTATTTCAACACTTTAAAATTCTAAACAATGTCTGTTCCTTCTTCCACTTTTCATTACTTGAATCAACTTAAAGAAAACAATACTCGTGAATGGTTTCATGCCAATAAAAAAACTTATGATGACGTAAAAGCCAATTTTGAAGTTACCATTAAAGAATTGATTGGTTCAATTGCCGCTTTTGAAGATATGACTGGCGTTGAAGTAAAAAACTGCAATTACAGAATAGCACGAGATGTGCGTTTTTCAAAAGATAAAGCTCCTTATAAAACATGGTTATCAGCTAGTTTTTCGGCAGGTGGAAGAAAATCTGGCAGAATGGATTATTATCTGCATATCGAAGACGGCAAATCTTTTCTTGGCGGAGGAATGTACTCCCCAACTCCAGAACAATTAGCTAAACTCCGTCAAGAAATTGATTATAATGCACAAGAATTAAAATCAATTATTTATCATCCTGAATTTGTAAAAATGTTTGGAGAGGCAGAAGGGGAATCTGTAAAATCTGCTCCAAAGGGTTATTCAAAAGAGCATCCAGAAATTGATTTACTTCGGAGGAAACAATTATTCTTTTGGCATCAATTTTCAAATGAAGAAGTAAGTGCTGATAATTTTGTTCAAAAAGTCACTGAAGCGTGTTTTACTTTAAAACCATTCTTAGACTTTTTGAACTATGTTTTCTTTGATGACCAAGAACCTGAAATAAAATTATAGTTTACAGTGTTGTGGCTAACACATTATTTGAAACTTTATTCGGTTTCTTCAAAACATATTCTGCCATTACAGGAAAATGGTCTGACATATTAATATCTGACATTGTATGACAAGATTTTACTTGCCATTCTGAACTAAAGAATTGTTGGTCTATTCTTACACAATATGGTTGTCTATTTAATGTAAAACCCAGACCTTTTCCTACTTCTTCAAAAGCATTTTTGAAACTTAAACTTAATTTTCCATAAGCATATCCAAAAGGTGTTTCATTAAAATCTCCACAAATAATTACTGGATATTTACTTCCTGAAACATACGATTCTATTTCTTTCAATTGTTCGTTACGATACTCAAAACCTTCTTTCATTTTATGGAAAGTATCCACTATTTCAAAAGCAAACTGCTTGAATTCTCCATTTTTCAAAGCGTCGATACTTTGGTTAATCCTCACTCCCATCGACCATAAATGTGCATTTACAACTCTTACTGTATCATTTCCATAAGCGATGTCTGCACAAATAAATCCATTGATTTTAGGGCCATAAGCTTTATCCCAAATTTTACTGTACTGGTTCACAATTGGATATTGCGAAAACAAAGCCAAACCAACAGAACGACATTCATCAAATTTAGTCAATTTTTCAATTTTATTTTTGAATTGAATTTCAACATTTTGGTTTGGTGAATACTCTTGAAAACAAGCAATGTCAGATTTCAAAACTGCCCATTTATTATTTCCTTCATCATTTTCGGCAAAACATTCTCCATTAAAACTCAATACTTTTAAAGTATTTAATGAAGTAATTTGTTCTTTACTTTGGTTTATTCCAACCAAACGTTTGATAATTGGAAAAGACATCAACACCCAAATAAAACCAATCGTTGCCACTACTTTCTGATGTTTGTACAACAAATAGCTACTTCCAATTAAGCCCAAGACAATAGCCAAAGGCAGACTCATCATGATGAAACCAGTTATCCAATGATCAAAAATTGGATAATGGCAAAACGCCATCGTCATAAATAAGTACAGCAATGATGTGTAAGCAATGAGAAATTCGCTGAATTTATGATAAGTAATTCGTAGCCAGTCGATAATCATTGAAAAAATAAGACTTGGCAATACGAAAAGTATTTGGAAGAATCTGATGTATAAAATCATGGTATTAGTGGGTTTTGGGTGTGTCCTCAAAAATGTGTCGAACAACGAACAACTGAACTCTTATAAAAACTAAAGACGATGTTTGCTCAACATCGTCTTTAGTTTTACTCATTCCATTGATTACTTTACTTGAAATGAACCATTTCCGATTTTGAACCCTTCAGAATATAACTCAATGCTATATTTTCCTGATTGATAAGCAGCACTTTTTCCGTAAATGATGTCCACTTTTTGATCATTGTTTTCAAATGGAACACTTTGTTTGAAGCTGTACCCAATCTCTTTTCCATCATTGCTAAGTGTTCCTGCTGAACCGTCTTCGCTTACAACAGCTCCGTTTTGGTCAAGAATTCTAACAAAAATTTCTTTGTTATTTTTCTCAGCCACAGGATTTGAAGGCATGATAAATGAAATCTTTAATTTATTGATTTTAGAAGCCTTGTATAAACCACCCTCACGCACTTTACCATTTGATGCTAAAGCTGCAACCTGAACGTTGATTGCTTTCATAGCACTTGCTAAAGTTACTTTACGTTTCAAATCATCATTTTGTGAAGTATATTCAGAAACTGTTTGAACCAAAGTAGCTTTCTCAGTTTTTAAACCAGTATTTTCAGTTAATACTTGTTGTTTTTCTTCTTCAAGCGTTTTTGTACGAGCTAACAAAGTACCATTCTCTTCTTGTAGTTTGCGAATATCTTCGTCTTTTACAACTAAGAAATTTTCGTATTCTTTAATTTTAGCATCGTATTTCTGAACAGAAAAGTTGAAATCTGATTTCAATTTCTTTTTATCGCTTTCTAATTGAGCTTTTACGTTTTCTAATTCTGTAACATTTCCACCTAATTTTTGAATTTCAGCAATCTTTTCATTCAAAACGATGGCAATTGAATCTAACTTAATTTGAGTAGTTGATAATTGTTCAACTTTTGAAGTTATTGATTGTTGAAGCTCAAAAGTTTCGTTTCTTGCTCCCATAAATAAGTAACTCAATAAAGCTACAACTCCGATTAAAACACCGATGGCAATTTTAAATACACCTTGATTGTTGTTTGATTCCATGATTGTTTCTGATTTAAGTAATTGTTGTTGTTTTGATGATACAAACTAACTACCCTTAACTTAAACAAGAATTAAACTCACCTTAAATTTACCTTAAAATTACTCGGTGACTTTTGGGAACCATAAAGTAAAGACCGTTCCGTTTTCATCAGAAACTACTGCTACTTCTCCTTTGTGGAGACGAGTAACTTGAGAAACGATTGCCAAACCAACACCATGACCTTTAGTGGCTTGTGCTGTAGCATTACTTCGATAGAATGGATGGAAAATAAATGGCAAATCTGAAGCTGGAATGATAGAACCTTTGTTCATAAAAGCGATTTTAATACCACTTTCATTTGCCAAAAAGTTAATGATAACAGTATTATCGTCAGAAAATTTACAAGCATTATCCATTAAATTTATCAGAACAACCTTTAAAGATGCTTCGTTTCCTTGAAGGATTAAAGCCTCTTCATCCTCTGGAAAATCTAAAAAATTAATTTGTACTTGGTAATCTTCATGCCATTTTTGAAGCTGTCCTTTAGTTTCCCAAAGTAATTCATCAATTCTGATGGGCGTTTTTTGAACACTTTCGGAACTGACAATCGTATTGGCTAAATTCAAAAGCGTGTTCGTCAGTTGAATTAAAGTTGTGGTATCTTCTTTTAAAGAATTTAAACTTTGTTCATATACTTCTGGACTACGTTTTTGCATCAAAGCAATATCAATTTGCGAATAGATTTTTGTGAGCGGATTCTTCAATTCGTGCGAAACATTGGCGATAAACATTTTTTGCATCACCAAAGCATCTTCTATTCTATCCAATAATTGATTAAAAGTAGCAACCAATAAGCCGATTTCGTCTGAACGATTTGGGTGTTCTACTCTTTTGGCAACATATTCTGGAAAAATACCATTTACTTGTTTAATAATGCCAGACATCGGAGCGAGTGCCCTTCCTGCAAAAAACCAACCCGATAAACCTAACAATAAAATGCCCGCCAAAATCATGATTAAGAGTATTCGCCTTAAATCATCAAGTGCTTCTGTTCCATTTTTATCAATCGCACTGACGATTACCCAATTATCAGCATTTCCTTTTTTAAGGTGAATTCCTAATACTTTATAATCACCAATTTCAGTGAAAGTAGTTATTTGGTCAGATTTCATCAAAGGCAAAAGCTGTTGATATGAAAACATTTTACCATTATTAGAAGAAAAAATAATGGTTTTGGTATTTCTATCATAGACAGAAATACTTTCATCAATCAATAATTCTTTATCCGAAATATTAACCAATTTTAGCACCGTAGAATCAGTTGCTTGTAAATCGAAGAGTAAAGTTGTAGTAGTAATGGCACGGTCTTGAAGGCGTTTGAAGAAGCGTTTTTCAAGATAAAGTTTACTAAAAAAATAAACTCCTACCGAAAAAAGCAGTAAAATAGCCGTTACCAATGCCATGAATTGGTAAGTAAGTCTTGAGCGAATATTAATCATCAATTTGGCATTTTCAGTACGTAACCCATTCCAATTTGTGTATGTAATAGCTTGGTATCGAAATCTTTATCGATTTTTTTACGGACAAAATTTACATATACTTCAATCACATTTGTGCCAGTATCAAAAGTTACATCCCAGATTTTTTCGGCTAATTCGGCTTTAGAAATTACTCTTCCTTGATGTCTGATAAAGTATTCTAATAATGAAAACTCTTTAGCTGTTAATATGATTTCTTTGCCAGCTCTCGAAACACTTTTAGTATCTAAGTCCATTTCTAAATCTGCAATTTTCAGCACATTCGCTGTTTGAATTGAGCCAATACTTCTACGAGTAAGCGCACGAATTCTTGCCATTAACTCCTTAAACTCAAAGGGTTTTACTAGATAATCATCCGCTCCGCTGTCTAATCCAATAATTTTATCGTCGGTTGTGCCAAGTGCTGTAAGTAGAAGAATTGGAAAAGAAATACCGTTTGCTCGTAGCTTTTTACAAAGTTCTAAGCCATTGATACCCGGCAAGATTATATCAGAAATGATTAAATTATAATGATTGCGTGAAGCCAATTGAAAACCCATCAATCCATCGTAGGCAACATCTACTTCACATTGCTGTTCTTCAAGCCCTTGTTTGATGAGCTGCACCGTCTTTATTTCATCCTCTATTACTAATATTCTCATACGACGTTATTTTGCTGTAATCAAAATTAAGGAATATTAAGCAGAAAGAACCACTCAAAAAAATGGAAAGAGTGGATTTTAAGGGAATTTTAATGTTTTATGAAGATAATATCAAAAAATAACATCCGAAATTTATTTCATTTCTAACAAAATAGATTTTACAATATCAAACCTTTCCATCGTTAATAAATGTCCATTTTCTGGTAAATAAATTAAGCGTCTTGGAGCATTTTTTAAAGCCTCAGCAACAAATTGTCCGTTGGTTGTTTCAATAACCCAATCTTTTCCACCTTGTAAAATGGTTACAGCACAAGTGATTTTCTCCCAAGACGGTAACAGTTTCTCTAATTCAGCTACATGACTAAACTTTTCGTTACTGGCAGTATTAATATATTGAGGTAAAAATAGCCTCGCAAACTTGGTATTCACAGGTTTAGAAAACCACCAAAATTTTTCAGTGGAAGGGTCACAAGCGGGTGAGACTACGATTAATTCTTTGATTAACTTAGGATAATCGGCTGCCATTCTAGCCGCAATTCCTGCTCCATACGAACGCCCAAATAATACTACTTGGGTTGGATTTTTATGCTTAATGATTTCATACAGTATTTTAGCTTGCTCTTCAATAGAAGTAACCATATTGCCAGACTTGTTATAACCAGCACGGTCGGGAACAACAATTTGATATTTTTTCAGCAACAAACTGTCTGATAAAAACTCTTTGTAACCAAACCAAGCACCAGGTGCACCATGAATCAAAAAAAGCAGCGGTTTAGTAGAATCACCAGCAGCGGCATAAAAATACTTTTTACCTGCAAAATTTAAGTATGAAAACTGAGGTTTGGGCGGATGTTCAATATAATAGTTATCGATTGCTTTGTCGTTCATTTTGAAACCTTTCAAACATGACAAACAGCTAAACATCAAAAATATTATACTTACTTTATGAAATGTCTTCAATAAAATGTTTCTGATTTAATGATAAATTTATTTTGTTCCACTCAATCGTTTTGGTTTGTGGAAACTGCCTAATGGCACAATTTTGAATTTTACAATGTTGACAACATTCTGGTAAGCAAGGGTCTGCATGAATAAAAAATTCAACGTTTGAATCAAATTCTTTTCCTAAAATCTCTTCAAATTCATGCACAGTATCATGTACTCTATCCAAAACCCAATAATTAGGAAGCGTTAAATGGCAGTCTATGTGTAAATCTGCTCCATACTGTTGAATTCTTAGGTTATGAACATCAATCCATTCGGCTTTTTGGTTATTTTTTAGAATTTCAACAATGCTGTGGAGTGTGCTATCATTCGTTTCGTCCATCAAACCACCAATAGATTTCCTCATGATTTTAATGCCACTGATTCCCATAAAAATGGCAAAAATAATAGAAGCAACACCATCAATCCACAAAGCCTCTGTGAGAATTATCAAAGCAATGGCAACGATTAAAATGATACCACTAATCGCATCTAACTTTAAGTGTTTTCCATCTGCAATAAGTGTCGGAGAATTTTGAGCTGTTCCTTCTTTTTCAATCACAAAACCTAAATAAAAATTGATAATAGCACCAGCAGAAATAATGACAATACCAATATTAAGGTCATTCAATGGTACAGGATTTACAAAACCTTGTACGGAGTGAAAAATGATAAAAATACTTGCTAAAGTAATCAGTACGCCTTCTAATCCCGCTGAAAAAAACTCAATTTTTCCATGACCATAAGGATGATTCAAGTCTTTGGGTTGCGATGCTATAAAAACTGCATAAAAAGCAAAACCACTGGCTACAACATTAATGATTGATTCTAAGGCATCCGTCAGAATAGCACTAGAATAGGTTAAGTAGTAAGCTATGAATTTTACAACCATCAATATTGTACTTACTACAAATGATGTAAGGATTAATCTATATTTAGTGGACATTATTCGAATATTTAGGCACAAAGGTACGAAATTCATATTTTAATTTTAGAACATACTATTATACCTTTGCAAAATGACAAATTTTGAAAATCCTTGGAAGACAGTTTCGTCTCGTGAAGTATATGATAATCCGTGGGTAAATATTCGCCACGAAGAGGTAATAAAACCTAACGGTGAAGCTGGTATTTATGGTGTGGCTCACTTCAAAACAAGAGCTGCTGCAATTTTACCCCTCGATGAAAACAATGACACTTGGCTAGTTGGTCAGTACAGATACACTTTAAACGAATACTCTTGGGAAATTCCTATGGGTGGAGGTGCTTTTGAGGAAGAAATTCAAGCATCGGCTCGCCGTGAATTGAAAGAAGAAACTGGAATTGAAGCTAAAAAATGGACTGATTTAGGAAGACTTCATACTTCAAATTCTGTAACCGATGAAGTTGGCTTTATGTTTTTGGCAGAAGATTTAACTTTTGGAGCATCTGAACCAGATGATACAGAAATCTTAATTTTGAAAAAAGTAAGTTTGGTTGAAGCAGTTAGAATGGTCATGGATTCTGAAATCACAGACTCATTAAGTATTGCAACAATTCTGAAAGTGGCACGTTTGAAAGGAGTCTAAATTATGATAAATGCAGTTGTTTGGGGTTTCCTTTATGGATTCTTGTTGTGCTTTACTTTTGGTCCGGCTTTTTTCAGATTAATACAAACAAGTATTGACAATGGCTTTAAAAGAGGTCTTTTGATTGCTGGAGGTGTAACCGTAGCAGATGCCATTTTGATGTTTTGTGCTGTATTTGGAACGAGTTTTTTACCAAAATTTCAATATTTTAATCTCGGTATTGCCTTAGTTGGTTCATCGATTTTATTTATCTTAGGTTTCAATAGCTTGTTTAAACAACAAACGCAATTGGTATATCCTAAGTCTAAATTTGGCTCATTCTTATATTACTTTACTTCAGGCATCCTTTTAAATTTACTAAATCCTTCCAATTATATTGCTGTTTTTGCCACTTCCACTTACCTAAGTAATGTAGAAGGATTTTCGATCAATGAAACCATCGTTTTTTTTATAGCTAGTTTATTTGCAACGATGTTGGCAGAATCACTTATTGCTTTCTATGCACAAAAAATGAAGAGTGTTTTAACTGCTAAAATCCTAAAAAGAATCAATCAAGTAGCAGGTATTATTTTTATTATTTCTGGAATGCTGATACTTTGGAAGCAGTTTTGGTAGAAGAAGTATTGTCTAATGATATTTTTACTTGCTGATTTTCGCAGATATATTTTTTGACGAAAATCAGCAAGTAAGTGACTAAGTCCGAAGCTACTCAATATAATTTTCCCACTCAGCAATTAATTCTTTCTTTTTTAATACTCTTGGGAATTTATGTTGTCCGCCAGTTTTACCTTTTGATTCCATAAAGTCATAAAATGTTTTTACTGGTAAAACCGTAATTTCTAGTCCTTTTAAAGCATGTTTTCTTTCTACAGGATAATCATCATTGATTTTACAAAGTGTTTCATCAATGAACTTCAATAAATCCTGAGCATCAACTTTATCGTCTGTACCAACGTACCAATGATGACCAAAAGTTTCTTCTAATCTTTTACCAACAACAGTAAATTCTCTGACATCAATATTGAAATTTTTACAAGCCAATTCAATGGCTTTATTCATATTATCGACAGAAAGATGTTCTCCGCAAAGACTTAAAAAATGCTTTGTTCTTCCAGTAATGATAATTTCGGCATTCTTTTTATTGGTAAACTTAATGGTATCGCCAATCAAATAACGCCAAGCACCCGAAACGGTGGAAATCAACAAAGCATATTCTTTGCCTTCTTCTACTTCATCAATCATCAAGGTCTCTGGATATTGAACCATGCTTCCATCTTCATCGAAATTGCGGTCATTAAATGGAATAAATTCAAAGAAAATCCCATTATTCAACACCAATTGCATGTCGCTATTTGGATGTGTTTGATATGCCAAAAATCCCTCGGAAGCTAAATAAGTTTCGATATAAGTAATCGGGCGACCCAATAATTTTTCAAATCCTTTTTTATAAGGTTCAAAGCTTACGCCACCGTGACAGTAAATTTCTAAATTTGGCCAGATTTCATGGATGTTTTTCAAATTATACTCTTTGATGATTTTTTCCATCAAAATCTGAATCCATGCTGGTACTCCTACAATAAAACCAATGTCCCAATCTTTGGCTTTCTTTGTGATTTTATCTAGCTTTTCACTCCAATCAGCTGTTTCTGCTATCGTTTTGCCTGGTTTATAAAAACGCTCAAACCAAAATGGGATTTTCCCAGCAGTAATTCCACTTAAATCTCCTTCAAAATAATCGCCCTTGTCTTGCAGTTTTGTGCTTCCTCCTAACATTAAATAGCCTTTTTCGTACAATTGAGAAGGCAAATTTTTGTACGCTGCTAACGCTAAAATCTGACGAATAGAAGTTCTATGAATGGCTTTTACCATATCCTTCGTTACAGGAATATGTTTTGAAGAAGCTTCGGAAGTACCAGAACTTAAAGCAAAATACTTCACATTTCCCACCCAAGAAACGTTCTTTTCTCCTGCTAAAGTTTTATGCCACCATTCCACAAACATTTTATTGTAATCGTAAACAGGGACAAGCTTTTTATATTTTGTATAGAATTCTTTGTCGTCAGAAAACAAAGCAGCATTCATGATTTCCTCAAAATGATACTTTTCTCCGAACTGAGTAAAACGTCCTTTGTTCAATAATTTCACAAGCGTTTTACGCTGAAGTTTTGCTAAATTAGATTTTGGGCGTTTCATTAAACTCGTTAACCCAATACCTCTTTTTAAAATATTACCGACTATTGCCATTGTTCAGGAATTAATTTACAAATTAAAAATTATTGTTGATTAAAACCATTCTTTAATGGTATCAAGTGCTTTATAGTCTGTCAAATCAAATTTTGCAGGAACAATCGACACATAGTTTTCTGCCAAAGCATCTTCATCATTTCCACCTGCTGTATCATCATTTTGAAGGAATCCATCCATCCAATAATATTTTTTGCCATATGGGTCTTGTCTTTCTTGGAAAGTCTCACGATATAAAGCATCCGTTTGGCGACAAACTTTAATACCTTTTATCGCCTCTTCTGATTTCTTCGGAAAATTCACATTCAAAGCAATGCCTTTCGGTAAACCATTTTGAAGTACTTTCTGTGCAATCTGAACGATATATTGTTCTGTATGCGAGAAATCTGCATCTGCACCAAAATCACATAATGAAAAACCAATGGCTGGAATCCCTTCAATTGCCGCTTCAATTGCAGCCGACATCGTTCCACTATAAATTACTGAAATAGAAGAGTTTGAACCATGATTGATACCAGAAACAACTAAATCTATTTTCCTTCCTTTCAACAAAAAATGTTTCCCAAATTTGATACAATCAGCCGGAGTTCCGCTGCATTGATAAGCTTCTACATTTGGTAAAAAATCTTTCACTTGGTTTACTCTGAGGGGTCTGTCTAAGGTAATGGCGTGTCCCATGCCAGATTGGTGGCTATCGGGTGCTACAACGAAAACCTCCCCGATTTTCGACATAATTTCTGCTAATGTTTTTATCCCTTTCGCCGCTATTGAATCATCATTAGCAATCAATATGAGTGGTTTTTGCATTGTTTGTAAACAGTATTTTAAAATTCTATGTTTGCTGTATCAAATTTATATTTTGACATTTTATAATTCCAATTATTATCATTAAATATCTAATAATAATACTAAAATATCTTTACTTTTGAATCTCAAATCAAATATAGGTAGTTTTGTTGTGGTGACGAAATTACGATAATCATTCATGTTAAAATTCATAGGTAAACTCATCCTTCAATTTTCAGGCTGGAAAGTTATTGATAATACCCCCAATGGCGTAAAATCTTATCCTCGTGCAGTCATCATCGCAGCACCGCATACTTCCAATTGGGATTACTTTTTTTGCATGGCAGCTATCTATTCTGTAGAACTGCCGATTCGATACTTAGCCAAAGATTCACTCTTTAAATTTCCACTAGGAATACTCATGCGAGCATTGGGTGGTATTCCTGTCAATAGAAAACAAAAAAATAATTTGGTGGACGAAATGGCTAAATTAATAAGCGATTCAAACAAAAACATACATTTGATTGTTCCTGCGGAAGGAACACGCTCTTACACAAGCGAATGGAAATCAGGATTTTACCATATTGCAGTAAAAGCACAAGTACCCATTGTTTTAGGTTTTTTAGATTTCAAGAAAAAAGAAGCTGGCTTTTTAGAGGTATTTTATCCAACAGGAAATTATGCAACAGATTTGGTTGAAATTCAACGATATTACTTGAATATTACACCAAAATATCCTTCGCTATTTTCATTAAAAGACCAAAAAATAGATTAAAATGAGTAATTATAACATTAAAAAAGCTCAGTTAAAAGATTTGCCCATCATTCAGCAAATTGCGCATGAAACTTGGAGACCTACTTACGGAAGTATTTTAACAGAAGAACAAACTTTATTTATGTTAGAAATGATGTACAGTACTGCATCATTAAGTAAGCAATTTGAAAGTAATCATTTTTATATTTTCATGGATAACGAAAAACCTGTAGGATTTTCGGGCATTGAAAAAATAGGAAAAATGATAAAATTACACAAGATTTACTTCTTGCCTGAAACGCAAGGAAAAGGTTTTGGAAAAATCATGATTGCAGAAATTGTAAAAATTGCTAAAATCGAAAACTGTGAATTCATAGAATTGAACGTAAACAGAAACAACAAAGCAAAAAATTTCTATGAAAAATTGGGTTTTGAAGTATTTAAAGAGGTAGATGTTAATATTGGAAATGATTTCTGGATGAACGATTATGTAATGCGTAAACCCGTTTAATAAATAAATGAATCTAAAAGCCATTAATACTAAGGGTAAATTAAGAATTTATTCCGTTTCGAATGAAACGTCTTTAGCCTTACCGCTCGTAGAAGGAGGAATTAGTGCTGGTTTTCCTTCGCCCGCAGCAGATTTTTTAGATTCCGCTATCGACCTTAACAAGTACTTAATCAAACATCCATCTACTACTTTTATCGCTATTACAGATGGCGTTTCTATGACAGACGCTGGCATTGCTGATAAAGATTTACTGATTGTAGATAAATCACTTGAGCCTACGGATGGTAAAATTGCTGTTTGTATTTTGAATGGCGAATTCGTTTTAAAACGTTTGAAAGTAGATAAAGATGGTATTTGGCTCATGCCAGCCAACGAAAATTATAAGCCTACTAAAATTACAGAATATCACGATTTTGAAATTTGGGGAATTGTTACTTTTTCCATTCAAAAACATTAAAATATGTTTGCTTTAGTTGATTGTAATAATTTTTACGCATCCTGCGAAAGGGTTTTTCAGCCAAAACTGAGAAATCAGCCCATTGCTGTGCTTTCAAACAATGACGGATGTGTAATTTCGAGAAGTAACGAGGCAAAAAAAGCAGGAGTACCAATGGGTGCGCCAGCATATAAATTTCAAGATTTTTTCGAGAAGAATAAAATTCATGTCGTTTCCTCAAATTATGCACTGTATGGCGATATGAGTAATCGAGTAATGAATCTGCTGTCGGAATTCACTCCAGAAATAGAAATTTATAGTATCGACGAGGCTTTTTTAAAGTTTGAAGGTTTTGAAAAGCACTTCGATTTACAGGAATACGGGAACCAAATTCGTTATAAAGTAACCAAAGGCACAGGAATTCCAATCAGTGTTGGTATTGCTCCTACCAAAGCACTTTCAAAAGTTGCAAACAAAATCGCTAAAAAATTCCCTGAAAAAACGGGTAATGTTTATATCATAGATAACGACGAAAAACGGATAAAAGCTTTAAACTGGCTTCCGATAGAAGACGTTTGGGGAATTGGTTATGGTCACACAAAACGATTGAAAGCTCAAGGAATTACCACTGCATTAGATTTTATAAATTATGAAGAAAAGTGGGTTCAAAAAAATATGGGTATCGTTGGTCTCCGTCTGTACAAAGAACTTCAAGGAATTAGTTGTTTGGATTTAGAAGAAGTAACTGATAAGAAAAATATCGCTACCACTAGAAGTTTTGAAACCAATTATAAAGACTACGAACTTATCAAAGAAAGGATTGTCACTTTTACAGTAAGTTGTGCTGAAAAATTACGCAAACAAAAAGCTTGCTGTAATGCGATTGTAGTTTTTCTAAAAACAAATAGACATAGAAAAGAATTAGACCAATATTATTCTAACTATGTCTTGCAATTGCCTTTCCCTACAAATTCAAATATTGAATTAGCAAAGTTTGCTACAGAAGCTTTAAATAAAATATTCAAAGAGGGATTTGAGTATAAAAAAGCAGGAGTAATTGTAACAGATTTTAGTCCAGAAGGCACTCAGCAATTAAATCTTTTCCAAAACAGTAATCCCAAACACAAAAAATTGATGGAAACGGTCGATAGCATCAACAGAAAAATGGGGACAATAAAAATAAAATTAGCTACACAAGATTTGAAACGTACTTGGAAAATGAAACAAGAGAAATTATCCCCAAAATACTCCACCAAAATTGCCGATGCTATAAAAGTAAAGGCTTGGGATGTTTAATTTCTTTTGCTTAATCATTTTTCTTTGTTGAGTTTTTCTTGAATATTCTTTACGAAATCTAATGTAACATTGGCAAGCATTGAACATTGCTCAAAAGTGAGCCCCATATTTAAAGCGTTGGTAACAGTTTCAGTTTTGTCTACTAATCTTATCTCTTCAATTTTTTTATTTTCATTTTTAACTGCTAAAGCATTTGCAGAAATTGCCATTTCAAAAGCTAATTTTTGCTCCGCTGTCATAGCTCTTAAATCTACTTCATGAATAGCTTTTTTAAGCCACTCCTCATCCCAAAATGCTGGAAACTGCGATGTCTCTGTAACTGTATGCAAAGTTTTCATTGTGTAAATTAGTTTCTCCAAATCTGTTTGAATGTCTGATGTTTGCTTAGTAAATTTAGCTAATTCTACTGTTATAAACGTCATTTGGTCATCAATAATTTCATTATGGTCATTTCGTAAAACAGCTATATTGTAAAAACTATTTATTGAAGGAAAAATATTGACAGCCAAAATTCCTATACAATAGATTTTAGACAAATCTTCAAATCTATATGCCCCTTTCTTGACCATGGTATTAAAACGATGTAAGGCATAAAATTTCATTCGTTGAATAAATTCTGGATAATCACTTAATTGCATTTCTACAACAAAATGGTTATTATTTTCATCAACACAAGCGATGTCATAAATACCACTACGACTATCAATTGTTAGAGCATTCATTTCATTTTTAATAAACTCAATTGTTTTAATTGGTATAGGTGAAGCAATTAAAGCTTGTAGAGCTTTTTTTAGAAAAGTAGTATCTTCTTCATTCCCAAAAGTTACCTTAAAGCCGTAATCAGATAAAATTGAAATAAATCGGCTATTATCGTTATAAATTTCCATTAGCTTAAAATTCAAAAAGTGTCTATTTCAATTGGTAAATAAGAATTTGTCTATTTTAATTAATCTACTTCTCAAAACTAAATCCACTATCCAAAATTTTCAATACTCTTTGTTTTTTCCATGCTTCTGCGTCATTCATTGCTACTTTTTCAACAATACTTCTTTCATCTAAATTTGAAATATCTGAACCTCCCGATTCCGATAAAACTTGCTCAATAGCTCTTTTTAATACTGCTAAAGAACCGCTCAAGCCACGGTTCACCGCTAAATCTACTCTAAAAGCAATTCCACCTTCGGTACTCATAATTTGGTTTAATGGGTAAGTATTTCCAAAAATTGAAATCATTACTGAAGATGAAACGGCTTTGAAAACATATTCTTCTAAAGCAATTTCTACTTGTACACAAATCATTGTTGGTCTGAAAGCACTTGCAATAAAAGCACCTGTCAATCGCAAATCATTCGCTACTTCCAAATATGCAGCATCGCCTTCTTTCGTACCGCCATTGGTTTCTACTTGAAAATTGGGCGTTCCAACACCTTGAATATCCATGCCATATTGCGAGAAACATTCATTAAAAACGTCTTCATCTCTTTCTTTCAGTCTAGCTAAAACTCGAGTAAGCATTGAACCACTCGCCACTGCACCTGTAAACTGAATAAACCCAAATGAAAAAATGGCTTTGTCATAACTATTTACGGCATCAAAACAACCTTCATTTTTTGAAATATATTTCAGAATATCAGCGTAAAATGGTTCTTGACAAATGTCTAAAAACATATTTTTGTTGTCATCAAAACTAGATTTTCCGGTATAACTTACTCCTCTCGGATTTACTTGGTTGGGCGAAGGATATACATCTCGCATCGTTCCAGTTTGCATAAATCCATCTGGACTTGGAAAACTGATTACATAAGAACTGTAAGATCCTTTATTTTCTTGCTGTACTTGAAATACTTGTCGGCGCTGAAAAACTGAGCTTCCATAATCAATCGAATTATTAAATGTTTCATTATTTGAAGAATTATTCTCAGAAAAAGAATCGGATGAATCAACCACTAAAACCTGTCCGATAGACAAATTAGTGGAAGCTAAACCATTCAACGCAGTAAGTTGATCTACAGAAACTCCGTATTTTTTTGAGATACTGTAAAGTGTTTCCTTGGGCTGGACTGTGTGTGTCATTTTGTCATAGTTAGTTTTAAGATTGTGTCTAAAATTAACTAAAATAAAATTTTCAAAGGGGCAAAGTTCAGAATTATTATTAAGTGGTAATGAGACAACAAAATTTACATTTATTCACACACAAAGAGTAATATATTTCCGATTTTAAAAATATTTAAAATATTTTCGTAATTTAGTAAATCAAAACAGGTATAATATTATTGAATACTCTTTACTAAACGAGTTTATTTATCAAAGGCAAAAGTTACTAACATGGTTTTTGTCTTATTATCCATTTATAAAATTTATCGTTATGTTTAAAAAAATAGGTATTTTATTAGGTCTTTCTTTTTTGACTCATTTACAAACATCCGCACAAGGCAACATTCACCAAGCTTCAACGGAATATCAATATCCAACTGACCCATTAGTAAAAGAAAAATTAGAAACTTGGCGTGACCAAAAATTCGGAATGATTATTCACTGGGGTTTGTATGCCGTTCCGGGCATTATTGAATCTTGGGAATTGTGTTCTGAAGACTGGATTAACCGTGACAGTACGCAAACGTATGATGATTACAAGAAATGGTATTGGGGTTTGAACAAACAATTTAATCCAACCAATTTTAATCCAGAACAATGGGCTGGTGCTGCCAAAAATGCAGGAATGAAGTATGTGGTTTTTACGACAAAACATCATGATGGGTTTTCAATGTTTGATACCAAGTATTCTGACTTTAAAATTTCAAACGGCCCTTTTGCACAAAACCCTAAAGCAGATGTTGCCAAATATGTTTTTGAGGCTTTCAGAAAACAGAATTTTATGATTGGTGCGTATTTTTCGAAACCAGATTGGCATTCTGAATACTTCTGGTGGAATCGTTATGCTACTCCAGACCGTAATGCCAATTATGATATTCGTAAAAACCCTTGGCGTTGGAATAAATTCAAAGAGTTTTCTTACAACCAAATTCAGGAATTAATGACTGGCTATGGTAAAATGGATATTCTTTGGCTTGATGGCGGTTGGGTGCGTCCTTTAGATACCGTAACGGATGAAGTAAGAGCTTGGGGAGCGGCAATTCCAGCTTTCAGTCAAGAAATTGATATGCCCAAAATCGCTTCGATGGCTCGTAAAAATCAACCCGGTTTATTAGTGGTTGATAGAACGGTTCATGGAGAATTTGAAAATTACAGAACACCAGAACAAAGTATTCCTGCCACAAAATCAGATACTCCTTGGGAAAGTTGTATTACTTTAGGTGGTGCTTGGGGTTATGTTCCGAATGATAATTTTAAATCTTCAACAAAAGTTGTGCATACTTTGATTGAAGTAGTTGCCAAAGGCGGAAGTCTATTATTGGGTGTTGGCCCAGGAGCAGATGGTACTTTGAATGACATTCAAGTTGCTCGTTTGAAAGAAATCGGTACTTGGTTAAATGCCAACGGAGAAGCCATTTACAATACCAGAACTACAGATATTTACAGAGATGGCGAAACATTTTTCACCAAAGGAAAAGATAATTCAATCTATGCTTTAGTAAGATTGCCAGAAGACCAAGCCATTAATCCAACCATTACTTGGACGGGCAATGTACCTGCAAAAGGAGCAAAAGTATTTTTACTAAGCGAAAAAGTAGCGGTAAAATGGAAAGCCGAAGGCGATAAAGTAAGCGTTACTTTACCTGCTTCTTTCTTAAAAAAGTATAAAAATTATCCAAGTTTGGCTTTTAAATATTAATTATATCATGAAAAATGCTCTGATTTTATCAATTCCTTTTTTGCTTTTTTCTCAGCAAAACCAAGCTACTACTTTACCAAAAGTAAGCGAGCCAGTGGTAAAGAAAATAAGTAAAAAATCGGTTTCAGCACCAAAACCTGTGTATCCAATTCCTACCAAAGACCAATTGGCTTATCAGGAAATGGAAACTAATGCTTTTATCCATTTTACCACCAATACTTTTACAGATTTGGAATGGGGAAATGGCGACGAAAGTCCAGCGATATTTAATCCAACGGCTTTGGATGCCAACCAATGGATTGGTACTTTGAAAGAAACTGGCTTTAAAGGAGCAATTCTTACTTGTAAACATCACGATGGTTTTACGCTTTGGCCAAGTAAGTTCACCGAACATTCTATCAAAAACAGTCCTTATAAAGATGGAAAAGGTGATGTAGTAAAAGAAACGGCTGAGGCTTGTAAAAAATTCGGCGTAAAATTTGGCGTTTACTTATCTCCGTGGGATAGAAACCATGCTGATTATGGCAAACCAGAGTATATAACTTATTATAGAAACCAGTTGAAAGAATTGTTTAGCAACTATAAGCCTGTTTTTGAATTATGGTTTGATGGTGCAAACGGCGGAACTGGCTATTATGGTGGAGCAAGAGAAGCAAGAAAAATTGACGGGAAAAACTATTACGATTGGAATACTACCATTCCGATGGTCAGAAAAATGCAACCAGATGTTATCTTTTTTAGTGATGCTGGTCCAGAAATACGTTGGTGCGGAAATGAAAGTGGCATTGCAGGTGAAACCAACTGGAATAATATTACGCCTGATAGTTTGTACGCAGGTAAAGCTGGGATTGAACAATTGTTGAATACAGGTACAGAAAATGGTACGGCTTGGATTCCGAGTGAAATAGATGTTTCAATTCGTCCGGGTTGGTTTTATCATGCTAAAGAAGACGATAAAGTGAAATCTGCTGAAAGATTATTTGAAATTTATTTGAGTTCGGTGGGTAGAGGTTCAAATTTATTATTGAACATTCCGCCAGACCGCCGTGGACTTTTCCATGAAAACGATGTGAAAGCCTTGAAAGGTTTTAAAGCTTTATTAGACAAGGAATTTAAAACTAATTTAGCTTTAAAAGCTCCTGTGAAAGCAAGTGCAGTACGTGGGAATGACCTTAAATTTTCAGCAAAAAACGTCACTGATGGCAATAAAGAAACTTACTGGACAACCGATGACGAACAAAATTCTGGCAATTTGGAAATTAATTTAGGAAAAAACAAAGCCGTAAAATATGTACTCTTGCAAGAATACATCAAACTCGGACAAAGAGTAAAAAGCTTTACTATAGAAGTTTGGAAAAATAACGCTTGGCAAGAAGTTGCCTCAGCGACAACGATTGGCTATAAAAGAATCTTGAAATTAGACGGCGTTGAAACCAGCAAAGTAAGAATCAACATAAAAGATGCAAAGGCTTGTCCTGTGATTTCTAATGTGGCGGTTTATTAGGCTTTGAGCTATCAGCCATCAGATTTCAGCTTTGAGATTTTAAAAATAAAAAACGACTGGTTTATAAACAATCAGTCGTTTTTTTACGCTTGATTGTAGGTTTTAAAAATGATGTTCAGTAAGTAAATTGATTACACAGAGTTTAGCGGAGTTTTTAAGAGTTTCACTGAGGATTTTATTACAATATTTCTCTGTGAAACTCTGTGTATTCTCAGTGTTCCTCTGTGTCTTTTACAAAATTTCCAGTAGTAAGATAAAAAATCACTCAATCACTAACTCACTCATTCACAATTGTATAAATTCACAATTAAAAATGAAATCACTATCCTTACTTTTCCTGTGTTTTTCGTTCAGTTTATTTTCGCAACCGAAAGCAACATTGGTGAAGGCTGAATATATTTTTACTGTCCCTCCTACTCCTGCTTGTCATGCTTCAACGATTGTTGAATTATCTAAAAATACCTTCATGGCTTCATGGTTTGGCGGTAAATATGAAAGTAGCCCCGACGTTGGAATTTGGATTGCTACCAACGAAAAAGGCAAATGGAGCGAAGCTAAACAAATTGTTGACGGCATCATCAACGATACACTTAGATACCCTTGTTGGAATCCAGTTTTGTTCAAAACTAAAGTAGGTAAACTTTTACTTTTTTATAAAGTAGGCAAAAATCCAAGAGAATGGTGGGGAATGAAAATGACTTCTGACGACAATGGCAAACATTGGAGTAAAGTAGAAAAGCTTCCAGAAGGAATATTAGGACCAATCAAAAACAAACCTTTTCAGTTAGCCAACGGAGAAATTTTATATCCTTCGAGTACCGAAAGTTTGGATGAAAAAGTATGGAATATTCATCTTGAGAAATCAGATAAAAATGCCAAAACCTTCAAAAAAATCAATATTGCTTGCGATACTTTTGGCGTAATTCAGCCCAGCATCTTGCAGTACTCAGATAATAAATTACAATTACTTTGTCGCTCAAGACAAAATGCTGTTGTACAAACTTGGTCGAGTGACAATGGAAATACTTGGTCACCATTAACGCTTACGAATTTACCCAATCCTAATTCTGGAACAGATGCTACTACTTTAAAAAATGGTTTGCAAGTATTGGTGTATAATCCACTTAAAAAAGGAGCAGATTGGTTTAATGGTCGTTATAAATTGAACGTTGCCGTTTCAAAAAATGGTAAAGATTGGCAAGATGTTTATACTTTGGAAGATGAAAAAGAAGGCGAATTTAGCTATCCAGCCATCATCCAAAGTACAGACGGATTAGTACATATTACTTATACGGCTAATCGAAAAAATATTAAACATGTTGTTTTAAAAATTGATTAGAATTCTTTCAACAAAAAAGGTGTTGCCGAATTGAGCAACACCTTTTTTGTTCTTAGCGACGACGTCCACCTCCACTAAAACTTCTTCCTCCACCACCTCCAAAACTACTTCTATTTCCTCCGCCGTAGCTTCTGTTCTGAAAACTGCTATTACTTTGTCGGTAATTTTGAGTACTTCGATTATAGTACCCATTATTTCGATAAGCACCATAATAATTTCGTGAACCAGCTACCATGCCATTATTTATAAACCGAGGTTGACGGACGATAACATTGCGGTAATAATTCCCAAAATGATTATACAAATATGGATAGTTCATATAATATCCTCCATTATAAAACCAGTTTGAGAAACCATAGGCAGGGAAAGCACTAAAACCAAATCCGCCAAAACCATAAGACAAACCGAAACTTCCCCAATAAGCACTTGGATACCAAAGTGCTGAACCATACCAATAAGGATAACCAAACCAATAGGAATATGGATTAGCGTAGCCATAATTACCATTATAAGCAACTTGACCATTTGGTAAAATATAACCGTTACTTCTAGCAAAATCTTGTGCAGCTTGATTCAACTCTTGTTTTGCTTGAGGATTGTTTTCCAATTCTTTCTTATAAGCCGCCATCTGAGCTTGATTTTGTGTCATCAAACTATCGTGCAAACTTGCTAATTGACCTGAAAAACCTTCTTTATCAGCTAAATATTGTTGTCCTAATTTAGTTGTCAAATCAAGATTCTCTGTCAATAATACCAATACATCTGGATACTGAGAAAGCTTTTTGAAAGCATCTTGGGTTGGAGTATCCAAGTTTTGAATTGCTTTACTGAAACTTTCTTGAGCTTGAAGATTTAACTTATCAGCTTCTATTAAATCATCTTTATGATGACGATACAAACGCCAAGCCGCAGTTTCCAAATTTTCGTCATTATTGGGCAGCAACTTTTTGATTTCATCACGGCTTTGCCCCGAAGGCAAAGTTGCCAAAGTATGTGCTAAGTCAGGAAAACGAGTAAGTTCATAAAACCAACCTTGCTTTTTCTGACTAAAATCACTGATAAGTCCTTGAAAAGAAGCTTGTGTCTGGTTTTTCTCTTGCTGTAATTGTGAAAGTGTTTGTGGAAATTGACTCGCCAATAAAATTGCCTGACGGACATCAGAATTATAAGAAGCTACAGAATTCTGCATTCCCTTGTCAGTTTCAAGTTGATTGGTTTGGCTAAAAGCATTGATATTAATGGAAAATACGATTGCCATTAATAATGAAGTAGGAAGAATCCAACGCAATTGTGCGATTCTTCTAGTGGCTATGCCAGCAAAAATCATGTTAGTTTTCATACTCTTATTAAATTAAAACGTTGTTTTTCAAATCTAAAGCAGCATTGCTGTTTGCTAGTTCTGACTTATCTAAATATACTTTTGCATAAAATGCGAAGTATCAAGAATCTTTTTTCAGAAATCAAAAATTTAAAAGGACACGTTTTTCAAAGATGAAAGAGTATAAAAAAGTGAAATGTTTCGTGGTTGATTCTAATTAAAAAACGGATGGAATGAATACTTTATTTCTAAAATATATTTATTTTTTCAAAAAAAATCTCCTCAAAAATATTGCTAAAGACCAAACACCCACTTTTATAAGATTATAATTGATAAACACAAAATCCTTCTCAAATGATCATTTTAGTCAACTTATTTTTCTAAGGAAATTCTAATCTTAGATTAAGCTGACATTAAGTTACGCATTTCAATTTTGTATCATCAAAACGGTTTTTACCTCATCGTTTAATTATTTTCCAACCTAAAACAGATTCTAAATTATGGATACATTAGCAGTTCAGAAAATACTTGTACCGATTGATTTTAGCGATGCTTCAATGAATGCACTTCATACAGCCATCAAAATGGCAAAACGCCAACACGCACAATTGATTTTATTGCATGTCATCAATATCAATCCATTATTAGATATTGATGATGATAAAATGATTAATGATTTAAACTTACAAAATCATATAGAGACTCATCATAACAATCTGAGAAAATTAGCAGACAAAACTACCAATGAAGAGTTCATCGACTGTAGGACTTGTATCAGAACAGGACAAGTCCATGCTGAAATTGTAAGAGCAGCCATTGACTTTTATGCAGACATCATCATCATGGGCAAACAGGGAGTTTCGGGTATCAGCGAATTTCTAATTGGCTCAAATACATTCAATGTATTAAAAAATGCTTTTTGCCCAGTGCTTACAATACCTGCTCATCAGAAATTTGAAGATTTCAAAACAGTAGTATATCCAATTCGACCAGTGATTGGAGCTATAGAAAAATACGATTTAGCAAGAAACATTATCAAAGAAAACAACGCCGATTTGGTGGTAATTGGTTTGCTAGAAAATACAGATAAAAAAAGCTTTGAAACACTCAATACCGAAACAGCAAAGTTGAATAAAAAGCTGAAAGAAGATAAAATGGAAGCACAAACCTATTTTTACTTCTGTAATTCTATTGCTGAAAAAGTACTTGAAAAAACAAGTGAATTCATGGCTGATTTACTTATTATTCCTGCTACGATTGACCGCCAGATTCAAGATTATGTTATTGGACCTTTCGCAAAGCAAATTATACATTATGCCAAAGTACCTGTTTTATCAATTCGTACAAAATCTTCAAAAAATATAAATTCAACAAACAATTTTAATAGTCAGTACCAAACCTCAATGCTGGGCATTATATAACAAAACAAGACAAGAACCATTAATTTTTTAATGAACTAAGTGTAATTTAATACCACCTTAAATATTTAAAGTCATGGAAAATCTTAGCATCAATAACATTTTAGTTCCTATTGACTACAGTAAGACATCGTTGAATGCACTGGATTATGTTGTTTTGAGCCACAATTATCAATCAACACTTCATTTATTGCATATTATCGACCTATACCGCACTCAAGAAATCTGATGAATTAGAAGTGGATTTAATGATAATCACGGCAGATTTTAATTATTCAATAGAAGATTATTTTGTTGGACCTTTTACTCAGCAAGTGATGAATCATGCCAAAATCCCTATTTTATCAATAAGACCACAGGCAAGCACTTTTGTTACTGAAAATATCTTGGAGAAAGTAAAATTTCACAATCACTAATACCAGATAATTGCCTTAAAAAAGAATACTTATCCTGAAAGAGTAAATATTCTTTTTTAAGGCATCTTTAGATTAATACCCACGTGCTAAATTAGCTATATTTATCAAAGCTTTTCCTTTTTCAAATCTTGCTAGATTTTCGATAAAAAACTTAATCTTATCCAAATTTTCCTCAGCCCAACCACCAGAAGTATGCTGTGTCAACAAAACATTGGGCATTTGCCAAAGTACATGATTTTCAGGAATTGGTTCTTTTGCAGTAACGTCGAGTACTGCACCATAAATTTTATTTTGTTGCAAAAGCTCAATCAAAGCTATTTCATCCACTGCCGAACCTCTTCCTACATTTACAAAAAGTGCAGAAGGTTTTAACATTTGTAATCTGGTTTTATTTAGCAAGCCAATTGTTTCTGGCGTTTCTGGCAAAGTAGCCACCAAAATGTCGGTTGTAGGCAAGTACTCGTCTAAATTGACAACCGTTTTAGAATCCAAAACCGTAGTTTCACAATTAAAACCAACCAATAAATCCTTTACTTTTTGTCCGATTGCTCCAGCTCCTAAAACCAATACTTTAGCATTTGAAAGTAAATGTAAACTTGAACGAAGAGGAGTACCAATCCATTTTGATTCAGTTTGAAGTTTGGCTAAATGCCCCACACCTCTATACATCGCTAAAATTCCTGCAACGGCTGTTTCTGCGACAGAAGTACCAAAGAAACCTTTGAGATTAGTAAGTTGAAAAGTATGGTTTTCTAATTGTTGATAAGGGTCAAGACCAGCGGAATGTAATTGCAACCATTGAAGTTTGCTTGTTTGCTTTGCCCAAGCTAAAGGGACATTTCCAAAACAAATATCTGCACTTAGAAATTGTTCTTCTCTATTTTCTGGCAAAATTTCTTCTCCAATTAATACTTCGTATTTCCCAGCTAATTGTTCTTTTATAACTGAAACTTCGCTAGCTTCAAATTTCGTATGGATGTATATTTTCATGATTAATCTCTTAAATATTCTTGCTGTTTTAAATGGTATTTTGTCAGTTTTAAAAAATATTATCTGCTAGTATGACAATAAAAAAAGCAGTTCTGCCATTATGGCACAAAAAATCGCTAAAAAAACTACTGGCATTAAGATTGTTGAAAGTAAGGAAATCTCTGTCTGTTGATGCAATGATTTCAAAGAATCAATACTTAAACAGACGAACAAAAATAGGCAAACATTCTTGTAAGCCTCTTTATTGTAAAATTAAAAATCTTATTCATATACTTAATTAAAATTTAAAATGGGAAAAATTATCGGTATTGACTTAGGAACAACCAACTCTTGCGTAGCTGTAATGGAAGGTAACGAGCCAGTCGTAATCGCTAACTCAGAAGGTCGTCGTACTACACCTTCAATCGTTGCATTCTTAGATAATGGTAACGGTGAACGTAAAGTAGGTGACGCTGCCAAACGCCAGGCTATCACTAATCCTAAAAACACAGTTTCTTCTATCAAACGTTTCATGGGTAAACGTTATACAGAAGTAGGAAGCGAACTAAAAACAATTGCTTATACTGTTGAGCAAGGTTCAAACGATACTCCACGTGTTCGCATTGGCGACCGTCTTTATACGCCACAAGAAATTTCGGCTCAGATTTTAACAAAAATGAAACAAACTGCCGAAGATTATCTTGGACAGACTGTTACTGAAGCCGTTATTACTGTTCCAGCATATTTTAACGATGCAGAACGTCAGGCAACTAAAGAAGCTGGACAAATTGCAGGTTTAGAAGTAAAACGTATCATCAACGAACCTACTGCAGCAGCTTTAGCTTACGGTCTTGACAAAGGCGGTAAAGATATGAAAATCGCTGTATTCGACTTAGGTGGTGGTACTTTCGATATTTCAGTGTTAGAATTAGGTGATGGCGTATTTGAAGTAAAGTCAACTGACGGTGATACACACTTAGGTGGTGACGACTTCGACCAAGTAATCATCGAATGGTTAGCAAACGAATTTAAAAACGACGAAGGTGTTGATTTGCGTAAAGATGCAATGGCTCTTCAACGTTTGAAAGAAGCTGCTGAAAAAGCAAAAGTAGAATTATCTTCAAGTGCTTCTACTGAAATCAACTTGCCATATATCTTCCCTGTGGACGGTATGCCTAAGCACTTAGTACGTACTTTATCTCGTGCTAAATTTGAGCAATTGGCTGATTCATTAATCCAAAGAATGCTTGAGCCATGTAAACGTGCGATGAAAAATTCGGGCTTTACCAACTCAGACATCGACGAAGTAATCTTGGTAGGTGGTTCAACTCGTATTCCAAGAGTAGTAGAAGAAGTAGAGAAATTCTTCGGTAAAAAACCATCTAAAGGTGTTAACCCTGACGAAGCTGTAGCAATCGGTGCGGCTGTTCAAGGTGGTGTTTTAACTGGTGAAGTAAAAGACGTATTATTATTAGACGTTATTCCTTTGTCATTAGGTATCGAAACAATGGGTGGCGTTTTCACTAAATTAATCGAAGCTAACACTACAATTCCTACGAAAAAATCTGAAACATTCTCGACTGCTTCAGACAACCAACCTTCAGTAGAATTGAACGTATTACAAGGTGAGCGTCCATTAGCAACTCAAAACCGTTCATTAGGACGTTTCCACTTAGACGGTATTCCACCAGCACCACGTGGCGTTCCACAAGTAGAAGTAACTTTTGATATTGATGCTAACGGTATCCTTCACGTATCTGCAAAAGATAAAGGAACAGGAAAAGAAAGCAATATCCGTATCGAAGCTTCAAGCGGTTTGACGGATGCTGAAATCGAAAAAATGCGTCAAGAAGCGAAAGCTAACGAAGCAGAAGATAAAGCTGAACGTGAAAAAATCGAAAAAATCAACCAAGCTGATTCATTGATTTTCCAAACAGAAAAACAATTGAAAGAGTACGGCGAGAAACTTTCGGCAGGAAATAAATCAGCGATTGAAGGTGCTTTAGGAGAATTAAGAACAGCACACGCTTCACGTGATGCAGCTTCAATTGATTCAGCACTTGAAAAATTAAACAACGCTTGGGCAGCAGCTTCGCAAGAAATGTATGCACAAGGTAGCCCAGAAGGAGCTCAACCAACTGGAGATGCAGGTCAAACTGCTGATTCAGGTTCTTCTTCACAAGCAGAAGATGTTCCTTTTGAGGAAGTGAAGTAAGTAGTCGGCTATCGGCTTTCAGTCTTCGGCTGAGAAATAAAAAACTGCTACAAGATTCCATTTATTGGGATTTTGTAGCAGTTTTTTATTATACACCCTACATGTACATAATTTTCAAATCATTAACAACAAACTCTTTTTCTTTTTGAACAATCAATTCTTTCCTTTTTAAAAGAATCTCAGATTTTGAGAGATTACTATTAAACATATATTTCATTTCATCAGTGATAAAAAAAGCAGAATAATCTTCATTTGAGCCAAGCCATTCAGATAAATCTTTACTTTTTTTATAAATCTGTTTACCATCATCAATTATTAAAACAGTATTTTCTGAAATATTTATATCCTCAACATCACCAAATAAATAATATTTTTTGTATCCATTTACTTGACTAACATCTAATGGCAAATTCTTCATTTGATATTGAAGCATGAATAATCCTAATGCTTTTGACCTTACACTACCCATTTCAATTTTAGGAGGAAATTCTACAGTCTCAAAAGGAATAGGTTTATCAAAATAAATTGGATTATAATTTTCATCTTCAAGAAATTTTTGAAATTCTTCGTATGCCTTCCTTTGCTTACTAAGATTATAAATGGTGAAATAATTAGAATATGTTGTAACCCAAAACCAGTATTTTAGTTTGTCAATGTGTATTTGACTTGGGTTATCTATTTTATTAAAAAAATCTGTAATAAAAATTAATTGATTATTATATGGTAAAAACTTGCTATCAAGTACAAAAAGGTATTGAAATAAAAACTCTACAGCTTTTTCAATAGCTCCAAATGTTTTTTTTGTTACAGGAATAAAGTCATTTCTGTCAACTAAATCTTCCAATTTCTTGCTGCTATTTTTTGACATTTGATCAAAAAATACACCGTCAAATGAGTTAGTAATACATTGAAGAATTACATTTCTTTTTAAGCTGTCAAAATTCAACTTTGATAACTTGCTATCTAAAAGTCTATCTATTTCTGTACCAAATCTAAAATTATTATCTTTACCAAATGCTCTGGCAGATACAATCCAATCGGCAGTTATTGGTGAACCGGTAGAATTTAATCTTTGAAAAATATCAACTGCTTCCGAAACAGAACCTCCATGAATCTCTATATTAGGTATTTCATATTTTTGGAATACTAAACTCATTTCTTCGTACCGCTGTATGTACAACTCAGCATCGTCATTGTTAAATAAACTTCTCTGAAACGAAAAGAACTCTTTTCCATCAACCAATTTATAGATTGGTACTTGATAAAATTCTAAACCTTGAAATCCTTTGGAGCGATTTATTTCAAACTCTTCATCTTTTAGATTGTAAACAATATTAAATTTCTTTTGCCATTCATTTTCATCCTTTTCTATTCCTTTTTGTTTTGCTCTATTGGGATGAAAAAGGCATCCTATAAGAGTTGAAAGCCTCTGAAAACCATCTAAAATATAAAAAAAATTATTTATCCTTGTAGGAGTTTCATAAGAACCTAATCTATCTGAACCCAATTTTTTATAATCATCTTCATCGTTAAAATTGGGTTGCCAAAGTAAAATAGAACCAATGGGGTACCCTTTTTTGATACTATCAAATAATTCTAATTTCTTATCATTAGTCCATAAAAAATCTCTCTGAAAAGCAGGTACTTGCAGTCCACCTTTTTCAAAATCATTTATGTAGTCTGGTAAACTTTGCTTATCGGGTTTAATTTTGACTATACCTGTCATAATAAATCGTTGATTTTTTGAAGTATTTCTAAAAATTCGTTATTTACCTCTGTTCCACCTTCTCTTTCTAAAAGGTTTGTGTTTGAAACATAATTTGAATCAAAAAAAGTCGGAAATGTTGTTTTAAAATCCCCTATTTGTGATAACCCTTGGTTTAGATTGTCATAGTCTTGTTGACTAAGAGAATCATATAAATTGTTTGTTTCTCCATTTACATTATTCCTATCTTTTTTAGGTGTACCGTTTCCGTTTTTTCTTGAAAACCCGATTGCTATGTTTAAAAAATCTTTTTGATTATCAGTCAGTCTGTAAAAACTAGCTTTCCAGTTATCAAACGAGGAATTAGTGATTTGGTTGTATGTTTCAATTGGTAAATAGTTCTCAACACTTCTTTTGTTTAGAATTTTATAAGGAATATGGTGAGTTTCTATAAAATTTTTAGTTTTTTGCTTTGTTGGTGACAAGTCCATATTCGGATGCAATTTGTCACTATCCATCAATACAAAACACCTAAGATAAATAGATTTATTCGCTTTAGGTAAACTATTAAATGATTGTAACTTCCCCTCCAAAAAATTAGATATATTATCGCAGCCTCCTGCATTCTCAAATTGAATCCAGCCATTATCTAAATGTCTACTTGTATTGCCAGTTGTATCAAAATGTTTAAAAATAGACTTTAAGAAATAGCTATCGTTTTTACTATTCTCCAATATAATACTCACTGGTTGAATTAAGTATCTAATTGCTTCTTCTATGTTAAATTCTTGATCAGTTGATAGGTTTTCACAAATAACACAACTAGGGTTTATTGCCTCTTGAGATTGAATGATTGAGTTATATTCTTGTATTAATAATTGTTGGTCGTCGTAATTTAGATTTTTAAAGATTGATGTTCCTTTGATATTCTCTGTCAATTCTACGAAAACCTTATAACGGCTTTTATAAGTGCAAAGTTGAAGCAAATAATTTACACCCTTAAAATTATTACTATCAAATATACTATTGTTAAATTCTACCATCATAATTTTAAGTATCTAATTGTGCATTTCTAATAGCCATAGTTTCTGATAATGTTTCATTAAAAATACCTTCTGGCCACCAGTTAACTCGACCTAAATTATCAACTTCTATTTTCCTCAATAAACTCTCATTGTTTTCTTGTTTGAAGTCCACGTAATAAATTGCCAAGTGTTCAGGCTTTAGTTTTCCTTCAGCGACTAAACGTCTCATTCTTAAAACAAAATTTTGTGAGTGAGTTTCAATTAAATACTTTTTATTGTTGTCATTTAGATATGATTCTGCAAAACGTTGAGCTAAAACCCCATGAGCAGCAGGATGTAAATGTGTTTCTGGCTCCTCAATAATAGTTAATCTTGGACTTTTTTCTTTTAAGTAAGATTTAACAATAAGAGGGAGTATTTGGTGAATACCTTGTCCAGTTTGTTTGATATTAATCTCTAAAGATTTCGAAGTAATCGCAATTTGATAAAATGTTCCAGTTGGAAGTTTTTCCTCTTTTACCTCTATTTTCCAGCCCTCAAAATTTTTCATATACCAATCACTTACATTTTTTATTAATGTTCCATCATTTAAAAAATCATAAATTATTATATTGTAAGCATTTTGCCCCCTAATACCGATAGATTCAATTTTACTATTATTATATGTGTAAGTATACTCTGGCTCAACTCGAATAGCACCAATATAGTCTGTTTCTAAAGTAAACCCATTTTTAATTTTGCCATTTAGTAAAAAACCCTTGAATATTGCTGTTGAAATATCTATAATATTCTCATTCTCAATATACTCTAAAATACCATATTGAGAATTGATCACATAGGATAATTTCTTAGATTCTGAATTTTGTAATTCAAGCTCTAATGCTCCAATTACACTTCTTTCATATACTAAATCCTTAAATTCACTTCCCAAATCAATAGTGTTAGAGTTGTCATCACCTAACTGATATTGCCAACTTATTTGTTTACCTTTTAGACTTTCTCCAATCATGACAAGTAACTTAGCTATCGCACTCTTACCACTATTATTTTTCCCTATTAATATCGTGATAGGTTTAATTTCAAGCGTTTGCCAGTTTTTAAATATTTTGAAATTTTTGAATTTTATTTGCTCTATCATCGGTTTCAGTAAGTAAACATTCGTTTTTTACAAAGATAATCATCTTTTGACTACTCAATCAACTCTAACGTTTTTTTGTCAAGCTACCAATTTTCACAAATATCAAACAAAGCGTCACTTGTGCTAAACTTTATTTCAGTTTGAAACTGAATTAAACAAACGTCCAAGACACAGTCTTGAACGAGCTTCAGAGGAAAAGTAAAATAGCTCTGCGGAAAAATATTTTTGGATTGTGTAAAATGTAAAGCCTTCTGAGGAAAATGTAAATGGCTCTGAGGAAGATTATTTTTGAATTGAGGAAGATTAAATCTGAATTGCGGAAAATGTAAATGCCTTTGCGGAAAATAAAAATAGCTCTGCGGAAAAATATTTTTGGATTGTGTAAAATGTAAAGCCTTCTGAGGAAAATGTTAGGGCTAATTTTTATACATAAAATAACCAATCTCCCTTTTTACCATATCAATATGGCAAGATGGGAGATTTTTTATTGCCTATTTTTCTCTATTTTTGAATAAATCAAATCGAAAGCTAAATCGCACAAACTAAAAACCATTAGGTTAATATGAAGAATGAACATTTACAATATTCTAATCAAGCTAATAATACCAAAGAACAAGAAATTGTATTGGAAAGAGTCGATAGAAAATATGCCGTAGAGGAATTTCTAAATCTGATTGGCTACGAACGAGGTTTGTTGTTTACTGTTCGTGAATTGTTACTTCGTCCTGGCAAAATGATTCATCATTACCTAGACACCAATAGAAATGCTTGTACAAAGCCTGTCACTTTTTTAATTCTTTGCTCGGTAGTTTATAGCTTGATTACGAGTTATTTGGAAGTTGATATGCTTAGTGAAGAACAACTAAAAAAACAGTATGGTACTTCAAATGTAAATGATGTGATGCTTTGGGTTCAGAACAATTATGGATATGCCAATATTTTGATGTTGCTATTTATAGCCTTTTGGACGAAGATTTTTTTCAAAAAGTATTCCTATAATATTTACGAAATCGGCGTTTTGTTATGTTTTATCATGGGTGAAGGTATGTTATGGTTTTCGGTACATCCTATCATTGCCAAATTTATCAATAATACTATTTTAGATACACTCCTTTACATTGCTATATTATTATACGTTGCTTGGGCTATTGGGCAGTTTTTTGGCGGAGGCTTTAAAATTACTTCAAAGCACTCTGTGCCTATTTAATAGGTTTTATCTCGTTTGAAATCATAGCAATATTAATAGGCGTAGCAATGGATTTAGTTGCTAAAAAATTATAATTACAGCAAACAGAAAAAACCCATTTTACTTTTTTATGAGTAAAATGGGATTTTTTATTATATCGCTGTAAATTAAATACTTCCAATCGGGAAGCTTACTCCTACATTGATTCCTAAATTTCTGTTCATACTATTGATAGTCGTTGATTTAGTAGTATCTGTTAAACCTAAGCCGTAACGAGCATCTACATTCAACCAAATTTTTTCTGCTAAAGCATAATTAAAGCCAGCTCCTACCGTTAAGCCCAAATCTGTACTTGAATAAAATTGTCCGTTAGGATTCAAATCAATACCATTTTTATCTTTCGCATTCATCAAAAAATCTACATGAGGTCCTGCAAATAATTTTGGACGGAAAGAACCTACTGTATTATTGCCATTGAAATAATAAGTAAATAAAACAGGTACTTGTATGTAATTTAAGTTGATAGAATTATCAGTATTTTTGAGTTTCGCACCCAATTCACTATATAACACCTGTACACCTACACCAAACCAATTCTTACTACTATAGTTAAAAAATACTCCTGTTGCTAAACCTGTTTTAGTAGAAGTATTTGAATTGGAAGATAAATTAGAAAAATTTACACCAGCCGAAGGACCGAAAGATAAATTTTGAGCTTTTGATAAGCTAGCTACTAATAAAATAGCTACAATGAATAAACCTGATTTCTTGTTCATAATTTTAAAGAATAATTTTTTTGTAATTGATTACGATTTGATTCTTCAAAATATCATTCCATTCTTTAAGACTTGTTTTTTGTTGAGTAAAAGACATAGAAATTCGAAATTTTTCCTCAAAATTCCCCAAAGTATATGCTCATTTTATCTGTTACGATTAGTTCATTTTTCGATTATCTCGCAGATTGATAGACAAGTAAAGCAACAGATTGAATATTAATCCTTAATTTTGCACCCGAATAATATTTTGCAAAGTATTAACAGGTGTTTAATACCGTTATTCACATTTTGACAAATTCATGAAAAAAATCAATTCTTATAGAACTTTATTTGGTGCAACAAAAACAACTGAGCTTTCCGAATTAAAAAAAACATATAGAAATTTAATCAAAGAGTGGCATCCTGATAAAATTCAAGACAATGAAGAGCTTCAAGCTCAGGCAGCTATTAAAAGTAAAGTAATCATCGAAGCTTATAATCTTTTGGTGGCTATTGCCCCTGAAACGCAAGCGGCTAATTTGGAAGAATATACTCGTATTACTTCAACCTCTATCATTGAAGATTTTGATTATAAAGACGAAACGTTGAAAATCATTTTTCAAGATAATGTGGTGTATGAGTACTTTGGCGTTCCTAAAAATACTTATGTGAAATTGGTAAATGCTCCGTCTTTGCCAAGATTTGCCAAAAGACATATTTATCATTCATTTACGTATAGAAATGTAAGTAAATAAGAATGTTGCATATTTTCTGAGATTTAATACGTTTTGGGTTCATTCTAGTCCTTACTTTTCTTTCCTCGTATGTTTGTCTTACTAAAAATCATGTTAAAATAGATTAAATTACGATATTAGCTTTTGAGTGGTGAGAGG
>NZ_JACHKT010000047.1 GCF_014204325.1 Arcicella rosea
ACCCCGAAAATTGCCAATATTGACACTTTTTCGGGGTTATTTCATTTGTAATATATTGATAATTAGATGATTATAATAATAAAGGAAAGCCTAATGTTAACTTTTAAGAAGATGAATTTAGAATTACTAAATTCTATTCCTTATTTATTTTTAAGAGTTCTTTTTTTAGAAATTCTATCTCTTTAGCTTGAATATCGTTTGTTTTTTGTACTTGGATTAAGTACATGGTAAGCTCTTCGATTTTTTTGAGAAGTTTAGCACTAATATCACCGACATCAACACCATTTTTTTCTACTTCGCCAGCCGATGGAATATTAGGAAGATGGTGGTTTTCTTTTATATATTCTTCAATATCTTTCAAAGCAGGAAGCTTATAAGAAGTACTAAAGACATAGTCTGGCCAAGTAGATCTTAACTTTACAACAACTCGTTCTGCTATCATATCACCAGTAACAGCAAGCTTATAAGCACTTTGAATAGTAGAAGAACCTATACTTACATTACCATTCTCTGAACTTATAGTTACACTTGAAGAAAAAGCCCCCGAATTATTAAGGTTTCCTAATTCAAGGTTTCTATTATTAGCAGTCGTACTATTTGCACTAAATCTAATAGCTCCGCCATACTTAGTACCACCAATTATCACAGGTTTTTTACTGAAAGCCATGTCGTTATCAAACATAATTCTGCCTGTTGTGTCTATAGTTGGTACTTCAACCCAAGCTTGCGCAGGGTTATCATTAACTTTCCTAAAAAATAATTTTTGGTCATTAAATGACCCCGAAAACTGCATTGCATAATTATTAGTTGTCCCACCAGCACGAACATCTAATAAATGCCACCAACCACTAGCATTCTTAGGATAATTAACAGGATTTTGTGTTAGAAAAAAACCAGATTGAGCTCCTGCATCACCTCTTAAACCTGCGTTATCTCTGATTTCAGTTCTTGAATCATTTGCCCCATATTTCAATTTTCCAGTAAGTGTCAAATTACCAGTAAGTGTTAAAGCTCCTGTAGTATCTAATGTTGGTATCTCTCTCCAAGCTTGGGCTGGGTTATTATTTGTCTTTCGGAAAAACAACTTTTGATCATTAAATGATCCGGCTAATTGCATGGCAAAATTATTTATTGGATATGAATTTCTAATATCTAATAAATGCCACCAACCACTTGCATTTTTAGGATAATTTACAGGAGATTGGGTTTGGAAAAAACCAGATTGTGCTCCAGCTTCTCCTTTTAATCCAGCATCATCTCTATTTTCAGTTCGAGACTCACTTATACCATATCTAAGTTTGCCATTGAATCGCAGACCACCATTTATGTCTAATGCTTCTTGTGGACTTCCATTATTAATACCTATCCTGTTAGTTGAAGCTACTGTTTTAAAAATAGGGTTGCTTATATTTTTGTTTGGTTGTCCGTTACCCATAATGTAAAAATCCATATTTTTAGAAGTACCTGTTGTTCCATCCAAATCAGGATAATTGAATACTATTTTGTTGTCATCCATATAAAGGTGATAGACATCATTAATGGGCCCATTCCAATCTTTACGCTTAAATACAAACTTGTCTGCACCATCATCTGCTATTTGAAAAACAAGATGCATATTGTCGGCTGTGGGTTGGTATGCATAAATGGAAGCTTTATCAGCCTGATTCAAATCCCAAGCAATTCCTCCTTGTAAAGTAGTAGGAAATACTCCAGTTTTATCATTAAAAGTAAGCGTTTTGTCTGATGGGAGTGTTATATTGCCAGTCAATGCTCCACCGTTTGCTTTAAGATACTTAGCCATTTCAGTAGAAAAATCAGACAAATGTGTAGTTGTCAGAGTAGTCCAAACATTTGAAGTACCTCCGATGTTCATCAATACTTGTTTGTCAGTACCAGTAATGCCATTAGGTTTTAATAGCTGTGAGTATTTTAGGCTTCCAGTAATATCTAGTCTCTCCGTTGGATTTGTGTTAAAAATACCAGCGCCTGTTGGTGTAAGAGTTAGTTGGGGAGTAGAAGGATTGGCTGGATTATTAGAAAATCCTGTATAAAAACTTAGTTTGTTGGCTTTCACACCAGCATAACCACTTTGGGGATATCCGTTACAACATGTCCATATTGGAGTTGCAACAATAGCTGAAGAAAAATCTGCGTCAACATCTCTCCAAGCTCCAAATCGAATGGAGTAATTACCACTTACGCTTGTATCGGAGCTTGCCTTTCCAATTCTTAAGGCGGGATTTAGTTTATTATCAATTGAAATATCTAAGCTATATTTTGGACTTGTTGTTCCAATACCTACATTACCAGTAGTAGGAAAGGTGTTTTGAGCAAATGATTGTTGTATAATCAAGAGTATCAATCCTATTAGGGTGTATATTTTTTTCATCTTATTAATTTTCTTTAACCTTTAATATTGCTTTTTCTAATTCTATATTTTTTTTCTCCAGCGCTTCTATTTTTTTATTTTGCTCAATTAAGTAAAGTGTCAGTTCTTCTACTTTCTCCATCAGTTTAGCATTTATCTTTCCGACATCAACACCATTTTTTTCTACTTCATCAGCCGAAGGGATGTTAGGGAGATGATGATTTTGTTTAATATATTTTTCAACATCATTTAGAGTTGGCAGTTGATAAGAATTATTAAAGACATAGTCTGGCCAAGTAGTTCTTAACTTTACAACAACTCGTTCTGCTATCATATCACCAGTAACAGCAAGCTTATAAGCACTTTGAATAGTAGGAGAACCTATACTTACATTACCATTCTCTGAACTTATAGTTACACTTGAAGAAAAAGCCCCCGAATTATTAAGGTTTCCTAATTCAAGGTTTCTATTATTAGCAGTCGTACTATTTGCACTAAATCTAATAGCTCCGCCATACATAGTACCACCAATTATCACAGGTTTTTTGCTGAAAGCCATGTCGTTATCAAACTTAATTCTGCCTGTTGTGTCTATAGTAGGTACTTCAACCCAAGCTTGCGCAGGGTTATCATTGACTTTCCTAAAATATAGTTTTTGGTCAAAAAATGAACCAGAAAACTGCATAGCGTAATTATTAGTAGTACCTGTGGTACGAACATCTAACAAATGCCACCAACTACTAGCATTTTTGGGATAATTAACAGGGGTTTGTGTGATAAAAAAACCAGACTGAGCTCCTGCATCACCTCTTAAACCTGCGTTATCCCTGATTTCCGTTCTTGAGTCATTTGCACCGTATTTCAATTTTCCAGTAAGTGTTAAATTACCACTAAGGGTTAAAGCTCCTGTAGTATCTAATGTTGGTATTTCTCTCCAAGCTTGGGCTGGGTTATTATTAGTTTTTCTAAAATATAACTTCTGGTCGAAAAATGAACCTGATAGTTGCATGGCATAGTTATTAGTACTGTTTGAATGTCTAATATCTAATAAATGCCACCAGCTAGTAGCATTTTTAGGATAGTTTATAGGAGTAGAAGTTTCAAAAAAACCAGATTGAGCATCTGCTTCTCCTTTTAGACCTGCATCATTTCTATTTTCAGTTCTTGAATAATTTGATCCATATTTTAATTTACCGTTTAATCTTAAACTTCCATTTATATCTAATGCGTCTTGTGGATTTCCATTATTAATACCTACTCTATTAGTTGAAGCTACTGTTTTAAAAATAGGGTTGCTTATATTTTTGTTTGGTTGTCCATTACCCATGATATAAAAGTCAATATTTTTGGAAGTACCTGTAGGTCCATCCAAATCAGGATAGTTGAACACTGTTTTATAATTATCCATATAAAGGTGATAGACATCACTATTAGTTCCTTCCCAATGCTTTCTTTTAAAAACAAATTTATCATTGCCATCATCCGCTACTTGAAAAACAAAATTCATATTGTCGGCTGTGGGTTGGTATGCATAGATTGAAGCTTTATCACCCTGATTTAAATCCCAAGCAATTCCTCCTTGTAAAGTAGTAGGAAATACTCCAGTTTTATCATTAAAAGTAAGCGTTTTGTCTGATGGGAGTGTTATATTGCCAGTCAATGCTCCACCGTTTGCTTTAAGATACTTTGCCATCTCAGTACTAAAGTCAGATAAATGCGTAGTTGTTAGGGTTGTCCAAGCGTTAGATGTTCCACCAATATTCATTAGTACTTGCTTATCTGTACCAGTAATACCATTAGGTTTTAATAGCTGTGAGTATTTTAGATTTCCAACAACATCTAATTTTTCAGAAGGTGTTAATGTTCCAAAACCTACATTTCCATTTACAAGCAGACCAGCACTATTATTAGTTGGGAAATCATAGCCTACAGCTAACCCAGTGCTAAAAGAGAATTTTCCCCAGCCATTGGTTTTGAAATACCCAGGTTGATTATTATCACTTCTTGAAGTCTTAATTATAACATCTGTAGTATCACTAATTTTATAATAATATTTTCCAAAAACTTGTTTAATAATGCCATTTACTTCAAGTCTTTCTGTCGGGCTTGCTGTTCCAATACCAACATTACCAGTTGTTGGGAAAGTATTTTGAGAGAAGGATTGTTGTACTATTAGTAACAATAATACTATTAGGGTGTATATTTTTTTCATGATGTTTTAATAGTTATAATTCCAACTTATTTAATTTTGACCACTGAGCTTAGTTTTGTACTCTATCTTTTGATTAGTAGCGGTATTTCTAGTATCAAAGCCTGGTTTTAATTCTATTTCCTCGCAAGCTTCATCAAGAGTGTTTGTTAGGATAGCAGATTTTCTTATTATGATAACATCTTTTTCACATGCTGCTGGAAATATAAGCTGAACACTCTGCCATTTAGTTGCAGTCCCATCTTCAAAAATCCCTCTTATTGAATATTTATACTGTACATTAGCTTTAGGGTCTTGATCATAAGTAAATAAGTCATCCCCATTTACGATTTTCCAAGAAGACGTTTGGTTGCTTCCAACACCTCTATAGATTTCAAATTGAGACATTTGCTTTTCGTTAGTTACTGTCCATTTTAATTCTATTCTATTGTTAATTCTACTAGCATTTACTTTTAAATCAAGCTGAACTGAAGTTTCTAAAATTGAACCAGGAACATCAATAATAAGTGGATTACTCAATACTGTATCAGCATCTTCTATAGCACAAATGAAATATGCGTACTGAGTGTCTCCATAGACAGTTTTATCTATGTATGTAGAGTCTTTAGGAAGATTAAAAGTTAATCCATTTAGTGGACTTACTTTAATACTTTGAAAAGGGGTCTCCAATCGTACCAATATATGTTTAGTTGGTGTTGTATTATCATTACTCCTAATCCATGTTAGCTTTATACCGTCTTTAGTTATTTGATAAGATTTAAAAACAGGAGCACTTGGTTTTGCTTTATTAGGGTTACTAATAACTACACTATCAGATAGTATTGAATGATTATCTCTTTTATCAAATGCTTGTACTTTATAATAAACTTTAGGATTAAGGCTGAGAGCTTTTACATCAAGTGTATCAATAAAACTAACAGTTAATGAATCAGAATTATATCTCCATACATGAATCATATCTGTAATCTGAGATGGCTCTTCTGTTTTTCCAGAAGGGTTTAGCCGATTTGCTTTAAAAACCCTATAACCAGCTACATCACTATCACTACTATATATCTTATCATTTCGTTTCCATGTTACTTTTACTATTTGTTTACTCGTTAGGTTGTCTTTGGTAACAATTCCATTCACAACAATCGGCTTCTGAGGTGGAACATCATCTTTGGGTTGTATTAAAATTGGTACGGATTCTATTTCACCATAAGTTGGAGATACAGCAACAACCTTGATGTAAGATGTTTTATTAATCTGGGTAATTGAAGCGCTATCCAAAGTACCTGATACCGTAATTAAATTAGTAAAAACGCCATCAAAAGTATTAGATTTTTTTATAATATACTGACTAACAGGTATTTTTAATGTGTCTCTGATATTATTATAAAGTGTATCTCCATTTGATATACTAGCAATATTATATCCAACAACTGGAGGTAAAAACTCCCATTTAACAGTATAGTTTCCGATTGTTGAATTTGAATTTAAGGAAACAATTCTTGGAAAATAATTTGCTTTTTCAGTGTAAATAACTTCTGTCAAAGAGTCTAAGGTCACAACTTCTTCATCAAAAATAGATTTCCCCTTTAATAAGTAATATTTTTTTTGACCCGTCTTCAATGTTGTATCAGAATCTATGTAATTCATTCGAATGGTATCACCATCTGTAACACTTACTAATAATTGTTTATTAAGTGTTTGGTATTGCGTTAACGGTAATGTTTTATTGGAAGTTTTCAATATTGAATAGCCAACATAGTATTGCTCTAAGCTATAGTTCCTATTTTTATTTTTAATCTGCCATTTAAGCTCTATACTCCTATAATTTAATTTAGGGGTTAATTTTGGAAGTTTAGGATATACAAAGTAATCGACAGCACCAATATCAATAGAGTCTGCTGATACTGTAATATTTTTTGTTGTTAGTTCTGATTGAGGAGCATCTATTTCAATTTTGTATCGATAGACTTCATTATTTAATGTAGTAAGATCTGAAAGCCCTAAAGCGGCCATCTTAGCAACTGAAAATTTTAAATCAGCTGTCAACATTGCCATATCATACTTTTCTTCTAATGACTCTTGAGCAACATTTGTAATTTTGGGGTCATTTACAATCTTAACTTTATTGGCTATTGCTGTACTAGCTGTATCTGAATAATCAACCTCTCCAAATAATACTCCAGCCATCATAATATGGTATGTACTATCGTTGGTCTTAGTATTATCATTAGGGTCTAAAACTTTCGTTTTCCAGTCTGCTTCTGGGGAAATTTTAATGTTATATGTTTTTTTATTCTCAGGAGTACTAAGCATTAAGCCATTTCTTTTGACTGTTGTTCTTGTCAGTTTATAGCCATACGCATTACCCAATGTCCAAAGTACAGAACTATCCGGTGACCATCTTAGTAGTATTGCATTACTTTGTAAGGCCCTACCTGAAATTTTTATTTTAGTAGGCTTTGTTTGTCCAAAAGTGTTCATTATCCCAATACTTAAAAAAAAGATAATGATATAGATATTTTTTTTCATATTTCAATTAATAAAGTGTTATGGGAAAGCTTAAGCCCAAAGTTTCCAATCTAACCCAACTTCAATAGGTTCGTTTTTATTGAATCATTATATTTTTTTTGTTTTGCAATCTCCTGATTGATTAACATTTACTGGCTTATCTCCTAAGTCGATTTTTAAATTAAACGATCCATTAACTTTCCCCCCTAAAGCCCTGTATCTTGCGGCTAAGTAACCTGACATGTATGATGGATTAGGTAGTCCACCTTCTAATAATACGCCAGCACCTGCTCTAAATATTTCAACTTTAATTTTTGCAAACCAAATTTTGATTTTTATACCCACTGCAGCATCAAAATATGCATAAGCCTGCCCCGTACCATACCAGCCGTTAATCCCGATTTGCTTTCCGTTGACTTTTGTCCCTAAATAATTATTAGTTAAAGCAAAATCAAAACCCAATCCTGCCATAACTCTAGTATAAAATATTAGAATTTGTAAATCCCCTGTGTCAATGTTAACATTTGAGCCAAAAACAAAGCCTTCTCCATTTGTTGTGCATACTGGTCGTGCTAATGGTCTGTAACTCGATCCTAACATCTCTCTAATAATACTAGGTGGCGAAGGCATAGGAGGAATATCATGTCCAATCATCAAATACATACCAGTATTTACACTTAAAGGGCCAAAACCCATACTTACACCACAAGGGTCTGTTGGACTGCCTACGTGGACGTACCACTTCCCTAATTGATTAGGTCGTTCCTTTTGGAAATGCATTACCATCCATCCAGCTCTATTTGATGGTCCTCTACCACGAATAACACCTTCGCCAATATTTACAAATACTTGAGCATCAGCATGAAGTATCTCATTTTCAAAATCAAATAAAATACCAATCTTAGCTCTTATAGTATTTTTCAAGACGACATTTTCGGTGAGGGTCGTTGTTTTAGCATACTCGTTCTCAGATTTTTTCTGCAAATCTGTCTGTGTTGTTTCTTTATCTGAAACTGGCGTGCTTTGTGCTACCGCTTCTGTTGGAGATAGTGCTCTTAATTTAGAATTGAGGCTATTAAGTTTTCCTCCAAGTTTATCAAACACTGGAAATTTTCCTGCTATTGTTGCTTCTCCAAAAAAACCTAAACTATTTACTCCAAAATTCTTATTAATAACCATTTCAAAGCCTAGCATACCATCTACAGCATTGACTCCCTTGGTCGAAAAGCCGACTACTGCCTTAAAACCTAATTCAACATCTTGTTTAAAAATATATTTTACTCCTGATGCCGAACCCGCACAAGCTGTTTTGGTAGGAACCATGTGGTGGTATGCTCCTCCTGCAATTGAATTTAGGGCAAAAATACCTATTGGAGGTACCGTGTTGGGTAACTCTGCTGAAGCATCAACAAACCAGAAACGACCATTATCGCCCAATTCTGGCATATTTCCAAAGATAGCTGTTGCGGATACTTCTATCTTCGTCGGACTTTTAATTGTTAATGTTAAACTTGCTTGATAACCTTTCCCTGGTACGCAAGGGTTATTTTCGAAGGGTCTTATTTGCCCTTTTATTCTAAAAGGACCAATTGTTGCATCTAAACCTGATACAACTACTGAAATCCCTGCAAATTCCCATTGATGCCCAGCATCAGTATTAGTATTAAGCTTTCCCTTTATGGCAATATCACCATCTACAGAAAACCCATTTTTCATTAGATTTACATTAGATCCAAATGAAATGGTGGCATTTTGCCCATCTGTAAATGCTTGGATATTACTAAATGTCATAGGCATTCCACCTACTTTAATGTCACCATCATAGCCCAGATATTCTATCTCTATATAAGGTGCTTCTGTAGATAGCTTTAGGTTTCGGAAAGTAATCGTTTTAAAGTTAACATCTACCTTCTTGGCTTGGCTTTCTGCATCTCCATTGGCTCTGCTTAGTGCTTGTGCATAGTCTATATCAAGGCTTCCATGCAAGGTAGCCGTAGGTTTAAAAACACCATCTTCTACTTTTAAACTTACTGAAGAGTTGGGAAATAATGTAGCCCTAGCTTTCCAAACATCGAAGTTTAACTGAGAAACTGTTCGAACTACTAATGAATAATTCCCCCCTCGTTGAATCATTCCATTGTATGCTAAAGTACTGGTAGTATCAAATGATGTACCGTTTGGCCTTACATTGGTAACAGGTAGTACTAATCGGCCATTAAATAAACCTCCTGTACAAACGTTAGCTTCAAAACCTATCCGAACATAATCAAGAGACATCTTCCAGCCATTGGCATCTCCTTTTTTTATACTTAGTATATTTTTTCCATAGAATTTTCCAGTAACACCATTTTCGTCTATCAATAAACTATCTGCTCCAAAACTAATGCGATTGGTTTGCGAGCGTTCTCGGAATTCACGAGGTAGTATTACTTCAAATTTATTAATATAAACTCCTTTCCAAGCCTTTTCAGCTCCTTCGGGCATATTTTTTTGAATATATCCTGCTGGGAATTTTACATCATAAGAATTGCGACTTTCGCTAAAGTCTAAAACAGCTCCATTTAAGCGAAACCCCCAATTTTCAAAACCTGTTACTGCAAACGACCCTAAACTAACTTTACCCAATAAATTTTGTAAACTTTGAGCCACTGCTGCAAATTTACCCCGTACATAGCCACTGGTTACATTGCCATCATAGTCTATAGGTACCAACATGCTCCTAGGGAAAATAAGCTCGGATGCTACCGATACTTCTTTAAAACGGTTACAGTCAAGCTTTACATAAGTAAGCGAGTCGTTTACTGTTCCTGTTGAAATATCCAAACCGCCTTTCATAGTAAACACTGCTTTACCAAAGGGTATTGAAACATCGCCTAGTAATACTAAATTGGCATCGCCTACAATGTTACCATCATAAGAAATCTTCAAGGAGTCTGCTCCAAAAAATAAATTTTGGAAAGGTTCACCTGTTTCTGGATTTTTGATGGGCAGTTGCATCCTAACAAATACCATAATATAGGCAGCATTTGGCCCCAAGCGGGCATTCATAAAGCCTATATCTACACCAGTGTTTTCGCCAGGGAGGTCTTGATGGAGCCCTATCGGTAGCTCTACCATTAATCCAGCACTAAATTTCTCGAAAGGAATAAGTTGCCCCATTCTTTCAAGCAATTTAAAGGTACTATCTGCCTGTTTGCGGAGTTTATTGATTTTATCTTTATTAGCCGCTACATTTAGTGCCTTTATCATGCTGGCACTTTCTTCTTTTATCTTAAACTGGCTACTTCTTGTATTAAGTTTAGCAAAAGCTTCTTGCAAGCTTTGTTGCATTTGGCTTTTAGCAGTAGCAGATACTTGTACAGTAGCATTTGTATTGGCTACATCTGTTATTGGGCTATTAGCATTGTTTGCTTTAAGCAATTTACTGGGTTGTTCGGTTTTGCTTTTGGGTTGTTCTTCTGTATAGCTATATGCTACATTAGCTTTGGCAATGATAGCCAAAACCATAAAGCAAACAATAACATAACATTTGCTATTGGACAGAACCCAATGATGTAAAACTTTTTTCATGTGAGGTATGTGGTATCTAGTTTAAAACAGTGCTTATATCAAAAATATGAAGGGTATTATCTCCATCTAGTTGATATAAACTATTGCCATGAATTTGTGGAATATCGGTTAGAGACAACCCATTTTTACTCCCTTCTATTTGGATTCTTTGAATAACGTTTAGTGTGGCTTTATCTAATAATAAAATAGCATTGTCGTAATGCGAGGTTATGGCTATTAAATCCTCTGTAATACATGGACGTGTTAGCCTGTAATCTCTAAAATTATTTTGAGCAAAAATTTCTTTATAACTTTGTTGCCTTAATAGCTTGCCTGTAATGCCATCAATTTCATAATAAAACTCTGAAAAGCCATAAAATATTCCCTTATATAAAGTTGGTTTAATTGGTTCAATATCTTTGTTCACCTGCCAAAGTATTTCACCTGTGTCTGTCGATACGCCAGCTATTCCTTTTTGAGATAATTCAACAACAATAACCTCATCACTGATGTGATAAAGATTGGTTACTTCTCCTTCTATTTTTCTTCCATCATATTTCATTGAAGCACCAATCTCCGAAAAGTCTATTTCCCACTTTATGCTTCCTGTTTCAAAATGTAAGCATTTTAATATGGGGTTTTTTAGTGATAGGAAATATCTTTCAGATAAAACAAGCCAAACACCATTGCCACCATAGTTAATTGGATAAGTTGAAGCTAGATTATTAGGGGTAACTATATCCATTTTTCCTGTAATAGCTTCAATATCTTTCCTACTAACATTTGGATAAAAATACTTTTGAGTTCTCCTATTTTCAAGCGATATTGGAATATTTAGAATAAAATCCAATAAAAAGAAAGTGAATTCATTCTGATAGTCATATACATACATTCCATCAGGTTCCGACTCTGAAACAAAAAGATATTTGCCTATTTTAAATAATATTCTGGAAACTTTCGGAGTTTGAATATCTATCTGTTTTTGATTTTTTATTACAAAAAGTTTATCATCTGAAATATACGCAACAGTATCTTTATCTAAAACACTGAATTTAAATACACGGCTTATTTTATTTTTTAATTTCATTTCAATAAAAAGATTTTAGAAAAATTTGTATTATTATCAAAATAATTAATAAAGGCATCAGCAATTGCATCTGGGGCTGTATCTATTAAATCACTTCTATTAAGAAGCTTATTAGCTTTATCTGCATTTATTTGTTTCAAAACATTCCTTCCATCATTAGTTCTAAGCATTGTAATAATATCCGATTTTAGTTTCGTAATTCCTCCTGGATATTTACTATCGAAAACCCATCTTAACTCACCCAAAGACTCTATTTGCAATAAATCTTTCCCAACAAATTGTTTTAAAAAAGATGTTTTGTAAATCTTAGCCCAGCTTTTCACCTCAATACGTTCACCTGTTTTAAGAGATATATCAATATATCTTATTCCTCCCAAGTTTGCTCCACCATTAAAAGTTTCTTCAAAAGCCGAAACGCTAGCCCAAAGGTTATCTTTCTCCACAGCCCGAATTACCATTTCTGCTCCTACAAATTTCCAGTCAGATTCACAGCATAGTTCTTTAAGCAATTTATCTTTCCCTGTAATATTACTTTTATTCAATGTTGCAAGAGCATCTATTAATTCCTCTCCTGTAAGTGTTTTACCAACAACGAGTTCTATGCTTTCAGTTAATCCGTCTTCCAATACCTCTGTCTCTACTACGGTTATACCTTCTTTACCATTTTTCTTTAATTTACTAAATACATTTTGAAATTGTTCTTGTGTCCATTTTATACCATTAGTACCAAAGTTATTATTTTTAAGCATGTCCGACAATTTCTTTAAACGATTCGGGTCAAGGTGTAACCGTGTATCTATCGTTTTTAAGATTTTCCATGCCAGTGGGTCCAACTCACCAGTGCTAAATCGTTGAAAAAAATCTTCTCCAGAGTTTTCAAAATCTTTTAAAAAGGCTGTGACATCTGTCTCTGTAAAATCTGAAAATTTATCACTTAATTTCTGTATTTGTAGATCATCCCAATTAACATTAATTTTACCCAGTTTGTCTTTAAACCGAATGAATACGGTTGCAGGAGTAACAAATCCCAATGTTCCATCAGGAGAGCCATCATCAATGACACTAAGTTCAAAACCATCTTTATTTTTTGGTATTTTCCCTTGAGAATCCTTAACCTGCTCAGTTATTTTTTTACATTTTTTTACAAAATCCTGAAGGTTTTCTGTAGGGTTCACCCACATCATGTAACTATGGGTATTTCCCAAAGCATCTTGTAATTGAACATATCTTACAAAGCTCCAATCTATATCACTAAAAGCTTGCCCTGCTTCTCTAGCAACTTTCACAATATAGTTACCATTTTCTACAGTGATATTGATAACACCTTTACCAAATTTATAAACTCCAAGAGTAATACCTTGTGCCAAAGGCTTAGTAAATGGATAAACAAATTTTGTAATTTTTCCCACTCCTTTAAAAACTAAGGTAAGTGGATCGAGCCTATCTAATAGTTCAGCTATTTGAGCAAGCTTTCCTGTCTTGGTAAAAGCAATAGCAATGGTTGCTATGTTTGCTACGTCTTCACCTATCTGTTCCGAAATTTTACAAAAATTACCCGTATGAGCCTCAATAAACATTTGCTTTATCACATTCCAATATCCACCATTAGCTGTAGCTTTTTTATTAAAATTAGAGAAGCCCTCAAAAAGCTCATTTCTTTTGTGCGAGTCTGTTAAAACTTCAACAATAAAAGACCCCATTTTAGAAATACCAGAAACTTGATCTACCAAACCATTCCAAAAACCACAGTATAATGCTACTTCAGCACGAACAGCCGTATAGAGACTCTCATTATTATTAGCAGGTTTTATTTGGATTAAGAATTGTTGCGTAATAATAGACGATGGATTAGCGAAGCTGAACCAGAAATATATATCTGAAAGAATTGGGTTATAGTTAGGTACTCCTGGATTCCAGAACCTTTCGGGTATTTTGAGTTCATCAATCAAACCACTGATACCATTCAAAATTGATACTAATGGATTCGCTGTGGGATAAATGGGATTAACTTTAGCTAATACAATTAAATCCTCAAGTTTACTTTTCTGTTTGTTAGCAGGAATTCCACTCCCATAATAGAATTGATATTTATTAGAAGCATAATCTATCCATAAGATGATATCTTTAAATGCGATGTTATCGATGGCTAAATATACATTTTGTTTTTGAGCCTCCGTACTAGTAGCAGTGGTAACAAGTATTTTTAAGGTATTGCCTTCTGGTGATGCTTCCGTTAAGTTAGTTGGATTATTAAGAAGTGTTTGGAGGTAACTACCTGGATTTATTGTAAAAGGTTTTTCAGGTTTACGTCTGTTCAATATAGCATCTGCTATTTCCTTAGAAATAGCAGTAAGTCCAATATTTATTTCCCCTGCAGGAAAAGATATTGTAGAATAAATACTTTGTGGCGTTGGTTTTTTTCCAGAAAAAACAACATCATCTTTTATCTTAAACCACCATCCTGATTTACGTTTTTGACTTAATTGTATTTTGTTATCTGTAGAGATAATTGGAAGCGTTTCTTCATAAGCTCCATAACCAACGACAACATATTTATTCCCTAAACCTTTATTAGTTATTTGTGTTATAACATCGTTAAAGATTTTTGTATACTTATTTTGTAAATCATCAATAAGAAAGGTTTTTTCGTCTGCTGCATATTTTTTTAGATCAGGAAATTTATTTAAATCATCTTGATTAGGATTTCTAGTTAGAATAACTCCACCAATGTATAAATTGAAACCAACAAAAATTCTTGCCTTACCTGTCAAAGATTGATTAATAGCCGATAACTCTATTTCAAGTTGTTCTTTTATTTTATTGGCTTTCTCAAGGGTAAGTCCGTATTTAGCTAAATTATATTGTAATGTCAAATTATAGGCATCAGGGTCAGTACCAGTGCCTAGCACCTTGGCAAAATCAATAACATAAGAATTTTTATATGATTCCCCACGAAGATCATTAGCATCATTGAAAGCAATAAGTTCGTTTAGCTTTTGAGTTCCGAATTCTACATATTTTTCTGTCAATGCTTGTGATATGCTATCAGACAAGATATTTTTTTCGACCCTTGAGTAAGCATCAGAGCATATCGTCATTAATATTAAAATAATGAATAATATTGCATTTCTAAATATTGTAAAACTATAGTTCATTTTTCTATTATTTGTATTTTAGTTTTTATTAAAAAATATATCTGCTAGACTACTTTTTATTATACACTTTTTGGATTAGAATATTTTTTATTTCCTCTTTGATTATAGGTTTTACATTATTGACAATATCCCTATCTGGCTTATTCTTATTCAATTCATTATATACAAAATCTGCCATTTTTTGCGTATTGCCATTTGCTTTTAATCGATTAGCTAGATCAATGGCACTTTGTCTTGAACTCTTAATAGCTGAGGTGAAATAATCTTGAATTAAAGCCTCATTATAGTTCATTTCTGCACTATAATAGTCGAATGCTTTTGAATCAACTATTGTTGACGGAGAGCTTTCTGTTTCTTCCGCAAAAATAGCTTCATTTAATATTGTTTGTGTACCTACTGAATTTGCATCGAAACCCAATGCAGAGCCTTTGGTATTTCTCAAGCTTAATAAAGACGGCTTTTTAATGATTGAAGTATCCTGAATTTCTTTAAGGGTTTGGGTTACAATTCTAACCCAATCGTCCTTATATTTATTTGTTTGTTGTTGCCATGCTTGTTGGTCTTGTTTTAATACAGCACCCGCAGAATCGCATTGGGCAGAAGTAAAAGTGCCATTATTGCAATTTTTTTGAATGTCAACAAGCCTATTTGCTAAAGTATTTTTTTCTTCTACCAATTTTGTTGGTAAATCATTTTCAGAATTAATTAATTGTTTGGCAATAGCTTTACCCCTTCTTTCTTCGAGTGTGCCAAAGTTAACATTTGCTATGGCTTTTGATATTTCTACCACTTCTTTATATAAAGTCACTGCATCTTCCACAACTCCTCCTGGGTTAACAACACCACCCCAATTAGGATCATAAGTGGAAATGGCTTTGCCTGCTACCAAATAATTGCACTCGTTAACTTTTGCATTTTCAAAAACCATTTTCACTTTCACAAAATTGAGATAAGGAAGTTTAATATATCCTAAGCCTTTGAAAGTATAGTCTGCCGTTTTAGTAACGTCTCCAACAATAATCTCGAAATCACCTGCGATAATTGTATCACCAGAGGCAATAACTTCTTTCATGATTTCTTGAGATAAATCTGGGGTCGGATTAATTCCACAATTAGCATAATGTTCTGGTGCTTTACACTTCTTCTGACAGCCAACACTAATAATTGTATCAGTAGGCATACATTTTTCATTGCTGTTGACGGCTTGATCATTTCGTTTCTCTAACACTTTTATTTGATAATCGCCATCCAAAATTTTATCATAAATTTTTGTTGTTGGTAGAGTAAGGGCATCTGTTCCAGACCAAGTAATTAATGGAAGAGCCACATCAGTAACAGGATTACCATCTGCATCTTTTATCCTTTTTATTTCAGCATAGCCAGTCCAACTTTTAGTACGGTTACTTATTGAAACACTAAGCTTTGCCCAACGCTTGTTTTCGGAGATATAACATATTGGTGTAGTTAGCGCTTTTATTTTACACACAAAAGGCTTTATCTTAACTAAAAGCGAGCCATAAGCTTTGCATTTCAAGTCGGCATCATGCTCTATTACAATTTTATATGTACCGCCTTGAGGTTCATAAACATTGGCTATAGTTTGAGTCGCATTCCTACCTAAAGTAACAGTGTCAGTATTAAAAGTCCATTTATGTGAAATAGGTGTAATAGAAGGATTTGAGGCATAATTTAGATTCAAAGTTTCCCCAGTTGTGAGACCATCAACAGGGCTATTACTTGTTACAGTTATTACAGGGTTAGCCAGTACTGTAGCTACAAAGCTACTTGTGCTGGTACAACCTGCTGAGCTTGTACCTACAAGGTTATATGTTCCAGAAGAAGAAGTTGTTGCAGCATTAATAATAGGATTAGCACTTGATGAAGTAAAACTATTAGGACCAGTCCAGGCATAGGTAGTTGCTCCTGATGCTAAAATATTTATGCTTTGTCCATAACACACCTTACTTGTTCCTGCTAAAGCAAGGTTTGGTTTAGGATTAACCAATACAACTTTACCCGTAGCAGCTCCATTGCTTGTAGCAGAACAGTTTTTATTATTTGTAACCTGAACAGTATAAGTTCCCGATGCGTTAGCAGTATAAGTTTGAGCTGTTGCACCAGAAATATTAGTGCCATCTTTTTTCCACTGATAAGCAGTCAGACCAGAGACTGCACTTAATACCACGCTATTACCTTGACAAAAAGTTGTTGGTGTTGTATTAGAAACTGTTGCATTTGGAAGAGCATCTACCACAACATTCACATTTGCTGAACCTACACAGTTTCTGATGTCTGTTACTTCAACTTTATAAGTTCCTGCATCAGCAGCTTGAATATTAGAAATGCTAGGGTTTTGAAGGCTTGACTTGAAGGTGGTTCCCTTAGTCCAATTATAATTTAAACCACCACCGCCTGTGATGCTTGTTGATCCTGATACAGCATTGACAAATGAAAGCCAGTTTTTATCACTACCAGTTTGTTTTGTGACTGACCAAGTTCCATTTACAGAAGGTAGTGTGATCTCAAACGAGGTAATTCCGCCAGCTGAAGAAAAATTAGTTATACCGCTTGTACTTCCTTGGTTACAGCCTTTATTATTAGCACAGTTATTAAATCCATAAAAATTGATACAGCTTCGTAGAATAGAGTCTGGTAATGTTTTGTTTTTTAGTAATGGAATCCAGTCTGGGTGAACATTTTCATCAAAATCACTCCACCACGCTTTAGCACATCCATTTTCAATTTTAATTATAGCTTTTTGATTTGGCTGATTTATATCTCTATATCCAATTATTTGTCCATCTGTTATATTATTATTTAGACAGGTTATACAGGTTGTATTTGTTTTTCCTTTTTGTGTAATCGTAACAGATGTTGGAGTCGGATTCATAGAACCACTGATACTTAATACAACACTCCTATCGACGTTTGTTAGATTCTCTTCCAACTTTACTTGCACAGTTGCTTTACCCGAACCTACCGTAGCGTTTGAATTAAGATTAAGAATTGTGCCCGCACACTGGGTAATAGAGCTATTACTTACCGAAACTGTCGGTTTTGCATAATTAGTTACCGTAGTACTTGCAGTAGCAGAACATCCTTTATTGTTAGTAAATTTAACATTATAAGTTGTTGGTGTTGAATTGTCTGCTAGTAGAGAAATATTTTGTAGGCTACCTATTGCAACATTGTTAGCATTAGTCCATTCAAATTTTATTTCTCCAGTATTTATTGATAAGTTAGGGACAATAGTATTTAGAGAAAACTGAGAGCCAACACAAGCAGGAGTATTAGTAGCTGAGATACTAGGAACAGGGTTTACATTGAATCTTATAATTTGCTGACTTGCCCATATATAATCATTCTGACTTTCATTGGTTCTACAAATAACTTTTATATATCCACTTTCTGTAGCATTATAATTTAGGACGGAGGTATTTACTCCATCAATCATTTCCCATGTCCCCCCAATACTTCTTCCAGGTTTTCCATCTACATGTTCTTCAAAGGCAGGAGGATAATTGGTATTACAGCCAGTCATCATTAATTTTAAAGTTCCTGAACCACAAAAATCAGTCTGACCATTTGGCGTTAAATTAACGATTGATGGAATATAGCAATCACCGTTTGTCAATATATCAAATTTTATTTCGCTATACGAACTCTCATATAAAGGGTTTTCACAAGTAACTTTATAGGTAGCTGTCTGGTTAATGACTTCCTTGTAAATGGCAGATTGTTTAATAAAGATGTTATCTTTATACCATTTGGCTTTACTATTATCTGGACAACCATCTACCTCAAGACTTACCCAGCCTTTTTTACAAAATTTATTATATCCATGACTAGTATTATTAATAATGGTTGGGTTGTTAGGGTCACAGCCAGAGTTATCGACTTTAAATGTAATTTCATTCCATCCAAAGTCTGTATTGTCATTTGGGTTTAAACAAGTAATGCCTATTTTTGAGGTACGAGTAATAGTACCTCTAAGAGTTGACCCTATTCCGCCTGTAAGTTCGGTTCCATCTGCATACCACCGCACAAGATTATTATTAGGGCAACCTGTCACTGTTAAATCTATCCACCCTTTTGTACAAAAAATAGTTTTTTTACCTGGTGTGTTGTTGATAATAGCTGGAGCGTAATTACAATCAGAGAAGGATTTAACTGTAAAAATTATATATTTCTCTGGTCCTATTAAATCGCCTGAAACTGGGCTAATACATCTAAAGCTTACCCATGTTGTAGTTGTTATGTTGGCAACATAATCCGACCCTTGAACAGTACTACCATCACCTACCCACCATTTTACTCTATTTCCATCAGGACAACCACTCGCAGAGACAGAAAATTGCCCATTACCACAAAACTCCGTAACTCTTCCAGGAGTATTGTTTATGATTTGAGGATTAGGGACTTTACAAAGGTCATAAGGTATTACTGTAAAATTAATTGTTTCCCAACCTAGTCTTTCGGAAGGCTTACAATGATTTTCACATGATACCGCAAAAGTTTGGTTTGAATTAATAGTTTCAGTATAAGTGCTTCCAGTTCCTAAATCGTTTCCATTAGTTCCATACCATTTGGCTTTACTATTATCTAAACAACCTGTAACCGATAGCCTAACCGTACCACTGGTACAAAAAGTTTCATCTCCTATTTGCTCAGTTGAATTGTTTGTAATAGTTGGCCAATAACCTGTGGTTGGACAAGATACTTTAGTAATATTAATATGATCCGAATTCATTTCAGCAACCATTCCATCTGGACAACGATTTATACATTTAGCGTAATACGTTCCAACTCCTACGTTGTATAATTTCATTCCATCTGCTATATAATTACCATCAGATTTATACCACTGAACTGTGTAAGAACAACCATTGGCTGTAAGTTCAGCAGTTGGGTTTTGTTCATCAAGTTGTAACCTATTAGAAGTTATTATAGGTTTTGCAATATCAATATCACAAGGCTGCTTGACCTTTATTTCTACAGGGCTGGACAAATCACTTTCACAACCATTAACAGTACATTTAGCATAATAAGTAGTTGTAACTGCTGGAGCAACCCTTAAACTTGAATCACTATCAATAATATATGAAAGGTTTAATGTATTGTACCAACTGATAATACCACCACCACAGCCAGATGCTGAAATATTAGTACTTTCGCCTCTATTTATAGTAGTGGAACCTTGTGTAGAAGGAGTCGTTGTTTTTGAAATAGTACTTATGTATATTGAATTTGAAGTAGCAGGTTTATAATTATCTTTAGTTATTTCTACTTTATAGTATCCTGTAATTGATGTAGTATAGGAAGAAGTATTTATACCACTTTTTACCTCATAGTTATTTGCATTATTTGCTGAATAGCTCCATGTATAATTTACCCCTGACTCGCTTGTATTTGCTTTTAAAGTAACTGAACACATGCTGTCTATCTTTGAAATACTTGGATTTGATAGTGGGGGGAAATCACCTACATTGACCGTTATTTTTGCCTTGTTACTTTCACAGCCATTAATTACTTGACTTACAAAATAGTTAGTTGAACCAACAGATGATGTATTGGGTATGGGAGCTGTAGATAGTAGCTGCTCTGCACTATACCATTTAAGACTAGCACCCGTCAAAGCTGTTGCTGTTAATGCAGTAGCTTGAGCATTTTTGGTGTACTCAATGGGACTATTTACTTTAGGTGCTTCAACATTACATACTGTTACAGTTACAGTTGATGACCAAGGGCTATCACAGTTCCCTATTTTACACTTAGCTGCGTATGTTTTAGTTGTATTAGGAGAAACAGTAATACTTTCGCCTTGAGATGATAATTCATCATTCCAAATAATACTTCCTGTACAGCCTGAAGCTGTGAGGGTAGCCGTTTTTACGGTCTCTGTTATTGTTTGACTCCCAGAAATAGTTGGAGTGGAAGGTGTAGTAATAATTACACTTTTCGCAGATGATATTTTGGTACAACCTGATTTCGTAACAGATAATGTATATGTACCACTACTAGTTGCGGTGAAGTCTTTTAGTGTTGCACCTGAAATGTTTATACCATCTTTTTTCCACTGATAGGTGTAGCCCGACCCAACAATATTAGAAGATAAAACTATCTGTTTGCATCCCTCATTTGCTCCAATTATTAAGGGTAATGATTCTCCAAAACTATCACAAGGATTTATGTTGATTTCATCTGACCATTCATCACTGCTACATCCATCTTGAGTGCATTTTGCTTTATAATTTGTTGCTACTGTAGGAGTAAATGTCATTGGATTACCAGTCATACTATTATTCCAAGTTACTGTTCCTGCACAATTTGTAACAGTTAGTATATTCCCCTCTTTTGAGATTACTGGTTTAAGTAAGACAACTCCTTCGAATTTATAGTTACTATTAAGATCTAAATTAATAATATTATCATTATCGGTAGTTTTAAAGAGTATATGGGCATGAAGATAATGTTTGCTTATCTCTGTTTCTATGTCTTTAAAATCTTTCATAGGCACTTCAATAGACGTAGAATAACATTTACCTGTATCAAGGGTAAACGGTTCAGTTAGGTAATGTCGAATTTTCGTTCCTATGCTACTGAAACTAGTTCCATAGCATTCATCAGTGGATTGACCATGCAATAGAACTCTTATTGTAGAAATTTTAGTAACAGAAAAATTCTTCAGTTTAATATCATAAGTTCTTTTCGCTACTTTACCATTCTCACAAACAACATTTTTATTTACCACAGATAACCCAAACTTATTATCGTAGATTCTATTTTTATCTACTGCACAGCCTATTGATGTAGAAGCAGGTGTTATTTTTGGAATAACTTCACAATTATCAGAACTTACCTTTTGGTTTTTTCTTATATCATTTTGATATTCATTACTGTAGCTTTTAGTATAACTTAGTAAAGCTATCCTTTTCTCCCCCTTCCAAATAAATTCACTTTTTTCATTAGCTCCTTCAAAACCTCTTAAAACTTTGAAAGTTGGTTCTTGGGGCTTAAATTCAAAATGTCCTTTTATCGTAAAAGTGGCTGTTGGGTTTTCAGCATTTACAGGTGTTGTACAGTAATCTTCATAATTTCCACCAGTTTGAACAAAACCATCTGGCATTACTACTTTAAGGGTATATTTATACCATTCAGGTAGAAAGCGAACACCGTTATTAATACCAAAGTCTAGCCAGCTTACCCGTACAGAGAGTTCAAATTCTTCCCCAATATTTACACTTTCTTTAGAGGAAGTGATTGTAAACATAAATGGGTCAGGACCAAGTAAATGACTAAATTGGGTATTAGTAGATCCTAGATTTAATGGTTTGGGAGCTAAAAGGGAGGGAGCTTTAAGGGGTCTCTTTTTTTCTACTACTTTAGGTGCTAATACCTTTTTTTTTGGATTAGCTTCTTTTCCTTTTGAATTCGTTTTACTTACTTCTGTTTTATCTTCTTTTACTGAAAAAAGTGATAAGTTAAGATTATTCGAACTATTGCCAGTGACTATAGCTATGGGCTTAATTATTACAAAAATAATGAGAAATAAAACCTTAATGTAGAGTTGTTTCATGGTATTGTATTAACAGTGAATGGTTTATAGATTTTAAGAAAGTTAAATTGTCTGTATAATATTGCGTTTGAGTATTCGTTATTTTCCTGAATATCAGTTAAACCTTATTTCCATACAAATATACTGAGTCTTATCTTATTGTAAAATCACTCAAAAGTATGATTTTACAATAAGCATATCATGCAAAAGTAGTATAACGCTATTAAATATACGCAATAGCGCTACTGGCTGCAATTCTTGTCAGTCTCTTCTTACTTTTAATTCCTATTTTCTTTGAAATATTACTTTTGTGCGTTCGTACAGTATTAATACTAATAATAAGTTTATTCGCAATTTCTCTCTCTGTCATTTCTTGAATAATAAGATTCCAAATGGCTTTTTCTCTTTCTGTAAGTAAACTAAAGTCATACTGAGGAACTTCTCTATGATTAACCCTTTCTTTCATATTTGAGTCAACATTGGACAAAATGACTCTCTTTCCATTAAGAACATTTCCTAAACATGTCTGAAATTCAGATAGACTACAGCCATTCTGTATATAAGCAATAGCCTTGGATGAAAGATAACATTTTAAGTAATTAGCTTCTTGAGAAAAGGAATAAATAATGACTCTAGTCGTAGTTGGAATTTGCTCAATTTTCTTAAAAATTTCTACCCCCTTGCAATCATTAAGCTCAGAATCAATTAATACATAATTAGGACTATTTTCAGCTATCTTTTCTAAAAGTTTAGAGCCGTCAGTTATGATTGAGGTAATTTTAATCATAACATCATTAGACATTTTTTGCATTAACTCCGCCATTAGCAAGTTATTGGAAGCAATCATAAGAGAGGGTGTATATAAGTGGTCCATATTTAAAATAATTTGATATTGGGTGTTTTGTTTTTATTAGACATAAAATAATCAATTAACTTTTGATAAAGTTTAGATATGTCAAAAGTATAAAATAAGTTGTTACAAAATAATTGAGGACTCCAATTTTTATTAAACGGTAAAAGAAACATAATTTAAGCGTTTAGTACTTGTATTCTTAAAACACAGGATAAAGTTATCACTCAGACTTGGTATTGATATAGTTTGTATCAATGTGAAAAAGTCCTAATGTACACAAAACAATAGAAAATGATATGATTGGAAGATGTGTTAGTTTAAAATTGCACCTTCGGGGAATCTCTTGCAACCTTAGCAACAGGAAGCGAAAATATTGATGCAGTAATATCGAAATGAAGAATTGTAAGGGAGATAACAATTTATTAAAGATTGAAAATTCATCTACTTCTATGGCTAAAAGGTAGCAATAGCTGATTTAACTTATTTGAGAAAGTGAGAGGTTGATTTTCAGAGACAAATATTTGAGATGTTTTATTTGGCTCATTCATTTCGAGCTTTTCTGTAGAATACTTGAGGGAGCAATTAATTACTTCAAGAACTCTTTTCTAAAACGAAAGCTAATTTGAACGATAAGCCAATTTTATAGTATAATGTCTTAACTTTGCGGTTTATTGCAATTATCATTAAAACATAGTACGTTACTGTCGTATGAAAAAGAAAGTTGAAATTCTTGCTCCCGCCAAAAACCTTTATCAAGGGATGGCCGCCATCAATGCGGGTGCAGATGCTGTATATATGGGGGCTCACCATTTTGGGGCTCGTTCTAATGCTACCAATTCTGTAGAAGATGTAGCAGAAATGGTAAAATATGCCCATTTGTTTAAGGCAAAAGTATTTGTTGTGATTAATACAATCTTGTACGATAATGAATTAGAGCAATGTAAAAAACTCATTTATGAGTTGTACGATATTGGCGTTGATGCCTTGATTATTCAAGATATGGCGATTATGGAAATGGATTTACCGCCTATCGTGATTCATGCAAGTACGCAAGCCAATAACAGAGATGCTCAACACGTAAAATTCTTGCATGATGCGGGTATGAAGCGTGTCGTCTTGGCAAGAGAATTAAACTTGGACCAAGTTAGAGAAATCAGTGAAGCGACGGATGTAGAATTAGAATTTTTTGTTTCGGGAGCTTTGTGTGTTGCCTTTAGTGGTAACTGTTATATGAGTGTTGCCAATGGCGAACGCAGTGCTAACCGTGGTTCTTGTGCACAAAACTGTCGTTTGCCTTACCAATTAATTGACGGAACTGGCAAAACCTTGATTGCGAATAGTCATTTATTGTCGATTAAAGATTTAGATTTAAGCGACCAACTTCCGAATTTAATTGAAGCTGGCGTTACTTCTTTCAAAATTGAAGGACGTTTAAAGGACATCGTTTACGTAAAAAATAATACTTCTTATTTGCGTCAAAGATTAGATAGTTTCTTGGAAGGAAACGAAAAATACGAAAAAGCTTCTTCTGGTAGAACCTTCTATAATTTTGAACCAGAAATGGATAGAAGTTTCAATCGTGGCTACACGGCATACTTCGTGAATAAACGCAAAGAAAAAATTGGTTCTTGGGAAAGTCCGAAGTCGAAGGGACAATACATTGGTAAAGTATTGGAAATCAAAGCAAACGGATATGTTATCGAGAATTATGAAATGTTAAACAATGGCGATGGCTTGTATTTTGTGAATGAAAATGGGGAAGCTGACGGTGCTCAAATCAACATCATTTTCAATAATATTGCTATCCCGAATACTTTTAAACCATTAGCAGTTGGCACAGAAATTTATCGAAATTCTGATGCTGAATTCAACAAAATGGTTGAAAAAGAAAACAGTGCAGTACGTAAAATTGGCGTTTCGCTGAAATTCACTGAAACAGCCGATGGTTTTCAATTATTAGCTATTGACGAAGACGGACATCAAAATATTGTTTCTTTCCAAACTACTAAAGAATTAGCCAAAAGTCAGGAATCAGTAATTCCGAATATCAAAAAGAATCTGGCTAAAACAGGCAATACGCCTTTTATTGTTGATGAAATCGAAGTTGAATTATCCAATAATTGGTTCTTGCCGATTTCAAAAGTAAACGAAATTAGAAGAGAGGTTTTAGAACAATTGGTTGACATTCGTATAAAAGAATATCATAGAGAAGAATACCAAATTCAAAAGACTGACCACCCATATCCTGTACAAAAGCTTGATTTTATGTACAATGTGTCTAATAAAATGGCGAGAGCTTTTTATAAAAGACATGGCGTAACTGAAATTGAAAAAGCTTTTGAATTGCAATGGGATCCAGGAAAAGCAAGAGTAATGACCACCAAATATTGCGTAAAATACGAATTAGGCAAATGTGCCAGATTCCAGCGTGATACTATGGGCGAAAAATTAGTTGAACCATTAACGCTAAAACATGGTGAAAATGAGTACAAATTGAAATTCAATTGCAAGCCTTGCGAAATGGAAATTTGGGAAAAAGACGCTGAATTAGAGTTTGAAGACGAAGACGAACAGTTGGGTTATGTTCCCAGAAAATATTAATCTAAAATAATAATTTCCGTAGCACGAGTTTCCAACTCGTCAAGTAATAATAAGTTGGAAACTCGTGTTACGGAAATCTATGTACTAAACTACATCAAAACGGTCAAGATTCATTACTTTAGTCCAAGCCGCAACAAAATCCTTCACGAATTTTTCTTGAGAATCAGTGCATCCATAAACTTCAGCAATCGCTCTAAGTTCTGAGTTTGAACCAAAAATTAAATCTGCACGAGTACCTTTCCATTTAAGTTCACCAGTAAAACGATTACGACCTTCAAATACATCTTGTGAGTCAGAATTGGCTCTCCAAGTAGTACCTAAATCAAGTAAGTTTAAGAAGAAATCGTTTGTTAATACTCCGCTATTTTTGGTAAATACTCCATGTTGAGAATGGTCGAAATTTGTATCCAATACACGCATACCACCAACAAGTACTGTCATTTCAGGAACTGTGAGGGTCATTAATTGTGCTTTATCAACCAACATTTCTTCTTCTGAAATAGTATATTTTGTCTTTGTATAGTTACGGAAACCATCTGCATTCGGCTCAAGTACTGCAAATGATTCTACATCAGTTTGTTCTTGTGAAGCATCTGTACGACCCGCTGTAAATGGCACAGTAATTTCATAACCAGCATTTTTAGCAGCTTGTTCGATACCCGCACAACCGCCCAAAACGATTAGGTCAGCTATTGAAACTTTTTTCGCACCAGTTTGAATATCATTAAATTCACCTTGAATACTTTCAAGTGTTTGAAGTACTTTCGCTAATTGAGTTGGGTTGTTTACTGCCCAATCTTTTTGCGGAGCTAAACGAACACGAGCACCATTTGCCCCACCACGTTTATCTGAACCACGGAAAGTAGAAGCCGAAGCCCAAGCCGTTGAAACTAATTCAGCGATTGATAATCCTGAGGCTAAAATATTAGCTTTCAAAGCCGCAACGTCTTCAGCATCAATCAATTCATGCGTAACCGCTGGAACTGGGTCTTGCCAAATTAATTCTTCTGTTGGTACTTCATTTCCTAAGTAAAGCACTTTTGGTCCCATGTCACGGTGTGTTAATTTAAACCATGCACGAGCAAAAGCGTCAGCAAATTGATCAGGATTTTCAAAGAAACGTCTTGAAATTGGCTCATAGATTGGATCCATTCTCAAAGCAATATCCGTTGTAAACATGATTGGAGTGTGGCGTTTCGATGGGTCATGTGCATCAGGAACAGTACCAGCACCCATGCCATGTTTTGGAATCCATTGATGAGCTCCTGCTGGGCTTTTAGTTAATTCCCATTCGTAACCGAATAAGTTCCAGAAATAATTATTACTCCATTTTGTTGGTGTTGTTGTCCAAGCACCTTCCAAACCACTTGTAATTGTATAGCCTGCGTTTCCAGTACCATAAGTGTTTTTCCAACCTAAACCTTGTTCTTCAATGCTTGCAGCAGCAGGCTCTGCTCCAACATATTTACTTGGGTCGGCAGCACCGTGTGCTTTTCCAAAAGTATGTCCACCAGCAATTAAAGCAACAGTTTCTTCATCGTTCATCGCCATTCTACCAAATGTTTCACGAATATCACGAGCAGCTGCAAGTGGGTCTGGATTTCCATTTGGTCCTTCTGGATTTACATAGATAAGTCCCATTTGTACGGCTGCAAGTGGATTTTCTAATTCACGTTCGCCAGAATAACGTTTGTCATCCAACCATTTACCTTCTGTTCCCCAATAAATATCTTCTTCTGGTTCCCACACATCTTCACGACCGCCACCAAAACCAAAAGTTTTAAAGCCCATTGATTCTAAAGCACAGTTACCAGCCAAAATCATCAAATCAGCCCAAGAGATTTTTCTACCATATTTTTGTTTGATAGGCCAAAGTAACAAACGAGCTTTATCTAAGTTTCCATTATCTGGCCAGCTATTTAAAGGAGCAAAACGCTGAGTACCTGCACCAGCACCGCCACGACCATCAGCGATACGATAAGTACCTGCACTGTGCCAAGCCATACGGATAAAAAATGGACCATAATGACCATAATCTGCTGGCCACCAATCTTGTGAAGTAGTCATTAGGTCGAAAATTTCTTGCTTCAATACAGCTAAATCAAGCGAATTGAATTCTTCAGCATAGTTAAAATCATTACCCATTGGGTTTGACAATGAAGAATGTTGACGAAGAATGTTCAATCTCAATTGATTTGGCCACCAGTCCTGATTTCTTGTACCGCCACCAGCACTTTGTTTAACTGGTGCTGCTGCTCCATGATGGAATGGGCATTTTGCTTCTCCATTAGAACCGCTATGTGATGCGTTAGAAGATGAGTGTTGTTCCATTTTTATTTTTTTTAATTACTATTATAATGATGAATTTCGCTTTTATACTTTTAAGTTATAAATAAAATATCAAAGATTATATATTAAATTTTTAATATTTGTTCTTCAAAATTACAAGAAAGAGTATTATAAATCAAATTGATAGTTTTTATATCATTATAGTAAATAACTATAACGATATTTTCCCAAAAAGTGAAAATGGATAATGTTTTATATATGAGATTGCTAATCAGCAAGTTGATGACTTCATAGTTTTTTATTTCAAATGTTTTAACAATTAAAATGATAAGCGTGTTTTCCAATATTTTTTTCAGCAAGAAAATATAAGTAAAGTTTTCTGCGAAAAATAAACGTTGTATATTTTTTGCCAAAGGGAAAATGCCCTTTTTGCCCTGAATAGCTATGAACAGAACTTGAAATAATAATAGAACAAATGTATTATTAATGAATTATAAATTATACATTTGTATTCAACTTTGTTGAATTTAAGTAAACAAGGTAATATTGAAAGTAAACAAAGTTGAAATTTATGGCAACAGAGGAATCAAATACAATGAATATCGGAGACCGCATTCGGATATTAAGGACGAATCAGAAAAGAACTTTGCAAGAAGTCGCTGATGGCAGTGAATTGTCGAAAAGTATGATTTCGAAAATTGAGAATAATAAAACTGTGCCTTCAGTGGCGGCATTGATTAAGATTGCTCATACTTTGGGAACTAATATTTCGAGCTTATTAGAAACCGAAGCTTTTTTAAATGCCATAATCACAACTAAGCAAAAAGCAGAAGATAATCTCAGACAAACTGAAAAAGGTTATTTCTTTTATCCATTTGGACAAGAATATCACCAAAAAAAAATGCAACCGATGTTGTTCGTGGCTCGAAAAGGAGAAGTGAAACCTCATCTTTTACAACACGAAGGAGAAGAATTTATTTATATCATCAGTGGGGAAATGAAGATGACCGTCGGTGAGATTGACTACCACCTAAAAACAGGTGACAGCCTATATTTCAACTGTTTGCAAAAGCATGGAATTATGCCAATTTCTGATGAAGTACATTATTTAGATATTTTCGTATAGACAAAGTACTTATATTTTACTGCTTTCAATAAATAGTAAAAGCCGAATATCAAGAATTATACACAACCAAATCATTAAAATATTAACATTTTTAAATCAATAAAATGCTCTCGAAAAAAACATCATTATTGCTGTTGCTGGTAGGTCAATTTATGGCGATGTCAGCTCCAGTATTTGCTCAGGAACAAAACCCTGTTTCAATTCAGGTTGATTTGTCTAAGACAAAAGCTCCTATGAAGCCAATATGGGCTTGGTTTGGTTACGACGAACCCAACTATACGTACATGAAAGACGGGAAAAAGCTATTGACGGAAATCTCGCAATTAAGCAAAGTACCCGTTTATGTAAGAGCTCATAGTTTACTAGTTACGGGTGATGGAACGGCTGCGTTGAAGTGGGGTTCTACCAATGCTTATACCGAAGATGCTAAAGGAAACCCAATTTATGATTGGACTATTGTTGATAAAATTTTTGATACTTATATCGAACGTGGGATGAAACCTATAGCTCAGATTGGTTTTATGCCAGAAGCACTTTCGAGCCATCCGACACCTTATCGTCATTACTGGAAACCTGGAGATAATTACAACGATATTTATACAGGATGGGCGTATCCACCCAAAGATTATAATAAATGGGCTGAGCTTGTTTATCAATGGGTGAAACATTCTGTGGCGAAATATGGACAAAAAGAGGTAGAAAGCTGGTATTGGGAACTTTGGAATGAACCTAACATCGGTTACTGGAAAGGTACAACTGAGGAGTATATCAAATTGTATGATTACTCAGCTGATGCCGTAAAGCGTGCTTTACCAACAGCCAAAATCGGCGGGCCAGAAGTAACTGGGCCAGATTGGGATAAGTCGGCTACTTTTTTGAGGACTTTTTTAGACCATGTCACTAAAGGTAAAAACTATGTTACAGGTAAAACAGGTTCACCTATTGATTTTATTACGTATCATGCCAAAGGTGCACCAAAGGTTGTGAACGGACATGTACAAATGAACATGGGTACACAACTCCGTGACCTTGACAAAGGCTTTGAGATTGTGGCATCGTATCCAACGTTAAAGAAGTTGCCAATCATCATTGGTGAATCCGACCCAGAAGGCTGTGCTGCTTGTTCAGAAGATTTACATCCGCAAAATGCTTATCGTAACGGAACAATGTATTCTAGTTATACAGCAGCTTCATTTGCTAGAAAATACGAATTGGCAGAAGCTAGAGGTGTAAATTTACTTGGTGCAGTTTCGTGGTCATTTGAATTTGAAGACCAAGCATGGTTTCGTGGTTTCAGAGATTTAGCCACAAATGGTGTCGATAAACCTGTACTAAATGTATTTCGTATGTTTGGAATGATGGAAGGAAATCGTGTAGAAGTAAAGCAGAATTTAGCTTATGATTTCAAAAAAGTTAGGGACAAAAGTGTAAGAGAAGCTGCTGATATTAATGCTTTGGCTTCTAAAAGTGCAAACTCAGCAGGAATAATGATTTGGAATTATCATGACGATAATTTGCCTGCACCAGATGCTCTTGTGGAAATATCAATAAAAGGATTACCAACTGGTAAAGTAGCCTTATTGCATTATCGTATTGATAAAGAAAATAGCAATGCTTACGAAGTCTGGAAGACGATGGGTTCACCTAAACAACCCACCGCAGAACAGATTGCGATACTCGAAAAAGCAGGACAATTGCAGTTACTTACTTCGCCAGAATGGATAGCACCTAAAAATGGAGAAGCCCAAATCAAAATGAAACTTCCTAGACAAGGAGTATCTTTTTTACATTTTAAATGGTAAAAAACGTATTCTTTTTTTCTCATCACTCGTTCGACTTGTTCTTTTAGGGCAAGTCGAACTTTTTTATGCTTCATGTTTCGCTCAAAATTAAGAATAAGTACTTTCTTTTCGTATTAAAATTAATAAAATACAGTACATTGATGCCTAAACAATCAATAGGATTATTGAAAGAAAAAGTAAAATATTGCCGAATTAATCTTTAAAAAAAGTATCAATAACACATTCAACCCCTTAAAACAGGAATAAATACTATTTATTATTAGAAAATAATTATTATAATTTTTTTTTAATTAGATTTGTTACTTATAAATCAGGCTAAACATAGATAAACAAAAACTTATTAGAAGTTAAAAAGTTCTTTATTGAGTATTTTCTCCGTTATTTCTCTTGATTTTATATCTGTACGATTAAATATCTCAGTTTTGAGTAACTATTTCTCCTCCAACTGAAGCTTTAAATCAAAGCGTAGTTACTATTAATGAAAATTTATCAGCAAAATATTCCATTAGATGAAGGCTCTTTAGATGTCAAGGCGATTGGGCTTTGGTTAAAAATAAAAAGTGGTGATGAAACTGCTTTTGAGACTCTTATGCTTGATTTCTACAAAGTACTTTTTAGTTATGGAATACGCTTGGTGCCTGATGAAGATTATATTAAAGACTGTATTCAAGATGTTTTTATGGAAATTTGGTTTCGTCGAGCAACACTTGGTGAAACAGAGTTTGTGAAGTATTATTTATTAAAATCACTCAGAAGAAGAATTTTTAGAGAGTACAAAAAGTGGTTTGCTCAACATGAAGAAGCTTCAGATGATTATCATTTTGTGGTAGATTTTTCGGTAGAAACACAACTAATAGAACAAGAACATTCAAGCGAGCAAATCGGAAAAATGGAAATGCTTTTGAATAAATTACCGAAAAGACAGAAGGAAGCAGTTTACTTAAAATTCTATCAAAACCTGAGTAACGAGCAAATTGCAGAAGTACTTAGCGTAAACCGACAGTCGGTTTATAATTTATTATACGAAGCCCTTCGTAAACTCAGAACAGAGTGGCCAAACGAATATGTAAGTTGTATTTTGTTACTTCATACTTGGCATATTATATAATTTCGTCATTAATTTATATTTTTTTTGAAATACTTAATAGTTTGAATATTAGTATTTTATGACTAATTTCTTATATCTAACTTAGATATAATTATATTTTTTTGTAAAATTTTATAATTATTACAGTAGATATCACCAGCTACTTGCATATTATCAATAAAGCGTGTGTTGAGTTTGATAATATGGAAATGAAAGAATATCATAATTTTGAAATAGAAGATTTTTTGCTGGACGAGTATTTTTTGCAATGGGCGAAAAATCCCGATGCAGCAAGTGATGCTTTCTGGAAGGCTTGGCTAATTGCTAATCCGTCTAAAGAGGGAATACTTCATGATGCGAAAAGTTTGATTTTATCCATCAAAGTAAAACCCTTTAAAGAAGTCTCATCTTCAAAGGTTGAAAGCCATGTGAAAGTCATGATGGATGAGATTCAGCAAATTGATTTAATAGAAAAAAATAAAGTAAAGACAAAACGATTGCAATGGTCAAATTGGGCAAAAATTGCTGCTGTATTGACTATTGGTTTAGGGCTTTCTTGGCTTTTCTTTCAAAAGTATAATAAGGTAAGTAGTTCTATTCCGATGTATGAAGCAATGGTGGCGTCTTCTAAAATACAATTAATTGAAAAAATTAATGATGACGAAAAACCAATATTAGTAAAATTGAGCGATGGAAGTAGGATTACACTTTATAAAAATAGTAGAGTAAGTTATCCTGTAAAATTTGAAGCAGATAAAAGAGAAGTGTATTTAACGGGCGATGCTTTTTTTAACATTGCAAAAAATCCTAATAAACCTTTTTTAGTACATGCTGGCGATATTGTCACTAGAGTGTTAGGAACAAGCTTTTTTGTGAAAGCACCCAATAAAGAAACTAATGTACAAGTTGAAGTAATTACAGGCAAAGTTTCTGTTTTTGAAATAAATACCCAACCAAATGGTGGTGTTGTGCTGTCTCCAAATCATAAAGTTACTTTTTATGAAGGGCAACATCATTTTGTAACGGGCTTAATTGATAATCCTCAACCACAAATTGCTGCTGAGCAAGACAATGCAAATCTTTTTGAATTTCATGATACACCACTTTCGGAAGTTTTAGAAAAAATTTCAATGATTTATGGTATTCGTATTGAAGTAGAAAATGAAAAATTATACGATTGTCCGTTTACGGCAGACATCAGAAGACAGCCATTGCATACACAATTAGAAATTATCTGTACGGCAATTAATGGAAATTACGAAATCAAAGGAACGGTTATACTCATTAATGGGCAAGGCTGTGACGCTCTTTAAATTTAATATTCAGTCCAATAATAATCAACTATAAAAATTTCTCAATATGAAAAAGTAAACATTTTATTACAAAAAAAGGTCTAGCAATGTTCGCACCATTGCCAAACCTTAGGAATTACCTACGCTCTGAGAGAGCGGTGGGCAAATATTGTCATGCTAAAAATGTAAAAAATTAACAAAACAGTCCAAATTATGAAAAAAAATCGACAAAACAGTAGGATGCTACTGATTGCTATGAAAATTTCAGTAATACAAGTTGCCTTGGCGTACTCTACCCGAAGATTTCTTTAAAGTTTTGATTGTAAGACATTTGTATATTTATCCATTTTGCAAATGCCCCAAAGCATTTATTCCAGAGTTGG
>NZ_JACHKT010000048.1 GCF_014204325.1 Arcicella rosea
AGTAAATCACCTCAAATAAAATGAAAAATCCACCCAGAATATGAGTGGATTTTATTATGAATGAATATTGAAAAACAATTTTCAAGGAAAGCCGTGATTGAGTGATTAAAAAAAACAAGTATCTTGCTGTTCGATTTTTAATATAATTCACAACTCACTCATTCACTAATTACCCAACTCTCGGACAACGCTTAAACTCCTTCGTTCTATCAAATAAATAGCGATAAGTGATATATTCCTTGTCACGAGTAGTTCCTAATTGCGAAACGAAACGATTCATTTTTGGATTAAAATCGCCTACCCAGTTCATATCAATGGTTTCGTATTGATAATGCGGATTGTCTCTTCCTGCCTGACGAAAACGTAAAGCAATTGCCGACTCAACACCTTTTCCTTGATAATCTGGCACGACGCCAAAAATCACTCCACAAGTACGAGTAATCACACCACGCATCAGTAACAACATAAACTTAGCTTTTTCCCAAACACCGAATTTTCCGTTAAGATGTTTTACAATTTGGTTGATGTCAGGAATAACGATGAAAAACGCAATCGGACGCTCGCCTGCGTAAGCAAACCAAGTAAGTTCTTCGTCGATGATAGGTTTCATTTGTTTTACCAAATTACTGGCTTGTTCTTCGGTCATCGCTTTTACGCCTGGAAACTTTGCCCAACCTTCATTGAAAATCGTTCTAAAATCTTCACCGTATTTTGCCAATTTACTTTTTTCAATGTGACGGAAAGTATAATCAGGATTGTCATAAATACGTTTCGCCTTTTCTTCTACGGCATTTGTAACTGAAGCCGCTCGAATCGGTGATACGTAAACATATTGTTGGAAATAATCCTTGAAACCATATTTATCGAAATACTGAATATAATACTCTTTCGTCCAAGGCATTTTGTAGGTAGGTTCGTATTGCCATCCTTTGGTCATTAATCCCCAGAAAGAGTCTCTTTCGCCAAAATTAATGGGACCATCCATCGCTTCCATCCCTTTAGAAGCCAGCCAATTTTTACAAGTATCGAATAATAAAAAAGCGGCAGATTCGTCTTCAATACATTCAAAGAAGCCCATTCCGCCAGTGGCTTGTTCTTCTTTTGTAGCCGTTTCGTGATTGATAAAAGCGGCAACTCTTCCGATAGTTTTACCCTTTTCATCCTGCAAAATCCAGCGAATAGCCTCGCCATGTTTGAAATACTTATTTTTCTCAGGATTGAAAGTATTCTCAATATCTTGGTCGAGCGGACGAATCCAATTGTTATCCTGTTCATATAATCTAACAGGCAATAAAAGAAATTCTTGTTGGAGATGTTTATGATTAGCTACTTCTAAAATGGTCATTGTTGTTGGGTTGAATATTTTTTCAAAGATAGAGGATTTGTATAAAGCCTCCATATTTACTTGGTCAGTCTGCAAGTTACGAAGGAAGCCGATAGAAAAATAACAGAAAAATTGTCAAATATACCCGAAGGACTTACGTTTGTCATGCGGTAAGCTTTTTGGAACGAAAATTACTTCAATCCGTTATACTTTTATTAGTTTTGTAAAAGAAATCAATTTAGTCCACAAGAATAATCCAACTGAATGCAACCTTTAAAAATATACAATACCCTCAGCCGAGAAAAAGAACTTTTTACGCCCATCAACGCCCCACACGTGGGAATGTATGTTTGTGGCCCTACTGTTTATAATTACGTTCACCTTGGAAATGTCCGTACTTTCTTAACTTTCGATATTCTCAATCGCTACCTTACTCATATTGGCTACAAAGTGCGTTATGTAAGAAATATTACAGACGTGGGTCACTTGGTGGGCGATGGCGACGAAGGCGAAGATAAAATTGGTAAAATGGCGAAGCTCGAAAAGCTTGAGCCGATGGAAATTGTGCAACGTTATACCAATGATTTCCATAAAGTACTCCAACAATTTAATTTACTTCCACCAAGTATCGAACCTTCTGCTACTGGACATATTGTTGAACAAATTGAAACCACAAAGTCTTTAATCAATAAAGGATTGGCTTACGAATCGCAAGGTTCGGTATATTTTGATATTGCTCGCTATAATGCAGAGGGTGGAAATTATGGTAAACTTTCAGGAAGAGTATTGGAAGATTTATTAACCGAAACTCGTGATTTAGACGGCGTTGGCGAAAAGCGTAATCCTTTAGATTTTGCTCTTTGGAAAAAGGCTGCTCCAGAGCATTTAATGCGTTGGACTTCGCCTTGGGGAGATGGTTTTCCGGGTTGGCATTTAGAGTGTACTTGTATGAGTACCAAATATTTAGGCGATACTTTCGATATTCATGGCGGAGGAATGGACTTGAAATTTCCACATCACGAATGCGAAATTGCTCAAGCAAAAGGAGCAAATGGGGTTGAACCAGTTCGCTATTGGATGCACTCGAATATGCTTACGGTGAACGGACAAAAAATGTCTAAATCTTTGGGCAATTCTTTCTTGCCTGCTGAATTATTTGCGGGTTCGCATCCATTGTTGGAACAAGCTTTTAGCCCAATGACGGTTCGTTTCTTCATGTTGCAGTCGCAGTACAGAAGTACCTTGGATTTCTCAAACGATGCTTTAAAAGCAGCCCAAAAAGGCTACAAACGTTTGATTAATGGGTTGAGAATCGTAAAAAAATTAGAATTTATTACAGATGAGGCAATCGAAATAGACCAAAAACACGTATTAGAAGTAGAGAAAGGTATTCAAACTTGTTACGATGGTTTGAACGATGATTTGAATACTGCCGTTGCTATTGCAGGTTTGTTCAATTTAGTTAAGAAAATCAACCAGCTTTATATGGGGCAAGTACAGCCTTCTCAATTGGGTGAAAGTACTTTTAATTTACTAAAAGAACAATTTGTAGCCATTACAGAAAACGTACTTGGCTTACTTGAAGAACCGAACGAAAACATAGAAGCGTTTGCAAAAGGAATGTTATCACTTTACCGTGAATACAAAGAAGCAAAACAATACGATAAAGTAGATGAAGTTAGAGGTTACTTCAAGGCGAATGGTTTAGTCATCAAGGACATGAAAACTAAAATTGATTGGGCTTACGAAGAGTAACCTTAACTATTTTATTCAATTTTTAACGAATTCAAATGAGAACTCCCAGTATAACGCCTGTTGTGAAGGCATTGATGGCCATCAATATTATCGTATTTGGTGTAGAGTATTTTGGTCATAAAGATATGATTGTGTCGATAATGGGTTTACATTATTTTACTTCCGACCAATTCTTGCCTTTTCAATTTATTACCTCGATTTTTGTTCATGCTGATCTTCATCATTTATTTAATAACATGTTGGGTTTGTTTTTTCTTGGGCCAATGTTAGAAATGTATTGGGGAGATAAGCGTTTTTTAACCTTCTTTTTAGTAACAGGAATAGGTTCAGGTTTGCTGTATATGGGTTTGAAATATTATGATTATTCCTCGCTTGAAGCTGCAACAAAAGCCTATATAGAACATCCAAATTTAGAACAGTTTAGTAAATTTCTGTTCCAATATTACCCTGATGGAGTACCTCACAATGCTTTTAGACTAATTCAAGACCCAGACAATATTAGAGTAGAAGATTCGGTTTTAATTGCACAAGAGTGTTTGAAATCTGTATTGGATACTCCACTGGTTGGAGCGTCTGGAGCGGTGTTTGGGATAATGGCAGGTTTTGCTTTGCTTTTTCCAAATACAGAACTAATGCTTTTTTTATTACCAATCCCAATAAAAGCGAAATATTTTGTAGCTTTATATGGTCTATACGAACTATATGCAGGCTTGAATAAAATGCCAGGCGATAATGTAGCACATTTTGCCCATATCGGTGGAATGATATTTGCATTTATATTAATTAAAATTTGGGGTAAAAATAGAAACTCCTTTTATTGAAAAAAATAACATTCTGTTTTTCAAATTGTTATACAGAAACATTGATGTTTTTTGACTAATATTAAAGTTTATAAAGGAATATAAAAATGAGTGGGATTTTAGATGACTTTAAAGACGCTTTTTCCAAGCGAAACAATGGCTTAATTCAACTAATATGGTTGAATGTAGCTGTGTATGTGGTGATGTTATTGGTGCTGATAAGTCTTACAATTTTCTTTAAAAAAGCAGAATTGTTTGATAATGCTTTATCATACCTAAGCCTTACACCGTCTTTAGGAGTTTTTATGTATCGTCCATGGACGATTTTGACTTACTCTTTCTTCCACTCTGTCAATCCAATAGCTCATTTATTACCCAACATGTTGATGCTTTACTGGTTTGGAGCCATCATTCAAGAGTTTTTGGGTAGTCGTAGATTAATCAATCTATACATTCTAGGGGCAATTTTCGGAGGTGTTTTTGCGTTGCTTACTTTCAATTTTATTCCATATTATCAAACAGGAATCAATACCACCATTATTGGTGCTTCTGGAAGTGTGATGGCGATTATGTTTGCTGCTGCTACGCTTGCTCCAGATTATACTTTCTTTTTGTTTTTGATTGGTCCTGTTAGAATAAAATATATCGCTTTCTTCTTCTTTTTGATTTCATTGGCTGGTGCAATTGGTGTAAATGCTGGCGGAGGAATTGTTCACCTTGGCGGAGCTTTATTGGGTTACTTGTACGTAAAACAATTGCAAGCAGGTAACGATTGGGGAACACCAATTGATGTAACAGTTGACTTTTTCAAAAGAATTATCAATCGTACTGAAAAACCGAAGATAAAAGTAGCTTACCGACAAAAAGAAACTTCTTACAACAGTACAAGCGTTGGTGTGGGCGTTGGCTATCCAGATGAAGATGAAGTTGATGCCATTTTAGATAAAATTTCACGCTCAGGCTACGAAAGTTTAACCAAAGAAGAAAAACAAAAACTGTTCAAGGCTTCTCAGAAGTAAGATAATGAACTCAATTTTCAAGAAATGGTCAAGTAGTAAATCTGCTTGACCATTTTTATTGTGAACAAGCTTAAAATAATTCCGTAAATTTGTCAGCTCAATACGAAGTTTGACCTAAGATTCTTCCTATATTTAAGTTTAGTAAAACATTTTAAGGATTAAGAGGGTTATTACTTTCAAATTCACACTCGGAAAACCCATGCAAATTATACCCGGAAAAATATTAGCTCAGATTAATACTCCAGAAGATTTGAGGAGACGTAATCGCTCTGAGTTGTTGCAGATTTGTGACGAACTACGCCAATATATTATTGACGATGTATCGGTGTATGGCGGACATTTTGGGGCTTCACTTGGTGTGGTTGAGTTATCTGTAGCTCTTCATTATGTTTTCAATACGCCCAACGACCAATTAATTTGGGATGTGGGGCATCAAGCTTACGGGCATAAAATCTTAACAGGTCGTAGAGATAATTTTCACACCAACCGTTTATATGGTGGGATTTCTGGTTTCCCAAAACGTAAGGAGAGTAAATATGATGCTTTTGGTGTTGGGCATTCTTCTACTTCTATTTCGGCAGCTTTGGGGATGTCGGTCGCTTCTAATTATAAAGGAGAAACTGACCGCCAGCACATTGCAGTTATTGGCGATGGTTCAATGACGGCGGGAATGGCTTTTGAAGCGATGAATCATGCGGGTGATATTCCGAATAACATGATTATTATTTTGAATGATAATTGCATGGCTATCGACCCGAACGTTGGGGCTTTGAAAGAATATTTAACAGATATTACAACTTCGCATACTTATAACAGAGTAAAAGATGAAGTTTGGAATCTGTTAGGAAAAATGTCAAAATTTGGAAAATCTGCTCAAGACATTGTTTCTAAGATTGAAAATGGATTAAAGGCTACGTTACTTAATCAAAGCAATTTATTTGAATCTTTGAATCTACGTTACTTCGGACCGATTGATGGACATGATGTAGAGTATTTAGTAACAGTTTTGAATGATTTAAAAGATATTCCAGGGCCAAAAATATTACATTGCGTAACAACGAAAGGCAAAGGTTATGCTTTAGCTGAAAAAGACCAAACTTTGTGGCACGCTCCGGGTAAATTTGATAAAATTACTGGTGAAATTAAGAAGAAGTATTATTCAACACCACAACCACCAAAATATCAAGATGTTTTTGGACATACAATTGTTGAATTAGCAGAAAAAAATCCAAAAATTATGGGTGTAACGCCCGCAATGCCTTCTGGAAGTTCGCTGAATTTAATGATGAAAGCAATGCCAAAACGTGCTTTCGACGTCGGAATTGCCGAACAACATGCTGTTACTTTCTCGGCAGGTATGGCTACACAAGGACTTACGGTTTTCTGTAATATTTATTCAACTTTTATGCAACGTGCTTACGACCAAGTAATTCACGATGTAGCCATTCAAGAATTACCCGTTATTTTCTGCCTAGACCGTGCTGGTTTTGCTGGTGCCGATGGACCAACGCATCATGGTGCTTATGATATTGCTTATATGCGCTGTATCCCAAACATGATTGTCTTTGCACCGATGAATGAAAAAGAGTTGCGAGACATTATGTTTACTGTTGCCCAAGATGAATTTAAAGACTTGAAAAGCTGTATCTCTATTCGTTATCCACGTGGTGAAGGCGTTATGCCTAACTGGAAAACCGAATTTGAAAAAATGGAAATCGGTAAAGGTAGAAAAATTAAAGATGGAGAAAACGTTGCGATTTTAACACTTGGTCATATAGGTAATTATGCTGTTCAATCTTGCGAAATACTTGAAAAGGAAGGCATCAATCCAGCACATTATGACATGCGTTTTGTAAAACCTTTGGACGAAGATATGCTCCACGAGATTTTCCAAAATTATGATAAAGTAATTACGGTAGAAGATGGTTGTATTCAAGGTGGTTTTGGGACTGCTGTAGCAGAATTTATGCTAGACAATAATTATTCAGCACAAATCAAACGATTGGGTATTCCTGATAGAGTAGTTGAACATGGTGAACAATTAGAATTACATCATGAATGTGGATTCGACCCAGAGGGAATTGCAGAAGCAGTTAGAAATATTTTAGGAACTCAAAAGAATACGCACAAATCAGAAATAATTAAGGTTGCTCTAAATTAATTTTTAGAGGTAATCTACTGAAAATAAAAGTGATAGCTAATGACTTACATCTGAAAGCTAAATGATAATGACTAAGGCGAAAAAGATTTTTCGCCTTTTTTCTTTTCTCATTATTGACTACATTTGCCCAATGAAACAATTTACAGCCATATTGCTAAGTTTTGTCATCCTTGTGGGAAGCCTTTTCCCCAAAGCTGATGCTTTGCAGTTAGCCAAAGTTGGAGAATTGGTAAAACATTACAATCAACACACAAAAGGTTGGAATGAGAAAATGAGTTTTTTAGAGTTTCTGACAATGCACTATTCCGCAACGTCTAATCACTTCAAAACAGCTAAACATTCTCATTCAAATTTACCAAATTTAGATTCACACAGTACAGTAACACTGTTTGAGCCTACTTTCAATAAAAAAATTGTACTCCACTTTGACGCTATCTTCAAAGTCTTTTCTGAACCCAATTTTGTTTGGGAAAACTTCTATCACTTTTCGATACTTCAGACGCTATTCAACCCTCCTCGGTTCTAATTTCTTTGGGCAAAATCCATTTTGTCGCTTCTTATTGTTTTCTTTTTACGAATTGTCTTTCGTGAAACATACCTTTATTTATTGTTAATTAAGGGCTTTTTCCGCTATGGAATTACAAATTTTTATGTCTTAAAATTTGGGCTCTTCTTCTTGAAAAATATACAATGATAGATTCAATCATTCGATTCAGCATATACAATAAGCTGACAATCGGTTTATTGGTATTGGCATTGGCTACTTGGGGTGGAATTTCATTGACCCAACTGACCATTGATGCCCTTCCAGATATTACTTCTAATCAGGTGCAAGTCATTACGCAGTCGCCAGCTTTACCTGCTTCAGAAGTAGAAAAATTTATTACTTATCCGCTAGAAATCTCATTAAGAACTGTTCCTAATACCAAAGAAATTCGCTCTATTTCAAGAATGGGTTTATCGGTTATTACCGTCGTTTTTGATGATGATGTGCCGATGGAGAAAGCCAGACAACAAGTTTCTGAAAAAATCAGAGAAGCAGAACCCAATTTAATTGCTGGTGCTGGTCGCCCAGAGATGGCACCAATTACCACTGGTCTTGGCGAATTTTATCAATATACTTTGGTTGTTGATCCAAAATTTAAAGATAAATACTCTTTAGCTGATTTGCGAACTTTACAAGATTGGGTCGTGAAAAGGCAGCTTTTAGGCATAAAAGGAGTGGTAGAAGTAAGTTCTTTTGGTGGGCATTTGAAACAATACGAAGTTTCGATTAATCCAGAAAAACTACGTGCAATGAATCTGAGCATCGCAGAAGTATTTCAGGTATTGCAAGATAATAATGCCAATGCTGGCGGTAGTTATATCGAAAAAGGTACGGATGCTTACTTTATTCGTTCGGAAGGTAGAGTAAATAGCTTGCAAGATATTGAAAATGTAGTAGTTACAACTCGTGCGGGTATTCCAGTATTAATTAGTGATGTGGCGAAAGTTCAGTTTGGTCATGCGGTGCGATATGGTGCGATGACACGAAATGGGGAAGGGGAAACTGTTGGAGCGGTCGTACTGCTATTAAAAGGTGAATCTGCCGATAAAGTAGTGGTAGATGTAAAGAAAAGAGTTGAAGAAATTCAGAAATCTTTACCAGAAGGCGTAAAAGTAGAATCGTTTATTGATAGAAGTAAACTGATTGATAAAGCGATTGGCACTGTTCAGAAAAACTTGATTGAAGGTGGTTTAATTGTTGTGTTCATTCTGGTGTTACTCTTGGGGAATTTTAGAGCAGGCTTGGTGGTGGCTTCAGTGATTCCGCTTTGTTTACTTTTTTCTTTTGGGATGATGAAACTCTTTGGCGTGTCAGCTAATTTGATGTCACTTGGTGCAATTGACTTTGGTTTGATTGTCGATGGAGCAGTAATTATTGTAGAAGCCGTTGTCCACCGATTACATACTAGAACTATTCCTGAAAATCATGATGGACAAGCCTATAGACTCACTCAGCTTGAAATGAATGAATCTGTTTACGATTCAGCCGTTACGATTCGGAAATCTGCTGCATTTGGTGAAATCATCATTTTGATTGTTTACTTCCCCATTCTTGCCTTGACGGGCATTGAAGGAAAAATGTTTCGCCCAATGGCTGAAACAGTAAGTTTTGCCATTATTGGGGCATTGATTTTATCATTGACATACGTGCCGATGATGTCTTCTTTATGTTTAAGCAAAAAGATTGATCATTCGGAAACCATTGCTGATAAAATTATCAACTTTTTATATCGTTTCTATCAACCCATTATTACTTGGGCGTTGAACAAAAAAGCGATTATTCTGGCTACTTCAGTTGCTTTTTTTGTAGCTAGTTTAATGCTTTTTGGCAGATTGGGCGGTGAATTTATTCCTGAATTAAACGAAGGCGATTTTGCCGTAGAAACCATTCTTCACAGTAATGCTTCGTTATCACAAAGTGTGCATTCGAATAATGAAGCACAAAAACTTTTACTCCGTGAATTTCCCGACGAAATCCAGCAAGTAGTTTCAAGAATTGGTTCTTCTGAAATCCCAACCGACCCAATGGGTATCAACGCATGTGATTTAATTATTGATTTGAAAGATACCAAAGAATGGAAAAAAGCTGAAACGATGGAAGAACTCGCCCAAAAAATGGACGATGTGCTGAAAGATATTCCTGGAGTAAACTTTGAGTTTACCCAACCAATCCAAATGCGATTTAATGAATTAATTGCGGGTGTAAAATCGGATGTTGCCATTAAAATTTTTGGGGAAGATTTAGATACTTTATTCTCGAAAGCACAAGAAGTAGCTCAAAAAATTCATCAAGTAAATGGTATAGCCGATATGAAAGTACAGCAAATTGATGGCGTGCCGCAAATGGTGGTGACTTACAACCGTCAGAAAATTGCTCAGTATGGTTTGAAAATCAGCAACCTGAATACTTTGTTGAAATCAGCTTTTGCAGGCGAAGAAGCGGGCGTTGTTTATGAGGGCGAAAAACGTTTTGGTTTGGTAATTCGACTAGATTCTTCTTACAGAAAAGATATTCAAAATATCAGAGATTTATACTTGGATTTACCAAATGGCGGTAAAGTACCTTTCTCGGAAGTAGCTGATATTTCTTATAAAGATGCTCCTTCTGAAATTACAAGAGATAATGCTCGTCGTAGAATTTCAATTGGTATCAATGTGAGAAATCGTGATGTAGAAAGCTTGGTGAAAGAAGTACAAACGATTATCGACAAACAAGTAAAACTGCCAGTTGGCTATACCGTTGAATACGGTGGTGCTTTCGAAAACCTGCAAGCTGCCAAAAGTAGATTATTTATCGCTGTACCCGTTGCACTTTTCTTGATTTTTGCCTTGTTGTTTTTTACGTTCAATTCTTTTGTGGAAGCCTTGATTGTCTTTGTTGCCATTCCACTTTCAGCCATTGGAGGTATTTTATCACTTTGGTTACGAGATATGCCTTTTTCTGTTTCGGCAGGCATTGGTTTTATTGCTCTTTTTGGTGTGGCGGTGCTAAATGGAATTGTATTGATTTCTTACTTTAAAATTCTAGAAAAAGAAGGAATAAGTGATATTAAACAAAGGATTTTAGAAGGAACAAAAACTCGTTTCAGACCAGTGATGATGACTGCGGCTGTGGCTTCAATGGGTTTTTTACCAATGGCTTTGAGCCATTCGCCCGGAGCAGAAGTACAAAGACCATTGGCAACGGTGGTAATTGGTGGATTGATTACGGCAACGATTCTTACTTTGGTGGTTTTACCTGTGATTTATAGTTTGGTTTTTGGTAGAAAGCCCAAAGCTTCTAAAACTGTAGTTAATGCCATTGTTTTATTGTTGATAAGTACCGCCACTTTTGCACAAAATACTCCGCCACAAACTTTACAAATGTGTATTGATAAAGCGGTTCGTCAAAATCAAAATTTACAGATTTCAAACTTAGAAATTGTTGGGAATCAGGCTTTGGTGAAAACGGCAAAAGATTTGCCCAAAACCAGTTTTGATGCTCAATACGGACGAACACAAGTATTCAACGGAAATGATGTAACCTTCACTGTCGGACAATCTTTTGCCTTGCCAAGTTTGTACAAAGCCCAAGAAAATTTATTAAAAGGAAATGTACTGACGGCCGAAAAACGGGCGAAACTCACCAAAACACAATTGATTGGCGAAGTAAAAAGTGTTTACTTTCAGATTTTGCATACCCGTCAATTTATTCAATTATTAGCTCAACAAGACAGTCTTTATCAAAGTGCTTTCAAAGCGGCTTCGGTGCGATACAAAACTGGCGAGACAGATTTATTGGAAAAAGTATCTTCTGAAACTCGACTCAGAGAAATCCAAAATCGAATCCAACAAAGCCAAGCTGATGAGCAAAATTTGTATCAGACACTAAGGTTTTTGATGAATACTAACGAAAATTTTGCCATTGATTATGAAGGAAATCAGCAAAAAACAATGGTGTTAAGTAATGCACAATTGGCTTCCAATCCTTTCTTAGAAATTATTAAACAGCAAAGTGAAGTAAGCAAATTGCAAACCAATTTAGAACAACAACGCTTGAAACCAGATGTAAGATTGGCACTAACTAACCAGAGTATTGAAAAACATTTTAATCAAAACTTTGTGCAGCTTGGGCTAAATGTGCCAATTTTCACCAAAGCACAACAAGCCAGAATTTCTGCTTCAAAAATCAACGAACAAGTAATTACGCAGCAATATCAATATGCTGAAAATCAATTGCAAAGTCAGCTGAATTCATTGAAAATACAGTTTGATAAAGCCGATAAATCACTGAATTATTACAAAAATTCAGCTTTGCTTCAAGCAGAACTTATTATCAAAACGGCTTCAAAAAGTTACCAAGCTGGCGAAATTGAATATGTGGAATTTGTGCAGAATATCACACAGGCTTGGCAAATCAAACAAAACTACTTGGCTGAATTACAGAATTTTAATCAAATTATTATCAACATCGAAACTTTAATTGGCAATGAATAATCTTCAAAAATATCATATAATTTCCTTTGAAAAAGGCTTTTTAATAGGTTTAGCTTTTTTACTTAATGTGGCTTGTTTGAGTCCGAAAACGGAGGAGGCTGATAAAGAAGCTGAAGCGAAAACAGATTTCGTTACTTTATCGGAAGAACAAATCAAAAACGGACATATTGCTGTAGGTACTTTCGACCAAACTACTATTTCAGACGAAGTAAAAGCGAATGGCATCGTTGATGTTCCGCCGATGAATATGGCTTCTGTCAGTATTCCAATTAATGGCTATGTAAAAAGTACTAACATTTTGCCGGGTTCGGCAATTCGTAAAGGAGGAGTTTTAGCAACCATTTACAGCATGGATTACATCCAATTACAACAAGATTATTTACAGGCTATCAGTAAATTGAAGTTTTTGGATTTGGAACTCGACCGTCAGAATACTTTAAGTAAAGAAGATGTTGGGGCTAAGAAAAAACTTCAACAAGCAGATTCGGAAGTTTCGTCTATAAAAGCATTGACCAAAGCACTTGAATTGAAACTTGAAATGATTGGCTGTTCGATAGATAAATTGAAAAAAGGACAAATATCATCGGTGGTCAATATTATTTCTCCTATTGATGGTTATATAAAAACCGTTAATTTGTCTATCGGAAAAAATGTTGCTCCGACCGATGTGTTATTTGAAATAGTGGGTGATGCCCACAAGCATATCGAATTAAAAGTATTTGAAAATGATATTAATAAAATAAAAGTAGGACAAAAAATCATTGTTGAAAATCCTAGATTCTCAGAAACTCCTATGTTGGCTACCGTTTTCTTGGTCGGTAAAAACGTTGAAGCTGATACCAAAACCATTAATATTCACGGGCATATCAACGATGAAGCGATGGAAGATAAACTAACTGTTGGGCAGTATGTAAACACAAAAATTCTTACAGGAAAAAGAATGGTTAATACTTTGCCAGAGTCGGCAGTGGTATTACATGGCAATGGCGGATTTATTTTTGTCAACACCAAAGCAAATACTTTTCAACAAGTACCAGTAAAAATTGGTATTACAGAAAGAGGGAATATAGAAGTAATTCCCAATAAAAGTATTGGAAACAAGCAAATTGTAAAACAAGGAGCATCTATTTTACAAGCAATGCTGACGGGTTCTGAAGAATAATTTGTAGCACACAAAAGTGATTAAGAAATAAATTAATGTTTAGACGCAACTGTTTGGGTTTTTATCCTGTATTAAGCATTAGAACATACCAAGTATTTGGTTTTTGAGAGTAATACAAAATAATCTTTTATAGATGATATAACTTTCGTAATGTTCTACCGTTTTTATCCAAGTGAATAAATATTTTTCAATTAATCCTTAAAATTTATGAATACGACAGAAGAAAAAATGAATCGCCTTACTTTTCTAAAACAGTTGGGTTTGTCAGGTGCGAGCCTCATGGCGGTGTATTGTGGTGTAACAATGAGTTCTTGTACCAACGAGGGCGATGTTGTTCAACCTTTACCAAGCGGTGGGATTACTTTTGATTTATCTGCTGCTGCTAATGCGGCACTCAAAACCAAAGGAGGTTATGTGGTAGATAGAACTAACAACATTGTGGTTGCTTATACCAATGTGGGTACTTACGTAGCTGTAACGCTAATTTGTAGTCATGAAGGACAAAAGCAAATTACTTATGTTACCGACAAATTTTACTGTACTGCTCACGGTGCTACTTTTGATAATACTGGAAAAGGAACTAATAGTAATGGAAGTGCTGGCTTAAAAACTTATACTGTTACCCAAAGTGGAACGATTTTAACAATAAGCTAGAGACTACATTCATCAAAATTACGTATGTCTTTTCAGACAGCATAACACGGTATGGTTTTGAGCGAAATCAAGACCATATCGTTATAACAATCAAACGTATGAAAAAATATCTATTGGTATTCAGTTGCTTATTCAGCTTTCAAAGCTTTTGTCAGGATGATTTAATGGACATGCTCGAAAAGGAGAAAGGCAATCAACCAGAATACACTACCGCCACTTTCAAGGCGACTCGCTTAATTAATGGACAAACCATTGAAACCGTAAGTAAAAAGCATCTTAATTTCTGGATTTCTCATAGATTTGGAGCAGTAAACTCTGGCTTTATTGATAATTTCTTTGGTTTAGACGAAGCTCGTATCAGACTAGGTTTAGAATATGGTTTAAGTGATAACCTGACCGTTGGTTTGGGAAGAAGTTCACAAGAAAAAACTTATGATTACTACGTGAAGTACAAGGCAATTCGTCAATCAAATAAAGTTCCTGTAACTGTTACAGGTTATTTGAGTGGTGCGGCTAATACAATGGCTACAGGTTATACACTTCCTTCTGGCTCAACCTTGAAGTTTAACGATAACCTTGAACGCCAAACGTACTGTGCACAAATTCTAATTGCACGTAAATTTAGCGATAAGCTTTCTTTGCAAATTATGCCAACGGTTATTCACTTCAACAAAACAGAAGTGGAGGACATGAAAAACGATATGTTAGCATTGGGCTTTGGAGGTAGATATAAACTTTCTAAAAGAGTAACGCTAAATGCTGAATATTACTTAACAGACCACGGCAATAGTAGCGTTTCAGACAAGTATCATAATTCACTAGCGATTGGTTTTGATATTGAAACAGGCGGACACGTTTTCCAATTGCATTTTACCAATTCAAGAGGAATGGTGGAGCGTCATTTTATTGCTCAAACGCTTGGAGAATGGGGTAAAGGAGATATTTTCTATGGATTTAACATTGCCAGAACATTCAGTTTTGATGGCAAATCAAAGAAAGATAAACACTAATATGAAAAAGAATATCCTAATACTTGTTTGTGCTTTATTAATAAGCCAAGCCAGTTTTGCACAGTTATATTTTACCCAAACAGGTAAAACTAGCTTCTTTTCTAAAACTCCTTTAGAAGATATTTCAGCCGTAAATAGTGCAGTTTCTTCTATTCTGAATACGGCTACCAACGACTTAGCCGTGCGAATGAACATCAATCAATTCAGATTTCCGAATAGATTAATGGAAGAACATTTCAACGAAAATTATTTAGAGTCAGAGAAATTTCCAGCGGCTACTTTTAAAGGTAAAATTGCCGAAAAGATAGATTTTACTAAAGAAGGTACTTATGATGTAACTGCCAAAGGAGTAATGATGATTCACGGAGTAAGCAAAGAAAAAGTACTTACAGGAAAACTAACGGTAGCGAAAGACAATATTACCTTAGACACTAATTTTGAAATCGCATTGGTCGATTACAAAATTGATGTTCCAAAATTAGTTTGGGAAAAAATTGCCGAGAAAATTGCCGTTAAAAGTAACTTCTCTTTAATCAAAAAGTAATACGAATTCAGAAGTTGTGAGAGTATTTATACTATCGCTCGTGTCATCACGAGCGATTTTTTTGTAATTGGATTGCGTGTTAAGACAAATGGAATGGCACAGAATGATTGAGTTTTCATTGATAAAGAATGATATTCAGATATTTATAAGTGTTTGTAAGTCAAAGTGTTTGTTTTTTTAGTGGGACATATTTTTACAAAATGAGTTTGGATTTCAATAGAATATTTTCAAAATTGCTATTGAAAACTTATAAGAATATGCTATATAATCAGTTAATTGACACCATTGAAAATACACACATCTCTTTGCAAAAAAGAGCTATTTCTTCCATCAATCAACAACTCGTTATTCGTAACTGGTTGATTGGGTTTTACATTGTTGAGTTTGAACAGCATGGTGAGGATAGAGCCATATATGGCACTAAACTTATTGAGAATATCGCTAAAAATTTAAAGAGTAGAAAAGTTACAGGTTTAGCTCAAGATAGACTTTGGTTATGCCGTCAGTTTTATACTACTTATACTCACTTAGGAAATATTATTTTGTCTCGTGTGGTGAATCTACCAATTCTCGTTCCAGTGGAACGAGAATTTCAAATCAATGAGTTGATTACTCCACCTAAAATGTCTCATTATGAATCCATTAACGCTAAATTGTCTCCCGAAAATTTACTTTCTAATTTTTCTTTCCGTCATTTCATTGCACTCATGCGAATTAAAGAACCGTTAAAACGTGCGTTTTATGAAAAGGAGGCGATTAAAGGGCAATGGGAAGCACGCTTTCTGGAAAGACAGATTAGCAGTTTATTGATTGAAAGAGTAGGACTTTCCACAGATAAAGAAGCCTTACTCAATAATTTAAAAGCTGAAATTGAAACCATTGAAGATTCTATCAAAGACCCTTATATTCTTGAATTTACGGGTTTTGAGGAATTATCAAAATATTCAGAAAATGATTTAGAAACGGCTTTGTTGGATAAAATCCAAACCTTTTTGCAAGAATTAGGAACTGGTTTTTGCTTTGAAGCTCGACAAAAACGCATTACCATTGATGGAGAACATGATCGTATTGACTTAGTTTTTTATCATAGGATTTTAAAATGTCATGTTCTGATTGATTTGAAAGTAAGAAAATTCAAGCACAGTGATTCTGGTCAGATGAACTTTTACCTTAATTATTACCGTAATGAAGTAATGAATGATACCGACAATCCTCCTGTTGGGATTATTCTTTGTACAGAAAAAGGCTCTGCTACAAAAGTTCTTTACGCTACTTCGGGGCTTGATAATCAAATTTTTGTGAGTAAGTACAAGGTTGAACTACCTAATGAAGAAGATTTGTTGAGGTTAATTGAACAATAGCAATACATATTTCAACGGTTTGGAAAACCGTGCTACTGAAACAAAAAACCTCCGCAAGATTTTGCGGAGGTTTAGCATTCTTTTTTCAATCAAAAACTTTACTTTATTACTTTCATTATTCCATTCATAATACTCCAGTGACCTGGGAAGGTACATACAAAAGGATAATCTCCTATTTGTTCGGGTACGGTAAAGGTCAATCTGTATGATTCTTCTGGGTTTACTAAAGGTGTTGAAGCGATGATTTGAGGAATGTTGGGTACGTAGTTTTTCTCTAAAGCATCCTTTTGCGTAATCATTTTGTTGGCGGCTTTTCCGATGATTTCTAAAGATTTCGGTTTGCCAATTACCAAATTATGTTGCATCGCATCTGGATTTTCAAAGACTAATTCTACTTTCGTTCCTGCTTTTACCGTGAATTCCTTTTTGTCGTACTTCATGGCTTCTTTCACTGATTTTATCACAATTACCACTTTGTTTGGGTCAGCTACTTCTTCTGACTTCACTTCCCATACTTGGAATAAGCGTGCTAATTTGGTTTTGTTTTCAGGCGTAAGCTTTTGGTTTAAACTCGCCAAGAATACTTTATCGCTGTCTTTAATTTGTACTTTCTTTCTATAATTCCAACCGTCTGCAATGCCTTTGATGACCGCCGAAGCATTCGTTTCATCCAATTGCTGACTTAATTTCAATAAAGCAATAACAGAATCAGGAGTGCTAACATTGGCATAGCCTTTCACAGCTTTTTCCATCGCAAAAGTTGACATACTTTTCGGCGTACTGAAAGTGATTTTCTGGCTATAAGCATTATTTTTTTCGTTCTCTTCTGCAATGTTGTTGGCTTTATCCACTTCAACAGAAATGGTGTAAGTGCCTGGCATATCTGAGCTTAAACCAAGATTTCCTGTCCACGCACCATTGTTGTAAGAATTAATTTTAACGCTTTCATTGGCTGGAATACCATCGTTGAAAGTATAGCTTACCAAATCATATTTTCTGCCTGTTCCTTCAATTCTGATGTTCAAATTGATTACTTCTCCTTTTGGAATGGCTACTCCGCCTTGATTTTTTACTTCAATATTGAAACTCACTGGCTCAAGTACTGCTGGATTTGCTGGCGTAAAGTTGATTTTGCTAATCACTAAATCAGGCTTATTACTTGCCGAAATAGCAGTAGCTTTTTCTTCTTTCATCATGGCAGCGTGGTCGTGATGAGCTGGCATTTCTTCTGTTTTAGCTTTTACGGGCGAAGTATTTTTAGCAAGACTCTGTAAATACTTTTTCAGCAAAGCTTGTTTGTGGCTTGTCAATACAGCAGCAAAAGCATCAGGCAACCAACGGTCGTTGATTTCTGTTGATTTTTCCATGCGAGCCAATAAAGTTTTTTCAGCTTCAGCCGTTAAGGGCATTTCAGAGAAAGCCAAAAGCGTGTTCAAAACCACTAAAGGTTCTTTATCGTTTAAGGCATCTTTTTCTAATAATACTTTTACGGAGGCTTCATTGCGTGGCAATAATTGAATAGCCGTTTTACGAACACCCGAACATGGATGCGACAAAGAAGCGATTAAAGCTTTTTGTACTTCGGCATCGTTCAAAACGCCCAAACCTTCTAAAGTACGAAGGGCGTGAATGACACTTGGATTGATACCTGCTTCGTCTAAAGATTGGTCTTTGGTTAGTTCAATCAATGCTGGGACTACGTCTTTTTGTCCACGTTCTACTAACAAACGTTGTGCGTTCATTCTCCAGAACATATTTGAATTTTTAAGAGCAGCCACTAATTCTTGTGGACGGTCTTTTGATAAACTCAAAGGCGTATAATTTGGTGCTTCTTTCGCACTTACACGATAAATTCTACCATGCGTAAAGTTTCTTAAATCCGTTTCATAAGCATTTCCTTCGCCCATTGTAAAACCATTTGGTTGTGGGTTGTGCTGAATGATGAAAGAATACCAATCCGCAATCCATACAGCACCGTCTGGACCAACTTCTGCAAAAACTGGAGAAACCCATTCGTCAGCTCCTGCCAAAAGGTTGAAACCTTCTACATCACTGTAGTCTGTTCCGTTTTTGGTCATTACGTTTTGATGAACTACGTGTCCTGTTGGTTCACAAACAAAAGCAATTTGATTCCAATATTTTTTAGGGAAAGCTCTTGCGGTATAAAAATTATGACCCGCCGCCGCAGTAAACCCACCAAAAACATCTACTTGACGGATTCTTGGCGTAATGGTTTTCATGTCTTTGTGCGTATCTGTACTTCGGCTACCGTTTGTAGCAGTTGGCGAAAGGATATTTCTGTGCGGAATCGCCATGTACCAACCATGTGAATTATTGGCTGTTGAACCAAAAACATCGCCAGTTTCGTTGAAAGCAAAACCCCAAGTATTATTTGAAGTACTGGTAATATGTTCAAAATCTGAACCATCAGCTTTGAATCTAAAGAAACCTTGACCGAATTTTACAGAATCTTTTTCGGCAAATTTTCCTTGAAAACCAGCATAGCCCAAAGAACCCCAAATCCAGTTATCAAAACCATAATGTAAGTTGGAAGGCCCAGCGTGCGTATCAAAAGTACCAAAGCCCGAGAATAAGATTTTCTTTTCGTCAGCTTTATCGTCACCGTCGGTATCTTTCAAAAACAACATGTGCGGTGCTTGTGCTACAATGACGCCGCCATTGGCAAAAACTAAACCTGTTGGAATACTCAATCCCTCAGCAAAACGAGTGAATTTGTCAGCTTTACCGTCTTTGTCGGTGTCTTCACAAATCAAAATATAATCGCTTCCGCCTGTTTCTTTACGTTCGTTCGGATAATCTTTGGTAATCAAAACATACAAACGACCACGCTCATCCCACGACATCGCAATGGGGTGCATCACGTTTGGTTCGTGGGTAAATACTTCTAAATTAAAATCAACGGGTACTTGTATATGTTTGAGTGATTCTTCGGGCGAAAGTGCCGCTTGTAATAATTGAGGGTCTGGGCGTTTTTCGTAATTGGGTAATTTTGCGGGACTATAAGAAAATGCTTCTGGATGAAGTGCCGCATGAGCTGCCTGTGCTTGTTCATCTACCGACCAAATGATGGCATTTTCAAGCATTTTTAAAAAATCTGGATTCGTCCAAGTACGTTCGTCGTGTCCGTAGGCGGTATAAAATACTTTGCCTTTTCCGTACTGGCGAGTCCAAGTATAAGGTTCGGTTTTAGCGTCTGGGCGGTCTTTTGTTTGGTCAGCTTTAATGTCACGAGTCATTAGAACATTGTTATCTGCCTGTAACTGACTGTGTAAATACGTTTCATCGAAGGCTTTTAATCCTTTTATATCTTTTAAAATTGGATGCTGAGCTTGAACAATATTTGCTTGAATAGTATCCATGGTATGTCTCCAAAACTGTCCACCAACCATTTTTACGTATTCTGCAGAATTTCTAAAACAAAAAGACGCACAGTGAATAGGCAAAATTCCTTTGCCAGAAGCTACAAAAGCTAAAAGGTCTTTCTCTGCTTCAGGAGTAATTTTATCCCAATTGGCATAAATCATCAAGGCATCATACTTGTTTAAATTGTTAGTATTGATGTCTTCTAATTTATCTGTATAGGTAATGTTGATACCTTTGTTGCCAAGTGCTTCCATTAAAGTTGGGACACGGTCGATGGGTTTATGATGACCATTATCACCGAGAAACAATACTTCCAAACGACGGGCTTTAACCGTCGTTTGGGGAGTTGATTGTTTATTTTTTTTTGCTTTTTTCTGAGAAAAACCTACGAGGCAAGTCAGCAATAAGCAAAGACTAAGCAATGATTTTTTCATTTTGTGAATTGTCTTAAATCAATTGAAAGATTGGATAATCAAAAATCAGGGATATAAATAATTTCTCCTCCTTTTAAAGCTGATTCATGTGATAAAATACCTACAGATGTCCAATTGGCTGATTGTTCAGCATTCGGGAATGGGTCACGGTCTTCAACAATTGCCGAAACAAATTCATGTACCAAGTGCGGATGTGAACCACCATGACCAGAACCTTGCAAAAATGAAAGGTGTTGGTTTTCATCAGTATCATATACTCCACCAGTCGTAAATACTTGAATTTCTTCAGGTAAATAGTGGGCATAATCTGGTACAGTTACTTTCTCTGGAATTTCTGGTTCAGGTTTTTTAGCGGTATGTACCACGTGTTCTTCGTGTTCAATCAACGACCATTCAAAAGATTTTTTTGAACCATATACTTCAAAACTCTCACGATACTGACGAGCTACATCGAACAAAGAACGATATACCAAAGCACTTAAATCTGAATCCTTGAATTTGATATGGGCAGATTCAATCGCAAAAGGAGAGTTATAATGTTGATGTAATTCTTCACGAATTGTTCCTGAACCAAAACATGAAACGTACTCTGCTTGTAATTTCAATAAACCAGCCACAGGCCCAACACAGTGCGTTGCATAGTGCATGGGAGGTAAACCTGGCCAATAACCAGGCCATCCGTCCATGTCTTGTTGGTGAGATGCTTTCAGGAATTGTACTTTGCCCAATTCTCCTTTTTCGTATAATTCTTTTACGTACAAAAATTCACGACTGTAAACTACCGTTTCCATCATCATGTATTTTTTACCTGTTCTTCTGGTTGCTTCAACAATTGCCTTACATTCTTCTACCGAAGTTGCCATCGGAACAGTACAAGCTACGTGTTTACCTGCGTTTAAGGCTTTTAAGCTTTGCTCGGCATGGTTATGAATCGGTGAATTGATGTGTACAACATCTACTGCTGGGTCTGCTAATAAATCTTCAAAGCTGGTATAACGCTTTTCGATACCGAAAGCATCTCCAATAGCATTTAATTTCTCTTCTGTACGCTGACAAATAGCGTACATATTGGTGTTCGGGTGACGTTGGTAAATGGGAATAAATTCAGCTCCAAATCCTAAGCCGACAATGGCAATGTTTAGTTTCATTTTGTTTAGTTTATTAAGAAGGTTTTAGCTATTAGCTGTGAGCCTTGAGCTTTGAGTTCGTTTTTTTTGTTTATTAAAAAGAGATAATGGACTATTTATTAGTGTGTTAGTGATAATTCAAGGCTCAAAGCTATCAGCTGTGAGTTTTGAATTTGTCAGTTTATGAAAAACAGGTAATTGTTTATATAAAAGCCTTTAGCTATGAGCTTTGAGTTTTGGACTTTCTTTGTTTGTTAAAAAGAGATAATTTGCTATATATTAGTATGTTAGCTAATAGCTCAAGGCTCGAAGCTCACAGCTATTAGCTACGAGCCTGAATAAACTCCAAGCTTTCTTTCATCAATGTTTCTTCATTTTCAAACATTTTTCGCCAAATATTAGCTACCGCCAATTTTGAACTAAAAGCCTCAACCGACAAGTAAGCATCATAATTGATGTCTTTCAAAGCCGTAAAAACATCGTCCCAATTCACGTTTCCTTTGCCGACAGTACTTCTGTCGTTTTCAGATACTTGTACATGCACCAAATGCTTGCTCAGTTTTCTGATGGCATCGCCCAAACTTTTCTCTTCGATATTGGCATGAAAAGTATCAAACATGATTTTACAATGCGGATGATTGATGTCTTCAACCAATTGTAATAATTCATCAGCACAAGAAACCAAGTAACTTTCAAAACGATTGAGGTATTCTAAACCTAAAACAATTCCTTTTTCTTGGGCATAATCTGCCAATTCTCTCAAGTTTTCTACTGCCCAATTCCATTCTTCTAGCGTAGCGGGTTTTCCTGTAAAATGACTTAATGCCGAATGATAGGGTCCAGTCAATAAATCTGCTCCCAAAACCACAGCACAATCAATAGCTCTTTTGTTTCTTTCGAGAGTGGCAGCTCTCATCGCTGGGTCTGGACTGATTTGATTAAAATCTGGGCCACAAATCGTTACGGCAATTCTATCTAAACCTAATTCGTCTAATTTGCTACGCCATGTTTGCCAATGCTCTGGTGCTACATCAAAAATGGGTACTTCTACGCCTGTGAAACCAATTGCTTTGATTTGCTCTAACACAGGAAAAAGACTTTCGTTAATCTCTGTTCCCCACAAGAGCAAATTCATTCCGAATTTTTTCATTTTATCTTTCGTGTAATTATGTTCTTAGAATTGTTTGTTGTGGCTTACTCGTTGAATTTGATTTTTATGAATTTAGAGGTAAGACCTGCAAAATTTAGGGCTTAATTTATTAGACAGACAAGAATTTTACTGATACAAAATAATCTTAAAAAAATGATAAAAAACTCCGCTCTATTGATGAGTTTTGACTGTATTTTGATATTTTTATGATTCATATAAGTAATTAAAGTAAAAAAATAGGTTTTGAAAAATCCATTAAACAAAAGTATCGAATCGCCAAATCATTCTTTTACGATGAAAGAGTTGAAGGAACCGTACTTCGACCCCAACTGGCATTTTCACCCGCATTATCAATTATTTGTGGTGTTGGAAGGCACAGGAACACGCTTTATTGGCGATAATATCAAACATTTTGAAGCGGGAGATATGGTTTTTGTAGGCCCAGATTTACCACATCTTTGGCGAAGTGATGAAGTGTATTTTCAGGGAAATCCTGCTTTTACTACGCATGGCATTGTCGTTTATTTTACGGAAGATTTTCTGGGAAAGGATTTTTTTGAAAAATATGAAATGACAAAACTCAAGCACTTGTTTCTAAATGCCAGTCGTGGCTTAGAAATCAGTGGAGTATTACACGATAAGATTCTTACTTTTATGAAAGAATTATTGTTGCTACAAGGTTTTGAAGCAATTCTGAAATTATTAGAAATGTTGAATTTATTAGCCAATTCCAACGAATATGATTTTATCAGTAGCGTTGGCTATACCAATCCATTCAAAACTTCTGAAACCGAAAGAATGCACAAAGTGCACGAGTACGTGCTGAACAATTATCGTACTTCAATCAATCTAACGGAAGTAGCTTCATTGGCGGGCATGGCTACGGCGGCTTTTTGCCGTTACTTTAAGGCAAGAACGAATAAAACTTTTTCGGATTTTGTCAGTGAACTTAGGGTTGGCTATGCTTGTAAATTATTAATGGAAGATAAATTGAGCGTCACGCAGGTTTGTTATGAAAGTGGTTTTAATACTTTGTCGAATTTCAATAAACAATTTAAGGATTTAAAAGGACAAACTCCTTCGCAGTTTAGAGTAGCTTTTGGCGATACAAAGTTTAAAAAATCTCCTCAATCTTAGCTTCTTTTTCTCTGAAATTAAAAGTATCACCTTTGCCTTTGCCCATCAATAACGCTCCGATGGGCGACTGTGGCGAAATAATCATGATATTTTCTCCGTCGATTTTACAAATACCCACACTTACCGCCAAAAAGTAATTGCCTGTGGAGGTTTTCAAGAAAGCACCAACGGCTCCTTTTTTAAAGACCAAATTCATATCAATGCGTTCGACGATGGCTTTTTCTCTTTTGGCTTGTTCGTGCATCAAACCGTGCATATCTCGGTCGAGTTGCCCCATTGCTCTGGACGTTTCGTACTTATCGCCTGCCGAAGATTTTGATTCTTCATTGGCAGAAGCCTGAGCTGCCTGCATGGCATCATAAGAGGTTTGTATTCTTTGGTCTAAAAAACTATTTATATAATCGATAATCTTTTGTTTCATGTGTTATTGGCTATCGGCTGTCAGACTTCGGCTTTCGGCTTTTTCGTTTAGCTTTTTAGCTATGAGTTGTGAGCGATGGGCTTTTAGTCTTCGGCTTTAGGCTTTTTGTTTGGTATCTTGGCTTTGAGCAAAGCACTTTAGGCAATGACAATTCATAATTCATAATTCACAACTCATAACTCAAAGCGTTTCTCTGCGAATCATATAAAAAGGATTTTTTACTTTGATTTTCTTTTTATCCAACAACAAAGCTGCTGCTGTTCTGCCCATTGTTTCAAAGTCGGTTGTGATAACGGTAATGCCCAAGAGTTCTTTTAAAGTAGTTTCGTTGAAAGAAACCACACCGATTTCATTCCCTAAAGAGTAACTTGATTGACGAACCTTTTTCACTAATTCAGCTAAATCGTGTTCTTCCACAACTACATAAGCTGTTTGTGGAATGAGTAATTCCTCATCAACATTTTCTCTGATGATAAATTCTTTGTGGGCATTTACACAAAAGTAACGAACACCTCGAACAATATCTACAGGATAATTGCCATCACTCGGAAAAACTAATACAACTCGCTGATACTTAGTAAATAAATCATTGGCACTTTCTAAGGCTTCTGCCACATCACGCTCAAAATCTTGATAGACCGACAAACACTCGTGTTTGTATTCGGGTAAATCTTTATCAAGTAAAACCAATTCATCTGATGGGATTTTTTCCAAAGCCTTCATGGCGATAGCTTTTTCTGAATCAGGAAAAAAATGTGGCATCACCACATAATAATTGTACTTCCCAAGATTTTTATCAATGATTTCATCGAAAAGGCGAGCATTGTAATGATGAATTTGTAAATCAACTGAAGCTTTATCGCCCAATACTTTTAGAAAAGCATAATAAATTAATTTCTTGTATGAACTCAATTTGTTGAAAATCAATAAGATTCTCATCTTTCTGCTTTCTCCGCTGTTTACATAATATCCTTTGCCTTGCACAGAAGTAATGAAGCCTCTTTCTTTTAGTTCACGATAAGCTTTTTCTACCGTATCACGGGCTAAATAATACTCCTCGCTGAGTTCACTGATGGATGGTAACTGTTCGTTTTTCTTCAAAACGTTACGTTCAATATCCGAAATAACTGATTGGATTATCTGTTTGTACTTTGGTGTTTTATCGTTTGGATTGAGTTTGAGCTGGTACATGATGAAAGATAAACTCAGCTTTACATCCTTTTCTCTAAAAGAAGCGCTAAGACTGAGAATTAATTAGTGTGATACATTCTTTTTAATTTATCTTCTGAGCAGGGAAGTGCATGATAGTTCCCTTTTCTTTTTGATTTATCCTTGTAAAATTTTATACGATTCCAAGAAACAAATTTACAAACTATTCTTTCAAAGAACTAAATTTAAAAGAATTACTCAAAAATTGGCATTCAATTTACTTGTCATTTCTTCAAAATAGCTTTGTCTTTTTATCGCTTGGATTCTAATCATTAATTCATTTTAAAATTAACAATAGCAAGTAGATTTAGATCTAGGAAGCATTTTACGGTATTAAATTCAAAATATATCATTGATTATGGGAGCAATTTTAGGCGTTATTTTTCACTTCATTGGCGGTTTTGCATCTGGGAGTTTTTATATTCCTTACAAAAAAGTTAAAGGTTGGTCATGGGAAAGTTACTGGATTACAGGAGGTGTTTTTTCATGGTTGATTGTTCCACCTTTAGCAGCTTATCTTACCATTCCAGATTTTGCTTCCATTATTGCTAGTAGCGAAGGAAGTGTAATACTCTGGACTTACGTGATGGGTGTTTTGTGGGGAATTGGTGGTTTAACTTATGGTTTAGGAGTACGTTATTTAGGAATTTCCTTGGGAAGTTCAATTATACTTGGGCTTTGTTCTGTATTTGGTTCCTTGATTCCTTCTATTTATTATTACTTCAACAAAACTGCTGGGAAAGATACAATTTATGATTTAGTATCTACCAATTGGGGACAAATGGTTTTGCTTGGTTTGGCTGTTTGTGTGTTAGGTATTGTAATTTGTGGAAAAGCAGGAGGAAGTAAAGATAAAGATTTAGCTGGACAAGTAAATGCTGAAAACCAAGAGTTTGATTTAGTGAAAGGACTTACTTTTTCAATCATTTCAGGTTTATTAAGTGCTTGTTTTAGTTTTGGTATTGAAGCAGGTTCGGCGATGTCGAATGTGGCGAATGAAATTTGGGTAGCAAGTAATCCCGGGCAAGGTGAATTCCTTTATCGCAATAATGTGGTGTATATCGTTATTCTTTGGGGCGGTTTAACCACCAATTTGATTTGGTGTATGTACTTAAACTTCAAGAATAAATCTTTTGGCGATTATACCAATTCAGAAACTCCTTTATTGAAAAACTATATATTTAGTGCCATCGCAGGCACAACTTGGTTTCTTCAATTCTTCTTCTACGGAATGGGCGAAAGTAAATTAGGAAATGGGCCAAGCTCTTGGATTCTCCACATGGCATTTATCATTTTAGTAGCGAATTCATGGGGATTAGTATTAAATGAATGGAAAGGTGTTTCTAAGAAAACGTTAACAACTATTATCATTGGAATCTTAACGATTGTCCTTTCGGTATTAATTGTGGGATACGGAAATTCTTTGAAAGCATAGAAAATTAAAAAAAATAAAAAAAGGAGTAACAAATTTCTCAATTTGTTACTCCTTTTTTTATGTCAAAAGATTGTCTTATTGTGATGAATATTTATAATAAACGATGAATTTTTTTGATAAAAGGCTTTTTTTAGGAAAAATATTTTTTTTGATGAAAATTGGTATGTTATTTGATGTTGTCATCTTTGATGAATGAAGGATATTGTAGGTCAAGATTTATTAAAATATGAAATGCGTCAAATATTTTTTTTTTAAGAATAGTAGTATCTTTGAATGAGAGGACAAATTTTTATCCAACTACAGCTAAAATTAGCTTAAGGTTTTATCTGTAAACAGAAAATTTGTGACGAATAAATCCCAGTTTATTCGTAAATATATGAAAACTTGGTTTGATGTATATTGTGAAATTTCTTAATCTAAATAATTTCCTAAGCTTTACTCACTATGAAAATCCAACAAACGGTATTCAAAAACAATCAATGGAAAACAATCTCTGAAAATGAGGGTTTTGACGCATCTAAGGTCAATTGGGTAATGGCATTTGGTGGACGAATTGTATTAGAGACTATCAATCCTTTCGATTATATCAAAAATCTTTATCCTCATGCGGATATAATTATTAATTCAACTTCTGGAGAAATCTATGAAGATTCAGTACATGATGATTCAATCGTTGTAACTGCTATACAGTTTGAAAGAACGTTGGTAAAAAGTATTGAAATAGATATTAATTCGCATCATGAAAGTGGTATTACTGGTGAAAAAATAGCTGAAGCTTTAGCTGGTGATGATTTGAGAACAATTTTTATTATTTCTGATGGAGCAAGAGTAAATGGAAGTGCGTTGATTGCAAGTTTGAATAGAAAGACAGATGAGAGTGTCCTGATTTCAGGTGGATTGGCTGGTGATGCTGCAAGATTTGAAAAAACTTTGGTTGGCTTAAATCATCACCCTGAAGAGGGAAAAATCGTTGCGATAGGTTTATACAGTAAAAGTCTGAGCGTTGGGCATGGCACAATGGGAGGTTGGGATGGTTTTGGACCTGAACGTGAAGTAACAGAATCTGAATACAATATTTTATATAAAATTGGCGATGTTGCTGCTTTGGATTTATACAAAGAATACTTAGGCAAATATGTAGAAGGTCTTCCTGGTGCTGCTTTACTGTTCCCATTATCAATGCGTGAAACCGAAGATGCAGAACCCGTTGTAAGAACCATACTTTCTATCGATGAAGAAAAGAAAAGTATGACTTTTGCAGGAGAATTACCGAAAGGCTCTTTGGTTCGTTTTATGAAAGCCAATTTCGATCGCCTAATTGACGCTTCCGCAAAAGCTGCGCAAGATGCTATTCAACCTTTTGCAAGTAATCCAGAATTAGCCATTCTGGTGAGTTGCGTAGGTAGAAAACTTGTACTTGGGCAAAGATCTGAAGAAGAAGTAGAAGCGGCTCGTGAAATAATGGGCGATGAAACCCTAATAACAGGGTTTTATTCTTATGGCGAAATTTCACCATTAAACCCCAATGCTCGTTGTGGCTTGCATAATCAAACCATGACAATTACCACACTTTCTGAAAATTGATTAGAATGAATAATATAACATTTCACAGATTACTTGCCAAGCAAATCAAAAAACATTTGACAGACGAATGTCTGGAAAATGAAAATTTTCAAACTTTTATTAAAGCAGTTAATGAATCTTACTTGAGCTTTGATAGAGATAAAGAACTGTTTGAACATTCATCTCAATTGAATGAAAGAGATTATGCCGAAATCAATACTAAACTCAAAGATGAAATTAAGCAAAGACGTCTTTCTGTAGAAAAATTGATTGAAGCGATTTATTCTTTGGAGGTAAACGAAGAAACAGAAGTAAAATCTTTGAATCCTGATGATATGTTAGGATTGATGGATTTCTTGAAAGTTCAAATTGATAATCGTAAACAACTTGAAGCAGATCTAAGAAAATCAAAAGAATTAGCAGAAGCGGCTACTCAGGCAAAATCAGAATTTCTTTCGATGATGAGTCATGAAATTCGTACACCTTTGAATGCAATTGTTGGGCTTACTTATTTGATGCAACAGGAAGAAGTATCTGATTCGTTGGCTGAAAACTTGAAAATCCTTCAATTTTCAACCAATAATTTGCACGTACTTATCAACGATATATTAGATTTTAGTAAAATTGAAGCAGGAAAAGTTGAGCTTGAAAGAGTACCGTTTGATATTAAGCAATTGGTTTCAAACATCAAGAAGGCTAATCAAATAAAGGCGGAGGAGAAAGGTAATAAAGTGAGATTAATGATTGATGATGATGTGCCAAATGTGTTATTGGGCGATGCCTTGCGTTTAGGACAAATCATCACTAATTTGATTTCAAATGCAGTGAAGTTTACTAAAAATGGAAGTATTACGATAGAACTTTCTCAGCGTCGTCGTACACCAAGTCATGTCACAATTGACGTTTCTGTAACGGATACTGGTATAGGTATTCCTTTGGATAAACAGGCGATGATTTTTGATAAATTTACGCAGGCAAATTCTGAAACTACTCGTCAGTTTGGTGGTACTGGTCTTGGACTTGTAATTACCCGAAGTTTATTACAATTGCATGGCAGTGATATTCATCTTACAAGTGAAGAAGGTAAGGGTTCAACATTTTATTTTACCCTAGACCTTGAAATAGGAACAGAACTAAGAACAAAAGTAAACGAAGCACATACAGAATTATTGAATGAGAATACTTTGAAAGGAGTGAAAGTACTTCTAGTAGAAGATTATCCAATGAACATCAAAGTTGCCACTAAATTCTTAGAGCGTTGGCAGATTATAATTGATGTTGCTGAAAATGGACAAATTGCTTTGGATAAATACGAAAAAGGAAAATACGATGTGATTTTGATGGATATTCAGATGCCAGTATTGGATGGTTACACGGCTACAGCAAGAATTAGAGAAACTGATACAGATACTCCGATTATTGCTTTAACAGCCTCTGCAACACTCAATAATCAAGATAGAGCATTTTTGGTTGGGATGAACGATTATGTAACCAAGCCTTTCAATCCGAATGAATTATTCCAAAAAATTGCAAAATATAGCTATCGATAAATAATAGAAATGTTTATAAAATTAAAAGGCTCAACGATTTTTTTCGTTGAGCCTTTTAATTTTGGCTTTCCTTGAAAATTGTTTTTCAATATTCATTCATAATAAAATCCACTCATATTCTGGGTGGATTTTTCATTTTATTTGAGGTGATTTA
>NZ_JACHKT010000049.1 GCF_014204325.1 Arcicella rosea
GGAATTCGTTGTTCATCAATCACAAAAAAGCGGTCGAAATTAGTTTTTCGACCGCTTTTTTGTGATTTTAAAATTCGGGATGACTCATGTTTGTTTGAAGATTACTGTTTCAGATAATTTACCATCAAAGCTCCAGCTTTTTCAGATGCACCTTTTGTGCCAAGTAAATTACTAATTTCTTCATAACCTTTCAATTGTGCTTCTCTACTTTCTTTATCGATAGTAATTTTTGTCAATTCAGTTTGAAGATTTTCTTTCGTCAAATCATATTGCAGTAATTCTGTAACCACTTTTCTACCTGCAATCAAATTCACTAAAGAAACAAAAGGTACTCTTATCACTCTTTTATAAACTTGATATGCAGCCCAGCCTCCTCGATAACAAACAACTTGTGGCACATTGAACAAAGCCGTTTCCAACGTTGCAGTTCCAGAAGTTACTAAAGCGGCATCAGCCACAGAAAGTAAATTATAAGCATCATCCAAAACAATTTTTACAGGAAAAATCGATTGCCAACGGGCATATAATTCCTTAGGTAAGTTAGAGACTGCTGCAATTACAAACTGATATTCAGGGAATTGATATACTTGTGTTAGCATCATCGCCAACATTCCTTCTATTTCTTGTTTTCTACTTCCCGGCAATAAAGCAATGATTGGTTTTTGTCCTAATCTTGCTTCTTTTCTAAAATCTTTGGCTGGTGTAAAATCTGCAATGGCATCAAACAATGGATTACCTACATAATCTACTTCATAATCATACTTTTTAAAAAAGTCTTTTTCAAAAGGAAAGATTACGAATAATTTATCGACATACTTTTTTAAATTCAAGGCTCTTGATTGATTCCAAGCCCAAACTTTTGGAGAAATATAATAGAATGTTTTGATGCCTTTGAGCTTCGCAAATTTGGCAACTCGCATATTAAATCCTGCATAGTCAATCAGAATCACAACATCGGGTTGAAATTGTAAAATGTCTTTTTTACAAAAAGACAAAAAACCTAAAATAGTTGGAAGATTTTTGACGACCTCGAAGAAGCCCATAAAGGCAAGGTCTTTGTAATGTTTTACGATTTCTGCACCAGCACTTTGCATCATATCGCCACCCCAAGCACGGATTTCAGCAGATTCATCGTGCTTTAGAATACCTTTAATCAAATTCGAGCCGTGTAAATCTCCCGAACGTTCACCAGCGATGATATAATATTTCATTTGATTTTGGATTTCAGATTTTGGACTTCGGAGCTAATTCCAAAAATATATCGAATATCGTATTTCCGAAATCCAAAATCAATAATATCATTACTCTTCACCGAAGTATTCTACAAAATTCTTTTGTGTTTCGAATAATTGAAGGCTGTGTAATTTGGCTGTAGCTGAAACAGCTAAAATCTTTGGTGCTAATATTTTCCAGATTTCCATTACAAAAATTTCACAACTTGCCATTTTACCTTGCATAAAATCTACGTCAAGATTTAGGTTTTTATGATCTACTTTTTCAATGACTTCTTGCTTAATAATATCACCCAAAACTTTTAAATCAATTACAAAACCAGTGTCTGGGTCTGGTTTTCCTTTTACTGTAACAATCAATTCAAAATTATGACCGTGCCAATTAACATTAGCACAAGGCCCGAAAACTTCACGATTCTTTTCCTCAGACCAACTCAGATTATACAACCTGTGCGCAGCATTAAAGTGCTCTTTACGACTTACATAAACCATTGTTTTCAGTGTTTACAAGTGAAGGTATTATTGGGAAAACAGTAGCAATAAGTACCTATAAATATGAATAGGGTGCAAAATTACGATGAATTTATTCTCAAAAAAATTAAATCTAAGAATATCAGTCTTTCATGAATAAATTCAATTTCAAATATTAAGCATTTTTACTTATCGTTTTTGAACAAAATCGGTAAAGAACTTAATTATAAAAGTAAAAAACTCACACAAATCTTGGAAAGATTATATTTTTTCCAAAATCAGTGTATAGTTTAAATGGAAACTTAATTTTAATTTTGATAGTTTTTTAAATTTACCTAACACGTATAAATACAATTTTAATAATTGCTACTCTATGATTATTGTTACGGGTGCCGCAGGATTTATTGGAAGTTGCTTGATTCAACGTTTGAATCAAGATAATTTCAATTATATCATCGCCGTTGATGATTTTTCTGACGAACAGAAAAATAAAAATCTTGATGGTAAAAAAATTCAGGAAAGGGTTGATAGAGAACACTTTTTTGAATGGCTAGACGCAAATTATCAGGAAGTTGAGTTTTGTTTTCACATCGGTGCGAGAACAGATACCACTGAATTCAATGTTGATATTTTCAATAAATTGAATTTGAATTACTCAAAGAAAATCTGGAAGAAATGTCTCGATTACCAAATTCCATTAGTATATGCTTCGTCGGCTGCTACTTATGGCTTGGGTGAATTGGGTTATGACGACAACGAGTCTTTAATTCCACAATTAAAGCCTTTGAATCCTTATGGTGATTCAAAAAATGATTTTGACATTTGGGCTTTGAAACAAGAAGAACAACCTTTCTTTTGGGCTGGTTTAAAATTCTTCAATGTGTATGGACCAAACGAATTTCATAAAGGCAGAATGGCTTCAGTAATTTGGCATACTGTTAACCAAATCAAAAATACTGGCGAGATGAAACTTTTCCGCTCGCATAATGAGGATTACAAAGACGGCGAACAAATGCGTGATTTTATTTACGTGAAAGATGTAGTAGAAGTATGTATTTACTTAATGCACCATCGTCGCAATTCTGGTATTTATAATCTCGGCTCAGGTACAGCCCGTACTTTCTTGGATTTGGTAAAAAATACTTTCAAAGCATTGGATGTTCCAGAAAACATTTCATTTATCGATACTCCTGAAGACATCAGAGATAAATACCAATACTTTACAGAAGCAAATATGTCGAAACTACAATCAATAGGATATGATAAAAACTTTACAACATTAGAAGAAGGTGTGAACGACTATGTAAAAAACTATTTAGTCGCTGAGAAATATTACTAAGAGCTGTTAGCTTTGAGTTTTGAGCTATGAGCGAACATAAATAGAAAGACCAGATTGAAGTTTCAATCTGGTCTTTCTATTTATTAATGAAACTCAACATTCATCATTCACAATTCACCACTTTAAGAAGGATATTCTATCTTTTCCCCCGTCTGCTTAAAACCTTTTTCTTCAAATAATTTCTTCCAGCCTTCTGTAATAAAACCGATGCCGTAGCCAATTAATTGCACAAATACGGCTACAATACTCAGTAAGCCTACTTCAATACTTTTATTCTTTATCGTAGAATCTAGGAAGTTCAATAAAACATAAATACCTAACAGTACAATTCCTAAATAGAAGAATGGCGGAAAAAGGAAGTACCAAATCGGAATCGAAAAGCATCCTAGCGTAAAAATCATTGGGAAAGTATGTACTAGCTTTAACTCTTTTGGAAAGTAACGACTAATGTTGATTCTTGCTTTGCCAAAAAATCTCAACTGACGATAAAACTGCACAAAACTGGTTCTGCGTTTATGATAAATAAAGGCTTCCGAGATTAATCCAGACTTAAAACCTAAAGAAATTGCCCTAATACTAAACTCTATGTCCTCTCCCATTCTAGTAATGATAAAACCTTTTGTTTTTTCATAGACAGCTCTGGAAAGTCCCATATTGAAACTTCTTGGATGGAATGTACCTCCTAAATTATTTTTACTTCCTCTAATTCCGCCCGTAGTAAATACAGAAGTCATGGAGTAACTAATGGCTTTTTGAATGGGCGTAAAATTAGGATGGTCACGGTCGGGACCGCCGTAGAGGTCTAAAAAATCAGTATTTAGTTGTTGCTCAACAATCGCCAAGTAATCATTTTCTATCAAAGCATCAGAATCTAAAATGATGAAGTACTCTCCCGTCGCTTTGCTAAAACCAGTATTTCGAGCAAAGCCTTGTCCTGTGTTCTGTTGATAATAATAATGAATGTCTAAGCTATTTTTAAAAGTATTTACTACCTCCTCGCATTTGTTGACAGAACCATCTTCAATAATGACTACCTCAAAAAAAGAATAAGTCTGCTTTACAAGACATTGCAGTAACTCCTCCACTTCGTCGGGACGATTATAAACAGGAATGATAATAGAATATTTGCGCATCAAGGAATTTTAAATTTGTTGGCAAATTACAAGCTTTTTTAGAGAAATGTAGGTTTAACAAAGATAAAGTACTTGAAAAAATAGCTAACACTAAATTGCAATGATAGATTTAAAATCTACTTAAAAACATTATGTTGTAGATTTTAGGTGCTTTCCTTTTATCTGTTTTTACTATTTTAATATCATGCACACAATGTTTTAAAAACACTTCATATTTATTGATGATACTATCCTTTAAATCATTTCCTCCTGAATATGAAATATTCACTTTTCCTGAAAGCTTAAGTTTTAACAAGGTTATTTGTTTTAGCTTGCCTGAATACAAGGTTATTTTAAAACCTGCAAAACCTTTTACATCTTTACCGCCTAAACTATCAGGTAATGTTATGTAAGGACTTTTTCTTTGTATGATATAATATGGAATCTCAGTAGGACAAACAATAGTCTGTCCTACTGAAGATTGTATTGTAAAAAAGAAAATTATAATTCCCAGAAATCTCAACATGGTATAAGTAATAAAAGAATACTACTCTATTTATATTTTATAATCTCAAGGCTTCCCTTCCCTAACCTCTTTCCCCTTCACAGTCATTTCCCAATCGCCAAAACTACCATACAAAACAAAAGAGCCAAACCTGAATTTATCAACTAGTTCTGTGCCTTCTGAGACAGAATCAAAAAACTCTTTATCTACTGGCAATTCAAATTCTACAGCATTTACAGCATCTTTAATATGCTTTTTGATACTCAATGAAAAATGTGATTGCTTTAAACGTATCTTCAAAATATACTTGGGGGCATTCGCTACGCCATTTGCCTTCAAGGCTTTTAACTCGGCAATTAGTGCTTCGTTTTCTTGTCGTAGTGTTTTTACTTCGGCATTATTCCCACAAGAACTTACTAATAATGCACTAATGAGTAATAGATAAATAGGATTTTTCATGATATTGGATGATATGATTGATAAGGTTTTTCTTTTTTCAAATATTATTATTTTTTGAAATATACTATTCTTAACTGATTGATAACCTATTAATTTCAGGAAAGTATATAATCTTTCTGAGATTATGGCTAGTCTTCAATACTTCAATCGTAATTTGCAGAAAAAATCCTTACGAATGAAATATAAAATGCTGGTGTTGGATATGGACGACACCCTTCTTAACGACGACCATCAGATTTCTCAGAAAAACAAAGAGATGATTTTAAAAGCCCAAGAAAAGGGCGTTTATGTAGTACTTGCCTCTGGAAGACCAACTCCTGCCATGACGCATTATGCCAAAGATTTATCGCTCCATACCTTTGGTTCTTATATTGTTGCCTACAACGGTGGTGAGATTGTAGATATGACCAACGAAGAAGTACTCTTTGAACAAAGTATTAGTGCTGAACATCTCCATGAATTATATGATTTTAGTGTAGCACACAATGTGCATATTTTAGCCTACCTCGACGGTGCTATCATTACTGAGTCCGAATCAAAATACATTGACCTTGAAGCATATTTGACTGGTATGCCTTTGCGAAAGGTTGAAAGCTTTAAAGAGGCTATCAATAAGCCTTCTATTAAGTGTATTATGTTGGAAGAACCAGAGTATTTGGCAACAGTGAGTGATAAACTAAAAGCACATATTGACCATAAAAGTATTACAACATCTAAGCCTTTTTTCTTGGAAGTAATGCAAAAAGGAATTGATAAAGCCGCAAGTTTAGCAAGACTTGCCGAAAGACTCAACATTAATCCTGCTGAAATTATTGCCGTAGGAAATGCCAATAATGACTTAACCATGATTGAATACGCTGGCTTAGGTGTTTGGGTGGATAATGTAACACCAGAAATTCGTCATAAAGCTGATGTAATTGTAGCCTCAAATAATAATGATGGAGTAGCAGAAGTGATTGAACGTTATATTTTGAATTAGATATTAGTATCTCTTTAAAAAAGGGCTTACAGGTTTTGTGAAACGCAAAATCTGTAAGCCCTTTTTTTGTTGGAAAAATTAAAAAATATCAAATTGAAGAAGGTCATTGACCGAATAATAAATAAAAGTTTAGATTTTTCCACAGTTTTTATCAACATATTCTTCAAAACACTAAGTTTACCTCCATAATTAAATCACTGAAAATCAACCCGTAAAGCCGAAAAGGGATTTAGAGTAGGCGGTAAACTATTTACTTAGATGAAAAAAATATTAATCCTTTTTCCCATTATTTTATTGTTAAGCTTTTCCAGTTTTGGGGAAACTATTAAGGTTGATACACTACAAATAAAATCTCAAAGAGTCTTAGTTGATTCTGTATTAAAGCTTCAAAAAGAACTTTCATTAATTGGCAATAGGGTAAAAGATATTGCAAAAAAAATTGAAAGTCCTGCTGAAATTACCATTGAAGAGTGGCTTATAATTATGCTGCCAGCAATATTATTCCTTTTATTGTTTTTCTATTTTATGTCTTGGTTAAAAAAGGAAAACTTCAAACTTTCAGATGCACTCTCTGTGGATGAAAGTGTAAGTAAATCTATATCTTCTGAAACAAAAAAAGACCCTACTGATTCACTAAAACCAATAACCACAATCACCGAAACTCCCAATTATGCAAGAAGTTCAAGTAGAGTGATAGCATTCTTAACAGGTATTACAGCAATAGTGATTGCAATAAGCATTGTCACTATTTATAATTATGCACAAGTATCAAAACATACTGATTTAATTGATTTGGATGGTATTTGGAAAATAATTGCAGGATTAGGAATTGGAGTAGTTCCTTATGTTGCAAAAACGATTAAAGGTACAACTCCCCCTGTATAATAAAAATTTAAAACCAAACCCGTAAAGCCGAAAAGGGATTTAGAGTAGGCGGTAAACAAATAATAAACTATGGAAAAGATTCAATTAATAGTAAAAATCGAAGGAGGTACTGGAAGTGTTTTTGTTGATTTTGACTCAAAAAACACATTTCATTTCAAAGGAGCTGGTGTCTTTGAAAAAGAGGTTGAGATTAAGGAAGGTGAAAAGGCTGTTGTTATTGCAGGCTCAGAACCTAGTGATGGTTTTGTGTTAATTACAATAAAAAAACAACAGAAAACACTAGCGACTGCAAAATTTACACAAACTGTTTTTTATGGCATTTTACCTTTTACTGTTAAACCTTAATAATATCATGAAGACATATATTTTACGAGGATGGAAATACATCATAATCTTAGTCGTTGTTCTATCAACTTTTACCAATAAAGCATTGGCTCAATATGACTCCAAAGAAACTTTATACACGCTTGAAAAATATGCAAAAAATAATAAGGCAAACAAATCCATTTTAACTGAAATATTATCCGAAAAATTACAATTTGCCTTTGACAACAAATTGGTAAATTCTACTGATAATAAATTAGAGTTCAAGGGTTCTCTTCAAGGCTGGAAAACTTTGTTTAGCCACACTGACAAAGCCAAAACGGCATATTTAGATAATGTATTTAGCAGAAATTTTGAAATGGGTGGAGGTATAATTTTTGATAGCCAAAACCAACTAAAAGTAAAAGGGTTAAATTTGAATTTAAAATATGCCATTATTAATAATAGAGACCCTAAAACATTTAAGTATTTTGAAAAGACTGAAAAATTCAACAAGTCTGTTCAGAGTCTATTACCATTTTTAACTCAAATACGTGATGATTATCAAAACATGGATGATAAAAATCTTTCTATCATAGATAAAGAGAGGGTCAAAAACAGTTTAGATAAGTTTACTAAACAACAAGATATTAGTTTGTTAGACCCTTTACTCTTAGAAAAAATCAATAAATCTAGCCTTCAGGCATTTGAAGCTAATTTTGCTGCTGCTACAAAAAGCTATGATTCAACTATTAACAAAATGAATAACGCTTCTATTTGGACAATAGCCTTAAATTCAAACTATGTAGATAAAAAATGGTCTGAAATAACATTGCAAACGGAGTTCATTAAAGGTTTGGGAGGTATTGAGCGGGAAAGGGAAGATTATCCTTGGGATTTATATGGCGGTGTATTTTTTAAAAATCTCCAAGATACTACCAATCTTGAAAAGTCAATTAATCGAACTGTACTAACTGGGAAATTTGGTGTAAACAAAGTTTTAGCACTGTCTAAAACTGACATAAAATCTTCAGCACTTGAAGTCTTATTAAATGTAGAGTATAATTACATTCCTAGAGGAAGATACAGTAATGAAGAAGAAAAAACATTTATGTTAGCTTCAACAATTAGTATCAGGCTTGCACCAAATGTATATTTCCCTGTAGAAATTAAGTATGACCCCAAAAATGGAAATTTCTTTGGTTTCCTAAAGGTTAAATGGGATATGCTAAGATTTAATCAATAATCATTTTCAAAACCTTTTAATTTTATTACCCCAATAAACCATAAAATCAATACAGTTTATTGGGGTAGTTTTCCTCCTCCTCCCTCATTTTCTTTACAAAATCCTCCTCCACAATTCCCTCCATTTACCGTTTAATAAAAATTGGTGTAAATATTTTCCATTTTATTTGACCTGAATTAGTTAAATATTTAGATTTACTCAGCTTTAATATACTGATAATCAAGCACAATAGCACTACACTTTTCTTTACTTGATTTTTCTGGTATTGAGCAATGTGCTATCTAATAAACTATTTAACTAGTTCCTAAGATTAGGCTTTGAAAGAAGTATTAGGCTTCTTCTCTGATGAAAACAAGATGATTAAAACGATTACTAATACGATGTCCTATACTTCTATTGGTAATGCTCCGTGGGTAAAGGTGGCAGAGGAGTTGTACCCTTTGATTCAAAAAATAGGTAAGCTGATAGTTGCTAATTCTACCGATTATATTACTCAACAAACCTATTGGTTGGAGATTAGGAATAACAATGGTATTTACGAATGGCGTTTTTTTAGTAATGACCTTGATAAAATTATTTTTGATTGGCAGATAGCCAATGGGAAGTTGGTACTTCCATCTCAGATTATAGTTGATGCTAATAATAATATTGAATTAGAAGTTAGCTTTCAAGGGGTAATTCACGACTAAATACTTAGAAGCTAATGGATTGAATACTTTATATTCTTAAAAGCATAATTTAGATATATGAAATATACTGAATTGAGCTTTAACATATAGTCCCGAAAAATGGAACATATCAAATTATAGTTTAACATATAGTCCCGAAAAATGGAATGTACCAAATTATAATTTAGCATATAGTCCCAAAAAATGGAACATATCAAATTATAGTTTAACATATAGTCCCAAAAAATGGAACATATCAAATTATAGTTTAACATATAGTCCCAAAAAATGGAACATACCAAATTATAGTTTAGCATATAGTCTCGAAAAATGGAACATATCAAATTATAATTTAGCATATAGTCCTGAAAAATGGAATGTACCAAATTATAATTTAGCATATAGTCCTGAAAAATGGAATGTACCAAATTGAGTTTTGATGTTTAATCTTTTAAAAAAAGTATTTATGTCAAAATCTATTCAATCTATTTCCTTGATTAAGAATCTACTTATTTTTTTTCCATAACCTAAAACAAAAAAAGCCATGCTACAACCTGAAAGGTTTTTCAACAATTTTTTCGAGAGTAAGAATATTTCTTCGCCTCGACTGTATGAATTCGCAATTGATGCTATTGCTAAACTACAAGCAGCTAATGTCAACAATCAATTTAATGCCTTTATTAACGCTTTGAGTCCCGCAGCAAATGCCTTGGGCGATGAAGTTGGTGTTATTAAGACAGCCCTAGCTTTACAGAAGGGCAAAACATTAGGTTTGAACGAAGTCATCAAAAACTTCAAGACCTATATGAGTTTAAATCAAGGTGTAATTGCCAGAGCCGTAGGTGGTACAAATACTGCTGCCTATCAAGCATTTTATCCACAAGGCATTAGAGAATACTCAACGGCAACCCAAACTAAATTGCCAGCCTTATTAATTCAGGTAAGTAATGCCGCAGATTTGTATGCCAACCGAATTGGAGATGAAATTAGGAATGAATTAAAAGCATTTAATAGTCAGTTTCATGATAGCCGTAATGCACAATTACTACAAAAGGGAACAGTAGGCGAAAGCCGTGTAGAACGTTCTACCAATAGAAAAGTGCTAGAATTAGAGTTACTAAAAACAATTCATAGCATAGCACTGATGTTTCCAGCCGATGTAGAAAAATGTATATCCTTGTTTAATTTTAATTTACTAGAAGCCCCTAAAAAAGCAAAGAAAGTAAATCCAGAAATGCCTAAACCTTAAAAATAGCAATAAGCTTACCATTATTACTCAAAACTAAAACGCTAATGAAAATTTTAAATCATTTACTTTATGCCAACGACGGCAAACAAGTGAGCTATCGTGCTACGCCCAACAGGGGTAGTAAATATTCGCCCACTTACTTAGTAATGCACTATACAGCAGCCACCAAAGCGGCGGGTTCTATTGCATGGTTTTTGAAACCAGAAGCAAAAGCTTCTGCACATTTGGTGATTGACAAAGATGGTACTATTACCCAGTTTGCTCCTTTTAATGTTGTCACATGGCATGCAGGTGTTAGTCAGTGGAATGGTTTGAACGGATTAAATAGCTATTCAATTGGGATTGAGCTTGTAAATGGTGGAAAATTAATTAAACAAGGAGGCAAATGGGTTTGCCCAGTTGATAAAGAGTCTGTGCCAGATAATGATGTAATCATCGCTAAACATAAAAACGAAACAGTAGAAAATGCTTGGCATGAATATTCTGAAAAACAGTTAGCTGTAGCCATAGAAGTGGCTACTTTATTGGTGAAGACTTATGCTTTGAAAGATGTAGTAGGACATGAAGACATTGCTCCTTTCCGCAAAAGTGACCCAGGCCCTGCTTTTCCGATGGGAAGCTTTAAGTCAAAAGCGATGGGTAGAAAAGATGAGACACTTGACCTCTACAAAACCAGTACCGAAGTAAATATCAGAAAAGGTGCAGGCACACAATTTGAGACCGTGACTAAGATGCTCCCAGCCAATACCAAAGTAACGATATTAAAGCGAGAAGGCACTTGGAGCTTTGTAGAAGTATTAGACACCGTGCATGGGCTAAACGATATAGAAGGTTGGATTAGCGCTAAGTATTTAGTAAAATAATTGGATTAAAGTATTATTGAAACATGAGTCATTCCGAATTTTAAAATCATAAAAAAAGCGGTTGAAATTAGTTTTTCAACCGCTTTTTTTATGATTGATGGGCAACGAATTCCTACTGTTTGAGCGAAGCGAGTTTAGGAATTCTTGATTTTCTTTTGTTACTTTTCTTTTATCAAGAAAAGAAAAGTAAGGACAAGGCGATAAAAACTATAAAACCACTCAAAACTCAATATTTGATGAGAAAATTCGGGATTGACTCATGTTTGTTTTGTGATATTCACTAATCATTGGCTAAAGCCATTTATCATTTTTATAGCACATAAGTCATTAAAAATGAATGGCTATCTCAAAAATTATAGTACTATTGTAATATCATTTTAATATCAAAATTTTACTTCTATGAAAACTGAAAAACACATTAATCCAATCAATGGATACCTAGCTATCATTGCATTGTTGTTAAGTATTGCTTTCTTAATTTTGGCATTGTTGAAAAGCATCCATTTGATGCTGTACTTGCTTCGTTGTTGATTTGTTTGATAATAAAAGGCTTTATCATTATTAGTCCTAATAGTGCACAAGTACTTTTGCTCTTTGGTGAATATAAAGGCACTATCAAACAAAACGGATTGTTCTGGATAAACCCTTTCCTTAGCCGTACAAGTTTATCAATGAAAGCCCGCAATTTTGAAAGCGACAAAGTAAAGGTGAATGATAAGATGGGAAATCCTATTTTAATCAGTGTAATCTTAGTATGGCGTGTAGAAGATACATTTAAGGCTATTTTTGACGTTGACAATTATACTGGTTTTATTAAAATACAGACAGATTCGGCAGTAAGAAAACTAGCAGGTTCTTTCCCTTATGATCATTTTGAAGATGAGAAAGCAACAATTACATTGAGTACTAATTTCGATGATATTAATGCAGCTTTAGAAAATGAAGTAAGTGAAAGATTAGAAATTGCTGGCATCAAAGTAATTGAGTCAAGAATTGCATATTTAGCTTATGCACCAGAAATTGCACACTCAATGCTTAGAAGACAACAAGCCTCTGCGGTAGTAGCTGCACGCCATAAAATTGTGGAAGGAGCCGTAGGAATGGTTGAAAGTGCTTTAGATTTACTAAGTTCAAAGAATATCATCACTTTTGATGATGATAAAAAAGCTACGATGGTAAGCAACTTAATGGTTGTACTATGTGGTGATAGCGAAACAAAGCCTGTAATTAATACAGGCACTTTAAATCAATAAGTTATGGCTGAAAAGAAATCTTTTGCCCTACGCATAGATGCTGACATGATGAAAGCCATAGAAAAATGGGCAGCAGATGAATTCAGAAGTGTGAATGGGCAAATTGAATGGATGCTTAACAAAAGCCTAAAGGATGCCAAAAGGCTTAAAAGCAAAGATAATCCGACAAAATAAGATAGTTTTGCTTCCTTGTGATGAGACAATCCCATCACAAGGAAGCTATTGTTATAAATAGCGTAGCCATTTATTTTCTTTATGGGTCATTTTATAATCTCCGTACCATTTACACAGTGGAAATAATGCAATGACTATCAATAACCAGATAAAGTAAATCATAGGTAATTCTACGCCTGAAACCCCTTTAGGTCTGCCAAATGAAAATGGGCTAAAGTCCATTTCTTCCCAAGTAAAGCCTTGTATAAATAATACGATAATCATTGTAGTATGTACCAAATACCAATGAATGAGGTAATAAAACAAAGGTACTTTGCCATAAACAGAAACAATTTGGACAACCTTATTTTTCAAGGTATCTACACTTGCTAAAACTAGCATCATCACGCCCAAAGTCACCAAAGTATAAAATAATGAAGGCGGATACTTACTAAGATTAATAAAAGACAAAAATGTAAATACAGCGTCTTTCTGAACCGACCATTTTGCTCCATCTCCATAAATATCTATCCATCTTAATGCAGCAAAGAGTACAAGCATCGAAATCCCTACCTGAAATAATAATTTCCTTCTTTTATCAGCTGAAAGTTCAAAGATTAATCCACTTGCATAACCTAACAACATAATTCCCAACCAAGGAATAATTGGGTAAGAAATCAAGAAAGTAAAATGGGGTGTTATCTGAAAAAGATTAGAGGCAAAAAGATATGAGGTAATGAATCTTAAACTAGGGTTTTCAATTGCAAAAGCTAGAGGCGTTAATAAATCATGCCCAAGGATGATAACTAGACCGATTATGCCAATGGTTTTGGGCGATAGTCTTAATAAAGCAGCAAGTATGATAAAACTAAAACCAATTGCACCTATCACTTGCGACATAATGATGCTAAAATGAATATTGTACCAAATGCCAAAATTAACAATGGTATATTCCAAAAGAATCAACCACAATCCCCGACTCAACAAGAACCTTTGATTCGCCTTAACATCTATTTGTTTTTTGAAAGACAAGTACGCAGAAGTACCCGATAAAAAAACAAAAGTAGGTGCACAGAAATGTGTGATGAAACGAGTAAAAAATAAAAATGGAGTGGTGGTAGCTAAATTGGTAGGGTCATCGGATAATGAAGAGACGTGCATTAAATCTCTTACATGGTCTATCGCCATAATAACCATCACCAATCCTCTCACAAAGTCTATTGAATGTATTCTTTTGTCCATAGTAAATTATGTTTAGACTACAATTTATTAAATTTTTATAAGGAAGACACAGTATATGTAGAATATATTCCTCATATATTCTCAAAAAATTTAGATTACATATCACTTAAACACTGGAATAATATTTTAATTATTACTGGCAAATTATTCTTAAACAAAAAATAGAAATATGAAAAATACCCTAATCATCTTATCTGCTTTCATCATCATGGTTTCTTGTAATCAAAATACTAAAACAGAAGTAGAACAAGCCAAACAAATGGCGATTGATTCAATGAAGAATCAAACTGCTTTAGAAGAAGCAAAACAAGCAGTAATTGATTCAATGAAACTAGAAGCACAAAAACAAGTAAGTATAGATTCATTAAATGCTGCGAATACAGTAGCCAATTCAAAACATACTTCCAATAAAGTATCTGCTGGCGGAAGTACTAGTAGTACTAATAATAATACAGTAGCCTCTGCCCCTGCGGTAGCCAAAAAGAAAAAAATGAGTGGTGCTGTAAAAGGAGCTTTGATTGGAGGAGGCGTTGGTGCAGTATCTGGCGCAATTATCTCAAGAAACAATAACCCATTGAAAGGTGCATTAATCGGTGGCGTAATTGGTGCAGGAGTTGGAGCAGGTACAGGTGCTATTATTGATGCTAAAAATAAAAAAGAATAACTAAAATATTGCTGAAATTCAGACAAACACCAAAGCTTTTTCAAGAGATGAAAAGGTTTTGGTGTTTTTTGTTGTACCAATATTCTTGAATCTGCATTAACTTTGGCAAAAAATTAAGAAGATGAATACAGCACTCATTAAAATAGCTATCAATAAAATTCTTAAAGAAGGTGGTGATAGCAATTATTTTGTCATTGATATTACAAAAGACTATTACATACAAGCAGCTAGTTCAAAAGGTGCTGAAGATGTATTTTGTGAAGCAGTTTCTAATCAATATCTATCGAAAGAGAGTAAGCTTTCGGAAGAACAATTGGCGAAGTTGAAACAAATTGGCTGGAATACTCCTACAGAAAACAATGTTAATTTTTTTATAGAACGTCCTGCCAATAATAATGCAGCTATTGAAGCCCTTGCAAACTTTATTTCCACTACGATTTCAACCGTTTATTCTACAGATGCACTAAGTAAAGAATCTTTCCAATTCCATTTAGCGTAATTAGATTTCTTAGAAAAATCAAATTTCCTCAAGTTTTATTAAAAAGTCACCCAACTAAGCATTTCATGTATTGGCTAGACCCAACTCAAGTTATATCTAAGTATTTTATCTTATATTATCTTGTTAATTCCTTAACCTATGGATTAAACGATTAGCTTAATTTTGGATTAAAATTAAGTCTAACAAAATCATTTCTTTGAATAATCTATCTACCTATTTTTTTCAAATTAAATTAATTCAAGATATATTAAAACTTTACTAAGCGTTTTATTGCTAAAAAGTACCAGTTAATAAATTCTTATCCTTTTTTTGTGCTTTTAAGTCAAAATTTCAACGATTCAACATTGCATTTATAAAAAAAATATAGAACTTAGCATCGGTTGAACGACATAAAAGTTATTACTAATCATTTGGTTTTGAGTATAAACTATTGATTTTCATACTTTTTTAGTTTTATTATTGACTCAGATTTACTTTTCAAATCAAATAAACAGAGTAAAAAATAACAACTTTTTCGTTTACTGAGATAACCACTAATATTTATTCTTAAGCAGGTAAACAAGTAATTTCATTTGATTATCGAAATATTAACACACACATAAATTATGACAAATTTATTAAGCAACCCACTGGTATTGTCAGTTTTGGCAATAGTAGCTTTACAAGTATTCTATCTTTTATTCTATTCTTTAAGAAAGACGAATGTAAATAAATGCCCTAGCTGTGGAAACCTTCACTGCGACAGGGTAAAAAGACCTTTTCAGATAAAATTATTTTTATCTTACTTTTCTGACTTGAAATATTACAAATGTCCTAGTTGTAATGCTAATTTTTTTATTGTACAAACAAAAGATAACAGCGTTGACAAAAACTCTAAATTTCTAAAGGTTTAATTTTCATATTTAATCTTTTTGAAAAACTCATATTCAGATAATATTTATCTGAATATGAGTTTTTTTTATTCCCCCATAAATCAAAATGTGAAGTATAATTTTTTGAAATCAATTTATTACATTTGTGAGATAATTTTCTTTTTAAAAGAATTTGTTGTATTAAGTAAATTGTGTTATGTTTACACAATCTATTTCAAAACAACAGTATGCTTCAAAAATACACACATGAAACTCGGATACTCTTAGCCATTGATTGCATCATTTTTGGCTTTGATGGCGAAGAATTAAAATTACTCTTAATTAAACGAAACTTTGATCCTGAAAAAGGTAAATGGTCTTTAATGGGAGGATTTTTGAATGAAACGGAAGGTTTAGAGGAAGGAGCAAAAAGAGTTTTAAATGAATTAACTGGGCTTGAAAATGTGTACATGGAACAACTTCAAGCTTTCGGCGAAATCACTCGTGACCCAGTAGAACGTACAGTTTCTGTTAGCTTTTTTGCGTTGATTAATATTCATGCTCATGACTCTGAATTATCACGTTCGATGAATGGATATTGGTTCAATTTTAAAGATAAACCTGATTTAATTTTTGATCATAACAAAATGGTAAATCTTGCTTTATCTCAATTAAGATACAAAGCCGCTTTACACCCACTTGGTTTTGAGCTATTGCCAGAAAAATTTACAATTCCGCAACTGCAGAAACTCTACGAAGCCATCTATGATATGAAATTAGACCGTAGAAATTTCAGCCGAAAAATTATTTCTACTGGATTATTAATTGATACTGGGGAAAAAAACGAACACTCTGCCACGAAAAAAGCAGTTTTGTATCAGCTTGATGCAGAGAAATATAAAAACAATTTCAACGATTTCCACAATTTCATTTCCGATTTTAAATGGTAATGAAGTAAATAAGCTTACAATCCTTACAATTTATTTTAAACTTGACATTCAACGAATATTAAAAAATTACAAACAATTGTGTCATTTCGACACAAAAATTTATTTAAACCATGAAAAACCAATACGTCATCGGTGTTGATTATGGAACAGATTCTGTTCGCTCAGTACTTATTGATACTTCAAATGGCAAAGAAATCAGCCAATCAGTTTTTTATTATCCAAGATGGAAAGCAGGAAAATATTGCGTACCTGCTAAAAACCAATTTCGTCAACATCCTTTAGATTACCTTGAAGGTTTAGAAAACACCATTAAAGATTGTCTGGCAAAAGCACCCGCAGTAAATCCTGAATCAGTAAAAGGTATCACTGTTGATACAACAGGTTCTACGCCAGTTGCAGTTGATAAAACTGGTACTCCTTTGGCATTAACCGCTGGTTTTGAGGAAAATCCAAATGCGATGTTTGTACTTTGGAAAGACCATACTTCAGTAAATGAAGCGGCAGAAATCAACCAAGTTTCACGTACTTGGGGAGGTATCGACTACACTCAGTTTGAAGGAGGTATTTATTCATCTGAGTGGTTTTGGGCAAAAATTTTACACATCACTCGTGAAGATGAAAGTATTGCCAACGGAGCTTATTCTTGGATGGAGCATTGCGACTGGATTCCTTCAGTCTTAATTGGAAGTAATGATGTTGATGCAGTAAAAAGAAGTAGATGTGCGGCTGGTCACAAAGCGATGTGGCATGAGTCGTGGGGAGGTTTACCTTCGGAAGAATATTTAGGGAAATTTGATAGTCGTTTGGCAGCATTACGTTCAAGATTATTTGAAGATACTTATACTGCTGATGTGGCAATGGGTAATTTATCCGAAGCTTGGGCAGAAAAATTAGGTTTAAGTACTGAAACAATCGTTTCGGTTGGTACTTTCGATGCTCACGCTGGGGCGGTTGGCGTAGAAATTGAATCGGCTACTTTGGTAAAAGTAATGGGTACTTCTACTTGCGACATGATGGTTGCTCCTTTTGATGAAATTGGTGATAAACTCGTTCGTGGAATTTGTGGACAGGTTGATGGTTCAATTATTCCGGGAATGTTAGGTTTAGAAGCGGGACAATCTGCTTTTGGAGACTTGTTGGCTTGGTTCAAAAACCTAACAATGTGGTCGGTACAAAATGCTGATATTGCTCCAGAAATCAAACAACAAATTGAAGACTCTATCATTGTAAATCTTTCTAAAGCAGCGGCAGCCATTCCTATTTCTGAAAAAAATGTGGTTGCTCTCGACTGGGTAAATGGTAGAAGAACTCCCGATGCTAACCAAGCTTTAAAAGGTGCTATTATGGGTTTAGGAATGGGTTCTGACGCTCCTGCGATTTTCCGTGCGATGGTTGAAGCCATCTGTTTTGGTTCAAAAGCGATTGTTGACCGTTTCAAAAATGAAGGTGTTGATATTAAGCAAATTGTAGGTATGGGCGGTGTGGCTAAAAAGTCTGACTTTGTGATGCAAACATTGGCTGATGTTTTAGATATGCCTGTGAAAATTGCTACTTCTGAACAAGCTCCTGCTTTGGGTGCTGCTATGTATGCGGCTGTAGCGGCTGGTATTTATCCAGATGTAAACACTGCTGTTTCGGCGATGGGTAATGGTTTTGATAAAACGTACTTCCCTATTGTAGAAAACGTTGAGCTGTATGCAAAGCTTTACGAAAAATATGAGGCTTTAGGTGCATTTGTTGAATCACAGACTTTGTAAGATTAAAGAGACAAGAAGCAAGACTTTAGGAATTTGGAGTTTGCCATAAATCTTATTTCTTTTCTCTTGCTTCTTGCCTCTTTCAATAACAATTCATATTTAAAATCATGTATCAAGATATTAAACAAGCCTGTTTTGAGGCAAATATGCAACTTCCTAAATTGGGTTTAGTTGTTTTTACTTTCGGAAATGTAAGTGTGGTTGATAGAGAAAAAGGTGTTTTTGCTATTAAACCAAGTGGTGTGCCTTACGAATCTTTACAGGCTGACCAAATCGTAATTTGCGATTTTGATGCTAAAGTGATGGAAGGGACTTTCCGCCCTTCTTCTGATACTAAAACACATGCCGTATTGTATAAACATTGGACAGAAATCGGTTCTATCGTGCATACACATTCTACTTATGCTACTTCATTTGCACAGGCTCAAATGGATATTCCAATTTTAGGAACTACTCACGCCGACCACCTAACTGTGGATGTACCATGTGCTCCGCCAATGAGTGACGAAATGATTAAAGGCGATTATGAATACGAAACAGGCTTCCAAATCATGAATCATTTCGAGAAAAAAGGTTTCTCTTATAAAGAAGTAGAAATGGTACTTCTGGGAAATCACGCTCCGTTTACTTGGGGAAAAAATGCCGAAAAAGCCGTTTATAATGCAGGTGTTTTAGAAGCTGTAGCTCAAATGGCTTACTTGACCTGTACTTTAAATCCACGAGTAAATCGCTTGAAAGATACGCTTATCGAAAAACACTACGAGCGTAAGCATGGCAAAAGTGCCTACTACGGTCAAGGATGTTAATGAGTGAGGAGTTTTGAGTGATGAATGTGGAGTACAACTATGCTTACATTCACAACTCACCATTCACTAACTCACTCATTCACAATTAAATATTATTCCAATTAAATCCTCAAAAAAACAATGAAAAAACAACTATTGGCGATGGCTTGTTTAGGGCTTTCTTTCTTAGGAAATGCTCAAAATACAGCAACATTGCAAGCCGATTCTGGTAAAGTAACCATTAACAAACACATTTACGGACATTTTGCCGAACACTTAGGAACATGTATCTACGGTGGTTTTTATGTGGGAGAAAACAATACTAAAATTCCTAATAAAGATGGTGTTAGATTAGACATTGTTGATGCCCTAAAAAAATTAAAAATCCCTAACCTACGTTGGCCAGGTGGTTGTTTTGCAGACACTTATCACTGGAAAGACGGTATAGGGCCTAAAGCTCAACGTCCAGCGATGGTTAATACTTGGTGGGGTGGTGTTACTGAAGACAATTCTTTTGGTACACACGATTTCTTAAATATGTGCGAGCTGTTAGGAACTGAACCTTATATTTCGGGCAATGTTGGTAGTGGAACTGTACAAGAATTAAAAGACTGGACTCAATATATCAACTTAGGTGCTGGAACAAGTCCAATGTCAAAATTACGTGAGCAAAATGGTCGTGAAAAACCTTGGAATGTTGCTATCTGGGGTGTTGGTAACGAAGCTTGGGGTTGTGGTGGAAATATGACAGCCGATTATTATGCTAACATTTATCGCCAGTATTCAACCTTTATGGCAGGTGCTGATAAAAAAGGACTTTTCAGAGTTGCATCTGGTGCGAGTGATGCAGATTATAAATGGACAGAAACATTGATGAAAAACATTCCGCATCAAATGCTTGAAGGTGTAGCCATTCACCATTATTCAGTGTTGAGCTGGGGCGAGGGAAAAAAGACTTCTGCAACGGAATATACTGATAAAGAATATTTCAAAACTATGCAACAAGCTTTGTTGATGGATGAATTGGTAACAAAACATTCAGAAGTAATGGATAAGTACGACCCGAAAAAGAAAATTGCTTTAGTAGTTGACGAATGGGGCGGTTGGTACAATGTAGAGAATGGAACAAATCCGGGTTTCTTGTTTCAACAAAATACGATGAGAGATGCGATGATTGCTGGGGCTACTTTAAACATTTTCAACAATCACGCTGACCGTGTTAGAATGGCAAATTTGGCACAAGTAGTGAATGTTTTGCAAGCAGTAATCCTTACCAAAGAAGAAAAAATGTTGCTCACTCCTACTTATCACGTCATGGAAATGTACAATGTTCACCAAGATGCTACTTTACTTCCAATCAAAGTAAAAACAAATACTTTTGAATTTGAAGGTGAAAAATTACCAGCAGTTTCAGTTTCGGCTTCAAAAGATGCTAAAGGTTTAACACACATTTCTTTAACAAACGTTGACCCTAAAAATCCTCAAGAAATCACGATTGATTTGAAAGGTGCTAAATATGTTTCAGTTGCTGGAAGAATTTTAACCGCTGAAAAATTAAGAGACCACAATACTTTCGAGAATCCGAACAAAATTCAGCCAAAAGCATTTTCTGGAGCAACAATCTCAGGAAATCAATTGAAAGTAAAATTACCTGCATTCTCTGTGGCTGTATTAGAATTAAAATAAATTTTATCACATAACATTCTGGTGTTCACCAAATTATAATTATCAAAATGATTGACTTAAAACAAAATGAAGTTTGGTTTATTACAGGTAGCCAACATCTTTACGGAGAAGAAACACTTAAACAAGTAGATGAACATTCAAAAATTATTGCAGACGCATTAAACAAGTCTTCAAAAATTCCTGTGACTGTTGTCTTCAAACCCGTTTTAAAAACGCCAGAGGAAATCTACAATATGGCAATCCAAGCAAATTCTGATGCAAAATGTATCGGTTTAATTTGTTGGATGCACACTTTCTCGCCATCTAAAATGTGGATTAATGCTTTGAAAATCTTGCGTAAACCAATTTGTCATTTACATACGCAATTCAATGCTGAAATTCCTTACGCTGATATTGATATGGACTTTATGAACTTGAACCAATCTGCACATGGCGACCGTGAATTCGGTTTTATAGGTGCAAGAATGGGCATTGCTCGTAAAGTAGTGGTTGGTCACTGGCAAGATGAAGAAGTTCATGAAAGAATCAACGTTTGGACAAGAGTTGCTTCTGGTTGGAACGATTTACAAGGTGCTAAATTCGCTCGTTTTGGTGACAATATGCGTTTTGTAGCCGTAACTGAAGGCGATAAAGTAGAAGCTGAAATCAAATTTGGTTATTCAGTAAATACTCATCCAGTAGGTGATTTAGTAGGTATCATTAATTCAGTAAGCGATGCTGCTATCAATGCTTTGATTGAAGAATACGAAGCACAATATACTTTAATGGATTCATTAAAACTTAATGGAAGCCAAAGAAGTAGCTTAGTAGAAATCGCTAGAATTGAAGCTGGTTTACGTTCTTTCCTTACACAAGGAAATTTCAAAGGTTATACAAATACTTTTGAAGATTTACACGGAATGGTTCAATTACCGGGTATTGCTTCTCAGCGTTTGATGGCGGACGGATACGGTTATGGTGGCGAAGGCGACTGGAAAACTTCGGTTTTGGTTCGTACTTCAAAAGTAATGGCAGCTGGTTTGGCAGGTGGAACTTCATTTATGGAAGATTATACTTACCATTTCTCACCAAACAATAACCAAGTATTAGGTTCGCACATGTTGGAAATTTGTCCTACTATCGCTTCTGGAAAACCAACTTGCGAAATCCATCCTTTAGGCATTGGTGGCAAAGCTGACCCTGTTCGTTTAGTATTCAACTCTCCTGCTGGCCCAGCTTTAAATGCTTCAATGGTTGATATGGGCGGACGTTTCCGTTTAATTGTTAACGAAGTAGAAGCTATCGAACCTGCGGCTGAATTACCAAAATTGCCAGTTGCTCGTGTATTATGGAAAACGAAACCAGACTTAAAAACCGCAGCACAAATGTGGATTTTAGCAGGTGGAGCTCACCACACAGTTTACTCGCAAGCACTTAGCCAAGAGTATTATGCCGACTTCGCAGAAATCGCTGGCATAGAATACCTATTGATTAATGATAAAACGGATTTATACCAATTCAAAAATGAATTGCGTTGGAATTCAATGTTTTATAGAAGATAATATTTTTTGAGCTGTGAGCTATGAGCTAAAAAAGCTTAGGTATTAAAACTCATTGCTCACAGCTAAAAACTAATTTTCAACCTTTAACAATAAACTAATGAAATTTTTTATCGATACTGCAAACCTTGCAGAAATTAAAGAGGCTTATGATTTAGGCGTTTTAGATGGTGTAACAACCAATCCATCTTTAATGGCGAAAGAAAATATTAGCGGACAAGAAAACGTAATCAACCATTACAAAGCGATTTGTGATATTGTTGATGGCGACATTTCTGCCGAAGTAATCGCTACCGACTACGAAGGAATGATTGCAGAAGGTCTTGCTTTAGCAGCACTTCATCCGAATATCGTTGTTAAAATTCCGATGATTAAAGATGGTATTAAAGCAATTAAATACTTCTCAGGAAAAGGAATTAAAACTAACTGTACTTTGATTTTCTCGGCAGGACAAGCTTTATTAGCTGCCAAAGCTGGTGCTACTTATGTTTCCCCGTTCGTGGGTCGTTTAGATGATATTTCAATGGATGGGATGAAATTAATCGAACAAATCCGTTTGATTTTTGATAATTACGGTTTTGAAACTGAAATTTTAGCGGCATCAGTTCGTAATCCAATTCATATCTTGAAATGTGCTGAAGTTGGTTCTGATGTTATTACTGCTCCACTTTCAGCTATTTTAGCTTTGTTGAATCATCCATTGACAGACAGCGGTTTGGCAAAATTCTTGGCTGACCACAAAAAATCTGCGGGATTATAAGCATTCACGCCTAATTCAGCACTAATTCAAAAGCGTCATTAATCTTTAGTAATTAATAACGCTTTTGAATACATTATGAAACAATAAGCATGATGTTTTTAAATGATATTTTATACTTTGCCAACAGCATTACTAAGCCATCATAATCTTAGATTTGATTTCACTTAATTTTAAAAATCAACCCAAAAACAATATTTAACAATGAAAAAACAAGTAAAAACAGCTGCTGTTTTGTTTTTATTAGCATGTGTTAGTATGACATCTTGCAATACCTCAAAAAAAGACAACAACAATAATATGATTGAAAAAGTAAGCTTTGGAAAACTTCCAGACGGACAAGAAACTGAACTTTATACCTTGAAAAATGCTTCTGGTATGGAAGTAAAAATTTCTAATTTTGGTGGAACAGTAGTTTCATGGACTGCTCCAAACAATAAAGGAGTATATGAAGATGTAATTCTTGGCTGTGATTCTGTAGCTGGTTATGTAAAAGGCGTGCCATATTTCGGTGCTTTAATCGGTAGATTTGGAAACAGAATTGCCAATGGCAAATTTACCCTTGAAGGTAAAGAATATACACTCGCTCAAAACAACGGAGTAAACGCTTTGCACGGTGGATTAAAAGGTTTTGATAAAGTATTATGGACTGCTACGCCAATCGAAGGTGAAGAACCAGCTTTAAAATTGACTTATACTGCGAAAGATGGCGAAGAAGGTTATCCTGGAAACTTATCTGTTGAAGTAGTATATACTTTACAAAAAGATAATGCTTTAAAAATCGACTATAAAGCTACTACCGACAAAACAACGATTATCAACCTAACGAACCATACTTACTTTAATTTGAATGGTAATTTAGACAGCGATATTCTTGAGCACGAAGTAACATTAAATGCTGATAAATTCTTACCAGTAGATAAAACGTTGATTCCTACAGGAGAATTGAAACCTGTAACTGGTAATGTTTTCGACTTTTTGAAATCAAAGAAAATCAGTGCTGGTATCAACGATACTACTGATACGCAAATCAAAGCTGGTGGCGGTTATGACCATTGTTGGGTGTTGACAGATTCAACTAAAACATTGAAATCTGCGGCAACAGTGTATGAACCTAAAAGCGGAAGAGTATTAGAAGTATTAACAACAGAGCCAGCTATTCAATTCTATGCAGGTAATTTCTTGAATGGAACAATCAAAGGGAAAAACGGTATTATTTATAAACACCGTTCTGGTTTATGTTTAGAAACTCAACACTATCCTGATTCTCCAAACAAGCCAGCTTTCCCAAGCACTGTGTTAAAACCAAACGAAACGTATCAAACGACTACAGTTTATAAGTTTTCTGTAAAATAAATAATAGTTAACTGATATTTATCCCCAATAATTAAAAATCCCCAAAGCTGAAACCTTATTCAACTTTGGGAATTTTTGTTGACTACTGACCAATATCACTTTACTACAGCACTTTACCAATTAACTATCGCCTTTACACCAATCACTACAGCACTTTACCAATTAACTATCGCCTTTACACCAATCACTACGGCATTTTACCAATTAACTATCGCCTTCACACCAATCACTACGACACTTTACCAATTAACTATCACCTTTATACCAATCACTACGGCACTCTACCAATTAACTATCGCCTTTACACCAATCACTACGGCACTTTACCAATTAACTATCACCTTTATACCAATCACTACGGCACTCTACCAATTAACTATCGCCTTTACACTAATCACTACGGCACTTTACCAATTAACTATCACCTTTACACCAATCACTACAGCACTTTACCAATTAACTATTGCCTTTACATCAATCACTACGGCACTTTACCAATTAACTATCGCATTTACACCAATTACTACGGCACTTTACCAATTAACTATCTCTGAGTAATAAAAGGCAACTATATTTAAGTGCTTTACAGGAAGCCCTTTGAGAGTGATTTTAATTTATTATCAATTACTTATCAAAACTTATGTATTAAACTACTCTTAAAATTAAGGCATAAAAAAGCCCCTTCTTTCTCTGTATAGAAGGGGCTTGCCAATAAAGTTAAACGAAACGTTTAAAAGAAATTCCTTTTATTTTATTGTACTCCAAACTATTAATACCAAAAGCTATTTTAATATAAGTTTTCACATCCATCGCAATATCTACTAAACCTGTTTTCTCGCCGTATAATACTTGTTGTCTTTTGCCCCTTGCCAAATCCAAGGCAACATGACTATTAATTACACTTGTGTTTGCCTGTTTTAATTGATTAATAAATTGTGTAAGATTAGCCACTTTTAGCTCCTCCTCATTAGGATTATACTCAGGATGATTAGCTACTACAGCCACCAAAGCACCAAAATGTTCAATCAAATAATTAAAACTTGTCTGAGAAGAAGAATTTGTTTTAGGTACTGTAGCCACACCATCAACCATTATTGGTTCAGGTTTTTCAGAGGCTCTTTTTCCATGAATCTTACGTTTAAAAGATTTTGCCCCTTCCAATACTGCATCATCTACCCCAGAAATCGACAAAGTATTAAACACTTGGTTAGTTAAAGGACGAACATTACTAAAAAGTTTTTTTCGGTTTTCTAAAGCTATATCATATACAGCAATGAGTGCCATAATTTCAGCCATTACCGTTTGTGCTTCGCTCAATAAAGTTTGTAATTGAGGAAATTTGAGGGCATCTCTGGAGGGATTATAAGTAGCACCCAAATTGGAACAATAAGTAATTAAATTTTCGAAATTTGCGATGTTTGCAGCGTTGCCACTGTCTTGTAGATTTGCCATGAGCATATTTGTTAAAGGTTGATAAAACAATGGATAAAAAGATAATTACTCAATAATAAAGTAATTAATATATGTTGAACCAATTATAGTGGCGTATCAGCTAAAATATTATCAACTGATTGTTAGATGATTAAATTTAAAAAATAAACAATTACAAAAACAAAATAAAACTCAATATTTTTCCAGAAACTTATTATACGGTAAAAAATAAGGTAAACGAACAATATTCAATTACCATTTAATAAGTTTTTGAGATAGAAGTTTTGAAATGTTATTGGGATTAAACTATTTGCGGAATGTAATTGAAAACTCTAAGCTATTTTATGCTTTTGCTTGGCGTAGTGTTTTTACTACGTCAGTGTGTCAAGCCTTCTTAGAAGGCAACTCCTAATCCGCAACGGGGGTTTTACAATTCGACAAACTTAAAATGCGTTGCATTTTTGCAATGTAACATTGCTGTACACTATGACGAAGTGTAGGAACACTACGCCAAGCGAGGGATTTTGGGATAAGATTTTTGAAATGTTATTGAGATTAAACTATTTGCGGAATGTAATTGAAAACTCTAAGCTATTTTATGCTTTCACCTGGCGTAGTGTTTTTCACTACGTCAGTGTGTCAAGACTTCTTAGAAAGCAACGCCTAATCCGCAACGGGGGTTTTACAATTCGACGAACTTAAAATGCGTTGCATTTTTGCAATGTAACATTGCTGTACACTCTGAGCGTAGTGTAGAACACTACGCCAAGCGAGGATATTCCAAACCCTCAAACGCAAATATTATGCAACTTATAGAAATAGAACAACAAATTATTAAAGCAGTTTTTGAAGTTTTTGAGGGGATTGAAATAAAATGGGATAAGTACATTCATGATGTATTTTTTATGTATCCCGGAATAGGAAAAAGGATAGATTCGACCTTGTTAAAGGAGAATAATGATATTCCCATTGCACGTTATATTTCACCTATAGAATTATTCAAAATAGACGATGCAATTGATCCAATTAATGACTATTATTTGGAATCACAAGGTTCGGATAGTACTCGTTTTAACAGAATTACTTATCGTATTTTTTCAGATGGTAGGATAGAATCGAAATATTTCTGGGATACAGAGTTTTACATTGAAGATTTACTTTCAACAGCAAGAAACACTGCTCAATGGTTAAATGACCGAATGTTGATGTTGATGTTTGAAGGGCAATTTAGAAAAAAGAGATGGGACTCCGCTATTTTTGAATTTACTGTAGCAAATGGACAAGTAAATTTTAAAGGAACTGCTTCAAACAAGCGTTATAAAAACATACCTATTGATTTAGTTTTACCTACCCATGTTTGTGAAAGTATAGTTTATCACCATGAAGTCACAAACGAAGGAGAGCTAAAGGGCAGATGGAAACCATGGAATAAATTAGTAATCCGAAGTCCTCATAATGATATCGACCTTGATAAGGATGTGGATTATCTTTTGGAATAAATTTAAAATCCCTCGCTTGGCGTAGTGTTTTCACTACGTCAGCGTGTACTGCAATGTTACATTGCAAAAATGCAACGCATTTTATTAGTTTATCACACTTAACTATTTAAGAATATGCCACAGGGCTATCAAATCTATGACCAGTCTGGTCTCTACTACCTAACACTTCAAGTAATTGATTGGGTAGATGTTTTCAGTAGAAAAAACCATCGAGACATCATTATCAACAGTAATAATGACCAATCATGTACATTTGCTAACAATGGCAAAGGAAGCTAATTTATCAAATGTTATTCGGGATTTTAAGAAATTCACGGCATCACAAATTTTAAAGGCGATAGCAACAGAACCAGAAAGCCGTAAAGATTGGATGCTTAAACGCTTTGAATTTTGTAGAAAAACCAGAAGATTGGTTATACAGTAGTGCCAGAAATTATGCAGGATTGAGAAGCCTCATTGAAATAGATTTTATTTAATAGAGTTTTGCAATTCGACAAACTTAAAATGCGTTGCATTTTTGCAATGTAACATTGCAGTTCACTCTGACGTAGTGTAGAACACTACGCCAAGCGAGGGGATTGTTTTTATTTAAAATTTAATATGGATTATTCTTGATGCCAACGGCATCACAGATTTATAACCCAGCTAATCTTGATATATGCGATGACCCCAACGGGGTCACACCTGTTGTTATCGTCTATCATTTCTGCTATAAATCCTCAATCCCTTTGGGATTGTTTCTATTTAAAATTTATTTGGATTATTCTTGATGCCAACGGCATCACAGATTTATAACCCAGCTAATCCTGATAGATACGATGACCCCAACGGGGTCACACCTATTATTGTCGTCTATTATTTCTGCTATAAATCTTCAATCCCAAAGGGATTGTTTTCAATTAAAATTTATTTGGATTATTCTTGATGCCAAAGGCATCACAGATTTATAACCCAGCTAATCCTGATAGATGCGATGACCCCAACGGGGTTACACCTGTTGGGGTCGTCTATCATTTCTGCTATAAATCTTCAATCTCTTTGAGATTGTTTTCAATTAAAATTTAGGCTCAATCCTTAAATTAGGCTGATGACTTTTAATGTATATTTTTGTATTCAAAACATATAAGATATGCAAATACAACTACATAAGATTTT
>NZ_JACHKT010000050.1 GCF_014204325.1 Arcicella rosea
ACACTGGATGAAGTTGCAAAGCAACCTCTCCTTCAAGAATAGCAAATATAAAAATAATTATAATCAAATAATAGGATTTTAAGACAGTACCTCAAGGCTAATAGCTAAACCACAATTTTCCCTTCCACAAACTCAATCATTCGTTTATCCCCATAATATAAACCTTCAGGATTTGAAGCGTAAAAACCACAGTGTCCACCATAATTTGGATACTCTGAAAAAATATAATCTGAGTCTTTAGCTACATCTAACATGGCACAACTTTCAGATAAAACTGGGTCATTTTTTGCATTTAAAATAAAAGTGGGGATTCTGATTTTAGGAACGTGAGGTGCTGCGGCACATTGCTCATAATACTCTTCGGCATCTTTCATTCCATGCAATGGAGCGATGTAATTATTTGTAAAATCGTCTAAAAATTTATATTTTTCAAATTCCTTAAACATTTGATTATCAATCAACTCCCAACGATTTTTTAAAAATTTTAACAATTTACCTTTAAACCTTTCCGCATAAAATCCTGATTTCCCCATCGCATCTACGCTACCTTGTAAATCTGTTGGAGAAGAAATTCCTACAATTTTTTTGATTTCTTTGGGAATTTCACTCCCCTTTTCTCCAGCATATTTCAGCGTAATATTTGCTCCTTTGCTATAACCAACCAATACAATTTCTTCGTAAATACCTTTTGATAAAGTGTGATTAATCACAGCCTCCAAATCGTCACTTCCTCCATGAATCGTAATGCGTTCTAAACGATTATTTTCACCACTTAATCCTCTGTGATTCCAAGCCAAAGCATCCCAACCGATAGCATTAAAAGCTTTTACGCCACCAAGTAAATAGGGACGAGTGCTATTTCCCAGAAAACCATGTGAAAGTATTGCCAAAGATTTACTTGGCTGAACATTCTCAGGTAATACAATAGCCTTTTTCTTTTTGGTTTTTACATTCGGAATACTACTTTTCGCCATCGACCAATCCAAATCTAAAAAGTCTCCATCCCAAAGCTCTATTCTTTCTCGCTTGTATTGGATGCCCGTCACTTTTCTAAGCGTACTTGGATAAATGGTTGAAAAATGAGCATCTTTCCAGATGTGTGACGGTTTATAACAAGTTTGAATAATGGGCATTTTAATATTTTTTTATTCGACAATATGTCCACAAAATTGTGCCGTATTATCAATGATTTTTCCTCCTTTTCTAAAACCTAAAGCACAAGCCTCACCGGCAAAGAATACGCCCGCTTGGTAAAAATTGCCAGCGTTGTCACTTACAAATTCAGTAAATTCTTGATAAATAGAAGCCTGTTCAAAATACTCTCCTTCTTTAGCTTCTATTGTATTTCCTGCCTCTGAAAGTATTTTTACATTTGCTCCTTCTCTTCCGAAAAGTACTTTTTGCACACAAGTTTTATGCACTAAAGGTTTATTGTCTGTTGCTAATAATAAAGGATGATTTGGGAATAATTGCCACAAAACCTTCAAGATTCCTTTCGACTGAAATAATAAAGTATAAGCTGGATTCAGGATAATTACTTTTTTATCATAAATCAGTTTTGTGAGTATTTCTGCTAATGCTGGTTCATCCCAACCAATGTACTCCCAAGGTACGAGTTTAAACCAGAAATCGTATCTTGTGAAACGACCATCCTCCTCACTTTGCTTGAAAATCCCTTCTACTGGCGAAAATTCTACATTTTCAATATGCTCGAACGCTACTTCAAAACCTGCTTCCAAAGCTGCTTCGCCTAATACTTGCATATTGGTGTCGTCTTCTGGAAAACCTTCCATTGTTGAAATCAACAAAGTAGGCGAAAGTACAGGATTTTGACGTTTTACTTCTTTCAATTGTTCAACCAAAGCTTCATACAAAGTATTGAATTGCGAACTTTCGTCTAAACCATTTGCCTTTAAAGAAGCCCATTGAGCAACGGCAGTTTCTGGAATACAAGTAGCCGTATCTGCATTGAATTCTATCAATTTTATGGGTTTTCCATCTAAACCTCCGCTTAAATCAAAGCGTCCGTAGAGATGCCAATGGTTATCGTTTTCCCAAGAGTACTTTACTAATTTGATAAGATTTTCGGGAATGCCTATTTCTGCAAAAAGCTCGTTTTCAACTACATATTGTGCAGCCTCAATATACATTTCGTATAATTGATTCACGGCTTCAAAGTAATTTTCAGCTTCTTTTTCAGAAATAATGATCATTTCGTCGGTAATGTATGGCAAAGTATTTTCGCCAAGCATCCAATCCCAACCTGCATTTTGTAGCGTTTGTTTAGGTGATATATTTAATTTTTTGAGATTCATTGTAAATAGCTATGAGCTTTCAGCTATCGGCTGTCAACTTCTAAATATGGTAAAATAAATTTTCACTGAAAACAAAATATAAATACTGATGGCTGACAGCTCAAAGCCGAAAGCTAATAAACTATCCATGAAATCCACCATGACTTGAACTACGAAAGAAACCACTTCTTCCTGAAATCGGGCGAGAAGTAATTGTTCTTGAACTTCCAATGTTTTCATGAATTGTGCTAGATTTTTGAAAAGCACTTGTTGTTGCATAATAACGACTCATTCCTCCTCCATAATATCCAACACGGCTTCTTCTTCTCGAACTGTCTTGCTTTGTACTGTTATATGAGGAATTTGATGAATTAAAATTATTCGACATATCAGGACGATAATTTGAATAAGTCGGACTTAAAGTTTTTGCTAATAAATAGCCCATTCCACCGTAAAGCAAGGCATTAGACAAATTACTACTTTGACCAATCTGGGCTTGATTGGTGGCAATTTCATTGTCAATCAAGGCTTTTACAGCTCTTGGCGAAAGTGTATCTTTTTTTCCATCCAAATAAGTTACAATGGCTACTGAGCTATCTGCGGGTACTTGTACCTCATCTGTAATTTTAAATTGCCCTTTTGAGGTTTCAGAAATATATGTTTTTACTCCTTTGGTATAAACTTCCACTTCTTCATAGTCACTCTCATCATCCTGATTAGAGCTTCCACAACTTTGAAGCATAACCGTATTTCCTAAAACAGCCAAAGCCAAAGAGCTACCTACTGTAATATCTTTGACTTTTCGAATAAATGAGCTTTTGCGAAAAGGTGTCATTTTTTGATAACGATTATAAAAATCGTGAAATTTTGGTTTATCCATCAAAGATATTCTGGATTTTCGCAATAAGAAAATACTTAGGAAGAATGGTATTTTATTTTGTGGAACGGTAAAAGATTAGAAAAGTAGCTGATACTTTCCTTTGGATGTAGTCCAATACTTTCATAAAAAAAGCTCGATAGATAAAACTATCAAGCTTCTGTATTTATTTTTTACCTTTCACTGGTATTGGAGGCGCTGGTGGTGGTGATGGTGGCATTGGTGGTGGCGGCGGCGGCGGTGGACCAAGTGGTGCTACAAAATGTTCACCTGTGGTTTTATCGGCAAAAAGAGTAATCAACGCATCCAAGTTTTTCGGATTTTTATTAATCATTTTACTGAGATTAAAACTAAAATGCGTTGGCAAGTCTGATACTTTCACTTTCTTTTTATCTCTTGCATTTTTTCTTTCTTCATTTTCTTCCAAGCTAATTTCGATTCTGCTCAACTTCTTGACTCCGTTGTATTCAACATTTTTTACTTTCACCAAAAAGCCAAAGCTTTTAAATTGTTCAGCAATGATTCCATTGACCAAATCAGGCGTAATTTTTCTGGGACTCATAGTCACCCAAATTTGGTCTTTTTTATCATTTATATTGATTGTAAAAAGCTGCTTGTTATCAGAAACTTTTACTTCTGGATAAGTTGTCAAAGCACTATTTCGTGGTCTTTCAACATTTTTATTCGGCTTTTCTTGTATTTTCTTGACGATAGTTTCAAAAGAAAACGCCATGGTGATTAGCCCCAAAATGGGCAAAACGGACAAATAAGCGAGCTTTTTCATAGGTACTGATTTTTGTTTAGTAAATAAAAAATGAATACGGTCGGAAAGTGGTTTTCGGCTAAAAGTATGAATCATCATTGGCTGACTTTGAAAACCTGCTAATTTTAACAATAGATGAGCATAAGTTCGTGGGTGAAATTGTTCAACCATTCGGCTATCTACCTCGTATTCATGTACTTCTGCCAACGAAAGTTGATACAAGTAAACAATAGGATTGAACCAAAAAACAATTTTCACCAACTCGACAAAAAGTAAATCAAAAGAGTGAAGCATACGCACATGCCAGCGTTCATGTGCCAAAATCTGTTCGATTTCTGGCTTTTCTAAATGCTTATCATCAATAAAAATCAGATTAAAAAACGAAGAATTAGCAAATTTTCCAGTGATTGAAATATAAGGTTTAGAAGGTATTTTTTTCAAACTAAATAGTTTAAACGTCAGTATCGCCAATCTAATCAACATCAATGCTGAACCCAAAAAGTAACAAAAATATAGGACTGTGAAACCATTTAAAATTTCAGCTTTTGGGTTTTCGATTACTTCGCCTCCCCTATTTCCAAAAGCTTCAAGCTGTTTTAATGAATAAAACTGAGCATAATCCACCAATTTTTGCGGAGTTGAAGCCAGTTCTTTTACTTCCCAAGTAAAATTGGGTATCAGCAAACTGAAAACTAAACTCAACAACAAGTAAATGCGGTTGAGCCGAACAAAAGTAAAATTTCTGTAAACAAAAAAATAAAGTGTGTATAAAAGCATCATAGAAATGCTTGATTCCAATAAATACTTCATAGTTGATAGGATTAAAAAAATTAATACATGAAATCAGTTTTTGCCATCAATAATATTTTTCAGTGCGTCTAATTCTGCCGAAGAAATTTTTTCTTCTTTTACTAAAAATGATAATAAACTACTTGCCGAATTATCGAAGTAATTGCTCAGTACTTTTTTGAAAGTTTTCTTGGCATAATCTTCCTTAGAAATTATCGGAAAGTATTCATAAGTTTTGCCATAAGCTTTGTAACCTACAAAACCTTTTTTCTCCAAAATCCTCACTACCGACGAAATCGTATTGTAGGGCGGTTTTGGTTCTTCATCCATTTTTTCGATAATATCTTTTACAAAAGCACTTTTCAACTGCCAAAGTGCCTGCATAATTTTCTCTTCTGTTTTTGTTAATTCTTCCATGAACCAAAGCTATAACTTATTTTTCAGTTTTACAACTAAGATTTAAGTTATTTAACGTATTTTTCAGTTAATATTTAAAAATACTTAATTCAGCTACCTTTGCACTCAAATAAAAAGCCTCGGCTTTCACAAATTGTATGCAAACTAATTATTACTTCCTTCGTCAATTATCACTAAAACTTTCAAACGAACTTACGGGCTTAGTCTTGGCAGAATGTTTTTCACAAGAAAAAGACGAAATTCTATTGGGTTTTTGTAGCGAAGGCAAACAATGGCGTGACCAAAAAGATTTTTATATCAAAGCAGTACTTCATCCAGATTTTGCTTGTTTGGTTTTTCCGAAAGATTTCAAAAGAGCAGGCAGAAATTCGGTCAATCTTTTCAAAGAAATTATAGATTTAAAAGTACTCAGCGTTCGTCAGTTTGAAAACGAGCGTGCATTTGCCCTATACTTTGAAAACGATTTTGTCTTACTTTTTAAAATGTACGGCAATCGCTCTAATATCATTCTTTTTCAAGGCAACGAAGTAATAGATTTATTTCAAAACAAATTGGTGATTGATAATAATGTTGTTTTAGATAAACTCGACAGACCAATCGACCAAAGTTTTGAAGCCTTCCAAGAAAAAGGTTGGAAAGGTCTTTTTCCTACTTTTGGGAAAGAAATCACAAAGTTTCTGACGAAAAACAACCAAGAGAACGTCAGTTGGGAACAAATTCAGGCAATTCTGCAAGAACTTGAAAAGCCCAGCTTTTACATAAAAACGCTTGATTTTCAACCAGTTTTATCATTAATTCAAGAAGAAGGAGAAATTCTACAAACTTTTACCGACGCACTTGAAGCCAGCAATGCCTTTTATTATGCTCACAACAAAATCAATGTGATTGATAAAGAAAAAGGACAAATCATTAAAATACTTCAAAAGAAAAAAACACGAACACAAACCTATATAGACAAGTGTTATCAGCAACTTTCGGGATTAGATACAGGTGTAAAACATGATGAAATTGCGAATATTATCATGGCGAATCTTCACGCCATTCCTGAAAGAACTGAAGTAATTGAATTATATGATTTTTATCGAGACCAACCGATAAAAATTCGTTTAAAGCCAGATTTGAGTCCACAGAAAAGCGCTGAGAATTATTATCGAAAATCTAAAAACGAAAAGATTGAAATCGAGAAATTGATGGAAAATGTGGAAGCCAAAGAAATGGATTTGGCTGAAATAGAACAACAAATTAAAGATATTGAAGGCTTTGAAACGTTAAAAGAATTCAGAAAGTACCTAAAAGCCCACCAATTAGAACCCACACAAAAAGTAGTAGAAACGGTACAGACGCTTTTTAAGTATTATCAGTTTGAAGGTTATGAGATTTTGGTTGGTCGCAATGCGAAGAATAATGATTTACTGACACAACGCTTCGCCAGAAAAGAAGATTTGTGGCTTCATGCACGTGATGTTGCGGGTTCGCACGTGGTAATTCGTAAGCAAGCAGGCAAAAATTTTCCTATAAATGTGATTGAAAAGGCAGCAGGTTTAGCAGCTTTTTATTCTAAAAGAAAAAATGATACGCTTTGTCCAGTAATCGTTACGCCCAAAAAATATGTAAGAAAAACCAGAGATTTGGGCGAAGGACAAGTAATTATTGATAAAGAAGAAGTGATAATGATTGAACCAAAACTTTAGGCTTAAGTGTTTTTTTATTTACAAAAAATATTAATTCTGAGAGAAATAAACTAATTTAATCATTTTCACCGCTTTTCAGCAAGTAATTTATTACGTCTTTTCCAAAAATCAATTTGATTATTCTTATATTAAATTGTAAAAAACCAAAACAAAACGTGTCAATTTGACATAATTAACCTATAGGCTAACTTATTGAATTACAATAAATTACATACATTATGGTAAATTTCAAATAGCTTTTGAAACATAATTTATTGTATTTAATCTATTAAATTTTGAATTAATGCAGTATCTTTCGGAATGAAAAATAATATATAACCAAAAAAATAAAATAAACCCAATGCAAAAAGGACTGCAATCCATTGACTATCTAGTATTCTTCTTCTATTTTATCGTTGTAGCGGGCTACGGCTACTGGATTTACCAACAGAAAAAATCAAAACAAGCATCATCTACAGATTTCTTCCTAGCCGAAGGTTCTCTTACTTGGTGGGCAATTGGAGCATCGATGATTGCTTCAAACATTTCAGCCGAGCAATTTATTGGTATGGCTGGTAATGGCTTTAAAATGGGCTTGGCTATTTCAGCTTACGAATGGATGGCAGCCGCAACATTAGTAATTGTCGCAGTATTTTTCATGCCTATTTACTTGAAAAATAAGATTTTTACGATGCCTCAATTTTTGAAACAACGTTATAATTCAACTGTTAGTACCATCATGGCTGTTTTCTGGTTGATTTTATATGTTGTTGTAAATCTTACTTCTATTTTATATTTAGGAGCTTTAGCTATTACAACAATCTCTGGAATCGATTTTACACTTTGTATGTGGGGATTAGCATTTTTTGCCGTAATTATCACATTAGGTGGAATGAAAGTAATCGGTTTTACAGACGTTATTCAAGTATTTTTCTTAATCTTAGGTGGACTTTGTACTACCTATTTAGCATTGACATTGGTATCAGAACAATTCGGGGAAGTTGGTGCTATTGAAGGAATGAAGCAAATGTTTACTCGTGCTGACGACCATTTCCACATGATTTTAAAGAAAGATAATCCTAATTATACTTCTCTTCCAGGTTTAGCCGTATTAATTGGTGGTATGTGGATTGTAAACCTAAACTACTGGGGTTGTAACCAATACATCACACAACGTGCATTAGGAGCTTCTCTTCCTGTAGCTCGTGAAGGTTTGCTTTTTGCAGGTTTCTTGAAGTTATTAATGCCACTTATCGTAGTAATTCCTGGTATTGCAGCTTATGTTTTATACCAAAATGGAATGTTCCAACAAGAAATGTTAGGAGCAGATGGTACTGTAAATCCAGATCATGCTTATCCAGTTTTATTGAATTTACTTCCAGTTGGTTTAAAAGGACTTTCTTTTGCTGCATTAACTGCTGCTATCGTAGCTTCTTTAGCGGGTAAAGCAAACTCAATCTCAACTATCTTTACGCTTGATATTTATCAAAAATTCTTTAAGAAAAATGCAACTGAACAAGAATTAGTAACAACTGGTAGAATTGTAATTGTTGTTTCGATGATTCTTGCCATCTTCATTTCTCCTTTCTTAGGAATTGATAAAAAAGGTGGTTTCGACTTTATTCAAGAAATGACTGGTTATGTTTCTCCGGGTATTTTTGCAGTATTCTTGTTAGGTTTCTTCTGGAAACGTGCTAACTCTGCTGGTGCAATGGTAGCAACAATCGGTTCTGTGGTTATCTCTTTAGTATTAAAAGAATTCCCAGATTGGACAGGTTTGTACGAAACACCAATCTATACATCTTTCTTAGATGCTGAAGGCAAACACATTATCCCTTTCCTTGACCGTATGGCGATTACTTTCGTAATATGCGTTATTACGATGTTGATTTTAGGTTTAATTGACCCATCAACGAAAGAAAATCCAAAAGCTTTGGCTGTAGATGCTTCAATGTTCAAAACAACAAAAAGCTTTACAATTGGCGCAATTGCTATCTTTATAATCTTGGTAGTTCTTTATACTACTTTCTGGTAGAATAATTGATTTTTTATTTAGCAAAAAAGGCATTAAGTAATCTTAGTGCCTTTTTTGTTACATTTGTGTTTCAAACAAATTCCTCTTTTATGTCATCTCATCACGTTATCAGAGAACAACAAGAACCTGCACTAATCATTGCCAACGGTGAAGCCTGTAGTTTTGAACTTATGGGCCAATTACTGGAATGGTCGCCATTAGTCATTGTACTTGATTCTGCCATTAATCGTGTGTTGGAATTAGGTATTAAAGTAGATGTACTATTGGGTGATTTTGATGTACTCAGAAATACTTCTGACCTTACTCTTTTGGATGAGCAAAGTATCAAAAGAGCGATAAATCTTGATAAAATCAGAGAAGAACAATATCCGATTGAAATCGTACATACGCCTGATCAAAACAAAACTGATTTAGAAAAAGCTTTCGATTATTTGATTGAAAAAGGTTTTCCAGCCGTAAATGTCATTTGGGCAACAGGGAGAAGAGCAGACCATACCATAACAAATGTTACCAACATTGTTAGATTCAGAGAACAATTGAAAATTGTTGTGATAGATGATTACTCCAAGATTTTCATTCTCCCGAATACTTATGAAAAATGGTATCCATCCAAAACACCGATTTCATTGATTCCAATTGGTGATGTAACTGGAATAAATACCGAAAATCTGAAATATGAATTATCAGATGATAGCCTTAAAATCGGCTACAGAACTGGAAGTAGCAATGAAGTAAAAGAGGATGGTTTAGTGAAAATTACTTATAAAACTGGCGATTTGCTGATGATGGAATGTAATGATTAATCATGTTTATTGAGAGGCGGTTGTTCCAAATCCCAGATTTTCAAAGACTCAACTTTTACTTTTCTGTGTTTAGTAAAAATTGAAAACATAACTGCTTCACTACTTGGTGCAATTGAATCAGCTAACATTACTTCATTATTATTGGCAAAAAAACGAACATAATCTTTACTTACAATTATTTGCATTTTTACCCTTTTATTTACCAGTTTCAAAGGCACTATTAAATCTTTTACCGACGGTTTGGATGATTTAATTCTATCAATATAAAGATGTTTTTGATGAACATTGTAGCCTAAAACAAGCTCTTCTAATACTTTATTAGGATTTTCTTTATCTTTCAATTGTGTTACTTTAAAGCCAAAATTTCTTGCTGATTTACAAAGCAACTCTGCTTCGATCAAATAATTGTTTTTTGAGAAAAGCTCTGAACCATTCAATTGTTTTTCCTTAGATACAACAAAATCTTTCTTTTCAAAATACCGATAGGTTTGCTTCGGAATCAGTGAGTCAAAAGCGATGTTTTGTCCTAAAACTGAGCAATTAATCAATAAGAGTATCGCTAATATTTTCATCCTTGAAACTGTTTTACCGTAAAATCTTCACCATCGAAAATGGCATAATGATTACTTTCTGCATTATCATAACACCATTGTCCTAAATTGATGTAGCGACTATTTTCTCCTGCCTCTAAATCTAATAAAAGATGACGATGCCCAAAAACATAAAAATCATGATGTTTCTGTTGCTCAATTTCTTTGGCATAAGCCCATAGCCATTCTCCTTCTCCTCTGAACCGTAACTCACGTTTCAAATGTTCTTCCCCCTTTTTTGATTCTGACCAAGCCATTGCTAATTTCATTCCAACTTGAGGATGAATCCAACCAAATGCCCATTGACAAAACTTACTTTCAAAAATCAACTTCAATTTTTTATAGCCATAATCTCCAGGGCCATAACCATCTCCGTGAACTAAATAAAAAGAAGTACTATGATTAGCTTGTTTTACAATATATTCTGTCGGTTCTCTTAATACTTGAATTCCCATTTCTTGCTGGAAATAATCAAAAATCCAAATATCATGATTTCCTCTAAAAATTACAATTTCGATACCTGCATCCGATAATTCTGCCAATTTACCTTGAAATCTGACAAAGCCTTTTGGAATTACATTCTCATATTCAAACCAAAAGTCAAATAAATCTCCCATCAAAAAAATCGTTTGAGCATCTTTTTGAATGTGATTCAACCAAGCGATAATCTTTTTCTCACGAATTAAGCTCGTATGATGGTCTGGGTATCCTAAATGAAAATCAGAAGCGAAGTATATTTTTTTGTCGGCTTGTAAATTAATCGTAGTCATTGAAACAAATTTAGAAAACAAATATACAATAAATCTAAATCGTTTTGGTTAAAGCAGATTCTTCTATTGTTGCAACAAATAAAAATCCTACCCAGCAACTGAGTAGGATTTTATCATTTTCTAATAATCTAAGTTTATTTTTCAGCCGAAGCTTCTTCTTTGTCTTTTTCCGTTTTAGCATCAGCCTCTTTAGCTTCTAACTCTGCGGCTTTTCTATCTTCGTTTCTTGTAAACTCTTGATAAGTAGTTAATTGTTCAAATGGTCTTGGACCAACCAAACGCTCTAAATCATTTTGAAAAAGTACTTCTTTTATTAATAATTCCTGAGCCAAAATCTCTAACTTATCTTGTTTATCAGTTAATAAAGCCTTTGTTCTTTCGTAAGCAGATTGGATAATTTTACGAGCTTCCTCATCAATCTCACGAGCTGTTTGTTCAGAATACGGTTTATTAAAATTATATTCAGAGCCTTTTGAGTCGTAGAAAGACACATTTCCAAGCTTATCGTTCATACCATAAATAGTTACCATACTGTAAGCCAATTTAGTGATACGTTCTAAGTCGTTTTGCGCTCCTGTCGAGATTTTACCGAAAATAATATCCTCTGCCACACGACCACCCAAAGTAACACACATCTCATCAATTAATTGTTCAGTTCTGTACAAGAATTGCTCTTTGGGCAAATATTGTGCATAACCTAAAGCTGCAACACCACGAGGAACGATTGTTACTTTGACTAATGGATTTGCGTGTTCTAAGAACCAACCTGCAATAGCATGACCAGCTTCGTGATAAGCAACAATTTTCTTTTCTTCTGGAGAAATCAATTTGTTCTTTTTCTCTAAACCGCCAATTACTCTATCCATTGCTTCTTGGAAATCCTTCATATCAACCGCAGTTTTGCTACGACGAGCCGCAATCAAAGCAGCTTCGTTACAAACATTGGCAATTTCAGCACCTGCAAAACCTGGCGTTTGAGCCGATAATTCTTTAGGATCAATATCAGCTGCTAATTTCAAAGGTTTTAAATGTACTTTGAAAATTGCTTCTCTTCCAATAATATCTGGTTTATCAATTGAAATCTGACGGTCGAAACGTCCCGGACGTAACAATGCTGAATCTAGTACATCTGGACGGTTTGTTGCCGCCATGATGATAATTCCAGAATCTGTTGCAAAACCATCCATTTCAACCAATAATGAATTCAAAGTATTTTCACGTTCGTCATTTGAACCCGGCATTGCACCACGACCACGAGAACGACCTACAGCATCAATCTCATCAATAAAGATGATACATGGTGCTTTTTCTTTTGCTTGTTTGAATAAATCTCTCACACGAGCCGCACCAACACCTACGAACATTTCCACAAAATCTGAACCTGAAAGAGAGAAGAAAGGTACTCCCGCTTCACCAGCAACTGCTTTCGCTAACAATGTTTTACCAGTACCTGGAGGGCCTACTAATAATGCACCTTTTGGAATTTTACCTCCTAAATCTGTGAATTTTTTAGGGAACTTCAAAAATTCTACAATTTCTTGAATTTCTTCTTTTGCTTCATCTAAACCAGCTACATCATTAAAAGTGATTTTCACTTTCGCTTCACCGTCAAACAAAGTAGCTCTTGAACGACCGATATTGAAAATCTGTCCGCCAGGTCCACCTGTTCCGCCCATTCTGAAGAACATGAAGTAAATCGCTACAAACATCAAAATGAAAAATCCCGGCCCTGCTAAGAATTCAAATATTCCATAATGCTCTTCAGTAGTAGCGTGTACTCTTTTTTCACGAGGAATATCTTTCTGTAATTCGTTGAGTTCTGTTTCAAAAGAATTAATTGAAGTAATTTCTTTTTCAAATTGAGGACCAGCAGTTTGATTGACAACTGCATTTGGTTGGTCGCTTAATTCGTTTTTGTACTTAGGTAAAGCCTCAGGTTTAAGTGTTATTTCAACAATATCTTTTCCTTTGATGATGGATAATTTCGCAATTTCTTGATTCAGCACCATTTGTTCGTACTGAGTTTGCTGAATTGGTTTAAGAACTTTTGTTTTACTCAAAAAGTAAATACTAATTAAAGCAACAACTAACCCTACAACCAACCATCCTTGAAAACCATTTCCTGAAGCATTAGGGCGACGCTTCGGAAAGCCCTGAGGTTTATTATTCTCACTATTATTTTCTGCCATTTTTTCTATAATTAACTTTTAAACAGTGTACAGTTCACGAAAATAAGTAAATTAACTTACCAAGATAAATTGTACACTTGGATTATCTGTAATGAAAACACTAGGTTGGATAACTTTGTTTCTAACTTATGTTATACATGAAAAGTGGTATGATAAATTTATGGAAGGAATATGATTACTTTAAACGGCATCATCGTCGATATAAGTAAATTCAGCATCACCCCAAAGCTCTTCGAGTTTGTAGAATTCTCTTCGATCTTTTTTGAATACGTGTACAACTACATCATAATAATCCACCAATATCCATTCTCGGTTGGCTTTGCCTTCCATACTTCTTGGATTTGTACGAGTTACTTCCCATACTTCTTTATCTACAGATTCAGATATCGCATCAATTTGAGTGTCAGAATTACCAGAACAAACGACAAAAAAATCAGTGAAAGCATTTTTCACTTTTCTTAAATCCATCACTACAATATTGGTTGCCTTTCTTTCCTGCATCCCTTTCACCACCAATTGGCTAAGTTCTTGTGAACTAATTTCTTTTTTTAATTTAACTTCTGTCATGCTTTGCTGTTTGTAAATTCACAAGTGTTTGTCACAATGTTTAGAGAGAAATCTCATAACTTCATCACTTAATAACACAAAAAATAATTTGAACTTTAAAATTACAAAATAACCTTGTACAAAATTCAACCCAATACATTATTTACTGGCAAAACAATTAAATACCTGCCAGTGTGTCATTCTACTAACGACATAGCGGCTGAAATAATTCAGTCAGATACAAACGTTTTTGAAGGAATGGTCATAATTACCGACAACCAAACGGCTGGTCGTGGACAAAGGGGAAACGTTTGGGAAGCCTCTGTTGGTGAAAATTTAACGTTTTCTTTAATCCTCAAACCTAATTTTTTAAAAGCTAGTGAACAATTTAAACTCAATGTTGCAGTGTCACTTGGCGTTTTAGATTGCCTCTCAGAATATATCGATGAAGACTTAAAAGTAAAATGGTCGAACGATATTTATTTCCAAAATCAAAAAATGGGAGGAATTTTAATTGAAAATACCTTACAAGGTTATCAAATTGGTTATTCAATAATTGGTATTGGGCTTAATATTAATCAAGCTAGTTTTCCAGTACCCAATGCTACATCGCTTAGGAACGTAACGAAGAATCCACTAAAATATGATTTAGCAATGATACTTTCTAATCTGTTGGAATGTGTCGAGAAAAATTATTTAACCATTAAAAATGGAAATTATGAGACGTTAAAAAACAGGTATTTATCTAATCTGTTTAGAATAGAAGAATTTCATCATTTCAGGAAAAACGGACAATTATTTGTAGGAAAAATAATTGGGATTGATGAAACTGGACAATTAGGAATTGAATCCGATGGATTAATCGAATACTTTGGTTTTAAAGAAGTGGAATTTGTGATTTAGAAAAGCATTTAATGCTTTTTTAAGACGTGATGAGCAAATGAATCGAAGCTTTTCAAAAAAATGTATCCTAAAAAAACTACCAGAGAGCTGATAAACAAAATGCGAAGCATTGATTTGAGATTCATGGCATATTAAGGGTTTTATGTGTGGTTAGTTTAAAAACATAAATCAAATATAATTAAAATCTTGAAATAACCATATACATTAATAAATTATTTTAATTTATAGTACTTCTGCTAAAGGTTCTTCAAAAAGCTGAAAATCAACCATCTTATGGAATAAGTAAAATAGTTATTAGTACAAATCTTACCCAATCTATAAGATGATTGATTCTATGAATTATTATTTAAAACTTCGCTATATCAATTTCATCCGTGCTTATAATTTCTACTTTCCTTTTCATCTTTTTTTGGATGATGTGAAAATGATGTTGGTCTTCTGGACAAATCAATGAAATGGCATCACCTGAATTTGTAGCTCGTCCTGTTCTTCCGATTCTATGAACATAATCTTTGGGCGAACGTGGTAATTCATAATTTATCACAACTGGTAAAAACTGAATATCAATGCCACGAGAAGCCAAATCCGTAGCTACCAAAACATTTATTTTTCCAGCTTTAAAATTACGTAAAGCTTCTGTTCTTGCTCCTTGTGTTTTTTTGCTATGAATGGCAGCGGCATTGATGCCATTTTTTTTCAATTTATCCACCAAATTATCGGCAGTTCTTACGGCAGATACAAAAATCAATACTTGTTGCATCACCTGCGTTTTGATTAAATATCGTAAAAAAGGGCCTTTTCTTTCTGGACTTACCGCATAAGCGATTTGATTAATCTGGTCAAGGTTTTGAACTTCTGGCTCAATTTCAATTTTTACTGGTTCGCTCAACAATGCCTCTTTGATTGTTTCTAAATCTGTATCCAAAGTTGCCGAAAACAAAATATTCTGACGCTTCTTTGGCAATAATTTAAAAATATTGTTGGCTTCTTCTTTAAAACCCAAATCCAACATTTTGTCGGCTTCGTCCAAAACCAAAGTTTCTATTCTGGCTAAATTGATAGATTGCGTCGAAACCAAATCCAACAAACGTCCGGGCGTAGCAACTAAAATTTCGGTATTCTTGAGCGTCACCATTTGCTGATTGAGCGGTACTCCACCAAAAACGGCAATCGTTTTTACAGGATTTTTTAAGTGAATCGCAAAAGATTCTATTACTTCTTTAATCTGAATCGCTAATTCACGGGTTGGTACTAAAATCAGCACTTTCAAGTGTAAATTTCTTGTTGGACTTTTACGCTGAAACATTTCTAAAATTGGCAACACAAAACTCGCTGTTTTTCCAGAACCCGTTTGAGCAATTCCTTGAATATCTTTTCCAGCCAAAATTGCAGGAATAGCTTGTTGCTGAATCGGGAAAGGTTCGGAATAATTTTGTGCGGTAATGCCTCTTAAAAGAGATTCTGATAAACCAAGTGATGCAAAAGTCATGTAATTATTTTTGAATGAAAATATCTTACAAAGATAAGATTTCTTTTCCACAAAGCTTTGCATTGCGTAAGCGTCCTGAAATGAATGTATATTTGCTTTTGAATAAACGATACAATTATGCAACCATTAGCCGAACGAATGCGTCCACAAACGCTTGATGACTACGTCGGGCAACAACATTTAGTAGGAGAAAAAGCCGTTTTACGTCGTGCCGTAGAATCTGGCAGAATTCCTTCTTTTATTTTGTGGGGACCTCCAGGCGTTGGAAAAACTACTTTGGCAAGTATTGTAGCTCAGACGTTGAAACGTCCATTTCATGTCCTTTCTGCGATAAGTGCTGGAGTAAAAGACATTCGTGAGACAATTGAAATGGCGAAAAAACAAAAGTTTTTTGATACGCCCTCTCCTATTTTATTCATTGATGAAATTCATCGTTTTTCAAAATCTCAGCAAGATTCACTTCTTGGGGCGGTTGAAAAAGGAATTATTACTTTGATTGGAGCTACAACTGAAAACCCTTCTTTTGAAGTAATTTCGGCTTTACTTTCTCGCTGTCAGGTTTATGTGTTGAAGCCTTTGGTAAAAGAAGAATTAATTTACTTAATCAATCAGGCTTTAGAGAAAGATATATTCTTAAAAAATCGTGGCATTGTAGTAAAAGAGTACGAAGCTATTTTACAGTTTTCGGGTGGTGACGGACGAAAATTATACAATATTTTGGAACTGGTCAGCAATTTTATTCCTGTTGGCGAAGGTTTGGAAATTACCAACGAAATGGTGGTAGAAAAACTTCAACAAAATATTGCTCTTTACGACAAAGACGGCGAACAGCATTACGATATTATTTCGGCTTTTATTAAATCCATTCGTGGTTCAGACCCCAACGCCGCCGTTTATTGGCTCGCCCGAATGTTGGAAGGCGGCGAAGATATTGAATTTATTGGAAGAAGATTGATGATTTTAGCTTCGGAAGATATTGGCTTGGCAAACCCAAATGCTCTATTAATGGCAAATACTTGTTTCCAAACGATTCGTGCCGTAGGAATGCCCGAAGCTCGTATTGTACTTTCGCAAACGGTGATTTATTTGGCTACTTCTGCCAAAAGTAATTCGGCTTATTTGGCAATTGACCAAGCTTTGGCGATGGTGCGTGAAACGGGAAATTTACCTGTTCCATTACATCTCAGAAACGCTCCGACCAAACTGATGAAACAATTAGATTATGGCAAAAACTACAAGTACGCCCACAATTACGAAGGCAATTTTGTAAAACAGCAATTTTTACCCGAAGAAGTAAAAAACACTAAGTTTTTTGAGCCGCAACAAAATCCTGCGGAAGAAAAAATCAAACAAAAACTTCGTCAAGATTGGGGCGAAGAGTATGACTATTAAGTATGAGTGTTGAATTATGAATTATGAGTTCAATTATATGAATATCAATTTATTGAGTAATCGACAAATCTTAACTAATTATGCACAATTACTCAAGGCAATAATAAAGAGGAGTCGCCATAACTCAAGAAACGATAATCGTTTGCCATCGCTTCGGCATACACTTTTCTCCAATCTTCGCCAATGAGTGCGGCGATGAGTAAAATTAAAGTACTTTCTGGCTGGTGATAATTGGTAATAATGCCTTTACAGATTTTAAATTGATAACCCGGAAAAATAAAAATTTCGGTTTCTCCCGTGATTTCATTTTCGCCAGAGGCTTCCATTTTTGCTAAAATCGTTCTTAAAGCAAGTTCAGTACTTGGTAAAGATTCAACAGGATTTTGATAAGGATCTAATTTTTCGATAAAAAAAGTACTTGAAATATTCTTCGTCAGTTTTACGCCATACCAATACAAACTCTCCAAAGCTCTCATCGAAGTTGTGCCAACTGGAATGGTATTTCCGATATTTTCGAGTAAAACTTCCATATTCTTTTTCGTGAACACAATTTGCTCGTTGTGCATTCTGTGTTCAACAATATTTTCAACTTTGATAGGCTGAAATGTGCCAGCTCCCACATGAAGTGTAATAAATTCTTCTTTAATTCCTTGATTTGAAAGATTTTGCAGTACTTCGTCCGTAAAATGCAAACCTGCCGTAGGGGCGGCTACTGCTCCTTTTTTCTCGCTATAAACCGTTTGATAGGTTTCATAATCAGCTTCTTCTGCTTCACGATTCAAGTAAGGAGGCAAAGGTATTTCGCCCAAAGCTTGAATAATATCTACAAATTTGGGTGAGAAATGTCCAACATTTTCAGAAATTACTTGCCAAGAAAGTTGAACTTGATTGCTATCAAAATCAAAAATACTGGCTTTTATTGCTACTTTTTCACCTGAAATCGTTAGAATTTTCGATAAAACATCTTCTTTTTTCCAACGCTTTCTATTGCCAATCATACATTCCCAAACGCAAGTATCGTTTACTTCCATCGCCAAATTAATGACCGAAGTAGGGGCAACGGGATGCAAAAGAAAAATCTGTATGACTGCTCCAGTAGATTTCTGGAAATGAATTCGGGCTGGAATTACTTTGGTATTATTAAAAACCAACAAAGTATTTTTAGGCAAATACTTGTTGATTTTATGAAAAACCGTATGCGTAATTTTTCCTTGCTGATATACTTGTAGCTTAGATTCATCTCGCTTTTCTAAAGGGAATTTCGCAATTCGCTCGTCGGGCAAATCATAAGTATAATCAGCAAGTTTTAAATCTTGAATATCCATCAATTAATCTTCTTCTTCGATTTTTGGACTTGTAAAAAGCAATTTGATAGGCAAATAAAATATCCAAGCCATCATCAGAACTATTCCGATTACTAACAAATAAGTATAATCTGTTCTGAAAGTACGCTCATCATTCAATATCAACAAGGCTCTCAGAATAAGCAAAAGAAAAGTATTGACGATAGCAGGCAAAAAGTTTAACCAATTTACAATTGCTATATTTAGCTGATTCCCGCCTTTCAGCCATTTTTTATTTGGAATCCATTGAAAAGCAACCAAAGGAATGCGTTTTACATTATTTGCTAACAAAACAGAAAGTATGTTGAAAGCAAACATAACTCCAGCAAAAAGATAGAAAACCTGATTTTTTGGTAAAAATCCATCTCCTCTACCATTTGGTCCAAAATGCACAGCGGTGGTATCTGGCAAACCACGATAAGTAAATAATAATACAAGTACGAAGGCTAAAATTGATAAATAACGCCAAGTTCTGGAAATGAAAAATTCTATACTCATTGATATTGTTGTTTCAGGGTGCAAAATTACGCTACAAATGGCAGGATTTCTAATGAAACATTCGATTAATCAAGAATAAATAGCTTCAAGTTGAAAGCCGTGAGCCTTTAGCTTCATAAGTTTGTTATATCTATAATGAAATGTGTGCCGTTTTGTTTATTCATTTTTTTAAAAAATACTTGTCATGACAATTATTTTTTTTAGGTTTAATGAGTAAAACTTCTCAAAAAAAATTAGCTTTGTAAAATGAACGATTTCAGGTCATTAATGACCTCGAATATCCACAATATCATGAAAATTTATACAAAAACTGGCGATAAAGGTAGCACTTCACTTGTAGGAGGAACAAGAGTTTCAAAAACTGAACTAAGAATTGAAGCCTATGGAACAGTAGATGAATTGAATTCTTACATTGGTTTAGTGCGTGACCAAAAAGTGAACGAGACTAGAAAAGACATTCTAAAAGAAATTCAAGATAGACTTTTTACAATTGGGTCTATTTTGGCTTCCGAACCAGAACAAACTAAAAAGCGTATTCCTGACTTGCTAGAAAGTGATGTTGAATTATTGGAAAAAGAAATGGACAGAATGGTCACTTTTTTAGAACCAATGCGTTATTTCATATTACCGGGCGGTCATCAATCGATTTCGTTTGCTCACCTTGCAAGAACAGTATGTCGTAGAGCAGAAAGAATTATCCTTAAGCTTTCAGAAGAAAGTGAGGTAAATGAATTAATCATCAAGTACTTAAATCGACTTTCTGATTATATTTTTGTTTTATGTAGAATAATGGCGAAAGAACTTGAAGTTGAAGAAATAGCTTGGAAACCAAGAGTTTGACTTTCTTTGAGACTGGAAGACTTTAGGACTTTAAGAGACAAGAAGCAAGATTTTAGACAAAAGACTTGAAGATTTGATAAATAAAAAGCTGATAGCTAAAAGCTCACAATATTAAAGAATAACAGATAATATTTTAAAATTATGACAGATACTTTGCAGATTGATATCCATCAGATTGAAAAATCTAGGATTGATTCGGTTGATTTTGACAACCTTGTTTTTGGACGTTCTTTTGCCGACCACATGTTAATGGTTGATTTTAAAGACGGAGAATGGCAAACGCCACAAATTTTGCCTTATGGACCAATTTCTTATTCTCCAGCAATGATGTCTCTACATTACGGACAAGCAATTTTTGAAGGAATGAAAGCCTACAAAAATGCTGCGGGTGAAATTTTAGTTTTCCGTCCGGAAGAAAACTGGAAGCGTCTCAACAAATCTGCAGTCCGTATGTGTATTCCTGAAATCCCTGAAGATATTTTTATGGAAGGGCTTTCACAACTTTTGCGTTTAGATGCTGAATGGATTCCAGCCAAAGAAGGTTGTTCAATGTACATTCGTCCTTTTATGTTCTCGACAGATGAGTACGTTGGAGTAAGTCCATCAAAAACTTACAAGTTTATGATTTTCAACTGCCCTGTAGGTTCATATTATTCAAAACCTTTACGTGTACGTGTTGAAACACAATATATTCGTGCAGCTCATGGTGGGGTTGGTTTTTCTAAAAATGCTGGTAATTATGGTGGCTCATTGTATCCAACAAAATTAGCGATGGATGCTGGCTACGACCAAATTATTTGGACAGACGCTGCTACTCATACTTTTGTAGAAGAAGCAGGAACGATGAACCTTTTATTCGTAATTGACGGAGCTTTAGTAACAGCACCGACTGGCGATACAATTCTTGATGGAATTACTCGTAAATCAGTTTTACAAGTAGCAAAAGAGTGGAGAATGAAAATTGAAGAAAGACAGCTTTCAGTTCAAGAATTAGTAGAAGGTATTAAAGCTGGTAAAGTAACCGAAGCTTTTGGTGCAGGTACTGCCGCTGTAATTGCTCCAATTGCTACAATCGGCTTTGAAGGCGTTGATTACCAACTTCCTGAAAGAGCAGAAGATGCTTTCTCGAAAAGAGTATTTGAAGAAATTAACGATACTCGTTTAGGCAAAAAAGCCGATACTCGTGGATGGGTTATGAAAATATAATTTTCTGATACTGAACGATACAAAAAGAGCCTTTAGATTATCTAAAGGCTCTTTTTGTATTACTTATTGTAAAATCTTGTCCGCTTTATTTGCAAAAACTATTTTTAATCCTGGGTCCTTTTCAGTACTTTCATTTTGAAGTAATAAGCTATTTTTTCCATCTGCCAATTGCCAAATAATAGCTTTTTCTTTTTCAACTCCCTTTCCATACTTTGTTTCAAAATAGCCTTTAAACTCATTCATTAAGCTATCCACAGCTGTTTGGCGTTCGATATAAACATCAATCGTGATAGCTTCAACTTTATTCTCTGGACTTTTTACGTAGAGAATATCAGCAAAATTCAAATCAGTGTCATCAAAATACTCTGTGAAACTTTTCCCATTTTCTGCTGGCGTTTCTGATGGCAATGTGGTTTCATTAATCGTATCAATATTATCACCAATTTTTACACCTCTTGCCATTCCAGCATCGGTTTTAAGAATCGCCTGAAAGATTGTACTATAGTTTTCTAAAGCTGAAGAGCCAACAGAAGTACTTGCTAAACTACTCGTTTCGGTTTGAGTACTTTCTTTTTTTTCCTGACAAGCAACTAGCAAAACAAAAAAGATAAGAAAGTAAAGATTATTTTTTTTCACGGAATGAATTTTTATGAAGGTTTCTGATACAAAAATACAAAAACTTTCCGACTAGCTACCACATTCTCAGTGATGATATAAGTTTCATCACCCAATCATGTGATATTACCTCAATTTATTTTTTTGTAATATTACATTCATTTTAATCTTGAAATAAGATATTCTCCACTTAATCAAACTTGTATTTCAGGTAAATATCTTCAATATCATGACTCTGAATTTCATCAAACCAATGACTCAAACTTCTATCAAAATCGTAGTTTATGAGGATAATCCTGATTTACGAGAAAGCCTTTCGGTACTCCTTGCAGGTTCAATTGGGTTTGAATTGATTGGTGCTTTTGTCAACTGCGAACAGGTAGCCAAGCAAATCGTTGAATTAAAACCTGATGTTGTTTTGATGGATATAGATATGCCTGTAGCCAATGGTTTAAAAGGACTCAAAATCATCAAACAATTAGCTCCACAAGTAAATGTAGTGATGTTTACCGTTTTTGAAGATAATGAAAATATCTTCGAAGCAATTTGTTCAGGAGCGGTTGGCTATCTTTTAAAAAGAACTCCACCTGTCAAACTTCTTGAAGCCATTCAAGAAGCAAATAATGGTGGCGCACCCATGACATCAAGCATTGCTCGTAAAGTATTACAAATGTTACCAACTCAACAGAAAGTAACAGAGAACAACGACTACAAATTAACAGAACGGGAAAGTGAGATTTTAAACCTTTTAGTAAAAGGGAATAGTTATAAAATGATTGCAGATAAGTGTAGCATCAGTATTGATACTGTTCGCTCTCACATCAAAAAAATATATGATAAATTACACGTTCATTCACAAACTGAAGCTGTAGCAAAGGCAATTCACGAAAGAATTGTGTGATATATCATCCTATCATGTGATTGACAGCCATTAAAATACTCTCTACTTTTGTAATAAGAACCCAACCATGCAATAGAATGAATTTATGGATTAACCTAAACTAAATAACTATCATGGCAAGTACGTCGTTAACAAGCAATTCTTATCTAATTAATAACTTAAGTCACGATTTCAGTTTTAGACGAGAATCTATTTTTAACAAGGAGTCGAATATTATTTTAACGATTTCATGTAAAAAAAATATCATAGTAGCTTGGAAAGACATTAGCCATCTCGAAGCAATTGGAAATTATACAATATTTCACTTCACAGATGGGAAAAAATTATTGGTTTCACGAACAATGAAGATTTTTTTACCTAAATTAGATTCTGAAATATTTGTTAGGATTCACAAATCGTTTACTGTCAATCTAAATCACATTTCAAAGTTTGATGTTAGAGAAGAAATGTTCGTTCAATTAAGAGATGGAAGTAAAATTTCTATCTCAAGAAGAAAGAAAAAAGACTTTATTGAAAAAGCTAGAAGATATTTTAGTAACTTTCGGATAAATTAAAAAAAGAAATTAGTGGTTAGGTATTTATGAAACGGGGGTGATTTTTGTTACCCCTCGTTTTTCAAAGCCTGCCTTCAAAAATATTTAAGATAATAGGTGTAGAACTATTAATTTGCACAGGGAGATGTTTTTAACGTCTCCTTTGTCTTTTTATAGCCCCTACCTCTTAGCTTAAAATTCCCTTCCCATACTAAACACAAAATTCCTTTTATTGCTACTATTTATCGCATAATTAAAGCGAAGTACTAAATTATAATAAGTAACTATATCAAGCCCAACACCATAACCATATATTAATTTATTAGCAAGATTACTTTTACTCTCTGTCGCAAAGCGATTTTCAACATAAGCATAATCATTAAAAATATTTGGGTACAGACCAATTGGAATTTTATTAAATTGCTTAATATGCAGAAATTTCAAGTGAAAACTTTTGTTGAGAAGCTCATATCTTAGGTTATTTCTAATATATAAATACTTACTTCCATCAACAACATAAAGCTCATAACCTCTTACTAAATCTCCGCCATAACCCAAACCACGAGTATTTAAAAATGGTTGACGATTAGGAAAAGACACCTTTCCCTCAACGTTAATCCCCAAAAACCATTTATTGGATAATGGTTTATAATATGAATAATCGCCAGTAATTTCTAATTGATTAATATCATCATTGGGTAAAATTCCTAGTTTATTAATCAACAATTCATATCGTTTACCTCTTAGTGGATAAGTAACGTTATCTCTAAAATCATAGTTAAAGTAATAACTAATTTGCCCATAGATTTGCTGATTATTATTACTCGCCAAGTAATTTGAATTAAGTTTTCTGATGGTATCATCAATTGAAATATGATTAAATCTTAATTCAATTGTATGATTATCGTAAAAAGCAAATCGCTTTTTCAAGAAAATAGCTCCAGAAAAACGCTCTCTTAAAATTTCATCTTTACTCCTAATGTAGAAAAGTGTGTCATTTATACTTCTAAAAGCTACATTCTTATTGGTGATATAAGAAATGCTCATTCCTAGACCCGTTTTTTGAGCTTTGTTGATGTAGGGAATTCTGTAACTAAAATCTACTCTTTTAGTAAATCCATTTTCAATATGTAAAGAAAGTCTTTCTGCCCTCCCTCTGAAATTGCTATGTATCAAATCAACACCATAAATTGTACGCCTGAAATCATATCCACGACTCCACCATTCTGAAAAATTTCTATCTGCTAACTGAAAAACAGGATACCCCAAGATAAACCATTGTTCTTGCAGATTAATCATCACTTTCAATTGTCCTTCATTACTTATGCCCGTTTGAATTTCAGCAGTAATAAACAAATTAGTATTAATTATTTTCCTTCGATTTAGTTCTAAACGTTTAGAAAGTTGATTCTTCGATAAAGTATCCCCTATTTTAAAATCAAGCTCTCGAAGGATGATATTTTCTTTCGTTTTATGATTTCCATGAAGAATAATTTCATTCACTACCACAAATGAATCTACCTCAATAGGTTTTAAATTAGTACTTATCAAGGAAAAAAGGAAGGTAAAAAGTAGCATAAATCAAAGTTAATCAATTATTCTAAAGAATTAAGGTTCTTATTTACGCTATCAACTTTCATGAGATAGCTCTTCATTTAAAATAATACTTCATATAGATTATAAAGAAAGAAAACCCTTTAGATAGAATGAAACGAACCAGAAAAAATATAAATTATTCTAATTTAATTAGTATTATTGTAAGTAAAATTAACCGTTTTTATTAAGCAATATTTATGAATAGTATCAAACCAAGATTAACATTTTCTCAAATCATTAACATGAATGTAGGTTTTTTTGGCATTCAATATAGTTTTGGTTTGCAGCAAAGTGCCATCAATCCCATTTACGATTTCTTGGGCGCAAGTCCTGATGAAATTCCTCTTTTAAATTTAGCGGGTCCGATGACTGGACTTTTAATCCAACCCATTATTGGTGCTATGAGCGATAAAACATGGCATCCACGTTGGGGAAGACGCAAACCTTATTTTCTAGTTGGAGCTTTACTTTGTAGCATTGCACTATTCATTTATCCATTTAGTAGTTCATTATGGATGGCAGCAGGCTTACTATGGATACTTGATGCAGGAAATAACACTGCCATGGAGCCTTATAGGGCATTTATTGCAGATAAACTTCCAGCAGACCAGCAAGCAACGGGTTTTCTTTCTCAAAGTTTTTTTACAGGTTTAGGGATTACGTTAGCGAATATTTCATTATTTATTTTTCAAAAATTTATTCCAGGCGAGCATGGAAGTATTCCATATTGGGTTTTTGGCTCATTCTTTTTAGGTTCGGTTTGCTCAATTGGTTCTGTACTTTGGTCTATGTCCAAAACACCCGAAATTCCTCCAAGTCCAGCAGAATTAATAATTATGCAACAACATAAAGGAGGAATTTTTGCACCGTTTATTGAAATATTTGAAGCAATTAAAGACATGCCAAAAGTAATGTGGCAATTATCCTTGGTATATCTTTTCCAATGGTATGCCTTATTTTGTTATTGGCAAAATGCTTCTAAAAGCATTGCACAATCAGTTTGGCATACTTCTCCAATGGGAAATAAACAATTATATGAAGAAGCTGTAGGTTGGACAGGTTTAGTAAATGGATGGTACAATATAGCTACTTTTTTATCTGCATTTGCTTTGGTTGGACTTGCCAAAAAGTATTCTCCTAAATTAGTGCATGTCATTTGCTTACTTATTGCAGGCATTGGTCTTATCATTTTTCCACACATTGAAAATAAATATCTATTATTTGCCCCAATGACAGGCTTTGGAGTAGCTTGGGCAAGTATGATGGGGATTCCATATTTAATGGTAATTTCTGAGATTCCAAAAGAACGCTATGGTGTCTATATGGGTATAATTAACATGATGATTGTAATACCGATGATTATTCAAAACCTTACTTTCGGATATATTTTAGAACATTTTTTGGATAACGATGCTGGAAAAGCAATTACATTTGCAGGTATATTTTTGTTAATTGCATGTGGAGCAACAATGCTTATGAAATCTGGAAAGATAGAAGAAGGAATGGAAATACCTACAAGTGGTGGTGGGCATTGAAAGAGGATTTGAAGATTTTAAATACTGTATATTCCAAATACCGTATTGAAATTCATTATGAATAAAAATATATCTGAATTAAAAAATAAAACATGAGTCATCCCGAATTTTAAAATCATAAAAAAGCGGTCGAAAAACTAATTTCGACCGCTTTTTTTGTGATTTATGAGCCACGAATTTCTACTGTTTGAGCGAAGCGAGGTGGTTCGCCACTCCGATTAGGAATTCTTGATTTTTTTGCGACCGTCGCTGCGGTTAATTTTTGTATCAAGAAAAAAGTAAGGATCACAATAAATCCCCTAAACATTTAAATCTTTTAAAACTTACTTTTCAAAGAGAAAATTTGGGATGACTCATGTTTCAAAACGTAATTTATCAGATATTCATCATTTGCATTAGTATAAAATAAAACTCCCTTGATAAGTTAATTTATCAAGGGAGTTTTATTAATATTTTTGGGGTTTATTTACTT
>NZ_JACHKT010000051.1 GCF_014204325.1 Arcicella rosea
AAACCCCGAAAATTGCCAATATTGACACTTTTTCGGGGTTATTTCATTTGTAATATATTGATAATTAGATGATTATAATAATAAAGGAAAGCCTACTTAGAAACCTGAAAGCTTTAATGATATTTATTGATAAATTCCAGCGGCTACATTTTCAGTAATAGATTTTGGTGCAAGCCAAGCTAAGAAAGCACCTAGTTTATTCACCATTCCAGGAATTACTTCTGTTTTCTTATCAAACATGGCTTTTACTGAAATCTTAGCAACTACTTCTGGCGTCATTGCTACTTTTTCAGCTGCTTTTCTTGCTTTGGCAGGTACAGCAGCTCTATCATTAAAACCAGTATCTGTTGCCCCCGGACTAATACAAGTAACCGAAACAGTAGTATCTTTCAATTCATTCTTTAAAGCTCTTGAAAAATTCAGCACAAAAATCTTTGTAGCTGCGTAAACTGCCATTTTAGGTAAAGCCTGATAAGCTGTTGAGCTGGCAATATTCATGATATAAGCCTTCGGCTGACGCTTGAGCATCGGCAAAAACACATGACACATTTCAGTTAAAGTAGCCATGTTTAGGTTCATCATATCTCTATTTTGTTCAATAGTGTAAGTATCAAAATTGCCTACAGAACCATATCCTGCATTATTGACTAAAACAGATACTTCATATTGATTTTGGGCAACCCAATCAAATACTTGTCTAGCAACATCAACGGTAGCTAAATCAACTGCTAAGTAATTTACAGTTACCCCATATTTTTCTTGAATCTCAATAGCTACTTCTCGAAGTAAACCTTCTGACCTCGCTACAAGTAATAGATTATATTTTTGTTTTGCCAACTCTATGGCTATTTCTTTTCCAATTCCTTTACTGGCTCCTGTGATTAGTGCGTACATTTTTTTGTTTTTTAGAATACCCCAAAATTAACAAAGCCCTACCAAATGGTAGGGCTTTGCATCAAACAAATTTTAATATTTTATTTTTTCGGCGTTTTAGCTGGAGTAGTCGCTGCTGATGTGGCAGGAGTAGTTGGTGCTAAAAATTCCTTCAATTTATCTGGATCTTCAGGCTTAATCGCAACAGCTTTATCTACAAATTCTTGAATTTTAGTAGTATCTTTTGTTACGTTTGCATGATAACCCACTAAATATCTGTAAGCTTCGTACAATTGCTCTTTGTTTGCTTTTGCTGGATCTGCAATTCCCAAGAATTTATCATAATGTGGTACAGCTAACCATTTTGTTCCAGTATAATCCACGTAGTTGTTAGTTCTAGCACGGAATAAATAGAATGGAGCAAATTTGTCATTAATAGCAATTGCATTAGCAAACATTGTATCAGCTTTCATACCGATGTTATATCTAGCCAAAGTATCTTCTCTTGGCGTATAAGCTGTTGTAAAGTAAAGAGCCATAGCAGCGTTGTAAAAATCAGCACTTGCCATTGGAGCTTTCTTCTTTTGCTTCCATTCAATTGACTTCAAAGCATAATCTGCTGCTTTTGCATATTTTTTCTGACCATATACAATCGTATAGATTGACCCATAATGGTTGTTGATAGTATCTTCTGGAGCAGCTTTCAAAAAGTATTCAATCGCTAACGAATCTTGCTTTAAGCCTTGGTATCCTTTACCGAAATAAACGTTATCTAAATAGTAAGGTTTAACTCCTGCTTTTACCATTTGCTCAAGGTTTTCTATTCCTAACTGTGGATTTCCTAATTCAATATTAGAATAACCTTTCATTCTGAAAATATCATTATCTTTTGCTCCACCAGCCTCAGCTTGTGTTGTAAACTGCATTGCTCCTTCATAATCTTTTGCTAAGAACAATAATTTAGCTGTTGATAATAAGATTGCTGGAGTAGCTTCTGCTCTTTCTACGTATTTTCTAAAGAACTTAGATGATTCTTTATAACGGTTGAAAATAATATAATATTCACCCATTCTTTTGTAATAAGGAGCAAAAGAAGAATCAGTTTCATAAGCACTTTGATAGTTGTTTACAGTGTATTGGTAATTTTTACCTCTTAAATAAACAACACCTAATCTTACATAAGCTTTTGCAGTTTTATTAATTAAGATAGATTGTTCATAAGCTGAAGCCGCTGGACCACCATCATTTTTCAATAAAAACGCATCTCCTTTTACGATTTGCATATCAGCAGTTAAAGGCTTTTTAGTCTTTTCTGTGATTAAATCAATCAAACGAACAGCTTCACCTGGGTCATTTGTTTCTTCATACAATGTGTAAGCTTCAGCAATACGAAACATTACTTCTGCATTTTTCATTTTGGTATCTGCCAAAATTTTATCAAAAGCAGTTTTTGCACCAGCGCCATCTTTTTTAGCTAACAATAAAGTAGCTAAACCAACTGCATTTAAAGGTTGCTTAGGTTCAGCAGCGAGACCTTTTTCAAAGGTCGCTTTTGCTTCGTCAAATTCACCTGCACGTAAATGAGCATAACCTAAATAGTATAAATTTTCACCAGTATTACTAGCAGCAACTAGTGAGGTAAATGTCGCTTTAGCTTTGTTTGGCTGGTCTCCGTCCAACTGCGCCAAGCCTTGCTGAACTGTTTGTCCATTTACCGCAACAGCAAACAACAAACTTGCAGCCACCAACAGAGATTTAATCTTTACTTCCATTTTTATTTATGTTTTAGTTGTAAGTAATTAAAATAAGTATATAAAATCAGGTAATTCGTTTTCTTACACAAATTTCCAAAATATCTTTTGAATTTGTAACAAAACAAAAAATTAAATTAAAAAATTGTTGCGATAAGTCAAAATTTTATTCGCATTGAAGCTTTTTTAAATACTCCTACTAAGAATCAAATATTACCTTTTTAATATTTCGATAAAAAACTATGCCAATCGGTCTAATTTGTCTTTACTTGTCTTATCTGAAGTGGTTTTGTAAGTGGTAAAAGTCCACCTTTTAGTACAATCAATTGTCCTTGTTCAAGACACATATAATTAATAAACCCTGTTCCAAGCCCCATATAAGGCTCTTTTAATATTAGCTTAATCTGGCGGATGAGTGGATACCTTTTTAAAGCAAGATTGTAACCGAAGGGCTGATAATATTCTTCTGGATTTGTACTAGCTTTTTCAGCAACTGACATTACGTTTATTTCTCTGATAAAACCCAAAGATGCAGGGTCGTCTCCATCACTTATCCAGTTTGTACCAATAACACCCATCGCATTTTTATGCGATTTAACGTATTCTATTACTTCTTCATTTGATTTTGCTGCAAAAAACGATACTTTATCTTTCTTATCTATTCCAAATTTTTCTACTAAAAAAGTAAGGTTACTTGAACTTGTTCCATCAAAAACCAACACAATATCTTCATTTGAACCACCTTTACCAATTTCAGACCATTTCTTTTTTTCTCCTTTCATTATCCCTTCAAGCTCTTTAACCGTAATCATTGAATCACGATTTACTTTATTGGTAATTAAAGCCAAGGCATCTCCCGCAAATTTAAAACTTCGGTATGTTATTTTTTCGTCAGTGTAAACTGTCTTTTCTTTTTCGTTTAATTCTCTTGTAATTACAGCAACTCTTGCTTTGTCATTTAATAACATGGCAACAGCTTCTCCTTCAGGCTTAAATACTAAATTGATTTTAGTATAAGGAAATGTTTCTTGAAAAGCCATTTTTTCAGCTTCGAGAATCGGGCGAAAAGATTCATCAACAGCTACAGTAATTTCTCCTTTGGCTGGGCCATCCAATTCTTTCCCGTCCTTTCCTGTACTTTTACCACAAGAAAACAAGATAGCTGACAATAGAATAGAATATGATAGATTTAATATGGTTTTCATGGCTTTGTGATTGTTTATTACTTCATTGTTAACTTATTACTTATCTTCATAATGTGTGTACTTATCTTCTTCTTCATCGTCATCTTCATTCATTTTAATATACACTCGCCATGCTCTAAAAATACCATAAACTAAAAGTAAAGCTCCCAAAGCATAGGCATATATTGGCGAAGGAAGCATCATCTGCGAAAAAGCTGACTCTGGGTAAAGTATTAAAAGCACTCCAATGACTGAATAGGAAAGAGCCATCAACACATTAACAAGCACAAAAATTCTGTTGGGCATTTTTTTAGATATGAGATATGAGTTACTATGTATTCAATAAAGAATGAGCAATTTCTTGTAAAGTATGGCTTATATCATCCACCATAACTCATGTCTCATAAGCTATATCAAATACATAACGAAATAAAAATCAAAAACTGATTCCCTTTGAAAAATGAAACCTGTCAGAAATCTGACAGGTTTCATTAAATCTTAGTGCTCAAGAATAAAAACTATTCAGACAGCAAAAAGTTAATTGGTACTGTAAATCTAGAACGAACTGCACGACCAGACTGTTTACCTGGAGTCCATTTCGGTACAGACTTAATTACTCTAACAGCTTCTTCATCGCAACCAAAACCTACTGATTTAAGTACATCAACGTTTTGGATACTACCGTCAGTATTTACAACGAATTGAATATATACTTTACCAGATACGTTTGCACGCTGAGCGGCAGCTGGGTATTTCAAGTTTTTCTGTAAGAATTTACCAAAAGCGGCCATACCACCTGGGAATTCTGCTTGTTGTTCTACCGCCGTAAAGATTTCTTCTTCTTTCGGTTTTGGTGGTTCAACAGGTGCTTCAGGAGCTGTACCTCTTGCATCTGGATCTACTGGCGGGCCAGCATCTTCAGTTTCTCCTTTTACAGTTTCAGAAGCTGTATTACCTTTTACCTCTTCTGGAGGTGGTTCTGGTTTTGTTACCTCTTCATCTTTTTTGATTTCAGGAGGTAAAAATTTCGTTGTCGTCACCTTTGGTAATTCTTTTGGTGGTGGCGGCGGTGGTGGTGGTGGTGGTGGCGGCGGTGTTTTATTCTCTGGTGGTGGCTGATCAATTTTCATTACTTCAGCAGTTACCTCAGTTTTTGTTTTTGCTAATTCTTCATTGATTTTATTATAAATAAATGATAATGCAAAAAGAGACGAAACCGAAGCTATACCAATTATCAGAGAACGTGAAACCACTTTCGGATAAGATTTTCTTAAGAGATAAGCACCATATTCTTTGTTCTTATTCTTAAAAATAATGTCATCCAACGTTGCATTTTGGCTTATTACGTTTGACATAATTTCGTGATGTTAATACTGTTAATGTTTTTCAACCTGAATGAAGTTCAAAAATAGAAAACCATCAAATTGAATATTCATTGAACTAAGATAAAACTATTAATTTAGTTTTCAAAATACTTTAAACTATTTCTTTAGTTTTATTTAATTTTTATTAAAGACCCGACTTTTTGATTAATTTTTCAGAATCTGGATCAATCTCAAGAATCGCATAACGTTTGTTACTTGTAATAGCACATTCGTCAAGCAAATCTACCATATTCTTGTATTTTGCTCCTTTTGTCGCTTTAATCACAATCGTAAAATTATCACCTATTCTTCTTTTATAGTCGAATAAAACGGTTCTAATTCCATCTTTAGAATAATTTGTTTTCTGAAGTTGAGTTGATGCTTCTGTCGGTAAGCCTTGATAGTAATATACTTTCTCGGCATCTGGCATTACAGTTAAGGTTTCAGACATTTTAACTTCTGACTTATCATCCTTTTCTGTTTTATCAGGCATATTCAACTGCATTACTACGGGCTTTGCTAACGTCGTGGTTAACATAAAAAAGGTAATCAATAAGAAACCCAAATCTACCATGGGAGTCATGTCAATTTTGGTTGACGCTTTTTTACTGCGTTTCTTACCACCTTTTTTGCCCCCACCGTCTTGACTTACTTCTGCCATTGTATTGGGGTTTAATTGTTGGTAGTTAATGATACTCAGATTGGCTTTATAAGACCCTGCCTTTCAAAGAGAGGCAGGGTTAAAACTACTGAGTACAACTAAATAAAATCTATTGAGGTCTACCTTCAGGAGATGTAACCAATTGGAACGTGTTAATATTCTGTTCCTGCAAAGTACCAACTACTTGATTGAATACTTTATAATTTGAATTAGCATCACCTTTAATAGCTACCTTCAATCCTGGATTAGAAATTTTCGCATAACTAACCCAAAGGAAAAGTTCGTTATTGGCTGAATCGCATGGAATACCTTTCAAATATCCTTTTGCTTTCGCATCAGATGGTTTTACACTTAAAACCTGACGCATAGCACCTGCTGGATAACCTACGATTTCAGAAGCATCATAATTCTTCTTCATTTCAGCAGATACTGGAACAGATAGGCGGTTTGCCATTCTTTCCAACATATAATCCTTTGCAGCTTTATCGTCTGTTCCTAAAAAAATACCTCCTTCAGGACTTACTGAAATAGTAAGGATTCCTTTTTCGCCACTTATTGTTTTCTCTGAAATAGATGACGGTGGAACGATTGTTACGGCTTCCTCAGGTTTAAACTTTGCAGTAAGCATGAAGAAAGTAAGTAACAAGAACGCCACATCGCACATCGCTGTCATGTCTAGAGAAACACTTTGTCGTTTTGCTTTAACTTTTGGCATAATCTTGTTTAGTTATAAGTTATTAGATATGAGTTATAAGAAAAAACTTATAACACTTAGTGCTTAACGCAATAACTATTAATTATGGTGAGTTGCGTAGTTTTGGTTAACACTTAAACCAATTTCGTCAACACTGTAAGTTAACTCGTCAATTTTAGACGTAAAGAAGTTATAAGCAATAATACAAACAGCTGAAGTACCGATACCTAATGCAGTGTTTACAAGGGCTTCAGAGATACCGTTTGCTAATGCAGTTGAATCTGTTGATCCTCCTGAGTTACCCAAGGCCGAGAACGCTTTAATCATACCGATTACAGTTCCTAAAAGACCGATTAGCGTAGAAACTGAAGCTAACGTTGCAATGATAGTCAAGTTTTTCTCTAACATAGGTAATTCCAATGAAGTAGCTTCTTCAACTTCTTTGCTAAGAGCAGCTAATTTTTGTTCTTTGTCCAATGAACCGTCAGTTGACAATTGCTTGTATTTTTTTACAGCAGCCAAAGTAACGTTTCCTACTGAACCTTTTTGTTTGTCACATTCTTTCAATGCTCCATCAGTATCATCTTTGTCAAGAAGAGATTGGATTTTACGAACGAATGCGTTAACATCACCAGTTCCTTTTGCTTTACCAATTGTAATTAAACGTTCGATAGAGAAGGTAAGAGCTGTCAAGAAACAAGTCATCAAAACAGGTACGATGGTACCACCTTTGAATGCAATAGCAAGGTAATCTCCTGGGTGTGGGTGACCTTCGTTAGTTCCACCTTCAAAACGAGATCCATCTCCCATTACGAAATGAAAAAATAACTGTGCAATAACAAAAAGAATTAACATAACCACGCCTGCTGGAATGCCGCCTGATTTTTTTTGAGCTGGTGCTGCTGGTTTAGCAGCTGGAGTTTTTGCTTGTGTACTCATTAGTTTGGTAATTTTTGGGTTTAAGTTAAAAAACAGTTTTAGGTGAATTTTAAAATAAAAATAATGAAAATAACCTAAATACAAAAGATTCTATTGAAATAACTTGTTTTAGGTAATGACAAAACTAACACAAAATTCTTTTAATTATGACACCTTCTATATGAAGTTTTTTTAAAAAAAATATTCAACAAAACCTATGTATTGTACTATAACAATAAATACAAGCATTTTGAAAGACATTTGCAGTACTATTTCAAGAATTTAACTTTTCAATGAATGTATATAACTTTTCAATGAATATGTTTTTTTCATAAAAACTCCCTAAGGATTGTTTCTAAGATGTCTATTTCATGAGTATTTTCTTTGATTTTCTGATAGTCTAAAATACTTATTACTTTTTCTAATTGCTTATTGTTCCCCTTTATCGCAAGCTTTAAACTATCGGATTTATCTAATAAATTATTAAGTAATGCCATCAGTTGTTTTAAGCTTGAGTCTTCCTCTACATCCAATAAAACAAAGACTTTCTCTGATTCTTTTATCAACTTATTGGCATAGTGGAACGTTAAATTATCGGAATGATTATCAATATCATAAACTATTACAGATGGTTTTGTTTTCTTAACAAAATCAATTGATTCATTATTGTACGTAATATTATTCCGATGATTGCGTACTTGGATGTATAAAAAAAGGTTCGACATTCGGTTGTATTGTTAATTTAATGGCTAAGGTTTAATTTATTGTCGCTTCCAATAACAAAATCACTTAACTTTGACACTCATCAATTTTGAGCTACTGTAAAGTCATGTCGAAAGTATATCAATATAATAAAGAAAATGCTCGTAGAAAGACAGGTACTTCCTCGTTGAAGGATGCTATCGAAGATATGCTTGAGCTGTACAAAATCCGTTCTAAATTCAATGAAACCTACATTGTAGCTTATTGGGAAAAAATTATGGGTTCTCCGATTGCTTCTCGAACTACACAAATCTACATTAAAGATGGAAAGTTATTTATTCAATTAGATTCTGCTCCACTCCGAAATGAATTATTGATGGCAAAAAATAAAATTATTGAATTAATCAATAAAGAAGTCGGTGAAAAAATCATTCAGGATGTAGTGTTTCTATGAGGTGACTTATGAAGTCACGCACAAGAAAGCCAATGTCGGATAGCTGATAACTCTCAACTTAATATTACTTCTCCGAATCCTTCAATTTGCTTTTCAAACTGAAATATTTGAAAATGTACACGATTGCAAGCAATACCGAAAAGCCCAATAAAGCGATGTACAAACCTTGGTACTTCTCAATTTCTTCTAACATCTGATGATTCTCTTTTGAAAAGCCTTTATGTCTTTCCGTTAATTCTACTAAATCATGATTCTTTTGTGTCAAATCATTATTCTCTTGAATCAATTGGTTATACTTATCAGTAAAAGCAGCATTAGCATTTGATTGAATACTTTTATACTCATTGAGAATTTCATTGTCTTTATCAATAATTCCTGTTAAAGCTTCTATCGTTTTTTGCATATCATCTTTTGAACGATTACCAAAAAGCCCTGTTGACAAGTTTTCTGACTCTTTATATTTTTGATATAAAGTTTCTCTTTCTGTGGTAAGCTCTTTTATTTTGTCTTGAGCGTAAGTATTCACAAACACAAAAAAAGTAAGCGATAAAAGCAAGATTTTTTTCATTGGTTTATTCATTGTGAAAATTGAAATACTGTTTAATAAAAATCCCACAAGTATTGACGCTTGCGGGACTGGTAAGTTAAAATCGTTCAATACAATTATAATGAATGCGACTGATAATCAAGTTCTAATATCTCTGAAATATCTAACAATTTAACATTGTAACGCTGAAAAGCTGGCGTATCGTAATCTTCAGTATCTGTTGGCATTTTATTGGTAAAGTCGTCAATCATTTTACGAAGTCTCGGTGCATCATCTTCACGAGGTGGGAAAACATGTTTTATTGCTTGTTTCTCCTCTTCGATAACTTCCTCCTCCTCTTCTTCATACACTTCTTCCTCTTCCTCAACTTTTGAAATTTGTAATGTAACAGGCTCTTTTAAACCTACTTTCACATGATTGCCATTTAATCCTTGTTTAATAGGAGTACGGACAGGCCCATCAGGTAAATCAAAACCCGCCGCAATCACCGTAATACTCATATCATCACCAAGATTATTATCAATGATAAAGCCTAGTTTGAATCCAGCAGGAGAATTTCCGATGGCTTCCATGATGTGAGCCGTAATTGCTGTTTGTTCTTTCACCGCCATTACTTTTTGCTCACTGGTAGCAATGGTAACAAGAATACGTTTTGCCCCTTTAATATCACGATTATTCAACAATGGTGAGTCAAGTGCTTTTTCGATTACTTCTTTGGCTCTGTTTGGTCCTTTCGCTGTAGCAGTACTCATCACCGCTTGGCCAGCATTACTCAATACTTTCTTAACATCTTTAAAGTCAGCGTTGATTTTACCAGACTTCGTAATTACTTCCGCTACCGACTTCGCTGCATTTGCCAATACATCATCTGCATGTTCAAAGGCCTCCAAGATGTTTAAATCTTCGTATATTTCAAGTAATTTATCATTCAGAACAACCAAAACAGTATCACAAGTACGTTGTAATTCTGCAATTCCACGATTAGCTGCCTCGATTTTTTCTGTTCCTTCCCATGAATAAGGAGCCGTTACGATAGCAACCGTCAGAATATCTAATTCTTTGGCAATTCTAGCAATTTCAGGGGCTGCACCAGTACCTGTACCTCCACCCATACCAGCAGTAATGAATACCATTCTAGTACTTGGTTGAAGAAGTGCTTTTATTTGAGCTTCACTTTCTAATGCTGCTAATCGCCCTTGTTCTGGTTCTGTACCAGCTCCAAGTCCTTCTGTTAAGATTTCGCCTAATTGTAATTTTACAGGAACAGTGTTATCATTCAGTGCCTGTAAATCGGTATTACAAACTACAAAATCTACATCATCAATCCCCATTTCGTACATATGACGAACAGCATTACTTCCTCCTCCGCCGACTCCAATCACTTTAATGATATTGTCTTTTGTATCAGATGAAATTTCAATATTATGTTCAAAAAAATCCATATTATTTAAATCATTAATTAAGGATTAACCAATTAGCGAACAGTCGTTTGAATTTTTCAGAATATCATAAAAAATTATTCTTCAGTTCCCCACTTCCATTCTCTACCAAGTTCTAATTCTTTTCTAAGGTTTTGTTTTATGAAAAAATCTCTAGTCGAGTAATAATCTAATTTCTTTGCTGGAATTTTATCAACATTAGCAATACCGTACAACATCATCGCTGTGTATCTTACGGTATTTACCATTTCATTTTTATTAATTAAATCAAAACGGTCGCAATTGGCATGATAACATCCTACTGCATCTGGCGAAATTCCACCAATTGGTGAAGCCGTTGGAATACCTTCCAACATAAAACTTTGATGGTCTGAATGAAGCCCCGCTTGATTGATTACATTGTTTTTATATTCTGGAGAAGCCTTTTTCATGTACTCTCCTATTTTAGTAAACAATGCCACCATTTCTTCTCTACCTGATGTGTTGAATCCGTTAGCATTATTCGCCATATCCAGATTAAACATAAAGGCTACTTTCTCCAGCGAATTATTTTTTTTACTTCTTTCAATCATTGCTTTTGAACCCAACAGCCCTTCTTCTTCACCCATGAACATCACAAATTCTATTGTTCTTTTAGATTTCAAATTCAAGGCTTTGAAAGCACGAGCAATATCTAAAATAGAAAAAGAACCAATCCCATTATCCAATGCACCAGTGGCTAAATCCCATGAATCAAGGTGACCGCCAATTACAATTTTTTCGTCACGATATTTTTTATTATCTCCTTTGATAGTAGCAATTACATTACGAGCTTTAATCATTTTACTAAAGTTCTTCATATCAATTACTCCCATCAAATTGGCTTGTTCACTCATCCAAGAACGGATTCTGATGCCACTTTCTAAAGAAACACAAACCGCAGGAATAGCAATTAAACTACCCGTAACCGAAGCTGTACCTGTTAGTAAAACATTTCCTTTTACGGTATTCACAAAAATTACTCCTGCCGCACCATATTGCATAGCCAAAGCTGTTTTCTCTGAACGATGCAAATTACGAGTACCTTTAAAAGGTGCTAATAATCCAAGATTTACTAAAGCAATTTTGCCAGGAAGCTGCTCTTTTACTGCTTGAAAATCTGGTTCTAATCCATTACCAACATCAACTAATTCCGCAGTAACTTTTGCTTCTACGGGTGTCATTGCTAAAGATACTACTTCTACATCTTGAAAATTGTCGCTTTTTCTTGGAGCAATTGATAAAGTAACGGTATCTCTCGACCAAGCTTCTACTTGAAATGGCTGATACTTTACATCTTTGAAACCATACGATTTCAACAGATTATAAGTATATTCTTCTGCCTTTTTACCGTTTGGACTTCCCGTAAGTCGGTGTCCAATCGTTTTGCAGGCATCTCCCAAAGTTTCGTAAGCACGACTGTTGGCTAATACTTCATCATTAATTTGCTTGAAGGTTTCGATTAATTCTTCGTCTTCATCCACTAACGGACTAAAAGCAGCTGTTGAAGTAATGAGTATTAAAATTAAAAAAAAGTAAAGGTTTATTTTCATTTTGGTTTGTTGTGAAATAGGAAATAATAAGGGAATTTACAAAAAAACTCGACAAACTCTAAATATTAAAAAATAAGAATAAACCTTAATTATTTCAGTAATACTTTTGGCATTAGTTTACTGCTTGTTCTCCACGATATACTGTTTAGGGTATATTTCTTTTTGATACTTATCCCATTCGCCTTTGCGGTAATGATCATCTCCAAAAAAAGTAATTATTTGATGAAATTGTTTGGCATCTTGATAACCTGCTACTGGCTGAATCATATTGAATTTTTCATCCAAATATACCATCGTTGGAAAACTCATTTTACCTTGCAAAAGTGCTACGCCTGCTTGGTTGTAGCCATTCTCCCAAACATATTGTTGATTGCCAATTCTAAGCGTATCTTTCATTTCGGCATCCAATTTTACTGCATAGTATTTTTGATTGACGAACTCCACTACTTTTTCATCTGTAAATGTTTTTTGATCCATTACTTTGCACCAACCACACCAACCTGTATATACATCTACTAAAATTTTTCGTGGTTCTTTTTCTGTTGCAGCAAAAGCTTGCTCCAAAGTCATCCAATTGATTTTGGCTTTAGTTGGTTTAGTTGCCGCAGCTACTTGTGCTTTTCCCACAAAAGCCATTAAACAAAAAAATAATGTTAAAAATATGTTTTTCATGATTCTTAGCGCACTCATCTAAAAAATTGAATGTTAAAAACTAGTCAACAAAGTATTGATTTTCTCAAAATGCAGGAAAAATATATCATCCCTTTCTACAAAGATAATTGGATAAAGTAAATTTCATCCTAACACTTTTCAAGATAATGCCAAATATAATTTCTCTAAAATAGCATTTCTATTTTCAAAAGCTTGTGATTAACTGTTCTTTAGCCCAAAAACATCTTTGATATACGTTAGCAATTTACAAAAGGTTTGTTTTCCTTACAATGTTTTTTGAGTAAACGGTCAACGGTTTTACTCCGAAACACTATCTTTAACCCTTATTGACTTAAAAAAATCATGGCTATACTTCGACGCAAAAAAAGCAAACTTGTTGAGGCAGAAGAAAAACGTAGCGATTTGGGCTTTGGAACTCAAATCACCGACCCAGATACTCGCTTATTAAATCGTGATGGTAGTTTCAATGTTAAACGAATTGGTGGTAATTTTTGGGGACGTTATAATATTTTCAATGAGTTAATTATTTGTTCTTGGAAACGTTTTTTCACACTCATTGTTGCCTTTTACTTAGTCCTAAATCTCATTTTCGCTTGTCTTTATCAAGCCGTTGGCATTGAAAACTTGCAAGGCGTTGATTTATCAACAAAAGGCACAGGTTTTATGGATGCCTTTTTCTTTTCTTCGCAAACACTCACTACGGTAGGTTATGGAAGAATCGCTCCTATTGGCTTTGGTGCAAGTACCATCGCCGCTATCGAATCTTTGTTAGGTTTATTGATTTTTGCATTGGCTACCAGTTTACTTTACGGTCGTTTTTCAAGGCCTGTTGCCAGAGTTTTGTACTCAGACAAAGCCGTTATTGCACCATATTTGGATATTACAGGTTTTATGTTCAGAATTGTAAATGAACAAGACAGTCAATTAATCGACCTCCAAGTTGAAGTAGCAGTTTCGATGCTCAAAAAGCAAAGTGATGGCAAAACGGTAAGACGATATTACGGACTGAAACTGGAAAGAAGTAAAGTAAATTTTTTTCCAACAAATTGGACAATCGTTCATCCAATTACAGACGAAAGTCCACTTTTTGGTTTAACGCAAGATGATTTATTAACAAGCGATGCGGAGTTTCTGGTTTTATTGAAAGCCACAGAAGATACTTATAACCAAACGGTGAATTCTCGGACTTCATTTCATGCACGAGAAGTAATCGTAGGTGCAAAATTTCTGCCGATGTTTAGCGATGTTGCCGGTGCAGGAGTAGTAACTTTGGATTTGCGAAAATTATCCGATATTCAAGAAATACCTTTAAGTAGCGAGTATCAACCCCATCAATAAAACAAACAATGAAGAGTTATTCAAGAAAACTCTCATATCACATTACAATGATTCAACCAAAAGCATTACAAAAAGGAGACACCGTTGGCTTAGTAGCATTAGCCTGCAAAGTAGATTTTGATTTAATAAAACCCGCCATTGAAGTAATCGAAAATATTTGGGGATTAAACGTAGTGTTGGGAACTTCGCTAAAGAGCAAGTATCATCAATTTGCAGGAACAGATGAAATCCGTGCTAACGATTTTCAATTAATGTTGGACGACCCGAATATTAAAGCTATCATTTCGGCAAGAGGCGGATATGGAAGTTCACGATTATTAGATAAAATTGATTTCACAAACTTCATCCAAAACCCGAAATGGGTTACTGGTTTTTCGGATATAACGGCAGTACTTTGTCATATTCACACGCTTGGAATTGAAAGTATTCATGCTACCATGCTAAAATTATTTATGCAAGATGGCGGAGAATTTGCTTTAGAAACACTCAGAAAAACACTTTTTGGTGAAAGCCTATCCTATAATATTCCTGCACATTCTTTAAACAGAAAAGGAATTACCAAAGGACAATTAGTAGGCGGAAATCTTGCCATTCTTACTCATATCATTGGTTCAAAATCAGATGTTGATACTGCTGGAAAAATTCTGTTTTTAGAAGACGTCGGCGAATACTTATACTCTATCGACCGCATGATGATTCAGCTAAAACGTGCTGGAAAATTACAATCTTTAGCAGGTTTGATTGTCGGACATTTTTCTGATTTAGAAGACAATGAAGTACAGTTCGGAAAGAATGCCAATGAAATTATTCAAGAAGCTGTAGCTGAATATAATTTCCCTGTTTGTTATGGTTTTCCTGTTGGGCATGAACCAGAAAATTGGGCATTGCCTTGTGGAAGAGAAGTAAGTTTAAGCGTTGAAGAAAATGGTGTTTGGTTGAGTGATAAAATATAATTCACTCAACCAAAAAATCATTTCATTTAATATCTTTCAAGAATAAATCTATTTGCCATTTGGATGCTGGAATATGTGGCTGTATGGCATTAGAAGTAATAAATCTGCCTTTTTCATCTATTATCATAAATCGAGGAATCCATATTGGTGTTTTTTCTTTTTCACGACGTGTCAATAAAAAGTTGATAAATTTAGCATCCTCACCAAGCCAATAGTTCTCTCCTCCCTCGGCTGATATTTCAAAACGCTTTGAAGTTTTAATCCATACTTTCTGTTTCTTATCCATTGATAATGAAACAAATACGATTGGTTTACCCTTGTAAGCTTTTATATACTCTTTAATGTATTTTGATTCTATGAGACAAGGTCCACACCAACTTGCCCAAAGGTCTATGAAAATCAATTTGCCTTTATTGCTATCTAGTAGTTGAGCCCACGTTGTTTGGGTTTTATCATCTCTCACCAACTTCTTTTTTAATACAAAATCAGGAAAGACAAAGTCGGTATCGTCTAGTTTATCTTTGACATACTTTAAGAAAAATTCATTTTTACAAAGTCGATAAAAAGTACCGACATTGTCATAAAAATTGGCAGGATTATAAGGTTTGTTAATTCTGAGGATATAAGCCATCAAGAAGTATAATTGGTCGCCTTTAAAATTTCTAACTGCCGAATTAAATTGTATTTGAAAATCGTTTTTACTTCCTAAAGAATCTCGACACAAAAACTGATTATAAGCAAACAAAGCTCTTTTATATTCTACACCCGCCAAAGTAGTGTCCATTCCAAAGATTTCTTCTTTAAAACGTTTTAATGAATCAGCATACCAAGTAGGGAAATATCGCCATTGAGTATTACCAAAAGCGAATGGTTGGAGTAATTCTACCAAGGTAAAACATTTAATTTCCTGTTCTATTTTCTTGTAAAGTAATGTATCGCTTGAATTACGACACTTTTCCAAAACAGCTAATTGCCTTTCCATTTTATTGAAAATACTACCAATCAGGATTTCGTACTCGCTTTTTAGCACATTTTGCACTTTGAAACCAGAATGTGTCGCAATTTCTAAACCTATTTGTGTTTCTAAAGCTGTAAGTACAGCAAACAAAGAGTCTGGTTTATTCACACACTCATAAGCCGTGCTATCTACTTTTTTTCTGAAGATTAAACTATCGCCAGGAAAAACCAAGAAAGGAGTACTCTTTCTCTCTTTATTAACGAAAACATAAGTAGGATAAGCCAAATTGAAGGTAAATTTTGAGGAAGGGCGACTTCCGCCTAAAGATTTGCTAATTTGTTCGAGTAAATCGTCTGAATATTCTACATAATGTGATGAGGTGGTGTCTTCTACGACAATAACTGTTTTTTGTCCTACACAAAACGATAGACTCAATACCGAAAGTAGAACAGTAATAATGGCTTGATGGAAAAGAGTAGATTTCATTGTGTTAGTATTAGATAAAACATTGATTTACAGATGTAATGTAAATATAATTAAAAAATATACTCAGTAAATAATCTGTAGTTTTTTGTGGCATTAATTTTCAATTCATGTAATTTCTTACGAGTTGAAAACTCGAATTACGGCACATTTATAATTATTACGCTGTAAACAATCAAAAAAAGTAAATCTATCTTATCTTTGTTTCTTCTTATTTTGTTCAAAACAAGCACCATAAACACAAAAATCTATGCTTGCAAAAACCTTCGGTAGTGCTGTTCATGGCGTTGATGCTACCATTATCACTGTTGAAGTGAGTGAAGGACAAGGACAGCATTTCTTTATTGTTGGGCTTCCCGACGGAGCTGTCAAAGAATCTACTCATCGAGTAGAATCCGCTATCAAACAAACAGGCTTTTTCTTTCCCCGTACCAAAGTCGTTGTGAACCTTGCTCCTGCTGATATTCGGAAAGAGGGTTCTGCTTATGATTTACCCATTGCATTAGGCATTATTCATGCTTCAGGACAAGCTAATTTGAAAAGCCTTGAAGACTACGTAATCATGGGAGAATTAGCCTTAGATGGTGCTTTGCGTCCAATAAAAGGAGTATTACCCATTGCGATTGAAGCCCGTAAAAAGGGTTTAAAAGGTTTTATTCTTCCTACCGAAAATGCTTCTGAAGCTTCTATTGTTAATAATCTGGATATTATCGGCGTAAATACTTTAGATGAAGCCGTTAATTTCTTGAAAGGTACGCTAAAAATAGAACCGCTCGTAACCGATACTCGTGATATTTTCTTTAGTTCTCAGAACGATTATGATGCTGATTTTTCTCATGTTCAAGGACAAGAAAACATCAAAAGAGCCTTAGAAATTGCAGCGGCTGGCGGTCATAATGCTATCATGATTGGGCCTCCTGGAGCAGGGAAAACCATGTTAGCCAAAAGAATTCCTTCTATACTTCCTCCGCTTTCTTTGCAAGAAGCTTTAGAAACGACCAAAATACATTCTGTAGCAGGGAAATTAGGCACAAAGGCAAGTTTGATTTCTACACGTCCGTACCGTTCACCACATCATACTATTTCAGATGCGGCTTTAGTAGGCGGAGGAGGAAATCCACAACCCGGAGAAATATCATTAGCCCACAATGGCGTATTGTTTTTGGATGAATTACCAGAATTCAAGCGTTCAGCCTTAGAAGTAATGCGTCAGCCTTTGGAGGAAAGAAAAGTATCTATTTCAAGAGCAAGATGGGCAGTTGAATTTCCTTCAAGTTTTATGCTGATTGCTTCAATGAATCCTTGTCCATGTGGTTATTACAATCATCCAGAAAAAGAATGTGTTTGCGGGCCTGGTGTAGTACAGAAGTATCTCAACAAAATTTCTGGCCCATTATTGGATAGAATCGACCTTCATGTAGAAGTAACACCCGTAAAATTTGAACAATTATCTTCTAACAGAAAATCAGAAAGTTCAGCTGATATTCGGGAAAGAGTCATCAAAGCCAGAGAAATACAAACGATTCGTTTTAAAGACCATCCTGCGATTTACTCAAACGCCATGATGCCATCACAAATGGTGAAAGAAGTATGTGAAATCAGTACGGCAGGTGTAGCTTTATTGAAAAGAGCGATGGAAAGATTACAATTATCAGCACGAGCTTACGACCGAATTTTAAGAGTAGCCCGCACGATTTCTGATTTAGCAGGCACAGAAGACATTCGCACAGAACACCTTGCCGAAGCCATACAGTATAGAAGTTTGGATAGAGAAAACTGGGCTGGTTAATAGCTTTTAATGTTCATTTCATCAACCATTAGTAAGTATTTTACATCATTAATGATTGATGAAATGTTTGTATTAAACTATCTGATAGCTTTGTCAATTTGGTGATAGATTTCAGCCCAAGTGTTGGCATCGACATTAAAACCGTGGTCGGCATCAACAAAGTATAAATCTATATTTGGGCTATATCTATATTTTTCTTTTACTTCAATACCGCCATATTCATCATAAATTCCTTGAATAATCAACATAGGTGTTTTTAGATTTTCTAAATGAAGATACCTTTCTGGCTCAACACCATTATCTGGATTCTGGAAAGGATAACCTAAGCAGATAATATGTTTGATTTTTAATTCATCGGCAATTAAAGAAGATACTCTTCCACCTGAAGATCTTGAAATAATGATTACTTCATGTTTAGCACTTAGATCTTGAATTCTTTTCTTCAATCTTTTACAACGAACTTTCACCAAATCTTCTTCTTTTCGATTGAAGAGTTGTTCATACAAATAGATAAAATAACTCCAATGAGTGAGTGCGTAAAGAATCTGAGATAGCCTAAGGTTTAGTTTTTTGATGAAGGGAGGAATATTCTTAAAATGACTTTCAATTTGGCGAAGTTTATAAGTAAAACCTCCAGCGGGGTCTTCCCAAACAATCTTAGAATTTTTTCTTTTGGTATAATTTACTAAAACATGATTTAGTCCAGTGTCTTTTTGCCAATCGTCACGACCAGCAAATAAAAAGACGCTATTGATTGACTTTTTTGACATTGATATTAATCATAAAAATGGGGAAGGTTTTACGGATTAACTCCGAAAACCTTCCCCAAATATTTTATTAATTACTTAAAAATGCAAATTGTCTTACTTGTTTATCTTTTCTTCCAATATTTTCTTAAATCTAAAGTATTTGGATACTCTGGATTTATCACTTCTATTGGTGTATCTGCTTTAAGTTCCTTTTTGTTTTCTGCCACAAATCTCGAAATCGTTGGCGTATTTCTGATTGGCGATGCTTCTTGTGTTTCGGGTGCATCTGGTGTATGTCCAAAACCCCAGAAACGGCTTATCATTCTTGATTCTGCTTCGTAACTGTTAATTGGATAAGTATCAAAACTTCTACCGCCTGGATGCGATACAAAATAAGTACAACCTCCAATTACTTTATTATTCCAAGTATCTAAAATGTCAAAAACTAAAGGGGCATCTGCTCCGATGGTTGGATGCAATGCCGAAGGTGGATTCCAAGCTTTGTAGCGAACTCCTGCTACAAATTCACTTTTTACTCCTGTACTTCTTAGTGGCACACGACAACCATTACAAGTTAAAATATGACGACCTTCGATAAAGCCAGTTACTTTTACTTGAATTTTTTCTAATGATGAATCTACAAATCTTGCTGTTCCCGAATTTGATAATTCTTCACCCAAAACGTGCCAAGGCTCTATACCTGAACGAATTTCTAATTGAGTATTATCAACAGTAATACCGCCGAAGTATGGAAAACGGAATTCAAAGAAGGCATCAAACCATGAAATGTCAAATTTATAACCAGCATCTTTCAAATCATTCACCACATCAAGCATATCTAAATACGCATAGTGCGGTAAAAGGAAACGGTCGTGTAATTCTGTACCCCAACGGATAAGTTTTTTCTTGTATGGTTCTTTCCAGAATTTAGCAATCAAAGCTCTAATCAATAAAGTTTGAACCAAACTCATGTGTTTATGAGGAGGCATATCAAAACCTCTGAATTCTAAAATTCCCAAACGACCTGTTGATGAATCTGGCGAGTACATTTTATCAATACAGAATTCTGTACGGTGTGTATTTCCTGTAACGTCCACCAAAAGGTTTCTGAAGATTCTATCAACCATCCAGAAAGGTACATTTTCGCCTTCTGGAATTTGGTCGAAAGCGATTTCCATTTCATAAAGTCGCTCTTCTCTACCTTCGTCAAATCGTGGTGCTTGACTGGTTGGTCCGATAAATGGTCCAGAGAATAAGTAACTCAATACTGGGTGATGTTGCCAATAAGTAATTAAACTACGCAACAAATCTGGGCGACGTAAAATTGGGCTGTCTTCTGGTTTTGCACCGCCAATCGTTACGTGGTTTCCGCCACCAGTACCTGTATGTTTGCCATCAACCATGAATTTTTCAGTACCTAAGCGAGCATAGAAAGCTTCTTCGTATAAAGCACTGATGTTATCCACTAATTCCTGCCAGTTTTTTGCTGGGTGAATATTTACTTCAATTACACCGGGGTCAGGCGTAACGTTGAGTTTTTCTAAACGATAATCCGATGGAGGCGGATAGCCTTCGATACGAATTGGCATTTGGAGTTTTTCAGCAGTAGCTTCTACACAAGCCATCAAATCTAAATAATGCTCCAAATATTCAGTAGGCGGTAAGAAAACATAGAGAATACCTTCTCTTTCTTCAACAGACAAAGCAGTTGTGAAAGTTGGAATCTCGAAAATAATTTGCTTTTCGTTAGAATCTTCTTTTTCTTTCTCTGTCGTTTTTTTAGAAGGAGGTAATTCATAATCTGGAGCAATATTTCCATAGCGATTCTGAACAGTTTCCCCAAATTCACCTAATGAAGGCAAAAGTTCAAATGAACTGCGTTCAACGGGAAACTCCTTTTTATCATCCGATAAAGCTGGTAAAGAATCTAAAGGTAAACGATAACCAATGGGCGAATTCCCCGGAATTAAGTATAAATGGTTTCTTCTGAATGTCCAAGTACAACTTGTCCAAGTATCTGTTTGTCTATGCCACTTTAATGGAAAAACAAATCCTGTTGGATTATTCAAACCTTTTTCTAACAATTTCGTCAAAGTTCTTCTTTCCACAGAATCTTTGAGATTCATCATCAAAGGGTCAATATTTACTGGTAATTTACCTTCTTCTAAAGCCCAATAAATTGGGTCTTCGTAGGCAGGAAGGATGTTACTTTGGTTAATCCCTAAAAACTTACTAAGCTCAAGTGTAAATTTTTCAGCATCTTTAAAGGTAAACTTCTGGTCGTTTTCTTTCGCTACTAAAGCATCATTTTTCCAGATGGTTTGTCCGTCTTTTCTCCAATAAAGTGCATATTGCCAACGAGGAATCAATTCTCCTGGATACCATTTTCCTTGTCCGAAATGTAATAATCCACCATGAGCGAAACGATTTTTTAAACGAAGTGCTAAATCATAAGCCAATTTTCGCTTCAATGTTCCGTCTGCCGTAGAATTCCATTCTGCCGATTCATAATCATCTACCGAAACAAAAGTAGGCTCGCCGCCCATCGTCATTCGGACGTCGCCTTCTTGTAAATCTTTTTCAACATCAAAACCTACTTGCATGATGTTATTCCATTGCTCTTCGGTATAAGGCTTGGTTACTCTTGGGTCTTCATGAATTCTGGTAACGTGATTATCAAATTCAAAAGTAACATTACAAATATCCGTAGCTCCTGTTACTGGGGCAGCACTTACATAATCGGGTGTACATGATAAAGGAATATGCCCTTCACCTGCAAAAAGTCCAGATGTAGGATCAAGCCCAATCCAACCTGCACCTGGTACATAAGCTTCTACCCAAGCGTGCAAATCGGTAAAATCTGCCACTGGACCAGAAGGACCATCTAAAGATTTTATATCTGAAGTAAGTTGTACCAAATAGCCCGATACAAATCTGGCTGCAATACCGTGTTGTCTTAAAATTTGAACTAATAACCAAGATGAATCTCGACAAGAACCGCTTAAAGAAGTCAGTGTTTCTTCACAGGTTTGAACACCCGTTTCCATCCTGATATTATAATGTAAACCATTAAATACTCTTTGGTTCAGATGTACTAAAAAATCAACGGTATTGATGTCAGTATAAACTTTATTATTTTCAATCCAGTTGATTAATTTTTCGCCTGATTCTCTTTTTTCAAAATATGGGCCTAATTCTCTTTTTAGTTGGTCATTGTATTGAAAAGGAAATTTTTCAGCATATTCTTCTACAAAAAAATCAAAAGGGTTAATTACCTGCAATTTGGCAATAACCTCTACCTCTACGTGTAATTCAGTTGTTTTTTCAGGAAAAACCACTCTGGCTTGATAATTCCCAAATGGGTCTTGTTGCCAATTGATAAAATGGTTTGCAGGAAAAATTTTAAATGAATATCCTTCAATCACCGTCCTTGAATGTGGAGCAGGACGTAATCTAAAAATGTGTGGCGATAGACTGACGCTTCTATCAAACTTGTATTTCGTCTTGTGAGAAATGGCAACTTTTATCGACATATAGATTGAATTTGAACGTTAGTTTAATGATTTATGTAAAAAAAGCGAAAATTAGTGTCAAAATAAAGGGGATAGTTATAAAATTATATTTTTGCTTGAAATAGTTTATATTATAATGAAAGTAATTGAGCAGATAATAGTATTTAGCTTTCTGATTGCTTTCTCGATTATAGATTTGACCTTAAAATGTCCATTTATATCATCATTTTTGGAGGAATTACGAAGAAATGAAATGGAGTACAAAAGAAAGGAATTGTGGATTTTTATTCTTTGGAGTGTTTTTGGTGTATCCTACAACATTTCGCACGTAAGATTTTCTTTCCAATGCTCAACGTTTCCAACGGCTTTTATGCTATAAGTAATCCTTCATTAGGCCCTCAATTTCCTTATCAGATATACTATCTCTGTCGCCTTTATTGTAAATAGACAGTAAGTAAACCGTTTCATCAATGATTTTTACAAAGGAAATAAGCCTTGCACCGCCTGATTTACCTTTGTTTTTAGAAGCGATAGAGAGGCGTATTCTATAAACATCGTTTCCAAGTGGAGTACCTAAAGTGGGATTTTCTGCCAGTTCTTTACCTAATTCTGCCAATTCGGAACGAAGCGAAGCATATTTTTTAATCAATTTTTTGGCTTCTTTCTTAAAATTGTCTGTAAGTTCAATCTTATAACTCATTTAAAAAGTCGTTTAAAGAAGTAGTTTTTAACTTACCTTTTTTAATCAAAGCCATTTCTTCAAAGCCTTTTTTTAGATTACTTACAATCTCTTGTTTTGTAGGCTCTTCATCTGTTTCAATTTTTTTTACGTAATGCAGGCTCTTAGCCATTTCAACAAAATTGCTATACTCTTTATCTGTTGTATATATGGTTACGTGTCTCATAAAATTGCTGTTTAGATAGTTAATGTATTGAAAATAAAATGTTTAAAGAATGACATACACGAAAGTACTTAATGCTTCAAATTTATCCAAATTGTACAAACGATGTTTTTTATCTTCAGCAAAGGAAAGGACAGTACCCTTTGATTACAAACCTAAATACCCTTGAAAACTAATTTGAGAATGGAGATATTGAAAAAAAAACATTACTGTCTGTGTAAAACATTTTAACATCAGATTTCAGATTTTCACTGTTACCAAGAAAATCTGAAATCCAATCTCATAAACCTATTTCGATAATTCTGTCGCTCTTTTCTGAGCTGCAAAAATACCTTCTTGTAAATTTTGTGCTAAAAGTCCTTCCTCAAAACGTTTTAAAGCCGCTTCGGTTGTTCCGCCTTTTGAAGCTACCGCTTTGATTAATTCATCTAAACTTTTCTCTGCATTATTAATTAAATGAAATGAGCCCAACATCGTTTGTTTTACCAATAATGACGACATTGATTCTTCAAATCCCATTTGTTTTCCTGCTTCAATCATCGCTTTTACCAAATAGAAAAAGTAAGCTGGTCCACTACCACTTAGGGCTGTTACAGCATCTAACAAACTTTCGTCTTCTAAGAAAACCGCTCTACCTGTCGAATTGATGAGGTTTTCAATTTTTTTCAATTGACTCAAAGTAATATCACCAGCAGCAGAGAAAGCCGTCATTCCCATTCCTAACAAAGCGGGTGTATTTGGCATCGCACGCACTACCAAAGGATGATTGAGGGTGCTAATAATTTTTTCAATAGAAATCCCTGCCATGATACTCAATACCAATTGTTTGGGTTGAATTACTGCACGAAGTTCGTCTTGTAATGAAGGAAAATCTTGTGGTTTTACCGACAAAATAATTAAATCATATTCTCCGATTTTTGAAGAAATCGTATCAATAACTACTCCTGCTTTTTCCAGACGCAATGCTTCTGCACGTTCTGAGTTTTTCTCAATCAAGAAAAGGTCTTCTTTTTTTACTAAATCATATTGGATAAACGATTTGGCAAATGCCATTCCCATATTTCCTGCTCCGATGATGGCTACTTTCATTTCAAAAAATTGATTGTGTGATAGAATTTCAAAGAAGTATTATTTAAAATTCTGTTTTGATTGTTTGGAAGAACAAAATTACATGAAAAATCCCTGACAGTTTTATAAAAAATGTCAGGGATTGAAATATGCAGAATAATATTTTGTAAAATCTTTATTTTAGAATTTCTTCTAATTTCCTTTCAAGCTCTTCGCCTCTTAAGTTTTTGGCAATTACTTTTCCTTCTTTATCTAATAAAAAAGTAGCTGGAATACCTTGTACACCATAAGCTACAGCCGCCGCAGAATTCCAATATTGTAAATCAGAAACATGTTTCCAAACCAAACCGTCTTTTTCAATAGCTTTTAGCCAAGAATCTTTTTCTTGGTCAAGACTTACTGAAAAAATATCAAAATTTTTGTCTTTGAATTTATTGTACATTCTTACAACATTCGGATTTTCTCTGCGACAAGGACCACACCAAGATGCCCAAAAATCAAGTAAAACATATTTTCCACGCAAAGACGATAAAGCCAATACTTTATCATCAGGTGTTTTCATTGCAATTTCTGGTGCTTCTGAGCCTACATTTACTCCTTTCAAACGCATTACTTGTTGCAAAAACGTTTTGATATGTACATTGGGAGAATTCCCTTTTTCTGTCTTAAACTTTTCAGCTACTTGCAATAAAGTCTCAGTGTCATTTTCAGGATTCAAGAAGTTTCCAGCCGTCCAAAGTGCTACTAAATTCGTTCCCATTTCAGGAATCAGCACTTTAATTTTATTGATATTCGCTTCTTGGGCTGCCTGAAATTCGTTTTGGATTCTTTGAATGGTAGCGTTATCTTTTTTAGCTTGAGCGGCTGTTACTTGTACATTCCACGATTCAACTTTGGTTTGTAATTCTTGACTAATTTTCAAAATTCGGTTGAAGTATTCAATATTTTTAGAATTTCCAGTTAGTTGAAAACTTCCTCTTTTCACGGGCGTATCCATTCCATCAGCAACAAGATTAATGGTTTCGCCACCTTCCAGAATCAATAATACTTTTTGGCTGAGTTCCATTCCAAAGAAATTCACCAAGTAATATCCGCCACCATCTGGTATTTTACTATTGAACTTGAATGATTTATCGGCAGCAACCACAGCAGAATCTATTGTTGTAGCTGTTCCACGCCCATTAATTTCTTGAAGTAACACCTTTTTATCGGGTACTACATTCATTACTTTTCCGGTGATAATAACCGTTTTTGTCTGTGCAAAAGTGTAAATACTTGTCAGTACGAGTAAAACGATGAGGGATATTTTTTTCATGATTTGTGGATGAATTAAACATGTATTTATTTTTGATTTGAACATAATCTTCTATCTTGAAAGACCTTACTTTTCTTTCCTCGTATGTTTGTCTTACTAAAAATCATGTTAAAATAGATTAAATTACGATATTAGCTTTTGAGTGGTGAGAGGATATTT
>NZ_JACHKT010000052.1 GCF_014204325.1 Arcicella rosea
CCAACTCTGGAATAAATGCTTTGGGGCATTTGCAAAATGGATAAATATACAAATGTCTTACAATCAAAACTTTAAAGAAATCTTCGGGTAGAGTAGTTCAAAAGGTACTTCTATGAGTGATAAAATCGTTGTTTCATGAAGTTCTCTTTATAATTCACCCATGATATACTATTCTGTTCTAAAAAATATAATTGTCTATTTTTTATGGATTTTTCAGATAAGTTTATGTTGACACCAACGATTGTATCTAACCTTGAGTATGCTGAAGTAAGCAGTTTTTGAAACGTATAAGTATCATTACTCAAGCAAGAGTATTCATCAGAAATTAATCATTCTATGATGTATTTGTGGAAAATATAAATACTCCAACAAGTACTAGAATGTTATTATAAATATCCCAATGTGATTCCTGCAGGAATCAACGGATATGAGTTTTCATTTCAATCCTAGTCTGAATTTCTAGCTAAAAAGCTAGTTAAAACTTTATCTTTATGAAAATTGCGGCTGTAGTAATTCTATATCATCCAACCGTGAAAACTTTAGAAAATATCAAAACATACGCCAGCGTACTCGACCAAGTGTATGCTTTTGATAATACAGAAGAAGGTTCAGTGATTAAAAACAGTTTAATGGAAATACCCAACATTAGTTACTTTAATGATAAACACAATGCGGGTATTGCTAAAAGATTGAACACTGCGGCACAAATTGCCATTAATGATGGTTTTGATTGGCTACTGATGATGGATCAAGATTCAAGTTTCAATTATTCTACTTTTAATTTGTATAGAGATAATATCAGTAATTATCCAGATAAAAATCAAGTAGCTATATTCGGTCCTAATTTCAGCAGAGAACAACAAAACTCATTTGAAACGATAATCCCTGAAGAAGTTAGTGCGTTAATTACTTCTGGTAGTATATTAAATTTATCAGCCTACCAGCAAATCGGGATGTTTGATGAAGCGTTGTTCATTGATGGTGTTGATACTGAATATTGTTTGAGAGCCCAAAATTCGGGTTTCAAAATAGTTCAACTTTTCAATATTTTTTTAAAACATGAACTAGGTGAATCAGTTAGGAGAGCATCTATCAAAACTTTATATTTGGTAAAAAAAACAAAGGCGATTCATTCGCCTATTCGGTGCTATTATATCTATCGCAACAATCTTTATTTGCAAGACAAGTATAAATACTTTGATAAAACAGTTATGAAATACATTCATAAAGGTGCAATAGCTGACATCAAGAGAAGTATCTTATATGGCCGTGAGTTTAGAAATATTGCAAAATATATTGTTGAAGCCAGAAGAGACTTCAAACAAAAGAAAATGGGCAAGTATCACCCGCTTGCTAATTAATGTAATTTATATCTGGCAAATACTGGATAATGATCTGACGATTTGATATGGTCGTGCGTTTGGAAATCTAATACCTCTATTGATTCACTACAGAATTGATTATCTATTCTGACAAATCGTGGACTACGATTGAGTGTAAATCCAAAACCATTTCCTGCTTCTTCAAAAGCATTTTTCAGTCTATCACGAATATGTCCGTAGGCATTTCCGTAAGGCGTTTCATTAAAATCTCCACAAACAATTACAGGAAATGGACTTTCATCAATCAATCTTTCGATTTGTTCTATCTCCTTGGCATGATTTATAAAACCTTTCTTTAAACTTGATAAAATTGATTTAGTTTCGTCCTTTGCTTGAGAGTACGACTTATCTTTTACTTCCTCCACAACTCTTTTCACTCTGATTCCCATCGACTGGAGTTGTAAATTAATTACTCTTATCGTATCGTTTTTCAAGGCTATATCCGCTAATAAATAGCCATTGCCATTGTCTTTTCCAGGTTCTTGCCCAAACAAACTTTTTTCTTCATGAATAACAGGATACTTTGAAAAAATCGCTAATGAAAATATTCTATCTGTACCATAAATACTATTGATTACATAATAAGGATTCTCTTTGGTAATGGCTTCAAAAACTCTGAAATCTTTTTCATTACTCATGCTATTAAATTCCTGAAAACATTTAATATCTGCTTCATTTTCTGTCACATAAGTAACGGATGCCTTTGTTTTATCTTTATCAAATGGATAACTACTATGGTGAAAACCAAAAACATTGAAGTCTAAAACCGACAAACTTTTATCAGCTTCCTTAGCAGTATGAAAGCTAAAAGTTCTTCTAATAAATGGATAGCCAATCAATAATACAACAAGAGGAAGAAGCATTCGGGAAGGTCTGACAAACAGCCATATTATAGCAATAATGGCACAAAGTAGCATTACAACGGGTAAACTCATCATCATAAAACCAACAAACCAATGGTCAATCACCAAAGTATAAGCTAATAAATAAGTAAAAAGAGTATATATACACAGAGGAAGACTCGTTAGCCACAAAAGAGAAGTTGCAATTTTTTTCAGCATGATGTAATCTTGGCGGTTAGCTTTAGACAAAAGTACAAATTAAGAATGTCTTGAATAAACAAAGCTCTATGAATATTTTAGTTTGCACGCTTTTTTATAGGATTAACAGAAAAGTATCAATTTTATTTCTATAATTAATTGTTAGATTAATAATTATTTCCTAATTTTGCATTCCATTTCGGAAAACACTGGTAATCAAGTCTATTACATCGCTCTAAAGGCGATTTTACATAACAAATAAAAGAATTTTATCATGGCGAAGGTTTGTCAATTAACAGGAAGAAAAACACAAGTTGGAAATAACGTTTCTCACGCTAACAATAAAACTAAGCGTAAATTTTTTCCAAACTTACACACTAAGAAATTTTTCTTAGAATCAGAAGGTGTATGGGTACAGTTGAAAGTTTCAGCAAAAGCTATCCGTACTATCAACAAAAAAGGCTTAGAAGCTTCTTTAGTAGATGCTGCTCGTAGAGGTACTTTAAGTTTATAGTACTCCTAAAATATTTTCAAAAGCCTCTTCGGATTCATTTCGAAGAGGCTTTTGTTATTTATCTGGAAGCCCAAATAAAAAATGACAACTCTTTTGAAGTTGTCATTTTTTGTTTGAAAATATTTATTTGAATTAGATTAATGAATGTTAAAAAAATCAATTCAACATTCAGCACTCATCATTCTATATTTTTTAACCCATTCTTGCTACAATTTCTTCTGAAATACCTACTGCACTGAAACCTCCATCATGGAAAAGGTTTTGCATCGTTACTTTCTTCGTCAAGTCAGAGAATAAAGTAATTACATAATCAGCACATTCATCCGCAGTTGCATTTCCTAATGCCGACATTTCGTTGGCATATTCATAGAAAGCGTTGAACCCTGAAATACCTGTACCAGCCGTAGTTTTAGTTGGTGATTGCGAAACAGTGTTTACTCTTGTTCCGTTTTTCTTTCCATAATGATAACCATAAGAACGAGCAATCGATTCTAACATCGCTTTCGCTTGTGCCATATCAGTATAGTCAGGAAAAGAACGTTGTGCGGCAATATAAGACAATGCTACAACTGAACCGTTATCAGCAATAGCATCCATTTTATCAGCAACTTGCAACATTTTGTGGAATGATAAAGCTGAAACATCTAAAGACTTCATAAACCATTCATAGTTCAAATCGCCATAAGGACGGTTTTTACGGATGTTAGTACTCATCCCAATTGAATGTAATACAAAATCAATTTTTCCACCCAAAGCATCCATTGAACCTTCGTAAAGTTTTTCCAAATCTTCTACAGAAGTAGCATCAGCCGGAATAATCTTTGCCTCACATTCTTCGGCTAATTTGTTGATTTCTCCCATTCTCATGGCCAAAGGAGCATTCGTAAGTGTGATAATTGCACCTTCTTCTTTAGCACGTTGAGCCACTTTCCAAGCGATAGAGTTGGAATCTAATGCTCCAGAAATAATTCCTCTTTTTCCTTTTAATAAACCGTATGACATTTTTTTGATTTCTGATTGTTGATTTTAGTTTAAAATAAATTATTCCTGAACGAAGCTTCTTTATGATAATATGAGCTTCATTTTAAAATAATTAAGTATTTTAGTTGGATGCTAAAATCAAGGTTAAAATTTGTCCAAAAGTACTATTTTTTTTCTTAAAACCATGAATATTCAAATTCGACAAGCGATAAAAGAAGATTTACCTCAGATACTAAATCTATATGCCAAGGTTCTCGACAAAGGAGAAGTACTTTCGCTTGAACAAGCTGAAACGCTTTTCTTGAAAATGGCTACTTATCCAAACTACAAAGTGTATGTAGCGGAAGCCGAAAGCACGATTATTGGCACTTTTGCATTATTGATAATGGATAATCTGGCTCATATTGGCACTCCTTCTGCGGTTGTTGAGGATGTAGTTGTTGCTGATAATTATCAAGGAAAAGGAGTTGGCAAAACCATGATGATATTCGCTATGGAAAAATGCAAGGAAGCTGGTTGTTATAAATTAGTACTTTCAAGTAATTTAAAACGTTCTGAAGCACATGCTTTTTATGAAAATTTAGCTTTTGAAAAACACGGATTTAGCTTTAGAGTAAATTTGTAATTGAATTTTCATAATTACTTTACTAAAAACACTGTAAACCAATCATGAAACTTGCTTTCTAAGACATTTTTCATTACTTTTGCAGAGAATTTAAAGGAAGAGGGGTCGATAGTCCCTCTTTTTTGTTTACTAGATTGTAGCACGGTTGGTGTAACCGTGAGAAAAGAAATGACAAAAGAAAAAATAATCGAACTGCTTGAACCCTATCTTGAAGAAGGAAGGTTATTCATTGTAGATGTTCAAGTAAGTGAAGGTAAAACTAGACAGAATATCACAATTCTATTAGATACCGACGAAGGCATTAAAATAGAAGAATGTGCATCTGTTAGTAGAAGGTTAGCACATTTTATAGAAACCAATGAACTAATAACTGGAGCCTATAATTTAGAAGTGTCTTCTCCAGGCGTCGATCATCCACTTACATTTAAGCGTCAGTTTGTAAAAAATATTGGTCGTAACTTGAAAATTGTATTGAACGACAAAATAGAAAAAATAGGGAATTTAGAAGAAGTAAATGAAGATAGCATTACTTTCAAAGAAGAACCCAAGAAAACAAAAAGTAAGAAAGTAGAGCCAATAGAAGCAATCATAATTCCTTTTTCGAGCATACAACAAGCAAAAGTACAAATATCGTTTAAATAGTGGTCGAGTTGCCGAACGGTTGAATCGTTGAAATTAGAGTAAATCTTATCCCTCATCATTCTACTTGCTGGCTTCTTTTCACATTAATAAAATTATGAAAAGATGAATAGTGCAGAGTTAATTTCATCGTTTGCGGATTTTGCAAAAGAAAAAAATATCGACCGTCCGACGATGATTAAAGTGCTGGAAGACGTTTTCCGCACGATGATTCGTAAAAGATACGGTACGGATGAAAATTTTGATGTAATTATCAACCCTGAAAGTGGCGACTTAGAAATGTGGCGCACACGTGAAATCGTTGATGACAATTCAGAAGATATTTGGGATTATGACAAAATTCCTTTGGCAGAAGCAAAATTAATTGAACCTGATTTTGAAATTGGCGAAGAAGTAGCGGAATTAATCAAACTAGAAGATTTCGGTCGTAGAATTGTTCAAACGGCTCGTCAAACATTAATTCAAAAAGTTAAAGATTTAGAAAAAGAGGGTCTCTTTGAAAAATACAAAGACTTAGTTGGAGAAATGGTTTCGGGAGATGTTTACCAAATTATTGGAAAAGAATTTATCATCACTGATGGCGAAGGCAATGAATTGACTTTACCAAAATCAGAGATGATTCAAAAAGATCGTTTCAAAAAAGGTGAATCGGTAAAAGCTGTTATCCATAAAGTAGATATGAATAATGGTACGCCAAAGATTATCCTTTCTCGTACTTCTCCAGTTTTCTTAGAACGTTTATTCGAACAAGAAATTCCTGAGATTTACGACGGACAAATCATGATTCGTAAAGTAGTTCGTGAGCCAGGTGAGCGTGCAAAAGTAGCGGTAGAATCGTATGACGACCGTATCGACCCAGTAGGTGCTTGTGTGGGGATGAAGGGTTCTCGTATTCATGGAATTGTGCGTGAATTACAGAATGAAAACATTGACGTTATCAATTATACAGAAAACCTTGAATTACTTGTAGGTCGTGCTTTAAGCCCAGCCAAAGTAAGTTCAATGAAAATTGATAAAGAAAGAAAAAGAATTGCGGTGTATTTACAACCAGACCAAGTATCCTTGGCAATTGGTAAAGGCGGACAAAACATTAAGTTAGCAGGAAAGCTAGTTGGCTACGAATTAGATGTTTATCGTGATATTAAAGAAAGTGAAGTTGATGACGAAGATGTTGACTTAACTGAATTTTCTGACGAAATCGAAGATTGGGTAATTGCAGAATTACACAAAATCGGTTTGGATACGGCGAAACAAGTACTCAAATTGAACAGCGATGAATTAATTCGTCGTACAGAACTTGAGGAAGAAACCGTAAACGAAGTATTATCAATTCTACGTTCGGAGTTTGAGTAATTTAGAATGAGTAAGTGATAGAATGATAGAATAGTCATTGTTTTTTTCTCACTTACTCATCAAAACTATTCTATCATTCATTACTTAAAATTAAAAATTACTATAGAAAAGTATCAACAGAAATTATGGCAGAAGATAAAATGATGCGTTTGAGCCTTGTGGCAAAGCAGATTAACGTGGGAACCTCAACCATTGTTCAATATCTCTCTGTCAAAGGTCACAAGGTTGAGAACAACCCCAACGCCAAACTAAATTTTGAGCAATTAAAGCTCGTTGCAAAAGAATATGGTGCCGAATCTTTATTGAAAGATGTTAGCCCAGCACCTGTGGTTTCGTCGAAACCTACAGAGGAAGAGTTTGTTCCTAAGAAAAAGCAAGATGATGATATGCCTCTTTACTTCCGTGGTAAAGAGAAAGCTGAAGAGTCTGAACAAACAAAAGTAGCTGAACCAGCAAAAGCTGAAAAAGCACCAGATGTAATTTTGGGAAGAGCCGAAGTACAATTTAAAGTACTTGGTAAAATAGAATTGGATGCAAAAGGAAATCCTGTTCCTCAAAAGCCTGTAATAGCTGAACCTAAGCCAGAGCCAAAAGTAGAAGAGCCTGAAGTAAAGATTGAAGCTGTTAAACCTGAGCCAAAACCAGAAATTCAAGTTAAAGTTGAAGAGGTAAAGCCAGTGATTATACCTGTGGTAACCGAAGAGGTTAGAGTAGTAGAAATTCCAAAAGTTGAAAAGGTTGAGGAAGCAACAAAGCCTGAACCAGTGGTAGTATTAGAAAAACCAGTAGTGATAGAAGCAGTAGCAACACCAATAGCAGAAACCAAAATTGCTGAAACAGCAATACAGCCGAGTAATCAGAACCAACACAATAGACCACAAGGTGGGGTGAATAATAACCAAAACCAACAGAATAAGCCACAACAAGGCGGTGGAAATAATAATCCAAACCAACAAAATAGACCGCAAGGTGGCGGAAATCCAAACCAAAATCCACAGCATAATAAGCAACAAGGTAACGGAAATCCAAACCAAAATCCACAGCACAACAAACAGCAAGGTGGTGGTAATCCAAACCAAAATCAAGCTCGTCCGATACAACAGGGAAGTAATTTACCAACACCAAATCCAGCACCACAGCAACAACGTCCTGCACCAGCACAAAAGCTTGGTCGTAATGATGAAATTCCAGAAGATACTTCAAATGTGGAATTAATTGAAGCGAAAGGTGAGCAACTGAAAGGTTTGACGGTTTTAGGTAAAATTTCTTTACCAGTTGAGCCTGCCCGTGGTGGTTCTAGAAATAACAACAATAATAATAACAATAAGAAAAAGCGTAAACGCATCGATAAACCGGGCGGAGCTAAAGTTACTGAAGCTGAAATTCGCAACGAAAGAGGTGCTCCTCGTCCGAAAAAAGACGGTGTTCCGGGTGCTCCAACTACGAATGATCCTAATGCTAGAAAACCTGCCAATACTGGTGGCCCTTCTGGTAACAATAATAATACCTCGAACAATAATCAAGGTAATAACAACAATCAAAATAATAATAACAGTAATAACAACTTTAAGAAAAAACCAGCAGGAAATAATAACAACAATGCTGGCGGTGGCGTAAAACCACAACCTAAAGGGGAAGTTTCTGAAAAACAAATCCAAGACCAAATCAAGGCTACGATGGCTCGTCTGCAAGGACAAACCAATAAGTCGAACTTTGGTGCAAAAGAACGTCGTGTTAAACGTAAGTTCCGTGCCGAAAGAAACGAACAACGTCAATTAGCAGAAGACGAAGAAGCAAAAATCTTGAAAGTAACTGAGTTTATCTCAGCCAGTGAATTAGCTTCTTTAATGGATGTTTCTGTAAACGAAATTATTTCTACTTGTATGAGTTTAGGAATGTTCGTTTCAATCAACCAACGTCTTGAAGCAGATGTTATCGCTTTAATTACCGAAGAATTTGGTTTTGAAGTACAATTCGTATCAGCAGAAGAAGAAATTGAATCAGCTATTGCAGAAGAAATTGATGCTCCAGAAGATTTATTACCGAGAGCTCCAATCGTAACCATCATGGGTCACGTTGACCATGGTAAGACATCTTTACTAGATTATATCCGTCGTGCAAAAGTAGCTGCTGGTGAGGCTGGTGGTATTACTCAGCACATTGGTGCATACTCAGTAAAACATGACGATGGTCGTAGAGTTACATTCCTAGATACTCCTGGTCACGAAGCCTTTACAGCGATGCGTGCTCGTGGTGCTAAATTAACCGACGTTGCCATTATCGTAATTGCTGCTGATGATGCCGTGATGCCACAAACTGAAGAAGCTATCAACCACGCAATGGTTGCTGGTGTACCTATCGTTTTCGCTTTCTCGAAAGTTGATAAACCGGGTGCTAACACAGAAAAAATTCGTGAGCAACTGTCTATCAAAAACATGCTTGTAGAAGAATGGGGTGGTAAATACCAAACGCAAGAAATTTCTTCTAAATCAGGAATGGGTATCAATGAGTTACTAGAGAAAGTATTATTGGAAGCTGAATTATTAGAATTGAAAGCCAACGCTAATAAACGTGCTGTAGGTGCTGTTATCGAAGCTTCGTTAGATAAAGGTCGTGGTTATGTTGCCAACATCATGGTTCAAGCTGGAACGCTGAAAGTTGGAGATATGATGCTTGCTGGTGCGCACTATGGTCGTGTAAAAGCCATGTTCGATTACCGTGGTAATAAATTAAAAGAAGCGGGTCCATCAATTCCAGTACAAGTACTTGGTTTAAGTGGTGCTCCTGCTGCGGGTGATAAACTAAGCGTGATGGAAAATGAACGTGATGCACGTGAAATTGCCAACAAACGTGAACAAATTATCCGTGAACAGTCTTTACGTACTCGTAAACATATTACTTTAGATGAAATCGGTCGTCGTAAAGCAATCGGTACATTCAAAGAATTGAACGTAATTGTGAAAGGTGACGTGGATGGTTCAGTAGAAGCATTGTCAGATTCATTATTGAAACTATCAACCGAAGAAGTACAAGTTCGTATTATTCACAAAGGTGTTGGTCAAGTTTCAGAATCAGACGTATTGTTGGCTTCTGCTTCAGATGCAGTAATTGTAGCCTTCCAAGTTCGTCCAAGTGTAAACGCTCGTCGTTTGGCAGAAAACGAACAAATCGAAATTCGTACTTACTCTATCATCTACCAAGCAATTGATGATGTAAGAGATGCGATGGAAGGTTTATTAGCACCGAAATTTGAAGAAGTAGTAACAGCTAATATTGAAGTACGTGACGTATTCAAAATCTCTAAAGTTGGTACAGTTGCAGGTTCTTATGTATTAGATGGTACAGTGAAACGTGCTCATAAAATCCGTGTAATTCGTGACTTCGTAGTAGTTCATGAAGGAGAAATTTCTGCTTTGAAACGTTTCAAAGACGATGTAGCTGAAGTTAAATTCGGATATGAATGTGGACTTTCTATCAAAAACTTCAATGATCTTGAAGTGGGTGACATCATCGAATGTTACGAAATGAAAGAATTGAAACGTACTTTATAATTCGTTAAAATATCTTTATCAAAAAAAGCTCGAAGAAATCTTCGAGCTTTTTTTGTGTACTATCGCACAAATACTCTATTTTAAATCAAATTTTACTATTCAAATATAAATTATTAAAAATATACGTCCATATTCTTCTAATTAGGTTGCCTACAAATAGAATTCATATAAAATCTTGTTAATTTTATATTCCAAAAAAGACCCAATTTTATGAATCAAAAATTACTGCTATTCTTATTCTTTATAATTTTCTCTCTTTCCTCTTGTAAAAAAGAGAGTACACTCTTTACTCAATTATCCGCAGAAGACACAGGGATTACATTTTCTAATCGGATTACAGAAAATGACACCATGAATGTACTTGAGTTTGAATACGTTTATAATGGTGGCGGTGTTGCTTTAGGCGATTTCAATAATGATAATCTTACCGACATTTACTTCACTGGTAACCAAGTTGCCAATAAATTGTACCTCAACAAAGGAGTCGATGAAGCCAACAAGCTAAAGTTTGAGGACGTAACCGATAAATCAAAAGTTGCAGGCGAAGGCAAATGGTGCTCGGGTGTTGCTCTTGTTGATATTAATAATGATAAATTATTAGATATTTATGTCTGTGCAACCGTCAAAGATGTTGCTTCTGAAAGAACCAATATGCTTTATGTAAACCAAGGAGTAGGCAAAGATGGGGTTCCGACTTTCAAGGAAATGGCAAAAGAATATGGTATTGACGACGATTCTCATACGACTAACGCTGCTTTTTTTGATTATGATAATGATGGCGATTTAGATTTATATGTATTAATTAACGAAATGGAAGACATCCGTTTCCCTAATAAATATCATGAAAAAATTGTAGATGGTTCATCAAAAAGAACAGACAAACTATTCCGAAACGATTGGGATGAAAAACTAAATCATGCCGTTTTTACAGATATTTCAAAACAAGCAGGAATTTTGATTGAAGGATATGGTTTGGGTCTAAACATTACGGACATCAATCGTGATGGTTGGAAAGATGTTTATGTAACGAATGATTATTTAACTAATGATTTACTCTACATCAACAATCATAATGGTACTTTCAACGACCAAGCTCACGACTATTTCAAGCATACTTCCTATTCTGCAATGGGAAATGATGTTGCTGACCTTAATAACGATGGTCTAGTAGATATTTTGGCTGTGGATATGATGCCCGCAGATAATTATCGCAAAAAAATGATGTTGCCACCAAACAATTACTTGACTTATCAAAACAATGAAAAGTTTGGTTATGATTATCAATATCCACGCAATACTTTACAAATGAACCAAGGCGTAAATCCTAAAACGGGTAAGCCTGTTTTTAGTGAAATTGGTTTATTGGCTGGCGTTGCTGAAACTGACTGGAGTTGGACACCCATGGCAACCGATTTTGATAATGACGGTTTGAGAGATATTATTATCACCAACGGATTTCCAAGGGATATTACAGATCAAGATTTCATGATTTATCGTGCTGAAATGGGTAATATGATGACTAAATTGATGTTACTTGATTCGATTCCTTCGGTAAAAATTACAGATTATGCTTTCCGAAATAAAGGTAATTTCAATTTTGAAGATGTATCAAAATCGTGGGGATTGAACAAACCGAGTTTTTCAAATGGTGCAGCTTACGGAGATTTGGATAATGATGGTGATTTAGATTATGTTACGAATAATATCAATGATTCGGCTTCGGTTTATAGAAATAATTTAATTGAAACTAAACCAAACGAAAGCAATTACCTTCGATTAAAGCTCAACGGTGCTGATAAAAACATCGGTGGTTTGGGTGCTTTTGTTGAAATTAAGTACCAAAATGGTCAAACTCAAGTTTATGAAAATTCGCCTTACCGTGGTTATCTTTCAACAATTGAGAATATTGTTCATTTTGGTTTAGGGAAAAATCATATTGTTGATGAAGTAAAAATCATTTGGCAAAGTGGCAAAGTACAAGTACTCAAAAATGTCAAAGCGAATCAAGTATTGAATATTTATGAAAAAAATGCCGTTGTGAATCTTGAAAAAAAATCAAGCAAACCTAGCATTTTCGAAGATATTACTGATTCTTTGAATATCAATTTTACGCATACAGAAAAAGATGCGATTGATTTTAATATTCAAAAATTAATGCCTCATAAATTCTCTCAGTTTGGTCCTTCCATTTCTGTTGGAGATGTAAATGGAGACGGACTTGAAGATATTTTTATTGGCGGACCAAGTGATCAAAAAGGCACTTTTTTACTTCAAAATCAAGCTGGAAAATTTACACAAGCTGATTTAATTGCGAATGAGACGAATCTGACGAAACCGTCTGAAGACATGGGTGTTTTACTTTTTGATGCAGATTCAGACAATGACCTTGATTTATACATCGTCAGCGGAAGTTACGAATATCCAAATGGTGCGCCTGTTTATCAAGATAGATTTTATGAAAATGATGGGAAAGGACATTTCACACAAAAAAATCAAGCGATTCCTGCTTTCTTGAAAAGTGGTTCATGCGTAAAAGCTGCCGATTATGATCAAGATGGCGACCTTGATTTATTCATCGGTGGAAGAGTAGAAGTAGCAAGTTATCCAAAACCTGTTTCAAGCTACATTCTTAGAAATGACTCAAAAGCTGGACAACCTAAATTCACCGACGTAACAGCACAAGTAGCTAAAAATTTAGTAGATATTGGTTTGGTTTGTGATGCCATCTGGACAGATTATAATAACGATGGTTGGGTAGATTTAATGCTGGCTGGCGAGTGGATGCCAATTACAATTCTTAAAAATAATCGTGGGAAATTAGAAAAACTAGCAACAGCTACTGATTTAGACAAACAAGTAGGTTTCTGGAACAGTATCACCACTGGAGATTTTGATGATGATGGCGATATCGATTATATCGTTGGAAACTTCGGAAAAAATTCACTTTTCAGAGCAAGTGATACCGAACCTGTTTCGATTTATGGAAAAGATTTCAACACCGATGGTAATTTCGATGCCATTCCTACTGTTTTCTATAAAGCTAAAGAAGGCGAAGTACTCAAAAAAGAAGTACCATTTAACGGAAAAGATGATTTGAATAAACAAATGATTACAATGCGTAAAAAATTTGTTCGCTATAATACTTTAGCAAATGCTGGAATAAAAGATGTACTTTCAGAAGATGATTTAAAAGATGCCATCATTTTAAAAGCCAATTATCTCAAAACAAGTTATATCGAAAACCTTGGTAATGATACTTTTAAAGTAAAAGCATTGCCAATGGAAGCACAAACTGCACCAGTGTTAGGTATGTTGACAGAAGATTTTGATAATGACGGAAACCTTGATGTATTGATGGTTGGCAACGATTTTGGTGCAGAAGTTTCAGTAGGCAGATATGATGCTTTCAACGGATTACTTTTGAAAGGAAACGGTAAAGGCAACTTCAAACCTAGTTCTTTACCTGAAAGTGCTTTTGTTGTTTTAGGCGATGCAAAAGGCTTGGTCAGAGTGAATAATCCACAAGGAAAAGCCTTGATGATGGCAACACAAAACCGTGGCACACTCAAAACCTTCAAACTAAAAAATAGTGTTTTGCAAAGTAAACCATTGAAAAATACAGATATGGTTGTTTTAGAAACACTTAAAAACGGCAAAACCAGAAGAGTAGAAGTAACTTATGGCAGTTCGTTTCTATCACAATCTTCAAGAAGTATATTGGTTAGTTCAAATGTAAAATCAATGGAAGTAATTGATTCAAAAGGAAAGAAAAGAATACTTTAAATATATTATTGCAAAAAAGATTATTCAAAAGCAAATTCAGGTTAATCGCTGGATTTGCTTTTTTTGCCTTACATTTAATAATACTTCAATTGTTTTCCACCAAAGTAGTAACACCTTCCCTCCTATTTTTCCCAAAAATTCTGATTTAAAACTTTTTCATAATTCAACCGTAAATTTCTATCAAATCAAACTTAACGTAGAGTTAGGCAATTAATTTGGCTTAAAATGATAAGCTATACTATATTTCCAGAAATAGAAATAGCCTTAAACATCTACTAATCAACCAATTAAAGATAATTCTAAATAAGTATATCACTCAATATCCAAATTCCTTTTTGTCCTTTGCCTTGCAAACTATACCTTTACAATAAATTTACGTAGGCACTGTATAATTATAATCTCTGTTAAGGTTAAATACAGTAATTTCACAAAAAAACTGATTTTTACAAACCAAATATTTATCTGAAATGAGTGTACTTGTTAACAAAAACTCAAAAATAATCGTACAAGGCTTTACTGGGTCTGAAGGTTCATTCCACGCTCAGCAAATGATCGAATATGGTACTAACGTAGTTGGTGGTGTAACACCAGGAAAAGGTGGTTCAACTCATCTTGACCGTCCTGTGTTTAATACAGTTGCTGAAGCTGTAGAAAAAGCAGGTGCTGATACTTCAATTATTTTTGTACCGCCTGCATTTGCTGCTGATGCTATCATGGAAGCTGCCGATGCTGGTATCAAAGTAATTATTTGTATCACAGAAGGTATTCCAACCAAAGACATGATTTATGCTAAGGAATACATTCAAAACAGAGATTGTCGTTTAATCGGGCCAAACTGTCCAGGTGTAATGACGGCTGGTGAGTGTAAAGTAGGTATCATGCCAGGCTTTATTTTCACAAAAGGTAAAATTGGTATCGTATCAAAATCAGGAACTTTAACTTACGAAGCTGTTGACCAATTGACAAAAGCAGGTTTAGGACAAACAACTGCAATTGGTATTGGTGGTGACCCTATCATCGGAACAACTACTAAAGAAGCTGTTGAATTATTAATGAACGACCCTGAAACTGAGGGTATCGTAATGATTGGTGAAATTGGTGGTGGTATGGAAGCAGAAGCTGCAGAATGGATTAAAGCTGATGGCAACAGAAAACCTGTAGTAGGTTTTATCGCTGGACAAACTGCACCGAAAGGTCGTAGAATGGGTCATGCTGGTGCTATCATTGGTGGTGCAGACGATACTGCTGCTGCTAAAATGGCAATCATGGAAGCTTGCGGAATCTACGTAGTGCATTCTCCTGCTGATATTGGTGCTACAATGTTGAAAGCATTAGGATTGTAGTAAACGGTTTCAATGAATTATGATAGTTTTTTTCTAATTTTGTACAAAACTATCAAGACTTGAACTTTTACCAGAAATATATTCAATTGCAAAATCCTGCACGGTTCACCGAATCATGCAGGATTTTGTGTTTAGACAAACAGTACTCTTTTTTTCAGTCACTAGTTTTTTTAATCATCACTAGTCTTCTGTCATTCTCTAATAATAGCTTTGCTAAAGGCACTGTTGGACCAAGCAATAGCTTTTATTTAGTTCACGACTATCATGACGATTGGCAAGTCTATGATGAGCCTTACAAAGCTTACGTTCCTTACGTCCGAGAACTTCATAAAGATTATAATTCATTCAGCTTATTTTGTGATATTGAAAACTATAAGACTTACAAAATACTCTATTACTCCTCTAAAGAAAATTACCTGTTTATCAATGCTTCTTTACAACAAAAACTACCTGTCAATCAGTGGCTTGTTTTAGATGTTGATAGCCTACAAAATGTTTACAAAAAAACGAAATTATTCATCACGATTTATGGTACCAATACCAATGTAGATGAATTAATGCTGTATGTCGGAAATCCGAAATCAACAAGCCAAGCAGTAATTGAATTATCAGAATCTTTATTAACAATTATACCTCGGGAAATTTCTTCTTTTCAGAATTTCTTTGTGATTGGTATATTTTTGTTGGTATGTGCTTATGCTTTTCTGTACAACTATCAGCCAAAATCTTTTGAACGATTTTTTAGTCCAAAAGACCTTCTAACAATAAGTCTTCGAGATGATACATTTGTCGTAAATAAACCATTCGATTTAGGAAATTTATTGTTTGTAATAAATCTCAGCTTTACGATTGGTTTTATTTTCATGTTAATCATTATTGAGAAAAACGATTTATTCTCAACCAGTACCATTCTTCAAGAAGGTGAAACACTTGGCGTATTATTTAGTAATTTCCTGGTAATCACCTCAATTATCTTTGGAGCATATATTTTCAAATATGTTTCGTTGATGATTCTTTCCAACCTTTACAGACTTGATAAAATTATAAATATTCACTTTTTTAAAATCATTCAAGCTTCAAGTATTTTTTTCTTGATTGTATTAATTGTACTGACATACAGTACAATATCTATCCCAGAAATCACCAAAAATGCAGAAAAGTATTTGTTCTTACCAGTTTCTATATTCTTTATTGGACGGTTGGCACTCTTATACTTTACGATAAATAAGATGACCTCATTAAAAAATCTATATTTATTTTCGTACCTTTGCATCGTTGAATTAATTCCACTTATTGTTGGCATCCGTTTTGCACTCTAAATAATGTGATAATTCAACAAAAAAATGTTCTAAAAAAGAGCATCATTAGCCCAAACAATAATCCAATCAAGTTTAACTGCATTGAGCATGAGCGAAATAACATTAACCGCACATCCAGACAGATTAACCAAAGTAACCAGTATTTTAGTTACGCAAGCACGCCCAACCGACGAAAAATCACCATATTTTGAGTTGGAAAGAAGATACAATGTAAAAGTTGATTTTCGCCCATTTATCGAAATTCAAGGCGTTGCTTTTAAGGACTTCCGGAAGCAAAAAATCAACATTCTTGAGCATACAGCCATTATTTTTACTAGCCGTAATGCCGTAGATCATTTTTTTCGTATTTGTAAAGAAGCACGTATCGAGGTTCCAGCTGATATGAAGTATTTCTGTATTACTGAACAAACTTCAAATTATTTGCAGAAATATATCGTAATACGCAAACGTAAAATATTTACAGGAACAAAAACTGCTGCAGAATTACTTGAGTTAATCAAAAAACATAAAACTGAAAAGTTTTTATTTCCTTGTTCAGACAAACGTCGCAGTGATATTCCTGAATTTATGGGAACAAACGATTTGCACCTTACTGAAGCAGTAATGTACGAAACAGCTTCTTCTGATTTGTCTGATTTAGAAAGTGTTTTTTATGATGTCATCGCATTTTTTAGCCCCTCTGGCATTAAATCGCTGTTTCATAATTTTCCTGATTTCAAACAAAATAAGACGAGAATTGCAGCTTTCGGCCCTACAACGGCCAAAGCAGTAACTGAAGCTGATTTGATTTTAGATATTCAAGCTCCGCTTCCAAATGCTCCATCAATGACTGGTGCTTTGGAACTTTACATTAAAAAAGCAAATAGCCTTTAAGGCTATTGAAAATAAATCTTCCAAGACCTGTGAGTAATAAAACTCATGGGTCTCTTTTTTTATCAGACTTTTTACAACAAATATCAATAAATTAGCGTTAGGAGTATCTGAGAGATACAAATTTTAGCGTAAATTATACAAATGTTTATTAGTTTTGGAATTAAAGCCTGTATTTTGACTTATCTGTACTTTTTTGAAAGACTATGCGAAAGAATTTACAATATTTTACTCTAATTCTACTGCTATTGGCAAACTGCTCCGTTTTTGCACAACAAGATGCACAGTTAAGTCAATATATGTTCAATCCATTATATATTAATCCAGCAACGGCAGGTACCGATGGTGTAATGAGGTTTCAGTTACATTACCGTAATCAATGGTCTGCATACCAAACTACTTATGATGGTTCGGGTTCATTAGGTACACAAGTACTTACTGCCTCAATGCCATTGAATGGATTACATAGTGGGCTGGGTATTCAATTCGTCAACGATAAAACACCTTCTGGAAGTGGTTATCAGAATATGTTATTATCTTACGCCTATCAAATTGGTTTAAGAAACGGCTCCATTTTATCAATTGGCGTAAAAGGTGGATTTCATACCAAAACATTTGATTCACGTTTTAGACCAGGCGAAACAGGTGACCCTATTGTTGATGCAGCTTCAAAAAATATTAGTGAATCCAAAGCAGACCTAGCACTTGGGATTTTATACAAAGCACAAAACTATCAATTAGGAGTAAGTCTTAATCACGTAAATACGCCCAATTATAGCTTTGGTGTAACCAGAGATAGTGAATATAAAATCAAACAAATATTAAATATTACTGCCAGCTACGACTACTATCTCAATGACGATGTAAAAGTTACTCCTACCGCTCTTTGGAGAAGCGATTTCGTTACATCGGCTTTAGAAGGCGGAGCCATTTTTACTTATGCTGAAAAATATTGGCTCGGAGGTTCTTATCGTTTAAACGATGCTGGTATCATTCTTGCGGGGCTATCTATGCTGAAAGACAATTCTTTACGTTTGGGTTATTCACTTGATTTAACAACAGTTGGGCAAGCAGCAAAATCTCCTACATCGCATGAAGTACTCATCAGTTATGCCTTACCTGCACCAAAATTATTTGGTGGTAAAAAGACTCCAGTTCGTACACCAAGATTCAGACATCAATAAATTTTGTTTCTACAAAACCCATCCTAAATAATTAACAAAATCACAAATAAACGATTGGTGTACTTACAACAGAAAAAAATATTAACTTTGTTTTTGGGTTACTATACTAACCAAGTAAATAAGGTCGTTTTTAAGAAGATTTAACATTAAAAATTGAATTTTATTACAATAACATAAAGCACGATTATTTAGATAACCATTATCAAAATTTTAGAGATCATTACCTTATTTTACTTACGGGTATCAATTAAAAAAGTTAAGACACTATGAATTACAGTGGAATTTTCAGGAAAATATCCTTACTACTCTTAGTAGTTACTCCTGTTTTGTTTTTGGATAGCTGTAGCTCTGGTACTAGCAAAACAGCTAGTAGCAAAGGTAGAAGTAGCAAAAAAGGAGAACAGGTTGCTAAAGGCAAGAATAGCAAACGAAGCAGAAGTAGCAAAAAAGAAGATATCAAGATGGTAAATGGGGAAATTGCGGCAACCAGTCGTAAAGGTTGGAAACAAACAACCCCACTAGGCATGGTTTTGATTCCTGCTGGTTCATACATGATGGGACAAGCAGACGAGGATATTGCCTCAACATCAGTTGGCTTCAACAAACGTGTAACAGTTGTTCAGTTTTATATGGACGATACTGAAATCACTAATAACGAATACCGCCAATTCACAGACGTAATGTTAACAGATTCAATATCTGTCCTTGGCGAAGAAAAAATACTTTCCGAATTATATCCCGATACTACAGTATGGAGTAAAGACTTTACTTATCACAATGGTGACCCAATGACTGAATATTATTTCTCAAGCCCTGCTTTTGATATGTATCCAGTGGTAGGTGTTAGCTGGGTTGCAGCAAGATATTTCTGCGACTGGAGAACAAAAGCTTATAACGATTACAGAACATCTGAAGGAATGTATATTTCTCCTAGATTCCGCTTACCATCTGAAGCTGAATGGGAATGGGCTGCTCGTGGCGGAAAAGCTTCTGCTAAATATCCTTGGGGTAACCCCTATGTTGCTAACGTAAAAGGCTGTTTATTAGCAAACTTCAAACCTCATAGAGGTAATTATGATGCTGATGGCTACGCTTACACGGCTCCTGCAAACCAATATAACGCAAATGACTACGGCTTGTACAACATGGCTGGCAATGTAGCTGAATGGTGTTTAGATGCTTACGCCGACAATTCCGTTGCTATTACTTGGGATTTGAATACAATGAATGATGATAAAGACGAACCACGTAAAGTAATTCGTGGAGGTTCATGGAAAGACGTTGCTTATTATCTTGAAACAGGTACTCGCTCGTATGAGTATGAAAACAAGAAACGCTCTTACATCGGCTTCCGTTGTGCGATGAATCACTTAGGACGTTCATCTGGAAAAGAATTTAGGTAAAAAAACGATTTTGAATCGTAAGCGAGGGAATACAGTCGTAAATACGACAACGTTCTCTCGCTTCGTTTTAATAATCCATCAAAATCATTCTCATTAATCGTTACACTCAAAATCATTACAAAAACAAATGGAAAGAATTATTAACGTTATCGCCAGTTTTGGTGCTGCAGTAGTTATCGTTGGTGCTTTATTTAAAATTTTACATTGGGATTATGCCAATGAAATGCTTATGGTAGGAATGTTTACTGAAGCATTTATATTTATATTATTCGGAGTTTTATATCTTTCTGTAAGACCTGAAAAAAGTTACGATTGGGAAAAAGTATATCCTGAATTAGCAAAAGATTTCCAAGGAGAATTACCTAAAAGAAGCGTAGCAACATCAAATGCTGGAGTTGGTTTAACGGCCAAAATGGATGAAATGTTAGCGAATGCTAAAATTACTCCAGATGTTTTTGAAAACTTAGGAAAAGGAATGAAATCGTTAACTGAAACGGTTTCTAAAATTGGAACAATTACTGAAGCAACTGTTGCTACAAACGACTACGCTAAAAACGTGAAAATTGCAGCAGGAACAATGACAGAAATGAATAAAGCTTACGGAGTAACGATGACTGCTATGGGTGAAATGGCAAATGCTTCGCAAGATGCTAAAGAATATCGTATCCAATTCCAAAAAGTAACTCAAAACATGGGTGCTTTAAATGCAGTTTATGAATTAGAGTTACAAGATACAAATAAGCATTTAAAAGCGATGAATGCCTTCTATGGTAATTTAACTGTAGCAATGGAAAACATGGCTGATGCAAGTAAAGATACTCAGCAGTTTAAGCAAGAATTAGCAAAATTGACGACTAACCTATCTTCATTAAACACTGTTTATGGAAGTATGTTATCAGCCATGAAAGGAAACTAATTTAAGACATATCGGTTATGATTAGTTTAAAATTAATTATAACAAGCATATTGAAAAGAACTTAAACAAAAATCCTATAAGTAGATAAGAAAATGGCTGGAATGAAAGAAACGCCCCGTCAGAAGATGATTGGGATGATGTACTTAGTGCTTACAGCTCTACTTGCTTTACAAGTAAGCGATGCACTTTTACAAAAATTTGTACTATTAAATAATAGCTTAGAAGTAGCAAACAGCTCGGCTGTTCAAAAAAATAATCAAACTGTTGAAGGAATTAAGGCAAAAGTGAACGATTCGCCTAATCCTGCTCAATATGCCGACATTATCAAGCAAGCTCAAGAAGTTCGTAAGCTTTCTGATGTAATGGTTGGTGAGCTTGATGACTTGAAAAATACAATTATTGAGAAAAGTGGCGGTATAGATCCTGAAACAGGTACTTATGTCGGGATGAAAGAAACCGAGAAAGTATATGAAGTAATGATTGGTGGCAAAAAAGACGGTTTGGCTTATAGCTTGAAAACTAAGCTTGATAATTTTGTTACTAAAATCGCAAGCTATGGTGACAAAAACACCAAATTTGAGCCTCTTGCTCTTTCTGGAAAAGAAGACCCTGCGGTAGCTAAGGATGCTAATAATAAAAACAAAGATTTTGCTGAATTAAATTTTGCCGAAACACCAGTACCTGCTGCTTTAGCAACGTTAAGTCAAAAACAATCTGAAATTCGTCGTTACGAAAGTACCGTTTTAGGTCAATTAGCTGAAAAAGTAGGGATTAAAGACGTTAAGTTTGATAAAATCTTAGCAATGGTATCCGCAAAATCTAATACTGTTGTTGCTGGTATGGACTATGAAGCAGAAATGTTTATTGCAGCTTATTCAAGTGGCATTACTCCAAGAATGAGTTTCAATGGTGCTGGCGTTCCAGTTAGAGATGGTAAAGGTCAAATTAAGTTCAAAGCACAAGGTGGTCAATATGATAGCCGTGGGCTTTCAAAGAAAACTTATACAGCTAGTATTTCATTCAATGGCCCTAATGGAGCTGAAACAAGAACCCTTAACGGTGAATATTTCGTTTTAAAACCAACTTACAATATCGAAGCTGGAAGTTTACCACCGTTATATTTAGGTTGTGCTAATAAATTAAGTATTGTTAGTCCAGGACTAGGTGCTTTATGGCAACCAAGTTTCAGTGCAAATGGTGCAGAAGTAATTGCAGCAGGTGGCGGAAAAGTAACAGTTGTACCAAGTTCAGCTTCAGTGGAATTGAATATCAATAACGGAGGTATTCTATTAGGAACAGAGAAATTCAGAGTAAGAAGAGTACCAAGACCAGAAGTTAAAATCTATGGTGGTGGCGGTACTGAATTGAATGAGAAAAGCGGTACAAGTGCAAGTGGGTTGAGAAGTATTGATGCTAGAGCAATTGCTGATGAATCATTTAAAGCAACCAATCCAGAAGATGCCATTTACCGTGTTTCTGAGACGTATGTAGCTTTAGTAAGAGGTACAAAAAGGGTAGCTGATATTACACTTCAAGGTGGTGGAAGTATTAGTTCTTTAGCTCAAAGTGCACAAGCTGGAGACCGTTATTATATTGAAGTAAAAGGTGTTCAACGTAAAAACTTTAAAGGAACTGTAGAAAATATTCCTTATCAATTGGTTAAGAATATCCCGCTTAATTAAAGTAATTTTTAGGGGGCGTTTTCCCAAAGAATTATACTATAAGTTTACAAGTATCTGATAATCAAGCTTAGCGTAAAACTTATAATGATACTAACATTATGAAAAATTTAATCAAAATTACCGGAGCAATCGTTTTTAGTCTAGCTTCTTGTTCACTGGCAACAGCTCAAGAAAAAGATAATAGAGGCAAAAATCCAGATTCCGTTCGTCCGATAGACGATTCCAATATTATGTGGAAAATGCGTTTATGGAGAAGAATGGATTTGAATGAAAAACAAAATCAACCTTTTTTCTCTAAAGGAAACGAAATTACCAAATATTTAATGGAATGGGTTCAAAGTGGAGTGTTACAGCCCTACAAAAACGATTCATTGAAAACGAAGATTTCTAAAGAAGAATTTCTAAAGAACTTAATCGTTGAAAACTCAATTGGTGATAATGCTCTTTCTGATGCTGAAAAAGCAGCAGGTTTTGGTGCTGAAGGCGCTACAGCAGCTGGTACAGATGACGGTTGGGGAGATCCTAAACCTGCAACAGGTAATGCAGCTCAAGCTTCTTCAACTGCTAAAAATACAAGTGGTACAGGAGATTTATACTTCGCTAAAGAACTTTCTATCATAGAAATCAGAGAAGATGCTATTTTCGATAAACAGCGTTCTCGTTTGTATTATGATATTCAGTCTATTACAATCATTATTCCTGCTAACAAAACAGCAGCAGGTTTTGATAAGACTGTCGCTTCATTCAAATACAAGGATTTAGACAAGTTATTCAGAAGTAACCCAAATTGTATTTGGTATAATTCTCAGAACGAAGCACAGCATAAAAATATGGCAGATGCTTTTGATTTAAGATTATTTCATGCCAGACTTACTAAGAAAGGTAATCCAGAAGATAAAAGCTTAGATGAATTTTATGGTGGAGAAAAACAAGGTTTGATTCAATCTCAACAATTAGAGTATAAATTGATGGAAATGGAACATAATCTTTGGGAATATTAACCAAAAGTGGCTTTCCTTGAAAATTGTTTTTCAATATTCATTCATAATAAAATCCACTCATATTCTGGGTGGATTTTTCATTTTATTTGAGGTGATTTAC
>NZ_JACHKT010000053.1 GCF_014204325.1 Arcicella rosea
AAATCTTATGTAGTTGTATTTGCATATCTTATATGTTTTGAATACAAAAATATACATTAAAAGTCATCAGCCTAATTTAAGGATTGAGCCAAAATTTATCTAAAAATGTTTTTAAATTGTTGAGAGCAGGAGCTTTTAAATTCCAATGTACAGGATTTTGATATTCCCTTTCTGCTTCTTTGATTTTCTTTTTTTGATTTTTACTTTCACCTAAAAGTGCTTCTAAATAAGCATAAATTTTAGTTTTACAGGCTGGCGTGGTATAGCGTTTATCTTTATAAGAACGTAAACAATCTTCATAACCTCCCCAACAGTCAAAAATACCTTGATGCTCTGGATTGATGATTTGTTCAAGTAAAGTTTCTAAATCTCCGTCATCTTGGTTATTGGGAAGTAAAAAATAATCATCAATAGCATATTTTGTTTGATATTGGATAAATTTTGGATTCTCTTCGGCAAAATTATCTGCATCAAAAATGACAATATTGGCTATTTCATTGATTTCATTTTCCTTAAAAAGATTAGAGACTTTAGGAATTTTATCTTTACCATCAATAATTAAAATATCTGGATTAGCACTTTCGCTGCCAACCTTTCCAATTTGCAAGTCGATTTTATAAGTATTTGCAACAAAATCTTTTAAAAATTTGGCATCGGCAATGCCTTCTACAAAAATTTGAACCCTTTTCATCGTTGCCCTCCTCTCGTATTAGCACCAATACTTAATGCAAATTCAAACTGTTCAAAATCAAAAGTCACAGACTGTACTTCACCCTTAGCATTTTCTAACAGACTGATATTTCGGGCATCTTTTTGATACTCTTCCCCCAACTCCGACAAAGCCTCCACAAAATATCTTTGACACTCTAAACTATGTGTAGTAGCAAAAAGTTGAACATCAAATTGTTTACAGAGTGTAATGACTGTTTTCCAGAAATCTTTTAGACGAGAAAAATGAATACCATTTTCGATTTCATCAATCATAATGCGTTTATCTTCTCCACAACTTAATATGCCAATAATAATTCTGGCAAGTTTTACAACCCCATCACCAAATCGAGTAATAGGATAAATTTTATCATCTTCAAGTAAAACAATCCCTATACTTTCGCTATTGAAGTTACTGTGCAATCTGGTTTCTTCTAAATTTGGAATTAATATTCTGATTATATTATCAAATGCTTTTCGGATAGTTTTATCAGGATTAACATTTTGTGCATATTTCTTTACAAGTTGCTCGGAGTATCCTGTATTATTCGCTAAAAGATTAAAACTCTTTTTAGCTTGTGAAAGGTATCTTTGAGATAAACTAACCGTATTAATATGTTCAGAATTACTAAAAATTCTTAAAAGTTGTCCATCGCTGGTATCTATAAACTGATTGATAATAAAATCATTGTCAGTTTTATTAACTAAATCAAATTCTATTGGAGAAAACCCTATTTCTTTTTTGCTACTTTTACCTTTGAGTGAAAAACTACACTCTAAAGGCTTAGTTGAATCTTTTAAAATATTTTCCCAAGCCCCAATTTTAGATAAAATGCTTGAAATATCAGATATTTTAAAACTTTGTGAAGGAAATATTTTCCTAAGAATAAAGGCATTTGTTAATTTTACTAACCATTCATAAGTCTTTTCATCAAACAACAATCCTTCCAAAACACTCGTCTTTCCAACGTTATTATCACCTACCAAAAGGTTGAATTGTCCAAGGTTTTCCATTTCAAAAGAATCAAATCTTTTGAAGTTTTCTATTTTGAAATATGTTAAATGGTTTTCTCCCATGATTTTGTCTTTTTACAAAAATACAAAACCCCAAAGGTTTTTAAAGCCTTTGGGGATAAAAATCAGTTTTTGATTAAATATTCTGGAAAAAGAAAAGCTAAAGGCTCACAGCTACAAAGGAATATTTCCATGTTTCTTTCTCGGTAAGTTCATTACTTTGTTTTCTAACATTTTAAAAGCACGTATTAATTTTTGGCGAGTTTCTGATGGTTGAATTACTTCATCAATATAGCCACGATGTGCAGCTCTATATGGATTAGCAAATTTTTCAGTATAATCATCTACTTTTTCTTGTAGTTTTTCAACTGGATTTTCAGCTTCTGAAATTTCTCTTTTGAAAATAATTTCTGCTGCTCCTTTTGCTCCCATCACGGCAATTTCTGCTGTTGGCCAAGCGTAATTCATGTCTGCCCCGATGTGTTTCGAGTTCATTACATCGTAAGCTCCGCCGTAAGCTTTACGAGTAATTACGGTAATTCTTGGCACGGTTGCTTCGCAGAACGCATATAATAATTTTGCTCCGTGTGTAATAATACCGCCCCATTCTTGGTTTGTGCCGGGCATAAAGCCGGGAACATCTTCTAAAACTAACAAAGGAATATTAAAACAATCGCAGAAACGGACAAATCTTGCGGCTTTCTGACTTGCCTGAATATCCAAAACTCCAGCCATCACCGCTGGCTGATTCGCAACAATCCCAATACTTCTGCCTGCCAAACGTGCAAAACCTACCACAATATTTTCTGCATAATTTTTATGTACCTCTAAAAACGAATCTGAATCTGAAATATGTTCAATTACTTCTTTAATATCATAAGGTTGATTAGGATTTTCAGGAATGATACTATTTAACTCTTTACGTTCTTCGTTACTAGCTTCATAAGGCAAAGCAGGAGCTTGGTCTTCGCAGTTTTGTGGAACATAAGAAAGTATTTTTTTGATGTCGTTGATACAAGTAACTTCGTTGGCACAGGAAAAATGTGTAACTCCAGATTTAGTAGAGTGGGTAGAAGCACCTCCTAATTCTTCAGAAGTAACCACTTCATGTGTTACTGTTCTTACTACATTTGGTCCTGTTACAAACATGTAAGAAGTATTTTCAACCATCAAAACGAAGTCTGTAATGGCTGGCGAATAGACTGCACCACCCGCACAAGGGCCCATAATGGCAGAAATCTGTGGAATTACGCCCGAAGCTAAAGTATTTTTATAGAAAATGTCTGCATAACCAGCCAATGAAGTAACGCCTTCTTGAATTCTTGCTCCACCAGAATCATTCAAACCAATAATTGGTGCGCCATTTTTCATGGCTAAATCCATTATTTTACAAATTTTTTCGGCATGACTTTCAGACAATGCTCCGCCAAATACAGTGAAATCTTGGGCAAAAACATACACTAATCGTCCGTTTACGGTTCCATAGCCTGTCACAACACCATCGCCCAAATAATATTCTTTATCTAAACCAAAATCCTTACAGCGGTGCATGACGAATTTTCCAATTTCTTCAAAACTACCTTCATCTAATAATAAAGTAATTCTTTCACGAGCTGTTAACTTGCCTTTTTTGTGTTGAACTTCAATGCGTTTTTCTCCACCACCCAATAAAGCTTCTGTATTTTTTTTTGCTAATTCATCAAATTTTGCTTGATTGCCACCTGTATTCATTTCCGATGATTTTGTTCTAAATGGTTCTGTTTGAATTCTTATCAAAGATATAATTCAAGAATCAAATACCTGCAAAAATGATATAGTTTCTTGATTTTGTATATTTTTGGCTTTGCTAATTTTATAGTTAAAATATTGAATACTATTTCTCTAAAATTACTTCTTAATTAAGATAAATAAATGGACAAATTTAGATTGAATTGTACACTTGAATCGTTTTCTACAAAATGTCTTTTATTCAAATTATAGTATGCTCAAATTAAACTAATTTTGGGTTTGAAAGACAAAATCGATTCATTCAGCATGGCAAAAAAATACTATTGGATTTTTTTTACGATATTTTTTCTACAAATCGCAAAGCAAGGGTTTTGTCAAATTGGAGGAAATGGAAGTTTTAGCTTCTTAAATATTCCTAGCAATCCTGTTAATTTAGCTTTGGGTGGCGTTAATGTTTCTAGTTCAGAAAAAGATGTTAACGTACTTTTTCAAAATCCATCACTTTTAGATAGTAGTTTACATAATCTTTTAGCCGTAAATTATACTCCTTATTTCTCAGGAATTAATTATACTACGGCAGCTTATGCCAGAAACTTCAAAGAAAATATTATTGCTTTGGGTGTTCAATCTATTAACTATGGAAACTTCCAATTGACGGATGCTTCAGGAAATGTTCTTGGACAATTTGCAGCGAATGATGTAGCAATAACTTTGTCGAGTGCTCGTACTCAGGGAAATATAACATTTGGTGGAAGTTTAAAATTTGCATCCTCCGTCATAGAAAGTTATTCATCGGTAGCCTTACTTATGGATTTTGGTGCTATATTTAAGCATCCAACGCAAGCTTTAACGATTGGTTTCACTGTGAAAAATGTTGGAGTAGCTCTAAAATCTTATACTCCTTTTGATAAAACCGATTTACCTTTTGATGTACAAGCTGGAATTACTTTTAAACCTAAATACATGCCAGTGCGTTTCTCTTTTACGGCTCATCATTTGTATCAATACGATATTTCATATTTGGATAAAAGTATTATCAAAAAAGATTTGAATGGTAATGTTATCGAAAATAAAGTAAGTCCGATAGATAATTTTGCAAGACATTTTGTTATCGGAACAGAGCTTTTACTGAGTAAAAATTTTCATGCCTTAATTGGTTATAATCATTTAAGAAGTGCAGAATTAAGCCAACAAAACATCAGTGGTTTCTCTGGATTTTCGCTTGGTTTTTTGATTCGGACTAAATTATTTAATCTTTCCTATGGGTATTCAGGCTATAATACTGCGGGAAATTTGAATAGTTTTGGTTTAGTTTGTGATTTAAACAGAATAATAAAATAAAATTTACTGACCTAGCAAAATTGTGTTCACGCAAATTTGTGGAACGTTTAAAAGATGGCAAATTTAGATTCATTAACTCCTAAACAAATTGTCGCTGAACTCGACAAATACATTATTGGGCAGAAAGATGCCAAGAAAAATGTAGCAATTGCACTTCGAAATCGTTGGAGACGAATGAATGCTCCAGAAGAAATGCAAAAAGAAATTACACCAAATAATATTTTAATGATTGGTTCTACTGGTGTTGGGAAAACCGAAATCGCTCGCAGATTAGCTAAATTAGCAGATGCTCCATTTACAAAAGTGGAAGCTTCTAAATTTACAGAAGTGGGTTATGTTGGGCGAGATGTAGAATCAATGGTTAGAGATTTGGTAGAATCGGCAGTTCATTTGGTGCAAACAGCCAAGAAAGAAGAAGTAAAAGAGAAGGCTTCCGAAATCGTTGAGGAAATTATTGTGGAAGCACTTGTTCCATCGATGGGAAAGACTGGTAAAAAGAAAAAACAAGAAAAAATTGGCTTTGATAATGAAGTACCAGAATCTGACGAAGAACTCAACCAAAGAACCAGAGAGCTTTTTCGTGAAAAACTAAGAAGAGGCGAATTAGAAAACCGCAAGATTGATATTGCTGTTAGAAGTACTAATTCTCCAAATATTGGTGTGATGGGTGGCCCAATAGATGAAATGTCGATGATGAATATTTCTGAAATGATTGGCGGAATGTTACCAAAAAAAGAGAAAAAGCGAAAAATGACGATAGCCGATGCTCGAAAAGTACTGTTGGAAGAAGAATCTGCAAAGCTGATTGACATGGATGAAGTAAAAGAGGAGGCAATCAGAAAAGCGGAGAATTTAGGAATTATTTTTATTGATGAAATTGATAAAATTGCCTCTTCAAGAAGTGGCGGTGGTGGTCCAGATGTAAGTCGTGAAGGAGTACAAAGGGATATGCTTCCGATTGTTGAGGGTTCAACAGTAAATACAAAATATGGTGTGATTAATACCGACCACGTTTTGTTTATTGCAGCAGGCGCTTTCCATGTTTCAAAACCAAGCGATTTAATTCCTGAATTACAAGGGCGTTTCCCAATTAGAGTAGAGTTACAAAGCTTAAAAGAGGAGGATTTTTATAGAATTTTGAAAGAGCCAAGAAGTGCACTCACAAAACAATATATTTCATTATTACAATCTGAAGGCGTAGAGTTATCATTTGAAGATGACGCTTTGGCTGAAATTGCCAGAATTGCTTTCGCTGTCAATTCAGAGGTTGAAAACATTGGAGCTAGACGTTTACAAACAGTAATGTCACATTTATTAAATGATATTATGTTTGATATTCCTGATGTAATTATGCCAAATGAAAAAATTGTCATTGGAAAAGATTTAGTTGTTGAGCGTTTGGGTGGAATGGTTAAGAACAGAGATTTAAGTCAGTATATTTTATAAAATAGTTTAATCAGAAATAAAAAAGAGCTTCTCGAAAATTTTCGAGAAGCTCTTTTTTATTTCAAACATTTAGAAAAATCAGGGCTAATTACTTACCTCTTTCGTTATAGATGTTTTGTAATTTGATAGCTACAATTGCTGAAGCACCCATTAGAACGATAAAGAAAGCCCAAGTTAATACTGTTCCAGACATTTTTATATGATTTTGAAGGTTCAATTATTCTATTTAATCTTACCACAAAGGTAAGTAAGAAATGTTAAAAATGGATTAATAGGAATTAATTCTTTGGTTAAATTCCAATACAAAATAAATGTGACGATTTATAAAACCCCTTTTGTTGAAGGAAGAATGTCTAAATCTTTGATTTCTCTTTTCGTTGCCATTTTGATTGCTTTTGCAAAAGCTTTAAAAATCGCTTCGATTTTATGGTGTTCGTTATCAGCTTCTGCCTTAATGTTTAGATTACATTTCGCTGTATCAGTAAACGATTTGAAAAAGTGGAAGAACATTTCGGTTGGCATTTCTCCAATTTTTTCACGAGAGAATTTTGCATCCCAAACCATCCAATTTCTACCAGAGAAATCAATCGCTGCATGAACCAAAGCTTCATCCATTGGCAATAAATAAAAGCCATAACGAGTAATCCCCTTTTTATCACCCAAAGCTTTTAAATATGCTTCGCCTAAAGCTAAAGCAGTATCTTCAATTGTATGATGTTCGTCGATATGCAAATCTCCATTTACTTTGATGGTTAAATCAGCACCAGAATGTTTAGCCAATTGGTCTAACATGTGGTCGAAAAAGCCCAAACCTGTATCAATATTTGATTTTCCTTTTCCGTCTAAATTCACAGTTACCCAAATTTGTGTTTCTTTGGTTATGCGTTCTATACTCCCGATACGTTCTGGCAAACGAATAAATTGGTAAATTTCATCCCAATCTTTTGAATCCAAAGCAATGGCGTCAGCTAAGTTTTGGTCTTCAGGTTTATTATCACCCAAATAAATTGCTTTTGCCCCTAAATTGATGGCTAATTGAACGTCAGTAAGTCTATCGCCCAAAACAAACGAATTTTTTAAATCATAAACTGTAGCATCGAAATATTTTTCCAACATTCCTGTTCTTGGCTTGCGAGTATGAGCATTTTCATGTTCGAAAGTACGGTCGATGTGTATTTCGGCAAAATGAATATTTTCATTCTGTAAAGTTTCCATCATTTTGTTGTGTGCTGGCCAAAAAGTGTTTTCAGGAAAGGAGTCTGTTCCTAAACCATCTTGATTAGTCACCATCACTAATTCAAAGTCTGATTCTTCGGCTATTTTACGAAGATTTGAAATCGCTTTTGGAAGGAATGCCAATTTTTCTAGTGAATCTACTTGGAAATCTATTGGAGGTTCAGCGATAATAGTACCATCACGGTCAATAAACAATATTTTTTTCATGGAATATAACATGATTATAAAATCATGAATTTGAAATGGGAACTACAAAATTAGTACTACATTCCTAGAGTTTTATCACTTTTGTCAAATTTGCTTGATGTTTATTCTTTTGAATGTCTAATTTTTAAGTAAAAATTCCGTTTTAACTATTAAAATAGGAATTTGCTCAAAATAGAAATAGCTAAAAGTTGAGTACAAATTCTTAGGGAAGATTTGTTCTTGTAAATATTTTGAGTGTTTTTTGAGAATTAGGTTGTAATTTTGACTTAACATTAAAAGATTTTAAAAACAAAGAGTATGAATTTATTTGGAGAACTTAGAGAGTTGTTAGCAGGAGATATTTCATTCAAAATAGCCAGTATTACAGGAGAAAAAGAAGAGAAAGTGAAAGTGGCAATTGATGGTTTAATTCCTACTTTGGTTGGAGGTTTGATGAAAAGAGTCTCTAATGAAGCAGGAGCAACTACCTTAATGAATGTTATTCAAAGAGGTAAACATGATGGAAGTATTAACGAACGATTACAAGATTATTTAAGAGATAAAGAAAGTTTCACGCCACTTTTTGAACAAGGAAGTGCTTTAGTCAGTCAGGTTTTACCAGATAAAAAAAGTGCTATTGCTGCTTTGATTTCACAATTTGCAAGTATCCGCAACTCATCTGCTACTTCAATAATGGCTGTTGTTGCACCTATCGTGGTAGGTAAATTAGGTAAATTGGTCGTGAGCCAAGGCTTGGATAAAATTCATTTAGCTAATTATTTGCTTGATCAAAAAGTACATTTGATTGATGAAACGCCAGAGTCTCTTCAACCAAAGATGATTGATACGCTTGGAATTGCGGTTTTCATGAGTCAGGAAATAAAACCAATTCAGTTTGCTCCAGCAGCACCAATCAAATCTAATGCAGTGAATAATACTGTAGTGACTAAGCCAGAGAAAGAGTCAAAAATGACTTATTCTAATAAAAACTACGAAAGTGAATCAAGTGGCGGTTTGGGAAGTATTCCAAAATGGTTTTTGCCTTCAGTATTAATTGTAGCCGTTATTGCAGGTTTGGGGTATTTTGCTTTTACGTATGACTGGAAAAGTTTAAATACTTCATCCGACAGCATGGTGGATTCATCTGAAATGGAAGAAGTAACTGGTGCAATTATTGATACCACTAGTTTAGCGAAAGATTCTTCAACTGCCAAACTGGATACAACAGCTTTAAAAGCAGAAGAAAAAACAATCGCAGTAAATTTACCAAACGGACAGAAAATAGATTTAACTAATGGTTCATTTACCTATAATTTTGCTAGGTATTTGGCAGATTCATCTGCTACGGTAAACCGAGTTTTTACCTTTGATAATATCGGTTTTGAAGGAAACACTGGTGCATTAACAGCAGGTTCTGATAAAACAGTGATTGATTTAGCGAAAATTATGTCGGCTTATCCAAAATCACAAATTAAGCTAACGGCCTATATTGATAATATGGGCGATTCACTTCAAAGCAAACGATTAGGCTCAAGACGTGCAGCAGCCATCAGAAATATATTAATAGGAAATGGTATTAATGCAATTAGAATAGACTTTATGGGTATCGTTCTAAGAAACGCAAGTAATAAAGGAGTAGAGTTAAAAGTAGTTAAGAAATAAAAAATTAGAGGCTAATGTTTTAAACGTTAGCCTCTAATTTTTTAACGATAAGTCAAACGATTTACTTTCCAATTACTACTTTCTACAATCGGTGAATTCGTAATTACTGTAGGATTATTTTTTTTATTTTCAATCAAGAAGTTTGCTAAAGCAGCTGCTAATAATTCCTCTTCAGCATCAGGTAATTCATCCAATAATTCTGGAGAGTAATACAAACTGATAAATCTAGTATCAAAATTTCCAGATATAAATGCTTCGTGTTGCATGACAAATTTACAAAATGGTAAAGTTGTCTGAATTCCTGAAATTTTGAATTCATCAATTGCTCTAATCATTTTGGCAATTGCTTCCTCTCTATTTTTTCCATAAGTAATCAATTTCGCTATCATTGGGTCATAAAAAATTGGAATAGCCATTCCTTCTTCAAAACCATCATCTACTCTAACTCCATTTCCTTCTGGTCGAACATAAGTATTTAGCGTGCCAACATCTGGTAAGAAATTATTTCTTGGATCTTCAGCACATACTCTTATTTCTATTGCATGTCCTTGAATATGAATATCTTCTTGTTTAAAAGAAATACATTCTCCTTCAGCAATTCTAATCATTTCTTTTACCAAGTCAATTCCTGTAATGAGTTCAGTGACAGGATGTTCAACTTGCAAGCGTGTATTCATTTCTAGAAAATAAAAATCTAGTTTTTCATCTACGATAAATTCTACAGTACCTGCACCATAATAATTACAAGCTTTTGCTACATCAACGGCACAACGCCCCATTGCTTCACGAATTTCTGGTGTTAAAACAGCTGATGGAGCTTCTTCAACTACTTTTTGATGACGACGCTGGATGGAACATTCTCTTTCAAATAAATGGACAACGTTTCCATGTTGGTCGCCTAATACTTGTATTTCTATATGTTTGGGTGCGGTGATATATTTTTCAATAAAAACAGATCCATTTCCGAAAGAAGTTATGGCTTCCGAAACAGCTCTGTCCATTTGTTCATCAAAATCATCTTCATTTTCTACAACACGCATTCCTTTTCCACCACCACCAGCTGATGCTTTGATAAGTACAGGATAACCAATTTCTAATGATTTTTCTTTAGCGATGGCTCTGTCGGTTACGGCATCAGGCGTACCTGGAACCATAGGAATGTTGTATTTTGCTACTGTATGTTTCGATGTTAATTTATCACCCATTAATTCAATACTTTCTGGAGAAGGACCTATGAAGATTAATCCAGCTTCAATTACTTTTCTACAGAAAGTGGCATTTTCAGAAAGAAAACCATAGCCAGGATGAATAGCATCAACATGAAGATTTTTACAAATTTCTATGATTTTATCACCTAAAAGATAAGATTGATTTGAAGGGGGAGGGCCGATACAAACTGCTTCATCAGCAAAACGAACATGTGGTGAATTTCTGTCTGCTTCAGAGAAAATGGCTACAGTTTGAATACCTAATTCTTTGGCTGTACGCATGATGCGTAAAGCTATTTCCCCACGATTGGCGATAAGAATTTTATTGATTTTTGGCATATAATATCTCTGGATGGTTTTACGGTTTTGTTGAACAAAGGTAAAAGACAATATTAAATCTATAGATTTTTTTTAATTTTTTCTGGTAAATATGATATATTTATTGAAGACGAATTGTACATGCTAATTTTGAAATTAGCATTTTGGTTTACTGAATAAAAATGTTTAAAATAATGTTGTATTTTTTGTTGTATTTTTGGTATTATTGATTGTTGTTTTATTTTTGGTACAGATTTTGTCATTAAATTGATATGAAATAAACAAACTTGTTTTTGTGAATTTCTTTATTTTTGTGATTAATATGTTTTTTGTATTATTTTGATAATTTACTTTTTTTAGTGTTGAAAAATTGATGAGTGTTTTTATTGTCATTTAAGTGAAGATTTAAACATATGATAAATTTTAAAATATCTTTTTATCGTTTAATTTTTATTTAAATGCCTGAAAATAGATACTTTAACACAGATTATTTTTTGTCGATTTATAAACTACTAACGAAAATTAATTTATTTTTGCACGAAATATGTTTCTAAATCTATTGAGCTTTATAAAGTGATTTTATTAAGAAGCTAATCAGGTTATAAATAACATAAAAGTTAACATAGTTTAATCATTAATTACTAAACACAACAACACTTAAACGAAAGTCCTACACGTTCAGGGCGAAAATTAAAATGAGAACAAAATTTTTATCAATTGTACTTGGACTATCAGTTCTTGCATCATCTTGTACTTCTGAACTGATTGTTGATGCATCAAAAACGAATGACATCAATGGTCTTGTCGTTCCTGCTGGTTTTGAATGGAAAACATCAAGAGATGTAAACTTCAACATTTCAATAAGCGATATCCGTTTTAAAAGTGGACTTCATGTAGTATCTGTTTATGGTGCAAATCCAACAACAGGAGCAGTTGCACTTTCAAAAGGAACTGCGTCACTATCTTCTCCATTTTCAACGAAAATTTCAATTCCATCATCTGTTAAGGAAGTTTATTTCGTTAAAACTGCACCAGATGGTAGCAAAATAACACAAAAAGTGGCTCTTACAGATGCTTCTACCCTTGCTGTTTCACTAGGAGCAGTTTCTTCTGGAAGATTCGGTGTTTCTTCGGAATCAGGGATGTACGTAACTTCAGCTTCTTCTGAAACAAGTCCTGACTGTAGTACTGGATGTGATATGACAGTAAGTAGTGGAACAACAATTGACCTTGATTCAAAAACTGGTTCACAAACAATTTGTTTAACTGGTAGTAATTATAGCGTTAATTTCAATGCTAATTCATTGAACGGTGGTACTCTTCGTATTTGTGGTACTAACATCACACTTAATAATTTGAATTTTAATTCTGGTGCTAAATACACAGTAATTATTACTTCAAAAGGCTCAGCTAATTTTAGTAATGTAAACTGGAACTCTGCTGATGTAACTGTGAAAAACTTTGGTACATTAAATGTTTCTAGTAATCTTATCGTTGGAGGTACTTTACTAAATTACGGTGTTGTGAATGCTAATTCTGAATTGCAATCACGTTCTGGTTCAAGTATTGTTAATGATGGTCAAATTATTGTGAAAGGTTCAGCTTCATTAGACGGTGGGATGACTAATAATGCTGATATTACTTTCAATGGTGAAGTTAGATTAAACTCTTCAGGTCAGACGGTAACAAACAATGGCAAAATGACAGCAGTTGGTAATTTCATTATCAATAGTTCGACAACTTTGACAAACAATAGCTATATGACTGCTAATAGTATGCAAATAAATAGCTCAGGTATTTTGAATAACAAATGTCAGTTATTAATCAAAACAGATTTAGGTGTTGATAAAACTATCAATAACGATGGTTATATTTCTGTAGGTGGAAATACTCGTATCAATGGATCAGGTGTTGTAAATTTGTTCAATGGAGCAATGCTTGTAACTAATACACTGAATACTTATGACGGTAAAATTACTGGTACAGGTGCTAATTATTCTTTATTTAAAGTATTAACAGCAGCATCTAATACTATCAATAATGGTGGCGGACAAAAACTTACAGGTACTGTTCAGTTTTCAGAACCAAGTGATATTTTGAAATCAAGCTTTTTGGATGGAACCGCACAAAAAACAAAAGACGGTGGTATTTACATCCCTAAAACTGAATGTAGTGAAGGTAATGGTACATCACCAGTAACAAGTAATGATTCGGATAAAGATGGTGTAATAGATAGCGAAGATGCTTATCCAAATGATGGTACAAAAGCATTTAACAATTATACTGTAGCTTCTACAGTTGCTTTTGAAGATCAGTGGCCATCTGTTGGAGATTATGATTTGAATGATATTGTTCTTTCATTTACTTACAAGATTGTTACAAGTGCAGCAAATAAAGTTGTTCAAGTTAATGCAGACTACTCTCTAAAAGCAACTGGTGGTTCATATAACAATGGAGCTGGAATTCAGTTTAACATTCCAAGTGGAAATGCTAAAAACTTTACAGGTAACGTAGGTGCTGGAGCAGGATTAGAAGCAGGTCAAGATAGTGTTGTAGTACTTTTATTTACAAATGCTAGAAGTGAACAATCTTCATGGAACACTCGTCCTGAAGAATCTGTTGTAGCAGACAAAAACTATAGCTTTTCTTTTGACGTTGTTAATGGGCCGTCTATTGGTAACTTCGGTTTGGGTGCTTACAATCCTTTTATTTACAATAATTCACCAGCATTTGGTAGAGGTTACGAAACTCACTTATTTGGTAAGCAACCTACTAAACTAGTAAATAAAGGTTTATTTGGAACAAAAGATGATGCTTCAAATACGAATACATTTTATTCAACTGCCAAAAAATTACCTTGGGGAATATTAATTTCAACAGCTAACTTTAAATACCCTAAAGAAACTATAAAAATCACTGAAACTTATTTGAGATTTGCTGATTGGGCTTCATCAGGAGGTAAATCAAGTGTTGATTGGTATTCTAATACTTCTGAAGGATATAGAAACAATGCTAATATCTTTAATCCATAATTGATATTTAAGGATTAAACAAAAAGAGCTTCGAGGATATTCTCGAAGCTCTTTTTGTTATGTATTAATTTTACTCTTCTTCAAAATCCTCTCTATTAAACAAAGCCCTGAAAGTTTCAGACATAGCAATAAGGTCATGAACCTTATTTTTCGCTAATTTAAGTACTCTTGTTTCTTGACAATGTTGAATCCTTTTATCAAAATGATTCCACAGGTGAATCATATCATTCATATTTTCTGCAAAGCGGTTAATGATAAAGCGTTCAAATTTTGGTTTTTCTCCTTCTGCTAAATACAAAATGACATGGAAGCTTTCACCCACAAAAAACCAAGAGAGCTGACTTCTACTAAAGTCTTTTATCATGGCATTGTTATCAACCAAAAAGTCAATTATGTCAACTTCATTGCTTACTTCATATAATTTTTGCAAGTTTTTCATATCATTATTGTATTTTTTTAAGAAGATAGACTCTAAAAATTTTACAAATATTTGACTACTCTAAACATTAGCTGTAATGAATATAAGAATAACAATCGATATTTTAGTTGAAAATTGATTAGTTCTTGAAATATTACTAGAAAATATCAAGGAATTGTTGAATTCAAATGAAATAGCACTTAATGTTGGCACATTTTTGCAGAAAGAAAATAATACCTTAACTTTGTGATTATTTAAAGATTATAAAATGTTTTTCTCTTGAAATATATAATATTATTTAGACAGCGAAATATTTTGTAGTTGAGTTCAAAGAAAGTGTTTTTAATTTTCCTTGAAGACATATTTAGTTTTAATCATTAAACACAAAAAAAAGTGGATATTTTCGATAAAGTCAGCAAAGGTCTGGGACCTATCGGTGCCCATGCTCATTATTCTCATCATTACTTTACTTTTCCTAAATTAACAGGAGAATTAGGGCCAAGAATGACCTTCATGGGTAAAGAAATGTTAAACTGGTCATTAAACAATTACCTAGGTTTAGCGAATCACCCTGAAGTGCGTGAAGCTGATAATAAAGGGACTCAAGATTATGGTTTGGCTTATCCGATGGGAGCTAGAATGATGTCAGGTAATTCAGATTTACATGAAGAATTTGAAGCTCAATTGGCTGAATTTGTTGGAAAAGAAGATGCCTTTTTATTGAACTTTGGTTACCAAGGAGTAATGTCAGTGATTGAATGTATCTGCGACCGTAACGATGTTATTGTTTATGACGCTGAAGCTCACGCATGTTTGATTGATGGTATTCGTTTACACAAAGCTAAAATGGGTGATTATTATAAGTTTAATCACAACGACATGGATTCTTTGCGTAAAAACTTAGAAAGAGCTACTAAAAAAGTTGCTGAAACAGGAGGTGGTATTTTAGTAATTACTGAAGGTGTTTTCGGCATGTCGGGCAAAGTAGGTTCTTTGGATGAAATTGTGAAAATGAAAGAAGATTTCAATTTCAGAATTTTAGTGGATGATGCTCATGGTTTTGGAACAATGGGACCAAACGGAAGAGGTGTTCACGAAGCACTAAACTGTATTGATGGTATTGATTTATACTTCTCTACTTTCGCTAAATCAATGGCTGCAATCGGTGCTTTTGTTGCTGCGAGTAAAGAAATCGTTATGTTTTTGAAATATAACATGCGTTCACAAATCTATGCAAAAGCATTACCGATGCCTTTTGTAGTTGGTGGAATGAAACGTTTGGAATTAATCAAAAAACACCCAGAACTACGTGAAAAATTGTGGGAAAATGTAAGAGCTATTCAAGAAGGCTTTAGAGCAAAAGGATTTGATGTAGGTGAAACTACTTCACCAGTAACGCCAATCTTCTTGCATGGTGATTATGAACTTTCGCACGTTACTGCACTTGTACGTGATATGCGTGAAAATATGGGTGTATTTTGCTCAATCGTAACATATCCTGTTGTTCCTAAAGGTCAAATTATGTTGAGAATTATTCCTACAGCTTCACATACTTTAGAAGATGTAGCTTATACCTTAGATTGCTTCGAAAAAGTACAGCAACGCCTTCAAGACGGTACTTATCGCAGAATTGCTGAAGAATTCTTAGCTCAGCAAGCAGAATTAGCATAATTTATATAGGTTTTTGACTTATTTCGCTTAAAATTTGTTGCTTGGATTTGTAAGATGTAATAAAATAGCTATATTTCGGACACAAAAAATGCGTCTCAACGCTATTAAAGGCTTTTTCAACCAATTATCAACTTAAATCCAGTTTCTATTATGAACAGATTTGCAGAAGTGAAGGACTTAATTTTGTCCTTAGAAGGAGATTTCGAGAAATTTTATGACAAAGGCAATCAAGCTGCTGGTACTCGAGTTAGAGGTGGTATGCAAGAATTGAAAACGTTAGCTCAAGAAATCCGTACAGAAGTTCAAGAGATAAAAAACAATGCAGCGAAATAATGCTAAATAGTTAAGATTTTATAAAAAGGCTCAAAGTATTTTGAGCCTTTTTATTTTTTAGACTAAAATTCTTCTTTATTCATTATCAAAGCCGAACCGTCGGTAGTTTTCTTGCCAGTTTGAACATCAAAAATCTCCGTTGAAATTTCAGCTACATGCTTATCAGCATTGATAGACGTTACCGTAAATACAGCTTCATATTCATTATTTACAAACATTGGGCGTTTGTAGTCTGAAACTTGTTTTAAATAGACACTTCCGAAACCTGGAAATTCGGTTCCCATGATTTTTGAAAAAACACTTGAAGCCAATGCTCCGTGAATAATCGGACGCTTAAATGCTGTGGTTGCAGCAAATTCAGCATCAAGATGAAGAGGATTACTATCTCCAGATACTTTTGAAAATAAAATAACATCTTCTTGAGTAAAAGAAAACTTATGACGGTAAACAGTTCCGAGTTGAATCATTGTATAATTAATCTTTGTGATTTTACTTAAAATAAGGACAAAATTACAACAAATTCTCTCCAATTTTAAACCTTCACTTATTTCAAAAAAGTAATAAAGTGTTGATAATGGAATTTTGTTAATGTTGAAATTTATTCTAATTTAAAAATCTTGTAAATTTAAAAACTCACTTCTCATCGCTTAAAGCTATTTAAGATGAATGGTCAGCCACAATTACCCATTGTCCTTTTATTTTTCGCCAGAGTAAGGTATAGTGCCCGCCAATATCTCCTTTTTCAGGACGAGTTAAATGCCATTTTCCTACAACAAAGCAGGCATCTTTGGCAATGAAATTAACTTTGATAATATCGAATTTCAAAGTCCCCATTGTGGCTTTATCTGGATAATTTTTTCGATAACTTTCCAATGTTCCTTGGTAACCATATTTTACGCCACTTTTACCAATGTACATCAGTGAGTCTGAAACCCAATAGCCATTCATGAACTTTTCGACATCGCCATTATTCCATGCTTTGGTCTGAGTATCCAAAATATTCAGAATTATTTGGCGGTCTTTGTCCGTTTGAGCGAACACATTCAACGAGAAGAATGTTAATGAAAGCAAGAGTAATTTTTTCATCCCTTAATTTTTGTGTAAATTTGAATATATATATTAAATTCTTATTCAAATATAAGAATATGTTTAAATACTCTTGAAGAAGAGTTTGCTTCTTATGAAATTCAAAGAGTTTTACGAAAAATACAAAGATTATTATTTAGTTGATGGAATGATGTACTTGTCGTTCATAATTATGATAATATTGATGTTTATCTTTTTTAGCTGATATGGTTTGGTTTGTGATGAATCCTAAGTCGGGAACTACTACACCCGCACAAAAAAATAAAATTTCTATTCTGGTCGGAAAACAAGCAAATGCTAAACTGTTTTTTACGGAGTATAGTGGGCATGCCACAGAAATTGCCCAGCAAGCAGTTAGAGAAGGTATTGTTAAAATTGTTGCAGTTGGTGGAGATGGAACAGTGAATGAAGTAGCACGTGGTTTAGTAGGTTCAGAAACAGCTCTAGGAATCGTTCCAATTGGTTCAGGAAATGGTTTGGCTAGACATTTAAAGATTCCTTTAAAAATTGATAAAGCTATTCAATTTGCACTTTCTTCCAATGTATCATCAATTGATGTGTGTTTTTTGAATGAGATTCCTTTTTTTTGTACAGCAGGAGTAGGGTTTGATGCTTTTGTAGCGAATGAATTTGCACAGCAAGATTCAAGAGGCTTGAAGACTTATGCAAAGATGTCTTTAAAATCATTCAGAACGTATAAGCCAGAATCGTATCACCTTGAATCTCAGCAAAGTGTTGAAGTCAAAAATGCGTTTTCTATTACTTTTGCCAATGCAACGCAATATGGTAACAATGCGATGATTTCTCCAAAATCTAAAATTGATGATGGTTTAATCGAAATGGTTGTGCTGAAGCCTTTTCCATTTGGCGCTGCTCCGATTATTGGTGTTCGTTTATTCAGAGGAACTTTACCGAATTCAAGGTACATCGAAACAGCATCTGATACAGAATTTATTTTGAAAGCTGAAGAAGATTTATTGATACATTACGATGGAGAACCTTTACAATTATCAACGAATGTTTTAAAAATTACCTTGAAACCCAAAGCTTTAAAAGTAATTGGTTATGTCTAAAAATAAAAAAGTACCCGTTGGAGTTGTATTTTCGACCAATCCAGATTTTGATTTTGCTTTTGAAAATGATGGAGAAGTAACAACACTAGAACCCAACAAACAGAACTTGAAAGTTCAATTAGATAAAAAAGCTCGTGCTGGGAAACAAGTAACGCTCATTGCTGGCTTTGTTGGGAGTAACGATGATTTAGAGATTTTGTCGAAAAAACTAAAAAATCTTTGTGGATGTGGCGGTTCTGCTAAAAATGGCGAGATTTTAATTCAAGGAGATTTTAGAGATAAAATTTTAACTTTCTTAACTACGGCAGGATATAAAGCTAAGAAAGTGGGAGGCAACTGAGTGAGGAGTTTTGAGTTTGGAATGATGAATATTGGCTTTCCTTTATTGTTATAATCATCTAATTATCAATATATTACAAATGAAATAACCCCGAAAAAGTGTCAATATTGGCAATTTTCGGGGTTTTTCTGTATTTTGTTTCT
>NZ_JACHKT010000054.1 GCF_014204325.1 Arcicella rosea
TTTACAAGAAACTTTTCAACTACTTTTAACGCCAGATTTGAGAAATTATCAACAATGTTTAATCATCAGCCCAGTTTAAGGGTTGAGCCTAAATTAGATAGAAAAATAAATCCGATAGCTGACGACTGAATGCTGATAGCTATATTTTAATCAACAATGAAAGAAATAAAAACAATTCTTGAAGCGTATCAACAAATAGATTTTAATACTCATAAAGCTGCGTTGGCGACTGTTGTAAGAGTTGAAGGTTCGTCTTACCGAAGAACAGGAGCAAGAATGTTGGTATCAGATACTGGTGAATTTGTTGGTGGAATCAGTGGAGGTTGTTTAGAGGGAGATGCCTTGAAGCGTGCAAGATTGGCAATGGCTCAAAACAAAGCAACAATTGTTACTTATGATACTTCTGATGATGACCCATATCAAATTGGTGTGGGTTTGGGTTGTAATGGGATTATTGATGTACTATTAAAACCTTTGGATAATACTAAACCTGACAATCCTGTACAAATTCTTTCAAAATGTGCTGATACACGTAAACGAAATGTTTTACTCACTTTTACCAAAGTGAAAGGAAATCAACCTTTGGTGAATTTGGGGGATACTTTTTTGTTTAATTCTCCTGAATATTTTACTGAAAATTTTCCTATTTTGGAGATTTTACCTACACTTATCGCTGATATTGAAACTTGTTTAAGTATCGGTAAATCGCAAAGTAATACTTATCAAACAGAAAATGGTGAAGTTCAGATTTTCTTGGAAGTATTATTGCCAGCGATTCATTTGGTGGTTTATGGAGGCAACTATGATATTTATCCGATGGTGAAATTGGCTAAAGAGATAGGATGGAAAGTAAGTGTAGTTTGTAATCCTTTAAAAGTACAGAAAAAGCTTTTCGATTGGGCAGATGCTGTTATTGAAAAGGAAAAAGGAACAGCAGTAAATATTGATGAATACACAGTTGCCTTATTGATGGCACATGATTATAATACCGACTTCAATAATTTACAACATTTGTTAACAACCGAAATTCCTTACATCGGTTTACTTGGGCCTAAAAAGCGAAGCGAAAAGATGTACAAGGCTTTGGCTGAAGAAGGAAAAGCCATTTCAGAACTTGATGCCGCTAGAATTGCTTCGCCAGTAGGTTTAGATATTGGGGCAAGTACTCCTGAAGAAATTGCTATTTCTATCATTGCTGAAATAAAAACTGTATTATCAAAAAGAAGTGGAGAAAGATTAAAGTTTAGAGATAAACCGATCTATGAGTAAAAAATAGAAGTATGAAATGCAGAGCTTACATTATTTTTTGATATATTGAGTGCTAATCGTTTCATCTTCAAATCTTTATCATGAAAAAAATCTTTTTACTCTTTCTATTCGTTTTTCCTTCTCTGATTCAGGCACAGCAATTTGCGGTTACTTTTGGCGAAAATCTTAGTAAAACTCCTCTTGATGGTCGCTTGATGCTTTTTATTGCCGATAACAATAAAAAAGAACCTCGCAAGCAAATCAGTGATGATGCTGATTCTCAATTAATGTTTGGGATAAATGTCGATAATTGGAAACCCAATCAAGTACAAATCATTGATAGTAAAGCCTTTGGTTATCCTATCAGAAGTGTCAAGCAAATTCCTGATGGAGTGTATTATGCTCAGGTTTTACTTCATAAGTACGAAACTTTTCATAGAGCCGATGGACATATCGTAAAGCTACCGATGGAAAGGGGAGAAGGGCAACAGTTTAATGAAGCTCCCGGTAATATTTACAGTATTCCTGTTAAAGTTACCTTGAAAAAAGCTAGTAATCAGCTTATTAAACTCAAGATTGACCAAGAAATTCCTCCCATTCCTGCTCCACAAGATACTAAGTACATCAAGCATATTAAAATGAAAAGCAAGCTGCTCAGTAAATTCTGGGGAAGAGATATTTATTTAGGGGCTAACATTTTAATTCCAGAAGGCTTTGATACCCATCCCGAAGCACATTATCCTTTAGCTATTTTTCATGGACATTTCCCTGCTGATTTTGATGGCTTTAGTGAAACGCCTCCGCCTGCTGATATGAAGACGGATGATTATTCTGCTAGATTTAACATTTATGGTTACAACAAAATTGTAAAAGAAGAAGCCTATAATTTCTACAAACAATGGACAAGTAAAGATTTTCCAAGAATGTTAATTGTTGAAATTCAGCACGCTAATCAATTTTATGATGATTCTTATGCGGTGAATTCTGCCAATATTGGCCCTTATGGTGATGCTATTACTTATGAGTTGATTCCGTATATTGAAAAGCAATTTAGAGGTATTGGGAAAGGTTGGGCAAGGTTTATGTATGGCGGTTCTACGGGTGGTTGGGAAGCTTTGGCGGCACAAATATTTTATCCTGATGAATACAATGGTTGTTTTGCAGCTTGTCCAGACCCAATTTCTTTTGAAGCTTATTCTTCGATAGATTTATATAAATATCCTAATGCTTATTATTACGAAAGTCCTTGGAAAAGAACGCCTATTCCTGGTAAAAGAGATTACTTAGGCAAAGTAAAATGCACTGTTGAAGACATGAATTATCATGAATTAGCACTCGGTGATAAAACTCGTTCAGGGGGACAGTGGGATATTTGGGAGGCTGTTTACTCGCCTGTAGGAAGTGACGGCTATCCACAAAGAATTTTTGATAAAACTACGGGTGTTATTGATAAAAAAGTAGCTGAATACTGGAAAGAACATTTTGATTTGCTACATATTTTAAAAAGAGATTGGGCTACATTGGGACCTAAATTACAAGGGAAAATCCATATTTATTGTGGTGATATGGATAATTACTATTTGAATAACGCTGTCTATTTGATGGAAGATTTTTTGAAAGGAGTGAAGAATCCAACTTATGGTGGTGAAGTAACTTATGGCGACCGTGCAGAACATTGCTGGAATGGTGATCCTAATCAGCCAAACTACATTTCAAGATTAAGATATAATACGATGTATATTCCTAAAATTTTGAAACGTATCGAAGAATCCGCCCCAAAAGGTGCTGATTTGACTAGTTGGAAGTATTGATTTAATCAATATTTAAACTTCTAAAATATTGAAAAAAATGATCTCAGGGATATATGAGGTCATTTTTTTTGCTCTTTAGTACAATTTGGTAACAAACTTTCGATTTGTTGTGTTTGTAAATTAGTGTTATTACATTTAATTTAAAATCAACTAAAAATGGAATTATTAAAATCACTTGAGTGGCGTTATGCAACAAAGAAAATGAATGGGAATATTGTCCCTCAAGAAAAAGTAGATTATATCATTGAAGCTGCACGTTTAGCACCCTCTTCCTCTGGCTTACAACCTTATCAAATCTTTGTGATTACCGACAAAGAATTATTAACAAAAATCCAAGCAATCGCTTTCAATCAAAGTCAAATTACTGAATGCTCACATTTATTAGTTTTTGCTGCTTGGGATGGATATTCATTAGAAAAAATTGAAAAAGTATTTGCTAGAACAGTCGCTGAAAGAGGCTTGCCTGCTAATACAATGGATGATTATAAGCAAAGACTTTGGGGAATGTACGAGCCACTCAGCCAAGAATGGCATGCAACTCATGCTGCCAAACAAGCCTACATTGCTTTAGGTTTAGCAATGGCTGCTGCCGCAGAGCAAAAAGTAGATGCTACACCGATGGAAGGATTTGTCGCTCCTGAGTTAGATAAAATCTTAGGTTTAGAAGCTTTAGGATTAAAAAGTGCGGTAATTCTACCTTTGGGCTATCGTGACGAAGCACATGACTGGTTAGTTAATCTTAAAAAAGTAAGAACACCGAAAGAGGTTTTTGTTACTGAGATTAAGTAAGGGATGGATTGATAATTTAGATTTAGCGTTGTCAACTTTCAAAAAGTTGACAACGCTTTTTAGTAATAAATGTTTTGTTCAGGTACATAATTGATACTAAATAAACTACACGGACAACGATACAAATTAAGAATCATTTGTGAATAAAAATAAAATCTCCGCCTTCATCTCCTGTATTCTGAATAACTCCATATTGAGGAAGTGCTGTGCTATTGTTTCCAACAGGTGTCTCTATTGATTTAAATAACTGGCTCGCTGAAATATATTTATCTTTATTTTTTTGTAAATACTCTAACATGTATTTCATGAAAACACTTATGTTAGGTACTGTTGTTAATGTTCCACTTGTCATCGCTTTTCTACTTGTTAGTTCGTATTTTTGTCTGATAACATTTGGTTCATTACTTGTAATTTTTACATCTCTATTTTTAAAAATACTTCCACTAAAACATGCGTCAGAAATAAGTAAAGTATGTTTTGATTTAATCTTTTTTATTGAAGATATTAATTGATCATTATATAACCAGTTTGAAGAATTATCAATTTCAGCATCTTTAGGAAACCAATAACCTATCTCAGTTTCCTTGTCAAAATAACCATGGCCAGCATAAAAAATCAAAATACAATCATCAGGTGTAACTCTCTTTGATAAATTATCAAGTTCAATAATTATCTCTCTTCTTGTTGGGTTTTCAAGAGTTATTATGTAATTGTTACTGAAAGTATAATCGTTTTGTAAAATATTTTTCAGATTTCTAGCATCATAAATTGGGAGGCTATCAAGTTTTGTAATATTTTTATCATCATAATCGCTTACTCCAATTATTAAAGCATAATATTTTCCAATATTGTTTAATCTTTGTGTATTATCAATATTAACTTGCCTATTGACTTTAATATTAATTTCAGATGTATTACTTCTGGTATCGGTAGCTTTTACAATAAAAGTGTTTTCTCCAACAGCTAATAGAACAGTTTTTGAAAAACTACCGTCACTTTCCAATTGTACTTCTTCATTATTAATAAGTACTTCAAAAATTCCATTTTTATCTTTTGCGATACCTTTAATTATTATTTGCTTTTTTTCTTCAATCGGGGCAAAACCACGAGATAAATTAGGTGAGGTAATTTTAATATCTGGAGGTGTATTATCAATTGATTTAGTAAAATAAAACTTTTTGGTTAAAGTAGAAATTTTTAATGGAACTTGATTCTTTACTTCATTAATGACAGTTTTTTTAACATTTTCAAATAGAAAATTAATCTCTTGATTTATGATAATTTCAGTAGTCAGTTTTTCTGTAAATAAACTTATAGCTTTTTCAGTTGCATGTGTTGCTTCACCAACCTGACAAGCATACATAAGAAATGTATTTAGAGGGGGTAGTAATTGGATTTGAGGAGACTTTTCACTACGATGAATACCTGGGTCTTGTCTTGAACCAGCATCCCATAAAATAATATTAGCTCTGTTAGGATTGTCTTCAAATAATGAAAATATATAGTTATTTGAAAAGCAGTTTGTATTAAACGATTCGGAAAAATTATTATTGTGTATTTTAAAATCTATTGGAAATAAATAATCAATACCTTCAACATTAGCTCCCATCCCTGAATAGTATAGCAATGCAACATCAGCATTTTTAATTTTTTCTTTAAAACCAGCTAAAACGCTTTTAGTTGTATTATAATCTAAATCAAGATATTGAAAAACTTCGAAATCTAAATCTGTTAGTGCTTTACTTATTAATTTTACATCATTTGTTGCAGTTATGTCTTTTTGAAAATAATTATAAGATGAATTTCCAATAACCAGAGCTATCCGTTTTGTTGTTGAAGATTTATTTAAAGAATCTATTGATAGGGCAAATACTGATTTTGAAAATAAAATTATAGTAAGAATTGTAATTATCTTCTTCATATCTTTTAGGGTAACATGTGAAAATTGACAATAAGTAAAACACACTGTAAAAATTATGATTTAAACTATTTATTAGTGGATATATTATTTTGTATCATTCTTTAGTAATCTGTTAAATTAGTAGTTTATGTTTTACTATTACAGAAAGTAATAATTTTAATAATCTCAATATCTTTAAAATAAAAGATTTACTACTACTACTATATGATATTTGGATTCCTGTTACAGTATACGTACCAAAATCACATCAATAAGAATTCAGTTTAAATGTCTTAATTCCTTTTAATTTTTCAAAATTTCTCCCCCAAATTCCTTTAAAAAAATATTATGCCAAATATTGTTTTAAAAAATTTCTTTATTAATTTTAGTTGCCTAACATTTAAAATCAACAGTCTGCTGTTCAGGCTGATACGCCACTGATATAAGTTCAACAGCTTATTAATTGCTTGTGCTAATGGGCAATTATAAGATATTTACTCAATAGTTTTTTCAAACCTAAATTATATCGTTATGTCAACACTACAAGACACAGGCAATGCTGTTAACATTGCAAATTTCCAAAACCTTATTTCTTATTGCGAAAATTTTGGTGCTGCGTATAATCCTAGCAGAGATGCTTTGAAGCTTGGTCAATTGCAGGCTTTATTGGCGGAGGCTAAAAGTATTATGCTTGTTATTCATGATTTAACTACCGAACATGATGATGCGGTAAATCAGCGAAAGAAATTGTTTGCTGATTTACGTCCTTTAAGCACTAAAGTTTGTGGGGCTTTTTCGATTTGTGGGGTGGAGGATGCCGTTTTTGAAGATGCAAAGGGAATTAATCGTAAAATTCAAGGTCAAAGAGCCTCGGCAAAGCCTGAACCTGTGATGGTAGATGGTGTATTGACTACACCAAAAACAAATTCTTCTTCGCAACAAAGTTTTAATTATATGATAGAGCATTTGAACGCATTGATTTCTTTAGTGTCTTTTCACTCAGCGTATAATCCTAACGAAACTGATTTAAAAGTGACTACTTTAAAGGCTTTGGCGACTGATTTGAACAATGCCAACAATGCAGTAATTAATAGTCATACACCTTTGGACATTGCACGTGGTAATAGAAATACTTTGCTGTATGCACCTAAGACTGGTTTAGTAGATATTGCTTTGGATGTTAAGACTTATGTTAAAGTGACTTTTGGAACAGGTAGTATGGAGTATGGGAAGGTAAAAGGGATTCTTTTTAAACGCATTGTATAACCTACTATTAGCTCTATATAAATAGCCAATGCCATGATACTTGTTACATGACATTGGCTATTTTTTTATATTCCTTTTTGCATTTATACTATTAGCTCCTGCACTGACGGGACTAGCAACTGCATTTATACTATTAGTTCCTGCACTGACGGGATAAGCAACTGCATTTATACTATTGGCTCCTGCACTGACGGGACGAGCGACTGCATTTATACTATTCGTTCCTGCACTGACGTGACGAGCGACTGCATTTATACTATTGGCTCCTGCACTGACGGGATAAGCGACTGCATTTATACTATTAGCTCCTGCACTGACGGGATAGACGACTGCATTTAAAGTATTAGCTCCTGCACTGACGGGATAGACAACTGCATTGATGTTATCAGCCGTATGACCTCATCCCCCAGCCCCTTCTCCTGTAGAGAAGGGGAGCCGTTTGTTGGGTTTAATAATTGATTATCAAATATTTAATTTATTGTTTGTGAAACTATATCTTTTTCTAAAAAGATTAGATGCTAACTGATACATATTAGACAAAAAAAGCCCCCTCTCAACAGGAGAGGGGTTGGGGGGTGAGGTTTTTAGCCTGTTTATAAGCCATTCCTCAAAACAACAATTACAGATACTTTAAAACAAACAAAAACATCCTATTCAACACGCTTCGTAACCACAGTAACCTTCGCATCAGCAGGAATATTCTTAATTGATTTTACAATTGGGATAATCTTTTTTTCAAATGTTGCCCCAACATCGGTAGTATGAACTGCAATGTATGGTGCAATGACTAATGAAACGATAGACATCAGCTTTATCAAGATATTCATTGATGGGCCAGAAGTGTCTTTGAATGGATCACCCACGGTATCACCAGTTACAGAAGCTTTATGTGGTTCTGATTTTTTGTAATACATCACTCCATCAATCAAAACACCTTTTTCAAATGACTTTTTAGCATTATCCCAAGCACCACCAGCGTTAGACTGGAAAATACCCATCAATACACCTGAAACAGTAACGCCTGCTAATAATCCACCCAATACTTCTGGTCCCATTGTGAAACCTACTAAAACAGGAGTGATTAATGCAATAGCACCCGGCAAAATCATTTGTTTGATAGAAGCCTCGGTGGAAATGGCAACGCATTTTTCATATTCTGGTTCAGCCTTATATTCCATAATACCCGGAATTTCACGGAACTGACGACGAACTTCATTCACCATTTCCATCGCTGCTTTTCCAACAGCCGAAATACACAAGGCACTAAAGATAAATGGAATCATTCCACCAACAAACAAACCTGCTAATACATCGGCTTTATAAATATCAATGGCTTTAATACCCGCAATACCCACAAATGCCGCAAACAAAGCTAATGAAGTAAGGGCAGCCGAAGCAATCGCAAAACCTTTACCTGTTGCCGCAGTGGTATTACCTACAGCATCTAAATTATCAGTACGCTCACGTACTTCTGGAGGCAATTGCGACATTTCGGCAATACCTCCCGCATTATCAGCAATAGGGCCAAAAGCATCAATAGCCAATTGCATAGCTGTAGTAGCCATCATCCCAGCGGCAGCAATGGATACTCCGTAAAGTCCAGCGGATTTATAAGAAAGAATAATCCCTGCTGCTAAGATTAAAATTGGCAATACAGTTGATTCCATCCCAACAGCTAAACCACCAATGATGTTAGTAGCGTGTCCAGTACCAGATTTTTCGATGATAGACAAAACAGGACGCTTGCCCATCGCCGTATAATATTCAGTAATCATCGACATCAACGCACCAACGACAAGTCCTACAACGATAGCCAAGAATACACCGTTGGCAGTAAACTCAAAGCCACGAAGATTAAGGGTTTCAGGTAAAATATTTTTTACTAAGAAATACGAAGTAATAAAAGTAATGATGATAGAAACCCAGTTACCCAAGTTTAAAGCATTTTGTACTGAAGAAGTTTCACTTTTAATCTTCACAAAGAAAGTTGAAACTAATGATGCCAGTAAACCAACGCCAGCAATCAACATTGGTAACAAAACAGGAGAGAAGCCACCGTAATTATCAGTTACTTCAATTTCTTGTCCGAGTACCATTGTCGCTAAAATAGTGGCTACATAAGAACCAAATAAATCTGCACCCATACCAGCCACGTCGCCCACGTTATCACCTACGTTGTCGGCGATAGTAGCAGGGTTACGCACATCATCTTCTGGAATTCCAGCTTCAACTTTCCCTACTAAATCTGCACCAACATCGGCAGCTTTGGTATAAATACCACCACCTACTCTGGCAAAAAGTGCGATAGATTCAGCACCCAAAGAGAAACCTGCAAGAACTTCGATAGCGGTTTTCATTTCATCAGAAGTAAGTGCTTGACCCTGTGCGAAGATATTATAAAAGGCAATAAATAAGCCTCCAAGCCCTAAAATAGCCAAGCCAGCCACACCCATTCCCATCACAGAACCACCAGTGAAAGAAACATCAAGGGCTTTAGAAAGCGAAGTACGAGCAGCTTCGGCAGTACGAACGTTTGCTTTGGTAGCAATTTTCATTCCGATATAACCAGCAGTTGCTGACAACAAAGCACCAATTAAAAAGGAAACAGCAATTAATGGAGAAGAGTGAATAGGATGCTCTGGAGTGCCTTCATCCGAACCTAACCAGAATAATAATAAAGCAGTAGGAATGGCAAAGTAAGCTAATACTTTCCATTCAGCTTTTAGGAATGCAATAGCACCGTCTGCTATATAACCAGATAGTTTTTGCATTTCGGCATTTCCTGCTGGTTGTTTAGAAACCCAGCTAAATCGCCATGCAGTGTAGAGTAATCCTACGATACCAAAGGTCGGTACTAAGTAAATAATGTCATTCATAATGATAATTGAAGGGTTTTAGTTTAAGATTAATGATTAAAATTCATAGCTACTGTTACAAATATACATTTTTAAGTTTCTTATTAAAAAACTATTTCAAGAAAAAATTGGACTATAAATATTAATATGACAAATAAATAATGCTTAATTCTAATTAATTTCGTTTTTTAGTATAAGAATAGATGCTTTTTTACGACCATTAATTGATTTTGAACTAAAAACGTCATTTTTTGAACTTAATTCGTTAATACTTTATCTTTAATTCTTCTCAAATTTGTAGCATCGAAATTTAATTATTAAAAACAATATGCAACCAACAACATTATTCGACAAAGTATGGGATGCCCACGTTGTTCGTAAAATCGAAGACGGCCCAGATGTATTCTTCATTGATCGTCATTTTATTCATGAAGTTACCAGTCCAGTTGCTTTCTTAGGTCTTGAAACAAGAGGTATTGGCGTTATGTATTCAAACCGTACTTTCGCTACTGCTGACCATAATACGCCAACAATTAACCAACACCTTCCAGTTGAAGATCCACTTTCAGCAAATCAGTTGAAAGCTTTGGAAACTAACTCTGCGAAATATGGTATTTCTCACTGGGGTTTGAATAATCCTAAAAACGGTATTGTACACGTAGTTGGACCAGAAAATGGTATCACGCTTCCGGGTATGACTATCGTTTGTGGTGACTCACATACTTCTACGCATGGTGCTTTTGGTGCAATTGCTTTTGGTATTGGTACTTCTGAAGTAGAAATGGTACTTTCTTCACAGTGTATTATGCAACCTAAGCCAAAGAAAATGCGTGTAAACGTAAATGGTAAATTAGGAAAGGCGGTTACTCCGAAAGACGTTACTTTATATATCATCGCTCAATTAACTACGGCTGGTGCAACTGGTTATTTTGTAGAATATGCTGGTGATGTATTTGAAAATATGTCAATGGAAGGTCGTATGACGGTTTGTAACATGAGTATCGAAATGGGTGCTCGTGGTGGTATGATTGCTCCAGACCAAACTACTTTCAATTATCTTGAAGGTCGTGAACAAACTCCAAAAGGCGAAGCTTGGGATAAAGCATTAGCGTATTGGAAAACATTGAAAACTGATGCAGATGCCGTATTCGATAAAGAATATACTTTTGATGCTGCTGATATTGAACCAATGATTACTTATGGTACAAACCCGGGTATGGGTATTGGTATCTCTAAAAATATTCCAACGGCTGAATCGGTAGAAGGTGGTAAAGCTACTTATGATAAATCATTAAACTACATGGGTTTTGGCGAGCAAGAAAGTATGCTTGGCAAGAAAGTAGATTATGTTTTCATCGGAAGTTGTACAAACGGACGTATCGAAGATTTCCGTGCTTTTGCTTCTATCGTAAAAGGGCGTAAGAAAGCTGATAATGTTACTGCTTGGATTGTTCCGGGTTCACACATTGTTGAAGCACAAATCCGTGAAGAAGGTATTTATGACATTCTTACAGAAGCAGGTTTCTTATTGCGTCAACCGGGTTGTTCAGCTTGTTTAGCAATGAATGATGATAAAATTCCAGCAGGGAAATATGCGGTAAGTACTTCAAACAGAAACTTTGAAGGTCGCCAAGGTCCGGGTTCTCGTACATTATTAGCAAGTCCATTAGTAGCGGCGGCGGCGGCGGTTACTGGGGTTGTTACGGATCCGAGAGAGTTGTTGTAGTAGAGCTGATTTAGGTGACACAGAGTTTCACAGAGTCAAACAGAGAACCACAGAGTTCATACCTTTAATAATATTTCGAAGCTTATGATGGTAAATGATATTACTGGAAAAATAATTGGATGTTGTATAGAGATTCATAAACATTTGGGACCTGGTCTATTAGAATCGGCTTATGAAGAATGTTTAGCTTATGAACTATCAAAAACAGGTTTACATTTTGAACGACAAAAAACTGTTCCAGTTAACTATAAAGAAATCATACTTGAATATGGTTATCGAATGGATTTTTTAGTTGAAAATAAAGTTGTTGTGGAGTTGAAAAGTGTTGAAGCTTTACATCCAGTTCACGAAGCTCAAGTATTGACTTATATGAAATTTGCAGAAAAGAAAGTTGGCTTATTGATTAACTTCAATGTCACAATATTAAAAGATGGCATCCGAAGATTTATTAGATGACCTTTAACTCTGTGAAACTCCTTTTAATCTCTGATAAACTCTGTGTAACAAATTGCTAAGTACAAAAAATTAAGATAATCAAAACAAAAATATGGCTTACGACAAATTTAACATACTTCGTTCTTCTGCTGTACCAATGCCAATTGAGAACGTTGATACAGACCAAATTATCCCTGCACGTTTCTTAAAAGCTACTAAACGTGAAGGCTTTGGCGATAACTTATTCCGTGACTGGCGTTATAATACTGACGGTTCACCGAAACAAGATTTCGTATTAAACAACCCAACTTACACAGGAAAAATTCTTGTAGGTGGACATAACTTCGGAAGTGGTTCAAGCCGTGAACACGCTGCTTGGGCGATTTATGACTATGGTTTCCGTTGTGTAGTATCAAGCTTCTTTGCAGATATTTTTAAAGGAAATTCTATTAATATTGGTATTTTGCCAGTACAGGTAAGTCCAGCATTTTTAGATAAAATTTTCTTGGCGATAGAAGCAAATCCTGCGGCTGAATTAGAAGTAGATTTACCTGCACAAACAATTACAATTGTTGAGACAGGTGAACAAGAAAGCTTTGCTATCAATGGCTATAAGAAAAACAACCTAATGAATGGCTTTGATGATATTGATTATCTTCAAGCGATGAAAGAAGAAATAGGTGGTTTTGCCGATAAAAGTATTTATTAAGCTATCGGCTTTCAGCTATCGGTCATCGGACTTCTGCAGTCGGATTTCGGCTTTCAGCTTTAGATTTACTAAAAAAGTAAAAACTTTTATAAATCCGATGACTGATAATCTAAAATCTGATAGCCGAAATCTGATGACCGAAAGCCGAAAGCAGTAAATAGCAAAAAAAATATGCGACACATAGAAATAATGGATACGACACTCCGTGATGGTGAACAAACCAGTGGAGTGTCTTTTTCGGCTACTGAGAAATTAGCAATCGCTCAATTATTATTAAAAGAAGTAAAAGTTGATCGTTTGGAAGTAGCTTCTGCAAGAGTATCCGACGGTGAATTTCAGGCAGTTAAAAAAATTACTGCTTGGGCAAGCGAAAACGGATTGATTGATAAAATCGAAGTATTAACCTTTGTTGATGGCGAAACTTCGGTGAATTGGATGATTGAAGCGGGTGCAAAAGTGATGAATCTCCTTACAAAAGGTTCGATGAATCATTTAACGCATCAACTCAAGAAAACTGCTGAACAACATTTTTCAGAAATTGCAGAAGTAATCGCTTTGGCTCGTTCTAAAGATATTCAATGCAATGTCTATTTAGAAGACTGGAGTAATGGTATGCGTAATTCGCCAGATTATGTATTTCAGTTTTTGGACTTCTTGAGTACGCAACCTATCAAGCGAGTATTGTTGCCTGATACTTTGGGCGTGTTAACTCCTCGTGAATGTTACGACTTTTTGTCTCAAATCGTGCAGCGTTATCCAAATCAACATTTTGATTTTCATGCGCATAACGATTATGATTTAAGTATTGCTAACGTGATGGAAGGTGTGCGTGCTGGTGTTCATGGACTTCATTTAACGGTAAATGGTATGGGCGAAAGAGCAGGAAATGCACCTTTGGCAAGTACGATTGCGGTTTTGAAGGATTTTATGCCAGAAGTTGAAACCTCTGTTGTAGAAGCTTCGCTTTACTCTGTGAGTAAATTGGTTGAAACATTTTCTGGTTTTAGAATTCCAGTGAATAAGCCTGTTGTTGGTGAAAACGTTTTTACACAAACCGCTGGAATTCATGCTGATGGAGATAATAAAAACAATTTATATTTCAACGATTTGATGCCAGAACGTTTTGGCAGAGAACGTAAATATGCTTTGGGTAAAACTTCAGGTAAAGCTAATATTGAGAAGAATCTTCAAAAATTAGGAATAAAATTATCGCAAGCAGATTTGAAGCGAGTAACGCAAAGAATTATTGAATTGGGCGACCGTAAAGAAGTAGTTACTCAGGAAGATTTGCCATACATTATTTCCGATGTTATTGATACTAATATCGTAGAAGAAAAAGTAGAAGTAATCAATTATGTGTTGACTCACTCTAAAAATCTTCGTCCATCGGCTACTTTAAGAGTGAAAGTTGATGGTCATATTTTTGAAGAGAATGCTCAGGGCGATGGTCAATACGATGCTTTTATGAATGCTTTGAAGAAAGTATATCTTAAAAAAGAGGTATTGCTTCCGATGTTGACAGATTATGCCGTAAGAATTCCACCGGGAGGAAATACGGATGCCCTTTGTGAAACCATCATTACTTGGGAACATAAAGGAAAAGAATTTAAAACCAGAGGACTAGATTCTGATCAAACAGTTTCAGCGATAAAAGCAACTCAAAAAATGCTGAATTTAATTTAGAATTAGTGAGTTAGTGATTTTTTGAAATTAGTGATTTAGTGAATTGTGATTGAGTGATTAGTTTTTTAATGCTCAATTGAAATCCTAAAGTTTTTAATCTTCAAGTCATAAAATCAAAAATTCTCAAGTCTTGATTCTTGTTTCTAGTATCTTGAATCTATCTTAAAATCTAATAACAAAAAATCCTTGAGTCCTAAAGTCCAAAGTCCTCAAGTCTAACAAAAAAATAAATGAAATTAAATATTGCAGTTTTATCTGGTGACGGAATTGGCCCAGAAGTAATTGAACAAGCATTAAAAGTTGTTAATGCAATCGGAAAAAAATATAACCACGAAATCAATCTTACACACGCTTTAACAGGTGCTGTAGCGATTGATGCTACTGGCAATCCATATCCAGACGAAACACATGAAATCTGTATGCAAGCTGATGCAGTATTGTTTGGTGCAATCGGTCATCCACGTTTTGATAATGACCCTTCTGCAAAAGTTCGTCCAGAGCAAGGTTTGTTAGCAATGCGTAAGAAATTAGGTTTATATGCCAACATTCGTCCTACTTTAGTTTTTCCTTCATTATTGCATAAATCTCCATTAAGAAGAGAATTAATTGAAAATGCAGACTTCGTTTGTATTCGTGAATTAACCGGCGGTATCTATTTCGGTGATAAAGGAAGAAACGAAACTCGTGATAAAGCTTGGGACGTATGCGAATATACGAAACCAGAAGTTGATAGAATTGTTCGTTTGGCTTATGAGTACGCAATGAAGCGTCGTAAAAAACTTTGTATCGTTGACAAAGCAAACGTATTAGAAACTTCAAGACTTTGGAGAGAAGTAGCACAAGGAATCGAAAAAGAATATCCAGAAGTAGCTACTGAATACTTATTTGTTGATGCTGCGGCTATGCGTATCATCCAATGGCCAGAAGGTTTTGATGTAATGGTGACAGAAAATATGTTTGGTGACATCTTAACAGACGAAGCTTCAGTAATTTCTGGTTCTATGGGCTTAATGCCATCAGCTTCTATTGGTTTACATACTTCTGTATTCGAACCAATCCATGGAAGTTACCCACAAGCGGCTGGTAAAAACATTGCTAACCCATTGGGAACAGTACTTTCAGCAGCAATGATGTTTGAATATGCTTTCAAATTGATGGACGAAGCAAACGAAATCAAAGACATCGTTAACAAATCTTTAGCAGAAGGCGTTGTTACAGTTGATATTGCGGATGGCGGAAAAGCATTCTCTACTTCAGAAGTAGGTGACTGGTTGGCTGCACAGATTGCATAAAATATTTTGCATAATTTATTGAAACAGAATCCGCTTCAAAAGAGCGGATTTTTGTTTTTAGAGGTTTTTTTTACAAGAATATAAATTAAATAATATTGATTATAATTTTAATGATTAAACCTTTCCACACTTTCTACACTCTAAGAGTCATTAAATTTTAAACTCGACAAAATTATGGCCAAGGAAAAACACATCCAACATCTTCTATGGCGGGCGGGCTTTAGCGAAAAGCCAGAAATCATTAATCAGTTCAGCCGACAATCAATCAAAAAAAATGTTAAACAATTATTGAAGGACTCTGAGAGTTTTGAAACGATTGATGTTGTCGATAAAATGGATATTTATTCAGAGCTACAAGCAATGAAAAAGGATACACTTATGACGACTGAACAGCGTAGAAAGCAATTGAATAAAATGGTGAAAGAGGAGGAGGGTGCACTCAATATCGCTTGGATTGATAAAATGATTGATTCTAAAGCTGTTTTGCGTGAAAAAATGGCACTTTTCTGGCATGGACATTTTGCTTGTAGAACTCGCAATCCACTTTTTGCACAACATTACTTAAACACTATTCGTCAATACTCTTTGGGGAAATTTGGGGATTTATTGATGGCAGTTTCCAAAGAACCTGCGATGTTACAATTCTTGAATAATCAGCAAAATAAAAAAAGGAGTCCAAATGAAAATTTTGCTCGTGAAGTAATGGAATTATTCACATTAGGACGAGGAAATTATTCTGAACATGATGTAAAAGAAGCGGCAAGGGCTTTTACAGGGTGGGAATTTGATAGAAGAGAAAATGGCTTCTTTTTTAATACTCGCCAACATGATTTTGATTCAAAAGAATTTCTTGGAAAAACTGGGAAATTTGACGGAGAAGATATTATAAAAATGATTTTAGCCAAAAATGAAACCGCTAATTTTATCGTCACTAAAATTTATAAAAACTTCGTCAACGAGCAAATTGATACTAAAATCATTCAGGAATTATCTGAGTATTTCTATAAAAACGATTATGATATTGCTGATTTAATGGAGACAATTTTCACGAGTTCATGGTTTTATGATGCCAAAAATATCGGCTCACATATTAAATCTCCTGTTGAATTATTAGTTAGTTTACAAAGAAGTACTGGTGCTCATTTTGTTGAAAAACAATCTTTATTATTTATTCAGAGAGTGTTAGGGCAAGTAATGCTGTATCCGCCAAATGTAGCAGGTTGGGCTGGCGGGAAAAATTGGATTGATAGTTCTAGTTTACTTTTCAGGATGCAGTTACCTTATTTGGCTTTCAATAATTCGATTGTGAAAACAGTAGCCAAATCCGATGGCGATGTCAATACGGATTTTCAAACCAAAAAAGGAAAGAAAAATACCCTTGAAACAAGCATGAATTGGGACGTATTTTCAAAACAGTTTGCACAAGAAAATCGTAAAGAATTATTGGATGAATTAGAAGAGTATTTTTTACAGGTAGCTATCAGCGAAGAACTAAAGAAAGGATTTATAGCCAAAATGGAAAAGGAAAGTCAGCCTGAAGCCATCAAAAAAATGGTTTTAGCATTAATGATGCTTCCTGAATATCAACTGTGTTAAATATTCATCTAAACAACTCAAAATAAGATGGTTAATCGTAGAGAATTTATCAAACGTTCGGCATTAGCTACCGCTGGTGGCTTAATGATTCCGAATTTCTTGAAAGCCTTTGAACAACAACATTTAGGCTTTAACGGTACTTCTGATAAAATATTAGTCATTATCCAATTGTCTGGTGGAAATGACGGACTCAATACTGTAATTCCTTTTAGAAATGATATTTACTATCGTGAACGTCCTTCAATTGCTATCAGCCGAAATAAAGTATTGAATTTGAATGATGAAATTGGCTTAAATCCAGCTTTAGAAAAGTTACGTTCTTGGTATGATAATGGTTTTATGCGTATTATCAATAACGTTGGCTATCCAAACCCAGACCGTTCACATTTTCGTTCAATGGATATTTGGCAGACGGCTTCTAATGCCGACCAGTATTTGCAAACAGGTTGGTTGGGGCGATATTTGGATGCAAATTGTTCAGGAGATTGTGCTTCTTATAAAGCTTTGGAAATTGATGATACTTTGAGTTTGGCCATGAAAGGAGAGAAGCTTAAAGCTCTTTCGGTATTAGAACCTGAAAAGTTATATCGACAAGTTCATGGTGATTTCATCTCCAAAATTGCGAAATCTCAACCAGCAGAGCATTCAGACAATGTAAGTTATCTGTATAAAACCTTGGCAGAAACAGCTTCTTCAGCAGAATATTTACACACAAAATCAAAAGTTTATCAATCGAAAGCGAATTTCCCGAATGGAGAATTAGGACAAAGGTTAAAAACTATTTCGGAATTGATACTTTCAGGAATGCCAACCAATGTGTATTATGTCAGTATTTCTGGTTTTGATACACACGTTAATCAAGTTGGTCAGCAAGAACGTTTGTTGCGTAATTATGCAGAAACGATGGATGTATTTTTGAATGAACTGAAACAGAATAACAAGCTGGATGATGTTTTGCTGATGACTTTCTCTGAATTCGGAAGAAGAGTAAAACAAAATGCCAGCGGAGGAACCGACCACGGAACTGCCAATAATGTGTTTTTGATGGGAGGAAAATTAAAATCTGATAAAGTGTTAAATGAAGCTCCTAATCTGACTGATTTAGATGAAGGAGATTTAAAGTACTCTGTAGATTTCCGTAAAATTTACGCTACACTTTTACGAAATTGGTTGGGAGTAAATGACGAACTAGTACTTGGCAAACGTTTTGATACTTTAGGTTTTGTTTAGAAAAATGGTCTATCCAGAATTTTAAATAACAATTAAGCAAACAAAAAACTAATTTTTATTGCTTAATTGTTATTGATGCAGACTGAATTCCTACTGTTTGAGCGGAGCGAGTTTAGGAATTCTTGATTTTCTTTTGTTACTTTTCTTTCATCAAGGTGCTGTGTTAAAAACCTATGATTTAAGATTAAATATTTTTTATA
>NZ_JACHKT010000055.1 GCF_014204325.1 Arcicella rosea
AAAAAACCAGTATTAACACAAAAGATTAAAATACATTTAGGAATAAAAAATAAATGTTGTAATCTTGGTAATACAATAAAAAAAAGCTTGACAATCAATTCAGTTTTAATCCCTAAAACTGTCAAGCTTTTTTAGGATGTGACAGGAAAAGAAATATTACTACTCGAAAAAGAAATATCACTACTTGGTAAAGAAATATTCCTACTTGTCAAAGAAATATTACTACTATGAAAAGAAATATTACTACTCGGAAAAGAAATATCTCTACTTGGAAAAGAAATAACGCTACTCGGAAAAGAAATATCTCTACTTGAAAAAGAAATAATGCTACTCGGAAAAGAAATAACGCTACTTGGAAAAAAAATATCGTTACTTGAGTAAGAAAACTTACAGCCTCTTAAATGGTATTTCCTCCACAACTAGAGCCAGCTCCTGCCGTACAAGCGTAACAATGTTCTCCGATAACGATACTACGCTGTGATAATGTATTAATATCAAAATCACGGATGTGTTTCACATCTGTATTCACGGTTAAATCAAGCATTTGATTGAAATCGCAATCATAAAGTTCGCCATCCCAACCCACAGAAATCATAGAACGACACATTACGCCTTCAGCAGCTACAGGATTAAAAGCATTAATTAGTTTTTCCATGTAGGCGTCGTAATTCTTAGAAGTAATCAAGTAATCTAAATATCGACTCACAGGAACATTCGTGATGGCATACAACTCATTAAATACAATTTCGAATTCATTGAGCAAAGCACGTTTATATTGTTTCTGTAAACTCTCTTGCGGAGCGGGCATAAAAGCACCATTGGGATTATAAACCAAATTAAGTTTTAAATCCTCCTCAATTCCGTAGCCAACAGCATTCAGTAACTTCAAAGCCTTGATAGAATCAGCGAAAACGCCTTGTCCACGTTGGCGGTTGGTTTTATCAGCATTATAAAAAGGCAAAGAACTAACAACCTCCACACGGTGCTGCTTGAAAAATTCAGGTAAATCGTTGTATTTAGGATTTGCTACAATGATAGTAAGGTTACAACGAACAATAATATGTTTCCCTAGTTTGGCAATTTCCTCCACAAACCAACGAAAATGAGGATTCATCTCTGGTGCGCCACCTGTTAAATCTACAATAGCAATATCAGAGCGTTTTAAAGCTTCTAAGCACGATAGCATGGTTTCCTGAGTCATGATTTCCTTGCGGTCAGGTCCAGCATCTACATGACAATGCTTACAAACTTGGTTGCACATCTTTCCTACATTAATCTGTAAAGTATCAATGTCCTTGGTTTTCAAAGGAAAAAGAGAAGCATTTGCTAATTTTTCTTGAAAAGTAGGTAGTTTCAAGACATCAACTACCTCTTGATGAAGTGATTTAATTTGGGTAGAAGATTCAGCAAACTGATGACCACTTGCTTTTAATGACTTCATAAGTTCTTACATTGATAATTCTTTTGCTTTATTCATCATTTGTACTCCATGTACTAAACTTGCCCCTCCACGAATGGCAGCAGAAACGTGAACTGCCTCCATCATCTCCGCCTCCAAACAACCTTTCTCTAAAGTATCAGTGGTGTAGGCATCAATACAATAAGGACATTGAACAGCATGGGCAACTGCCAAAGCAATGAGAGATTTCTCACGAGCCGTTAAAGCACCTTCGGCGAAAACAGCACCATAATAATCAAAAAACTTATCTGCTAATTCTTTTTGAAACTCACCTATCTTACCAAACTTTTTAAGGTCTTCAGGATTATAATAATTTTCCATTGATTGATTTTTTTTATTGTTGAAAAACGAATTTACAACAAATAACGACAGCTAATAATCCTTCAACATTCAGAATAAAGAAAAAATGCAGTAAAAAAAATCAACAACTAAGCTTGACACATTCAGGATAATGCTACCAATCATCTAAAAGATGAATAAGAAAGCCTTTTTTTCATTAAATTCGCTGGATTAATTCATTCATTCAAACTATCCATCATGACAAGAAGATTCCTATCTCCCTGTTTGATGCTTATCGCTTGCAGTATTCAAGCATTTGCACAACAAGCAGGACAGTACAATGGCAATAGTCGTTTCGAGCAACTCGGAAACATTTTGCCCACACCAAATGCTTATAGAGCTGCATCAGGTGCTCCTGGAAAAAGTTATTGGCAAAACCGTGCCGATTACGAAATCAAAGCAGAATTGAACGACCAAAATCAATCAATGACCGCTTCGGAAGTAATTACCTACAAAAATTTCTCGCCCGATGAATTAGGTTACTTATGGGTACAGTTAGACCAAAACAATTTTAAGAAAGGCGGTATTGCTCAATTATCACAAACATCAAGTTTGACAGATAGAGGTACTTCTTTTGCAAGATTAGGGAGTGTTACTGGAGTTACTCCTAAAGAATATGGCTATAACATTACTGCCGTAAAAGACAAAGCTGGTAATGCTTTAAAATATACAATCAATGAAACAATGATGAGAATTGATTTACCAGTTCCATTGAAATCTGGTGCTTCATTCACTTTCTCTATTGATTGGAATTTTAATATTACAGATGCGATTGCTACTCGTGCAAGAAGTGGTTACGAATACTTTCCAAAAGATGGAAACTATTTATACGAATTAGCTCAGTGGTTTCCAAGAATGTGTGTGTATGATGACGTAAATGGCTGGCAACACAAACAATTCCTTGGACAAGGAGAATTTACTGTTCCTTTCGGAGATTATAAAGTAAGTATTACTGCTCCAAATGATTTTGTCATTTTAGGAACAGGAGAATTACAAAATGCCACACAAGTAATCAGTGCAACACAAGCAAAAAGATTAGAACAAGCTAAAAATGCTACTCGTCCAGTATTAATCGTAACACAAGACGAAGCAACTGCTGCTGAAAAAGCAAAACCAACAGGTAAAAAGACTTGGGTGTTTGCCGCACAAAATGTGAGAGATTTTGCATTTGCAGGTTCAAGAAAGTTTATATGGGATGCCATGCAAGTAAATATTGAAGGAAAGAAAGTATGGGCGATGTCAGCTTATCCAAAAGAGGCTAATCCACTTTGGGGACAGTACTCAACAATGTTAGTAGCACATACACTTCGTTCATATTCTAAAAGAACAATTGCTTATCCTTATCCAGTAGCACAATCAGTTCATGGTCCAGTTGGTGGAATGGAGTATCCAATGATTTCATTCAATGGAGCAAGACCAGAAGCAGACGGTACTTATTCACAAGGAACAAAAGATTTCTTAATTGGTGTAGTAATTCATGAAGTAGGTCATAACTTCTTTCCAATGATTGTCAATTCAGATGAAAGACAGTGGTCATGGATGGATGAAGGTTTGAATACATTCTGTGAACAATTGGCAGAAAAGGAATGGGACAGAAATTTTGATGCTTCAGGTGAGCCACAAGACATTGTTGCTTATATGAAAACTGACAAAAGCCAACAAGTAGCGATTATGTCGAGTTCGGATAATATCATGGCATTCGGACCAAACGCATATACAAAGCCAGCAACTGCTTTAAATATCTTACGTGAGACAGTAATGGGAAGAGAATTGTTTGATGCAGCCTTCAAAGAGTATGCACGTCGTTGGGCATTCAAGCATCCTACTCCACAAGATTTCTTCCGTACCATGGAAGATGCTTCTGGTGTTGACTTAGATTGGTTCTGGAAAGGATGGTTCTATGGCGTTGAACCAGTGGATTTATCTTTAGAAAATGTAGAGTGGTTTGGTATTGACAACGTTTCTCCAGAAAAGAAAAGCGAAAAAGCAAAAGCTGAAGACCAAGCTAAACGCCAAACGATGAGTAATATTCGTAACAAAACAGATATTCCTAAGACTGTAGTAGAAGAAAATCCTGATATGAGAGACTTCTATAATACTTATGATAAGTTTGCCACAAGTGACGCTGATAAAAAGCGATTCGAACAAACGATGGCTGGGCTCAATGAAGAAGAAAAATCTTTAGTACAAGGAAATAAAAACTTTTATGTATTGAACGTGAAAAACGTAGGCGGTTTACCAATGCCAGTAATTGTAAAAGCAAATTATGAAGATGGTACAAGTGAAGTATTCAGATACCCTGCTGAAATTTGGCGTTTGAATGACAAGGAAATTAAAAAAGTAATTCCTACAGACAAAAAAGTAACAAAGTGGACATTAGATCCATTCTTCGAAATTGCAGATATTGATACAAAAAGCAATGTTTTCCCAAGAGAACCAGAAGAGCCTACTCGTTTCCAAGTATTCAAACAAAGTCGCCAGTCGCAACCAAACCCGATGCAACAGCAAAAAGCTAGTGCAGTTCAAGGAGCGAAAAACTAGTGCAAATTGTTAATCATTTATGATTAAAGTAAAAATCCCAAGCTAACAACTTGGGATTTTTTATTGCAGATTTACCAAACACAATTTCTTGAACTAGTTCAATGAATAAAATATGAGAATACAATAACTTTGTAACAAGTCAATAAATTTATTGATTTAATGAACTATCGCTATTTAAAAAGCTGTTCAATAATTCAGAATCATCAAATAATAAAATAAAATGACAGGTACATTCGAAGAATTAATCGCTTCATCAACTCCAGTAATAATTGACTTTTCAGCAGAATGGTGCGTGCCTTGCAAGAAGATAACACCAATTTTAAGTCAATTAGTGGATGATTTAGATGAAGAAATATCAATTATAAAAATTGACATTGATAAAAATCCAGCACTGAGAAAAAAATATAATATCACTGCTGTACCTACTTTGATTGCTTTCAAAAAAGGAAAACAAAAGTGGCGTCATACAGGAATGATTACTTTGGCAAAAGCTAAACAAGCAATTAGAGAAATTTGGTAGGAATCTATCTTGGAAAAAGAAGAAGTAAAGCTCTTTTTTCCAAGATGATTTTAAAACTTGCAAAACAAATCATTCCATTTCTTAATGAGAGTCACTCTTTCTTTGATAAATCTAGGTGTAAAAAAGTAGTTCGACCAGTCTTCAAAATGCTCAAATTGAAATTTGAAGTAATACATCCAAAACATAAATCCTAAACAGGGAATTGTAGCAATTTCTTCATCCGACAATTCTCTGTTCTCTCGGTATCCTTTCAGAAAAGTATCAAAATCTTTATCGGCTTGTTCTTGCGTAATGGTATTAAAGTGTACATGAAAGAAAAAATGTACAAAAAAAGTCATGACATCGTTGACCAAGAAGCCTTTTGCAGTAAAATCGAAATCAAAAAAAGTAATGTTATCGTTTTCGTCAAAATGAAAATTCTTTGGTAAATAATCATAATGACAATAACCATAACTAAACTTTGTTAAATCAAACTCATTTAGTTTTTCGATTACTTTATCACTTGTTGCTCTCAAATACTCGTATTCATCTGGTAAATCTTTAAAGGCTGGCTTAATTACTTCCAAAGGCGTCAATAAAGTAGTATTGATGTCTAGCGTCTCTCGTAAATAACTTAATTCAACCTTTGAGCTAATGTTATGATTGGTCGCCATTTCACGCCCCACAGTCAGCAATTGATGCTCACTTAAATCATATACAGGTTTTCCTAAAGCGTAAGTAAACAAAACGCCATATCTAGTTCCTTCTGCCACATTGAATGATTGAATATCGTTTCCATCTTTATCAAAAATAGGGAAAGCTACATTCGCTCCATGTTTTTTTAAATGATGTAATAATTCTACTTCTGCTTTAATTTCCGAAAGACTTCTATGAGTATTTCTGTAAATTTTAAAGATGTATTTCTCTGATTCACCCTCTAATAAGTAAGTATCACTTACATTTCGGATTAACAAACGGCATGACATTTCTTTAAAACCGTATCGCTCATTTAAAAATAGTCCTAATGCTTTTGTAGAAACAGTAGAATATTGGGTTGGGAAAATTGTGTTCATTGTTGAAGGGTTTTGAAAAGGGACGCAAAGATAACAAAAGCAATTTCATTACACGAGATAATACTTAATTTCCCAAACTGGACAAATTCAGATTACATGAAAAATTTATTTAGAATGAATTGTCATTTTACTTGCAATTAAATTGTAAACAATTTAATTTTACACAATAATAAATAAAGCAATGGATATTTTAAAACTTGAAAATCAATTGTGCTTCCCAGTATATGCTTTATCAAGGCATATTACTTCCTTATATCGTCCACATCTTGAAAAAATAGGGCTAACATATCCCCAATATTTGGTCATGATGGTACTTTGGGAACATCAACAAGTAACAGTAAAAGAATTAGGGCAACAATTATGGCTCGATAGCGGCACACTTACTCCATTGCTGAAACGAATGGCTGAAAATGGCTTATTAACAAGAAAACGGTCTGAAAAAGACGAAAGAGTTGTCAATATTATTATTACAGAAAAAGGCGAAAACTTAAAACAAGAAGCTTCCGATATTCCTTCAAAACTTATAAAGGAATTGGCGACAGATGAAGAACAGTTTTTCTTACTTCAAAAACAAATCAATCAAATTTTATCATTAAAATCATCACAAAACATATAAAATTAATCAATCATCAAATGGAAAAATTATATACAGCCGTAGCTACTGCTACTGGCGGAAGAAATGGAAATGTAAAAAGTTCAGACGGAATTTTAGATTTAGAAGTACGTATGCCAAAAGCATTGGGCGGTGCAAATGATAATTACACTAATCCAGAGCAGTTATTTGCAGCAGGTTATTCAGCTTGTTTTGACAGTGCTTTGAAATTGGTAATTAAAATGGCAAAAGTAACAACTGGCGAAACATCAGTAAAAGCGGCAGTAAGCATTGGAAAAATTGAAAATGGTGGTTTTGGATTAGCGGTAGAATTATTCGTCAATGTTCCAGGTGTTGAGCAAGCACAAGCAGAAGAACTTGTAAAACAGGCACATCAAGTTTGTCCATATTCAAATGCAACAAGAGGAAATATTGAAGTAACACTTACAGTGACAAACGAGAATTAATTAGTGAAATCAGAGAATACATTCAACAAAAAAAGCCTTCAAAATTCAATTTTGAAGGCTTTTTTGTGATCCCGCTGGGACTCGAACCCAGGACCCATACATTAAAAGTGTATTGCTCTACCAACTGAGCTACGGAATCGGTAATTATTTTTATACTGAAAAGCTATCAATTAGAAAGATGCTTTTGTGAAGAAGTGATCCCGCTGGGATTCGAACCCAGGACCCATACATTAAAAGTGTATTGCTCTACCAACTGAGCTACGGAATCATAAATCGGCAAACCGATTTTATATATAAAATGTGCCATCTAGCACGAGGGGAAAATTACCACTGGCAATCTTCGTGATCCCGCTGGGATTCGAACCCAGGACCCATACATTAAAAGTGTATTGCTCTACCAACTGAGCTACGGAATCGGTAATTATTTTTTTTCGGTAAAAAAAGCCATCGCTTCAGCTAAAACGATGGCTTTTTATTAAGTGATCCCGCTGGGATTCGAACCCAGGACCCATACATTAAAAGTGTATTGCTCTACCAACTGAGCTACGGAATCATTTGCTTTTTTGAGAAAGCGACCAAACATCTTTTGTTTTTGTCATATTGTTTCCCTTAATTGCGGTGCAAAACTACGATTATTAAGAATACAATGCAAGCATACTATCTAAAAAAAATCATATTTTTTTTCTGTTTTTCTTTAACTTTATTACAACTAGCTTATTCTCAGAGCAATGTAGCAACGCTTAAAAAAGCAGATTCTCTGTATAAATCTGATAATTTTATTCAAGCTGAAGTTATTTTCGAGCAACTTTTGCCTAACATAGAAAAACCTTCCACTGCGCTGTTTTTAAAATTAGCTTTTCTTAAAGAAAAAAAAGGGGATTTTTTAAAAACACTTTATTACCTCAATAAAGCTTATCAGCAAGATCCAAATGAAAAAATTCTTTCAAAATTGAATGAGATTGCTCAACTCCATGAATTGAAAGGTTATGAATTAAATGATTTTAATTTTCTTATTCTATTCTACAAGCAATACTCTGGCTTTTTGATTGGCATCATGCTGTTATTAAGTATTTATATTTTCTTTGTACTTTTTACGAAAAGATATAAAAACAGCTTTATTCCTATCGGTCAAAAGATTTTTTTATTGATTTACATTATTGGAATTGGTATTCTACTGAATCTTCCCGACAAGTATCATCAAGGTATTATCAACAGAGACGGTGTTTTATTGAGAGCAGAGCCTTCTGCGGTGGCTCCTGTAGTGTTGATGATTGATAGAGGACATCGTTTGAATCTAATCGGAGGAAATGATATTTGGAAAAGAGTTTATTGGGACGATAAATTTCTTTATTTAAAAGAAAGCGATATTTGGTTAGTTGAATAAAATTAAAAAGGCTAGTTCTGTAGGTAGAACTAGCCTTTTTAATTTTACCTTTTCAAAGGGGAATCTTTCTCTTTTGCCAAAGCATTAAAAACCAATGTATCGGCTAGAGAAGGCAACCATTTATTGATAAAAACAGTAAATTTTCCTTGAAGCGTAAGTACTAAATCTCTTTTTCTAGCTTTCACCGCTTTTAAAATATGTTCTGCTACTTCTTCCGAACTCATCATGTTTACTTCATCACGCATAGACTCTCCTTTTGAATTACCATCAGCACCTAATGAAGCTACTCTAATATTTGAAGCCGTAAAACCCGGACAAGCTGTCAAAACATGTACTCCTGAATGAAGAAGCTCTGTACGAAGTCCTTCTAAAAAGCCATTCAACGCAAATTTAGATGCTGAATAGCCAACTCTCACTGGCAAACCTCTATAACCAGCAATTGAAGAAATTCCAACAATCGAACCCTTTGTCGCTTTAATATAAGGCAAAGCGTATTTCGTAATATAAACAGTACCAAAAAAGTTAATATCCATTACTTTTCTGATTACTTCAGTATCACAATCATCAAACATTGCTCTCATCGAAACCCCAGCATTATTGATAAGAATATCTATTTTACCGAAAGCTGCTACTGTTTTTTCAACGACATCTTGATTATCTTTTTCAATACTTACATCAGAAACGATTGGTAAATTTTCGATACCAACAGTATTTAGTTCCTTACTTGTCTCAAAAAGTGCATCTTGTTTTCTACCAGTAATAACAATTTTGGCACCTTCACGACCAAAGGCAAAAGCTAAAGCTTTTCCAATTCCTGATGATGCACCCGTAATAATGACAACTTTACCTTTCATAATTAAAATTTTGTTGCTCTGTCAATGATTTTTCAAAATGATTAGGATACAAACAAAGAGCTATCAAAGTATCCTTATTGATTACAAAATTCAACTAAGTTTCTGAAAACTCCTCGTTGATTATCAATAATAATTTTAATCCTTCGTATTTTTGCAAAGTATGAAAAAGAAAAAGAAAGAAAATATCATTTTTGAAAATGTATTAATTGAAAACTTTGCTGCCGAAGCAAAGTGCATAAGTCGAATTGAAGACAAAGTAGTTTTTATTGATGGGCCAGTTGCTCCTGGTGATTATGCTGATTTAAGAGTTACTAAATCAAAGTCAAGTTTCATGGAGGCGACTGCCTTTAATATTCGCCCAAACTCACAATATCGTACTCAAACAATTTGCTCACACTTTGGTACTTGTGGTGGTTGCAAATGGCAACACATTGATTATCAAACACAATTAACTTTTAAACACAAACAAGTTGTTGATGCTTTAGAGAGAATTGCTAAAGTAGAATTGCCCGAAATAAAACCCATTTTCCCTTCTTCTGAAACGTTTTATTATCGTAATAAATTAGAATATACTTTCTCGCAAAATCGTTGGTTAACCCAAGAGCAAATTGATTCAGGAGAATCTTTCTCAAGAAATGCTTTAGGCTTTCATATTCCTAAACGTTATGATAAAATTTTAGATATTGATCATTGTTACTTACAGCCCGATCCATCAAATACAATTCGTTTGGCTTTAAGAGATTTTACAGCTGCCAACAATTTAGATTATTACGAACAAGTTCGTCAAGAAAAAGGAGCTTTAAGAAATTTAATTATCAGAACAGCTAGTTCAGGTGATTTAATGGTTGTGGTACAATTTGCCTATTGCCAACCTGAAGATATTGATTTGGTGATGAATTTTATGGCAGAAAAATTTCCAGAAATTACTTCCCTAAATTATGTCATCAATACAAAAGGAAACGATACTTTCTTTGATTTAGAAATCGTAAATTTCAAAGGTTTACCTTACATTGTTGAAGAAATGGAAGATTTAAAATTTAGAGTAGGTCCAAAATCTTTCTTCCAAACAAATTCAAAACAAGCCTATGAATTATACAAAATCACTCGTGAATATGCTGATATTCAAGCTAATGATTTTGTGTATGACCTTTATACAGGAACTGGAACAATTGCTAATTTCGTAGCTCGACAAGCCAAAAAAGTAATTGGTTTAGAATACGTTGAAATGGCTGTTGAAGATGCAAGAGTAAATTCTCAAATCAATAATATTACCAATACAGAATTTTATGCAGGTGATATGCGTAAATTATTGAGTAGCGAATTTGTAAATAAACACGGAAGACCAGACATTGTTATTACAGACCCACCTCGTGCAGGAATGGATGAACCAGTAGTTAGAACACTTTTAGAGGCTTCTCCAAAGAGAATTGTCTATGTGAGTTGTAATCCTGCAACTCAAGCCAGAGATTTAGCCTTATTAGATGAAAAATATCAAGTAACAGCAGTTCAACCTGTTGATATGTTCCCACAAACACATCACGTTGAAAATGTGGTAAGATTAGATTTACGATAATTTCAAATACAAATTTCATAAAAGTAAAAAAGCTACTGATTATACATCAGTAGCTTTTTTACTTTTATGAATCATTACGCTCTACGCATTAATTACACATTTAAAATGGTACATCTTGATTTGGCAAATTACTTCCGAACGAAGAAGAAGGATTTTGAGATGGTAAGTTATTTATTTTACTTCCTAACATTTTGCCGCCTGTTTCGAAAGCTGCAGCAGGATTATCAATTTGTTGGAAAGATTGTAAGCTATCACTTGCATAACCCATATAGTCGCCAGCATCTAAATCACAATACTTGGTGTATTTACCGATAAATCTCAATTGAACAGTATCTAATGAACCCGCACGGTTTTTGGCAATAATCAACTCTCCTATTCCTGCAACTGAATTCCCAGCTTCATCTTGCGTAATTCCATAATAATCAGGACGATATATAAACATAACCATATCAGCATCTTGCTCAATCGACCCAGATTCACGTAAATCTGATAGCTGTGGTTTTTTATCACCACCTCTTGTTTCAACAGCACGACTCAACTGTGAAAGTGCAATTACGGGTACATTTAATTCTTTTGCCAATTGTTTCAACGAACGAGAAATATTGGCAATCTCTTGTTCACGATTACCTGTCCCTTTTCCACCAGAATCACCAGACATCAGTTGAAGGTAGTCAATCACAATCATCTGAACATCATGTTGAGCCTTCAAACGGCGAGCTTTGGCTCTTAATTCCAAGATTGAAAGTGCTGGAGTATCATCAATAAAAATTGGTGCATTGGTCAATTTACCAATTTTTGCATGAAGTTGAGCCCACTCGTGCGGAGCAAGATTTCCTTTTCTTAGTTTATCTGATTCAAGTTCAGCTTCGGCTGAAATCAAACGATTAACTAATTGTACAGAAGACATTTCAAGAGAGAAAAAAGCAACAGCCTGACCATGGTCAACAGCTGCATTTCTACAAGCAGATAAAATCAAAGCGGTTTTACCCATACCCGGACGAGCCGCAATAATAATCAATTCTGTTTTCTGAAAACCAGAAGTAACTCTATCCAAAGCCGTAAAACCCGTTGGAACACCCGTCAATCCTTCTTTCTGATTTTTCTTTAATTCTAATTCCAATAAAGCTGAACGCATAATTTGCCCCATATCAGAATAATTCTTACGGATATTGGCCTCAGAAATTCTAAACAATTCTTGCTCAATTTTATCCAAGAGCATAAAAACGTCTGTCGTATCTTCATAAGCCATTTTTTGAATCTCTGAAGAAACAGTAATCAATTGTCTTTTTAAAGAATGTTCAACAACAATTCTGGCATGAAATTCAATATTGGCAGCAGAATTTACTCTTTGTGTCAATTCTGCTAAGTATTGTACTCCTCCAGCTATTTCTAATTCACCCGTCGTTACTAATTGGTTTTTTACAGTTAACAAGTCTATTGGCTCAGAATTAGCAAATAATTGCGTTATAGCACCATAAATTCTTTGATGTGCTTCTTTATAAAATGACTCAACTTTTAAAATATCAATTACGTCCGTCAAAGCGTCACGCTCTAACATCAAAGCACCTAAAACTGCTTCCTCTAAATCAGTCGCCTGAGGTGGAATTTTACCAAGGCCAGTATCCAACCATCTGTTTTGAGCAGATATTCTTCCCCCAGCGAAATTTCCGTTTTTCTTAAAATTTCCGTTATTTTGATTTGATAGTTCCATTCTCAATATTCAATCCTTTTTTTTGGATATTACAATTCTTTCTAGCAATAAAAAAGAAGATTTTCTATCCGTAACACAATTTTACAAAGAAAATCTTAGAAAACCGAAAAATAAAAAAACTGACATTTCCTAATTTATTGATAATCAAAGTTTAAAAGTGTCGTTTGATATTTAATACAAAATTATAAAACAATTGAAGCTTTTTTTTATTAAGTTTAGGTAGAATATTAATCAAACTTTAACTATTTTAGATTTGACAGAAAAAATAATTACCTTAGAAGACCTTGAGTTAGTTGGTTTTCTTGGTGTTGAAAACAGCAATATTAAGCAAGTGGCGGCGGCATTTCCTCAGAGTAAAATCATCTCACGTGGCAATGAAATTACAATCAGAGGCTCATTGCCCGAAATTGTGAGAATAAATGAAATTTTAGATTCGCTTATACAACACTATCAAAAATACGGCAAGATTACCAAAGAGCAAGTTCAATCTTATCTTACTCTTGAGAAAAATCCTTCAACCGAACCTACAGTACATCTAAAAGAAGAAGACGATGTTTTATTATATGGAACAAAAGGAGTTGTAATCAAAGTAAAAACGCCTAACCAGCAAAAAATGGTTGAGGCTGCTGCAAAAAATGATATTGTTTTCGCAGTTGGGCCAGCTGGAACTGGAAAAACATATACAGCTGTAGCCATTGCGGTAAAAGCTTTAAAAAATAAAGAAGTCAAAAAAATCATCATCACTCGCCCAGCCGTTGAAGCAGGTGAAAATTTAGGTTTTTTACCCGGTGATTTAAAAGAGAAAATTGACCCATATCTTCGACCGATTTATGATGCGTTGGATGATATGATTCAGCCAGAAAAACTAAAATACTTTATCGAAAACAGAGTTATTGAAATAGCACCATTGGCGTATATGCGTGGTAGAACCCTCAATAATGCTTTTATTTTATTGGACGAAGCACAAAACACAACGCCAATGCAAATGAAAATGTTTTTGACAAGAATGGGAATTCAATCTAAAGTAATTATTACTGGTGATAAAACTCAAATTGACTTACCAACAAAAGTAAAATCTGGTTTGGCAGAAGCAAGTAGAATTCTTGATAATATCAAAGGTATTGCTTTTGTAGAATTAGATGGTAAAGATGTTGTTCGTCACCGTTTGGTACGAGACATCATCATGGCTTACGAAAAATCTGAGGCTGAAAAATAAGGCTTATAAATTTATGAACATACGCAACGGCTTTGATTTGTATTCTGTCAATAATACAAATCAAAGCCGTTTTTACGACAGTCCAAAAAATACTATGAAAAAAATACTATTCTCTTTTTTAATAATTTTCCCTTTTATCCTATCTGCTCAAGACAAATGCGGAGTGGTAATGAACGATAAACAACTTCAAGCAAAATATAGTAGCTGGAATCAAAGAAAAGCAAACTTTGAAGCACAAATTCAAGCAATTCAGGCACAAAGAAAAAATAGTTCAGCAAGAGTAGAAGATAAAATTTATACTATTCCAGTTGTTGTACATATTCTTCATAACAATGTCAATAATATAATCGGTGGAGCGAATAATATAAATATCGCCGATGCTCAAATTAAATCTCAAATTCAAATATTGAATGAAGATTACAGGCGTCAATTGGGTACAAATGGATACAATTTAAATCCTTTGGGCGCTGATATGGAAATAAATTTCAAATTAGCTGATGTTGACCCAGACGGTAATGCAACAACTGGTATTACTCGCACTTATGTCAAACAAACAGGATTTAATTTTGTAGATGACAAAAATCAAATTGCTGAAATTATCCAATGGGACAATGAAAAATACCTTAATATTTGGGTTACTCGTGGTAATAATGGCGTAATTGGCTATGCGAGTTTCCCTTATGATAGTAAAATTGAAGGGCTAGGTGCAAATAGTTCAAACATAGCTGAGCAAGAATTATTTGATGGCGTAATTATTGACTATAGAAACTTTGGAAATTGCTGTGGTACGTTGAGCCAAACTTATAATTTAGGCAGAACCACAACACATGAAGTAGGTCATTGGCTTGGGCTTTTACATCCTAATGGTGATGAAAATTGTGGAACTGATTACTGTGATGATACTCCTCAAATTGAAAGCTTGAACTTAAACACAACTTGTGATAGATTGACATCCAATTGTGGTAGTGAAAGAATCACCAATATGATTGAAAACTACATGGATTATTCTCCTGACCGCTGCATGAATGTTTTTACACTAGATCAAAAAAATAGAACAAGAGCTGCATTAAGTTTAAGTGTGAAGCGACAAGTATTATTAAATAACGCTGAACCACTTTCAAATACCGAACAACTACAGGTATCTGTTGAACCCAACCCAATCAATTCTTCAACTGACGGAAGTATCAAAATGAGAGTAACTTTTAAAGATGAACAAGATTTAATCATTCAGCTTTATGATGGCAGAGGCATTTTAATACAGGAAAAAAATCTTATTAAGCAGAAAAGTGGCTTCTTTTATTTGAGTTCAGAATCATTAGCAACAGGATATTACATTTTAAATATAAAAACTAATACCGAAAACATATCAAAAAAAGTTTTGGTACAACGTTAATATTGCTAATAATTCTAATTAATGAGAAACAAAGCTCTTCACCTGTATGTTACAACATCAATAAGTAGATATTAATATGCTTCTTGATTAATAACAGAAAAAAACATGGATAAAATAGAAAAAATCAAACAGGCCTACATTGAGTACTTTCTTGAAAATGGAACTCAACCACCTTCTATATTTGCTTTCACTAAAAAATTGAAAATGAAAGAAAGTGAATTCTACGAACACTATAACTCATTTGAACTTTTAGAAAGTGCTATTTGGTTAGGTTTTTTCAATGAAACCAAAAGCAAAATTGAGTCCGAAGAAGTATATGCTACGTATAGTGTTCGTGAAAAGCTTTTAGCATTTTACTACACATGGATTGAAGTCCTTAAACAACATAGAAGTTATACTGCACAAACTTGGCGACTTATCGATAAGCGTAAATTAAAAACGCCAGTTTTCATGACAGACTTAAAAGTTGCTTTCAAAGATTTTTGTCATGATTTGATTCTGGAGGGAAAAGAAAGTAATGAAGTACAGCCAAGAAAGTTTATTGATGAAAGATACCCAGATGCCTTCTGGTTACAGTTTTTAATGATACTTGATTTTTGGGTTAAAGATAAAACAAAAGGCTTTGAACAAACAGATGCAATGATTGAAAAATCAGTGAATACTTCGTTTGATTTGATGGCTTCGTCAGCACTAGATTCAGTGCTTGACTTTGCAAAATTCATGTTTCAAAACAGATAACAGAAAAAATATATTCTCAATATTTTATTTACATAAAATGTCATAATGTACTTGATAAACAACAAGTTAATATTTTAACAAAAACAATATTTTGTATTTAAAATAAGCATATAGATTTTCTCTATGATAATGAAAGAACAAAATTCAATACCAACTTCAAAGGTTGCAAGAGCTACAAAATTCGTTAAGACAGGTGTAAAAATTGGTGGTAATTATTTAAAACATAATGTTAAAAAAATGATTGACCCCACTATTAGCCGAGACGAATTACATCAAGATAATGCTACTGACATTTATTCTTCTTTGAGCGAGATGAAAGGTTCTGCACTCAAAGTTACGCAAATGTTAAGTATGGACAAAGGAATGTTGCCGAGAGCTTACAGAGAAAAATTTGCTATGTCTCAATACTCTGCTCCGCCACTTTCTGGACCTTTAGTAATGAAAACTTTTAAAAAACATTTCGGTAAATCCCCTCAAGAACTTTATGATACTTTTGATATAAATGCAAGTAATGCAGCTTCTATCGGACAAGTACACAAAGCTACTAAAGATGGTAAACCGTTAGCAGTTAAAGTACAATATCCAGGTGTTTCGGAAAGTATCGGTAGTGACTTAAAAATGATTCGCCCAATCGCAATCGCAATGTTTGGCTTAAATGAGAATGACGTTGATAGATACATGGGAGAAGTTGCGGAAAAGCTCATTGAAGAAACCGATTACTTATTGGAACTAAAACGTTCTGTAGAAATCTCAGAGGCTTGCAATCATATTGATGGTCTATTTTTTCCAAAATACTACGCTGAATTATCTTGTGAGAAAATTATGACAATGGATTGGCTAGAAGGTTTTCACTTAAATGAATTTCTTAAAACAAATCCTTCACAAGAAATTAGAAATAAAATTGGGCAGGCACTTTGGGATTTTTATGATTTTCAAATACATACTCTTCGCAAAGTTCATGCTGACCCGCATCCTGGAAATTTCTTAATGAGAGAAGATGGTACGATGGGAGTCATTGATTTTGGCTGTATAAAAGTAATTAATGATGAATTTTATGATAATTACTTTGCCTTAATCAATTTTGATACTTTGGATGATAATGAAAAAACGACAAGAATTTTCAAAACGTTAGATTTCATCACAAAATCTGATTCAGAAAAAGAAGCAAAGTTTTTTACAGAGCTTTTTAAAGAAATGATTTTTTTACTTGGGAAACCATTTGCCGTGGAAGAATTTGATTTTGCAGATGATGAATATTTTGAAAGTGTATATTTATATGCTGAGAAATTACAAAACTTAGATGAACTAAAAAGCTCGAAAGTAGCCAGAGGTTCGCAACATGGTTTGTATATCAACCGTACTTATTTTGGTTTATATTCTATTCTCAACGAATTAAAAGCCAAAGTCACTACAACACGTCCAGAATGGCTCAGATCAAACGCATTGAAGGTTTGCTAATTTTTTTAGGTGTTATTATAGTTAATAATTTATATAATAACACCTAAAAATCATACTTAAAATGGTAAATCTTGGTCGTCTTCACTGAACGAAGGAAGGTCTGCCGCAGGAGTTACTGGCTTACTCGCTGGAGCAGAAGATGGTCTTGAAGAAGCCACTGGTGCAGATGCAATGGGAGCATCTCCAGCCAAATCAATTCTGTAGGCTCTTAAATCGGTGTACCATCTTTCATTGTACTCACGAGATTCAACACTAAAAGTTACTCTAAGCTTATCGCCTAATGAAAAAGTTTTTAAATCCGCAGATTTGTCTCCCCAAGCAGTGAAACAAGCTTTTTTAGGATATTGATCTTCAGTTTCAAGCACAAAATCTTGTTTAACCCAAGCTCCATTTTTTCCTTGACCGGTTACTTCAGAGAGTACTTTTATCAAATTACCTTCAAATTCTAATGCCATTGTAATATTTTTTTATTTTTTACTTTGTTTGTTATACTTGATTTTCAAAGGTTTAAAAAAGACAACTATAAACTTGACTGTCTGCCTTTTGAAAACCTTTGCAATTAAGCAAATTTTCTTTAATTTTGCACCATCATTAGGCAATGTGGTGGAATTGGTAGACACGCTACTTTGAGGTGGTAGTGGGAGTTATCCTGTAGGAGTTCGAGTCTCCTCATTGTCACAAAACATGAGTCATCCTGAATTTTAAAATCACAAAAAAGCGGTCGAAAAACTAATTTCGACCGCTTTTTTGTGATTGATGAACAACGAATTCCTACTGTTTGAGCGAAGCGA
>NZ_JACHKT010000056.1 GCF_014204325.1 Arcicella rosea
TGATGATTTTTCTCATCCTTAAAGGCTGTTTTGATGCTTGGTCGCTCAAATTTCAGCCTTTTTGTTTTCAAGAACAAAATCTTCGGGTAGAGTAACTGAAAACAAAGCCTATAGTTATTCCTAGAATATAAAAAATGACAAAAAGCATTTTTGGAAAATAGAATTTTCTACATCACCACTCCTCTTTTTTGTATCTTTGCGTTCGCTTATTCGTTTTAGTATCTCTTATCAAATATTTTAGGTCACGAATAAGTTTTTTTTGATAAGAATACATTCACGCTGTAAACTCATGTTGAAGATGAAGCCATACAGAGTAATTCTTTATTATAATTACACTCCTATCCCCGATGCGGATACTTATAGAGAAAAGCATCATTTATTTTGTTTAGAAAATCGATTATTAGGTCGTATCATTGTTGCTTCTGAGGGACTGAACGGTACTGTTTCTGGTTTGGCAGAAGACTGTGAACGGTACATGAATTGGTTAGAAAATGACCCAATTTTTGCGGGTTCAAATTTCGATTTCAAAGTTGAAGAACACGAAGAACATACTTTTGCAAAACTTCATGTAAGAGTAAAAGAAGAAATTGTCAATTCTGATTTACCCGTTGACCCAAGAGTAAGAACGGGAAAGCACTTAGAGCCAGCAGATTTCAAAGAAATGTTGAAAAATGACCCTGATGTAGTTTTGGTTGATATGCGTTCTAATTACGAACACAGCATCGGAAAATTCAAAGGAGCAGTAACATTTGACATGGAAACGCTTCGTGAATTACCCGAACACGTGCAAGAAATTGAACATCTGAAAGATAAAAAAATCATTACTTATTGTACTGGTGGGATAAAATGTGAAAAAGCTTCTGCTTATTTAATTGAGCGTGGTTTCGAGAATGTTTATCAACTACATGGCGGAATTATTAAATATGGTTTAGAAGAAGGTGGTGAAGACTTTGAAGGAAAATGCTATGTGTTTGACAACAGAGTAAAAACTGAAGTAAATACTGTAAATCCAGTAATTATTTCAAAATGCCATATCTGTAAAACTGATACAGAAGACATGGTAAATTGTGCCAATCCAGAATGTAATGAACATTTACCAATTTGTGCGACTTGCCTGTTAGAAATGGATGGAGCTTGTTCTGTAGCATGTAAAAATCATCCACGTAAACGTCCATATAATGTAAGAGGATATTACTCGAAACAGTCGGATAATTATACTCCTGAATTTGGTTTCAAAAGTAGAAAATTAACAAAAAGTCCTTTGGAACAAAACGCTTAATTTATATATTTGAGGTGTATATTCAACTAGAGGTATTGTATCAATTACAATGCCTCTAGTTTTTTCATTTAAAATCATCCAGACTATGAACATTTCACCAACCGATTTAATTATCAATACTGATGGAAGTATCTATCATTTGAATCTTCGTCCAGACGATATTGCTGACACCATCATTACCGTTGGAGACCCAGAAAGAGTAGAAAAAGTATCTAAATATTTCGATAGTGTTGACATTAAAATTAATAAACGAGAGTTTGTTACACATACTGGCTACCTTGGGAAAAAACGTATAAGTGTTATCTCTAGTGGAATCGGCACTGATAACATTGAAATTTTAATGAACGAACTCGATGCTTTAGCTAACATTGATTTAGCAACCAGAACACCTTTTAAAGAGCATAAATCATTAAATATTATTAGACTAGGCACCTCTGGCAGCTTACAAAAAGAGATTCCTATGGAAAGTATCGTAGTTTCAAAACTTGGTATTGGCTTTGATGCACTAGGCTATTTTTATACTTCGCAAAGTGATTCCATCTCAGAATCAATCAAAGATCATTTTACTTTAGATTTTATGCCTTATGTTAATTCAGGAAGTGAGTCTTTGTTTAATCTGTTTATGGAAGATTCTCCAGGCAATTGGTTTGAAGGGAACACCGTAACCTGTCCAGGATTCTATGCTCCACAAGGTAGAGTTTTGAGATATAGTCCAAAAATTGAAAATCTGTTAGAGAAATTTAATTCGTTCAGACATAATAATTTATTATTGACTAATCTTGAAATGGAAACAGCAGGATATTATTTAATGGGAAAAGTACTAGGTCATGAAGTACTATCAATTAGTGCTATTCTTGCCAGTAGAATGACCAACGATTTTGCTATAAACCCTGAAAAGGCGGTTGATAATTTAATCAAACTAGCCTTGGAAAAACTCTCAAAATAAAAAAAGCTGTTTCTATCAAAAATTTGAAGAAACAGCCTCTTTATAAAATCTATCAGTGAAATTGGAAATTAACTATGAGTTAATTTTTCCTCTTAAAGCACGTGGGATGTCAATTGTAGCAACTGGAGCCGAAGGATTATTTAAAATCGCAACGTTTTCAGCTTTCAATTTAGCAACTTTCAATGTTTGTCCTAGATCTAAGCCAGTAATGTCAGCTTCGATAAAGTCAGGAATGTTATCAGATAAACCTTTCAAAGATACTTTACGTAACTTTTGAACCATTTTACCCCCTTTACGAACGCCTGGTGCATCACCAATAACTTTCACAGGTACGTCAATTTTGATTTCTTTTCCAGCAACGATTTCTAAGAAATCGACATGAAGAAGAACTTCAGATACTGGGTGGAATTGTGAATCTTGAACGATAGCGTGGTGAATTTCACCTTCGATATTTAAAATTACTTCTGATACTTCTGGAGTATATAATAATTCACGGAAAAGAATCATTGGTACAGCAAAGTGAATTTGTTTTTCACCACCATACAATACACATGGAGCTAAAGATTCGTTACGAAGATCTTTCGCTGATTTTGTTCCAAGGGTTTCTCTGTTATACCCTACGATTTCAATCTTTCTCATTTTTGAGTGATTTGTGTTGAAAGCCTGTCAGTTTTAAGGAAAGCCTTAATTCTTATCTTCAATCAACCGTTTAAACTAATTTTTTATAAATAATGAACTGATAGACTCATGATCACGAATTCTGCCAATTGCTTTGGCGAATAATTCTGCTACTGATAATACTTTAATTTTATCACTAGCTTCTTTTAATGGAATAGTGTCTGTTACAACCAATTCAGTCAATACTGAATTATTGATATTTTCATACGCTTTTCCAGAAAGTACTGGGTGTGTAACGATAGCTCTTACAGATTTAGCACCTTTGTCCATGATTAACTGAGCGGCTTTACACATGGTTCCTCCAGTATCAATTAAATCATCTACTAAAACTACATCTGCACCAGTAACATCACCAATTAATTGCATTGTAGCTACTTCGTTTGCACGTTTACGTTGCTTATCGCAAATCACCATTTCAGCATTGAAGAACTTAGCAACGTTACGAGTACGAACCACACCACCAACATCTGGCGAGGCAAACAAAATATTATCTAATCCTAATGATTTTAAATATGGAACAAAAATAGCTGTTCCTTCTAAGTGATCTACAGGAAAATCAAAGAAACCTTGGATTTGTCCAGCATGTAAATCTAAAGTCATTAATCTGTCAGCACCAGCAGCAGTTAATAAATTGGCTATCAACTTTGCTCCGATACCTACTCTTGGCTTGTCTTTTCTATCCTGACGAGAATAGCCAAAATAAGGCATAACAACCGTAACATAGTGAGCAGAAGCACGACGAGCACCGTCAATCATTAACAAAAGCTCCAGCATATTATCAGCTGGTGGGAAGGTTGATTGAATGATGAATACATCACATCCTCTGATAGATTCGTTAAAACTTGGTGACATTTCACCATCTGAGAAACGTTGAACAGAAGACAAACCTAAATCTTTTCCGTAAAAGCGAGCAATTTCTTTTGCTAAATATTCGGAAGATGATCCTGTGAAAATCTTAACTTGATTGATAGCAGCCATTTTATTGGAGAGTTTTCTAAAGCTCTCTTAATTCAAAATTATCTTGGAAATACTTTTTCTGAAATTTACCGCAAAAGTACAAAAAATCATCCGCTTAAACAGCACTGATTAGTCAATTTTTCAAACAATAAATAATTAAGTAGTAACCACAAAGATAAAGTACTATATTTTATTGGTAAATCACCTTTTTGGCTGAAAGTAAAGTATTTTTCATCAAGGAAACAATCGTCATTGGCCCTACTCCTTTAGGAACTGGCGTGATAAAAGAACACTTCGGAGCTACCTCATCAAATTTCACATCTCCTTTCAATGCAAAACCAGACTTCTTAGTTGGGTCTTCTACCCTAGTCAAACCTACATCAATTACTACTGCACCTTCTTTTACATATTCAGCCGTGATAAACTCTGCACGACCCAAAGCAGCAATTAAAATATCAGCACTGGCACAAACAGCAGGTAAATCTTTCGTTTTTGAATGCGTAAGCGTTACTGTACAGTTACCAATTTTAGTATTACGTTGCATCAAAATAGACATTGGTAAACCTACAATCTGGCTACGTCCCACTACAACACAATGTTTTCCTGAAGTTTCGATGTTATAATACGCTAATAAATCTAATACTCCTTGTGGCGTTGCAGAAATATAAGCAGGAAGACCTTTTGCCATTCTACCAATATTGATTGGATGAAAACCATCAACATCTTTACTTGGAGCAATCGTCTCCATTACTTTATCGGGATTGATATGGTCAGGAAGGGGTAATTGAACAATCAATCCATCCATATCATCATTATCATTTACTTTTTGTACTTCAGCCAACAATTCAGCTTCAGTAATACTTGGGTCGAAACGAAGTAATGTTGAATTAAATCCTAATTCTTGACAAGATTTTACTTTGTTGGCAACATAGGTTTCAGAAGCACCATTATTTCCCACCAAAATGGCTACTAAATGTGGTGTTTTACCACCAGATGCTTTGATTTCAGCTACTTCCAATGCGATTTCTTTCTTGATTTCGTCAGCAACTGCTTTCCCGTCTATAATTTGCATGGTTCTGTTTTTTGTAATTTTGAAGTCACAAAATTACGGCTAGTTTTTGGTTAAGCAAAAGAAATTGGTTTATCTGTACTACTCATCTCAATCATTTACCAAAATATCCCATAATTTAGCCAAGCCAATACTGCCAATATATTCTATAAAAGCCATGTTTTTTCTGGTTGCTGCTTCTGGTTTTTTGGGGTCAATAATATAAATTGGTACAAAACCAGCTACAAAATTCACCAAACTAGCCGCTGGATATACTTGCAATGAAGTACCTACTACAACAAAAACATCGGCACTTTCAACCATTTCAATGGCATCATGTATCAAAGGAACGTCTTCATGAAACCAAACAATATGTGGACGAAGCTGAAAACCTTTTTCGCATTTATCGCCTAAATTGATTGGCTTAGTGCCGATTTCATATACCAAATCTGAAAAAACAGTAGAACGAGCTTTCGTTAATTCGCCATGAAGATGAAGTACATTACTTGAACCTGCTCTTTCGTGAAGATTATCTACATTTTGCGTGATGATTTGTACATCATAATGTTTTTCTAAACGAGCCAAAATTTTATGCCCTTCATTTGGTTCTACTTGGTCTAATTTAGCTCTTCGTTCGTTATAGAAGCGTAAAACCAATTCAGGGTTTTTCTTAAAGCCTTCAGGAGTAGCGACATCTTCAACGGCATGATTTTCCCAAAGCCCATCTGAAGCTCTAAAAGTAGGAATCCCGCTTTCTGCTGAAATACCAGCACCAGTTAATACGACTAATTTCTTTTTTTTAGGTTTCATCTTAGATTTTAAATTTAATTTTCAAATTAACACATCTTCAAATTTTCAAATCAAAAAAAAGGTCGCCAATCAAAAATCGACAACCTTTCTTTAAAATATTTAAGAAGAAATGACCTTCAAAAAGAATAATCACAAATCACTCCTTCACTAAATCACTCAATTATTAGATTTACTTCTTCTTTCCTCTCGCAGCAGGAGCAGGTGCTTCTTCGCCAAGTTTGATACAGTCTTCCAAAGTCAAATCTTCTGGTTTAGTATCTTTTGGAATTTTGATATTTCTTTTCCCTATCTGAATATATGGTCCATACATTCCGTTGACTACTTTGATAGAATCATTTTCTGGGAATTCTTTCAAGTACTTATTGGCTTCGCTGTCACGTTTTTTCAAAATGATTTCTATCGCTCTTTCGCCCGAAATGGTCTCAATACTTTCGCCTCTTCCCAAAGAGTAAAACTTACCATTGTGTTTTACATATGGCCCAAATCTACCTTTCCCCGTTGTAATAGGTTCTCCTTCAAAAGTCCCGATAGCACTTCCTACATCTGCTTGTCGTTTTTCCAAAAGTAATTCAATCGCTCTTTCTTCTGAAACTGTAAAAGGGTCTTCGTTGGGCGGAAGACTCGTATATTTATCATCGTGACGAATATAAGGACCCATTTTACCAGCACCAATCACCATTGGTTTATCTTCAAAGAAACCAACTTCTCGTGGTAGTTTTGGTAATTCCATCAAAGCCAAAGCCTCTTCTAAAGTAATGGTTGTTACCAACTGGTCTTTTTTAAGGTTGAAGTAAACTGGTTTTTCATCATCTTTGGTTTTGGCTTCTCCTAATTGTACATAAGGGCCAAACTTCCCTAATCTAACTGAAATAGGTTTCCCTGTTTTAGGGTCAACTCCTAAATCACGAGATGAACCAACTGTATTTCTATCAACGCTTTTACTGTCTTCAATCGTTTGGTGAAAACCTTGATAAAAATTATCAATCATTTTCGACCACTCTACTTTTCCTTTCGCAATTTCATCAAATTCATCTTCCATGTCGGCAGTGAATTTGAAATCTACTACTTCTTTGAAATTTTCAACTAAGAAATCATTCACCACCATTCCTACTGATGTTGGGAAAAGTTTTGCTTTTTCTGTTCCGTAAGTTTCTTTACTGGTCTTTTCAGAAATCTTATTGTCTTTCAACACAATCTCTTTAAAACTACGCTCCTTGCCTTCTCTATCTTCTTTTACAACATACTCACGTTTGATAATCGTTGAAATCGTAGGAGCATAAGTAGAAGGACGACCAACGCCTTTGTCTTCTAAAGCTTTTACCAAACTTGCTTCTGTGTAACGTGCTGGTGGGCGAGAAAAACGTTCGGTAGCTTTTAAAGTATATAAATTTAGAATTTGACCTATATTTAAAGGAGGTAACATTTTTGAATTATCCTCATCTTCTTCATCGTCTTTACTTTCTAAATATACTTTCAAGAAACCGTCGAATTTAATGACTTCACCTTGGGCTATTAATTCTTCAGAAGTTTGAGAAATACCCACCGTTGCGGTTGTTCTTTCTAATTGTGCATCTGCCATTTGCGAGGCGATGGCACGTTTCCAAATCAATTCATATAATCGTCTTTCTTTAACATCGCCAGAAAGAGTACTTTCTGCAAAATCTGTTGGACGAATGGCTTCGTGAGCTTCCTGTGCCGATTCATCTTTAGTTTTATACTGACGAGTTTGTACATAATCAACACCATAAGCATTAGTAATGGCTTCTTTTGCTTTTCCAATCGCTTCTTCAGAAAGACTGGTTGAGTCAGTTCTCATGTAAGAAATCTTACCTGCTTCGTATAGTTTCTGAGCATACATCATCGTTGATGCCACTGAGTAACCTAATTTACGAGAAGCTTCTTGTTGTAAAGTAGAAGTAGTAAAAGGAGCAGTTGGAGATTTTTTTGCAGGTTTGGTCTCTAAGTTTTTAATTTTAAATTCCGCACCGATACACTTTTCTAAAAATGCTTTTGCCAATGCTTCAGTTTCAAAGTTTTTAGGTAACTCTGCCTGTAAAACTCTGCCAGCTGCTAAAGGGAATAAAGCAACAATTTTGAAAGAAGATTTTGAATCAAAATTTTCAATATCTCTTTCTCTTTCAACCACAATTCTTACTGCTACCGATTGTACTCTACCCGCTGATAAACCTTTTTTTACTTTCGACCAAAGTACTGGTGAAAGTTCAAAACCTATTAATCTATCCAATACACGACGAGCCTGCTGTGCATTTACCAAATCCACATCAATTGTTCTTGGATTTTGAATGGCATTTTGAATTGCCTTTTTCGTGATTTCACGAAAAACGATTCTTTTAGTACTGTCTGCAAGCCCAAGAGCTTCTTTTAAATGCCATGAGATAGATTCACCTTCACGGTCATCATCCGTTGCCAGCCATACTTCTTCTGCTGCTTTTACGGCTGATTTGAGTTCGTTTACTACTTTTATCTTTTCTGGTGAGATAATATAAGTAGGTTTGAAACCATTTTTAACGTCGATGGCATCATTTTCTTTAGGTAAGTCCCGAACATGACCAAACGAAGATTTTACGGTAAAATCTTTTCCTAAATATCCCTCAATGGTCTTTGCCTTTGCTGGAGACTCTACTATTACTAAGTTTTTCGACATTAATTAATTTGATTGGTGGAGTAAATAATCGAAATTATTTACGAAATACTTATTCTTTAGGGGCTAAAATCATTAAAATTTAATGCCTTTTTGGGATATAAAATACCTGATAAAAGACCGCTACCTTTTATATTTTGCCAAATATATAAACTTCATTTCAAAATGTAGTCCATTTTTTTTGATAACAGTATTAAATTTGTACAATTCTATTATTTATTGGAAATAAAAATTATCCAAGAGACAACAGTAATTTGATTGATTCTATGAAATAAATTTTAGAGGACTTCAAAATGCTTTCTTCTTTGTATAAACAACAAAAAGCCTGAGTTGTTGCTCAGGCTTTTTAAATATACATTATAATTTTATTTCACCAACTTAATGTGTGATGGCGAAAATTTAGTCAAATTGATACCTTCAACTGCTTTTACATATTCTTCGATAGTTGGAGTTCTACCAAGAACCGTAGAAAGAACTACCACTGGCGTTGATGAAAGTAAAGATTCACCTTTTTTGCCTTCCGAATCTTCCACAACACGTCCTTGGAATAAACGAGTTGATGTTGCCATTACGGTATCGCCTTTAGCTGCCTTTTCTTGGTTACCCATACAAAGGTTACAACCCGGACGCTCTAAGTATAACATTTTTTCGTAAGAAGTACGTGCGGCTGCTTTAGGAGCATTATCATCAAACTCAAAACCTGAGTATTTTTGTAATACTTCCCAGTCGCCTTCTGCTTTCAATTCATCAACAATGTTATACGTTGGCGGAGCAACTACAAGTGGTGCTTTAAATTCAACTTTACCATTTTGAGCCTCAATGTTTTTAAGCATTTGTGCCAAAATTTTCATGTCGCCTTTGTGAACCATACAAGAACCGATAAAACCAAGATCTACTTTTTTGTCGCCACCGTAGAATGACAATGGTCTGATAGTATCGTGCGTATATCTTTTTGAAACATCTGCATTGTTTACATCTGGGTCAGCAATCATTGGTTCAGCGATTAAGTCTAAGTCAACAACTACCTCAGCGTAATATTTTGCATTAGCATCAGGTCTAAGTGCTGGTTTTTCGCCCGATTGAATTTCAGCAATTCTCTTATTTGCTTTATCAATCAATCCTTGAAGCACTTGGGTTTTGTTGTCCATGCCCTTGTCAATCATAATTTGGATTCTGCTTTTCGCAATTTCCAATGATTCGATTAAAGTAGCATCTTCAGAAATACAGATAGAAGCTTTTGCTTTCATTTCCGCAGACCAGTCTGTAAATGTAAAGGCTTGGTCGGCAGTAAGTGTACCAATATGAACCTCAATAATTTTACCTTGGAAGACGTTTTCGCCACCAAATTGTTGAAGCATTTGTGATTGCGTAGCATGAACCACGTCACGGAAGTCCATATATTCTTTCATGTTACCTTTAAAAGTAACTTTTACAGACTCAGGAATTGGCATTGAGGCCTCACCCGTAGCCAATGCCAAGGCAACCGTACCAGAGTCAGCACCGAAAGCAACACCTTTAGACATACGAGTATGAGAGTCTCCACCGATGATAATTGCCCAGTCGTCAACCGTAATATCATTCAATACTTTGTGAATTACGTCAGTCATTGAATGATACACACCTTTAGGGTCACGAGCGGTAATCAAACCAAATTCGTTCATGAATTTCATCAATTTTGGAATATTAGCCTGTGCTTTTTTATCCCAAACCGAAGCTGTATGACAACCTGATTGATAAGCTCCATCAACAGTAGTAGAAATAGTTGTTGCAGCCATTGACTCTAATTCTTGTGCTGTCATCAAACCTGTAGTATCTTGTGAACCTACAATATTTACCAATACACGAACGTCCGAACCTGCATGTAAAACTTTGCCCGGCGTAGAACCTACTGCGTTTCTGTTGAAGATTTTTTCAACCGCTGTTAAGCCTTGACCCTCATTAGAAACTTCTTTTGAAGGAGCAAATACTGGAGCAATAGCAATACCTAATAATTGAGAAGCGAATGTTTGGATTTTCTTACCAAATACGATGGCATAAGAACCACCAGCTTTGATAAATTCCAATTTTTGAGGAGTGAAAGATCTTGAAATATCAATCAACTCTTGCTCGCCATTGTATAATTTTTTCGTCTTTGTATTAATCGTCAATACAGTACCTGTCGCTATTGAATAAGCTTGTTCAAGGATAGGTTCGTTATTTTCATTACGAATAACTTTACCATCTGCATCTACTTTTTTAACCCAGTTTTTAAGGTCAATTCCGATACCACCCGTTACATCAACTGTTGTAAGGAAAATTGGAGAAATACCATTTGTTCCACCTACAATTGGAGCAAAGTTCACAAATGGAATGTAAGGGCTTGCTTGCTTACCTGTCCAAAGTGCCACGTTATTTACGCCTGACATTCTTGATGAACCAACGCCCATCGTTCCTTTCTCAGCAATTAACATCACAGATTTATCTGGGTGTTGAGCTTTCAAGGCTTCGATTTCATCTTGAGCAGCAGGAGAAATCATACATTTTCCATGCAATTCACGGTCAGAACGTGAGTGAGCTTGATTTCCTGGAGAAAGTAAATCTGTTGAAATATCACCTTCGCCTGCGATAAACGTAACAACTTTAATTTCTTCAGGTATTTCTGGAAGTTTCGTAAAAAACTCAGCTTTGGCATAACTTTCGATAATGTCTTTTGCCGTTTCATTTCCGCTTTCAAAAGCATCTTTCAAACGTTTCAAATCTGCGTCGTACAAGTAAACTTGCGTTTTTAATACGTCTCCAGCTTGTTTTGCAATAGCAACATCTTCTCCTAAAGCCAAATCCAATAATACTTCAATTGAAGAGCCACCTTTCATGTGTGACAACAATTCAAAAGCAAAATCTGGGGTAATTTCTTTTACAACAGACTGACCAAGTACAATCTCTTTTAAAAACTTAGCCTTTGCACCAGCCGCAGGAGTAGTTCCAGGCAAAGTGTTGTAGATGAAAAACTGAAGTGAATCAGCACGGTTTTCGTTGTCTAAATCTTTGATTTGTTCAATGATTTCACTAACCAATTCTGCACTATCAATTGGCTTAGGATGAAGTCCTTGTGTTTTTCTTTCCTCGATTTCTTTAAGGTAATCGTTATAAAAGTTCATATTGAATTATTTACAGTTATTATAGTATTTATCCTTGTACGTTTTTCATATTAACAGACTTTCTATTGGTGTTAACAATAGCATTTTTCTGAAAATATTTATCTCGCAAATTTATAGAAAGCAACTTCTATTTAAAAATTTTTTATCGAATAGACGTTTTTAACATATATTTTCTTTGTTTTGTATAATTTTTATTTGTTTTATTCAATTACTGAGACAACTATCAAGAGATTCCCTCCATAGTCTATAATCATCAATAAAACTCTAAAAGGTTAAATTACAATTTTTACCGTTGTCGGTATGCAAACAGAAATTCAAGAACTTAAAATATCTGAAATATGTTATTGCAATATGAAAAATAGTAATTAAATTATTAGAACATATCAATAAATTCTTATTCTTTAAATCTTAGAATTTCAAGTACTCTTAACAAAAATAGATTATGGCTTTTGACATTGAAATGATTAAAGCAGTTTATGAACGTATGCCAGCTCGTGTTGAGGCAGCCCGTAAACTTGTCGGCAGACCGCTTACTTTAACAGAAAAAATCCTTTATTCTCATTTGTGGGAAGGTACTCCTACAAGTACTTTTGAAAGAGGAAAATCTTATGTTGACTTCGCACCTGACCGAGTGGCAATGCAAGATGCAACTGCACAAATGGCTCTTTTACAATTTATGCAGGCTGGTCGTCCGAAAGTAGCAGTTCCTTCTACTGTTCACTGCGATCACTTAATTGAAGCTAAAGTAGAGTCAAAAACCGACCTTTCGGTTGCGGTGAATAAAAATAAAGAAGTGTATGACTTCCTTTCTTCTGTTTCTGATAAATATGGTTTAGGTTTTTGGAAACCCGGTGCAGGTATTATTCACCAAGTAGTCTTAGAAAACTATGCTTTTCCGGGCGGAATGATGATTGGTACTGATTCTCATACAGTAAATGCTGGAGGTTTGGGGATGATTGCCATTGGTGTTGGTGGGGCTGATGCTTGTGACGTAATGGCTGGTTTAGCTTGGGAATTGAAATTCCCTAAATTGATTGGTGTTAAATTGACAGGTAAATTAAACGGTTGGACTTCTGCAAAAGATGTAATCTTAAAAGTAGCAGGTATTCTTACGGTAAAAGGTGGCACTGGTGCTGTGGTAGAATATTTTGGCGAAGGCGTTACTTCAATGTCGTGTACAGGTAAGGGTACAATCGCTAACATGGGTGCTGAAATTGGAGCAACTACTTCAACTTTTGGTTATGATGAATCTATGGCTCGCTATTTAACATCAACAGGTCGTGCTGATGTGGTTGCTTTAGCGGATACCATTAAAGAACATTTGACTGCTGACCCAGAAGTTTATGCTGACCCAGCTACTTATTTCGACCAAGTAATTGAAATTGATTTAGATACTTTAGAACCACATTTGAACGGGCCTTTCACGCCAGATTTAGCAACCCCTATTTCTCAAATGAAAGCATTAGCTGAGAAAAACGGTTGGCCAACTAAAATCGAAGTAGGTTTGATTGGTTCATGTACTAACTCATCTTACGAAGACATTTCACGTGCGGCTTCTTTAGCAAGACAAGTTGCAGTTAAAGGCTTAAAAACAAAAGCAGAATATACCATCACCCCTGGTTCTGAACAAGTACGTTATACAATAGAACGAGATGGATTTATTGATACTTTCGAGAGCATCGGCGGTAAAGTATTCTCAAATGCTTGTGGGCCATGTATCGGTCAGTGGGCTCGTCCCGGTGCTGAGAAAGGGGAGAAAAACACCATCGTTCACTCTTTCAACCGAAACTTTGCCAAACGTGCGGATGGAAACCCAAATACTTATGCTTTCGTAGGTTCTCCTGAGTTAGTAACTGCTTTGGCGATTGCAGGTGATTTAACTTTCAATCCTTTAACAGATTATTTGACCAACGAAGCAGGAGAGCAAGTAAAATTAGACGCTCCGACAGGTGATGAATTACCTACAAAAGGATTCGCCGTAGAAGATGCTGGTTATCAAGCTCCTGCTGAAGATGGTTCTTCGGTAGAAGTAAAAGTTTCTCCAACTTCTGACCGTCTTCAATTATTAGCTCCATTCTCTGCTTGGGAAGGTACTGATTTATTGGGTTTGAAATTATTAATCAAAGCGAAAGGTAAATGTACAACAGATCATATTTCTATGGCTGGTCCTTGGTTGAAATACCGTGGTCACTTAGATAATATTTCTAACAATATGTTAATTGGTGCATTGAACTTCGCTAACGAGAAAACAGACAATGTGAAAAACCAATTGACGGGCGAATATGGCCCCGTTCCTGCGACACAACGTGCTTATAAAGCGGTTGGAATCGGAACAATCGTAGTTGGTGATTCTAACTATGGTGAAGGTTCATCTCGTGAACACGCAGCGATGGAACCTCGTCACTTGGGTGTTCGTGTGGTATTAGTGAAATCTTTTGCTCGTATTCACGAAACTAATTTGAAGAAACAAGGGATGTTGGCGATTACTTTTGCCAATGAAGCAGATTATGACTTAATTCAAGAAGACGATTCTATCGACATCATTGGTTTAACAACTTTCGCTCCGAGTGTTCAATTGCAAGTAGTATTGAATCATGCCGACGGTTCAAGTGATACAATTGCAGTAAATCACTCTTACAACGACCAACAAATTGAATGGTTTAAAGCTGGTGGTGCATTGAATATTATTCGTGCTAATGTAGCGAAGTAATTTATTTTAGCGATTAACAAATTAATAAACAGCCTTTATCAAGTAAAATTGATAAAGGCTGTTTTTATATTAATTCATTTTTTACAGAAATCATTTCAATAAACTCGTTTTCGCTTATTATCTGAACATTGTATCCTTCTAGTGAAAGTTCTTCTGCTTTTTGTATTTTAGATGACTTAGTTTTATTGACATCATACTGACCAACTACAAGATACTTCGTTCTACTACTGACAAATTGAGCAGGAAACCCTCCTATTTTTCTTACCAAATTCTCAGCTTCTTTTCTGACAAAGTATTCCAGTGTTCCCGTAAAAACAACCTCTTTTTTCCTGATGGGATTATTTAAGTTCTCATTAATAGTTCCTTCAAAAATCTTTTTGACAGTCTTTACTTTAGACGAACGCTTAACTTGTAGCCTACTAGATTTATAATATTGAATTTCTTGAATACTTGACAAAGAAAGTACCTCCATTACTTTAAGTACCAATACAGCACATGCTTCAGCATCTGCTAAAGCATCATGATGATTAAAGCTGTAACTATCAAGTTTAGATTTCACTAAAGTACTTAAACCATAACCTCGCTCATTTCGCCAAGCCATCCTAGACAATGCAATCGAACACATCCTCGTCAACTTCACTGGTTGAATATTGTAATGCGTGCAAACACTATTTAAAACGCCAAAATCAAACGTAGCGTTATGAGCAATAACTACTTGGTTTTCTAAAAGTGGCTTTAATTCATCCCATATTTCATCAAAAGTAGGTTTATCTCTCAAATCCATCAGGTTAATTTTATGAACCTTATTTTGATAAAAACCCATTTCAAAAGGCGTTGGTTTTATTAACCATTCTCTTCTTTCAGCGATAATGCCATTTTCAACTTTCACTAGTCCCAAAGCACAAGCACTACTTTGGGCATTATTAGCAGTTTCAAAATCTATTGCAACAAAATTCATCTTCAATAATATTTATCTCTAATTGATAGGCTTAATTTTTATTCAGTACCAATTTACTAATTAAACTACAAAAAGTCATTTTTGTAACTACATAATCAAAAAACTATCAGATTAATGAATAAAACTTCTTAAAGAATTCAAAAATATTGATGCTGAACAAAAGATTTTGAGTATTTACTAGCAAGTTTTTGGGAAAGAAATTATTAACTTGAGGAAAAATCAAGGTAAGGTTCATGAGTTTATGAAAACTTGAGATTGCCGTTTTAATTCATATATCATAATATTAAATCCAAAATGAACAATATTTTGATAAGTAAATCATGGAAAAGTCTCTCTCCTAAATATAACATTGATAGTTATGACGAGGGATTGGAAGAATATTTCCTAAGGAATAAAAAAAAATAACGCACATTCCATACGAAGTAATAGAACAATGGTTTTTTCCATTACATAATGATGACTTATCATTAATGAATTATGCTTGGATTAATTATGGTAATGAATATATCGAATTTGTTGATGAGCAATGGGCAAATGAACAAATTAAAAGCATCAATATACTTAGTGGCGGTCAAGATTATTATGATAGCATTAGTGTTTGTGATACTTGGGATAAATTATTTCAAATAATTCCAAACAGAAGACATCAAATAGAATATTGGTTAAAAAATGGGACTTGGGAAGTTTCACCAATTATTTTAGACTGTAATTCGTTCCCAATAAAACCTAAAGGTGTTGAAATTAATGGTAAATATCAATTGGTTGAAGGTCATACACGAACAGGAATATTAAATTCTTTAATAAAAATAAATATGAAAGAAAGTTTTAACCTCAATAATACGCACAAAGTCTGGATTATGAGAAATAAATTGAAATAAACAACTTGCCAAAATAACTGCCTAATCCTGCCATATCAGCAGGATTTTTTGTCAGGTAAAAACTAATGAGGCTTTCCTTGAAAATTGTTTTTCAATATTCATTCATAATAAAATCCACTCATATTCTGGGTGGATTTTTCATTTTATTTGAGGTGATTTACTT
>NZ_JACHKT010000057.1 GCF_014204325.1 Arcicella rosea
GAAAATCGGGAATGTCTTGAAAGAAAGTTTGCCAGTTCATCTGACAAAGTTCCTAATTTTATAAATAACTCGCATTTTTAAATGCGTTCAACCTGCAGTTTAAACAAAATCATGTATTATTTTAACAATTGAATTAACTTTGTAAAATATTCTCCAAAAAATTAATCTGCTTAGTCTTATTTGGAGGAATTAATCAAAATATTTGAATCAATCTGTTAAAAAATATGCAAAATTTTTTGTCGGTCAAAGATGCCGTTGATGTGCAAGCACTTGTAAAAGAAGCTCTATTATATAAAAAAACTCCTTACGCAGACAAACACCTTGGTAGAAATCGTACTATGGGGCTTTTGTTTTTTAACTCAAGTCTTCGTACTCGTTTAAGTACACAGCGTGCTGCACAAAATTTGGGTTTAGAATTGATGGTAATGAACGTCGGTCAAGATAGTTGGGGTTTGGAGTTTGAAGATGGAGCTATCATGGACGGCAACAAAGCAGAACACATCAAAGAAGCAGCACCCGTTATTGGGCAGTATTGCGATATTGTTGGGATTCGTAGTTTTCCTGGTTTGACCGACCGTGAAGAAGACTATTCAGAAAAAGTAATCAGTCAGTTTGTTAAAAATACTGGTCGTCCAATCGTAAGTTTGGAATCGGCTACTCGTCACCCTCTTCAATCTTTGGCAGATTTAATCACTATTGAAGAATTAAAAACGAAGCCACGCCCTAAAGTAGTGCTTACTTGGGCACCGCACGTAAAGGCTTTGCCGCAGGCAGTACCTAATTCATTTGCAGAATGGATGAATGCTGCCGATGTAGATTTCGTCATTACTCATCCAGAAGGTTATGAATTAGCCCCAGAATTTGCAGGGAATGCCAAAGTGACGCACAATCAAGAAGAAGCATTTAAAGATGCTGATTTTATTTATGCAAAAAACTGGTCTTCATATACTCAGTACGGACAAATTTTGAACCAAGACCCATCATGGATGGTGACGATGGAAAAAATGAAATTGACGAACAATGCTAAATTTATGCACTGTTTGCCAGTTCGTAGAAATATTGTTGTGGAAGATGCCGTATTGGATTCTCCAAATTCAGTTGTTGTTCAACAAGCGGGAAACAGAGTATGGTCTGCACAAGTGGTCATGAAGCAGATTTTACTTAGCATCATTAAAGAAGAAAGTCCTTATTTATTTTAGCTTTTGTTGAGGAAACGTTTGAGGAATTCCGAAAGCGTTTCCTTTAAAATAATATGAAATTAACAGTTGTAAAAATAGGTGGGAACGTTATTGATAATCCTGCTTTTTGTAAACAATTTCTAAGAGATTTTTCAGATATTCCTTCACCCAAAATTCTAGTGCATGGCGGTGGGAAAATCGCAACGCAAGTTGCTGAAAAACTGGGCATTGAAACAGTAATGGTTGAAGGTAGAAGAATCACCGATAAAGCGATGTTAGATGTTGTAACAATGGTTTATGGTGGTTTGGTAAATAAATCGTTAGTTGCTCAAATGCAACATTTCAGCGATAATGCAATTGGTTTGACGGGTGCAGATGCGGGCGTAATTTTATCGCAAAAACGTTTGGTTAAAACGGTGGATTATGGATTTGTTGGAGATATTGAAAAAGTAAACAGTACTTTTATTGATAGTTTGTTACAACAAGGTATTGTACCTGTTTTTGCTCCGCTGACTTTCGATAAAGAAGGAAATATGCTTAATACCAATGCTGATACGCAAGCACAAGCCATTGCTGTAGCCATGACTGGTACTTACGAAGTAAATTTGGTATATTGTTTCGAGAAAAAAGGTGTCTTATCAGATCCAGAAGATGATGATGCAGTAATTGCTGTTTTGAAACCAGAAGATTATGAAAAGTATAAAGCAGCAGGTGTTATTAATAAAGGAATGATTCCGAAATTAGATAATGCTTTTAAAGCATTGGCAGATGGTGTTTCGCAAGTAACGATTTGTCATGCAAAAGAAGTAAAACTAGCCGTGAAAGATGGAGTGGCTGGAACAGTTTTGAAAACCGAATAACCTATAAAATGATGACAGGCTTCGACCTGATTTACGTTTATGCAACACAGTAAAGGACTACTTTTTGGCATTGCTACAGGCGATGCTTTAGGCGTACCTGTAGAGTTTATGAGTCGTAAACATTTACAGGCAAAGCCCGTAGTGGGTATGCGTGAATATGGAACGCATCATCAACCAGCTGGTACTTGGTCGGATGATAGTTCGATGTCTTTTTGTTTGGCTGAACAACTGATTGAGGGCTATGATGTAGAACTACTCGCAAAGCGTTTGTGTAAATGGTATGAGTTTAATTATTGGTCATCTACAGGAACATTATTTGATATTGGTGTTTCCACCCGAAATGCCATCGACAAAATATTAAAAGGTGTTTCTCCTTATCAATCAGGTGAATGCGATGATTACTCCAATGGAAACGGATCGTTAATGAGAATTCTTCCTCTGGCTTTTTACTTGAAAAACAAACCAATCGATCAACGTTTTTGCATCGTGAAAGAAGTGTCAAGTATTACTCATGCACATATTCGTACCATAATTGGGTGTTTTTTTGCAGTAGAATTTGTGATAAATCTGTTGAAAGAAGAAAACAAATTTGAAGCCTATTACGAAACTCAAAATACTGTTAGAGATTATTTACATTTGATTCAAATCAAAAATGCTGAAATAGAACTTTATAATAGAATTCTATTTGATGATATTTCACATCTTTCACAAGATGAGATTTTCTCATCAGGCTACATTCTTCATACTTTAGAAGCCAGTCTTTGGGCATTTCTCACTACTGATAATTTTCATGATGCCGTACTCAAAGGCATTAATTTGGGTGATGATACCGACACCATCGGCTCTGTAACGGGCGGAATGGCTGGTTTGTATTATGGTTTCGACCAAATTCCTACCGAGTGGATTCATCTTTTAGCTCGCAAAGAAGATATATTTGACCTCACTGAGCGTTTTTCCAAACTTGGATAATTCGCAAGCCATCCAAAAACATGACCTTACAACAACAACTTACTCAAGACGCTATTGTTCTTTTAAAACAACTTATTGCCACACAATCTTTTAGCCGTGAAGAACAACAAACAGGTGATATTCTTGAAGAATTTTTCAGAGAAAGAAACATTCCTTTTCGTAGAAAAATCAATAACCTTTGGGCAAGAAACCAACATTTCAATCCAGCATTGCCAACTGTATTACTTAATTCCCACCACGATACAGTAAAACCGAATCCTTCTTGGACACTGAATCCTTTTGAACCTTTGGTCAAAGACGGAAAACTCTTTGGCTTGGGGAGCAATGATGCAGGAGGTTGTTTGGTAAGTTTATTGGCTACTTTCTGTTATTTTTATCATAGAAGTGATTTAAGTTTCAATGTACTTTTTGTAGCTTCTGCCGAAGAAGAAATTTCGGGCGTAAATGGTTTAGAATTATTGTTGAAAGAAAACGATTTACCAGAAATTTCTTTTGCCATCGTAGGCGAACCTACCGAAATGCACTTAGCCATTGCCGAAAAAGGTTTGATGGTTGTGGATTGTACTGCTCACGGAAAAGCTGGACACGCCGCCCGTGAAGAAGGCGACAATGCCATTTACAAGGCTCTTCGTGATATTGCTTGGATTCAGCAGTATGAATTTCCGAAAGTATCGCCTGTGTTGGGAAAAATGAAAATGTCGGTAACGATTATTAATGCAGGAAAACAGCACAATGTAGTGCCTGATACTTGTACTTTTACGATTGATTGCAGAGTAACCGAACAATATTCTTTAGAAGAAACTTTAGACACGATTCGCCAAAATATAAGCTCTGAGGCTGATGCTCGTTCAATTCGTTTGAAACCCTCTTCGATTCCTTTAGAACATCCAATTGTTAAAGCGGGGATTAAACTGGGAAGAACAACTTATGGTTCGCCGACTACTTCTGACCAAGCGGTTTTAGATTGTCAATCACTGAAATTGGGACCAGGGCATTCAGGTCGTTCGCATACTGCGGATGAATTTATTTATTTATCAGAAATTGAAGAAGGAATAGATTTGTATATCAAAATGTTAGGTGAAGTAATCATTTCAAAATAAGTATCCAAATTCCTCCAAAACAATGTCTCAACCATCATTTCCCAATCGACTTACTTCGGCAGATGTGTATCGTGGCTTTGTGATGTTTTTAATGATGGCTGAGGTTTTGAGTTTTGAAAAAGTTTCGGAAGCTGTACCCCAAAGTACTTTTTGGCATTTTTTAACTTTCAATCAATCGCACGTAGAATGGATTGGTTGTTCACTGCACGATTTAATTCAACCTTCATTTTCTTTTTTGGTGGGTGTGGTTTTGCCTTATTCAGTAGCCAATCGCTTGCAACATCAAGAGAATTTCACCAAAGTATTCAGTCATGTGCTTTGGCGTTCTTTGAAACTGATTTTGTTGGGCATTTTCCTTCGTTCGCAGTGGAAAGAACAAACAAATTTTACTTTTGAAGACACACTTACCCAAATTGGTTTGGGTTATTCTTTCTTATTTTTATTGAATTTCCGTTCTCAGAAAATTCAAATCGCCACTTTAGTATTCATTCTTTTGGGCTATTGGTTGGCTTTTGCTTTGTATCCTTTGCCTGATGCTAATTTTGATACCACAAGTGTTGGCGTTGCTAAAGATTGGTCGCATCACTTATCAGGATTTGCCGCTCATTGGAACAAAAACACCAATTTAGCTTCCGACTTCGACCAATGGTTTTTGAATATTTTTCCAAGAGAAAACCCTTTCGTTTTCAATGGCGGAGGCTACGTTACGCTCAGTTTTATTCCTACTTTAGGCACGATGATTTTAGGACTTTTGGCAGGAAATATCTTGAAAACCAATACTTCGTCTAATGAAAAGTTAAAGACTTTTATCATTTTGGGTATTAGCGGTTTGGTCTTGGCATCAATCTTAAACGCATTTGGTATTTGTCCGAATGTAAAAAGAATCTGGACACCCACTTGGGTACTTTTTAGCGGAGGTTGGTGTTTTCTGTTGATGGCATTTTTTTATTGGACAATAGATGTACTTCAAAAAGGGAATTTTGCTTTTTTCTTTTTGGTGATAGGGACAAATTCCATCGCAGCTTATATCATCGCCCATACGATTGATTCGTACATTGCAAAATCATTATTGATTCATTTGGGGAAAGATTATACCACAATTTTTGGTATCCCATATCAAAGCTTGGTGCAAGGAACATTAGTTTTAGGTTTTGAATGGCTAATTTTGCGGTGGATGTATCGTAAAAAGATATTTATAAAGGTTTAAACGAAATATAAAAGATAAAAAATTGAGCAAACTCTGGCAAAAAGATAATGTTTCGGTCAATGAAAAGATTGAAAAATTTACCGTTGGGCGTGACCCCGAATTTGATGTACTCTTAGCTGAATTTGATGTGTTGGGTTCTTTGGCTCATACGCAAATGTTAGAGAGTATCGGCTTACTTGAAAAAGATGAATTAGCCGAAATTCAGCAAGAATTAAAAGCGATTTACCAAAGTATTCAAGCAGGAGATTTTACGATTGAAGAAGGTATCGAAGATGTGCATTCGCAAGTAGAATTAATGCTGACTCGTAAATTGGGCGAAGCTGGAAAGAAAATTCACTCTGGACGTTCGAGAAACGACCAAGTTTTGGTGGATTTAAAACTTTTTACTCGGGCTCGTTTGCAAGAAGTAGCAGAATCTTCCAATCGTTTGTTTGAATTGCTACTTGCTTTGAGTGAAAAATTCAAAGATGTATTGTTGCCGGGTTATACGCATTTGCAAATCGCCATGCCTTCAAGTTTTGGTTTGTGGTTCGGAGCTTATGCTGAAAGCTTGGTGGACGATATGGAAATGTTGCAAACGGCTTATCGTTTGGCAAACAAAAATCCATTGGGTTCTGGAGCTGGTTATGGTTCATCTTTTCCTTTGAACAGAACCATGACGACAGCATTGTTGGGTTTTGATAATTTGCATTATAACGTAGTGTATGCCCAAATGTCTCGTGGTAAAACTGAATTGTTTGCCACCACTGCCATCGCTCAGTTTGCTTCAACGCTTTCGAGATTGGCGATGGATATTTGTTTGTATAATTCTCAGAACTTCGGTTTCATTAAATTACCTGATGAAATGACGACAGGAAGTTCGATTATGCCACACAAGAAAAATCCTGATGTGGCAGAATTATTAAGAGGAAAAACCAATCGTTTGAAAGGGCTTCCCAACGAAATTATGTTGGTAATGGGCAATTTGCCTTCGGGTTATCATCGTGAAATGCAGATTTTGAAAGAAATTTTGATGCCTGCTTTTGATGAAATTTTGAATTGTTTAGATATGACTTACTTCATGCTTTCAAACATTCAAGTAAAAGAAGGCATTTTAGACGATGCCAAGTATGATTTATTATTTTCGGTAGAAAGAGTAAACGAATTAGTTTTACAAGGAGTGCCTTTCCGTGAGGCCTATAAAATTATTGGAAACGAAATCAATTCAAATACTTATACGCCAAACCGTGATTTAAAACACAGTCACGAAGGAAGTATTGGCAATTTATGCAACGAACAAATTTCTGCAATGATGCAAGAAGTAACGGCAAAATTTGGTTTTGATAAAGTACAAAACGCCATCGAAGATTTACTGAAATAAACATTTTTTTCGCCTCAGTGAAGCAAAAAATCATTGAGGCGAAAACTAATTGAAAAGTAATGGCGTTAATCTGGAAATCACTCATAAACATTGGAAACTAATCAGACCCCACCCAAAAAAGACTTTCGTGCATGGCTCAAACGCTTAGGTTGGGCAGGTTTTTTCTTTTTCTTAATCAAAGGATTACTTTGGTTAATTGTACCTTATTTAATAGCCAAAGGCTTTTTTTAGTTGTGAATTAGTGAGTTAGTGAATTGTGAATTAGTGAGTTGTGAATTAGTGATTTTTATTTTTTAGTCCTTCTGTCTCAAAATCCAAACATCTCCAACAAAACCTCTTTCATCTTGTCTCTTGCTTCTTTTGTCTTCAAGTCCTAAAGTCCCCCCAAAACATCTAAATCTCAAACAAAGCCTTAATCGCCTCTCCAAAAGTACCGCCCGAAATCATTTTACTTTGAGCCTTATCTTTCATCGTAATTAGAAATTTTCCATTGAAATGCTTCTCAATTTCCTTGATTTTCAAAGTATTAACAATATTCGCTCTGCTGATTTGTAGGAAATTATTTGTCGGTAATTTTTCAGCAAGAATTGAAATCGTATAACTCGTCAAGTATTTTTGCCCATCTAAAGTCATCAAAAAAACATACTTATCGTCAGCCTCAAAATGACTAATGTCCTGTAAATCAATCAATAAAATCTTGCTTCCTGTTTTTACAGAAATTGAACTAATTGATTTTTTAGGCTTCATTGCCTCAATCATTTTCAAAAGATTATCGTTAAATAAATGCTCTTGATTGTTGGCTTGTTCAATTTTTGCTTTTGTATTGGCTTGCCAAAGTTTAAGTTTTTGCACCGTTTTGTCTAATCTTTCATACTCGATGGGTTTGAGTAAATAGTCGATTGAATTTTCCTCAAAAGCCTTTATTGCGTACTCATCAAAAGCCGTGGCAAAAACCACCAAAGGCATAAAAGTAAGGCGAGAAAGCATTTCAAAGCCCGTCATCACAGGCATTTCAATATCTAAAAAAATCAAATCAGGGCGAAGCGTTTCTACCAACGAAAGCCCTTCTGCACCATTATTGGCTCGTCCGATTATCACAAAAGTATCTGTATATTTGCCCAGCAATCTCTCAAGGCGATTGATAGCCAGTTTTTCGTCGTCGATAAGTATTGTTTTAAACATAGATTTTTCACACGATTTGCCAAATCGCTGGTTAATTTTTGATATACACGATGTGGCGAATCGTGGAAAATGTGATGATAGAAATATATTCAGAACGATTAAAATTAATTCCTTTAGATAATGATTTACTGACGCTCTGGTTTATCCAAAGTAGAGAAAAAATGGAGCGAAAATTAGGACTGAATCCATCTAATTGGCAAATTGAAGATTTCTTCAAAGCCGAAACTTTGGATGCTTTAGTAAATTTCTGGCTTCCGATGACTGCCGAAAACCCTGATAACTTTTTTTGGTACACCAATTGGGAAATCGTTTTAGTTGCCGAAAATATTTCTATCGGCGGCATCGGTTTTGCGGGTTTCCCAGACCAAGATGGCGTAACGATGGTCGGCTATTTTATTGATGGAAAACACCGAGAAAAAGGTTATGCAAGCGAGGCTCTCAAATGTTTGTTAGACTGGGCGAGCCTTGAACCATCTTTAAAAACCATTCTTGCCGATACGCCATTTTTCAATTTACCATCACAAAATGTACTTAAAAAAGCTGGATTCCGAGAATTTGGCATCGCCGAAGTACATCATATCGAAAAAATGCAAGTTAAAAACTGGAAATTGGAAGTACGATAGCTTTTTAGCTTTTTTTGCTGTGAGCTATGAGCTACGAGCTTTGAGCTTTTTTAATTAAGGTTCGCTCAAGGCTCATAGCTGGGAGCAAGCCCACATAAACTGAATTCTAATACAGCTTTTCTGACTATCAACTTAATTTGACTGAGCTTTAACTCAGATTTATGGAGTACTGACTCAGTGCAAGCGAGTAGGTACTCCAATTTTCTGAGCTACAATGCAGTTTTGGCGAGCTTTAACTCCAATTTTCAGTATCATAGCTCATCAAAACTGCCATCTAATACAGAAAAACTGAGTTACGATACAGCTTTAGTGAATTAGGAGTATTTAGCTTTGAGCTTTTTTTAATTAATGCTCGCTCATAACTCAAGGCTCAAAGCTCAAAGCTAAACCGAGCTAATCGGCAAACTAATAATCACTACTTTCTCAGGCGAATTACCCTTGCTTGGCGTAGTGTTTCACTACGTCAGAGTGTATTGCAATGTTACATTGCAAAAATGCAACGCATTTTATAATTATGTCCCAAGTTGTTTACTCATATACTACTAACGGATGCCTTCTAAGAAGGCTTGACACTCTGCCGTAGTGTAAAACACTACGGGCAAGCGAGGGAAATTCTATCTTTTACTTTTTAAGAATATAATTTGTCTTATCCTTATTAAAATTGTCTTTATTTTTAAATACTATTACTTTCTCATTTTCGAACAAAACAAATTTATCTATAGGCTTAAAAGATGAATCTGTAATTCTAAAAAAATCACCACAATAATTTAGTGATGCTCTATATTTATTGTTAATAATTGATGTTTTTAATTCCCTATTTTTACAGCTATAGATGCTTTCAACAATTTTATACTTATCTACTTTATCAATAATCAACCTTTTACTATTTAATAGATTGATTACCTCTAACTGTGGTTTGCTTTCTTTATAGTTTTTAAAGTAATATAGACTATCGTTATCAATAGCAAAACTTGTAATAGCAGAATCAATCATACTGAGCTGATTTTTAATTATATCAAACTCATATAACATAAAATCTATCCATATATATAAGTTATTTTTTTTTGTAACTATTTTAGCGTTAACATATTCAACATCTTCTAAGTCAAATTTAGAAATAGCTACAATTTTAGCGGTTCTATTAAAAATATTGATACAGACTATCTTAAATATTTTCAATTTTCTATCTATTTCGATAGCGTAAATATTTTCCTTTGCTAAGTCCAATGAAATGCCAACTATATCAACAGAATCATTTACCTTATAAATCACTTTATTTTGTCTATTTGTAATGTCAAATGTAAATAACCTTTTATCATTTATATATAATAATATTTTTTCATCAATCGCTGCTATTTGGTCATTTCCCAAGTCTTTAGCTATCAAATGACGACTTTTCGTTTTTAAATCTGTTTGAAATAATGATGCTGTAGAAGCATCATCTTCATCAGTCCACTCAGATGTTATGAGTTTATTTTGAATAATACACTTCACATCACCAGTAATGGTCTGTGTTTTTTGCGAAAAAGCTTTAATAAAAAGAGTTGCTAAGAAAAAGGTAATGATTAATTTTTTCATATTAATTAAAGTATTAATGAACTATGAACGTGATTTTGATGACCCGCTTTCAGATCTTCTCTTTTCTCGGTCTGGTCGTTAGTTTAGCGAAGCGTTCCCTTGCTTGGCGTAGTGTTTCACTACGTCAGAGTGTATTGCAATGTTACATTGCAAAAATGCAACGCATTTTATAATTATGTACCAAGTTGTTTACTCATATACCACTAACGGTTGCCTTCTAAGAAGGCTTGACACTCTGAGTTAGGAGTAAAGTAGCTTCGAGCAATGAGCTTTGAGCTTTTTTTAATTAAGGTTCGCTCAAAGCTCACTGCTCATATCTTGCAAAAGATTTTTATTTGCTTAAAAAAGTACAATTTTGTATTTACTTCAAAATGGGATAAAAAAGTAATCTGTCATATCGCTA
>NZ_JACHKT010000058.1 GCF_014204325.1 Arcicella rosea
AAAACCCCGAAAATTGCCAATATTGACACTTTTTCGGGGTTATTTTATTGGTAATATATTGATTATTAAAAGATTACACTCATAAAGGGAAGCCTACTTATTCTTCTCCTCAATCCAAAGCCTTGCATTCACAAACGCTTCTAACCAAGGACTAACTTCGTCGTTTTTGCGGTTGGCTGGGTAGTTTGCCCAGTTCCAAGGGAAGGTCGAACGCTCGATGTGTGGCATGGTTACTAAATGGCGACCTGTGGCATCGCACATCATGGCGGTGTTGAAGTCTGAGCCGTTTGGATTGGCTGGGTAGGCTTCGTAACCGTATTTTCCTACAATGCTGTATTTTTCTTCTCCGTAAGGCAACACAAATTTTCCTTCTCCGTGCGATACCCAAACGCCTAAAGTAGTGCCTTCTAAAGTAGAAAGCATCACTGAGTTGTTTTTCTGTATTGTCACTGAAGTAAAGATACTTTCGTGTTTATGCGATTCGTTGTGGTGCATTTTACCATGTACTTCGTGGTCTGGATTAATCAATTCCAATTCCATAAACAACTGACAACCATTACAAATCCCTACCGAAAGTGTATCTTCACGAGCAAAGAATTTTTTGATAGCGGCATTGGCTTTTTCGTTGTACAAGAATGCTCCTGCCCAACCTTTCGCCGAACCTAATACGTCAGAATTTGAGAAACCACCAACTGCACCAATAAACTGAATATCTTCTAAGGTTTCACGACCAGCGATAAGGTCAGTCATGTGTACGTCTTTTACATCAAAACCTGCCAAATACATCGCATTCGCCATTTCACGCTCTGAGTTTGAGCCTTTTTCACGAATAATTGCTGCTTTCGGACGAACTGAAATCGTACTGTTATCCGTTAATTTTCCAGTAAAGTGCGAAGGGAAAGTATAAGCTAAAGCTTGGTTTTTATAATTTGTATAACGCTCTAAAGCCGTTCCGTTTTTCGATTGTTTTGAATCTAACAAGAAAGAAGTTTTGAACCAAACATCTCTTAATTCCGCTACGGCAAAATCAAATGAAGTATCGTTGTTTTTCACCGAAACGGTATTGCCTTCTACAACTTCACCAATTTTAACGATAGTAATGTTGTTTTCAGCAAAAACGGCTTCAACAGAAGCGTCTGCTTGGAATACCAAGGCAATGTTTTCGTTGAATAATGCTTTTACGGTATCGTTTTCTCCTAAACCTGAAAGGTCAATATTTGCACCAAGGTTTACATCTGCAAAACACATTTCTAATAAAGTAGTAATCAAACCACCGCTACCGATGTCATGTCCTGCTACGATTTTATCTGCTTTGATTAAGTCTTGGAAAGTATTAAATGCTGTTTTGAAATACGCCGCATCTTGAATCGTTGGTACTTCTTTCCCAACTTTGTTCAAGATTTGAGCAAAAGAACTACCACCCAATTTGAAGCTATCTTTCGATAAGTTCAAGTAGTAAATTGCTCCGCCATTGCGTTGTAGCACTGGCTCAACTACTTTATTGATGTCCGAACAATGAGCTCCTGCCGAGATAATTACTGTACCCGGAGCGATTACTTCATCGTTTGGATATTTTTGTTTCATCGAAAGTGAATCTTTTCCTGTTGGAATATTGATGCCCAATTCGATAGCGAAATCTGAACAAGCTTTTACGGCTTCATATAAACGTGCGTCTTCACCTGCATTTTTACAAGCCCACATCCAGTTTGCCGAAAGAGAAACCGATTTTAAACCGTCTTTCAAAGGAGCAAAAACGATGTTTGAAAGTGCCTCAGCAATGGCAGTACGTGAACCAGCCGCAGGGTCAACGATGGCTGCTACTGGCGAGTGACCAATTGAAGTAGCAATACCGTCTTTCCCTTTGAAGTCTAAAGCCATTACACCAACGTTGTTCAATGGCAATTGCAATGGCCCAGCACATTGTTGTTTGGCTACTCGTCCGCCTACGCAACGGTCAACTTTGTTGGTTAACCAGTCTTTACAGGCTACGGCTTCTAATTGTAATACTTGTGCTAAATAAGTTGGAATTTCTGTTTCTGAATATGACAAACCTGCGTAGTTACGCTCAATGGTTTTGTCTTCCATCACGATTTTAGGAGAACTTCCGAACATTTCCGAAATGGCAAAATCCATTGGTTTAGCACCTGTAGATTTCGATTGGAAAGTAAAGCGGTGATTTCCTGTAATATCTCCAACGGTGTACATTGGCGAACGTTCACGGTCTGCAACACGTTGAAGTGTTGCTAAATCTTTTTCACCAATCACCAAGCCCATACGTTCTTGCGATTCGTTACCGATAATTTCTTTGGCTGAAAGCGTTGGGTCGCCTACTGGCAATTTATCTAAATCAATCAAACCGCCTGTTTCTTCTACCAATTCCGACAAACAGTTGAGGTGTCCACCTGCACCGTGGTCGTGGATTGATACGATTGGATTATGGTCAGATTCAACCAAACCTCTAATCGCATTGGCAGCACGTTTTTGCATTTCTGGGTTTGAACGTTGGATAGCGTTCAACTCGATACCTGAACCAAAAGCTCCTGTATCTGCCGAAGAAACGGCTGCTCCACCCATACCAATGCGGTAGTTTTCACCACCCAATACCACTACTTTATCGCCTACGCTTGGCTTTTGCTTTATCGCCTGACTTTCTTTCCCATAACCAATACCGCCAGCCAACATAATTACTTTATCGAAACCTAATTTGCGAGATTCTTCTTCGTGTTCAAAAGTAAGAACAGAACCCGTAATTAATGGCTGACCGAATTTATTACCAAAATCAGAAGCACCGTTTGAAGCCTTAATCAAAATATCCATCGGTGTTTGGTACAACCAATCACGCTCATTAACCGCTTTTTCCCAAGGACGATTTTCTTCTAAACGAGAGTAGGAAGTCATGTAAACCGCCGTTCCAGCCAAAGGCAATGAACCTTGTCCACCTGCCAAACGGTCACGAATTTCACCACCCGAACCTGTGGCAGCACCGTTGAAAGGCTCTACGGTTGTTGGGAAATTGTGCGTTTCAGCTTTTACTGAAATGACAGAATCAAATTCTTTTTCTGCATAAAAATCTGGTTTGTCGGCAGATTTTGGAGCGAATTGTGTAACACGTGGTCCTTTGATAAAGGCAACATTATCTTTATAAGCAGAAACGATGTCGTTCGGATTCGTTTCAGAAGTTTTCTTGATAAGTTTAAATAAAGAACTTGGTTTTGCTTCTCCATCAATCACAAAAGTACCATTGAAAATTTTGTGGCGACAGTGTTCTGAGTTTACTTGAGAGAAACCAAATACTTCTGAGTCGGTCAATTTACGACCTAAACTTTCAGCCAAACCGTTCAAGTAGCCAACTTCTTCTTCGCTCAATGCGAGACCTTGTTCTTTGTTATAAGCGGCAATATCATCAATTTCAAGAATTGGCTCAGGCTCAATCTTAATGGTATAAATTCCTTGATGTAATTGCGTGTATTTTTGCGAAAGCATCGGGTCGAAATCAGTAAAATCCTCCGCTACTGCCGTAAATTCCTCAATACGAATAATTCCTTGAATACCCATATTTTGGGTAATTTCAACAGCATTGGTACTCCATGGCGTAATCATGGCTGCACGTGGCCCTACAAAAACAGCTTCCAAAGTAGCATTTTCTTGATTTACGACAGTAAAAGTATGGTCGATTTTACTGTTGAAAAGCCAAAAGAGTTTTTGAATATCTTCATCTGAAAGAATGGCATGCGTTTGCACGGCATAAACTGTGCTGGAGTGACTCCCGAAGAAATGAATCATGATGAAACAGATTGTTGGTTGTTTGTCGGCTAATTTCTAAACAACATAAATACAGCCGAATTGCTAAAGAGTTGCAAATTTAGCGGTTTTGAAAAAGAATACCTATAAAAATTTAAGGGATTGGGTTTGTTTACGTGAGGCTTGTATATTTGGAATATTTTATCACAATAATCTTTTAACGAATTTACACTCCAATGAAAAAATTGCTTTTCTTTTTTTTATGTTTCTTTACTTTAGAAACATTTGCTCAAAAACGTTCTATTAATAACAAACTTAGTACTGAACACATTTTCATTCCAGCCACAAAAATTGCAATAATTCCCTCGCTTGGCGTAGTGTTCTACACTACGTCAAAGTGTACTGCAATGTTACATTGCAAAAATGCAACGCATTTTATAATTATTCTCAAGTTGTGTACTTATTACTTATATACTTATTCTATCAGTCGCAGACTAAGCGTCGCCTTCTAAGAAGGCCTGACACACTGACGTAGTGAAAAACACTACGCCAAGCGAGGGTAGTGTTACTATACTACTCAGAGTGAAATATATTGGAGAGTGTAGAAATTATTGAAAAGCTTCTTCATTATCATCTTCAGGAAATAGGTTAAAGTCAGTTCTTTCTTTTAAAACTTGGTTTACTAAATGGTCAACGGCTCTGGTTGTTTCTGGCAAGCGATAATTTGGACAAAGTTTCAATACCCATTCGCAGGCAGTTTCTAAACTGATTTTATGACCTATTGATACAAACATAGACTTGATATTATCCTGTGTTCTGAGTGCTTTCCCAGCTTCTTGACTATCCCAAATAAGGCTTTGGCTATCTCCTCTTTGTGTACCAAGAGCTTCTTTGTCATAATAACCTACCAATCTTTTTTTTGCACAACCAATCGTAGGAATGTCTAATTCAATCCCTAAGTGTGTTGCCATGCCCACTCCCTGTGGATGAGCTAAACCATGAGCATCACAGACTATCAAATCTGGTTTAATATTTAGTTTTTTGTATGCCTCTAACAAAGGTGGAATTTCTCTGAACGAAAAAAGACCAGGAATATATGGAAACGATATTTCCATTTCGTGCAATGCTGTTTCTACTACTTCAAGCGTTTCAGCATCAAGCACTACAATACCACCTACCATTTTTTGTAAAACTTCATGATAAGCAACATCTACTCCGGCAATGTATTTAATTGCTGAGGGAAGTCTGTCTTCTTTGATGACTTTCTCTCGCATTTCATTTTGTAGAGTATAGTATGGGAGGAAGTCTGTATCATTTTTATAACCACCTACTTCCATATTACCTTCTCTATTATCTACCCAAATTTCGTTTTCCATGTTTGGTATATCATCAAATATTCTCCATGACCATTTGTCAACTCTGTAACCCTTAGCATCAACTAGTTTTTTTTCAACAAGTATATCAAAATCATCAAACCGAAAATCTATACGTCCTCCAATCTTAGTGAGGGAATAACCATGTAGAAAACCATGTAATTCTGTACCTTCACCAAGGTATTCAAAATTTTTATACCTTTCAGATTTACTATTGATAATGTATTTTTTGTATACTAAATTAAGATTTCCATTTACGCATTTAAGTAATAAAAGGATATCATAATCTGAATAACCGCTAATCTGTTTTATTAATCCTGTATAAGGTTTATTTGAGTAATAATAAAGATTTTCTTCCCGACGAAAATCTAATAATAAAAAATTAATAGCTTCTGAAAACTCAATCATGGTCTTATTACATATAGTGTTCGCAATTGCAATATATTAACATTACCAGTAATATGCCTCCTTTGGTATAGTGTTACTACACTACGCCAACGGAGGGAATTAAATAATCTTTGTAAGTAGCCCTCCTCTTGATTTAATCAGATTAATTGCATTTACGAAAGCATTCGCATTTGAATCATGCTTAGAATTCAATAAATTGACATAATTATTAAGTGATTTTTCTAACAATACATTTAAGTTTGTTAGAGGGCTGGCTTTTATTCTTTTTTCACTGTCAAGATAATAATACACGTGAAGCTGATAAAGCAAGTTTTCATTCCTTTTTGGTTCTTCTATTTCAATTGCTTTAACCAGTTGCGTTATCATTTCCTCAATAGCGATATTTACATAATCACTGCCTTTTGTTTTGCATAAAGGCAAAATGTAATTTATCCATGAGGAAATAACAGAATGTGTACCACAATCTCTATCTACTACAAAGTATTCATCTTTACCTAATGCAAAGTTCAGTAGCTCATTTTTTTCTATTGCTTGTTCAAATAAATTCATCTGTTAAAAAATTTGGTCCGCCTCTTTTTCTAATGATTAAAAGATTTGAAATTATTCCTCCCCAAAGCCCACTTTTTGAGTTCCATTCAATACCAGTTCCTCTATTGTCAATTAATAGACTTTCTTTATTAAGTATTAGGATTTCTCTTATCTTATTTACGATTTCAATGGGAGTGTTACTGACTCTATATTTTTTCAAATCTTCGTCTGAACAATTGTAGTAAGGAATAAAATACCCTATAAGATTATCGAGGAAAATATTTAAATTATCAACTTTATCAAAGCTTAAAGAAAGTTTCTCCCAAAATTCAATAGGTAAAATGCCTTCTGATAAATTTGGTTCTATATAATTTTTATAGCTTCCTAATGACCAATGTCCACCGTATTCTCTATCAATTACCAGATATTCACCTTTACCACATATAAAACTAGAAAGTTCATTTTTTAGCAAAGATTGTTGAAACATATTCATTATTTTATTTTCTCCCATTTACCATTAAAATTATTTAGTAACCCTCACTTGGCGTAGTTTGTTACACTTCACCAAGCGAAGGACGTGTTAAAAATTACGCAGAAAGTCGCTCAATCAATTGCTCTATTCCTTGTTTCCAAGCAGGATAATCTTCTTCATTTTCTGCCCAAAGTTCATTCAGTTCGGAGCTTTCATCCAATACTTTATGCAAAGCAATAACTGCTTTTTCTCGAAGCGTAGAAAAGTCTATGTCGGGATTTCTTTCAGGAAAAGTATCCACCTCCAACAACTCGTCATGCTCTGGCGAAGAAAACTTCGTTCCATTGACTTGTCTATCAATGTATGCCGAAGCTACAATTACTGAATTGGCATCATCTGAATCTAAATAATCAGAGTCAATGGCAAATTCAAAAGCGTCGCTAAATAGTTGTTTCGGATTTTCCGAATCTTCAATATCTTGCATAAAATCTAAGGCTGCGTCGTCCTCAAAGTAACCATGTCCCCATGCTCCCATAATGTTAAATAGTTTTGTTTTTTTGAAATTGTTTTTTGCAAGTTGGTTTTCTCCCGATAGGGGTATTATTTCCAAAAATGATTAACAATACGATTAAGTTACTCATAACTAATAGACATATCCTGTGCAAGTGCATATCCTTGGTTTACTACAATTCTTGTAATTCTACCTTGTGAATCTAAGGTTGGAGTAATATCTGCTCTTGTCTGTGCTCCTGAACTATATTTTAAAGACCAGTAAAATGGTAATTCTTCTCCTAAATACAATAATGTTGTATTGTAGTTATAAGTATCTATTAATAAAAATTGTGTTTGTTTGGTTATCTCCCAAAGTGGATTCTTTACGTTGGAAAACGAAGTAATAGTATTCAATAAAGAACCATCGTATGTCTCGCTAGCAGCATTATATTGAGTATCCCATTTGATGTTTACAAATGAATCTGTTCCAAAATTACCTCCAGAAGTAAGTCTTTGGATTAAGAAGCCATCATCGTTATAAGTATATCTCATTCTTCCTACGATAATAGCCATTTCGCTTGCATTGTAAGTATAAGTTTCTGTCGATACCGTTCCATCACCATATTTAGTCTCAATTGCTGTAATCAAGCCATTTTTATCTCTCTTAAAGGTTTTCTCTATAATCCGTGTTCCATCGTTTTCAACTGTTTTCATTAATATGCCTTTTTCCCATGTCAATTTGATGGTCGATTTCACACTCACTCTAAACGGATTTGATATGTAAGTAATAGAACTTGGTAAAGTACTGGTTGATACTGGGGCTTCTTTCGTAATCGTAGCCGTGTAAATCTGTGTACTGCCGTCTTCGGCTGTGACGGTAAAGCTGACTGGCTTAGAAAAATCTAAGATAGTACCAGAAGCAGGAGTCACTTTGGCTCGTTCTGAAACGGTGATATTGGCTTTTAGTTTTGATAAATCTGCTGTGCTGGATACAGTTGCTGTGATAGTTTTGGTAGTATTATCTATTTTGGCAATGACTGCTGGTGAAAAATCATTGAATGAAAAACTTAAAATATCTTTTGCCGATAATTTAGTACGGCTTACCTGTACTTTATAAGTAGCCGTAGAACCATCCTCTGCCGTAACGGTATAAGTAATATCATTACTGAAATCCTGTGCTTTACCAGTTTCTGGTGAAAGCTTTGCTTTGAGAGATACCGTAATAGTGGGTATCAATTTGCTAATATCTACCGTAGCAGGAACAACAGCTGTAATTTTTTTATTGGCTTCATCAATGGTAGCATCAACTACAGGTGTTAAGCCCGAAAAACTAAATTTAGTAATTTTTCTTTGCGAACTTTTAGAGATAATAATTTCTTCATCACAAGCCATTAATATTAGCATAATAGGCAAGTAGAAAAGGATGATTTTGGTAAAAGTAGATTTCATGGGTTTGATAAAATGTCTGGTTTAGTAGTTGTTACTTATAACTTTGACAAATGCCTTTCGCTTGGCGTAATGTGTAATGTAGTAACACTATGCCAAGCGAGGGATGTAAAATTTACTCCAAAAGATAATCCACATCCTTATCAAGGTCGATATCATTATGTGGACTTCGGATTACTAGTTTATTCCATGCTTTCCATCTGCCCTTTAGCTCTCCTTCGTTTGTGACTTCGTGGTGATAAACTATACTTTCACAAACATGGGTGGGTAAAACTAAATCAATAGGTATGCTTTTATAACGCTTGTTTGAAGCAGTTCCTTTAAAATTTACTTGTCCATCTGCTACAGTAAATTCAAAAATAGCGGAGTCCCATCTCTTTTTTCTAAATTGCCCTTCAAACATCAACATCAACATTCGGTCATTTAACCATTGAGCAGTGTTTCTTGCTGTTGAAAGTAAATCTTCAATGTAAAACTCTGTATCCCAGAAATATTTCGATTCTATCCTACCATCTGAAAAAATACGATAAGTAATTCTGTTAAAACGAGTACTATCCGACCCTTGTGATTCGAGATAATAGTCATCTATTTGAAATATCATATCGTCTATCTCCATGCGTTCAAGCAATGAAATATTTGGCGTTGAAACACCATGATTATTTTTTAGCAAAATAGAATTAATTTTACTTCCAGTTCCTGGAAACATGTAATAGATGTCATAGTTGAAAGTATCCCAATCAATACCATCATAAACTTTAAATACTGCTTCTACAAACTGAGTTTCTATTTCATTGACGTTTTGCATAATAGTTATTTTTAAGGATTAAGAATATTCCATATTTTTGTTTCTTTAGTTGTCGTATTAATCATTTCAACTCTAAATCTTGTAGGTCTTTTACTATTACCAGAAAAAGAGGGTACAATTTCTATTTGAAATACATCACTAGGGTTTGTATCTTTTATTTTTTTCCATTCATCTTCCATTTTAAACCATAGACCTTTATTAGGGTCTGAATTATTTCTATTGTATTCTGCATTTTGTGAAAAATAGTTAATTTGCTCACTTGGGCCATAGTACCCCTCGCTTGGCGTAGTGTTCCTACACTACGTCAGAGTGAACTGCAATGTTACATTGCAAAAATGCAACGCATTTTATAATTATTCCCAAGTTGTGTACTCATATTCCACTATCCGTTGCGGACTAGGCGTTGCCTTCTAAGAAGGCTTGACACACTGACGTAGTGAAAAACACTACGCCAAGCAAGGGCAGCATTGGGTGAAGGAGGTATGAGATTGGTTTCTTGTGCTAATATATTAATATAGCCTAGTAAAAATGTGAATGCAAAAAACTATCTTTTTCATATAGAATAAAATTTTGTTGTTAAATAAAAGGCAATAAAAAAGACCTCCAATAAAATATTTTAATGGATAATGTTATACGGATTTTTAAATTAATATGTCTGCTTTTTTAGACTATTGCACAATAGAAACCTTGCAAAGCTTTTGTTCAGTTAAAAACTGAATCTATTTTAGGTACAAATGACTCTTCGCCTAACACTCCCTTATAAAATGCTATCGCATTTTGCCAATCATGAGATTGGCGAAAACTACGACATAGTAAAACACTACGCCGAGCGGGGGTTATGGGTGATATCCAAGTCCCCAATACATATAAACAAAAAATGCTATGATATTTATTAATATATATTTGGATGCATCATTAATATTTAATGACAATTTAAAGGTCTTTTTAAACAAGACAGCGAATAAAAATAGGCTCAACCCTTAAACTGGGCTGATGATTAAACATTGTTGATAATTTCTCAAATCTGGCGTTAAAAGTAGTTGAAAAGTTTCTTGTAAAGCCT
>NZ_JACHKT010000059.1 GCF_014204325.1 Arcicella rosea
TGATGATTTTTCTCATCCTTAAAGGCTGTTTTGATGCTTGGTCGCTCAAATTTCAGCCTTTTTGTTTTCAAGAACAAAATCTTCGGGTAGAGTAGGGAGGGTGCCATTGATAAGCACTTTTTTAGGATTTGACAAATAAGTATAATCTACTAAAAATAAAATAACGCTAAGCAGAAACCCTCTAATCATAACATTTTTAACATTTCTATATCAAAATAATCATTGAAAATTATTAAATTTAATTGAGCTGTCTGTAAACATTCATCTTCAAACCAAACTATCTTTTAATTACTCATTAACATGAAAAAAAACGTTTACGCATTATTCAAGCTAATGCTTCTTTTTTGGCTATGTCAACCAACCACATTTGCTCAATCTAAAAAGGCATCCACAGTCAGTGCTGAAGTTACTTTAATTGATACTAAGAAATTAGAAAAGCTCCGCAAAGAAATTTTAGAAGAAATCGACAAAAAGCAAGTATTCTCTCAACAAATGGTCGATATGATTTTTAGTTTTGGAGAACTGGGCTTTCAAGAGTATGAAACTTCTAATTATATCACCAATATTCTCGAAAAAGAAGGTTTTACCATTGAAAAAGGTGTTTCGGGCATTCCAACGGCATGGATTGCTAGGTGGGGAAATGGCAAACCTGTTATCGCTTTAGGCTCTGATATTGATTGTATTCCCAAAGCATCACAAAAACCAGGGGTTGCCTACCATGACCCAATTATTGAAGGTGCACCGGGGCATGGCGAAGGACATAACTCTGGACAAGCCTTAAATATTACGGCTGCCATTGTGATTAAAAAAATCATGGAACGTGAGAAAATCGCTGGTACACTTGTTCTTTGGCCGGGTGTTGCAGAAGAATTAGTAGGAACGAAAGCCATTTTTGTACGTGATGGACATTTTAAAAATATTGATGCTTGTATTTTTACACACGTTGCCAATAATTTGGGAGTGCAATGGGGTGACAATGGAGGAAATGGTCTGGTATCCGTAAAATTTAATTTTGAAGGCGAAGCTGCCCATGCGGCAGGTGCACCTTGGAGAGGTAAAAGTGCTTTGGATGCCGTTGAATTAATGAATATCGGCTGGAATTTTAAAAGAGAGCATTTGTATCCTTCTCAACGCTCGCATTATGTCATTGTTGATGGTGGCGACCAGCCCAATGTTGTGCCATCAAAAGCTTCTGTTTGGTATTATTTCCGTGAAAGAACCTATCCGAAAATCAAAGAATTATACGAATCAGGTGTTGCTATTGCCAAAGGAGCAACAATGATGACGGGAACGACAATGTCTTACGAAGTATTAGGAAGTGCTTGGCCCGGACATTTCAATAAACCGATTGCAGAGAATGTTTTTGAACATATCAAAAGAGTAGGTTTACCAAAATGGTCAGAAGAAGACCAACTGTTAGCAACTTCATTGCAAGCAGAATTGAAGTCGCCTGAGAAAAAGGGTTTAGCGATGAAAATAGATACAACCATCGAACCCGTTTTAGTAAGCATGGGCGGAGGTTCGGATGACATTGCCGATATTTCTTGGAATCTTCCAACGGTAGTGCTTCGCTATCCTTCTAATATTCCAGGTTTACCGGGGCATCACTGGGCTAATGCTATTTCAATGGCAACACCTATTGCACACAAAGGAGTAACCGCAGGAGCAAAGGTAGAAGCACTTACTTTATTAGATATGTTGGTAAAACCAGACTTGATTACCAAAGCTTGGGATTATTATAAAAACGAACAAACCAAAGATGTAAAGTATGAATCGCTGATTTCGCCGACGGATAAACCCGCTATCAATTTGAATCAACAGATTATGGCAAAGTTTAGACCTGAAATGAAGAAAGTATATTACGACCCTACCAAATATAAAAGCTATATGGAACAATTAGGGATTACTTATCCAACAGTTAGAAAAGTAGCTCCAGCCGAAGGAAGTACAACTACAGGAAAGAGTGGAGGTAATTAAAAACAAATCCCAAGACAGTATTATCATCACACAAAAAAAGAATACATTAACAAATAAAATTGCTTGATTAATGAAAAAGACGACTATTTTAGTCGTCTTTTTTTGTGATTATTAATAATTCTTGAATAAATATTGGGTATGTTTACCCATTAAATTACTTATATGTTTTGATGACTTTTTTCATTTGAAGAAGCCAAACAATCAAGAAAAACCATAAAAAATGTTTTCATTAATTAATAAGTCAGTCGTAATAACAGGTGGAGGTTCGGGGATTGGTCGTGCAATCTCATTATTATTTGCCAAACAAGGAGCAGCAGTAAATATTCTTGAACTCAACGAAGCTGCCGCACAAGATACCGTAGCAGAGATTCGTTTACAAGGAGGCATCGCTCACGCTTATGCTTGTAATGTAACTAATCAAGATGCCGTAAAAACAGTATTTGCAAGTATTGGTCGTGTTGATATTCTGATTAATAATGCTGGAATTGCTCATGTAGGTAATTTAGAAAAAACTTCGGAAGAAGATTTTGATAGAATTTTCAGCGTAAATGTTAAAGGAGCTTACAATTGTTTATACACAGCCGTACCGATGATGAAAGAAGTAAAAGGAGGCGTTATTTTAAACATGGCTTCGGTAGCTTCATCAGTTGGAATTGCAGACCGTTTTGCATATTCAATGTCGAAAGGAGCAATTTTAACCATGACATTATCCATCGCTAAAGATTACTTAAACCATAACATTCGTTGTAATTGTATTTCGCCAGCCAGAGTACATACACCTTTTGTAGATGGCTTTTTAGCGAAGAATTATCCGAATAATATCGAAGAAATGTTTGAAAAACTTTCGGCTTCACAACCAATTGGTAGAATGGCTAAACCAGAGGAAATCGCTTTTCTGGCATTATACTTATGTTCTGATGAAGCAGGTTTTGTAACAGGTTGTGATTATCCGATTGATGGAGGATTTATTAGATTGAATAACTAAATGTTAAATAATTAGTACTCACAAAATTTGTTTATTCTCAAATAATCAATTACTTGTGAAAAATAATTGCCAATCACTAATTTCTAATCGCTTCGTATTCATGAAAAAACTATTGTTATTATCGGTATTATTCTGGTCGATGACCTCTTTTATTCAACAAGAAAAACCTAAAAAAATCATTTTCTTTGGAGATTCTATCACACAAGCTGGCGTGCAGCCCAAAGGTTATATTTCTCAATTGCAAGAAATGATTGACAAAAAAGGTGATAAAGCTAAATATGAATTGATTGGTGCGGGCATCGGAGGCAACAAAGTATATGATTTGTACTTACGTTTAGAAGATGACGTATTGAGTAAAAAGCCAGATATAGTAGTAATTTATGTGGGTGTAAACGATGTTTGGCATAAAGCCACTTCTGGAACAGGAACTGACCCAGATAAATTTATTAGATTTTATCAAGCATTAATCAATAAGATTCAAGCAAGTGGAGCAAAATTGATTTTATGTACTCCAGCAACCATTGGCGAAAAGACTGATTTCAGTAATCAACAGGATGGTGATATGAATCAGTACAGTAATTTTATCAGAAATTTAGCAACGAAGAATAATATTCCACTTTGTGATTTAAGAAAAGAATTTCTAGGACACAATTTGAATAATAATCCAGAAAACAAAGATAAAGGCATTTTAACTACCGACAGAGTTCATTTAAACGAGCTTGGAAACCAGTTTGTTGCCGATAAATTATTCCCTTTAATTACAAAATAAATTGTTATGAAATTATTTAGATTTGGAGAAGTAGGTAACGAAAAACCTGGTGTAATCTTAGAAGAGAAATGGTTAGATGTTTCGGCATACATTCAAGATTATAACGAAGCTTTTTTTGAAAATGATGGCTTAGATAAACTAAGTTTATTGTTAGTAGAAAAACAAAATGAATTAGCAGAAATTCCAGCAGGAGTACGCATTGCTTCTTGTGTGCCTCGTCCTTCTAAAATTGTTTGTATTGGTTTGAACTTCGCAGATCATGCTCGTGAAACTGGTGCAGCCATTCCAGCAGAACCAATTATTTTCTTTAAGGCGACAACTGCACTTTCTGGTCCAAACGATGACATTATTATTCCTAAAAATTCAGTAAAAACCGACTGGGAAGTAGAATTAGCTTTGGTAATTGGCAAAAAAGCACAATATGTTGACGAAGCCGATGCCATGAATTATGTAGCAGGATATTGTTTACATAATGATGTTTCTGAAAGAGAATTCCAAATTGAAAGAGGAGGAAACTGGAGTAAAGGAAAAGGTTGTGATTCATTCGCACCACTTGGCCCATTTTTGGCAACTACAGAAGAAATTGAAGATGAAAACAATTTGAAAATGTGGTTGAGTGTAAACGGTAAAATGGTTCAAAACAGTAATACCGACCAATTGATTTTTAAAGTACCCGCTTTGGTTTCATATTTAAGTCAATTCATGACGTTATTGCCGGGCGATGTGATTTCAACAGGAACACCTCCGGGAGTAGGTTTAGGATTCAATCCTCCAGTTTTCTTGAAAGAAGGCGATGTTGTTGAATTAGGAATCGAAGGTTTAGGAATACAAAAACAAACCGCTAAAAACTGGAAAGCATAATTTTTTATTTAAAAATAAGTTATGTAGTTTGAAAATTTGAAAACGTATAAAATACAAATGAAAATTAAGCTTTGTGTTTTATCTTTAGGTAATTAAAGCTTACCTCTTTTCAAGTTTTCAAACTATTTTAATTTTTAAATAAAAACAAATCTTATGACGATAGATTCACATCAACATTTTTGGCAGTACGATGCACAAAGACATGATTGGATTTCGGAAGAAATGAAAGTTATTCAACGAGACTTTTTACCAAATGATCTTGCGCCAATTTTAGCCAAAAATAATATTTCGGGTTGTGTAGCAGTACAAGCAGACCAAACATTGGCTGAAACAGATTTTTTGATTGATTTAGCCAACAAAAATGATTTTATCAAAGCGGTAGTTGGTTGGGTAGATTTACGTGCAGATGATGTTGACGATACCCTAGAACAATATGCTGAACATAAAATAGTAAAAGGTTTTAGGCACATTGTTCAAGGTGAAGCAGATACTGAGTTTATGCTTAGACCTAAATTCAAAGCTGGTATTTCCGCTTTAGGTGCATTTGATTTTACTTATGATATTCTAATTTATCACTTTCAATTAGAGCAAGCTATACAATTAGCCAAACTTTTTCCCAACCAAAAATTTGTGTTAGACCATATCGCCAAGCCAGATATTAAGTCTGGGGAGTATGCAGCATGGCAAACCAATATCAAGAAATTGGCTTTACATCAAAATGTATATTGCAAATTATCAGGTATGGTTACCGAAGGCGAATGGAAAGATTGGAAAGTATCTGATTTTAAAATTTACTTAGATACTGTTGTAAAAGCCTTTGGTACAGAGCGTATCATGTATGGTTCAGATTGGCCAGTTTGTTTAGTTGCAGCACAATATGAAGAACAATTAGGGATTGTCAATGAGTATTTTTCTACTTTTTCTAGTTTAGAAAAGAAAAAGGTCATGGGTGAGAATGCACTCAAATTTTATAATATTTAAACCTTACCAGAGCCTCATTAAGCTTTTGGTAAATCTTTAACATGAACTTAGGACTTAAAGAAAAAGTAATTATCGTTTCGGGCGGTGCAAAAGGAATTGGCGAAGGCATTTCTGGCGTATTAGCTACTGAAGGAGCTTATGTGGCGATTGTAGGCAGAAATGACGCTGATAATCAAAAAGCAATTGAGAAAATTCAGGCAGCGGGCGGACAAGCGTGGTCGTTCGTAGCAGAATTATCTCAACCAGAAGAATGTAAAAAAGCTATTAATGAAGTAGTGGCTAAATTTGGTAGAATTGATGGAATCGTGAACAATGCTGGTGTAAACGATGGCGTAGGTTTAGAAAGCGGGAATTATGAACGTTTTGTGGCATCATTACACAGTAATTTGATTCACTATTACTTATTGGTACACCATGCTTTACCTTATTTGAAAGAATCAAAAGGAGCGATTGTAAACATTGGTTCAAAAACGGCTGAAACTGGTCAAGGTGGAACTTCTGCTTATGCGGCATCAAATGGAGGAAGAAATGCCCTTACTCGTGAATGGGCGGTTGAATTATTACCTTATGGCATACGTGTCAATGCGGTAATTGTGGCAGAATGTTATACACCATTGTACGACCGTTGGATTAAGACTTTACCAAATCCAGAAGAAACGTTAGCGAAAATTACAGATAAAATTCCATTAGGAAAACGCATGACTACCGCTGAAGAAATTGCCAATATGGTGACGTTTTTAATGTCAAAACGTTCAAGCCATACAACAGGACAATTGATTTATGTAGATGGTGGTTATACGCATTTGGATAGAGCTTTGTTGTAGGAATTGATTATTTTTCTTGTTAATTAATCGCTTCGCTCGAACAGTAGGAATTCGTTTTTCATCAATCAGAAAAAAGCGGTCGAAATTAGTTTTTCGACCGCTTTTATTTTTAAATTCTGGATGATTCATATTTATTCCCTAAGCAATTTTCTCTGCCTGATAAACCGTTACAGGTTCTTCCAATAATTCATCAAATTGAGCAACGAAACTACCAATATAAGGTTGCTGATTGTGGTTTTCTAAACCTGCCATACTTTCCCAAATTTCATGAAAAGTAAACAAATTTGTCTCATTGATAGATTGGTGCAAATCATATTGAATACAAGCCGCCTCTTTTCTGGATTCAGTCACTAAGTTTGTTAAAATAGTTTTTACTGTTTCAACATGTTCAGGTTTACTTTTTACGATTGCCGTCAGGTAAATATTCATTTTGAAAGAATGTTAGTTTAAAAACGTTTTACGAAGATGTTCTTGATAAAGAGTCATATCTCTTGCAATATTACTATTTTTCTCCATATCGTGAAAATGAATGCTTTTATGAGCGATATTCTTGCAAAAAGTGTTTTACAATGGAAAGTAAATAATTTGTTGAGAGAAGATTTAAGGGCTAGTAATGATGATTTGATACTTAAAAAATGGCTTAAATAGTAAAAGTAATTCGGAAATATCAGTGACTTTTTTGGTAGTTGTATCCTAATAAGTACCCTGATTTGTATCTGAATCCTTTTGTTCTAAGTTTGACTTCCAGCATTCGATGTTAGAGTAAGTTCAAACACTAATAATTATTCCAGATTTTTCGTCAGCAAGAAATTGATAGGAAGAATATTCAATTTATCTGGAAAGAAAAAGTATCAGGGAAAAATAGTATTTATTTTTTCCAGATTACAAAACAATTTGTAATCTGGAAATTGTTTTGATAATGAAAGGACTGTACGCAAAATGTAAAAATCACACGAGAGATTTACCTTTCAGAAATAACTGAATATTTTATTGTATGCTAAAAATCGCTTATTCACCAATCTATCAACATCCATTGCCAGAAGGACATCGTTTCCCGATGTTAAAATATGAACTTATTCCAGAACAACTTTTGTATGAAGATACTTGTGTTGAAGATAATTTCTTTGAACCTGAGCCAGTAGATGAAAAATGGATTTTAAAGACCCACCAAAAAGCATATTGGGAAGATTTGAAGTACTTGAGACTTGAGCCTAAGATGATTCGAAAGATTGGTTTTCCGTTATCAGCAGAATTGGTTTTAAGAGAAACTATTATTACCCAAGGAACGATAGATTGTTGTCATTTCGCTTTAGAAAATGGTATTTCTATGAATGTAGCTGGCGGAACGCATCATGCTTATTCCGACAAAGGAGAAGGGTTTTGTTTGTTGAACGATGTGGCAGTAGCGGCAAATTATTTACTGGAAAATCGTTTAGCGACAAAAATACTCATCATTGATTTGGATGTTCATCAAGGAAATGGAACGGCAGAGATTTTCCAAAACAATTCAACTGTTTTTACTTTTTCAATGCACGGGAAAGAGAATTATCCATTGCATAAAGAACAATCTGATTTGGATATTGAGCTGAAAACATATACTAAAGACGAGGAGTATTTGAACATACTTTTTGAAACATTACCCCAATTAATTTCACTTCAAAAACCTGACTTCTTATTTTATATATCAGGGATTGATATTTTGGAAACAGATAAATTAGGAAAATTGAGCGTTTCTAAAGAAGGATGTTTCAGAAGAGATGAATTTGTTTTTGAACAAGCAATTAAACATAAGTTACCAATAGTAGTATCAATGGGAGGAGGATATTCTCCTAAAATTATTGACATTGTGGAGGCTCATTGTAATACTTTTAGGTTGGCTCAAAAGATGTTTTTCTGAATGAAAAACATGAGTCATCCCGAACTTTTTCTTAGAATAGTGAGGTTTAGGACGATTTGAGAGGTTTTTATCTTTATTATTGTACAATCCTTACTTTT
>NZ_JACHKT010000060.1 GCF_014204325.1 Arcicella rosea
AACTCTGGAATAAATGCTTTGGGGCATTTGCAAAATGGATAAATATACAAATGTCTTACAATCAAAACTTTAAAGAAATCTTCGGGTAGAGTACAAACAAAGTATTTTTATTACTTGAAACTTATTAAAATTCAAATTTTAAATAAAACAGCTCTAAATTTGCATACACTCAAACAAGTAATTTTTCTAAAATTTCCCTTTCTAATTATCTTTGATTCAAAATAAATCAAAAACCTAAAAAAACCTATCGGTAAAAATAATTAAAATATGATGGACATCTCTACTTATGGAATTGTTTACCTTTTGTCATTCTTTCCTTTGCTATCTGGCAAACCTATTTGAGTAAAAAATTAAGTATTCAGCAATTTGTACCAAAAATTTGGATAGTAATTTTTGGTTTGATGATGATTATTCAAGTCGGTTCTTATGCCAATTATATTTTTATCTATGCAATGCCTTTACTTTTTGGCTTTGATTTTTTTAAGGATAAAAAATTCTTAATCATTACTTTTTTCATCCAATCTGTCGCTGCTTTTCAACCTTCTTTATGGTTCAGAACGGGCAAGCCTTTCCTTCAATTCAAAGATTTCGCTGAAATTCGTTTTAGCTTAGAATATGCTTTTGAAATTATTATTTTCGTCGGAGTATTGTATTGGTTAAATTTGGTCATCAGAAAAGAAGGAAGTTTGGATTCTTTCAAGTAAAAAAAAAGCAAATTTTGCTTTGAATAGCATAAAACAATTAAATGAAATAACTCCCAAACAAAATACACATGAAAAAAAACGTTTTATTGCTTTGTTCACTTTTATTTGGCTATCAATTCGGAATGGCTCAACAGAAAAAAGACCAAATCAAACTTGTTGTTAAAGAAGCAGAAAACAAAGTAGATGTTTTGGTAGATAACAAACCTTTTACTTCTTATTTCTATCCGAGTGATGCTATTCTAAAAAAACCTGTATTATTTCCAATTCTTACATCAAAAGGTACGACTATTACTCGTGGTTATCCTTTTGCTACTCGTGCTGGTGAAAGAGTTGACCATCCACATCATGTTGGTATGTGGCTTAATTATGAATCTGTCAATGGTTTCGATTTCTGGAATAATTCTACGGCAATTAAAGACCGTTCTAAATACGGAACGATTAAACATACTGGCATCGTAGAAAGTAAAAGTGGAAATGGAAAAGCTAGTTTAGCGGTTACAGCAGATTGGATTGATAATGACGGAAAAGGAAATTTATTATTGAAAGAAAAAACAACTTACGTTTTTCATTCAAAAGGAGACCAACGTATTATTGATAGAATTACAACTTTAACGGCACAAGATAAAGAAGTTATTTTTAAAGACGTAAAAGATGGCTTTTTTGCTATCAGAGTAGCTCGTGAATTAGAACATCCATCAGATAAACCTGATGTTTTTGTAGATGCAAGTGGCATCGAAACCAAAGTTGATAAATTAGACAATACTGGTATTACTGGTAATTACAGAAGTAGCGAAGGCATCGAAGGTGAAAATGTTTGGAGTACTCGTGGAAAGTGGACAAACTTAGCTGGAAAAATCAAAGATGAAGATATTTCTATTGCTATCATCGACCATCCAAAAAATATAAATTATCCTACTTATTGGCATGCTCGTGGTTATGGACTTTTTGCTGCTAATCCTTTGGGTGAAAAAGTTTTCAGTAAAGATAAAAAAGAGTTAAATCTTACTTTAGCACCAAAACAATCTGTTACTTTCCGTTATCGTACTGTAATTACTTCTGGAAAAGCTTCTGATGAAACATTAAATAAATTAGCGGCAGATTTCGCAAAATAGACTATCATGGATACTTCATACGTTTAAAATTAAAACATTTAATACGTATGAAGTATCTTTTTTTAATTGTAATCTGTGTTGAAAGTATCTTTTTCCAATCAGATTCTTCGCTTTATGAAAGCAATGCGGAGGCTTTTCTGAAATCTGCCATTGCCAATCAAGTTATTGATGCTCGCAATCCCAATTATGAGTTATTAGATGCCGCACTATTTCAGGCTAGTAATTTACAACGAAAAAAATACCGTCTCCCACTCTTTTCATATTCTCCGATATTACACCGTATCGCTAGTGAACACTCAGAAGCCATGATTTCCAAGAATTTCTACAGCCACGAAAATCCATACAATAAAAACAATAGAAATTTATCGAAAAGAGTATTGAGCCAAACCAATGAGTTTTCTCAAATGGCTGAAAATATTGCGGAATTTGACATCATTCAGTCGAAATATGATACCTTTTGTATTATTGAACCACAAAGAAAAGGAGGAGATTTTCAATATATTGATTGCAATACTGAAAAACCAATCCCAATGCAAACCTATAAAGAACTGGCAATCAACATTGTAAATGAATGGATGAGCTCGCCCGGCCATCGTGCCAATCTTTTAAATAAAAAATACAAAGTCATGGGATGTGCCATTCGCCTTAGTAAAAATCCATTTAAAACAGAGAACAGTCCTTTTAGCAGAATCACACAAAATTTTGGAGGATAAATCACAGATTGACAAATACTTTCGGTAATATTTTCAATTTTCGGAAAGTACATCCGTGAGAATTGAATCGCTTTTTAATATCTTTGTGATAATTACACTAATTACCAACAGAGATTTAAAACATAAAATACATATAATGAAATTAACTTTTTGGGGAGCTACAAGGCAGGTGACGGGTAGTATGTATTTACTTGAATTGGATGATGAGTTTAAGATTCTGATTGATTGTGGAAGAAATATGGGGCGAGAAGTTGATTATACACAACCTGTTACCAACAAAGCATTTTTCCCTTTTGAGGCCTCTCAAGTAAATTTAGTTCTCCTTACACATGCACACATAGATCATTCTGGAAATATACCCATGCTGTATCGTGAAGGTTACGAAGGACAAGTTCTTTGTACTTCTGCTACTGCTGATTTAACAAGTCTATTATTGTACGATGCCGCTAACTTAAACTTAAAAAAAGTAAAACAAGCCGAGGGTGACAGTAACAAGAAGAAAAAAAAGATGGACAGATTGCTCATCAAGGGCGATTTGTACTTACAAAAAGATGTTGAAGATGCCATGGCAAATTTTGTCACACTTCAATTTCATAGACGTTTCAGAATTGCGGATAATGCTTGGGTAACTTTTATTCCTGCTGGACACTTACTTGGTGCAGCACACATTATTGTTGAGGTTCAAGAAAATGGAGTAATGAAAAGCATCTGTTTTTCTGGCGATATTGGTAGAAAAGATTATCCACTTCACATTGACCCTTCTAGTGAAATTCCAGAAGTAGATTACTTATTATGTGAAACTACTTATGGTGGCAGACTGCACGAAGATAAAAAAACACCAGAAGATGCTTTAGCTGAAATTATTCAACGTACTTGTATTGATATTCCGGGAAGATTAATTATCCCTGCTTTTTCAATTGGTAGAACGCAGGCTTTATTATATACTCTAAACAGATTATATTCCGAAAAAGGCTTTAAACCTATCAAAGTATTCAGTGATAGCCCTTTAGCCTATGCTTCTACGAAAGTTTATCAGAAAAATCTCAAGCAACTCAACAAAGAAGCTAGAGATTTTCAAGAAGAAAATGATTCTTTATTTGACTTTGAAAATTTACAGTACATTCAAAGTGAAAAATCAAGTAAAGCTATCTCAAATTATGCCGAGCCTTGTATTATAATTTCGGCTTCAGGAATGATTTCTGGCGGTAGAGTAGAACAACACATTGCTGCCAATATCAATAATGTATATTGTACTATTTTATTAGTAGGTTATTCTTCGGAAGGCACTTTAGGTTGGCGTTTAATGAATGGACAGAAGTCGCTAAAAATCAAGGATGTAGAATATCAAGTACTGGCGAATGTTGAGAAAATAGATATTTTTTCAGGTCATGGAGACCAAGCAGATTTGCTAAATTTTGTCAAAAAACAATCCCCTAAAAAGCTGAAAAAAGTATTTTTAATTCATGGTGAAGAAGAAAGTATGAATACTTTCAAAGATTTACTTGAAAATGAAGGTTTTGCCAATATAGAAATTCCAGAAATGGGACAAGAATATATCTTATAGCGATGTTAAAAGACTGCTCAAATCTCAAAAATTTGGTCAGTCTTTTCTTTTAGGTTGATATTTGTCTAATTTTGCGAGAATATTTTTTAAAACTTCAGTCAAAATCACTGAAATTTACCTTTCCTAAAAATAGTCAACGGATAATTTCATAACCGTAAAAAACTAAATATGCGTACTTTATTAGATTTTGAAAAACCCATTGCCGAGCTAGAGTCAAAACTAGTTGAAATGAAAAAATTGGCAATTGATAATAATGTTGATGTTAGCGTTGCGGCTTCGCAATTGGAAGCAAACATCGAACAATTAAAAAAAGAAACTTTTACAAATCTAACTCGTTGGCAAAGAGTACAGCTTTCTCGTCATCCAGAACGCCCTTATACTTTAGATTATATCGAAAATATCTGTGATGAATTTATCGAAATTTATGGCGATAGAAACGTAGGAGACGATAAAGCAATGGTTGGTGGATTTGGTAAAATTGATGGTGAAACTGTCATGATTATCGGTCAGCAAAAAGGAAGAAATACCAAACAACGTCAATTACGTAATTTCGGAATGCCAAATCCTGAAGGCTATCGTAAAGCACTTCGCTTAATGAAAATGGCAGAAAAATTTGGGAAACCTATTGTTACTTTAATTGATACTCCAGGTGCATTTCCAGGTTTAGAAGCCGAAGAACGTGGTCAGGGTGAAGCAATCGCAAGAAATATCCGTGATATGTTCATGTTGAAAGTTCCTGTAATTTGTATCATTATCGGTGAAGGTGCTTCTGGTGGTGCATTAGGTATTGCCATTGGCGACAGAGTTTTGATGCTAGAAAACACTTGGTATTCTGTAATTTCTCCAGAATCTTGTTCTTCAATTTTATGGCGTTCTTGGGATTTCAAAGAGCAAGCAGCAGAAGCATTGAAACTAACAGCAACAGATATGTTGAACAATGGTTTAGTCGATGGAATTATTCCTGAACCACTTGGTGGCGCTCATCTAGATTATGCAACTGCCACACAAACTGTTAAAAAAGTAATTCTAAATACTATTTCTGAACTTCAAAAACTTAGTCCAAGCGAAAGAATCAATCAAAGAGTTGATAAATTCGGTGGCATGGGTGCATACAAATAGTGAAAAATATCATCTTCGATTTAGGAAACGTCATTATCGACATTGACTTTGAAAGAACATTCAAGGCTTTTACTGAAATCTCTGAAAATGTAAATTGGCGAGAAAGTGAAAGAATTTTGAAAGAAAAACAAATCTGGTCGAGATACGAAAAAGGTCAGTTAACTAATGCAGAATTCAGAGCTGAGATTCGTGAGGAGCTCAAAATCACTGCAAGCGATGAACAAATTGATACTGCATTTTGTGGTTTATTGATGGACATCGACCCTGCAAGAATTGAACTCATCAAAAAATTAGCAACAAAATATAAAATCTATATTCTTTCAAATACTAGTCATATCCATTTTTTGGAAGTTGAACGAATTTTGGAACGTTGTGCAGGCGTAAAACACTTCAGTGAAATTTTTGATCACGTTTTTCTTTCTTACGAAATGGGAAAACTAAAACCTGAAGTAGATATTTATGAAGAGGTACTCAAACAAGCAAACCTTGTTGCTTCTGAAACCTTATTCTTAGATGACCTGTTAGCAAATTTAGAAGGAGCAGCTACTTTAGGTATTCAAACCAAACAAATTGTTCCCAACGAATTTACGATTTTAGATTTATTTTCAAATGAAGTATAAAAAAGAGATTATTCAAGCGGTTCTTTTCATCGTTACTTTAATCACAACAACCTTGGCAGGAACAGAAGCAATGACTGCCAAGGCTTTTTTCTTTGCTCCAGAACCTTTTCTCTTACATTTTCCTGACGATTTCTGGCAAGGATTAAATTTCTCTCTTCCCTTCCTAGGTATTCTTACTTGCCATGAATTTGGTCATTACTTCACTGCAAGGTATTACAAGATTAAAACCTCGTTACCTTACTACATTCCAATGTTTCTAAGCGTTTTTTCTGCCATCAATATCGGTACTTTAGGTGCTGTTATTCGCATTACAGGAAAAACCCGTTCAAGAAAACAATATTTTGATATTGGTATTGCTGGCCCATTAGCTGGTTTTGTAGTGGCTTTGGTAGTTTTATACTATGGTTTCACACATTTACCGCCATTTGAACATATTTTTTCGATTCATCCCGATTATCAACAGTTTGGAAAAAACTATCCAAGTGAAGTAATGAGAATCCCCAAATTCATGAATGGGCAATTAGTATTGGGCGATAATTTACTCTTCAAATTCTTTAAAAATTACGTTGCCGACCCCAATCTTTTGCCTCCAAATTTTGAAATCATGCACTATCCATTGATTTGGGCTGGATATTTATCATTGTTTTTTACAGCATTGAATTTGTTCCCAATCGGTCAATTAGACGGCGGACATATTTTGTATGGATTAATTGGTAAAAAGAATTTCAATATTGTTTCTCCAGTTATTTTTATCGCTTTTGCCTTTTTTGCAGGTTTTGGATTGTTCACAATTGAGGACATAAAAAACATTGGAGCAACAGGTTATTATCAATCTGAGTCGGACTTTTTTACTTGGTTGTTGGCTTATGTACTTTTCCTAAGAATTTGTTTTTCAAGAATTTCCGAAAATCAACTTACTTCTTGGGTGCTAAGTTTGAGCATAGTAGTTGTTCAATTGTTGTTAACATACATTCCATCGATTGCCAGCATACAAGGTTTTTCAGGCTTTTTACCATTCTTATTTTTACTTGGTAGATTTTTGGGCATTTATCATCCCGAAGTTGAAATTGATGAACCTTTAGATTTCAAAAGACAATTATTAGGTTGGCTTTCATTGATTATTTTTATCCTTTGCTTTACGCCCTATCCATTTATGCAAATTGATTTTGCTGCGAAATAATTGACTATTGCTTTTGAAAACATTAACTTCAAAACATAACCAATCATCCAAAATAATATTAATTTTCAATTCACATTAGAATGTTTAATTTTTTGTTCAAATTTCTTTTTAAAATAGCTGGCTGGAAATTGGTTGGTCAGTTCCCAAAACATATCAAAAAAAGTATTTTGATTGTTGCTCCACATGCACAATCAGTTGATTTTCCTGTGGGAATTGGTGCGAGAGCTGCCATTGGTGTCAAAATGGGTTTTCTCGGAAAAAAAGAATTATTTGAAGGTCTTTTTGGTTGGATGTTTTATTGGCTTGGTGGTTATCCTGTAGATCGTTCAAGTAATAATCAAGTTGTAAAAGCAGTAACAACTTTATACAATTCAAAAGAAGAATTACATTTAGTAATTGCACCAGAAGGCACTAGAAAAGATGTTGATAAATTAAAAATGGGCTTTTATTTTATTGCTAAAAACGCTGATATTCCCATTGTCATGATTGGTTTTGATTATGCCATCAAAGGAATTGTAATCAGTGAACCATTTTATACTACAAATGATTCTCATGCCGATTTAAAACAAATTGCACTGTTTTTCGATAAAATTGGTGGTTACAAAAAAACTTGGGTGAGTAATTACTTGAAATACTAAAATAAACATGAGTCATCCCGAATTTTCTCTTGAAAAAGTGAATTTTAAAAGATTTCAATGTTTTTTGGATTGGTTCTCGTCCTTACTTTTTGCCTT
>NZ_JACHKT010000061.1 GCF_014204325.1 Arcicella rosea
AGTAAATCACCTCAAATAAAATGAAAAATCCACCCAGAATATGAGTGGATTTTATTATGAATGAATATTGAAAAACAATTTTCAAGGAAAGCCTAGCAAAAATATAAAGCATAAAAAAGCTCGATTTCTAAATTGAAATCGAGCTTTTTTTATGATTTATATAATCGAACTAACGATTAATAATTATCCTTTTAGCAATTAAAAGAGATTCTGTATTTAATCTCAATATGTACTCGCCTTCTGGCAACATCGTAAGATCTAAGGTTCTGCTAGTATCCAAAGAAGTAATTGTACCTCTTCTTACCATTCTTCCTAATAAATCATATACTTCATAAGTTGTATTATTCCAATCGTATCTTGCTTCAATCTTTAAAATCCCATTACTTGGATTCGGATAAATTGATACGCCACGGTCGTCATAATATCTAAAAATGTATTCTTTAGATGCTGGAGAAAAACAAAATTTATCTCCATAGAAAAGTGTTTTATACACATTTTTAGCAATTACACTCAGATTTGCTTCTTCAGTAAACCTAATAGGACTTCCTGAAATTGTATTATTTACCACACCGTTTACTTGCCAAACATATTGGTCTGCTTTGATAGCATTTACTGCAACAGAATAAGGGCTTAAACGAACAATTGAATCTACTTTAGGAGGATTCGGCTTGACTGCTACATAAACATTTGGAGAAATAACAGATTTACAGTTATTTAAATCTGTTTGAAAAGCACGAAATGCGCCAGACTGAGTTACTGTCAGATTCTGAATACCATAACTTATTACTGTTCCATTCTGAGCAGCTAACCATGTCGGCTTATTTCCAGAAGCTAAACTCATCTGCAAAATAGTATTATCTCCATCACAAAATACGCTGTCTTTACTTGTTACAATTGTGGGAGTAATAGGTAATTGATTGACTGTAATTCTCATTGTAGGAGAGTTAATCGAGTAACAATTATTGTTATCAATTGTTCTTACGATATAATTCCCTTGCGTATTGATTCTAATAGCATTGTTTGTAGCACCAGTATTCCATAGGTATTTAACTGCATTTTGAGATGTTGAAGTTAAAACAACGTTGGTATCAGCACAAAATGTAGTTGGACCATTCGGTAAAATACTTGGTGTTGGCGGCAAAGGGTTTACCACAATTCTCAACCCATCAGAACTTGGTGAAAAACACCCTTGGTCATTGATTGTTCTGATAGTATAATTTCCTGAAACATTAATTTTCACGTTCTGGCTACTACTTCCAGTATTCCATAGATAGTTAACTGCCTGAAGAGTAGAAGCATTAAGTACTACATTGGTATCAGCACAAAATGTAGTTGGCCCATTCGGAGTAATAGTTGGCTTTGGAGGTAATGGCTTCACAACAATTTGAACAGCTGGGGAAGTAGGTGAAAAACAACCTTGTGTACTAATCGTTTTAACAGTATAATTACCTGAAGCTGTAATTGTTAAGTTAGGCGTGCTACTTCCTGTACTCCATAGATATTTATTAGCTTGTAAAGTCGAAGAAGCTAGCGTAACATCTGTGTCAGCACAAAATGTAGTTGGTCCACTAGCAGTGATACTTGGTGTTGGTGGCAAAGGGTTTACCACAATTTGAATTCCATCTGAAATTGGAGAAGCACAACCTTGTGAACTTACCGTTGTTACGCTATATGTTCCAGAAGTATTAACTTTGATATTTTGACTGTTACTTCCTGTACTCCAAATATAATTGTTCGCTTGTAAGTTTGATGAGGTTAAAGTAACATCAGTATCTGCACAAAAAGTAGTTGGACCGCCTGCTGTAATGACAGGTTTAGCGGGTAAAGGTTTGTTTGTAGTAATCACGGGTGCTGAAAATCCAGACTGACAGCCAAATTGATTGACAGTTCTAACTGCAAAGCTTCCAGAATTAGAAACTGTTATTGATTTTGATCTACTCCCATTACTCCATTCATATATAGAGGCATCATTGGCATTCAAGGCTACGCTATTTCCATCACAAAAACTTACATCACCACTAGCAGAAATTGATGAAGAAGGAACAGCACTTCCTACAAAAGAAATATATGGAACTTGAATAACATTGCCCACATTATCACGATAACGTGCATAATACGTTTTATCAGTACCTACAGCAAGTGTTGTATTGCGTTGTGTTGAAAATACTCCACTAGCAAAATTAGAACCATTATTTGACCATTGATAGTTTGAGAAGCCATCAGGCAAGCTTACGTTTACTTGGTTATTGCCACAACTAAAAGCTAAATCAGAAATAGTAATTGGTAATTGAGGCTTAGAATTGTTAAAAAAGTTATTATTGAGTGCATTATTCCAAGCAGTAGCAAGTTGTTCTAAACCAACACCGTTAAAATGTACTCCATCTTGTCTGCCAGTAACTTGAATAAGGTCTGTATTGGGTCCTTGAAAAACATTATTGTTAGCTTGATTAATAACAGCTTGTTGCCCTTTTATGACATTAGCATCTGTAACTATTGGTGTACTACAAAAATTACAAGGAGTTGAAGAACCTCCTGAAGTCAAAGAAACTACCCAAGTAATATCTTTTCCAGCATCTGACCTTGATTTGTTAATAACTGTTTGAAGATTTGAACGATATTTTTCACTATCTACTACTAATTTTTGATTAACAAAGAAATTATCTGATTCGCCTTGACACCATAAAACCGAACGTACTCCTAATTGTGATACAAAATAATGTAAAGCATCCGATATATTTTGATAAGGCAAATTGTTTTTGTATTTCTCACCTGTATATGGATTAAGCGGCTCTTTACCATTAGCTGACAATGCCCATTCTTCACTAGAAGTACCTTCAAGCCCTGCATTAAAAAACACAACAGGCACATTTATTTTTTTAACTAATAAATCACCAAGTCTTCCCCAGCACCATCCATTACTCCCTCTTGGTGCTATCCTGCTATTTCCTTCTAATTTTGAAAATGAGGATAAAGTAATATATGAATCTCCAGGAGAATCAATATTTGTTGCAGATGAAAAGCAATTTACTCTATCGTCAGTTGCTCCAATACCTTGAATATAATAAGCTCCTTGGGCATTAGATTGCCCAGCTATCACAAATACTTCCCCAACTCCTACTCTATCTACTCTTGAAGTACCACCAATATTTGCTCCATTTAAGCTTCCTCTTAATTCTAGGCTATACCATCCTTGCTTAACCCTCATCACAGCGTTAAAATTTCCATTGAGCGGCAAAAATTTTATCACTGTCCAATCAACAGCTTCACCTTGTCCAGCTTCGACAGGAATTAAACGGGCTTCTATTTTATCGATTTGCGTAGCGTAAGTACCAGAAACCGTAATCTGAGAAAAGCCCTCTTGATTACGTTGATATACAGCTCTATTTTGCGGTGAAGTAATCTTTATCTGACAATAAATTAAGGTTGGGAAACAGGTTATTAGTATCAGTAAAAGAATTCTTTTGGATAACATCATCAGAATTATTGTTTTGAATTTATCTTATGCAAGGATAATATTGTTTTTATCATAGAAAGCTTATTACTAAATCCATGATAAGTAAAATTACATAATAAAATTTAGATGTGTAGATTTCATGCTAAACGACCTTATCTACTAATCTGTATCATTTTTGAAATTTTAAAATTACTATTCGTCGCTCTTAAAATGTAAGAACCTTCAGGCAAAGTACTCAAATCCAAGAGTTTTTGAGAATTTAACACATCAATCTTAGTTTGTAAAAGCTGTTTGCCATCTATACTGTAAATGGTAATAATCGTATTTTCTAATTCATATCTACTTTCTAAGGTAAATTTCCCATTTGAAGGATTTGGATATACCGACAGCCCTTTATCATTATAAGCTTTTAAATCATAATTAGTTACTTCTGAAATACAAGTTAAAGGATTAACACTTCCTTGAATTTGGTAGAGATTTCTGGCTTGAACTGTATAATTTCCAGCTTCAATTGCTCTGATGACAGTATCTTTTGGAGAAGTAGCCAATACTTTTCCTTCGTACTTCCAAATAAATTCAGTTGGTAATATTGATGTTCTTACACCTAATGTATAAGTTCCTTTTTGAACAATACTTACTGGTGTTGGATTATCTTTTTTGGTCGTCTGAATTACATTGGATGATTTTGACAAACAACCTTTATCATCTCTTACAAAACCTCTAACCAATTCCGTGCCAGTTACTTTTATTAAGAATGGATTGTTGTTGGTAAGAACATTATTTCTTTCCCAAGTAAAAGTGTATTTTTTATTATCTGGTGCTGTCAAGTTAAGGTTAACACTAGCACCATCGCAAAATACCACATCACTCAAAGCATTAATAGTTGGTGGCTTTGGCAAAGGATTAACGAAAGTTGTAATATTATCTTTAGAAATTGGTGATAAACAATTATTAGCCCCACGAGTCTGAACGAAAAATGTTCCTGCTTTTTTTACCACAATACTTTGGCTAGTTTCGCCAGTATTCCATAAATAGTCAGAAGCTCCTTCGTTTGATGAAACCAAAGTAACACTCTGTTCATCACAAAATTCAGTTGAACTATTAAATGAAATAGTAGGTGCTACTGGACGAGATTTTATCGTCAACTTTATTTCATTTGAAACGGGGGATTGGCAAGCATTTTTATCTACAACTCTCAATTTATAAGACCCTTCAGTATTTACGGTAATTGTGTTGGTTGGAGTAATATTCGGATTAGCACCAACCCATTGATAAATAGGGCTTTCAGCTTCGGTTGTACTCTGTATCGAAACACTTGTTCCAATACAAAAATTAACATCATCAATGGCTTTAATTACGGGTGCTTTGGGGGGAGTATTTGCTTTTACAGTAAAGCTCGGTATTTGTATAATATTCCCATTGGCACGAGTAACCTTAGCAATATAATTACCTGCTGGAACATCTACAGTTCTACTAGTATATTGTTTGTAGTTTTCCTCATTAATCCATTGGTATTGTTGGTAGCCTATCGGTAAACTTAATCTTACTAAATCTGCTGATAAGCATTCTAGGGTAATACTTGGAATCGTATCGGCTGAGATTGGCTCAACAGTTTCAAAGAAATCTTTATTATCTACCGTCAAGGTTTTTATCCATGCGTCGGCAACATCATCCAAGCCTTTTCCCAAAAAATGTACACAACGGTCTCTTTCTCCGATAAAATCTACTTGAATATTGTCGGTAAAAGGTCCAGGAAAGATAGGTCTAAGAGACTCCGTTGTAATCGCTTGATTTTGTGCATTTACGATAATTGGAGATGGTTTTGGGGGTGATATGATAGAATCGCAGCCTCGCTGACTTGAATAAGAAGTACGAGCAACTACCCATGCCAGTTTGTTGGTACCTAAATCCTGACGGCTCTTTTTAATTAAACGTTGAAGATTATCCAAATAATTTTCAATAGTTACAGGTGCTGGTCTTCCTTGTGCGATAGCCTCCAGATTAAGTAAATTTTGTGTTTCGCCTTCTATCCAAAGTACTGCTCTAACACCAAGATTGATACCATAATAACGCAAAACAGCATTCAAATTTTCGTATGGAAAGCCAACAGGTAAATATCGAGTAGGCACATCTATATCCTGAAAATCATTGAGCACAGCCATATTAGGGTTTTCTGCACTTTCCCGCCAAGCTCTGACCGAAGCACCACCCCAACCTGTATTGAAAAACATAATCGGTACGTTCAGTTTTGAAGCTAAGGCATCCCCAACTTTTCCCCAATAATATGGTCCAAGACCAAGTGGACCAATCGTAACTTTTTTACTTAATTGAGAAAACTGTATGATTGAAAAATTAGAAGTTGTATAGGTAATATAACTTGTATTTTGAGGGTCGAACGCTGTTTTGTAAATGTTATCATCAAAATCTTTCAAAAAATCCGCACAGTTTACTCTATCGTCAGAAGCAGGGGTTTCGTTTGCAGAACGCAAGCCACTTCCTCCTGCATTTGATTGTCCAGCAATTACAAATACTTCGCCAACACCTACTTTTTCTATCTTTGAAACAGTTCCTACCACTTTACCTCTTAAAAGCCCTCTTACTTCCAGAGAATACCAACCACCTTTTACCGTAATTGAGCCTTTAAATAAGCCTCCGAGCGGATTAGCTTTTAATAATGTCCAATCTATCGCAATACCTTGTCCACTTTTTACAGGAACCATTCGTATTTGAATTGTATCAATTGGTTGAGAATAAGTACCCGCTACAGTAACAATAGCTTCGTTTTTCAAATTACGTTGAAATACTTGTCTGAGTACAGGAGAAGTAATTGTAATTTGACCAAACAATAATGTAGGAATACTGATGAGCAAAAATATCAGTAACAATCTATTAAACATATTCACTGAATTTAAAGATAAAACTGTTTGTGAAGTATATGACGCAATTAGTAAAAAAAGCGTTGCCTTGGTTATCAAGAATCGATGTGTAATCGTAGAAAAATCCTACAAAAGTACAGAAAGCATCCCATAATCTGAGATGCTTTCTGTACTTTATTTGAAAATTCATATTATACAATTAAGAGAAAAGCTACACGACAACCAACCTTTTTTGAATTTTAGAGTATCTGAATTTTGTAATCATAACAGTACACACAAAAAATTACTTAATTTTAACTACTCAAATAAATTAATAGCCAATGAATTCTTTGAAAGAAAACCTGTTTGTAAAAAATAGTTCAGTATTAAGTCCATTTAAACTAATCAGTATTCTATTATTTTCATGTCCAATACTTTTATTTTTTATTGTTTTTTCACCTTCTCTACTGATTTCCCATTCAACGACGACATCGTATTAAATAACTTTCTTTTACTTCACGAAAGGCTGAGTTTTAGTGAAAAAGTACTTTCCTTTTTTCAACAGTATAATGAACACAGAATAGCTTATACAAAGCTAATAATGTTTTTGGCTCAACCCTTAAACTGGGCTGATGATTAAACATTGTTGATAATTTCTCAAATCTGGCGTTAAAAGTAGTTGAAAAGTTTCTTGTAAAG
>NZ_JACHKT010000062.1:0-2500 GCF_014204325.1 Arcicella rosea
TAATATTTTTGGGGTTTATTTACTTTCCCGCATATGATTGCAGTATCATCAACGGAACTGGGCTTAACTTCTCTGTTCGAGATGGGAAGAGGTGAACACCAGTCCTATCAACCCCATAAATTCTTTGAGTGGGTAGTTGTATCATTTTATGATTAGCTACTTTACTCTATGTCTTTATGAGTTTTTCTCATATAATATTGTGAAAGATGTTGAAGAGTAAGAACACTGCAGATTACATACAGTTATATGAATAAAGCTCTTGGGTAATTAGTATTGCTCGACTATGGTATTTCTACCTTTACATCTGCAACCTATCAAGGTCGTCATCTACGACCGCCCTTATATGGATTACTCATCTTCAGGTCAGTTTCGCACTTAGATGCTTTCAGCGCTTATCTGATCCCGACGTAGCTACTCAGCAATGCCCTTGGCAGAACAACTGATACACCAGCGGTCAGTCCAACTCGGTCCTCTCGTACTAAAGTCAGAACCTGTCAATAATCCTACGCCCACAACAGATAGGGACCGAACTGTCTCACGACGTTCTGAACCCAGCTCGCGTGCCACTTTAATCGGCGAACAGCCGAACCCTTGGGACCTTCTCCAGCCCCAGGATGTGACGAGCCGACATCGAGGTGCCAAACCTCCCCGTCGATGTGAGCTCTTGGGGGAGATCAGCCTGTTATCCCCAGAGTACCTTTTATCCTTTGAGCGATGGCTGTTCCATACTAAACCACCGGATCACTATATCCTACTTTCGTACCTGATCGACTTGTCTGTCTCACAGTCAAGCACCCTTTTGCTATTGCACTCTACGCACGGTTACCAAGCGTGCTGAGGGTACCTTTGAAAGCCTCCGTTACTCTTTTGGAGGCGACCACCCCAGTCAAACTACCCACCAAGCAATGTCCCTATTTAGGTTAGAATTCCAGTACAAGAAGGGTGGTATTTCAACGTTGACTCCATAATGCCTAGCGACACTACTTCAAAGTCTCCCACCTATCCTACACATCCAGTACCAGAACTCAATGCTAAGCTATAGTAAAGGTTCATGGGGTCTTTCCGTCCCGTTGCGGGTAAACGGCATCTTCACCGTTACTACAATTTCACCGAGCTCACGGCTGAGACAGTGTCCAGATCGTTACACCATTCGTGCAGGTCGGAACTTACCCGACAAGGAATTTCGCTACCTTAGGACCGTTATAGTTACGGCCGCCGTTTACTGGGGCTTCGATTCAATGCTTCGCTTGCGCTAACATCCCCTCTTAACCTTCCAGCACCGGGCAGGTGTCAGGCCTTATACGTCAACTTTCGTTTTTGCAAAGCCATGTGTTTTTGTTAAACAGTCGCCTGGACCAATTCTCTGCGGCCTCTCATCGCTGAGTAGGCTCCCTTTATCCCGAAGTTACAGGGTTAATTTGCCGAGTTCCTTAGCCGTGATTCACTCGAGCGCCTTAGAATATTCTTCCCAGTCACCTGTGTCGGTTTACGGTACGGGTTACTAATAAGTATAGATTCACAACTTTTCTTGGAAGTCTCTTCGCTAACTCGTTTCTGCCTTGCGGCTTCTTCTCAAAGGCACTATTCCGTCAGTACCTGCCAACCACGAATCTCCGTCATTGTGTTTCCCTAATAGTAAGTTCAGGAATATTAACCTGATGTGCATTAAATCTTCGCTTTCGCTAAACCCTTAGCCCCCGACTAACCCTCAGTTGATTAGCATAGCTGAGGAAACCTTGACTTTTCGGCGTGCGGGTTTCTCGCCCGCATTATCGTTACTCATCCCTACATTTGCTTTTCTGACCTCTCCAATGAACCTTGTCGATTCACCTTCGCTGATGTCAGAATGCTCCCCTACCAGTATGTATAAAATACATAATCCAAAGCTTCGGTACTATACTTGATGCCCGTTTATTATCGATGCCCGCCTCGCTCGACCAGTGAGCTGTTACGCACTCTTTAAATGAATAGCTGCTTCCAAGCTAACATCCTGGCTGTCTCTGCAATCAGACCTCCTTTGTTCAACTTAGTATAGATTTGGGGACCTTAGCTGTTGGTCTGGGTTCTTTCCCTCTCGGACAGTGACCTTAGCACCCCTGCCCTCACTGCCGTGTATATTTCATGCCATTCAGAGTTCATCAGGATTTGGTAGGATGTGACTCCCCCTAGTCCTATTGGTAGCTTTACCTGCATGAAACTCAACCACGACGCTGTTCCTAAAAACATTTCGGGGAGTACGAGCTATTTCCCAGTTTGATTAGCCTTTCACCCCTACCCACAGCTCATCGAAATACTTTTCAACGTAAACTCGTTCGGTCCTCCAGTGTGTGTTACCACACCTTCAACCTGGCCATGGGTAGATCACAAGGTTTCGCGTCTACTCCCCCTGACTAAACGCCCTATTAAGACTCGCTTTCGCTCCGACTCCAGTTCTATAAACCTTAATCTTGCCAGGAAGAGTAACTCGTAGGGTCATTATGCAAAAGGCACGCCGTCACAG
>NZ_JACHKT010000063.1 GCF_014204325.1 Arcicella rosea
CAAGGCAAAAAGTAAGGACGAGAACCAATCCAAAAAACATTGAAATCTTTTAAAATTCACTTTTTCAAGAGAAAATTCGGGATGACTCATGTTTTATTTAATCATTCAGCGATAACAAGAACAACATCGTATCTACACCATCTGCATAATCCCAAAGTTTAGGTTTTTGTGTTTCTCCGAAAGGAATACTTCCCTCAAACCAAGCTTCTTTTGAAACAATACATTGAATTTTATCTTTTTTTTCCTCTATTTTTTGTTTTAAATCTTCTTCATTTTGATAAGTTTCATAAAAAATCACTGAAATTGGTGATACTAGTGCATCATTTTCTGTGAGCATCATGAAACCATTATCGTAATGATGTACTTGGTTGACCAAATAAATAGATTTATTGTAGTCGTAATTATTTTTGTACTTATTATGATAAAAAATATCTCCAAGTGGTTCTATCGTATCATAAAAACTCACGAAATCATAGTCTTTCGGAACATAGAATTTAGAAATATTTCTACAACCCAAACCGTAATAATCTGTAATGTCTTTACCAAGATTGAAAAAATCTTCCGCTGTTTCATTACCATTTAATACAGCTACAGAACTTCTATTTTGACGAATGATATGCGGCTTATTCCTAAAGTAGTATTCAAAATAACGAGCTGAATTATCAGAGCCTGTAGCAATCAAAGCATCTACTTCGTTCATTTTCTCGCTAATCCTAATTCCTAAAGTTGGATTAATTTCAAGTAATTTTTCAATTAAAGCCAACATTAAAACAGAATCCTGAGAACTTACTTTGGCAACACATTCATGCCCTGAAATAACAACGGTCAACAAATCATGAAATCCAACTGCTGGAATGTTTCCAGCCATTATCACACCAATACTTTTAATCATTTGTGGTCTGTCTGGGATTTCGTATAAACCTGCCCAACTTTCCAACAAATTCCTATCCAAATAATAATCAGCAATTGATTGAATAGATTTTCTGGTATTCTCTAGTGTAAACCAATTATTTTGATGCGAAGCTCTATCTGCCCATTCCTCAATTACTGATTGATTTCCCTCGTTTCTTAGAAAATCTCCTAAGCTCACGAATGCGTCAATTCTTGCTTGTAAATCCATTTTTGTACATTTTTTACAAATTTACAGAAATCCTTTGAAATATTTTTTTTCAATAGTCTTTAAACTTTATAGGCTATTCAAGGTTTAACTGTTAATTTTGTGAATGATTTAAAGAAATTCGATGTTTTGAATTCTGACAGAGGTATTAAATCATTTTTAAGAAAGCATATACAATTAAAACGAAGTTTTTATGGCAATTATCATAACCGAAGAATGCATCAACTGCGGTGCCTGCGAGCCAGAATGCCCTAATACAGCAATTTATGAAGGTGGTGTTGAATGGACTTGGGCTGGTGGAACCAAATTAGTGGATGTTGAGTTAGAAGACGGTTCTGTTATTGGGGGAAAAGATCCAATGACACCCATTTCAGATGAATTTTATTACATCGTTTCCGATAAATGTACTGAATGTATGGGTTTCCATGAAGAACCACAATGTGCTGCTGTTTGTCCAGTAGATTGTTGCGTTCCTGACCCTGACCATGAAGAAGACGAAGAAACACTTTATGCAAAAAAGGCATGGTTGCATGCTGAATAGTTAGAAACTAATTTATTTCAAAGCCCTGATTTAGTAATAAATCAGGGCTTTTTTGTTGGAAAAATTATATTTTTTCTGGTTATTTTACTTTAAGAATATTTGGTTTTTTGTCGATATTTCAGAATATGTTAAAAATGAACTTATTGTTTGAAAATATTGACTTTATTTCGAGATATATGGTTTAAATTATGCCTGTTTTGTACTATTTTTTGAAAAAAAGCCCAAAATAGGTTAAAAATTTGCACATAAAATTTGGAATAGTAAATATTACCTATAATATTTGCACTGTAATCAAGCATTAATATTTAAACATTCAACCAAAGATTATTATGAAAAAAACCTTAATCACGTTATTTTCTTTGTTTTTAGCAGTTCCTGCATTTTCTCAAGAAAAGGAGGAGGACAAAGGTAAGTTTACTTTCTCTGGATACATTGATTCTTACTACTTAGCAAACTTCAATAACCCTAGAGATATGTCGAACACAGGCGCATCTAAAACAGCTAGAGCGTTTGACCAAAAAACTGGTTTTTCTTTAGGTCTTGTTCAAACTAAAATTGGATACGCAACATCTAAATCTGATGTAGTTGTTGATTTAGTATTCGGTCCAAACGCTGACTTAGGTAACTATGGTAACGCATTTAGTGTATTAGGAAACAGTTCTGCTGGTTCTTCTCTAGCTATTAAACAAGCATATTTCAACTGGAAAGCTACAGACAAATTAACATTAACTGCTGGTCAGTTTGGTACACACATCGGTTATGAAGTAATTGATGCTCCAGTAAACTATCATTATTCCCTTTCTAACTTATTCAACAATGGTCCATTCTACCATGTTGGTGTTAAGGCAGCTTACGCAGTATCTGATAAATTTGCTTTGATGGGAGGTATTGTAAATGGTGTTGACCAACTTTATAGTAATAACAACAAACCAGGTTTAATTGCACAAGTATTCGTTCAACCTGTTAGTGGATGGAACGTATATGTAAACGGTATTACTGCTAATCGTAACAAAAAAGATGCAACTACTGGTACCACAGATGCTGGAACTTACAATTTGTTAGATTTAACAACAACTTACCAAGTAACAGAGAAATTCTTGTTAGGTTTAAATGCTGCAACTGGTAAGCAAAACTATGCTACTGGCGATGGTAAGACTTGGGGAGGTTTTGCAGTATATCCAAAATACGATTTTTCAAGCACATTCAGCTTAGGAGCTAGATATGAATCTTTCTCTAATACAAACGGAGTTACTGCTCTTATTGATAAAAATGGAAGCGGTGTAACGGTAAATTCATTCACAATAACTCCATCTATCACAGTAGCAGACGGACATTTATTATTAAAGCCAGAATTCAGAGTTGATTCATTCGACAAAAACTTCTTCGTAGATGGTGATGGTAAAGACACTAAATCTCAATCTACCTTTACTTGGGCAATGATTTATAAATTTTAATAATATTTTACTCATAATCAGCTATTCTGTAGTTGATTATGAGTATTTTAAGTTTTCTGTAAACAATTCCATCATAACCCCCTAAAACACTAATCACAATGACACAAAAACCAACATTTATTCCAATTCTCATTTTGCTTATTATCGCTATTGCGGCGGCTTTTGTTCCTGCTCCGGGTGCAGCAGTGACAGAAGGCATTGATACAGGTGATACCGCTTGGATGCTAGTATCTTCTGGATTAGTATTATTAATGACTCCTGGTTTAGCGTATTTCTACGGAGGTATGGTTAACCACAAAAACGTAATTTCTACAATGTTGCAATCATTCATTGCAATGGGTGTTATTACAGTAATTTGGGTAGTATTTGGTTTCAGTTTAGCTTTCGGTGATACAATCGGAGGTTTCGTTGGTAATCCTGCTACTTATTTTATGTTTCAAGGTGTATTTGATGGTAAACCTTGGCCTTTAGCAGGTACAATTCCATTCGCATTGTTTGCATTTTTCCAAATGAAGTTTGCCGTAATCACTCCAGCACTTATTTCTGGTGCTTTGGCAGAACGTATTAACTTCCGTGCATTTGTATTGTTCATGGTGCTTTTCTGTGTAATTGTTTATGCTCCATTAGCTCACTGGACATGGCACCCAGAAGGTTGGTTATTCAAATATGGTGTTCTTGACTTCGCTGGTGGTACTGTTGTACACATGAGTGCAGGTTGGGCTGCTTTAGCTGGTGCATTATATTTGAAACGTCGTAAGTCACATGTTGAAGCAAACATTCTTCCTCCAGCAAACATTCCTTACGTATTATTAGGTACTGGTTTACTTTGGTTCGGTTGGTTCGGTTTCAATGCTGGTTCAGCAGTAGGAGCAGGTCCATTAGCAGTTTCTGCTTTTGCAACAACTCACGTAGCGGCAGCATCAGCAGGTCTTTCTTGGATTTTATTTGATGTAACTCGTGGTCGTAAAGTTTCTGCTTTAGGTTTTTCTATCGGTGCAGTTGTAGGTTTAGTAGCTATTACTCCTGCTTCTGGTTTTGTTTCTGTAACAGCAGCTATCACAATTGGTACTATTGCAGCAATCATCTCAAACGTTGCAGCACATTGGAGAGCAAATTCTAAATTAGATGATACTTTAGATGTATTCCCATGCCATGGTGTAGGTGGTATGGTAGGTATGGTAATGACAGGTTTGTTTGCTTCTAAAGCTGTTAACGCAGCTGTAGTTGAAACAGAACAAGGTTTGTTTATCACTGGTGACCCAGCTTTATTCATTAAGCACTTAGTTGCTCTTGTAGTTGTTTCAGCTTTCGCATTTGGTCTTTCATATTTCTTATTATTCGTTACTGATAAAATTATTCCTTTACGTGTAACTGAAGAAGAAGAAAGAGTAGGTTTGGATATTTCTCAACACGATGAATTCCTAGCAGAAGTATAAAATATTAAAACTTTACCACAAGTAATGGTTCTTGTGGTTTTGTTTCAGAAGGAAAGTTGTCTGCTTATGGCGGGCAACTTTTTATGTTTTTATAAGGTTTAGGTTGTTTCTTTTCGCTATTTTTTATTAGCAATAATTCGCTAACCGCTTTTATAAGAAATATTCAATATCTTTGTGAACCACAAGTTTGGTTTCTTGTGGTTTTGTTTTGTTATAAGAAAGCCCTCAGATAATATTTGAGGGCTTTTTACTTGTTCATTAGGCTTCCCTTTATGAGTGTAATCTTTTAATAATCAATATATTACCAATAAAATAACCCCGAAAAAGTGTCAATACTGGCAAATTTCGGGGT
>NZ_JACHKT010000064.1 GCF_014204325.1 Arcicella rosea
AAAAAGATGAAAAACTTTTTTACTTCTATATTTCGTCCAATAATATATATATTTCTTGGACTTTCACTGGTTTTCGCTTGCCAGAAAATCAATCCATTAGATGGCGTTGAATTGACGGTGAATACTGATATTTATAAATCGCCAGTCCTCATTCAATTTGTCGATGGTAGCTCAACTTCTACTAAAATACCTGAAGGGCTGAGTGTAACAATTAGCGGTCCCGGTAAAGACTTTGTATTAGACGATTTCGGGGGTAAAGATTTTACCGTTGCTGGTAATATTCTTACTTTAGTATTGAATAAAACTGCTAACCCAACTGAAACAAACCCTATTGTTTTTACGGTTGCTGTTTCTGGAGCTGGTTACTTATCTACCAGTAAAACAATCACAATTGTAGATGGAACAACCCCACAATCGCATGTAGTTTCTTTGGTTGGTTTGAGTGCTCCTCCGCTAGGTGTTACTGCTGCTTCACAAAATATTTCGTTAACAGGCGGTACAATTCAGATTCCAACTGGAAATGGAAAAAATGAAAGTGCAAGCCTAAGTATAGCTCCTGGTACTCAGGTAAAAGATGCGGCTGGAAATGTAATCAACGCAACAAGTGTTAGTACACAAGTGGTGCACTTTGGTTCAGCACAAATGGAGTCTTTACTTTCATTTCCTGGTGGTTTTACTCCACAAAATGTTAATAGAAATGGTACTATTACCGAAGGTGCATTTGTTACAGCGGGTTTTGTTGCAATTGATATGCAGGCTGGTGGAAAGGAAGTAAAAAGCTTCTCGAAACCGATAGAAGTTAAAGTTGGAATTAATGATGATTTTGTTGACCCAAATACGAATTTAAAACTAAAAGAAGGAGACGTTATTCCAACTTGGAGTTATGAAAATACTACTGGGGAATGGAAAGAAGAAGGTGTTGCCACAGTATCGAAAGATGCAAATGGTAAGTTAGTAGCTACTTTTACAGCAAGCCATTTATCGTATTGGAACTTAGATTACTTCTATCAACTTGGTCCAAAATGTAATAGTTACTATACGCAAATAAAAGTTAATTCAAACGTATCTACCTATATGAGTGGCTATTATGGATACCTATATGCTGGAAATCAAATCCTGAATGGATACAATTTTGATGTTACGAACGGAGCAATCTCTTACATTATCAATCCACGTAGAGCTGATATGAAAGTGAAAGTATTTGATATGACTAAAGCCCCAGCAAAAGTAGTTGGAGAAACGGCATTGTTTAATCCATGTAATGTTACAACTGCTGTTCCTATCAATCTTACTTTACCTGCACCACCGCCGCCAATCAATGTTGATATTGATTTTACCGCTAAATGTAGCAATAAAGATGTGAATATAAAGCCATCTACGTGGTTGTATCTTTATGATCCAACTGCAAGTTGGTATGGAAGATATATATATTCATATATGACAAGCGGAAAAACAAGTCTGACCGTAAAAGAAGGAACAGAATACTTTATTTATGCTTATTCAGCAGGAAAATATTATTCAGGTAGAGCAACATTTAGCAAATCTTCTTCAAACATAATAACATCAGGAGGAACTGGCTTGACGGGTACAACAACTTATAATGCAAGTACTGGAAAAGTAAAATTAGTTGCAACTTATACCACAAACGATTGTAAGTAAAACTTTCAATTATTCCGAGTTTAGCATTTAGCAAAAAAGCGATCAAAATTAGTTTTTTGACCGCTTTTTGTTTTTAATTATAAGTTCACATTTGTTTTAAATTTAAAAGTAAAACCTATGAAATAACTTTTGTAATATATTTACTTTGTAATTTTATAAAACCTTCTGTTTGAAAGAATTATTAAAGAATTTAAAGTTGTCTTGACAAAAAATAGATTTGAAATACATTTCTAATATTCTTCCGTCAAGAAAGTTAAATATGAGAAACTGCTTAATATTTGTATATCCTTTTAAAAAATTATTCCTGAAATACATCATTTCTGTACTATTCGTATGTTATTTTTCAAATAGTTTACTTGCTTATCCTTCCTTTAATGAGGCTAGTTTCCGTAGTATGTCATCTAGTGAACGTTATCGTTATGTTCATGATTATCCATTTTGGAAAGTGGATGATGTAACAAAACTCTCAACAATTCTTTCACGAATGGCTCGTATCGCTACTGTCTCCAATGATTACCAAACACAGCTAGCTTTAAAATATTATATTAGTCTTGTAACTGGAAAATCAACTCTTAAAATATCTAATGGTAAAAGTCCCAACGATGTTTTAATTGATATGAGGAAACTCGCTATTCAGAAAGGTTATGAAGTAGAGGAAGTAGTAGCATTATGTTATTTAACAAACAGTCTATATTTAGGTCAAAAATTATCTAAAGAACAATACTATGTGGATGTTCAACATTGTTTTGAACAACTTCAACGTGTGGGTTTCGAGAAATTCAGAGACTATAATGTAGCAGGACTACTTTTTAATTTCGGTAAATGTCTTTGGGATTTAGGAGATTTTGATAAAGCCTATCAATACCTAAGTATAGCCGAACGCTTTATTGAGCCAACCATTGAAGGAGGATTTCACTACACACAAGTGTTGAGTTATCTTCAGACTTACTGGAAAGATAAAAAGGATTATGATAAGTCTATTTTTTACGCTAAGAAAATTCTGCATTTTCATCAAAACCTACACATTGAAACCCCCGAACAAAGATATTGGAATCACTTCTGGTTAAATTTTTCTTCTATTGATATTGCTTCGCTGCTTATTGAACAAGGAAAAATTAAGGAGGGAGAATTCTATGCAAACAAAGGTTACCAACTTATCAAAACTCAACTTTCGTTAGACTCTACTGTGTCTAAACAAGCAGAATTTGATGCTTTGATGGTACTTATTCCGATTAAATTAAAACTGGGAAAAATAGATGAAGTTAAAGTACTATTAGAACGTGCCAATATTATTAAAAATGACTTATCACCAAAAGGACTACTAGATTATTTTAAACCTCTCAGATTTTATAAATACTCTTCAGAATATCAGGAAAAGCAAGGAAATTTTGCTTCTGCTTTACGTTTTACTCATCTTGCTCAAGTACTTCAAGATAGCCTGAACCGTCATAATGATGCTCAAAAACTCTCGCAGATGCAACTCCGTTATGAAGCAGAAAAATATGCAGAGCATTTAAAAATGATTGAGAACGAGAAACAACTACAGCAATACTTACGCAATGCAATACTTGTCATTTTGCTTCTGGTTGTAACCTTTGGTTTTATCAGTCTTAGACGACTACATAGTAAGCATCGCCAAAAAGAAGAAGAATTGAACCTAGCCAAGTATGACCTCAATTCGCTGACACAACACTTTCGTAAAATGTCTGAATTGGTGGAAAATCTTCGTATTGAGAATGAAAAACTCATCACTAATAGCACTCACAAAGAGTACTTAGAGCAACTCATTTCCTCTACAATTCTGACTGATGATGACTGGACAAACTTCAAAGTAATGTTTGAAAAAGTACATCCGGGATATATTCAAGTACAAAAAGAAAAATATCCAGACCTCACTAATGCTGAAACTCGTTTATTGATGCTTGAAAAGCTAGATTTAAGCGCCCAAGAAATGGCGAATATGATTGGTGTGAATAAAAATACCATTCACCAAACCCGACTACGCTTACGCCGAAAAACTAGTGATAGAGTATAAATACAAATCCTAAAGACCTATTTATTAGTTCGTTATAATTTTGTCATCTTTTTGTCATGCCTTTTTTTTGCTTTCCTCCTCTTTCTCTGATAACCTTTGTTATACTAAAGTACAAATGACCGAGAACTTCTTTATAAATGCTAGAATACAATTCGCCTTTGTTATCTAATCTCTAACACATCAATAAGCTTTACAAAATTTATAGTACTGTCTCAGTTTAAATTTGAGTAAAGCATTTACATTTATCAAAATAAGTAGATAGCAATTATTTACAAAGCTTCTGCTTTCCAACACAAAGGTTTATGATAGTTTTAATGTTAAAACTATCGTAAATCTAAGTTGGTTAGTTTAAATCTACGCTTGATTTACTTTAATGCTAAAATTTGATAAACCAAAGACTATAAATATTAAGCGTACAGCAAAAAAATCAATTTAAACAAATATTAATTTATGAAACGAAGAACTACTTTTAATTTATTTCTTCTTTGTGCATTTTTCATTAGTGGAATAAATACCACTTTTGGACAAGAGCCATCTTGGTCTAATACCCACAAACTGGGTCTCTCATTGAATTTAGGCACAACGCCTGGTATTGACCTTGCTTATGCCATTAGCCCTAAAATCACTACTCGACTTGGATTTAGCTATTTTAAGTACAATGTCAATTCTACAACGACTACTTCAGACGAAGAAGTAAAATTAGCAGGTGATGTAGATATGGCGATGGCAGGATTATCTTTTGAATACCATCCTTTCAAAAAAAGTAGCTTCAAATTATTTGGAGGTGCTTCGTATATTGA
>NZ_JACHKT010000065.1 GCF_014204325.1 Arcicella rosea
AATCACCTCAAATAAAATGAAAAATCCACCCAGAATATGAGTGGATTTTATTATGAATGAATATTGAAAAACAATTTTCAAGGAAAGCCTAAGTACCTGAAAGCTTTAATTTTCCTTCTGAATCATAAACCAACTCTTCATCTGCAATCATTTCTCGAATAATGTCTTTCAATAATGCTTGATTAGCTGGTTGCATAATCTGAATAATTAATTGCAAAGTCATTGCTCCGTTCGCTAATAGCTGTTTGATTTTTTGCTGATTACTTTTTACAAGTTCATCATCTTCAATCGTTTGCTTACTTTGCTTTTTTTGTTTCAAGCAATTATCACAAATTCCACAAGTATCGTCTGTTTTCTCGTCAAAGTATTCCAGTAATAGTTGTGTTCGACATCTTTTTTCATGACTTACATAATGTCCAACAGATTTAGCTTTTTGTAATGATTTTTCTTTACGATGATTAATTTCTTGAACTTGAATCGGTAAATTTTTAGCATCAAATCTTGTTGTTAAAAATGTTACTTGTGGTTTATCTTTCTGTTTATCGTAAATAATCAAATCAAACTTCTCTAAACTCGAAAGCATCATTTCCACATCTTTTATCGGTACAGAATATGCTTTGGCAATATTTACTTCTGAAATTGTCAAAAAAGTACTGAATAATTCTCCGCCATACATTCTTAAAACTAACTTGATGAAGGAATCATACTTAGGATTTCTTAACTGAAAATCATACAATTGTCGATTATCAACCTTTAAAGTAATTTTAGAAGAACTATGAAACGAATCTGAAAGCTGAATAAAACCTTCATTTTCCAGAATTTTTAAAGCGAAATAAGTATCAGTAGGAGGTAAGTCAAACCTTTTTTGAAATTCTACTAAATCAAAATCAAAGCTTGAAAACTCTCCTGAACCAACAGCTAACTGAAAGAAATTCCCCAAACACTGATAAACTATTCTAACTAATTCAATTGGCGGATAATTCTGCTGAATGTTTTTCGCTAAATTTTCAACATCAGTTTGATTGAAAAGTGCTACAGCGTAAGCTTTTTCGCCATCTCGCCCAGCACGCCCAGCTTCTTGATAATAGGCTTCTAAAGTATCTGGTAAATCTAAATGAATAACCGTTCTTACATCTGGCTTGTCGATTCCCATGCCAAATGCGTTCGTTGCTACGATTGCCCTGACTTGATTTTTAATCCAGTTACTCTGTCTTTTACTTCGTTCATCTGCATTTAATCCTGCATGATAAAACGTTGTTGTAATATTATTTCTATTCAATAAATCTGATACTTCTTGAGTTCTTCGTCGATTTCGTACATAAATAACTGATGAACCTTGTACGTTTTGAAGTATTTTAATGAGACGTTTTTCTTTATCTTCTTCCTTAAAAGCAGCGTACGATAAGTTTTCACGAGCAAAACTTTGTTGAAAAATAGCAGGAGAATTCATCTCTAAACGAGTTTGAATTTCTTCTTTTACTTCTTTGGTAGCAGTAGCGGTAAGTGCAATAAGCGGAACGGTCGGAATTATTTTCCTGAATTCAGCGATTTTCATGTAAGGTGGTCTGAAATCATGTCCCCATTGCGAGATACAATGTGCTTCGTCAACAGCCAAAAGATTTACTTTCATCTGTTTTATTCTTTCTATGAAAATAGTAGTTTGCAAACGTTCGGGCGAAACATATAAAAATTTTACATCGCCATAAATACAATTATCTAAGGCAATATCAATTTGATTTTTGTGCATTCCCGAAAAAATGCCAATGGCAGATACTCCTCTACGTTTTAGTTGTTCTACTTGATCTTGAATTAAAGCAATCAATGGTGAAACTACGATACAGATTCCTTCTTTCATCAAAGCTGGTACTTGAAAACACAAAGATTTTCCACCACCAGTTGGCATCAATGCCAAAGTGTCTCGTCCATCAATTACAGAACGAATGATTTCTTCTTGTAATGGACGAAAATAATCATAACCCCAATACTGTTTTAATACTTCTTGAGCTAACATAGGTAATCAACAGATTTTCTTTATAAATATTGAAATGTGTAGAGCAGAAAAAAACTTCAAATAAATATTCCTGCCAATAATTCTTGTTTGATAGTTTTAATTCTTGAATTCAAATTAATGTGTTCAAAGTCGATTCCTTCTACACAAATGGCATTTAAAAAATTGGTTACTTCTGGTTGATGTGCTGTTTTTTTACCCGTAATTACATCAATATATTTTGAGGTTGTCCAAAGTACAGCTTTCAAATGTGAGCAATTTTCGTCTGTCATCACAAATTCTGTAACCAAAGTATCGTCATTAAAATAGATTGCTGAAGAAATAATACCGATTCTTTCGCTTACTTTGGCTGAATTAACATAAGCAATTTGATGATTATACACCACCCAAGACGTTTTGTTATGCTCAAAATAGTCATTATAATCAAATTCATAAATTGTTGCCACTTGGTCTTCACGAGCATTGAAGAAATAATCGAAGTACTTGGCATTGTTCAAATGTTTCAACGGATCGCAATCTTGAAACCTCACAACTGCTTTTGAATATAATTTTTTAGGATATTGTTTATCGGGATTTAAAGAGAACATACTTTTTCTGTTTAATAGCCAATTTTATGAAATGACTTTTATTTGAATAATTACTTACAAAAGTAGCAATTCGCTACGAATTGTAAATATTGGCTAAAACAAGTACATTAGCAACACAATATTTTTTTAATACACTTCATTCATAAAGGAAGATAATCTTATAATCAAACGAATGACAAAAATATTACTAGTCGAAGACGACGATAGCTTAGGTTTTGTAGTAAAAGACAATCTAGAACAAGAAGGATACACCATCGACCTTCAAATCGATGGAAAAGCGGGACAAAGAGCTTTTCAAAGTAACCAATACGATATTTGCATTTTTGATGTAATGCTTCCAGAGATGGATGGGTTTTCGCTTGCCGAATTTGTAAGAGGAACTGGAAGTGATGTACCGATTATTTTCTTAACGGCAAAATCATTAAAAGAAGATAGAATCAAAGGCTTGAAATTAGGAGCAGATGATTATCTGACCAAACCATTCAGTATTGAAGAATTGGTGTTAAGAATAGAAGCAATTCTAAAAAGAACAGGAAAGAAAACTGGACAAACGGTAAATCAAGGACTTCAGGTAATTGGGAAATATACTTTTGATATAAAAAACTTGAAATTGTTTTTTGAAAACGAAGTACAAGACCTTACTCATCGAGAAGCAGACTTGTTGGCATTTCTAGTAAATCATAAGAATGAAACTCAATCAAGGGATAAAATCCTAATCGCAATTTGGGGAGATGATGACTACTTTAAAGGAAGAAGCCTTGATGTATTCATTACTCGTTTAAGAAAGTATCTTAATAAAGATCAAAATGTCAAACTAACCAATGTTCATGGAGTAGGATTTCGATTAGATGTATCATAAGTATCCATTTTTAGGCTAGATTTGGAGAAAATTTTGTATAAATCATAAAGAGAGGTGATGTATTTTTATGTACTTCACCTCTTTTTTGTTTGTAGGATTCTCATTTGGTTTGAGTGTTTGAGATTTTTTCAAATTTTTTTCAATATTTATTGGTTGTAATAAAGTATTGATATTAAGTTATTTGCGGTGTATGTTGTGATTTTTTATAGAAATATTTTCAAAAAACTTTGCGATTAAGTTTGGTGGTTA
>NZ_JACHKT010000066.1 GCF_014204325.1 Arcicella rosea
AAATCTTATGTAGTTGTATTTGCATATCTTATATGTTTTGAATACAAAAATATACATTAAAAGTCATCAGCCTAATTTAAGGATTGAGCCTAAAAATATTAGTAAATTTGACAATGAACTTAAAAATATTAATCCCGAAAACATTACACCAGTATAATCTTCAATAAGTGAAAATCTCATATTATAGACAACACTAATATAAATATATAAGAATGCCGTTGCATTAAAAATGGCTAATAGTTTAATTATTCTATTAAAATCCATAGCAATCTATTTTATTTTAGTTTTTAAGTATTTAATTACAGGTTCCCTCGCTTGGCGTAGTGTTCCTACACTACGTCATAGTGAACTGCAATGTTACATTGCAAAAATGCAGAGCATTTTAGTCTGTCGAATTGCAAAACTTTATTAAAGAAAATCTATTTCAATGAGGCTTCTCAATCCTGCATAATTTCTGGCACTACTGTATAACCAATCTTCAGGTTTTTCTACAAAACCTGCTCGTACTGGATTATTATGAATATAATCTAATTTTTGTTTGGTAAAATCTGCTTTGATACATGAAATAGCATGATTTTCATGCGTCCAAAATTGGTAAAAACTACTCCTCACATTACTCCTTGCGGCAAATTCAAAGCGTTTAAGCATCCAATCCTTACGGCTTTCTGGTTCTGTTGCTATCGCCTTTAAAATTTGTGATGCCGTAAATTTCTTAAAATCCCGAATAACATTTGATAAATTAGCTTCCTTTGCCATTGTTAGCAAATGTATATGATTGGTCATTACTACATAAGCATAGATTTGCAAGCCTTTTTCTTTTCTACAATAATCTAAGCTGTTGATAATTATGTCTCGATGGTTTTTCCTGCTGAAAACATCCACCCAATCAATTACTTGAAGTGTTAGATAGTAGAGACCCGACTGGTCATAGATTTGATAGCCTTCTGGCATATTCTTAAATAGTTTAGTTTAACAAACTTGTAAAATGCGTTGCATTTTTTGCAATGTAACATTGCGATACACTCTGACGTAGTGAAAAACACTACGCCAAGCAATTTATTTTCTGTTAATTCAAAGGTACTCACAATGTAATAATTCTATACTTAAATCTCACTTCTCCACTCACATTTTTGAAAGCATGATAATTACAAGTAAGATTTATTTTTGCCGTTACCCAAAAAGCCTTTTCGTTCATTTCTGGAATAATCTTTTTTTGTTCAATAGGCTCAACGTCTTTGGATTTACAAGTGACTAATAAAAAGAGGAAGGACAAAAGGATATGAAATGTTTTCATAGAAAGTTTTTTATTATTGGAGCGAATAGGGAAATAAACTGTTTGTTAAGTAAAAAAAATCCATCAATTTGGTCATTTTTAGCGTCAAAATCTTCCATCAAAATTGTAAAATATGATTGAGGTCATTTTAATTGGTTTTCATCACATCTTGAAATAGTTAAAAGAACTGCTTCAAATTCGATTTCAAAGTTTTCCAGTAAGGATTATCTAATATCAATACCTCTTCTGTGATGATTTCAGTAGCACAAGTTTCCAACTCGTGAAAAATTTTATTCTGACGAGTTGGAAACTCGTGCTACTGATTAATTATGAAAACCAACACCTACTCTAAGCTGAAAAGAATTATTTAATCCTACTTGTTGAATTCTATGATTGGTATATCTGAAATCAATATTCAAACTCTTGTTTGCTGAAATTTTCCTTTCAAACCCAATACCTAAACCGTAACCAACAAACAAAACAGTTTTGTGAGTGTCAACATAATCGCTATCAAAGAATTCTCTGCTCTTAATTTCATCAAATCTTAAGGCACATCCAAAAGTTGGACCTGCTTTAAGTACTAATTTATACTTTTCTTTAGGCGTAGTATTGTAGTGCAAGAACAAAGGTAAACTAACACTTTTTTCCTTAATGGTTAGTTTATAAGGTTCATAAAATGTTCCATAACTATTTACAGGTACATCCCTAAAACCTGAGTATTGGTTGTACATTAAATCAAATTCTAAAGAAAGCTTTTTCCTAAGATTAACAATATAGAAAAAACCAATATTGGGCTGAAACTTATTGCTTAATCGCCCATTGATATTAAAAAAAGGGTTTTCACCTGAGTCAAATGTGTAATTCCAATGTGTAAAATCTATTCCTAACAATACGCCAAAACTGGAGTAAGAAACATTTTTAGGTTCATTTACTTTTTCGTTAGGCTTTACGCATAGATTATAATTTTTGATTATGCGTTTGAAATAGCTTTCAGAGTACAAATAGCTTTTTTGAGTCATCAAGTTTTCAAAATAAGAACTTGTACACTCCAACAGATTAGTACGAAGTACTGCCCATGAAGTATTGTTTTTGGGTAGTGCTAGAATATTTTTTTGAGGTAATTCTAAATAAAATTGAAGAGAATCGTTCGGGTAAACCAACTCAAAAAGACTAACATGACCTAATATAAGCTGTCTGAGAAAAGTGGGTGTGTGCGTATCACCATTGGGCAATGACTTTACTGTAATGTTAGATTGATAAGTAAAATAACTCTTCAGTTGTTGCGCTTGAAAAGTTTGTTTATTTTTCTCGCCTTCTCTCCTGAATTTAATTGTGTTGTTATTTAATTCAAAAACTTCTCCTCTCAGCGTATCATTGTTTACTGTAACGATATAATCAGGTACTTTTTCTTGGGCTTTGCTCGTAAAGCTTAAAATAACCAAAAGGATGATTGCGGTAGTAAAATTTCTCATGTTAAATGTGTGGATTATTATTAAAGGGTTGTTAAATAGTATAGTATTAGAAAAAAAAACAGTGTAGTAAACATTCTCCATCAAGGAGAATGTTACTGCTTATTCATCTTTTTTGACTTTGTAGGAGTTATCTTAGTTTAGATAAACACTCGAACAAAGATGGCTACATGACAATGGTCAATAAATCTCCTCGACAATTTCTCCTCTATCAGATTCATCAAAAAGTTTGTTGATTCTGGGCTGAATTACCCAAATGCCTATTGGGAAAAACCATATCAAGAAAAAATCACCTAAATAATCACTGGACGTTGCTAGTGCTTGTGTTTCCACTGATTTTAATGCTTTTGCGATAAAATAAAAGCAGTAAAAAATACAAAACATTGAAAATAAATGTAAGGGAAGTATTAGTAAAAAAATCCAAGGTTCTATTGGTTCTCCACTAGTAGAGTAGGGTATCATACTGACCACTAAAAATACTGATATTGCCAGAATGTAAAAAACAGGAAAGAACAAGAAAATCTTAAATCTTGTTAGGCTCATTTTAGTTTTTGCAGACAGCTTTGGATAAAGATTTGTTCCTACTGCATAGAACCAGCCAAAGAAAAAGAACATAAAAAGTAACATCATCATTGGAAAGACATAAATCGCACCAATGGTATAATTTATGAATGATGTTAAGTCAATGAAAAAAGGAAGGACGCAAACAAATACAAAAAATTGCCAGTGTTTTAGTGTAAGAAAGAATTTCATTTTATATGTTTTGTTAAATTGTTTACGGTGTTGGTATTTAAGATTTTTCGCTTAATAAACGTAGTGTTTCTGTACTCTACCCGAAGATTTTGTTCTTGAAAACAAAAAGGCTGAAATTTGAGCGACCAAGCATCAAAACAGCCTTTAAGGATGAGAAAAATCATCA
>NZ_JACHKT010000067.1 GCF_014204325.1 Arcicella rosea
ATCTTATGTAGTTGTATTTGCATATCTTATATGTTTTGAATACAAAAATATACATTAAAAGTCATCAGCCTAATTTAAGGATTGAGCCTAAAAATTAAAAAACTAGGTCTATTTTTCAAATTAGGTTCTTTCATACAAAACAACATAAATATGAAAAACCAACAAGGAAATTCAAAAGACATTGTTAAAGAAAAGCCATTCTATCAGCCAAATAAAATGCGTCAACTTATTCTGTTGACCGTTGGCAGGTATTTGTACCAGTATGTCTGAAAGTTATGAACATCTAAAAGGCTTTAATGCTGATGCAGATTTGAGTTTAGCCTTTGGTTTGCCATCAGCTTTTACCAATATCAAAACAGGCGTACTGTCATAGATTTAGGTTCTGGTAAAGAAATGAATTGTATTATCGCTCATGCTGAAACAGGAGCTACAGGGGAAGTAACAGGAATTGATTTTATAAAAGCTATGATTGATAATCCCAGAAAATTATATCATCATAATACTATTCTGCATTTCTGAAACAAATATGAGTCATCCCCAATTTTCCTTGAAATAGCAACTCTTAAAGGCTATATCTTGACAAGAAAATTATGGATGACTCATGTTTATTTATATTAAATTTGTTTGTTAAATCTACAAACTATATTCCTTCACGGTATCAATAAAACATTTTACTTTTTCTGGGTCTGTATCTGGATAAACGCCATGCCCTAAATTGGCAATGTATTTTTGTCCACCAAATTGCTGAATCATCGAACGAGTATGCGTTTTGATTTCTGCAAATGAGCTATACAATACACATGGGTCGAGGTTTCCTTGTAAGGTTTTGCTGTCGCCAATCAATCTGCGAGATTCGGCAATGTCCATGTTCCAATCTAAACCGATGGTTTCGCAGTTCAATTTACCCATTTCTTCACGAGCAAAGAATGCTCCTTTTGCAAAAACCGTAACAGGTACTTCGGTGATGGCATCACAAATCTGAGCGATATAAGGCAATGAGTAAATACGGTATTGTTCTGGAGAAAGGATTCCCGCCCAAGAGTCGAAAATTTGAACAAGGTTTGCACCAGCCGCTACTTGTGCTTTTAAATAAGCGATGGTACTATCGGTAATTTTCTGTAAAAGAGCGTGAGAAAGTTCAGGTTCTGAATACAAGTATTTTTTGGCTTTCGAGAATGTCTTTGAACCTCTTCCTTCAATCATGTAGCAAAGTAAAGTGAAAGGTGCACCCGCAAAACCGATTAAAGGTACACGTCCGTTCAATTCTTTCTTTACAATTCTGATGGCATCCAATACATATTTCAATTCCACTTCAGGGTCTGAAACACGTAATTTATCCACATCAGCCATCGTTTTTATTACTTCTGGGAAGATTGGACCAACTTTTTCTTCCATCAAATAAGGTAAGCCCATCGCTTCGGGAATTACTAAAATATCAGAAAAAATAATGGCTGCATCAACGCCCAAGATGTCAACGGGTTGAATTGTTACTTCGGCGGCTAATTCAGGATTAGTGGCTAACTGAATAAAACTTCCAGCTTTCTCACGAACGGCACGATATTCAGGTAAAATTCTTCCTGCCTGACGCATCATCCAAACGGGTACACGTTCTACTTGTTCGCCTCTAGCGGCTCTTAACAATAAATCATTTTGTAAAATTTCCATATAAACTACACGATTTCGAGAATCGTTTGTGGTATTGATAAAAGCGAATGCGTGAAATCGCTGTAATTTTCACAAAGATACGATTGTTTCATCAGACTGGATTTTCATACAGAAAGAAATCATCAGATTATTCATAGTTATCAGGTTTTGCAGCCAGTAATCGACTCCTAAACAGCGCCATACGTCGAGTAAATTTCCAAGAAGCAAGAGAAGTCCTAAATCTTCCGTAAATTTGTAAAAGTTTTTAAAAGACGTATTGCATTTATAAAAAATGAGTACGTTTCAACATCAGTTTTATGAAAGTCACAGAAGCAATATTTTTACAGAGTAATACAGAATACGAAAAATGCCCAAAACCTGATAAACCAGAATATGCGTTTATTGGTCGTTCGAATGTGGGTAAATCGTCTTTAATCAATACCATCGTTCAGAAAAAAGGCTTAGCGAAAACTTCGCAAACGCCTGGGAAAACCCAATTAATCAATCACTTTTTGATTGACCAAAAATGGTATTTGGTAGATTTACCGGGTTATGGTTATGCCAAAATTAGCAAAACTGAACGTGAGAAATTTGAATCAATGATTCATAATTATCTTTCAAACCGTGAAAATTTACTTTATACTTTTGTATTAGTAGATATTCGTCACGAACCACAAAAAATTGATATGGAATTTATCAATCGTTTGGGTGAAGAAGGGATTCCTTTCTGTTTAGTTTTCACAAAAGCTGATAAATTATCAAAAACAGCAGCCGATAGACACGTTGAATTGTATCAAGAAAAACTCCTTGAAACATGGGAAGAAATGCCACAATTTTTCGTAAGCTCTTCCGTTAATGGCTCTGGTAGAGAAGAAATCTTGAGAACAATCAGTGAATTAAATGCTGAATTTAAAGCATAAAAAGTACTTGCCTAACAGGAATTAAAGCCTTGTACTATTTTGCTAAGAACTTATTGAGTAATTTTACAAAAACAAATCATTAAAATAAAACATGGAATTATTAAAAGAAATAGCCAATATTTCTGGTCAAAGTGGTTTATACAGAATTTTAAAACCAACACGTACAGGAGTAATTGTTGAAAGTTTAGATGGAAAGAAAACACGTTCGGTTGTAGGTGCAAATGCTCGTGTGTCGGTGTTAAAAGATATTTCTGTTTATATTGAAGACCATCAAGATGCAGCGTTGCCTTTAGCGAATATTTTCTTAAAAATCAGAGAAACACATGGCGAGAAAGTTGAATTGAATACTAAAAATGCTACTGAAGCGGATCTTTTTGATTTCTTAGCAACAGTAGTTCCTAACTTCGACCGTGAACGTGTTCATGGTTCTGATGTGAAAAAAATGATTAGTTGGTATAATATCATTTCTGCAAATTTACCAGAAGCATTTGAAGTAGAAGCAGTAACAGTTGCTACAGAAGAAGAAGCAAAAACTGAAGAAGCTTAATTAGGCTTTCCTTGAAAATTGTTTTTCAATATTCATTCATAATAAAATCCACTCATATTCTGGGTGGATTTTTCATTTTATTTGAGGTGATTTAC
>NZ_JACHKT010000068.1 GCF_014204325.1 Arcicella rosea
CCTTACTTTTCTTTCCTCGTATGTTTGTCTTACTAAAAATCATGTTAAAATAGATTAAATTACGATATTAGCTTTTGAGTGGTGAGAGGATATTTCTTTCTAAACAATCCATTTGGATATGTACTCATCAAGGTATTCCCCATCACTCATTGCTAAGAGTCACAACAGCACCTTAAGCATCACCAGAATGGTGGTAAGCTTGTATAGGACGAGAAAAGACAATTTAATCTATCTAAGACCATGAGCAAAAAAGTAATCAACAATCAAACAATTTTACGTCAATGTGTGGGAATAGACATCAGTAAAGATAGTTTTGTTGCTTGCATTAGTCACAAGACTTCGACCGATGAAATCATTGTAAAAAGTACTAAAAAGATTCCCAATTCTCTTAGTGGTTATAATACCTTACAGGAATGGGTTACTAAGTTTACAAGTCCTGAACTTCCACTAATTTATGTAATGGAGGCTACGGGCGTGTATTATGAACCTCTTGCATTCGATTTACTAGAAAGAGGTAAATCTGTGAGTGTTCAATTAGCAAAGAATGTCAAGTTCTTTATGCAAAGCCATAATATTAAGTCTAAGACAGATGATATTGATGCTCAGGCTATTGCTCAAATGGGTCTCGTATGTTTGTCTTACTAAAAATCATGTTAAAATAGATTAAATTACGATATTAGCTTTTGAGTGGTGAGAGGATATTTCTTTCTAAACAATCCATTTGGATATGTACTCATCAAGGTATTCCCCATCACTCATTGCTAAGAGTCACAACAGCACCTTAAGCATCACCAGAATGGTGGTAAGCTTGTATAGGACGAGAAAAGACAATTTAATCTATCTAAGACCATGAGCAAAAAAGTAATCAACAATCAAACAATTTTACGTCAATGTGTGGGAATAGACATCAGTAAAGATAGTTTTGTTGCTTGCATTAGTCACAAGACTTCGACCGATGAAATCATTGTAAAAAGTACTAAAAAGATTCCCAATTCTCTTAGTGGTTATAATACCTTACAGGAATGGGTTACTAAGTTTACAAGTCCTGAACTTCCACTAATTTATGTAATGGAGGCTACGGGCGTGTATTATGAACCTCTTGCATTCGATTTACTAGAAAGAGGTAAATCTGTGAGTGTTCAATTAGCAAAGAATGTCAAGTTCTTTATGCAAAGCCATAATATTAAGTCTAAGACAGATGATATTGATGCTCAGGCTATTGCTCAAATGGGTCTTGAAAGAAAACTTAAACTTTGGCAACCAGGAAGTATTCAAATGCGACTCTTGAAACATCTGTGTCGTGAAAGAATAATGCTTCAAGCAGAACAGACTACCGTTAAAAATCAATCTCATGCTTGGAAACATACCTATAAACCTGAGAAAAGTATCCTAAAAAGATTAGAAAACAGGTTAAGCTTTATAAAAGAGCAAATTCAAGAGATTGAACAAGAAATCAAAAGCATCGTTGAAAATGATCAAGACTTAGCTAAACGTGTGGCAAATGTCTGTACCATTAAAGGAGTAGGTTTGCTCTCGGCTATTGTTATCATTGCTGAAACTAATGGATTTGCTTTATTTAATAATAAAGCTCAACTCATCAGTTATGCGGGATATGATGTAGTAAGAAAACAATCTGGAAACACCGAAGCTAAAACGAGAATCTCTAAAAAAGGAAATAAAAATATTAGGAAAGCTCTCTATTTCCCTGCTACAAGTGCTTGTAGGTTTAACCCCAAAATGAAAAATACCTATGAAAACATTACTCAAAAAACAGCCATAAAGATGAAAGGAAATGTAGCTGTGCAAAGAAAGATGCTTGTATTGATTTATACCATATACAAGAACAATATACCTTATGATGAAAATTACCAATATGACAAAGAACGTAATGATACTCAAAAAAATAAGGCAGAGTCAATCATAAATTGCCCTGCCTAAAGTGCATGGAAATGAATTCCTGCTTCTGATAGTGCAATTTATAAAAAATATTTAATCTTAAATCATAGGTTTTTAACACAGCACCTTGATGAAAGAAAAGTAACAAAAGAAAATCAAGAA
>NZ_JACHKT010000069.1 GCF_014204325.1 Arcicella rosea
TATGTAGTTGTATTTGCATATCTTATATGTTTTGAATACAAAAATATACATTAAAAGTCATCAGCCTAATTTAAGGATTGAGCCTAAAATTTTATGAAAATTAATTCCAACCTTTCTATTCCTTCCGTTGTCTTTCTAGTGAAATTTTGAAAATATTCGCATTGAAGAGAAAGATACTTGTAGGTTTTTGTTTTTTAGAATTGTGATAAGAAGTACTTTTGTCAAAATATCTAATTTATAATTAACCAAAAAACAATGAGAAAGCAAATTGTAGCAGGAAACTGGAAAATGAATAAAACAGCTGAAGAAGCCTTGATTTTGGCATCAGAAGTTGTAAATATGGTGAAAGACGAAGTTAATACTGATGTGCAAGTAATTATTGCTCCACCAGCGATTTACTTATCGACACTTCAAAAATATACAGAAACAGCTCCAAATATTGGCATTGCAGCACAAAATTGTTCTAATAAAGCTTCTGGTGCATATACTGGTGAAATTTCGGCTTCTATGTTGAAATCAATTGGCGTTACTCATGTAATTCTTGGACACTCAGAACGTCGTGAGTATTTCAAAGAAACAAATGAACAATTAGCTGAAAAAGTAAACATCGTTCTTGAAAATGGTTTAACGCCTATTTTCTGTTGTGGTGAAACATTAGAATTACGTCAAGGTGGAGATTTTCTAGCTTTTGTAGCTTCTCAGTTGACAGACAGCCTTTTCCATCTTTCTCCAGAAGATTTCGCTAAAGTGGTAATCGCTTACGAACCAATCTGGGCAATTGGAACTGGCTTAACGGCTTCTTCTGAGCAAGCACAAGAAATGCACGCTTATTTAAGAGGACATTTGGCAACAAAATATGGTCAGGAAGCAGCAGACAATACTTCAATTCTTTATGGAGGAAGCTGTAATGAAAAAAATGCTCAAGAATTGTTTGCTTGTGCAGATGTAGATGGCGGATTAATCGGTGGTGCATCGTTAAAATCTCGTGAATTTACAAACATTGCCAAATCATTTTAAAATCTTGAAGCCCGTTTAGCAAAACTAAACGGGCTTATTTAAAGAATGTTTTGCACCACAACCTTTTAGTTTTATTGGTTAATATAAATAACATCAATCCTCTTGAAAGCTTATTATTCTCTCAATTGCGTTACTAATATATGCTCTTTAAAAAACTCAATTCTCTTGCAAAACTATATCTAAAAAATACCAATGAAGAAGCTTATCAAAAAGTAAACGATTTGTCTTCTATCAACTTTTTAGATATTTCAAAAGCTTTTATTGACTTCAAAGACAATATTCATTTCGAGGATTTTATCTATATTCTTCCAGCCATGAACACACTGGTCGAAAATAGGAATGTAAATATTCATTGGAATATTGGTCAAAAAGTAAAAGTAGGCTGTCTTTTATCTGGTTTCATAGTGTGTTATGATTTAAGTTAATTGTTCAAAAGTACTCTACCCGAAGATTTTGTTCTTGAAAACAAAAAGGCTGAAATTTGAGCGACCAAGCATCAAAACAGCCTTTAAGGATGAGAAAAATCA
>NZ_JACHKT010000070.1 GCF_014204325.1 Arcicella rosea
AACTCTGGAATAAATGCTTTGGGGCATTTGCAAAATGGATAAATATACAAATGTCTTACAATCAAAACTTTAAAGAAATCTTCGGGTAGAGTAGTGTTTCTGTACAATGTCAAGATAGACGTTATATTAATATTCCAATTTCTTGTCTTAATCTGTCAATAAGCTTTACTCTATTTTCTTCATTGCTAATAAATGGTTTTACTTTGGAATGATAGATACTATTCATTCTTGTAACATCAACCTTCCCTAATACTAATGGGATTCCTCTACTTACTATTTCAGCATTTAAATTCTCAACTAAATTCTCATCATGTTCAATTCTCCACTTTCTTCTACTTATACTGTTAAGCTTATCAGGAAATTTTATCTCGATATCTAAAATTGTCATAAAAATCAATTCTGTAATCTCATCTTTTTGATTTTCTGAAATTTCACCACTTGTTTCCTCAACTTCTATCATTTCAAAAAACTGGTCTGCAAAAAAATCAATAATCATTTCAAATTGTTTTTTTATAACAGTTTCGTATTCTTCATTTTCATTACCTAGAATTTTTTTCCCCACACTATTTAACATTTCGTTCATTCTTAATGAAATATTATTTAATTCTGCGACAGTATCCAAAACTTTATTTACTTCATTTTGCTTTTGCAAGCCGTCAAGATATAGATAGAACAAACCAGCTATTTGGTTTTGAAGATAAATTTCCACTTCTTCAACTTTATCAAAAGTTTTTATTGGTTTTGCTTTTATTAAATCTATAAATCTAAATACATTAGCATTATCAACATGCGCAAATTTAAATTTTATCTCTTTAGAATCTTGGAATACTTTATATGCGTCATTATTATCAAAGAATTCCTGATTCGCTTTGTAAGTTTGATACTCCGAAAAAACGTTTTTATCGATAAAAATAAAGACAGGAATATTTCGTACTAAAGCCGTTTCAAATTCCTTTCTTGTAATTGATACATATTCGTTTTCGTATTTTTTTTGCTCTTCAGCTTTGTTTGAACTAGTTGCTGAAGTTCCATAACGCCCCCCAACAATAAGAACCATAAGGTGACAAAGAGTCACTTCATTATACGCTGAATCATCAATTGGCTTTCCATGCTCATATGTTACTTTGTCACTTTCAAAGAGAACTGATTCAAATCCATAATTTTCTATAAATTTCTCTATTCTTTCTCTAACGTGTTTTAAATCATAATATGTTGAACTGACAAATACTCTTGGTTTCATAATTAATTATTTTTGAAATATTTGAATAAAATATAAAATCATACTTAAACTCTCTCGTCCCTACAATTATTTAATCAATTGAGGGAGTGTTCACTGAACTGTGTCAGTTGATTTATTGAGTTAGGGGGCTAGCCCCCTAACTCAATAAATCAACTTGTGAAATTCTATCTTCAAATG
>NZ_JACHKT010000071.1 GCF_014204325.1 Arcicella rosea
GCTCATATCTTGCAAAAGATTTTTATTTGCTTAAAAAAGTACAATTTTGTATTTACTTCAAAATGGGATAAAAAAGTAATCTGTCATATCGCTAAACACGTTCTTATCAGAATGATGTAGTCTTTGAGACAAGACTTTTTTATTTTCCTTTTAGCGTTAGAACTAAGTACACAAGGAAATTATAACTTTAATTATCCTGAATTGATGAGCAAAAACGATTAAAGGTTTCCAGTTTGTAGGTCTGTATTTTTTCATTCTAAAGTCTTTTGTTATGAAAAGTCAAGCTTTCAAATATGCCGTTGGGATAGATATTTCCAAGAGCGAGTTTCATGTTTGTTTATCTGCGATAGATAGCTTACAAAAAGTCACCATTAAAGCCTCCCGTAGTTTCACCAATGATTCTAGAGGTTTCCAAGGTTTGGCGAATTGGGTACAATCACATCACAAACAAAGTGAATTGCCCATTGTGTATTTGATGGAGGCTACTGGGGTTTACTATGAAAACCTTGCTTGGTTTCTCCATCATTTAGGTTGTCATATCACAGTCATATTGCCTAAAAAAGCCAAACATTACTTTAAAGGTATTGGCTTAAAAAGTAAAAATGACAAGATTGATGCCCGTGGATTAGCCCAAATGGCTGCTGAACAAAATCTTGATGCTTGGACACCCATAAGTCCCCAAATTGAACAATTAAGGGCTTTAACTCGACATCATCAGGTTTTTCAAGAACAAAAAACCATCTATAACAACCAAATTCATGCCATTGAGCATAGCCATTACCAAGATGAATTAATCTTAGATGACTTGCGAGAAGTGGTGAATCTCATTGACCAAAAACTTAAGGCTATTAAAAAGAAAATAGACAAAGTTGTAGAAGAAGACTCTTTCTTAAAAGAGAAATTTTCTTTGGTTTTACCAATCAAAGGCGTTGGTTTATTAACCATTGCCACCATCGTTGCGGAAACCAATGGTTTTGAGTTTTTTGAAAACCAAAGACAATTAACTTCCTATGCTGGTTATGATGTCACAGAACGGCAATCTGGGAAATATGCTGGGAAACAGGCTATTTCCAAACAAGGTAATGCACGAATAAGAAAAGTACTGTGCATGCCCGCTTTTAATGTCGTCAGATTTCAAGAAAAATCTTTTGCCAATTTATTTGAACGAGTTTATCAAAGAACGAATTTAAAAATGAAAGCCTACGTTGCCGTACAAAGAAAAATATTAGTACTTATCTATGCCCTATGGAAAAAAAACGAAACATACGACCCAAATAAAGTAGCCCCGACTAGCGAGGCTACACTGGATGAAGTTGCAAAGCAACCTCTCCTTCAAGAATAGCAAATATAAAAATAATTATAATCAAATAATAGGATTTTAAGACAGTACCTCAA
>NZ_JACHKT010000072.1 GCF_014204325.1 Arcicella rosea
GGGAGTGTTCACTGAACTGTGTCAGTTGATTTATTGAGTTAGGGGGCTAGCCCCCTAACTCAATAAATCAACTTGTGAAATTCTATCTTCAAATGTAATCATTAGTTCAGCAAGCATCTCTCTCCAGTTATTAATTTTTGCATTCCAAACCTTATCCATGTTCTGAATGGCCAAATAGGCTAATTTCAAAAGAGCGTTATCTGAAGCAAAAGCTCCTTTACTTTTGGTTATTTTTCTAATTTGTCTATGATAGCCTTCTATGGTATTAGTAGTGTAAATGATTTTCCTTATTGCTGGTGAGTATTGAAAATAGGTGGAGATATTCTCCCAATTATTTGTCCATGTCTCAACTGCTTTGGGATATAATTTGCCCCACTTTTCTGCTAAAGCATCTAAATGATATTCTGCTATACCAAGGTTCTCTGCTTTGTAAACAAGCTGTAAATCCTTTACAAATTCTCTTAAATGCTTATCATAGACAAAGCGGGTAGAGTAACGTATTTGGTGAACTACACAAAGTTGTATTTGCGTTTTAGGGAATACCGCTTCAATGGCTTGTGGAAAACCCTTGAGTCCATCAACACAGCTAATTAAAATATCCTCAACTCCTCTTGCTTTGAAGTCAGTTAATACTGACAGCCAAAATTTAGCACCCTCTGTTTCAGCTAAATATATTCCTAATACTTCTTTTTTACCGTCTAAACCCAAGCCTATTACGCTATACATGGCTCTGGAACTTACCTTACCATCAACACGAACTTTGTAAAACATCGCATCCATCCAGACTACTGCATAAACCCTTGAAAGGGGTCTGGATTGCCATTCTTGAAGCCGTGGAATGATTCTATCTGTGATGTTTGAGAGTTCGCCTACTGAAAGATGATAGCCATAAAGTTCTTCCAACTGCTCATTGATAGAGGAATAACTCATGCCGTGCGAATACATAGAGATAATCTGACGCTCTAAAGTATCTGTTAACACTAACTGACGTTTAGCGACTACTTGAGGGTTAAAACTACCGTCTCGGTCACGTGGAGTCTCTAATTCAAAGCTACCTCCATTGCTCTTAATGGTCTTTTTTGACAAACCATTTTTGCGGTTTTTAATCCCTTCTGCTTTGTTAGCATTTAGGTGATTATCCAATTCTCCTTGTAAAGCACTTTCTAAAAAATGCTTCAACATAGGTGCAAAAATACCATTCTCTCCAGTGAGAGGTTTGCCAGAATAAAGACCTTTTATTGCTTCTTGCTTAAAAGTCTCAAAATCAAAATTGTCAGGAGTCTCCATAAATAAATTGTGACTGTAAAAATAAAAAAATAAACTTAAATTTAAACTGACACAGTTTGATGAACAGACTC
>NZ_JACHKT010000073.1 GCF_014204325.1 Arcicella rosea
AGAAAAGTAAGGATTGTACAATAATAAAGATAAAAACCTCTCAAATCGTCCTAAACCTCACTATTCTAAGAAAAAGTTCGGGATGACTCATGTTTATGTTTGATTGTAGTTCCGTTAGGAACGTAATGTCTGTAGTAAAAGCACCTTTTTTTATGAATAAAACTATTTCTTTTTCCCATGATGCGGGTAATTAAAGAAATAAGAAGTAAGCAATGGAATACCAAAAATTCCCACAGTAATTATTGATACATAAGCATCTGCTTCTTCACTTTCCATAAATTTAGCGATTGGATTTTCAGGTAGAAAATGTGTGAGTAGAGATAAAGTCAACTTTAAACCCAACACACCGATTACTAAAAAGGCAGCTGTTTCTAAAAAAGGATACTTTTCCATTAATTTCACAAAGGCTTGTGCCACGAAACGCATTGCTAAAATACCGATAAATACACCAATACAAATCAAATAAAGGTTGTCAGTAAAAGCTACCGCTGCAAAAACGTTATCAATTGAAAAAGCTAAATCCATTACTTCCACTAAAAAAACGGTAGCCCAGAATGGTCCTAATGCTCCTAAAGTAACACGATAAAGCCAATTACTTTTCTTGTCTAATAAGTCATCGTCCTGTTGTGGTGTTGCTTCTTTTTTGAAGTAATCATATGTAAGGAACAATAAATACAAACCACCAATTGGTTTCAACCACCAAACTTGTACTAAGTACGAAGCAAATAAAAGACAAAGACCTCTAAAAAAATATGCACCAATAATACCGTACTTTAATGCTTTTTTTCTTTTTTCTGGCGATAAATCCATTACCATTGTTGCCAAAACTGCTGCATTATCAACAGAAAGAAGACTTTCAATCAGAATTAAATTTCCCACTACCAAGGCAGCTGCGCCTAAATCATTACCAAAAATTTGATGCAAAAAATCCATAAATGTTGTTTTGTGTTCAAAAGATTCACGAAGTTACAAACTTTGAAGCCTAAAAGATAAGGCAAGCAAGAATATTAATTTGATTGGTTTAATAGGATTGTAAATGGATTTTAAAAGCTTTTGATAATCAAACATTGTCCTTATTTTTTAACAAAAGAATCAAAAACAACTTACACAACTAAAGGGAGGGTGTACTCTACCCGAAGATTTCTTTAAAGTTTTGATTGTAAGACATTTGTATATTTATCCATTTTGCAAATGCCCCAAAGCATTTATTCCAGAGTTG
>NZ_JACHKT010000074.1 GCF_014204325.1 Arcicella rosea
CAGGTTGAACGCATTTAAAAATGCGAGTTATTTATAAAATTAGGAACTTTGTCAGATGAACTGGCAAACTTTCTTTCAAGACATTCCCGATTTTCGTATAAATCGACGTAAGAAGCACAACTTATTAGACATATTAGTGATATCAGTATGTGCTTCGGTCTGCGGGGCAGACGATTTTGAAGATATTGCTTTGTATGGTACTCAAAAAGAGCATTTTCTTCGGACATTTTTGGAATTACCCAATGGCATACCTTCCCATGATACTTTTAACAGAGTGTTAAAGTTTTTAGATAAAGACGCTTTTGCTGATAGTCTTTATCGCTGGTCAAAAGAGATTTTGGCTACGCTCAATGAAGAATTTACTCAAATCAACATTGATGGGAAAGTTCTTCGAGCAACGGCTAAATCTGGTCATAAAAAATCAGGTCTTTGTTTATTAAGTGCTTGGGTTTCTGACCACAAATTAATCTTAGGACAGCAAAAAGTGGATACTAAATCTAATGAAAAAACGGCAATCCCAGACCTATTGAATAGTCTTGATTTAAGAGATAGTATCGTAACAATTGATGCCATTGCTTGTAATGTTGAAAATGCTGAAATAATTACTTCAAAACAGGGTCATTATATTTTAGCTTTAAAAAATAACAACAAGCATATCTGTCAGCAAGTGAGTGAAAGATTCGCCCAAGTAAAGACTCAACTACCTAAAAATGAATACGTTGATTTTGGCAGTGGACGTATCGAAACACGTACCTGTTATGTTGAAAATGACCTTACACTTTATGATGATTTAGCCCATTGGCAACATCTTAAAAGCATTATTATCATAGAATCAAAAAGAGAAATCAAAGATAAAATCAGTTTTGAAACCCGTTTTTACCTGAGTAATTTAACACTCGAACCTAAAGAATTTAACCAATATATTCGTAACCATTGGAGTATAGAAAATAAATTGCATTGGCAATTAGATGTCACTTTTCGGGAAGACTTACAAAGAACTCAAACTGGAAATGCTCCTGAAAATTTAGCCATTGTTCGTAAATTATCCTTGCAACTTCTTAATAAAATAACCGATAAAGAAAGCATTAAAAGTAGAAGGAAATTGGCAGGTTGGAATGACCAATATCTAATCGAAATGCTCTTTAATATTTAAATGCGTTTAACCT
>NZ_JACHKT010000075.1 GCF_014204325.1 Arcicella rosea
CAAAGCATTTATTCCAGAGTTGGACAAAGACTTTTGTAGGATTCTTAAATCCTCGCCTGATAATATTCAATCCTTTTCTGAAAAAGCTATTGGCTTTATATCCATGCGGCTTAGTTTTTATTTTTTGTACTTTTTGGTGATAGTATTCACCAAACTTAACGCAAAGAGCCACAGCAATACTGACAAAGACTAATAATTTGCTGAGCTTTTTGGGGCACTTCAAATGGGTTGATTCCAAATCAAATCCACGCTCTTTAAAAGTCTGAAATAAAACTTCTATGCACCAGCGTTTACGATAAATTGCACCTAATTTTTTAGCGGACAAATCACTTATTAAGAATAAATAATCACCAGATGGTAAGCGTTTTATCATTGTATTACACCAAACGCTATCAACCATACAATCGTGAAAATATCGTTCTGCTTGTTGCTGTAAGAGTTCTTCTATTGAAAATGTGTTTCCATTTTTGAGGGTAATTAAATGACTTTTAGGAACACGAATACAATAAGATATATTATTGTCTTTGAGATATTTAATCCATTTTTGTCCAATGAATTCTCTGTCACCAATAATAACTTTGATACGTTTTACTCCAATAACCTTGATAAGCTTTAGCAGTAAATCTTGGCGATTTTGACAATTACTATTGCCTGATTTATTCTCTAATAATTCCCAATAAAGAGGAATGCCGACAGAACCATGTTGAGCAACAATCATTAAAATATTGCACTGATATATTCCAAAATCCCACTCTGTTCTATCTATTGACAAAGTAAGTTCCCCTTTGGGTAAAAATAATAATAGTACCAGACAAACCTGTTGATAGTCAAATTCGTAATCCTTAAAAAATGACTGAATATTGCGTTCAACTGAATCAAGTTTTGCATCAGATTCGATATGAATTGCAATTTCTTGAAATTGTACTCTTTTGCTATCAATTAAACCTAATAGGAACGAAGAGATGAATTTCTTCCTCGCTAAATTCGTTGCTAATGGGATTTTACCCAACAATTTTATAATTTCGTCTTTGATGATTTTTCTCATCCTTAAAGGCTGTTTTGATGCTTGGTCGCTCAAATTTCAGCCTTTTTGTTTTCAAGAACAAAATCTTCGGGTAGAGTA
>NZ_JACHKT010000076.1 GCF_014204325.1 Arcicella rosea
GGCTCAATCCTTAAATTAGGCTGATGACTTTTAATGTATATTTTTGTATTCAAAACATATAAGATATGCAAATACAACTACATAAGATTTTAGATGTTGGTATGTGTTACAATATACTTCGCAGTATTCGTTGGAACTTAGGCGTACAATGTACTAAATGCCAAAGCGAGTCAGTGATAAAGAATGGGAAAGACTCGACCAATCCCCATGTACAACGTTATCACTGTCAGAGTTGTCATAGCTATTTTGATGATTTAAGTGATACTATTTTTAGTGGTAGTCATCAACCTTTACACCATTGGATAACTGTTTTGTATTTAATGAACCTCAATGCTTCTACTCTGCAAATAACCCAAGAGTTAGAAATATCAGAAGATACAGTTCGTCGTATGTGCAATGCAATACGAGAAGGCATTGTTAAAAAAAACCTGATATTATCCTTTGCGGAGACGTTGAATCTGACGAATGCTATATCATCGCTGGACACAAAGGACAACCAGAAAACGTCAAAAAAGCGGGCAGAAAACCCCGTAGAAGACGTTTAAAAGGTAAACGTGGACGTGGAACAATTGAGGATGACAAATGTCCCGTCTTGGGTTTAGTCCAACGAGGCGGACTTGTCAAAATGACAGTTTTACCTAATGTTCAACAAAAAACAATCAAACCTATTATTGAAAAAACCGTTACTAAGTTCTCTACAATTCATACTGATGAGTATAACATCTATGCTAAACTTGAAAACTGGGAATACTATCATAAAACTGTCAATCATTCTTTGGGTCAGTATGCCAAAGATGAAGATGGTGACGGAATTTATGAAGTACACTGTAATACCCAAGAATGTATATGGTCTTTATTGAGACCTTGGCTCAGACCACATAGAGGAATAAGTCAAGAAAAGTTGCCATTTTATGTTGGGTATTTCGAGTTTTTGCATAACCTTAGAATGAGAGGTAAAAAGGCTTTACAAGAAACTTTTCAACTACTTTTAACGCCAGATTTGAGAAATTATCAACAATGTTTAATCATCAGCCCAGTTTAAGGGTTGAGCC
>NZ_JACHKT010000077.1 GCF_014204325.1 Arcicella rosea
AGTAATAAAATCAAATTACCGAGGTCTAAATACAAAGACCAAAAGATAAAACAGTTGACTTACAGCAAACTTAGAAAGAAGATTCGTCGAAAGACCTACTCCAGAAAACGTTCACTTTTAAAGCTACTAAATAAAGGTATTTTAACACTCAAAGAACTCTTAGAGCAAGTTAAATCTAAGGGGTTTTCAGAAAAAGATGCAGAAGTGTTTCAAACAATTAAAGTTGTGTATGAACAGCAAAAACAACTTTTTGAAATACCTGGGGCGAAGATTAGTGACCGCATTGTAAGCATTTTTAAACCTTATATTCGCCCTATTGTCAGAGGAAAAGAAAACAAGCCAGTAGAGTATGGAATAAAAGCACATATTAATCAAGTTGGTGGAATTAACATTATTGAACATGCAAGCTACAATGCTTTCAATGAGTGCAAGAGACTGAAAGATAGCGTAGTAAGGCATGACACTATAATTGGCAAATGCACTCATGTAGCCGCAGATGGGATTTACCCAACCAATGAGAATCGTACTTTTTTAAGAGAGCAAGGCATTCAACACAACTTTTGTAGAAAAGGTAGAGGCAAAGATGATAAAGCCACTAAGCAAATGAAAGGCATCCTTAACAAAGAAAGGAGTACACGTCTGGAGGGCAGTTTTGGCACTGAAAAAGAACATTATCTTTTACGCAAAATAAAGGCAAGAAATCAAAAGACGGAACTCGTCTGGTTATTCTTCGGCGTGTATACAGCCAATGCTGTCAGGATTAACAATCGAAGGCAAGAAAACAGTCAACAGGTTAAGAAACTAGCAGCCTAACAATAAATATTAGAGGACAATAAATAACCACTCAACGAGCTGGTACAGTAAAACGTTGACCAGTTTTTAAGAAAATCAGCGTTTGGCTATCAGATGCACTATGAAATTGTACTTTTCAAGTAAATCACCTCAAATAAAATGAAAAATCCACCCAGAATATGAGTGGATTTTATTATGAATGAATATTGAAAAACAATTTTCAAGGAAAGCC